>CAWJQG010000005.1:0-248230 GCA_963844925.1 uncultured Actinomycetota bacterium | reverse complement strand
ATGTCCTTGAGCAGGTAGCCGCTCGCTCCCGATCTGATCGCCTCGAAGAGGTCCTCCTCCTCGTCACTGATTGTCAGCTGACCATCTTGGCCGACGGGGCGACCTCTTTGATCTGACGGGCGGCCCTCGAGCCGGTGATCTTCGGCATCCGGATGTCCATCAGCACCACGTCGGGCAGCGCCTCGCCCGCCAGTTGCACCGCCTCCGCGCCGTCGGAGGCCTGACCGACAAGCTCGATGCCGGCATTCCTCGCCGAGGACCATCTCCAGGCCCCGGCGGAAAAGGGCATGGTCGTCAGCGATCAGCACCCGGATCGGGTCGCCGCCGGCTACCGCGTCAGTGTCCGGAGTCAGCCGACCCGCTGCCTTCGCGGCTGGCACGGTCGGAGCGGCAGGGAGGCTCACGCTGCCCAGGGGTTTTGCGTTCGCCGTCTTACTGGCCGTAAGGGACCTATCGGTCACGGCCGCTCCTTCCGCTGCGTTCGCAGTTCACGCACAGGATAGGACATGTAACTAAACCTACGCGTACCGCCCTGGTACTACCAGGGCGGTACGCGCGTGTCGTCTCTTCTCCATCTATTTTTCTATTCAGCTATTCAGCGACGAGGCGGATGACGCCGTAGTCGTAGCCGCAGCGGCGGTAGACCACGCTGAACGCGCCGCAGTCGCTGTCGTGGTAGGCGTAGAAGGCGTGGCCGACCAGTTCCATCTCGAACAGCGCCTGGTCGATCGTCATCGAGTGCGAGGCGTGGAACTTCTCCCGCACCACCAGCGGGCCGTCACCCTCCATCTGGATCGGCAGCAGGCCGGAGACGGCCTCCTCGGCCTCGGCCTCGTCGCGGAAGCCGACGAAGTCCCGGTCGCTGAAGCCGCCCTCGTAGTCGTCCTCAGGCAGCGACGGCAGTGGGACCACCGTCTCACCGCGGCGACGCCCATTGGCCCGGCTGCCGGGCCGGCCGTTCGCCTTCCGCCCGGCTGGCATCCCCTTGAGCACGGCCGCGGCATCGGGGCGGGGACGGCCGGGATGGCGGCGTCGGCGAGCGTGGCCGCGCCCGCGGCCATCGCGCCCGCTCCGGCGGGCGCGGCGGCCACCGCCGCCAGCGCGTCGGTGGACCGTACGGTCAGGTCGCCATGGCGGACCTTGCGGCGCTCCGACGCCTTGCGCAGCCGCCCTTCGAGCTTGGTGAACGCGAGGTCGAGGGCCGCGTACCGGTCGTCGGCGGCCGCCTCGGCCCTGATGGCAGGCCCGCGCGACCTGACCGTGAGCTCAACGCGTTCGCTCCGGTCGGCCTGCCTCGGGTTCCGCTCGGTCGATACCTCCACGTCGACCCGAATTGCATTGTGATCGAGCTTCTCGAGCTTGGCCAGCTTGGCGCTAGCGTGTCGGCGGAAGCGCTCGGGGACACTGGTTCGCCTGCCCTTGAAGGTGATTTCCATCTCGATCCTCCTACGGCGTTAGATAAAGCGGGAGTAGACACTCGCCCGGCCGACCTGGTCTTCGACCCCACATCCGCCTGCTGAGAGGTTCGCGGCCTTCCATGGCCACTACTGCCCTTCTCCCGGGTCGGGGGACTCTGTATCTCCCGGCGGGGCAGGACTTACTACTAAGCCGCACCGTGATCGATCGACGAGAAGTCGTCTTACGTGGGCCGTTTTGCCTGCGGCTGGCGTCGGCTTGCCTGATGGGCCCTGCGAGTGCGGCTACCGCACCGAGGGCCTGCCCGGCGCAACCACGGACCCGGGCGAGTGCCATAGGTGAACGGTAGTCCTCCCGAGCCGAAATGTCAGGAGGGACATTAATGGCCGAACGTCACATAGGCCATACGGCGTAACGTTTCACCTGGGAGGTTCTTTCGCCGTTCAGCCTGGGTAGGTAACAAAGTTTCAGCCGGGGTAGGTGGGAGAGGTGCCCTTCCCCGAAACGGGCGTCCATGCACCGGTCAATTGGGGGCCTGGATCATGCCGCCCTTGGCGAGCCCGGCGATGAGCGCCTGGCCCGAGCTGGCGGTGATGGAGTCGACGGGCTGATCTAGCAGCTGCGAGGTCGACGGGCCGCCGTTCACCGGGTACTCCGTCAGAGTCGTCCCGGTGCCGCTGAGCGTCATCACGTTGTCCGGCCCGTACCAGCTCATCGCGGTGTACCCGGCGTCCGCAAGGTCGCTGACGTTGAACGGCGAGAGTTCGACCCCGACCCCGGCAGGACCGGGGCCCGATCCCTGCTGCCAGACGATCGCGCCGAAGGCAAGCTCGTCCGAGTTGATGATGAGCGCCACCCGCACGCCGTCCGGCGCAACTCGGACGGCGGTGACCGGCCCGCCGGGGGGCGGCACGTAGGCGGTCGCCTGCGGGCTGCCGGGGCTCAGGCCGGCCCGGAACGTGAGAATCTGGCCGCCGGTCGTCGTCCACAGGTTGTCGGTCGGGTCCCAGCTGATCGACGTGTAACCGGAGCCCTGGCGTTTCACCAGCGGGCCGTCGACTGACCCCATGTAAAGAGATCCGCCGCGCAGGGCCGCCAGGTATTTGTCGTCCGGGGAGACGGCGATTTGCGAGTACCCAGTGCCGATCTTGGCGATCTTCACCTGCTTGCCGTCCACCCCGTCGCGGCTGCACAGGTATCCCGCGCTGTCGAGGTAGTAAAACGCGCTGCTGGCACCGGTCGCGGGGTGATAGCTCGCCTCGGACTGGTGCTGCACGGGGATGCCCTGGCTATTGCCCGGCGGGTACTTCGGCTGGCCGTTCACGAACAGCTCGACCGACTGTACCTGCGAGTCGCCCTGGCCCGGGCCGATCAGCGTCCACAGCAGCTGCGCCGACACCTGGGCCAGCAGGGTCTTCTGGTTCGGGGCGGTGGCAATCGCGCCACCGAGGTCAACCACGGCCGTGTCGCCCGACAGCGTGACACCGCCGTTCTTCGTGCCGGCCGGGAAGGCGGTCTGGGTCGCTCCGGCCAGCCAGTCCCTCGGCGGCGAGATCAGGTCAGTCACCAGACCATTCATCAGGCTGGTGGTCGTGGCCTGCAGCGGCACGTACACCGGGTCAGGCACTAGGTGGAGGTTGCTGGGATCGAAGAAGTACAGGTTCCTCAGCTCGTAGTCGTCCGCGAACTGGCCCTGCGTGAGCAGCAGAGCCGACGGCGCGCTGGAGATCCGCCACTGGCCGCCCATCTTCACCAGCCCGAAGACCGGCAGGCCGACCGGTTCGGACGATGACGGGACCGCGTAGCTACCCTGCCCGGACAGGCCCGCGGAGATCTTGCCACTCGACCACGACCGTCGCCCGCTCCGGCGCCTGCTTGCCGCCCTTCGCGACGCTCTTGCCGCCCCGCTGGGATCCCGTCGTCTGGGACTGATACACCGGGCTCAGGACATCGGGCCCGCTCTGGTAGACGAGCGCGTTCCAGGAGGGGTTCCAGCTCTTGCTCGCCTGGGGCGTCAGGTACGCCTTCGCCACCTGCTGCTGGTCGCCGATGGCGGCGGCGGCGGTCAGGAACCCGGTCACGATCTCATCCGGCGTCCAGTTGTTCCCCGGGCCCGCCGCTATGACCTGTAGGTTCTGACCGTTCTGGCCGCTGGTCTGCTGGGCCATCGGGTAGGAAAGCACCGGGCCCGCGTTCGGCACCGACACGCAGCCGGCGACGGCCAGCGCGGCGGCCAGCGCCGCCAGCGCCGCCAGCGCCGCGCGGACACGGCTAGCCACGTCCGCCGCCGCTGAGGTCGGTTTCGAGAACGGTGACGGCGCTGGTGATGATCTCCGCCTCGTCCGGGCCGAGCGGCAGCGGCGAGCCTGCAAGCGGCTGCCCCGCCTCCCTCGGCACGGTCAGCCGGAACACCGAGCCGCGCCCCCTCTCGCCCCACGCCTGCAGCCAGCCGCCATGCAACCGCGCGTCCTCCAGGGATATGGCCAGGCCCAGCCCCGTCCCGCCGACCGTGCGGGCCCGGGAGGGGTCGGCGCGCCAGAACCGCTCGAAGACCAGTTGCTCCTCGCCGGGAGAAAGCCCGACGCCGTGGTCGCGCACCGCGATCGCGACCGTGTCCCGGTCGCCCGCCACGGTCACCACGACATCCCGTCCCTCGCCGTGCTCCACCGCGTTGACCAGAAGGTTGCGCATGATCCGCTCCACCCGGCGGCGGTCGACCTCGGCCATGCATGCCTGGGCGGGCAGCCGGAACTCGATGCGGCAGCCGCGGCGCTCCGCCAGCTGCTGCGCATCGTCGGCGCTCCGGCGGACGATGTCGGAGACGTCCGCGAGTTCGGCGTCCAGCGTGGCCACGTTCGCGTCGTGCCTGCTCATCTCGAGCAGATCGGTGAGGAGGGTCTCGAACCGCTCGATCTGGCTCTGCAGCAGCTCGGCCGAGCGGGCCGAGGCGGGATCGAACTGCTCCCTGGACTCGAACAGGATCTCCGCAGCCATCCTGATCGTGGTCATCGGCGTTCTCAGCTCATGCGAGACATCGGAGACGAACTGCCGCTGCGTCTTGGAGAGCTCCTCAAGCTCCTGCAGCTTCTCCTGCAGGCTGGCGGCCATGTCGTTGAAGGACGAGGCGAGCGACCCGAGGTCGTCCTTGCCGCCGACCGCCATCCGCTCCTCGAGTCGGCCCGCCGCCACCCGCTGCGCTGCCCTTGCCGCGTGCCTGACCGGCAGCACCACCCACCTGGTGACCAGCGAGGCGATAGCCGCAAGGAGCGCGACAAGCGCGATGCCGGCGCCGATCAGCGTCGTCTGGACCAGTTGCAGTGTCTGCTGCTCGTTGTCGAGCGGGAAGAAATAGTAGAGCTGGTACCAGTCGCCAAGCGGCGCGCCCACGACAATGGCCGCCTTGCCCTGCCCGCTGGCGAGCGTGAGCGTGGTCGGGGCGTAATAGAGCAGGCTTTCCGGCTTGCCGTCGAGTACCGCGGCCGCCTGCTCGGCCTGAACCTCGTTGAGCAGCGTCTGCGGCAGCGAGCCCGCGGGATCTTCCACGCTGGTCACCAACGGCGGGTACCCCGGCCTGCTCGCCAGCGTGGCGTTCAGGCCGACCGCCAGGTAGTACCTGGTCGAGCCGCTGCTGCTCGGCTGGAGCACGTTGCCGAGACTGAACATGAACTGCCAGGCGGCCGACCCGTTGGCCGGCTCGGTGGTCAGGCCGGTCTGCCCGCGCGCGGTGTTCAGCCCGGCCAGCATCTGGGTCCTGGCCGAGCTCTCCGCGTTGAGCACCAGGCCCTGGTTGATCTGCTCGGTGAGGAAGAAGCCTAGGACCGCGATCACCGTGGCGGAGATCACCAGCGTGGTCCCCACCACCCGCAGCTGCAGTGACCGGTGCCAGCGGTACCTGACCTTGGCCACGACGAGGTGCTGCAGGCGCAGCAGCGAGCGGACTCCGATCGTTACCCGGTGCGGTAGCCAGCTGACGATCCAGCGCACCCACTTCTTCCGGCGCAGCGCCATTTCCCACGCCTCGCGCACGTCCCGCTGCTCTCGCTGCTCTCGCTGCGAATCCGTGGTGAGCACGAGCGGGGCCGGAGCGGGCGCGGATGCGGACGGCGGAGGCGGCGGAGGCGGCGGCGAGGCGGCGCGGGCGCGACGGGAACCGGCGCGGGCGGTGCGCCGACCGCGTCGGGGTTAACCGCAGACCGCTCCATACGCCGATCAGCCAGGTCCCGCCTTGTATCCCACGCCGCGGACCGTGACCACGATCTCGGGGTGCTCTGGGTCCTTCTCAATCTTGGCCCGCAGCCGCTGCACGTGCACGTTCACCAGCCGGGTGTCGGCCGCATGGCGGTAGCCCCAGACCTGCTCGAGCAGCACCTCGCGGGTGAAAACCTGCCGCGGCTTGCGCGCGAGCGCGACCAGCAGGTCGAACTCGAGCGGCGTGAGGCTCAGCGTCTCGCCGCTGCGCTTGACCGAGTGGCCCGCCACGTCGATGGCGACGTCGCCGATCTGCAGCATCTCCGGCGCCGGGTCGTCCGTCCGGCGCAGCCGCGCCTTGATCCGGGCGACGAGCTCCCTGGACTTGAACGGCTTGAGAATGTAGTCGTCCGCGCCCGACTCAAGCCCGACGACAACGTCCACGGTGTCGGTCTTGGCGGTCAGCATGACGATCGGCACGCCCGACTCGCCCCTGATCTGACGGCACACGTCGATGCCGTCGGTACCGGGCAGCATCAGGTCGAGCAGCACCAGATCCGGCCGGGTGTCGCGGAAGGCCTCAAGTGCCTTGTCCCCGTCGGCGACGAACGTCGGCTCGAACCCCTCACCGCGGAGAACGATGCCGAGCATCTCCGCCAGCGCTGCGTCGTCATCGACGACTAGCACGCGTCCCTTCATGGGCCCCATCGTTCCATGTGTATTGCTCCAAGCGAGCGCTCACGGCGGCAGACGGTCCTGCCCGCCGCTTGACCCACCACCATGCGCAGGTTAACCCCTTTTTACCAGCTCCGCACAACCGAGGAGCCCGTTTGCCGGTACGCGGCCACGCGCGTAACACGCATCCCGCTAGTGGTGAGACCGGCCAGCGGCCCGCGCCGGGCCCCCTGCAACCACCTGACGGCAGATCTGGACATATGCGGACATTGACACCTAAATGACTTAATTAAAGCCTTGTACTTGTTTATAGCAGATCGTCAAAAATTACGGAATATCGACTATTGTAAACTACCAAGAAATCACATCGTCGGAGGCCTCCGGTCGGCCAACGCGTCGGCTGGCCTTGGAAGAATCAACCTTGATCACCGGTGATTAGGCTACCGGCTGCCAGGGGCCCGCAGGCTAAGCGGCGCGATAGGGGTAGGCCACGGCGACTACCGACGGGGGAAGTTGATCACCGACATATCACCGACATATCACCGGTAATCAACGAAATCAACGACCCGACCGTAAGTCAGCCGAGGCGCACGGCAGTCGTGCTGCCGGGCGCCTCCCGCGCGCTAGAGTCTCTTTCGTGCCTGAGCCGTTGAGCAAGGTCGTCGAGGCAGGGTGGGCCGACGCCCTTGAACCAGTCGCCGATCAGATCGCGCGCATGGGCGCGTTCCTGCGCGAGCAGATCGCCGAGGGCAAGCGGTACCTGCCCGCCGGGGAGAACGTGCTGCGCGCGTTCACGAAGCCATTCGACGACGTGCGGGTGCTGATCGTCGGCCAGGATCCCTACCCGACGCCGGGCCACCCGGTCGGCCTCAGCTTCTCCGTCGATCCGGGCGTCAGGCGACTCCCGGGTTCGCTGGTGAACATCTTCCGCGAGTACTCACAGGACCTGGGGTACCCGGCTCCGGCGACGGGCGATCTGACCCCCTGGGCCGAGCGCGGCGTGCTCCTGCTCAACCGGGTGCTGACGGTCGAGCCGGGCAAGCCGGGCAGCCACCGCGGCAAAGGCTGGGAGGAGGTCACCGAGCAGGCCATCCGCGCCCTCGCCGGGCGCGATAAGCCGCTGGTCGCCATCTTGTGGGGCCGCGACGCCAGGAACCTGGCCCCGGTGCTCGGCGACACGCCGCGCGTCGAGTCCGCGCACCCCAGCCCCATGTCCGCCAATAGCGGATTTTTCGGGACGCGCCCGTTCAGCCGGGCCAACCGCCTGCTCGAATCGCAGGGCGCCGCGCCCGTCGACTGGAAGCTGCCTTGACGGCCACGGCCACGCAACGGACTCGGCGGATGCCGTCAGCCGCAAGAAGTACCTCCGCGGGCGGACGCGGCTGATCCTGGGGTGAACGTAACCTGAGTAATCATGGATAGCGAGTCCGTGCCGGGGGCTAACGGCGCACCGGCGACGGGGCAGTCGCTCCAGACGCATGATGCCCGCGAGGACGAACACCAGGATGCGGCCGAGGCGGCCCCGGCTGGGCATTTCGGCCTGCCCGGCCGACGCGCGATGACTGCGTGGTTCGCCGCCTTCACGGTCTACGCGGGCGTGACGATCCTCACCGGGCACGCCGACGGCACCTGGGCCGCCTGGGCCTGCGGCGGCTACGCGGTGACCACGATCCTGCTGCTCGTCACCAGGAGCTGGGTGGTCCCGCTGGCCGCGGCCGTCGGCGGGGCGCTGATCGCGCCGCTGCTCTGGCTGATTACCAAGGCCGCCCCCACCGGGGAAGTCGTCGTCATCAGCCAGTCGGCGAACTACCTGCTCAAGCACGGCACCCCCTACCTGCCGCACAGCCTGCTCACGAGCTGGACGTCCTACAATCCGTACCTTCCGTTCATGGAGATCTTCGGCCTGCCCCGCTCGGCGGGGCTGACCGGCGTGCTCGGCGACCCGAGGATCTGGACGACGCTGGTCACGATCACGGCGCTCGCGGCGGCTTTCACTGTCGTCTCACCGCACCGGATCCGGGACTGCCGTCAGTGCCGGAGCCGCCTGGTCTGGCTCACCACGGTCGCAACCGTCTCGCCGGTCATCGCGTTCCCGCTCTCGGTCGGCGTCACCGACCCGCCGGTCATCGCGCTCACCTGCCTGACGCTCGCCCTGGCCTACCGGGGCAAGCTAGTGCAGGCGGGCCTGGTGCTCGCGCTGGCGTGCGCCATGAAGACCACGGCCTGGGCGGTGATCCCGGTGCTCGCGGTCATGGCGTGGGTACGGCACTCCCCGCGTGTGGCCGCCCGGTTCACCGCCTCCGCGATCGGGCTGACCGTCGTCCTCGCCGCCGCCGCCGCGCCGGCCGCGCTGGCGACCGCGGACGCGGTCAACGCGGTCAAGCAGAACCTGATCGACTACCCGCTGGGCACCACCAAGTACAAGACGCCTGCGCAGAGCCCGCTCCCCGGCCACCTCATCGCCGAGCTCGGCCCCGTCGGCCATACGGCCGCGGTGGCGCTGATGGTGATCGCGGTGGTGGCTTTCGCCGCGTGGCTTCTGCTGCGCCCGCCGCGCGACGTCCGCGATGCCGCGTTCCGCCTCGCGGTCGGCTACGCGGCCCTGTTCACCCTGGACCCGTCCACCCGGTTCGGCTACTACGCCTACCCGCTGGCGCTCCTCGGCTGGCTGGCCCTGACCCCATCCGAGGCCGACCCGCAGGAGTTCCCCTGGCTGACCAGCCTGGCCGGCCGACTCCGTGTCAGGTTTCCGCGCCGGAGGCCGTTAGTTACGAGCCGAGCCGCCAGCTCGCCAGGTAGGCCCGCTGGGCGGGGGTGAGAGAATCGGTCTTCGTGCCCAGGGCCGCGAGGACCATGCGGGCCGCCTCGGCGTCGATGTCCGGCGGCACCGGGTGAACGTCGGCGGGCAGCCGCTCCGCCTGTCCCGCCAGCCAGGCCAGCGTCAGCGCCTCGATGCCGAACGCCAGGTCCATCACCTCGGGCGGATGGCCTTCGGCGGCGACCAGGTTGACCACGCGCCCCTCGGCCAGTAGCAGCAGGCGGCGCCCGTCGGCGAGCTCGTAGGCGTCGGCGTGCGGGCGGACGTCGGGATCCACCCGGACCGCCATGGCCGCCAGCGCCCGCACGTCGATCTCCACGTCGAAGTGGCCGGCGTTGGCGAGGATGGCGCCGTCCCGCATCACCGCCAGGTGCTCGCCGGTGATCACGTCGGCCGAGCCGGTCGCGGTGATGAACACCTCGCCCAGCGGGGCGGCGTCGGCCAGCGGCAGCACCAGGAACCCGCGCAGCACCGCGTCGAGCGCCCGCACCGGGTCGACCTCGGTGATCATCACCCGCGCGCCGAGCGCGCGGGCGAACTCGGCGATGCCGACCCCGCAGGCGCCGAACCCGGCCACCACCACGGTCTTGCCCGCCAGCAGGGCCCCGCTGGCGCGGAGCAGCCCGTCGATGACCGACTGGGCGGTGCCGTGCCCGTTGTCCACCAGCCGGGTGACGGGCGTGTCGCTGGCCGCGATCACCGGGAACGCGAGCGTGCCGTCGGCCGCCATCCGGCGCAGCCGGAGCACGCCGGTCGTCGTCCCCTCGCACCCGCCGCGCACCCGGCCGAGCATCGCCGGCTGCGCCCGCGTGTGCAGCGTGGACACGAGGTCACCGCCGTCGTCGAGAACCAGGTCGGGGCCGCTGGCCCGGTCGGCGCCGAGCGCGAGCTCGATGTGCTCGTAGTAGGCGTCCCGGTCCACTCCGGCCTTGGCGAAGACCTCGACACCGTCCCGGGCCATGAGCGCGGCCGCGATGTCGTCCTGCGTGGAGAGCGGGTTGGATGCCGCCAGCCGGACGGACGCGCCGCCTGACCGCAGCGCGCGGACGAGCACCGCCGTCTCCGCCGTCACGTGCAGGCAGGCGGCGATGGTCAGGCCGTCGAACGGGCGCTCCGCGCGGAACCGCGCCGCGAGCGCCGACAGCAGCGGCATGGACCGCTGGGAATAGCTGATACGGCCGTCCCCGAGCTCCGCGAGCCCGGGGACCGGCCGGTACCGGCGCGTTGCGTCGGTATTCATCTGCCTACCAACTGAAGGAGATCATCAATACCGGTAGTGGTCCGGCTTGTACGGGCCCTCGACCGGGACGCCGATGTAGTCGGCCTGCTCCTTGCTCAGCACGGTCAGCTTGACGCCGAGCGCGTCCAGGTGCAGCCGGGCGACCTTCTCGTCCAGGTGCTTGGGCAGCGTGTAGACGCCGATCGGGTACGCCTCGGGCTTGGTGAAGATCTCGATCTGCGCCATGACCTGGTTGGTGAAGGAGTTGGACATCACGAAAGACGGGTGCCCGGTCGCGTTGCCCAGGTTCAGCAGGCGGCCTTCGGACAGCACGATGATCGTGTGGCCGTCGGGGAAGACCCACTCGTCAACCTGCGGCTTGACGTTGTTCCGCTTGATACCGGGCAGGGCCGCCAGGCCAGCCATGTCGATCTCGTTGTCGAAGTGGCCGATGTTGCCGACGATGGCCTGGTGCTTCATCTGCGCCATGTCGGCGGCCGTGATGATGTCCTTGTTGCCGGTGGTCGTGACGAAGATGTCCACCGCGGCGACGACGTCCTCGAGTACCGCGACCTGGTAGCCGTCCATCGCCGCCTGCAGCGCGCAGATCGGGTCGACCTCGGTGACGATCACCCGGGCGCCCTGGCCGCGCAGCGACTCGGCGCAGCCCTTGCCCACGTCGCCGTACCCGCAGACCAGCGCGACCTTGCCGCCGATGAGGACGTCGGTGCCGCGGTTGATGCCGTCGATCAGCGAGTGCCGGCAGCCGTACTTGTTGTCGAACTTGGACTTGGTCACCGAGTCGTTGACGTTGATCGCCGGGAACTTGAGCGTGCCGGCCTTGGCCATCTCGTAGAGCCGGTGCACGCCGGTGGTGGTCTCCTCGGTGACGCCCTTGATCGTCTGCACGGCCTTGGTCCACTTGCCGGGCGAGTCGGCCAGCGAGTTGCGGAGCCGGTCGAGGATGACCAGCCACTCCTCGTTATCGCCCGAGGACGGCGACGGGACCGCGCCGGCCGCCTCGTACTCGGCGCCCTTGTGCACGAACAGGGTGGCGTCGCCGCCATCGTCCAGGATCATGTTCGGGACCTCGCCGCCCGGCCAGGCCAGCGCCTGCTCGGTGCACCACCAGTACTCCTCGAGCGTCTCGCCCTTCCAGGCGAAGACCGGGATGCCCTTGGGGTCGTCCGGGGTGCCGTCGGGGCCGACCGCGATCGCGGCAGCGGCGTGGTCCTGGGTGGAGAAGATGTTGCAGCTCGCCCAGCGGACCTGCGCGCCCAGCGCGACCAGGGTCTCGATCAGGACGGCGGTCTGGATGGTCATGTGCAGCGAGCCCGTGATCCGCGCGCCGAGCAGCGGCTGGGATTCGGCGTACTCCGCTCGGGTGGCCATCAGGCCAGGCATCTCGTGCTCCGCGAGCTGGATCTCCTTGCGGCCAAAATCAGCCAGGTGAATGTCGGCGACCTTGTACGGTTCGGCGCTCATGCGCGTTGACTCCTCCATTGACGCCTGATGCGTCAGCGACGGCTGCGGGGTGCGCGGCGGGCGAGGCTCGCCCGCGGCGACGATCTCGACGCTACGGCATCCGGCCGGCCCGTCGCACGCGACCCACTTGGTTTTTGACAAAAAAATGTTAGATTAAGGATATGCGGATCACGGAAGCCGCCGCGCGGCTCGGCATGTCCCCCCGGATGCTCCGCTACCGGGAGGATCTGGGGCTGCTGCCACCGCTGCGGCACCGGCCCACCGGGCGCGGCCAGGCGCACCGGCAGTTTACCGACGAGGACATGGCGGCGATCACCACCGCCCTGCGGATCGAGCAGCAGTACGACATCACCCCGGCCGCGCTGGCGTTCGGGCTCCGCGTGCTCGCCGACCCGGCGGCCCGCGCGGCCGTCGCCGACCTCGGCCGCCGCACCGGCCACGTGCCTGCCGGTCCCGGCGCGGGCCGCGCCCTCGACTTCGAAAAGGAGCGCGCCCTGCGCGCCCTCGGCGCCACCTAAGAGACCGGCTGGAGGCCTCCGGCTGAGGCATCGGGCCGGGGCATCGGGCTAAGCGGCGGGCTTGCGGCGGGGACGGCGCGGGAAACTGGGGCGGCTGGTCGGACCACCGCGACGGACGGGTCGGTCGGGTCCGCCTGGTCCGGACGGTAGATGTCGGGCTCTAGGTAGATGGTGTCCGCGATCGGCACCGCCGCCCGGACGCGCTCTTCCGCCGCGTCGATCTCGGAGACCAGGGCGCCTGCCGGCATCGCCGCGGGGACGGCGATCTTGGCCGTCACCAGCAGCGACTCCGGGCCTACGTGCGAGGTCCGCAGGTGGATGACGCGGAGCCCCCGGCCCTCGTCCTCCAGCGCGGCCACGATGGAGGCCGCTACCTCCGACGACGCCGACTCCCCGATCAGCAGGGACTTGGTCTCGTACCCGACCACGAACGCCGCGCACGCCAGCAGGATGCCCACCCCGACCGACCCGACCCCGTCCCAGACACCGGAACCGGTCAGCACCGAGAGCAGTACCCCGAGGAACGCGAACAGCAGGCCGAGCAGCGCTGCGGAGTCCTCCATCAGCACCACCGGCAGCTCGGGCGACTTGGTAGCGTGCACGAACGAGCGCCAACTGCGCCCGGCGCGCTCGGCGCTGGCCTCGCGAATGGCGGTCCGCAGCGAGAACCCCTCAAGCACCGCGCAGACCGCGAGCACCCCGAATGCGATGCCCGGCGACCGGACCGCCTCGGGTGCCAGGATCTTGTGCACGCCGTCGTAGACCGAGAAGACCGAGCCAACCGTGAACAGCAGCACCGCCACCACAAACGCGTAGAAGTAGCGCTCCCGGCCGTAGCCGAACGGGTGCAGCTCGTTGCGCGCCCGCCCCGACTTGCCCCGGCCGATCAGCAGCAGCACCTCGTTGGCGGTGTCCGCCACCGAGTGCATCGACTCGGCCAGCATCGACGCCGACCCGGTCAGCAGGAACGCGGCGAACTTCGCGATCGCGATGCCCAGGTTGGCCGCGAGCGCGGCGATGACTGCCTTCACTCGCGCCCGGTCAGGTCTCGCAGATCCTTGATCGCCGCGATGGCTAGCGGGTCGATCCCGATGGCGATGCCGAGGTATACCGAGGCGTAGTCGATCAGCTGCACCATCCCGGCCAGCCGACGCAGCGGGCCGCCGCGCTCCATCGCGATCTCCGACACATCGATGCCGCGGGCCTGCGCGAGCGCTGCCGCGGCGACCCTGGTCCGTTCCACGATCGGGTGCTCGCCCGTCTCGTCCGCGAGCAGCACGAGCCGCAGCTGCGCCTCGTCCATGGACGGCCCGTCCAGGCCAAGCTCGTCGTCGCCGGCCTCGGAGAACTCGCCGAATTCCGCGTCGCCGAACCCGAAGTCCTCGGCGGCGGGGAAGGCGGGCTCGGGCGCCGGCGCGTACGGCCCGTCGAACGCGGCCACCTGGTCGTGCCCGGCGGCGGGCAGCACGCCGACCACCGCCGGGTACTTGGCGTTCGCGGCGAGCTGGGAGGCGAACCTGCCCGCCGCCGCCGCCGCGAGCGCCGACCCGCCCCAGATCACCGGGAGGCGGCCGACCAGGTCGAGCGCCAGCGACTTGGCCGGGTTGACGAACGATTCGCTGGACGGCCGACACTGGTGGGACACGTCCTCCATGACGGCCGCCGCCTCCTCATAGTCCTCATCGGCGATCCGCGCCACGCCGAGCCTGGCCGCGGTCACAAGCAGCGGCACGGTCAGCGCCCAGGCCATCGCGCGGGCCGGGCCGACCGTGGTCACCGGGATGAACGTTCCCCGGGCGCGGGCCGCGAGCTCCTGCAACGGCGACCCGGGCGCGCCCACGCCGACCAGGTGGCAGCCTCGCCGGGCGGCCTCGCCCGCCAGCGCGATTGCCTCGGCCGTGTGCCCGGAACGGGACACCGCGATCACCAGGTCCGCCGCGCCGATCCAGCCGGGCAGCCGGTACCCGAAGGTGCCGGTCACCTGGACCGGCGACCCGCTTCCGCAGATCGCGGCGAGCGCGTCGCACGCGAACATCGAACCGCCCGCGCCACCGGACCCAGCTACCACGATCGCGCGGGGCCGGATGTCCGGGCGGAGTTCGGAGAGGTCGGTCTCCGCGCACGCGCGCAGCGCGGTTCGGACCTGCGCCGCCGACGAGGCGACCTGCCTGAGCATGCCGCCGGGATCGCCCGCCTCGACGAGCTCGGCGTCATCGAGGCGGAGCGCGGCGAGCGCCGCCCCGCCGTCGGGCGTATTCACCCCGCGCTGCCCTCTGCCTGCGGCACCGGCGTCTGGCGCGCTTCGTCCACGAGCAGCACCGGGATGCTGTTACGGACCGGGTAAGCAAGCCCGCAGCCGGTGCACACCAGCTCGCTCGCGCTGTCGTCGGCGCGCAGGTCGGCGTGGCACTTCGGGCAGATGATGAACTCCATCACCCAGTCTTCAAGTTCCATAAGTTCAAAATCCTTCTGAGTTAACGGGCCGTGCCTTCGCGTATCAGGCCAAGTACCTCGTCGCGGATGGCGGCCAGCTCGGCGTCATCGGACGCCTCCACGTTCAGCCGGAGCAGCGGCTCGGTGTTGGAAGGACGGACGTTGAACCACCACGTGTCCCCCGAGACGGTGAGACCATCTAGCTCATCGAGGGTAACCCCGGCCCGTTCGGCATAAGTGCTCTTTATCTTCGCGATCGCGGCGGCCTGGTTGGCGACCTCGCTGTTGATCTCGCCGCTGTCGCGGTAGCGGGAGAAATCGCTGAGGATGACCGACAGCGGACGGTCGTCGTGGCCGAGCGCGGCCAGCGCGTGGAGCGCGGCCAGCATGCCGGAGTCGGCGAACCAGAAGTCCCTGAAGTAGAAGTGGCCCGAGTGCTCGCCGCCGAAGATGGCGTTGTTCTCGGACATCTTCGCCTTGATGAACGAGTGCCCGACCCGGGTCCTGACCGCGGTGCCGCCGTGCTCGGAGACCAGCTCGGGCACCGCGCGCGAGGTGATCAGGTTGTGGATGACCACGGCCCCCGGCTCGCGGGCCAGCTCGCGGGTCGCGATCAGCGCGGCAAGCACCGACGGGGAGACGATCTCGCCGCGCTCGTCGACGATGAAGCACCGGTCCGCGTCGCCGTCGAAGGCGAGGCCGATGTCGGCCTTGTTCTCCTTGACCGCCCGCTGCAGGTCGCGCAGGTTCGCCGGGTCGATCGGGTTCGCCTCGTGGTTGGGGAACGAGCCGTCGAGCTCGAAGTAGAGCTGTATGAGGGTGATCGGGAGCCCGGCGAACACCGTGGGCACGGTGTACCCGCCCATGCCATTGCCCGCGTCGACGGCGACCTTGAGCGGGCGGATGCCGGAGAGGTCGACGAGCTTCTTGAGGTACTCGGCGTAACCGGGGAGCAGGTCCTTTTCCGTAGTCGTGCCCGGCTTCCCGTCATAGGCCGGGACGCCGCTGGCGACCATCTCCTTGATCTCGACGAGGCCGGTCTCGATGCCGACCGGTTTGGCGCCGGCCTTGCAGAGCTTGATCCCGTTGTAGCGGGCCGGGTTGTGGCTCGCGGTGATCATCGCGCCCGGGATGTCGAGCGATCCGGCCGCGTAGTACACCATGTCGGTGGAGCCGAGTCCGCCGCGGATAACGTCCGCGCCCTGGGACGTAGCGCCGCGGCCGACCGCGTCGGCCAGCGGACCGCTGCTCGGGCGCATGTCGTGCAGCGTGACGATCGTCTTCGTCCCGGTCAGCCGGACAAACGCAGCGCCGACCGCTTCGGCCACCGCCTCGTCGAGCTCGTCAGGGACGACACCCCTGACGTCATAGGCCTTGAAGATCTTGTCAAGGTCGCTCACTTCGTCCCCGCCTTCTGACTGATCCAGTCTTATTTAACACTTCCCACGACCAAACCTATCGGTCGCGGAAGTATGGGGGGATGCGATGGTGCCGGGGATCGGGGTTCCTGCCCGGCTACCGTTCCTCTTGAGCTAGCGGGAGTTACTCCCGGCTAGCCGACGGCCCCGGACGGTCCTGGCCTCGGCGAGGCTAGGTGGTTAGCGGTGACGGCAGCAGAGCTGTTCCTACCTGGCCAGGTTCTGGGGACTTGACCAGGATCAAGTGCTGCCCTAACCCTTCCGGCCGCGGGGACGGCGCTGAGCGCACCACCCGCAGGTGCCCGCGGCGGCCGACCTCGACGCCCTGGCCGACGGGCTCGGACACGGCGGCACCGGGCTGCGCGGCCGCGCGGGGCTGGGCCGCCGCCCGGGACTGGCCAGCCACCGCCCTGGGCTGCGCGGACGCCGGGCGCGGCCCGACGCCGCGGTCGGGGCGGCCGACTTCACGGACGATGTTCGCCAGCGCCTCCAAGTCGTCGGCCCGTTCCTGCGCCGGGTCCGGCGGCAACCGCACTACGTCCCAGCCGCGCGGCACCACCAGCCGCCCGGCGTGCATCTCGCATAGGTCCCAGGAGTGCGGATCGACTGCGACCGCAAGCGGCCCCAGCACTGCGGTGGAGTCCCTGTACACGTACGTGAGCGTGTAAACGGGAGGCTTCTTGCACGCGGTTCGCGAGCAGCAACGGGTATTCACCAGCCCACCTCCTGTCGTCTCCCGGGGGAAAGGATTTCCCGCATGGGGGGCTCCCGCCCGCCTATTTCCAGCATGGCGGGCTTCGGGCTTCCCGCATGGTGGGCTGCCTTCCGGCAGGGGGGGCTGCCTTCCGGCATCGCGGGCTCCCGCCCCCGATCACCCCCGGCGCCCCCGATCACCCCCGGCGCCCGCCATTCCCCCTGGCCACCCATTTCCAGCATGGGGGGCTCCAGCCCCCCATTCCCCCTGGCCCCCCTGGGCCCCGGCTGTCGCTCGGAGGAAGCATCGGTGGGGGGAACCGCCATCATGTCGGGGCCGCGCCCGGTCGACGGCGGCTGTTGTCCATCGTGATCCCCGTCATCGGTGTGAGCGCACGCGCGGTCGTCCGACCGCCCGGCCGACGCCGCCCCCCGGGTCGCCGGCAGGATCTCGTTGTCGCTCACAACGGCTGACGGTACCTATCCGGAGCCGGTTTTGCCACCACCCCGGCACGGTTCGCGATCGTGTCGTTTTGTCCGGCTGGCCAGCCCGCCGCCCCGCGCCGCGCCCCGGCCGCACCTGGGGTCTTCGCGCGGCCGCGCCGGCCCGATATCCTTGCCTTTCATCGCGCCGGCGCGGCCGCGCACGGCGGGCATGGGGGTCACCCACGGAAGGGCGGGGAGGGCGGAAGGGCGGAAGGGCGGAGAAAGGTGGGAGGGTGGGAGAGGAAACAGTGCAGAGCGGTGAGAACGGCGCCATCCAGCCCGCCCGATCCCCCAGGGTCCGGCGGCGCGACCGGCACGGGCGGGGCCTGCGGGGCCGCCTGGTGCCGCCAGGGGTGCCGCTCTACCGCACCAGGTCGCAGCAGTTCGACGACATGGTGCTCGACGCCGTGGCGCGCCTCGAGGGGCGCTGGGAGGCCGAGCTGGCGGGCGTTGAGTTCGCCGTCCAGGAAGTACCGGAAGCGGACGAGCTCACCGACGACAGCGTCCCGCTCCCCCTCGCCAGAACCCTGCCGGGGTCGCCGGACCCTGGCGACCCCTCCCGCCCGGCCACGCCCACCAGATTCGTCATCTACCGCCGCCCGCTGCTCGCCCGCTCCGAAAGCGAGGGCGAGCTCAGCGACCTCGTCTTCGACGTTGTGGTGGAGGAGTTCGCCGACTTCCTCGGCGTCGAGCCGGAGTCGGTCGACCCCGGCTACCGAGGCGGCCTCGACTAACCATCGCCAAGAAACCGCAATTTCCGACATTTCACCATATCAGCCCGCCCCGTTTCCGTTATTGTGTGTACTTTAGGGCGCTCCACGCCCCGAACTACACACAATAACGACAATGGGTCGTTATGTCCGAATCTTGTGGGCATATTGCGCTGCTCACCTGCATCACCGGTGCCGTGAACCACCTGCGTATCCGTCTAGGGGAGGACGGCCGTGTAGGAGTTCTGGGCGGCCGGGAGCGTGATCTCGGTGAGGGCGCTTTGTACCGGGAGCAGCGACACCAGCGGGGCCGAGAGGCCGCCGGAACCCGAGGTCACCACCCGCGCGGCGTAGAGCGGTCCGGAGTCGGCGCCCGGCTTTAGGACGATCGAGAACGACTGCCGACCGGGCGCCCGCGGCACCGCGAGGGCGAGCGTGCGCCCGGCCGCCACGGTCACGTTCTGCAGGCCGGCCGGTGACGTGATCGTGCCGTCCGCGCTGATGACGCTGACGCTGGCCGTCGCCGCGGCAGCGGGCGCGGTGAGCAGCAGGCCGACCGTGAGACCGGCGGCGGCCGGGTTCCCCGCCACCACCCCCTGCTCGGTGACCGGTGCGACTGCGGTGGCGAACGACCCGATCCCCGTGCCGGCCACCGAGCACGCCGGCCACGATCGGCACATTCGAGGTGAGCTCAAGCCCGGCGGCCGACGCTCCTAGGGAGCTGAGCGTCACCGGGGTAGTGGCGGAGGCCGATGCCTGCACAGGGACGGTCGCGAACTGCTGGAACGCGCCCGCCGGGGTGTAGGCGACCACCTTCACCCGCGCATCGGTCTGGCCGGGAACGCTCACGAAAAGCCGCGCCGCGCTACTCGCCACGGTCAAGCCGGGGATCACCAGGGTCGTCGACGGCTCGGCCGACTGCGGCACCCAGGCACCGCTGCCCGTCCCGTCGCTCTCCCAGACCGAGGCGGCAACCTGACCCGAGCTGGTCTGAACCTCCATGGCGACCGCCTGGGCGCCAACCACGTACGGGGAGATGTTCTCCTCGATGACCTGATCCGGGGCGACCGTGATGGCGTTTGCGAGCCCGTTCTGCTGGCCGGTGTCGGTCAGGATGTTCACGTTGACGCTGGCCGCGAGGGCCCCGGTGTTCATCAGGTAAAGCCGGACGTTCGGCGCCCCTGAACCCACGAACCACATGTCGGAACTCGGGTGCGAGCAGCTCACCAGGCCCATCCCCGCCGAGGTCGCCTGCTCCGCCTCGAACCCCTCGGCCATCTGGCCGGTCACCGCCAACGCCGTGCCGGCGGCGTCGCCATCGGCTGGCGCGGTGACCGTCGTCGCCGCGCCGGGCTCGGAGACGGTAACCGACGCGGCTGGCGCGCTCTTGGTCACCGACGCGGTGCCCGTCGACGTCTTCTCGGCCGACTTTGCGGCCGGCTTGATGGCGGCGGGCGAGGCGGGCGCGGCCGGGACCGCGCTCAGCGTGGCGAGACCGGTCGACGCGGCGGTCGAGGCCCGTGGCTGATGCTGCCTGCGACGGCACGGCGATCATCGAGATGTGCGTGGTCGTCCCCGCGCCCGGCGCCGCCGGCGGGCAGGACCTGGTGACAGAGGTCACCGCGGCGATCTGCCCCGCCTCGACGGCGGGCTGACTCGGCGCCGGCTTCGTCGACCAGGCGAACGCGACGACCACGGCGAGCGCGAGCACCACGGCGCCGAGGAGAGCGAGACGACGCATCAGGACTCACCGCCGGAGCCGGAGCGGTCGGCGGACCAGCGCCACCGGCTCGGCTTCCCGTGCTTGCTCGCCCGGTGCGAGTGGCGTTCCGGCTTAGCCGCACCGGAGGTATCCGGGCCAGCGGACACGGGCCAGGGCGCGGAGGCGGTCTGCCGCTGGGCCGGATAGTCGGCCTCAACCGGATAGTCGGCCTCAACCGGATAAGCGCCCTCGTCAGGGTAGGCGCGCTCGTCAGAGTAGGCGGGCTGCTCAGGGTAAACGGGCTGGTCAGAGTAGACGGGCTCAGCAGGCGACGGGAGCATTTCCCATTCCCCCGTGTCGCGATTCCAGCCCGTCGGCGCGCCCGGGTTACCGGTGTCCCACGGCCTGGCAACGGGCCCGGATCCGGTCGCGGGCAGCGGAGCCTGCGGGCCCGTCGGCCAGGGCGCGGATCGCTGCGGGCCGGTCCCGGACACGGGCTGCTGCGGGCCGGTCCGCGTCGGCGCGGTGGTCCGGGGACCCGGGGATACCGTGGCCTGCGGGCCGCTGTCCCACGAGTCGTGCGGCGGGGCGGCAGCCTCCCGGGGCAGCAGCGGCTGCTGGCCGGTGCCGCGCGACACAGCGGCATGCGGTCCGGTGAGGCTGCGCCGCGCCGGGCGCCCCCACTGCTCCGTCTGGCCTGTCCGGTCTGTCTGGCTCCAGCGCTCGGCGGCGTCCCGCTGCTCGGCGGCGTCCCGTTGGCCGACAGGCTCCCGCTGCTCGGCGGCGCCCGGCCGGACGCTAGCCCCCCGCGGGTCATCACCCCACGGCTCCGGGTCCGGACGTCGCCCGCCGCTGCCCCAGTCGCCCGCCATGCCCCACGGCGCGCGCTCCTCGCCGTGGGCACCGCGGCCGTGGTCGCCGTCGCCCTGCTCGCTCAGGCCCTGATCGCCCCGGGCTGGATCTTCATCATCGTCACCGGGGAAATCCTGGGCGGCAAGGCCCGCGACACCGCGAGCGCCAGCGGTCTCGCCGACAGGCCACTCCGCCACCGGAACGGTCTCCGGCAGCTCATCGGCGCCGAAGTCGCCGTCGCCGTCGTCCGGCTTGCGGCCGCGCCTGCGCGCCATGACCAGCCGGGTCGCGCCGCCGAGGCCGGCCACCGCGACGCCGGGACGCCGGGTCCGCGCGCGGCGGCCGGGGGTCCCGGCCGCCGCGGCGGCGGATTCGGCCCGCGTCGGGCGGAGCCGGCCGCGCGCGCCTCGGTTCGCGTCCCTTGCCTCGCGGAGGACGGCCAGCGCGTCGGCCTCTTCCGCCGGGTCCGCCCGTTTGCCCGGCAGCGCGAGCACGCAGACCGCGAGCAGCACGACCAGCTCGGCGAGGAGCGATGCCGCACGGGCCAGGTTGTTCCTGGTGATCGAGAGCTGACCGCCGCCGGCCGGGAGCGCGAAGCCCTGCGCCCAGCCCTCGACCGGCGTCGTGATCGGCCGCAGCGGCCGCCCGTTGAGTGACGCGGTCCACCCCCCGTACGGCTCGGCCAGCACCAGGGTGCCGCCCGCGGCCGGGGCGCTGACCCCGCTCATGCCCAGCAGGTCGGAGGGCAGCACCGTCGCCGAGCCGTCGGGGGCGATCACCCGGACCCGCCCGACCGGGCCGGCCACCTGCCACAGGTCATAGCTCGACGAGGTGCTCAGCAGCACCAGGCCGACCGCGGCGTCGAGCCGCTGAGCGAGGGCGGGGTTGATCGGGCCCGGGAGCAGCACCCACCGGATACCGAACGAGCCGAGCACCAGACCGGGATCGCCCGCGTCCGCACCGTCCGGGGCGCCGAGCGCCGCGACTTGCCGGCTCAGCGCCTGCGTCGCGGCCGTGGCCGCCGGCAGCTCGGGCTCGCCGAGGGTCGGGTCGCCCTGCCGGACGACGTCGTAGTCAAGCACGTTGCCGTTGGGACGCAGGATCAGCGTCCGGTACTGCTCGCTCGAGCTGGACAACGCGGCGACGAATGCGGGCAGCAGCGGCGAGGTAACGCTGCCCACCGGCCCCTGCACACCGCCCTTGACCCAGTACCCGGCGACGAGCACCGGCGCGGACCCGGCGGCGGCAAGCGCGACACAAGCGATGATCCGGCGGAAACGGCCGTAGCCGGCCCCGGCCGCCGTCTTCCGCGGGACCGGGTCGCTGCCGGTGTCGGGTGAAACCCCGGAGGAGTTCCGAACAATCTCGACAAGCCATCCGGCGCCAGGCGCGGCGGCCAGCAGCAGTCCGAGCGCCGCGAGCGCGAGCGCCACCCCCGGCCAGCCCGCGGCCGACTGGCCGCCGCTGTCCGTCGGAACATGCAGCCTGCTCACCGTGACCGCGGCAAGGAGGCCGACGATGGCCGCGCACCAGCCGACGGCGGTCACCCACGTGCGGCGGGTCGGCAGGATCACGGCCACAAGGGCGAGCCCGAACCCGGTGGTGACCCAGAGCGGCGGCACGCCCGGGCCGCCGGGGCTGAGCGCGAGCAGCTCCGGCGGCGGGAGCCCGGTCGCGGTCAGGCCTGCCGTCTGCACGCCAGCCTCGCTGATGAACGCGGTCGGGTCGGTCAGCAGATGAAGCGACCAGGGGAAGAGCACGAAGAACGGGACGACCACGACGATGGCGGCGTTCACCGGGTCAGCGGAGACCAGCCAGCGCCTGGCGGCGAGCACGGCGACCGCGAAGACGACGGCAAGGATCCAGGCGAGCGGGGCGAAGGCGGCCGCCAACGCGACCAGCAGGCCGACCGCCCAGGCGGCCCGGCGCGCCTTCTTGGGGGTGGCGGTGAGCATCCGCCCCGCGCTGATCCCGATCAACGGAAGCAGGGTGAACGCGACCGCTGTGCCGAGGCGGCCGGCCGCGATGGCACCGGTGGCGACCGGGAGCAGCGCGTACGACCCCGCGAGCAGCACCCGCGCCGCGTTGGCCTTGACCAGCCGTCTGGTCGCCAGGTATGCGGTCAGCCCGGCCAGCGGCACGCAGCCGAGCAGCAGCACGTCCACCGCCAGCCAGGCCTGGCCGCCGAGTACCGTGCCCAGGGCCGCCACGACCGCCACGTAAGGCGGGGCGGACGCGGTCGACCCGAGACCGACCGTGTGGAAGCCCGCGAGGTACTCGCGCCACAGCGCGGCGGAGCCGCCCCAGGCGGGCACCAGGGCACCGCCGCCAAGCGGGCTGGTGCCGAGCAGCCGCCGTTCGGCGATCAGGGCGACTAGCAGGAGCGCGGTGAAAAGCTGAACGCCGGGGTTGCCGATGATCTTGCGCACCAGCGACTGTGTATCGACGAACTGGGCGTCCTCTTCCGACTCCTCCGCCGCCGCTTGGTGCCGCCCGCCTGACGCCTGCGGCGGGCCATCCGAGATCAGCCCCGCGACCCGTTCCGCCACCCGCGAGAACGTGCGCGCGGGCGGGATGAAGGTGCGGACCGCACCGTAGGCCTCCGCTCGTCCGGCGGCGCGGCGGCGGCGGGCCTGCCAGAGCCGGATCGGGTGGCAGAGCAGCCAGCCGACCGCGGCGGCGTGAGCGCGCGCCATGTCGAGCTGCTTGGTGAGAGCGAAGTAGACGGCCCTGATGATCGATCCGACGACGGCCCCGCCCACGACCGCGAGCATCGTCAGCAGCGGGAGGTTGACGGCGAGGACGTAGAGGGCGTTGCGCCGGTCGACGGTCCGCGTGCTGCCGTCCTTGGCGGGCCGGCGTCGCCGCGCGGACAGCTCGCGGTGGTAGAGCACCGCGTCGGTGACGACCTGCACCCGGTAGCCGGCCGCCTGGACCCGCCAGCAGAAGTCAAGGTCGTCGCGGAACAGCCGGAGCCTTGTGTCGAACCCGCCGAGCTGATCCCACACATCGCGCCGGATGAGCATGCCCGCCGAGCCGACGGCGAGCACGGCCTTGTTGTGGTCGTGCTGGCCCTGGTCGATCTCACCGGGGTCGATGCCCGTGACCCGGCGTCCCGCCCGGTCGATGGAGACACCCACCTCGCGGAGTGTTCGCCGGTCCTGGCCGTCGAGCACCTTTGGCCCGAGCACCACGACGGAGCGGTCCTTGCTCGCGGCCCGCAGCAGCCGTTCAAGCGCCTGCGGGGCCGGCTCGCAGTCGTCGTGCAGCAGCCAGATCCACTGAACCCTGGTTAGGTTCGGGTCGGTCCGGCCGGAGCCCCGGCGGGCGGCGTGCCTGAGCGCCACCGCGATCGCCTCGCCGTAGCCGGCGGACCGGTCCATGCCGAAGACCGCGTCCCGCCCGATCAGCTCGGCGAGCACGGCGCCGCTGCGGTCACGGCTTCCCGTGTCCACCCCGACCGCCTGCTCGACCGGATAGGTCTGCGCCTGGAGTGCTTGAACAAGTCCGGGCAGCAAGCGGGCGCCGTCGTGCGCGACGATCAGCGCGGTAACGGTGTGCCTGATCTGTGGTGCAGTAGTTGACACGTGGTCCCGCGGAGGTCGGTGGTCAGGGCCGCCCCGCGTGGAGGCACGCCGAAGCGATCAGACCTCCCGCGGGAACCCTGCGAACAATACTATCGAGTGCACGACGACGGCAGGATTACGGGCAGATGCCCAGTCCGACCGAAGCGTGCCGCCCCTAGACCACCTGGCGTTTGATCCGCCGGCGTTCCCGTTCGGACAGACCACCCCAGATGCCGAACCTCTCGTCGTTCTCCAGCGCGTACTCCAGGCACTCGGCCCGGACATCGCACCCCCGGCAGACCCGCTTGGCCTCCCGGGTAGAACCGCCCTTCTCTGGGAAGAACGCCTCCGGATCTGTCTGTGCGCATAGCGCCCGGTCCTGCCAACCCACGTCATCTACGTCTTCCGGACGGACAACAACCTGCGTTAGCGGGACGATGACCTCAGTCAAAGCGCATCCTCCCCTCGTGGAGCCCCCTTGACGCTCACCGTCCTTCCCGAGACGGCGAGAATCACACCAATGAAATTACACCCGCGTGTCTTGCTTCACGTCAAGCGAAGAAGGTGGTATTGGCCCCCTGGTTGTCTAAGTTGCGAGGTAAGTTCTTCAAAAAAATTCGCCTCGCGCCCGCTGCGTCACTCTCCGAAACGCCAACCGCCGGCAGGTCCCGGGGGCCGGGGGGAACGGGGGCCAAGGGGCGGGAGCCCCGCCGTGCGAGGAAACAGCCTCGTCGGGGGATAATTAACTCATGCGGATTACCGTGCTCGCCGGCGGCGTCGGCGCCTCTCGCTTCCTCCGCGGCCTGGTCGCGGCCGCCCCCGACGCCAAGATCGCCGTCATCGGCAACACCGCCGACGACATCACCCTGTTCGGCCTGCGTGTCTGCCCGGACCTCGACACGGTGATGTACACCCTCGGCGGCGGCATCGACCCTGACCAGGGCTGGGGACGCGCGGACGAGACGTTCAGCGTCGGGGAGGAGCTCGCCGCCTACGGCGCGGAGCCGTCCTGGTTCACGCTCGGCGACCGCGACTTCGCCACGCACATCCTGCGCAGCCAGCTGCTCGCGTCCGGCCTGCCGCTCTCCGCGGTCACGCGGACGCTCTGCGAGCGGTGGCGACCGGGCGTGGAGCTGATCCCGATGTCCGATGACAAGATCGAAACTCATGTCCGGATCTCCAGCGACGCCAACCCGGCCGCGACCGAGCTGATTCACTTCCAAGAGTGGTGGGTCCGGCTGCACGCGGCGGTCCCGGCGTCGGCGATCATCCCGGTCGGCGCGGCCGAGGCGGCGCCCGCGCCCGGCGTGCTCGAGGCCATCGCCGAGGCCGACTTCGTGCTGTTCCCGCCGTCCAACCCGGTGGTCTCCATCGGCCCGATCCTCGCCGTCCCGGGCATCAGGGACGCCGTCGCGGCCAAGACCGTGGTCGCGGTCTCCGGGATCATCGGCGGGGCGCCTGTCCGCGGCATGGCCGACGTCTGCCTGACCACGATCGGGGTCGAGACGACCGCCACCGCCGTTGCGGCGCACTACGGCGCCGGGCTCCTCAACGGATGGCTCGTCGACGAGCAGGACAAGGCAGCGGCCGACGACCCGGCGCTGGCCGGCATCGCGGTGCGCGCGCTCCCCCTCTACATGCGCGACGTGCCCTCGACGGCGGCGATCGCCCAGGCCGCCATCGACCTCGCCCAGGAGCTAGCCTGATGACGTCGGCCCCCGACTCCCTGTCGGGCCCTTACCCCCACTTTCACATTTCCGGCATTTCCGGAATTCCGGAAATTTCGCCCGGGGATGACCTGGCAGCGCTGATCGCGGAGGCCGCCAGCGCCCCGGGTGGGCCGGGATTGCTCGACGGCGACATCCTCGTGGTCACTTCGAAGGTGGTCAGCAAGGCCGAGGGCCGGGTCGCCGTGATGTCCCGCGAGGACGCGATCACGGCGGAGACCGTGCGCGTCGTGGCCAGACGCGGGGCGACGACGATCTCGCAGACCAGGCACGGGTTCGTGATGGCCGCCGCCGGAGTCGACGAGTCCAACACCGCCCCCGGCACCGTGGTGCTGCTCCCCCAGGACGCCGACGAGTCCGCCCGACGGCTGCGCAAGGCGCTGCGCGCCCGGCTCGGCGTGACCGTCGGGATCGTGGTCACCGACACCATGGGCCGGCCGTGGCGCGCCGGGCAGACCGACACCGCGGTCGGCGCCGCCGGGATGCTCCCGGTACGGGACCACCGGGGCGAGCAGGACACGTTCGGCAACACCCTGGAGGTCACCATGGCCGCGGTGGCCGACGAGATCGCCGCCGCCGGGGACCTGGTCAAGAGCAAGGCGCTGCAGATACCGGTCGCGGTCGCGCGGGGGCTCTCTGCCCTGGTCACCGAGGATGACGGCCCGGGCGCCAGGGCGCTGGTCCGGGTGGCGAGCGAGGACATGTTCCGGCTCGGCGCGGCCGATGTGCTGCCCGCCAGGCGCACGGTCCGCTCGTTCACCGCGCAGCCGGTCGATCCGGACGCCGTCTCTCGCGCGATCGGAGCCGCGCTCACCGCCCCTGCGCCGCATCACAGCGAGCCCTGGCGGTTCGTGATCGTGTCGTCCGCGACCGCCAGGACGGCCCTGCTTGACGCGATGCGGGACGCGTGGGTGGCGGACCTGCGCGGCGACGGGTTCACCGAGGAGCAGATCGACCGCCGCACCCGCCGCGGCCTGCCGTTGCGCGACGCCCCCCTGATCGTCATCCCCTGCCTGGAACTGTCGGCCGCGCACGCCTACCCCGACAGCCGCCGGGCCCAGGCCGAACGAGACATGTTCACCGTCTCCGCGGGCGCGGCCGTGCAGAACTTCCTGGTCGCCCTGGCCGTCGAGAACCTGGGCTCCGCCTGGATCTCGTCCACCCTGTTCTGCCAGGGCATCGCCGCCCGCGCCCTCGACCTCCCGCCTGGCTGGCTCCCCATGGGCGCGGTAGCGATCGGCCACCCGGCCGCCACTGCGCCAGACCGCCCATCCCGCGACCCGGCCGCCTTCACCCTGACCCGCTAACCTCCAAACCACCCTGACCCGCCAACGCCTAAAGCAGACATATCCCCTAAAAGGTCTTATGTGTGCCGTTCAGGCCGTATAGACAACTGCAAGTTTCCACACGTCAGGCCACGCCAGCTGATCATAACGGGTATCTTTTTCTTCATACTGGGGGTGGCGGGTACAGTTTATCTCAAGCGCCCGAAACTGAGAGTGGTTGGCGGCGCGGGCGGCGGTAGTGGCGCTCCGGCAGGATTCCAGATTAATCATGTAACTGTCAGGAACATTCCGGGCAGGCTGGGGATAACAATCGGGCAAACGGAACTGCTTGGCCTTCGTATCAACGGTCGGCATAAGTTGGGGTTGCCGGTAATGAGAGAGCCGGCGAAAGGCTGTACCGCATGGCTATACGATGATTCCGGAAACCCTATAACGGCGCTGTGGCGGAGGGATCCAGACGAGCACGGCAAGCGGAAGGTGACTATAGATATCGACTCCGCAGTGACTGCAGAGCTGTCCCTTTTCGCGGAAAGAAATGATGATATCCCTAACTATTACCCGTACCAGCCAGATGCAAATGGCGATCCGGTAGTGCCGCCTATAAAGTTCAACGGCACACGGCGCTTTATTGTACGGATAGCCTACTCGGACGGCGAGCAGAAACGAGACCATAAGTACACCGTTTCGAACGACTATCAAAATGGCCATCTGCGAATTCGAGAAGGGTGGGGTAAACATCCAGTTCGCCGTAGGATGAAGTTAGATCCCCGAAGTCAGCCGTCGCGTGAGAGTGGCCACCTGCCTTATCGGTGGCCACAGAAACAGCAGAACGCGGGGAAGGTCATCCGTCGATGCCGAGCCAGGACGCGAAGACGCTCAGTTCGTCTCGGCCGCGTCGGGCGGACGCGATCGCGAACACGGTCTCCCTGACCATCGGGTGATGCCGCGTCTGCTGGGGCGCGATCTGGCGTGCCTGCTGCAGGCAGCGCAGGCCGCCCGCGTAGTCCCCGGCCATCACGTACCCGCGCGCCAGATCGATGTAGTGATGCCCGCGCCGAACTGACGGCACCCGTGGGCCGAGCCGCACTCCGTGGGCGCGCCGGACTGCCTCGGTCCAGCCAGGGAACCGCCGCCGACATCGAAGCCGCCCACGACGGCCGCTGGGGAGTCTACCCCGCGTTCGACATCCAGGTCCTATACCGCGCCCCCATCAAGCAGGCCACCATCTGGGCAACCGTCCAACCGTCACCCCGACCACTCCCGGCATCATCGCCGCCCTGACCACCGACCCACGCACCGACAAGTACACCGCGTATGAAAACAAATACCCATATAATGCCCCAATCGGCACACGAGCAAGGCTCTTTCGTCCTGGGGAGAGGTTCGGAGGCCATGGCGGGAGGATGGGTGGCCATGGCGGACTTTGGTAATACCTAGTTATGGTCAAGGCCTGAAGGGTTATGGCCGAGAGAGGAACACGGCGACTTCCGTCAGTCCTCAACCAGTCGCCGCCACCAGGGAACGATGACGAGCAGGCGCAGCGGCACCGGGCCGCTAGCCATAGGAGCGAGGAACGCGAAATAAATGAATCCGAAAAACGGGGCCCGCCAACTCGGAGCAATTCTGCGAGAGTTCCCGGCCCATCCGGTACGAGTGGCTAGGGCCCTACCTGGCGAATGGAGACAGAAACGCGGCAAAACACCGTGGACGGAGTCGGACTTCGATGATGACTGGTATGAGCACTTGCACGCCCTGCTCGGCGCGCCGTGGCCTTGTCCGGACGCCGCGCAGGTCCATGGCCTGCTGGCGGATATCAGCGAGCTGCTGGCCGCGAAGGGACTTGGGACTGGCCGTCATACATATGGCTGGTACAGTGACGCCGATATCGAGCTCTGCAGTGCGATCTGGTGCGCCGTGCGGCATACCCGGCCTTCGGTCGTGATCGAGACCGGCGTGGCCCACGGGATCAGCAGCCGGATCGTGCTGGAGGGACTCGCCCGCAATGATAAGGGGCACTTGTGGAGCATAGACCTGCCCCATCCGCTCGACCACAAGCTGCACGGGCAGACGGGTGTGGCTGTCACTGATTCGTGCCGCCCTCGCTGGACATATCTCGAAGGCGAGAGTCACCAGCGCCTGCCGCCGCTGGTCGCAGAGGTCGGCAGGGTGGAATTGTTCATCCACGATAGCCTGCACACCGCCAAGAACACGCTGTTCGAAATGGAGCATGCGGCTTCAATCATGACACCGGGCGGGATCATGCTGGTGGACGACATCAGGGGTCACGATGGTTTCGCGACCTTCGCCCGGCGCCGCCCCGAGTACAAGACCCTGCTCTGCTCCACAGCAGACCGCATAGCAGGATTCGGCATTGCTGTTTACGCCGAAACCACCTGAAGCCACCCCAGCGGGTGCAAGGCAGTCGGCGAAAGACCTGCCACCGCGATTTTCTGCTCGGCCCAGCGATGACCCCGGGCATCCTCGGGATCTGCTCCCGACCAGGGAAGTCCGCTAATGAGGACGTTGGTGCAGGTGCTCGTATGAGACTGCGGCGAAGGTTGCGAGGCGGTCATGGA
This sequence comes from uncultured Actinomycetota bacterium, assembly GCA_963844925.1. Taxonomy (GTDB): domain Bacteria; phylum Actinomycetota; class Actinomycetes; order Streptosporangiales; family Streptosporangiaceae; genus Trebonia. The sequence continues at coordinate 218,462 of CAWJQG010000005.1, read as the reverse complement.
AAGACGTCGCCGAGTCGGGCCAGAGCAGCGTGACCCGGCCGGTCCGCTCGTCGCGGTACCAGTTCGTGCACCCGCCCTGTACCCAGACCGTGTCCTGTGCCATCTTGTCGATGTCGCGCATGTAGGAGCGCACGGCTTCCGCAGTGACATCGAGCGCGTCGGCGCCGCTGGTCGCGAGATGGTCGAGCGCGCTGAGCACGTAGCCGACCTGCGTCTCGATCATGTAGATGGCCGAATTGTGGCCGAGTGCCGCGTTCGGCCCGTCCAGCACATACATGTTCGGGAAGCCGTGCACGGTGGTGGACGCGTGCGCGGCCATGCCGTTGCTCCACTCTTCGCCCAGCAGCCGGGAGCGGCGCCCGCGGATGTGCCCGGCGATGGACGGGCGGGTGGAGTTGAATCCCGTCGCGAGCACGAGCACGTCAAGCTCGTAGCTGTTCCCGCTGGCTGCGATCGCGATGCGGCTGCCGAGACCCCCGACGTTGCCGCTGCCGTCCGCGATCCGGGCCAACGGGGTCGGCTCGAGCCGCACGTGACCGAGTTGCAATGCGGCGTAGTAGTCATCGGAGAACAGGATTCGCTTGCAGCCGATCTCGTAATCAGGAGTCAGCCGACGGCGCAGATCCGCGTCGCGGACGGAGGCGGCGAGATGGTCAAGAGCCCGCTGGCGGAGCAGGTCAATGTCCGGGTGCCGCCGCTGCCGGGCCCCGATGCCGCGTTCAGCCTCGGCGAATAGCTCGTCCCGCAGCGCGGTGACTGTTCCCGGGTCAGCCGCGAAGCGTTCCATCTCTTCCCGGCTGTACTCCCGGTCGCCGCGCGGCAGGATGTACGGGGCAGAGCGCTGAAAGACGGCGATCTCGCTCGCCTCGGCCGCCAGCCGCGGCAGGATCTGGATCGCCGAAGCTCCAGTGCCGATCAGTCCAACGCGCTTGCCGACTAGGGACACCTTCGCGTTCCAGCGGGCCGAATGCCACCAGCGTCCCCCGAAACCGTCCAGGTTCTTAATGAGCGGGATCTTCGGCTCGGACAGCCGGCCCGTGGCGATGACCAGGTTAGCGGCCGAGAAGTCGCCCCTCGTGGTGCGGACGAGCCAGCGCGCACTGTCCTGCGTCCATTGCGCTTCCGACAGCGCGCAGTTCAATCGCAGATGATCGTCGAGTCCCTCCGCCCGAACGCAGGCGCGCAGGTAGTCATGGATCTCGCGCCCTTCGGCGAACACGCGGGACCAGCCGGGATTCGGCCGGAAGGAGAACGAGTACAGGTGCGAGGGGATGTCGCAGGACACGCCGGGATAGCGGTTGTCCCGCCACGTCCCGCCGACATCGTCGGCCTGCTCGATGATGACGAACGATTCCCGGCCCCGCCGCGCGAGCTGGATGCCCATGCCGATGCCGGCAAAGCCCGCGCCGACGATCAGAACATCCACCGCCGCCACCCCGCGGTCGTCACGCACCGGCAAGGACCTTGCCGTATCCGGTGGTGCGCTGCCGGAGTCGGCCGACCGAGTTCCCGCGCGACGCTCCCGATGTCGTCGAGGGTCAGGACGAGGCCGGCCTCCGCCCCCGCGTCCGGCGCGAGACGGCCGTCGAGCAGCAGGCCGCCGAGGTCGTTGGCGCCGCCCCGCAGCAGCTCAACCGACGCGTACAGACCGAACTTGGGCCAGGCCGCCTGGATATTGCCGATGCGCTCATGCAGCATCAGCCGTGCCACGGCATGCACGGCCCGAGCCTGCCGCCAGGAGGGACCGGGAACGACCGCCGCGACCAGGCCGGGGGCGGTGACCGCGGCGGCGGCGGGGACGAACGGCATGGCGATGAACTCGGTGAACCCACCGGTACGATCCTGGATCCCGGCCAGCAGCCGCAGGTGCGCGACCTGGTGCGCTGGGGTCTCGATATGCCCGAAGACCACGGTGGACGTCGAGGGCAGCCCGGCCCGGTGCGCGGCCTCGATCACCTCAGCCCATTGGGACACCGGAAGGTCCGGGCCGCCCTTCATGCGGGCCCGCACCTGGTCGTCGAGAATGCGCGCGGCAGTACCGGGAACCGAGCCGAGTCCCGCCTCGCGGGCGGCGAGGAGGAACTCCGCCAGCGGCATCCCGCGACGGGCCGCCCCGTCGAGCAGCTCCGGTGCACGGAAAGCGTGCAGATGGATCCGGGGCGCGGTCGCTTTGACAGCGGCGATGAGATCCAGGTAATCGTCGTCGGAGCCGGACGGCAGCGGTCCCTGCAGGCAGATCTCGGTGGCACCGAGTTCAGTCGCCTCGGCCACCAGCGCGGCCAGCCGCTCCCGTGACCTCTGGTCGCGGCCGGACACGGCGGAGGTGTCGAGATTCCGGTTCACGACATAGGTGAGCGCGTTGCCCACTGCCCGCTCGCGGAGCGAGTCGGCCAGCTCGCATAGTTCTTCAAGCTGCGGACCGTCCGCGCCGAGCAGCGATTCATAGCCTTCGTCGGGCAGCGCGGCCGGATCCGCGGCCGCCGCGCGCAGCCATTCGCCGACTCGGGCAGGTGACGGGAGACCCGTGTCGGTCACGCCTTGACTCACGAGTTCAGCATAAGCGGGAGTGGGACTGGGTACCGGTGGCGAGGATCTGGCCAGCGGGCTCCGGCCGGGCGCGGCCACGCGGGATCGCGGCCTCGTCCGCGAGGCCGGTCGCGTCGGGGTCGGCGAGGGCGGCGACGTGTGCCGCGACGCGCGGGTCGAGCCACGGCTCCCGCTGGTACGGCGGATAGATCGTCAGGCGTTCGCGCAGCGTGAAGCCCGCGTTCTTGGTGACCCGCGCAAGTTCCTCGATCTGCGGCCAGGGACGCTCGGGGTTCACATGATCCGGGGTGAGCGGGGAGACACCGCCCCAGTCATCGATCCCGGCGTCCAGGATGAGCTGGTACTGGTCGCCGACGAGGTTCGGCGGGGCCTGAATGCGGGCGCCCGGCCCGAGAACCAGGCGGGTGACCGCGATAGTGGCGGCGAGGTCGGCAAGCTCGGCGTCAGGGGTATCGCGCATCTTCGTGTCCGGCTTGGCCCGGAAGTTCTGCACGATGACTTCCTGGATGCCGTTGTACTCGCGGGACACCCTGTGCAGGGCGAAGATCGCGTCGACGCGCTCTTGGCGGGTCTCGCCGAGGCCGATGAGGATACCGGTGGTGAACGGCACTTTGCTTCGCCCGGCGTCTTCGAGGACCTGCAGGCGGACCTTCGGTTCCTTGTCGGGCGAGCCGAAGTGCGGAGCGCCCTTCTCGGTGAACAGGCGCGCGGCCGTCGTCTCGAGCATCATGCCCATGGACGGGGCGACCGGCTTCAGCCGCTGGAAATCCTGCCAGCTCATGACGCCCGGGTTGAGGTGCGGGAGGAGGCCAGTCTCTTCCAGGACCCGGATTGCCATCGCCCGGACGTAGGAGAGCGTGTCGGCGTAGCCGTGCGCGTCCAGCCACTCCCTGGCCGGCTTCCATCGGGCCTCTGGACGGTCACCCAGAGTGAACAGGGCTTCCTTGCAGCCGAGGGCCGCGCCCTGCCGGGCGATCTCGAGGACCTTGTCCGGGCTGAGGAAGGCGCTGTCCAGCCTCCCCGGGACGGTCGCGAACGTGCAGTACCCGCAGCGGTCCCTGCACAGCCGGGTGAGCGGTATGAAGACCTTCTTCGAGTAGGTGATGACACGAGGCCGCCCGGCTGCTTCGAGCCCGGCGTCCCGCGTGCGCGCCGCGTGGCCGAGCAACGCGGTGAGATCGTCGCCCCTCGCCAAGAGCAGGACCGCCGCCTCGGCTTGGTCGAGCTCCTGGCCGTCCCGGGCCCGGGCCAACGCCTGGCGCATAGCCGCCTCGCTGACACCGTCGTTTCCAGCCTGGCCGATGCCCGGAGCGCTCATAACGTGAACCTTACGACACTCTCCGGGCAGACTTCCTGGCAGACCACGCGCCTCGCCCCGGTATCGGCGAGCGGGCAGAAGCCATCCTGGGCGACGAGACCCGCAGGGTTCACTGGTGGCTGACCACTCACGCAGCGGTGGTCAGAAGCCGCGGTAGTCACGGACGGACATCCTCGGGCCGCGGCGCTGCGGTCCGCCGGAACGGCCGCCGTAGCGGTTCGGGCCTGCGCCCGGGCGAGGCCGGGCACCGCTGAGGCCGATGAGCCGGGTGGCCCGGTGCCGGTGCCCCTTGAACGGCTCGAGGAGCGCCAGCATCTCCTCGTCGCTTGAGCGGTCTTTTCCTGCGAGGGCCCAGCCGACGACGTTCTTCAGATGGTAGTCGCCGACGGAGACCGCGTCCGGGTCGCCCGCCGCCCGCTGCCTGGCCTCGGCCGAGGTCCATGTCCCGATGCCGGGGATGGTCTGCAGCCTGCGGTCGGCTTCCTCGTGGGATAGCGTGAGCAGCCGCTCAAGCGAGCCGGCCACCGTCGAGGCCCTGATGATGGTCTCGGCGCGGACGCCCTCCACCCCGGCCCGGTGCCACTCCCAGGACGGAATGCGCCGCCACGTTTTCGGGTCAGGGAAGACGCGCATCCCCCGCGGCGCGGGCCCCGGCGGTTCGGTGCCAAACTTGGACAGCAGCATCCGCCAGGCCCGGTGCGCCTCCAGAATCACGACCTTCTGCTCGAGGATCGCCGGCACAAGCGCCTCCATCAGCCGCCCGGACCGGCCCAACCGGAACCCCGGATTACTGCGGGCAGAGTCCCGGATCAGCGGGTGCTCCGACGGATCGAACCCGGAAACATCGTCATAAACCCCGAGAGCCCCAGGGAGCGCCCCAAGCAACCACTCCGCTCCCGCCCCCCACGCCTGCGCCCGCACCCGCGTCGACACCGAAACCCCATCCGGTGAGCCGTCGTGCGGCCCAACTACCCACCCCGCCTCCGACCCCCCGGTCCACGCCCGCATCCGCGTAGAGGCGGGAGTGGTGGCGGAGGCCACGATGGAGGTGGAGATCACGGTGCAAGTGGAGATGGGTGTGGTGGAGTTGACACCAGCGATGGTTGAGGCGGAGGTAGGTGTGCTGTAAGTGGGGGCACTCGGCAGCACCCGGATCGTGGCCGGCCCATCAGGGGTGAGCGACGTCCGCCAGATGGCGCCCGCCTCGTCGACCCGGTACGTCGGATCCCCCTTGCCGCGCCCCTGCACGCCAAGCGTCATGCCGACGTCAACCGCAAAGGGCGCCCGCCAGTCAAGCTCCAGCACCGGCTCAGCCATCCGCAGCACCCACGAGCCCCATGCTAAGGCCCCGGTCAGGCCAGAACCGGGCAATCCGACGCGTCAGCGTGGGCGGGCACCAGGCACCTTTACGGCGTTCTCACTCTACGGGCGTCGCGCCTCTGGCCTTGGCTATGGCGTCGATGTGCCCTTGGGCGAGCCGTGCGATCCGGTGCAAGCCACGCTCACCATTAGCGGCTTATCGGCGCCGTAGGTCTTCTTTCCAGCCCCGCCGCGGTTCGTGATCATGTGGGCGGGGGGCGCGGATGAGGTCGTGGCGGACCGATGCCAGTGCGTGGGTACCTGGGCAGGCGGATGGCTGGCAGCCTGCCGACCGGTGCTTACTTACATTTGGCGCATGGCGGCTCCCGCGCTGGCGGTTTATCCGTGAGGTTATGTCACTCTGGTGTAACCGTGCGGCAGGGATGATGAGCTACCTGACTGTCGCGGCCCGCGTCGTGGCGACGGCCTCAAGGTGCGGGTAAGGGGCGCCGATGCGCGGCGGCAGCGGACAGGAGTGATCATGCGGGTGCTGGTGATCGAAGACGACGCGGAGCTTGCCGAGATGATCGCCGTCTTCTTGCGCAGGCGGCAGCTGGCCGTTGACGTTGCCTTCGACGGCCGCGGCGGGCTGGACCGGGCGCTGTTCACGAACTACGACGTGGTGGTCCTTGACCGGGATCTGCCGGGCTTGCATGGCGATGATGTATGTGCCGAGATCGCCGCCGGCCGGGTGCCGGTCCCGGGTGCTGATGCTGACCGCTTCGGCTTCTGTGGAAGACCGGGTGGACGGGCTGGACAAGGGCGCCGACGATTACCTTCCCAAGCCGTTTGCCCTTGCCGAGCTGGCTGCCCGTATCCGCGCACTGCTGCGCCGGGCCGAGCCCGCGCTGCCGCCGATCCTGGTCCACGGCGACCTGGCGTTCGACTCCTCCCGGCGGGAGGCTTACCGCGGCGGCAAGCGGCTGGATCTCGACCCGGAAGGAGCTCGCCGTGCTGGAATTGCTGCTCGCTGCCCAGGGCCGGGTCGTCTCTGCCGAGGAGTTGCTGGAGCGGGTGTGGGACGAGATGGCCGACCCGTTCAGCACCGTTGTCAAGGTGACGGTCAGGCGGCTGCGGCGCAAGCTCGGGGATCCGCCGGTTGTCCAGACCGCCGGTCCACGGTTTACCGCATCTGAGGACAGGGGAGATGGCGGGCTTCCCTGACCAGCCTGGGCCTGTGGCCCGGCGCCGCGGATTCCGGGTCTACTCTGACCGTGGTCTACGGAGGCCTGTTCCTCGCGTCGGGGACTGGTTTGCTTGGTCTCACCTACTGGCTGGCGGACACCAGGTTCCCGGTGACCGGCCTGGCCGCGCTCGGGCACGGGCCATGGCGGCCCTGGCCTGCTGCCGGGGCCGCAGCAGACGGCAGCCCTGGCGGCTCAGGCGCAGGCCATTGCGGAGCGCGCTGCCGCATTGCATAGCCTCCTGGTCGATGTCCGGGATCGCCCTGGCGGTCATGACGGTGATCTCCGTCGGGCTTGGCTGGCTGGTTGCCGGTAGGATGCTGCGCCCGCTGCGGATGATCACGACAGCGGCCCGGCGCATCTCCGCCAGCAACTTGCACGAGCGCCTGGCGATGACCGGCCCGGATGACGAGCTCAGGGAGCTCTCCGATACCTTCGACGGGCTGCTCGGGCGTCTTGAGCGGGCCTTCGATGCGCAACGCCAGTTCGTCGCCAACGCCTCTCATGAGCTGCGCACCCCGCTGGCGCGGCAGCGGGCTTTCATCGAGGTGGCGCTGGACGACGCCGGGACGCACGGTCGATTCACTCGAAAGGGCCTGTGCACGGGTACTCGTAGCCAGCGAGCAGCAGGAACGGCTGATCGACGCCCTGCTCACCCTGGCGCAGAGCCAGCGCGGGCTCAACCTGCGGGAGCCGGTCGACCTGTCCGCCGTCGTCGGCGACGTGCTCCAGACGCGGCAGCCTGAGGCGCAGGGCCGGGGACTGCGCTGTCATGCCCGGCTCGCCGAGGCGCCTGCCCTGGGCGATGCCCGCCTGGCCGAGCGGCTTGCCGTCAACCTGGTGGCCAACGCCATCGTGCACAACATCCCCGGCGGCTGGATCGAAATCGCGACCGGAATGTCGGGCGGCAAAGCTATATTGTCGGTCGCGAATACCGGTCCCGTGATCCCGCCAGCGGAAGTCAAGCGGCTATTCGAACCATTCCAGCGGCTTGCTGCCGATCGCATTGGCGGCCACAATGGCCTTGGCCTTGGCCTATCCATTGTTAAGGCGATCGCCGGTGCCCATGACGCGCAGCTGAGCGCGCATGCCCGTGCCCGGCGGCGGACTCGAGATACAGGCCCGCTTCCCGGAGATCCCTCCTGGCCTGCCAGGAGGCAAGACGCCAGCGGCAGGCGCGCAGACGACGGAGCCGTCTGGATCCAGGTTCCGCCTGACCAAGTCGCGCAGGAACCCCGCCGGAAAGAAAGCGCTATCCGCGCTATCCGGCCTTCAGTCCGCCCGAATTCATCCTCCGCGCGTTGCCTGAATGGCAATTCCTCAGCATGTCGCGTGCGCTGATACTGCCGATCTCCGGATGCCTTTTTGGTCATCGGCAATTTGTCACCGTGGTGTCACCGGGGCGACGGTAGGACTTGTTGTACGCGGCCGCCCGGGCCGGGTGGTGTTCGTTTCGAGTCAGGGAGTGCGTAATGTTCGCGATGCCATGGATGGCTTCGGCTGCGCGGGGCGGGGACAGGGTCCGGCGTGCGGGCCCGCCTTGCTGTTGCGCTGGCGGTTGCCGGGGTGCTGGCGGCGGGGTGCTCGGGCGGGTCGGCTGGTCCGGGCGTGGCGGGGGTGGCGTCCGGCCTCGCCGTCGCGCGTCGGCGTCGGCGTCGGCCACCGTGTCGGGGGCGGCGGAGGCGCTGGAGTACGCCGCGTGCATGCGGTCGCACGGGGTGCCGGACTTCCCTGACCCGACGGTGCAGAACGGGTCGGTGCGGGTTCAGCATCACGGCGGCTGACGGGGTGGACCAGAACTCGCCGCAGTACCAGTCGGCGCGGCAAGCGTGCTCGAGCCTGCGGGGCGGGGGGACGGCGAACTCCGGCGTCGGGCGAACCTGGCCAAGGAGCTGAAGTTCGCGCAGTGCATGCGGTCGCACGGGGTGCCGGACTTCCCTGACCCGAACAAGAACGGCGGGTTCTCCGGGACCTCCACGGTCAACCCGTCGTCGCCGACGTTCCAGAACGCACAGTCGACCTGCATGCAGCTGTCCGGCCTGGGCGGCCCGGGGTCCTCGTCATGAGCGCCGCAACCTCAGCGGAGGCAGCCGAGCTCGGCCGGGCCCCGGGGCAGGGCATGGACCCCGGCGCGCGGCGGCGCAGCAGGCCAGGCACCGGCGGCGCCGGGCGGCGCTGGCCGCCGGCACGGCGGTGGTGCTGGCCGCGGCCGGCGGCGGAGCGGCGTGGGCGGCCGGAGCGTTCCGCGCCGACTCGCAACCGCCCAGCGGGGTGGCTGACAACGCCTACCCGACGGCGCTGGCCACGGTGGCCCTCGGGTCGCTGTCCTCGCAGCAGCAGGTGAGCGCGACACTCGGATACGCGGGCAGCTACAGCGTGCTGAACCAGGCCACCGGCGTGTATCACGCAGCTGCCGGCGGCCGGGCAGGTCATCCGCCGCGGCCAGGTGCTGTACGAGGTCGACGGGGCTCCCGGTCGTCCTGCTGTACGGGACGTCCCGGCCTACCGGTCGCTGTCGGAGGGGATGACCGGCGCCGACGTGCGCCAGCTCAACGCACAACCTGGTGGCCCTCGGGCTATGCGACCAGCTCGGAGCTTGACCCCGGCCTCCGACTACTTCAGCGCGGAGACCGCGTACGCGCTGGAGTTGTACCAGGACCACCTGGGCATCACCGAGACCGGGTCCCTGGCGCTGGGCCAGGCGGTGTTCCTGTCCTCGGCGGCCCGGGTCACCACGATCAGCGCCCAGCTCGGCGCCCAGGCCGGGCCAGGCAGCCCGGTGCTGCAGGCCACCTCGACCGAGGCGGCAGGTCTCGATCGCGCTGGACGCCTCCGAGCAGTCCTACGTCCAGGACGGCGACAAGGTCTCCATCACGCTGCCCGACAACCAGACCACGCCGGGCATCGTGAGCTACGCGGGCACCATCGCCACCACGCCGCCGAGCAGCGGGGGGACCTCGAGCACGCCGGTCATCACCGTCGACGTCACACCGTCCGACCCGGCCGCGACCGGGCACCTGGACCAGGCGCCGGTGCAGGTGTCAATCACCACCGCCACCGTCTCCGGCGTCCTGATCGTCCCGGTCGACGCGCTGGTCTCGCTGGCGGGGAGGCGGGCGGGTACGCCGTCGAGGTCGTCGAGCCAGGCGGTACCCACGAGCTGGTCGCGGTCACCCTCGGCCTGTTCGATGACGCCGCCGGCACCGTCCAGGTCAGCGGGACCGGCCTGCACGCAGGCCAGCACGTCGTGGTCCCGGCGCTATGAGCACCGAGATGGCCGTGCCCGGTCCCGCGGCGGGCCTGGCCGAGCATGGACGGCGGCGCCGCCCGGCCGGTGCTGGAGCTGGCCGGGGTGCACCAGGACCTACCCCGGCCACCCCCCGGTCCCGGCGCTGGCCGGAATCGACCTGCAGCATCAGGCAGGGCGAGCTGGTCGCCATCGTCGGCCCGTCGGGCTCGGGGAAGTCCACGCTGCTGCACCTCATGGGCACCCTCGACCGCCCGGACTCCGGGTCCGGTCGCGGATCACCGGCCTGGACGTCGCCCAGCTCACCGACCGGGAGCTCGCGGCCCTGCGCGCGACCCGGATCGGCTTCGTCTTCCAGCAGTTCTTCCTCGCCGAGCACGCCACCGTCGCTCGACAATGTCGCCGACGGCCTGCTCTACGCCGGAACACCGGCCGCGCGAGCGCCGCAGGCAGGCCATGCGCGCGCTGGCACAGGGTCGGGCTCGGCCACCGGGGGCCGCCCGCCCGACCCAGCTGTCCGGCGGTGAGCGCCAGCGGGTAGCGATCGCCCGCGCGCTGGTCGGCCGCCCGGCGATCGTGCTCGCCGACGAGCCGACCGGGAACCTCGACAGCGCCAACGGCCGCTCCATCGTCGCCCTGCTGGAGGAGCTCAACGCCGACGGCGCCACCATCGTCGATCATCACGCACGACCACGCCCTCGCCGCCCGCATGCCCCGCCAGGTCGAGATGCTCGACGGGCGCATCGTCGCGCGACACCACGCAGGGAGCACGGCCATGAGCTCGCATCGTCCATCAGCCAAGCCAGCGACGAGGAAGGCTCCGCTATGACCACGGCCACCACCCTCACTCCGTCCAGGCTGCGGCCCGCCGATCTCGCGCGCGTCGCCAGCGTCGGGCTGCGCACCCGGCGGCTGCGTGCCGCACTGTCCGCCCTGGGCATCGCCATCGGGGTCGCCGCCATCGTCGCCGTCCTCGGCCTGTCCAGTCCTCGTCCAAGCCGGCCTGCTCGCCGAGATCGACGCGCTGGGCACCAACCTGCTCACCGTGACCAACGGGCAGACCCTGGTCGGCCAGACCGCTGAACTTCCGAAGTCGGCGCCGGCGCATGATCGGCCGAATCGGCCCGGTCACCGCGGTCCAGGACACCGGGGCCACCGAGTGTCGACGCCTACCGCAGCCCGTTCATCCCGGCCGTCGACACCAACGCGCTCAACGTCGCAGGCGGCCAGCCTGCGGCCTGCTGCCCGTCGTGGGCGCCAGCGTGGCGCACGGCTCTTACCTGAACGCGGCCACGCAGAACGAGCCGGTGGCCGTCCTCGGCGCCGCAGGCCGCCCAGTGCCTCGGCATCGACCGGGTCTATCTCCGGCGAGCGCATCTGGATCGACAACCTGTGGTTCTACGTCGTCGGCATCCTCAACCCGGCCGTGCTGGCGCCGGAGATCGACTCCTCCGTGCTCGTCGGGTTTCCCGCCGCGGAAAAGTACCTCGGCTTCGCCGGACACCCGTCCGACGATCTACGTCCGTTCCCAGACAGGATCAGGTCAACGCCGTTGACTCCGTTCTCGCGTCGACCGCCGATCCCGAGGACCCCGGCGAGGTCAACGTCAGCCAGCCATCAGACGCGCTTGTCGCCCGTGCTGACGCCCAGTCCGCGCTGAACGGCCTGTTCCTCGCCCTCGGCGCGGTCGCATTGCTCGTCGGCGGCGTCGGGGTGGCGAATATCATGGTCATCTCGGTCCTCGAGCGCCGCTCCGAGATCGGGCTGCGACGCGCCCTCGGCGCCACCCGGGGGCAGCATCCGCACCCAGTTCCTGCTCGAGGCGGTGCTGCTGGCGCTCCTCGGCGGCGCGGCCGGCATCGCGGCCGGCGCGCTCGCTACCGCCATCTACGCCAGCGCCAAGCACTGGGCAATCGTCATCCCGCCGCTCGCCTGGGGCGGCGGCATCGGCGCCGCCATCGCCATCGGCGCCATCGCCGGCCTGCTCCCCGCGCTGCGCGCCGCCCGGTTGTCGCCCACAGAGGCGCTGCGTACCGCCTGACCCAGCCACCATCGGGCCCGCCGAGCTGCGCCGCCAGCCCAGCTTCCATTACCTGCCCGATGATCCCCGACAGCAGCCCGCCCGGCCCGTCAGCGCCACCGGCCCCTGGACCTAGGGTTCGCCGGGCGCGTCAACGATATGACGGACCTGATGACCGCTCGCGCCCGGCTAGGCCAGACCGGAGTAACCCGACCTATCCCGCAAGCCCCGTTCCCCGAAGCGGAGCGCGGGCGTGAGCCCAGCGCGTTCGCCCCCCTGCCTCGCCGGCCGATTGTCGCTGCCAGGCGGGCCGGCCTTGGTCGTCACCATCCCAAGATGTGCGACAGAGCCTAACCCCGATCCGGGGACCGAACGCGCGGTGGCGCACCAATCGCCGTCCCCCTGCTCTCTTCGGGGGTGGAGGAGCAGTCAGTGGTACTCCAGGGCGGGCTCGTTGCTCAGGTTTCGGGAAGGCGGCGGACGGTCAACGGCAAGGTTCCCGTCATTCGGGCTAGGCGCTGCACGTTTCTTGCTGTTATCTTCCGGAAGGTCCTCGTCTTCCTATCGGTTCCGACCACTTCATCCATCTTCCTATCGGTTCTGACCACTTCTATGTCCGATTTATCCCGATATAGGCAGCAAAAACTGATAGGAAGGCGAAAATGAGTGGTCAAAACTGATAGAAAGCTGCGGGACACGAGACGCGATTCAACTACTTCTTGCTGTTATCTGCACAAGAACGCTGCACTCGCTTCTGCACAAGAAAAACGCTGTGCTCGCTTCTGCACAAGAAAACGCTGCACTCGCGCTTCTGCGGGCGAGAGCGCTGAACCCGGGTGAACGTCGGCAGCAGCCGGCACCAGAGTCCCGCCCCGAGCATTGCCGACAGTGCGGGAAGCACCCCACCGCCCCCGCGACCCCGGCACTACCTCCGGCGTCGCAGCGTATCGACCTAACTGGGACGATCTGCGGCAGCGCAGATACTCTTAAGCGTCTGTCGAGAACCGCACCGACGTCGCCTCGAGGCGCATGCCCGGCCACAGCCGCAGCCCCCGGAGCAACTCATTGCCAGGCCCCACGTAAGCGCCATCACCGATAACCACGCCGTCAATCGCCGCCGCCCGGACGGTCGCGCCGCCCACCGTGGTGGTGCCGGCGATCGTCGCGCCGTAGCCGACGATGCTGTTACGGACCAAGGCGCCGACGCCGATGGTGGCGCCCTCGAAGACCACGCTGCCCTCGACAACCGCGCCGGCCTCGACGACGGCCCGGTGGCCGATGGTGGTGCCTCCGGTCAGCCGGGCGTCGGCGGCCACGCTGGCGTCGCCGAGCACGAGGGACTCGCCGGTCGGGCCGGGGAGCGCGGTCGAGGACAGCTCGCCGAGCACGAGGTCGCACGAGCCGCGCACGAACGCCTCGGGAGTGCCGACGTCCAGCCAGTACGCGGCCTCGGCATAGCCCATCACCACCGCGCCGGCCTCGATCAGGCCGGGAAAGGTCTGCCGTTCCACCGATACCACCCGGCCGACCGGGATCTGGTCGATGACGGACCGGCGGAACACGTAGCACCCCGCGTTGATCTGGTTGGTCACCGGGTTGGGCGTCTTCTCGAGGAACGCGGTAACCCGCGCGGACGCATCGGTCGGCACGCAGCCGTACCGGCTCGGGTCGTCCACCGGGACCAGGTGCAGCGTCACCGCCGCTTCCGTCTTCCGGTGCAGGTCCACCTGAGCGGGCAGGTCGTGGCCGGTAAGGACGTCGCCGTTCAGCACGACGATCGGGTCGTCCGGGCCGCCGCGCAGCCGCGCAGCCGCGTTCCTGATCCCGCCTCCCGTGCCAAGCGGCTCCGACTCGTACTCGTAGTCGATCGACAGGCCGAACTGTGCGCCATCGCCGAAGGCCGCGGTGAACATCTCGGCCCGGTAAGAGGTCGCGAGCACCACGTGGGTGATACCGCACTCCGCCGCCCGGGCCAGCTGGTGCGCGAGGAACGGCAGACCGGCCGTGGGCAGCAGCGGCTTGGGCGCCGACAGGGTGAGGGGGCGCAACCGGGTGCCCTTGCCCCCAACAAGCATGATCGCTTCTAGCGGTTCACGAGGCATTGGTTTCTGCCTTAAGCGGTTCGGTTCCATGGACAGCGGGTGGCCGCCGGCCAGGACCGGCAACTCACGCAGCATACTCAGGGCACCGCGGGGCATTGCCCGGACACGCCGGAATTTGCCGCGATAGCTTTATCCCCCATATCGGGCGCTGCGCTACCAAGGCGCCACCAAGCGAGAGTAATCGGGCCGCCTATGCGGCGGTGCCGCCAGGCGACACCGACTCCGCGGCCCGCTTGTAGCTCGCCGCGTGCGCAGCCGCCGACGCCGCCCAGGAGAACTCCTTCGCCCTGGTGTACCCGGCCTTGCCCAGCGCGGTCCGCCGCCGCGGATCGTCGAGCAGCGCCCGCAGCGCGACGGCGATCGACTCCCCGTCCGGCTCCGTGTACGCCACCGCTTCCCCGCCCACCTCGGGCAGCGACGTTCGTTTGGTGGTCAGCACCGGGGCGCCGCACGCCATCGCCTCGAGCACCGCGAGCCCGAACCCCTCGCCCCGGGACGGCGCCGCCACCACGAGCGCACCGCCGAGGAAGCCGGGCAGGTCGGCGAACGGAAGGTAGCCGGGCCTGACCAGGCACAGGTTCGGGGGCACGGCGGCGACGGCCTCGTCGAGTTCCTCGCTCCAGCCCCCGCCGCCACCGAGCACCAGCGCGGGCGGGTTCTCCAGATCGGCCACCGCCGCGGACCAGCCCCGGACCACGGCGGGCGCGTTCTTGCGCGGCGTCAACGGGCCGAGGAACGCGATATAGGGCTTACCGCGCAGCCCGAGCCGCGCGGTGACGTGCGTGACCTGCTCCGGGCTCGGGCGGTGGAACAGGTTATGGTCCACCCCGTGATAGGCGACGTCGATCTTGGCCGGGTCCACGTCGAGCATCCGGACCAGTTCGTCGCGGGTCGCGTTGGACGGCACGATCAGCCGCATCGCCTGCCTGGCCGCCGTCATGGTGGCCGACTTCAGCGACCTGGCGCTGCTCGCCGTGTACCGCTCGGGGTCGGTGAAGAACGTGACGTCATGGATGGTGACCACGGTCGGCAGGCCCGGGCGGAGCGGCATCGAGTAGTAGGGCATGTGGAGGACGTCCGCGCTTACCCGCTGCGCCACGAGGGGCAGCCCGCTCTGCTCCCAGGCAAGCCGCTCGGTCCGGTGCCCGAGCCCGATCGGCCCGGCCACGATCGTGGCGTCGGTCGCAAGCCGACGGTACCGTTCCTCGTCGGAGAGCTGACAGGCCACGGCGAGTTCGATTCCCGTCGTCCCGAGCCCGCCGATCAGCCCGTCCACGTAGCGGCCGAGCGCGCCCCGGTCGGCCGGCACACCGGTCGCATCGACGAGTACCCGAAGTGCCACGACCTCACGAGCTCCCTTCGACTGACATGCCAAGCCTACGCCGGCCTCTGTTCAACCGACGACTATGACCGGGGTAACCGTGATAACCATCAGCAAGACGGGACGGATTTGCCTGCCTTGATCGCCTCTAGGTCGGCGATGGCCTGCGACAGCGTGGATACCTTCACCAGCCGCAGCCCGGCGGGGACCGCCCCCGCCGTGTCCGAGCAGTTTCCCGCCGGGGTGAGGAAGATCGTCGCGCCGGCCGAGCGCGCGCCCAGCATCTTCTGCTGGATGCCGCCGATCGGCTCGACCTGGCCGGAGGCGGTGATCTCGCCCGTGCCCGCGATGAACTTCCCGCCGGTGAGATCGAGCGGGGTGAGCTTATCGACGATCCCGAGCGCGAACATCATGCCCGCGCTCGGCCCGCCGATGCTGCCCACGTTGATCTTCACCGTAAACGGGAACGTGTACTCCTCCTGCACCTCGACGCCGATGACCGGCGTCCCGTCCGACGACTTGCTCGCCACCGTGAGCGTCAGCGTCTTCGCGGCGCGCAGCACCTTGAGCGTCAGCGCCGTGCCCGCCGGATGCAACGTGATCATCGAGCTCAGCGAGGTCTGCCCGGTCACCGGCTTGCCGTCCACCGCCTCGATGACGTCCCCGGCCCGCAGCACCTTGCTCGCCGGGTAGCCGGGCACCGTCGAGACCACGCCGACCTGCGTCTGGTACGGGATGTGCAGCGTGGACAGCGCGGCGGCGGTGGCCAACTGCTGCGACCCGGCCATCTCGGCGGTGTCCTGCGCCTGCGTCTGCTGCGCGGACTGCCCCGCGGGGAACAGCTCGCCCTCGGGGACCACGGCCTCCGACGGGTCCAGCCAGGCGCGCAGCGCCTGGAAGATGTTCATATTCGAGCCGGGGCCGCCCTGGTAGCTGACCGTCACCAGGTTGAGGTGGCCGCTCGTCGAATACGCCCGGTGCCCGGTGATCGTGATCAGCGGCTGCCCCGAGGACTCGCCGAGCGTGTTCAGCGTCGGCCCCGGTCCGAGGATCACATACGGCACAGGGAGAAGCACCGCCACCGTGATCGCGACCACCGTCGCGAGGCCGGCGATGGCCAGCGTCAGGGAACGTCGGGACATGTTGGGAAGACTACGCGCTGCCGACCCATTCGTCGGAACCGTCGGTGAACCGCTGGTGCTTCCAGACCGGCACCGACGCCTTCAGCTCGTCGATCAGCGCATGGCAGGCGTGAAAGGCCTCCGCGCGGTGCGCGCAGGCGACCCCGACGACCACCGCCAGGTCCCCCACGTCCAGGTCCCCGACCCGGTGCACCGCGGCCACCGCGATCGCGTCGGGGTACTTGGCCGCGATCGACTCGGCGACCCGGCGCAGCTCCGCCTCGGCCGACGGGTGCGCCGAGTAGGAAAGCCCCGTCACCGCCCGGTTGGCGTCGTTGTCACGCACGGTGCCGACGAACAGCACCTCGCCGCCCGCCGCCGGGTCCGCGATCGCGGCCCGCACCTCGTCCACGGACAGCGCCGTGTCCCGGGTGGCGATCAGCCTGATCTGGTTCACCTGTCCAAAGTACCGTGCGGACGACTGATGCGCCGCAGTGTGCGTATCGGTGCAACCACGCGTCCGTTCGGAAAATCTTCTTAGGATTTATTTCTTTTGCGGGCGCGCCGGACAATCGCGGCGGTGCCGAGGACGGCGGCGGCGGTGCCGGCCGCGCCGGCGGCCGTCAGGGCCGCGTCCTTGCGGGCCAGGCGACGGCCCACCACCGCGTGGTGGCCGCCCCTGGCGGCGAGCAGCACCGACAGGGCCTCGGCGTTGCTGACGGACGGCTGCCAGCCGACCGCCCGCAGCGCCGCGCAGTCCACCACCCACGGGTAGACGACGTAGCGCAGCTCCGCGGCCGGCGCGGGCGTCGCGCCGAGCCGGTGCAGCCGCTGGGCCGTGCCGAACGTCAGCCGCGCGGGCAGCTCAATCGACTTCATCCCGCTCAGCGACTCCACCTCGTCCTGCGAGAGCGACCCGTCGCAGCCCACCGCGAAGTCGCCGCCGACCAGCCCCGCCGCCGCCAGCTCAAGCGCGGACACCAGGTCATCGACGTGGCAGAACTGCCAGCGCGGCTCGCAACCCCGCACTGCCAGCAGCCGCGGCGCCTCGAAATGCCTGGTCAGCAGCGTGTCGACCGCATCGCCCACGAGCGCGGCGGGCCGCACCACGGTCACCGACGTGCCCGGGTTGGCCCGGCGCGACCGCCGGGCCAGCTCCTCGACCTCAAGCAGGTCCCCGGCCATGCTGCCGTCCGCATCGGCGAGCAGCGGCGCGTCCTCGGGCAGCGGCACCGGGTTGTCCGGGCGCGCCCCGTACACCATCGCGCTCGTAACGAGCACGACCCGGCCGATCCGCTCGGCCGCCGCGGCGGTCAGCACCGTCTGCGCGCCGCGCACGTTGCGCGCGCGGCGTTCCCGCGGGTCTTGGTCGACCGAGGTGGACATGTCCGCGTGCACCACCACGTCCACCCCGGCCAGCCGCGCCGCCAGCGCCGGATCCCGGACGTCCGCGACCCGCCAGGTCACCCCGGCAACATCCCCGCGGTGATCGTCGATCGCGACCACCCGGCCGACCAGCGGCGAGTCCGCGAGCCTGGCCGCGAGCGCCTGGCCGACCCCGCGCGCCGCCCCGGTGACCGCTACCACCGGCGGCACCGCTGCGGTGCTACGCTCACGGCGAACGCTGCGCTCATGGCGAACCTGCCGTCTGCCGTTTCTCAAAATCGGCTGCTCCCGAATAGCGTGTCGATGTATGACCCTTCTATCCTGCCCGACCCCTATCCGCTGAGGGGGCCCATCATGGCTGACCGTCCACCCTTCGGGTTCGGCCCACCCAGCCGGCCCGGCGACGACGATCCGAATCCCGGCGGTCAGGGACCGTCCGGCCCATTCGGTTTCGGGCCTCCTGGCGGCGCCGATAGCCCCGGCGGCCCCGGCGACCCGAACCAGTTCGCCGACGCGCTGCGCCAGTTCGCCGACCTGCTCTCCTACACCGGCGGGCCGGTCAACTGGGACCTGGCGAAGAACCTGGCCAGGCACGCCATCGCCGGCCGCGGCGATCCCAGCGTGCTCGGCAACGAGCGCGCCGCCGTGACCGAGGCGGTCCGCCTGGCCGACCTGTGGCTGGACGACGTCACCGCGTTCCCCTCGGGCATCAGGAAGATCGAGGCGTGGTCGCAGTCGGAGTGGCTCGAGGCGACCTTCCCCGTCTGGTCCACCCTGTGCGAGCCGATCGCCACCAGGGCGATCGAGGCGATGGGGTCGATGACGGCCTTCGACCCCTCCCGGCTCGACGAGGACGTACCGCCGGAGATGCGGGCGATGCTGGCGGGGATGGGCGGCATGAACGCGTTCGCGCCGATGCTGCGGCAGCTCGGCGGGGCGATGCTCGGCGGACAGGTCGGCACCGCGATCGGGGAACTAGCCAGCGAGATGGCCACCTCTACCGACATCGGCCTGCCGCTGGCACCGGAGGGGACCGCGGCGCTGCTGCCGTCCGGGGTCGCCGGGTTCGGCGACGGCCTGTCCGTGGACCCGGGCGAGGTACGGCTGTTCCTCGCGCTGCGCGAGGCGGCGCACCACCGGCTCTTCGGCCACGTGCCCTGGCTGCGCCAGCACCTGCTCGGCGCCGTGGAGGCGTACGCGGCAGGGATCACCATCGACATGAGCAAGCTGCGCGACGCCCTGCCGGACATGGACATGTCCAACCCAGAGGAGGCGCTGCGCGGCGCGCTGAGCGGCGAGACGCTCTTCCGGCCCGAGGACTCCCCGCAGCAGAAGGCCGCGCTCGCGCGGCTTGAAACGGCGCTCGCCCTGGTCGAAGGGTGGGTGGCGACCGTGGTCTCCGCCGCCGCGGACTCCAGGCTGGTGCACAGTGCAGCGCTCGCCGAGGCCATCCGCCGCCGCCGGGCATCCGGGGGGCCGTCGGAGCGGACCTTTGCGGCCCTCGTCGGCCTGGAGCTCCGGCCCCGGATGCTGCGCGAGGCGGCGGCGCTCTGGTCCGACCTCACGCAGGCCCGGGGGACGGATGCCAGGGACGCGCTCTGGGCCCACCCGGACCTGCTCCCGACCGCCGACGACCTGGCCAACCCGGACGCCTTCCTGCGCGGCGCCAACGACCTGGACATCTCCGATCTCGAGGACGGTCCCGCTACCGAGGACGGTCCGGCCACCGACGGCGACTCGGAGGCGGAGTAAGCGCCGCGCGCTGACTGCCGAGGCCGCGCCGCAGGTGCAGGCGGGATGGGCCGGCCAGCCGCGCCGGTGCCACTGCCAGTCCGGCAGCACCACCTCGAGCGTCCCGTTGGCGGCGGCCGGGTCGCAGGCCCGGTCGATGAACGCGAGCGCCTGCGCGGTCGCCAGCGCGGCCGTCGCGGCCGCGAGCACGGTGTCGCACGCCTGCGGCGCGGTGAGCGGGCCGCCGGCCCCGCCCGCCTGCGCGAGGATGGCCGGCCAGGCCGGATCCCTGGCCGCCTTGCTCAGGTCCACGCAGCGCGCGCAGGTGGTCCGCCCAGGCAGGACGAGCGGCCCGACCACCCCGATGGCCTCGTCCGCGTGTACCAGCAGGTGCGGCACGCGGTTGCGCATCAGCTCTGTGACCAGCACCGGGTCGGGTCGGCCGGTGAGCACGGCCAGATCGGGCAGCCGGCTGCCGTCGTCGGCCGTGCGGACCTCCCGCGCCACCCGGTGGACCGCGCGGGCGACCCCGGCCGACTGGCTGGTGCCGACGTCGGCGGCGCCGAGTCCGCCCGGTGTGATGTCGGCCGGCGCCGTCAGGCCGCTGTCGGTGCAGCTCACCCAGGCGACGCCGGACGCCGCCAGGAACGTGGCGACGCAGGCGCCCACCCGGCCCGCCCCGTAGACCCGGGCGAACGCCGCGCGGCGGCGGGCGAGCACCGCCGCGCCGCCGTCGCCGTGCCCGTAGGCCAGCGCCGCGCAGGCCAGCTCGGGAGTGATCCGCTCGAGCAGATACCCAGGCAGGGTCGCGCGCAGGCCGGCTGGGAAGTCGTCAAGCACCCCCGCCGAGGCCAGCAGGCTGAGCACCCGGTCGACCGCCGCCTGGCCGATGCCGTAGGTCGCGGCGGTCGCGATCACCTCGGCCGTATCGCGTGACCCGTCGAGCAGGCTCACGATCGCCGCCGCCTTGCCTAGCCCGGTCAGTGCGCGGGCTCGTCGGGGATCGACCCCGATCTGCAATGTGTCGCGGTCCCGCCAGAGCGGCCGGAGCCCCGCCTTGAGTGCTGGTCTCATGCACAGATCGTGACATCAAGGACCGACATTCGGGCCATAACCGGACGCTATCCCGGCCGTCGCGCTACGTCGTCGACAGCGCCCATTGGCGCTGCAGCAGAGCTAGAGTCATAGGCATGGCGGACAGTGTGGAATCGGGCGACGTTCCCAAAAACGGCGATGTCCCCCGGGGCAGCGTCCAGCGGTCTGCCAAGCTAGCCGGGCTGCCGCTTGGGTACTTCGGACGGACCGCTCTCGGGTTCGGCAAACGCATCGGCGGCGTGTCGGCCGAGATCGTCGGGCAGGAGATCCAGCAGCGCACCGCCGACCAGTTGTTCCGCGTCCTCGGCGAGCTCAAGGGCGGGGCGATGAAGTTCGGCCAGGCGCTGTCGATCTTCGAGGCGGCGCTGCCGCCCGAGATCGCCGAGCCCTACCGGGCCACGCTGACCAAGTTGCAGGAGTCCGCGCCGCCGCTGCCCGCCAGCACCGTACACCGGGTGCTCGCGGCCGACCTGGGCGAGGACTGGCGGGACGAGTTCGCCTCGTTCGACGACGCGCCCGCCGCCGCCGCGTCGATCGGCCAGGTGCACCGGGCCGTCTGGCAGGACGGCAGAACGGTCGCCGTCAAGATCCAGTACCCGGGGGCGGGCAAGGCCCTGCTCAACGACTTCACGCAGCTCGCCCGGGTCGGCCGGCTGTTCGGCCTGCTGATGCCGGGCCTGGAAGTCAAGCCGATGCTCGACGAGCTGCGCGACCGGGTGGCTGAGGAGCTCGACTACCACCTCGAGGCCGCCGCCCAGCGGGCCTTCGCCGAGGCCTACGACGGGGACCCGGACATCTACGTGCCGCCGGTCGTCACCGAGACCGATCACGTGCTGGTGACCGAGTGGATGGACGGCACACCGCTGTCGAAGATCATCAGCGACGGGCCGAAAACCGAGCGCGACCGGGCCGGCATCCTGCTGACCCGGTTCCTGTTCTCCGGGCCCGCCCGGGCCGGGCTGCTGCACGCCGATCCCCATCCCGGCAACTTCCGGCTGCTGGCCGACGGCCGGCTCGGCGTGCTCGACTTCGGCGCGGTGGACCGGCTGCCGGACGGGCTGCCGCCGATCTTCGGGCAGCTGCTGCGGATCATGCACGACCCGGACCCCGACATCACCGAGGTCGAGCGCGAGCTTCGGGTGGACAACTTCCTCCGGCCGGGCATCTCGGTCGATCTCGACGCGCTGCGCGCGTTCCTCGCGCCGCTCGCCGAGCCGTCCAGCGTCGAGACGTTCAAGTTCAGCCGGGAGTGGATGCGGGACGAGGCCAGCCGGATGACCGACCTGAACGCCGTCGCCCGCAAGTTCAACCTGCCGCCGTCCTACGTGCTCATCCACCGGGTATCGACCGCCGGGATCGGCGTGCTCTGCCAGCTCGAGTGCGAGGGCCCGTTCCGCGCCGAGGTGATCCGCTGGGTACCCGGGTACGCCGAGGCCCGGCCGAAGTGGCCGGGCCCTCGGGCTAACTGTGTTCGTCAGTTGTGACGCTGGCTAGGCGGCCTGTTCATCGGTCTTGGCCGCACCGGTTAGATCGTCGGCGGACGCCTTGCGTGGACGCCCTCGAGGCCGCTTGCGCGGGACGATCGTTCCGCGCAGGAGTAGCTCCCCGCCCCAGACGCCCCAGGGCTCACGCCGTTCCAGGGCGCCCTCGAGGCAGACCTCTCGGGCCCGGCAGCCCAGGCAGAGGGCCTTCGCCGCCTCCACGTCCGCGGGCGCCTCGGCGAAGAACAACTCCGGATCGTCCGAGCAGGGCAGGTCAAGGCCTGCCGGCGCATCGGCGTGGCCGAAGAGCGTCGCGATCGGTGTCGCGGTGGCGCCCTGTCGGGCGCGGGTGTCGATGTACGGCTCGACCACGGCGACCGCCTCGAACCCCGACGATATTGACTCGAACCCCGCCGCGCTTGTTGCGCTCACGGAGGCATCGGGCCGCTGCATCGGTGCCATCCCCTCTCGCTTGCTGGTCCAGTTGTGCTGGTCTGACGGGACCGGGCCTGCGAAACAAATGTGGCCGCGGACCCTGTATGCGGGTCCGCGGCCTTAGGGGATCTTGACCGGCCTTTCTTAGGCCGGTTCCCTTTCCGGATGCGGACCCGATGCGCCATCGCCACCGGCGTGAACGCGGGTCTTGTAGACGGTGTGCTTACGGTTCTGGGTAGCGGTCGGCAGCCCGATCGCCGCAGCGGCAAGCTGCTTGGTCGTCATGGACGGGCTCTGCCGGAACGCGGCGAGGCGCGCCTCGGTGCCCGTTGCGGCCGGAACAGGGTTCAGCATGCGGACATTGCTCGTCCCCACGGCGGACAGATTGGCCCACGGCGAGCGGGCACCCGGGAACGCGGCACCGCTCGGGGCAGCCGTCACGTCAGGTGTGTAGTTCAGCACCGGGGCACCTCCTTCCACAGGGGTCGTAGCTCTGGCCCACGGACATGACGCATAGCCTACGAGAGCCTTCACAGCAGGGCAACACATTTTTGACCTGCGATTTCTGTGTTGTGAAGGGATCGGCTTCCCGTGGCGCAGGGCAACCCGTGGGGGTTAGCCACGGGGGTTGGCGGTGGTCCGGATGAGGCCTTCCTGGACGACAGAGACCACCAGGTCGCCGGCCTCGGTAAAGACCTCGCCCCGGGCCAGGCCGCGGGCGCCGGAGGCGGACGTGGTCTGCTGCGCGTAGAGCAGCCACCGGTCAGCGCGGAACGGCCGGTGGAACCACATTGCGTGGTCCAGGCTCGCGCCGATGGCGGTGCCGTTGTGCCAGCTCAAGCCAAGATCGAGGAGCACGGTGTCGAGCAGCGTGAGATCGGAGGCGTAGGTCATCAGGCAGACGTGCAGCAGCGGGTCGTCCGGCAGCTCCCCGTTCACCCGCAGCCAGACGAGGTTGGCGGCGGACGGCCGCAGGGACGGGTCGACGGCCACCTCGACCGACATCGGGCCGACCGAGCGCACGTCGATCGGGCTCTCCTGCAGGTGCGCAGGGAGCGTGGCCCCGATCGCCTCCGCGAACCGCTCGGAGTTGGACCGCAGCAGCTCGGGCGGCGGCGCGGCGGGCATCGGCAGGGCGTACTCGAGGCCGGGCTCCGCGTGGTGGAACGAGGCCGAGAGCGCGAAGATCGGCTTGCCGTGCTGGATCGCGGTCACCCGGCGGGTCGTGAACGAGCGCCCGTCCCGCACCCGGTCCACGCTGTAAATGAGCGGCACCGACGGGTCGCCCGGCCTGATGAAGTACGCGTGCAGCGAATGCACCGGGCGGTCCGGCGGCACCGTCCGCCCGGCGGCGACCAGCGCCTGCCCGGCCACCTGCCCGCCGTACACCCGCTGCACCATCTCGTCGGGCGACCGGCCGCGGAAGATGTCGACCTCGATCTGTTCCAGGTCGAGCAGGTCGAGAAGTTTGTCGAGGGAGTCGCTCATGGCAAAGCCTCCAAGGCTTTGGCCTTAACCTCAGCCACCGCATGCTGGAGCGCTGTTACCCCGCAGGAGAACAAGGAAACGCGACCGCTGCCGTGCCGCCTCCGCGCCCGGTGTGCGGGCGGCTGCCCAGGACAGCGCCAGATGGACCCGCGCCCGCGTCACCGCGACATAGAGCAGTCGCCGCTCCTCCTCGATGGCCTCGGCCGTTCGCGCGTGCACGATGGGCATTATGCCCTCAACGAGCCCTGGAATCAGCACCGCGTCCCATTCCAGCCCCTTCGCCGCGTGCATCGTGGCCAGGGTCACGGCGGCCGCGACCGGGGCGTGCTTGGTCTCCTCCCGCTCGACGAGCTCGGCAGCGAACTCCGCCAGGGTCGCGCCGGGCCGCGACACGGCCAGGTCCTCGGCGAGCCCGGCGATCGCCGCGAGGGATTCCCAGCGCTCCCTGACCGCGCCGCGCGCGGCGGGCGGCACCGCGGTGAGCCCGGCGGACGCGAGCACATGGCGGACGGCGGCGGCCAACTCCCCCGGCGGCCCGGTCGCATCGGTGCCGGCGCCCTCGGCGCGGGCCGCCCCCCGGATGAGCACCAGCGCCTGGCGGACCTCGGGCCGGTCGTAGAACCGCTCGGCCCCGCGCACCACATACGGCACACCCCCGTCCGCCAGCGCCCGCTCGAACCGCTCCGCTTGCGCATTGATCCGCAGCAAGATGGCGATCTCGTGGGCCGGCACGGATCGCTTAATCAGCGCCGCCGCCTCGGCGGCGACCCCGGCCGCCTCTGCCTCCTCGTCCGGGTACCGCGTCACCACCGGATCCGGACCGGTCGGCCGTTGCGCCACGAGCGACCGGGATGACTCTGCGGAGCCAAGGCCTCCGACGCCCCCGGCGGTCAGCCGGTTCGCCGCCGCCACCACCTGCGGCGTTGACCGGTAGTCGCGCACCAGCCGGACCACTGTCGCGCTTGGAAAATCCGCGGAGAATCCCCGCAGGTACTCCGATGTCGCCCCGGTGAACGAGTAGATGGTCTGCTGCGGGTCACCGACCACGCACAGCTCCTCCCGGCCCCCAAGCCAGGCATCGAGCAGCAGCTTCTGCAGCGGGTTGACGTCCTGGAACTCGTCCACCGTAAAGTAGCGGAACGCGTTGTGCACCTCGTGGGCGACGATGGGCTCGGTGAGCAGGATCGCCGCAGTCAGCTCGAGCACCGCCTCGAAATCGATCAGCTGCCGGTCCCGGCGCAGCGCCTCGTACGCCTGGTACAGCCGCCCGACCTCCTCGACCCCGGCCGCAGGCGCCCGACCGGCCGCGGCCGCGGCGAAAACGTACGAGTCGGGGTGCGTCTGGCACACCTTCGCCCACTCGATCTCGGTCACCGCCTCGGCGAGCGCAGCCCCAGCGACCGAGAGCCCCAGGTCACGGGCGGCCTCGCGGAGCAGCGGCAGCTTTGACTCGACCAGTTTCGGCGGCCGGCCGCCGATCACCTTCGGCCAGAAGTAGCTCAGCTGCCGCAGCGCCGCCGAGTGGAATGTGGCCGCGCGCACCGCCTCGGCGCCGCCGCCGAGCGCCCGCAGCCGACCGCGCAGTTCCCCCGCCGCGCGGATCGTGAAGGTGAGCGCGAGCACGTGCGCGGGGTTGACCATCCCGGTCGCGACCGCGTAGGCGATACGGTGCGTGATCGCCCGTGTCTTGCCCGTTCCCGCGCCCGCAAGCACGCAGACCGGCCCCCGGCTGGCGAGCGCCACCTGGCGCTGCTCCGGGTCGAGGGCGGCGAGCAGGCCATCGGGGTCCATCCGTCCCATCCTGCCGCATGTGAGCCCGGGCACGCTGCTTCGGCGCGGGAACGCGGAGACAGCGAAAGTTGTTAAAAGGCCGAAGGCCACGAAGAAGCAGGCGGTTAGCCCCAACCGACGAGGAGATCCCGTGCCGCTCACGATGTACACAACGACCTGGTGCGGGTTCTGCAAGAACCTCAAGCGGCAGCTCGGCAAGGCCGGCATTGAGATCACCGAGGTCGACATCGAGCGCGACCCGGCGGCGGCCGACTTCGTGATGAGCGTCAACGGAGGCAACCAGACCGTCCCGACCGTCCTGTTCCCCGACGGCTCCACCCTGTGCAACCCCTCCGCCGCCCTGGTCCAGAAGAAGCTGGGCGAGCTCGCCAGCACGGCCGGCTGAGCACGGCCGGCTGAACGAGGTTCCCGGTTCCGGGGTGGTTTCCCGGGGAACCGGGCCGGGGGGATGGGGGGGCAGCCCCCCATGTCGGGGGGTCACCGGGGGGTCGGCCCCCGGGGGGAAACAGTACGCGGCCTACTCTTCCCCGGCCTGCGAATCTGCCCACGATGAAATTCGGGTCTGTGGCGTTATACGCATAGTGTGTTGCCGGTGGCCTTTGGTAGTACGGCCTCGGGGGGGACGGCAGGTATGAGCGAGAACGGATCGAACGACAGTGACGGACGCGGCGATGTGGTCGTGCGCAAGGCCGAGCGCGGCTGGGTTGTCGGCGAGGAGAACGTCTCCGACCTGACCAGCGCGATGGTCCTCGCGGACCTGTTCGCCGCCGACCGGGCGGTCAACGGCGAAGCCGTCTTGCCTGAAGCCGAACACGCCGGGGACGCCGGGGACGCCGGGGACGCGCCGCGGCGGCCCGCCGGACCCCCGCGCCCCAGGCACAACGATGACTCCGGGCCGCTGCCAGCCGTGCCCAACCTGAATGAACCCAAGGAGGCGGAGCGGCTGGCCGTCACCGTCGCTCAGCTAGAGCATGCCCTGGCGTCGCGGGTTCGGGTTGAGCAGGCCATCGGCGTGCTCGCCGAGCGGCACCGACTCCGGCCACGCGAGGCGTTCGACCTGCTGCGCGGGGCCGCTCGGTCGCGCGGGTCCCGGGTCACCGACATCGCGCAGGACGTCGTCGCCAGCGCCGCCAACCCGCTGCTGCGGTTGCCCGATGAGCTGACCCGTCCCCGCCCAGACTCGCGCCCGCGGACCGGCCGCTCGGTGCGCCGCGGCCGCCACGCCGCCGACCGTTTAGGCGTCTTATGTGGGTTGGGTTCATCTTGCTATCACTTTTGACCAGACAAATAGTATCAAAGTAGACATGAAAGTGGTCAAAATTGATAGGAAGGCGAAGAAAACAGCCCTGCTGCCCTGATCGTGGGTAGTTTTTGGCTCTATACGACCAGAAGTGCACACAATCATGGCAATGGGCTATATGTCCGGGTCTTGAGTTCGCTTCCCCGCATCATCCGGGTCTTGAGTTCGCTTCTCCGGATCACCGACCGCTCGGTGCGCCGCCGCCACGCCGCCGACCTTTAGGGCGTCCGCAGTGCCGTTCGGACTGCGGCGGCCATGGCCGCCTGGCCCTGGGCGTTGGGGTGGAATGGGAGGGCCCACGAACCGGGGAGCAGGCCTTCGACGTCCCTGATCTTTTCCGGCTGGCAGAAATCGTGGCCGATGGTGGGCGTGTAGGTGTCGACGAAAGTGGCGCGGGCTGCCTTTGCGTCGGCGGCGAGCATGGCGTTGAGCTGGAGCTCGATGCCGCGCAGGTAGGCGATGTCGCCGTCGGTGATCGGCACCGCCGGCCAGCAGCCGCCGCTGAGCGGGAACAGGTCCGGGTAGCCGACGACGACGATCCGCGCCTGCGGTGCGCGCGCGGCGATGGCCGCAAGGACGGCGGCCATCCTCGGCGCCTCCGCCCGCACCGCGGCGGCGAGCTGGTCGGTGCCGCCCTTGGTGTAGTACGCCTCGCAGGGACTGCCCCACGGATCGGTGAAGGACAGCTCCATGCACTTGTCGAGCACGTTCAGGAAGCCCAGGTCGTCGCCGCCGAGCGTGAGCAGGACCAGAGAGTCATCCGGGGCGAGTGCGCTGAGCTGCGGCGCGTTGGTGCCCAGGTTCGTCTGCTGCGCGGCGGTCATGTCCTGGACCCCGGCGCTGGCGCAGGCCACGTCGGTCAGGGACGCGCCGAGCGCGGCCGCGACGCGCTCCGGGTAGGCCTTGGTGGAGCGGAGGCAGCCGAGCGGCCTGGCGGTCAGGTCGGTCGGCAGCAGGGCGCCTGCGGTGTAGGAGTCGCCGAGCGCGACCATCGGGCCGGACAGCGCCGGAACCGTGGCTACCGACACCTTCGCCGAGTCGGCCGCCAGGTCAGCGGCCGACGCCCCGAGCGGCGGCTGCCCGCCCCCGGAGGCCGGCGCTGCCAGGCACGCCGCCGCGATGATGATCGCCGCGAGCGTGCCCGCCAAGGCCAAGCCAACGCGACCAGAGATTCCACTCGTCGGCGTCACCATCCAGGCTCCAACCCGCTTGTCACACGCGTCAAGCGCGGTCGCTTAGACGCGGAGGAAACATGCCGACCGCACACGGTAGCACCTTTCATGCAAAGGGTTACCGATAAGCAGGCTAGCATCGCGGGCTTCAACCGAGGTCGAAATCACCCAAATGGTGCTATACAGCTGAAAACTTACGTATTAATGCTCTTGTTACTCCAGGGTTGGGCGTAGCCGACGACCTTGGTGTCGCCGGGAGCCGATTGCGGGGTGCCGAACTGGGAGACGCGGATGTTGAAGCCGGTCGCGTAGGCCTCGATCATGGTGTTCTTGCCGATCACCAGGCCGACGTGCCCGGGCGACTTAACGGTGCCGTCCGCCCCGGCGAAGAACACCAGGTCGCCCGGGAGCACCTTCGAGGCGGGCACGTGCGGCAGGTCCGCCCACTGATCCTGGGAAGTGCGCGGGATGGTGACGTTGGCCGCGCGGTACGCCATCATGACCAGGCCCGAGCAGTCGAACGCGGCCGGCCCGGTGCCGCCGAACAGGTACGGCTTGCCCAGCTGCTCCTCGGCGTAGTTGATCGCGGTCTGCACGGTCCCGTTGGGCGCGACGACCGAGGCGAGCAGGCTGTCCTCGGTGCAGGTAGTGTTGCCGACCACGGCCGCGTCCACCGTGCCGTCGCCATTCGGGGTGACCTCGGAGACGGTGTACCCGCCAGTGGCGTAGGTCGCGGCCCAGGAGAGCACCTCCTGGACGTACCAGTCCGCGTGGTTGTAGGCGAAGATCGCGGCCGGGACGTTCTGCTGGATGCCGTGCGCGATCAGGTACTTGGCCGCCGCCGCGATCGCGTCGGCCGGATCGTAGACGCTGGCGGGGGGCTTGCCGTCCTCGACGGTGGCGTACGTGGCCCACGCGTCGCCCGACGCGCCCTCGATGCCGAGCTGCATCGGCCCGGCCGCGCCGAACGCGTTGGTTCCGGAGTTCACGCCGGACAGCGTGGTCCGGCCGTCGTCGCTCTCTACCTTCCCGATGCCGGCCAGCACCGGCCACGACACGCCGTACTGGAGACCGACCAGCTGAAACCAGTGCAGGTAGTTGGCCGGGATCGAGTTTGCGGCCTCGGTACTGGCGGCCGGCTGCACGGCCCCGGCCGTGGTGGATCCGCAGGTCGAACCGTCACCGCCGGCGAACAGCATGGCGGTGCCGCCGACGACCAGCATCGGCACCACGAGGATGCAGAGCAGCAGGGCAAGCGCAAGGCCGATGACGGTCGGCCCGGCCGCGCGGCGGTTCACTGGTTGCCCAGGCTGGACAGCTCGATGTTGTCGACCTGCCAGCCGGCCCCGGTCGAGACCACCGTGATGCTGAACTGACTGGGGCTCGCGGGAGTTCCCTTCGCCGGGACCACCTGCTGCGCGATGGCGACCGAGAATGTGATCGACGCCGGGTTCGAGCCGAACGAGCTGATCGAGTCGATCGTGCCGCTGCCGGTGGAAACCGCGTTGCCCGCGGCCTCGCGGCCGTGCTGAAGTCGTACTCGAGCGTCGCGTCCTCCTGCGTGGTGACGAGGCCGACCATCTTGGCGCCGTAGGCCGCCTTCGACTCCTTGGAGTTCCAGGTGACGTAGTCCGTCGCGAAGGCCAGCGTCGTCTTCGCCGCAGCGGTGAGGTCCGACTGGTCGAAGGGCAGCCACTGGTAGATGTTGGCACCGCCCTTATCCCCGCCCGCCGCGCTGGCCGGCGGCGTGGCGGACGGTTCCACCGCGGGCGGCGTGGCGGTCGACGCTGTGCTCGCGGCCGACGCGCTTGCGCTCGCGCTTGGCGTCGGGGTGGCGGTGGATGCCGCGTTGGTTCCGTGACTCCTCCCCTCGATCAGGAAGAAGCCAAGGCCGACGAGCGCGATGACGACGACGACGAACAGCAGCCGCTGCTGGCCGGGCGAGAGATCCATGGCCGGGCCCCGCTACTGCGGCCGACGGCGGGACCGCGACCAGAACGGCGTCGCGGGCGGCGTCGGCGCTGGCGGTGGCGGCGATTGCGTCGCGGGTGCGGTCGGCGCCGACCCGGTCCGGCGGACCGGGGGCGGCGGCGCGGGCGGGGCCGACGTGAGCGCGCCGGGCATCGGCCCGGTCTGGCGGGCGGGCGGCTCCGCCGGGCCGCGCGCTCCGGTGCCGGTGCTGGCGGCGCCGTTCCTGGCCCAGCCCGCCGGGCCGCCGTTGGCGGACGGCGCGGCGCCGTTGGTCGACAGCGGCAGCGGCGGGGCCGTGCGGCCGGTGCCGACGCCGGCCGCCGGCCACTGCCGGGAGGCGCCATGGCTGTCGACCGTGGGCATCACCGACGTCCCGTCGGAGGAGGTCGCGCGGACGCCGCCGCCGTCGGCGGCACCGCTCGCCGTCCCGTCCGCGGCCCCACCAACGCCATCTGGCGCGGTGCGCCGTGCCCAACGGGACGCGCGGGACGCGCTCGCGGCCGCGCCGACCGCACCGGGCACGACGGTGCCCGCCGCGGTGGCCGACACCCGGCGGAAGCCGAAGGCCGACTCGCGCCAGGAGACCTCGGCGCGCTCGTTGTTGCCGAGCATGCCGTAGCCGACCGAGGAGAACAGGTGCTGGAACGGCTTCCTGTAGATGAACACCGCCACCGTGACCAGCGAGATCATCATGATCTTGAGCCCCCACGGGAGCTCCTGGTCGGTGGTGCCCATGATCAGCGTGTAGCAGTAGAGCAGGATCGACAGCACGAGCGCGACGGCGACCTGTTTCAGCAGCACGCCGACCAGCATCTCGAACCAGCGGATCGCGACCACCCGGCCGAACCCGGGATGCACCCCGACGATAAGGAAGAACGGCCCGGCGACGAGCAGCAGCAGAAAGCCGAGCTTCAAGATGATCAGCGTCAGCGCGATCAGCAGCACCAGCAGCCCGGCCACGACC
This sequence comes from uncultured Actinomycetota bacterium, assembly GCA_963844925.1. Taxonomy (GTDB): domain Bacteria; phylum Actinomycetota; class Actinomycetes; order Streptosporangiales; family Streptosporangiaceae; genus Trebonia. Next base: position 187,429 of record CAWJQG010000005.1, on the reverse strand, counting down.
GCGGCGAACAGCGCGAAGAAGGCGATCTCGAGCCGGGTCGTCCACTGATTGCCCTGGAACAGCGCGTACACGGCGGGGTTCTGGGCCTGCAGGTCCGCCGAGATCCCGCTGTAGACGTCCTGCTTCGCATTGGTCAGCGCGGCGGTTGGCTGCTCATTGGTCGCGAATGCCTGCGCCCAGAGCAGGTTCCGGCCGTACAGGTTTATCACGTTGGTGCCGGCGGCAGGCGTGCCCGGCTGGGCGTACTGGGTGGTGCCGAACTCGCCCTCCAGCCAGGGCTTGCAGACCAGGACCGACCAGAGCTCGTTCGCGTTCTCGTCTACCAGGCCGCTGCCGGTGGTGAACGCGTAGTTGGCCGAGACGGTCTGCGGGTCGTTCGTCTGGATCGGCAGGCAGCTGCTGTTGTTGCCTGCGGGCAGGTTGTCGAACGCGGTGTTGAGGACCGAGGTGACGCCGTTGGACACGGTGGTGCCGACGCCGGTGAAGTCCTGCGGCTGGCCGATCAGCCAGATGGCGGCGGCGCAGGCGATCACCATCCAGATCGTGCCCTCGATGGTCCGGGTGGCGCGCTTGCGGATCAGGCCCTGCCAGGCGAGCCAGATCGCGCCGATGATCACGACGGGCGCCAGGAACGGGAAGTAGACCGCCCTGCCCAGCGCGGCGATCAAGTTGTCCACCGAGCTGCTGAGCCAGGTCAGGATGTTGGATCCGGCGGCGGACTGGTACACGGTGATCGTGACCCGGTCGAGCGATTTCGCCATGTCGAAGACCATGCCGGCCACGTTGTTGCCGATCAGCGAGGTCATGTCCGAGCACTTCAGCCCGGTCGCCGCCCAGTACTGCCCGGCCGTGCCGTAGTTGTCGTAGAGCGTCTTGCCCACGGTCGGGGTGCCCGGGGTGGTGATCAGCGAGTTGATGCCCGCCGCGGCCACCTCGGGCTCGGGGAGTCCCGGCGAGCAGATGTTGTTCAGTTCTCCGCCAAGGCCGGAACCCGCATTGCACAGGTCGACCAGGCCGCCGAGGTCGCCGAGGACCGGCACGCTGCAGACCCCGCCGTCCAGCGCGGTCAGCGAATTCCCGCTGCCCTCGGCGAGCTTGACGGCGGGCTCGGCTTCGGCCGCTGTGGCCGCCTTCGCCGCGCTGGCGGCGGGGGCCGCCGTCGCGGCCTTCACGGCGGGGGCGGCGGCCGCCGCCCGAGCGGCTGCGGCGCCGGTGGCGGCGGAGGCCGGCCGGGCGATGAAGAGGCCGCCGAGTACGACGGTGAAAAGCACTGCGGCCAGCAGCAGGGCACGGACAGACCGACGCTCTGTCCGTGGCCGACCGGTTCGAGGGTGAGGTGCAGCCATCTCGTGAGGCTCCTGTATTCAGCGGTTCTTACTGGGGGGTTGTCGCCGCCGGCTGTGGTTGCCGGCGGGCTCGTGTCGGATTTGTATCGATCCAGTCCCGTAGTTCTTCGGATACGAGATCGACGCCGATGCGGCCCGCGCGGTCGTCGAGATCACGGAAAACACATTCACCGTTGCCAAGGGCACGAAGGATGGCCTTGTGCTCCTCGGACGGCTCAACACCGAGAAGCGAAAGCACATTCGCCACCTCGGAACGTTCCGATGAGCGGAACGCGAAAACACTGGAAATACAGTTGGTTACCTGCTCGGACAGCAGGTCGCCCGCGTTCTGCGAGATGAGGACGAGCGCCGTGTTCCTCGATCGCCCCATCCGGGAGACCTCGGGGACCAGCTTGGCGCCCTCGGGCGTGGACGTGATCGCCCACGCCTCGTCGAGGAAGATCGCCTTCGGCGTGGTCCGGTCCACGGTGTTCATCAGCCTGCGGGCGAACTGGGAGACCAGGTAGAGCAGGGCCACCGACAGCCGCTGCTCGTAGGAGTAATCCTCCCGGCCGGTGGTGGTGTCGGGCAGGGTCAGGCCGCCGAGGGTGAACACGGTCGTCCACCCCTCGGCGTCGATCTGCTGCCCGCCCGACGGCGAGAAGCAGAGCCGGGCGAGGCGCATCTCCGAGACCGAGCGCATCACCGCGCCCAGGTTCTTCCAGGCCGGGTCGTCGGACTCCTCGAGGTGCCGGACGACCTTGCCCAGCGACGGGCGCGGCCCTACGGCCACCGCGCCGACCGCCTGGATCATCGCCGACTCGCGCTCCTCGCTCATCCTCGGCAGCAGCAGCCGGAGCGTCTCGGTCGCCATCGTGCGCTTCTCCGCCAGGTCATCGCCGAACGAGAACGGGTCGAGCAGCCCGGCCGCAGCCGACGACAGCGGCAGCACCCGGGCCCGCCGCCCGGTGCTGCCCAGGAACTCGGCCAGCGGCTCGGCGTCGCCCTTGGGGTCGATCACCGCGATCGTCGCCCCGCGCAGCGCGAGCTGGTAGATCAGCAGCATCGCGAGCGTCGTCTTGCCGCCGCCCGGCTCGCCGGTGATCGCTACCGCGGTCGGCCGGTTCCGCGCCGCCGCCACCATCGGGTCGAAGTGCACCACCGAGCGCGCCCGGCCCAACGTCTCGCCGATGTACGGGCCGATCCAGCCGACCCCGTCGGCGATCCGGTCGCCGAGCTCGACCGTCGCCGTCGGCATCCCGCCCGCGATCGTGTAGAGCGGCTGCCGCTGGACGTACGACGACAACCGCACCCGCTCGCCCGGCAGCGACTCGCTCAGCAGCGAGAACTGGTCGCCGGTGGAGTTGACCAGGTCGATCCCGATATCCCGGTAGTGCTCGGTGACCGCCTCCACCCGGCGGACGCACAGCTCCCTGGTCGGCGCGGTGACGATCAGCCGGTGCCAGCCGTAGACGAAGGGCAACCGGTCCTTGGTGATGCCGTGCTCGAGCATCCGGGCGGCGGCGATCTGCTCGGCCAGCGCGATCGGCGCCTCCGCGCCCGCCTCACGGATGTGCGCGTCCATGTCCCGCGCGTGCGCGAGCCGCCGGGACACGTCCTTGGACGCCTTGGCCGGCGGGATCAGGTGCATCCGGGAGGAGACCTCGACCGGGAACGGCAGCGAGTCCGCATAGTGCAGCCACGGTTCCCCCTCGGGGAACGCCATCACGTCGGGGAACCGGGCGAACGACAGGAACGCGGCCCACGACTCGCCCTCGACCTGCTCAAGCCGGAGCATCGTGCGGCCGTTGTGCACCGTGCCCTCGTAAAGCTGCTCGATCTCCCCCGCGCCCCACCGCCGGCGGCGGGTCGCCGACGGCGGCGCGTCGCCCAGCGAACCCATCAGCGTGTGCCGGAAAAGCCACGCCACCTCACGGGACGTGGCGTGCCGCGCGGCGAGCGCGGACGCGGTCAGGGCCCGGCCGAGCCGCTCGGCCGTCTCGGTCCACTTGCCGACCTCGCCCGCGGGCAGCGCGTCCTCCTCGGGCCCGCGGGACCGTTCCGCCGCGCGGAACGGGTTCACGAAACCCCCGAACAGGCCGCCGCTCAACTGCGCCCGCACGGACCGCTGGCCCAGCCTGACCCCGAGGTAGATCTCCTTCGACCAGAAGTCCTTCGCCCACACGTGCTGATAGATCTCGTCCAGGTACCCCCGCCAGCCGGGGCCGCCGTCGGCCGTTGCGTCCAGGCCGGTCGCCCACTCCACCACGGGGTAGGGCCGGTGCGCGATCCGCAGGTGCACCTCGGCGTCCTGCATCCTGATCGCGGCCAGCGCCACGGTGATGTTGGTCGCGAGGGCCTCGCGCTCATCCGGCGTGGTGAACTCGTACGAGACCGACGGCACCCGGTAGAACGCCCAGGCATGGGTATCGGTCAGCAGCACCCGGTCATCGAAGTATCGGATCGCCGCGCGGCTGCGCCCCTTCGACTTTCCGCTCACCACGCCTCCCGATTCATCGAGCCGACGCAGTAAGCCCGGCCCGTTCCATATCTCATTGCTTCGTCCTCACGCCGACAGCGGCGATTCCCGCCACCAGAACCCCCGCCAGAGCCGTGTAGGCGACGCGCGTCTGGGGGCGGAGAGTGGACGGGCCGGTGGCTGCCACCGGCAGCATGTCGTCCCACGGAACCCGGACGATCGCGCGCGAGCGGCCGCGGGCGATCGACTCGGCGTGCTCCACGTCGGGCAGCGACCGCCGGGAGACGCCGTTGATCACCGTCACCGACCGCATGGCCAGCTCGGCATAGCCGTTGTTGTCGAGCCAGTCGCGGGTGTCCGCGAGCGCGCCGGCCGCCTCCGCGTTGGCAGGCACGACCACCACAAGCTCGTCGGTGACCCTGAGCAGCTTGGTCAGGCCGGGCGGCCCCGGGTCGAGCATCGTCAGCGGGTAGTGCCGGTTCAACGCGGCGGCGAGCTTGATCTCGTCCCCTTCACGCAACTGCTGGTGGGAGGCGATGACGTCGAGCCTGGCCGGGCTTGGCTTCGAGGTCGGGTTCAGGCCGTCCGGACGGTTCTGCATCGCCGGCTCCGGCGGCCGGCCGGCCAGGATCTCGTCGAGCCAGGCGGCGGGCGCGCTATAGCGGGCCAGCGTCCCGTCGTGCAGGTCCACCGCGGCCACCGGCTGTTCGCGCAGGCTCGCCAGCATGGCGCCGGCCATGAGCGCGGTCACCGTCTGGCCCGCGCCGCTCGTGCAGCCGAGGACGAGGATCCGCTTCGGTTCCGGCACCGGCAGCCTGGCCCGGTTCCTGTCCAGCGCCTCCTGGTCCCTGGCGCCGGGGCCATGCGAGGCGCCCGTGCCGGTGACGATCTTCACCTTGCCGTGCCAGGACGGGTTCTGCTCGCGCGACGGGCCGCTGAGCGCGCGCTCGATCGACGGCACCGCGCGGCTGCGCGCCTCGTTGACCGCCACGGCGGGAGCCGGCCCGGGGATAGGGGCCTGGGGTGGGGCGAAGGCGGGCGCAGGTGCCGACTCGGGCGCGGGCGCGGGGGCAGCCAGTGCCGGGGCGGGCTCGTGGGACTGCTCGAGCCTGGGCCGGTCAACGGGCAAGGGAGGGGCGCGACCGGCGTGTGGGCAACGGGTGCCGACGCGACGGGCACAACCGGGGCGGCAGCATCCTCCTCTTCCACGACATCAGCAGACTCAGCCGCTTCCGTAGCCGGGATGGACTCAGCCTCTTCCACAACTGCGGCAGGCCGGGCCTCGACGTCGACCGGTGCAGGCTGGGCCTCGACGACGGGGACCGCCTCCACGACGAGCGGCTCTGCCACGGGCTCAGGCATCTTGCGGTGCTCGGAGGGGGCTTCGGGTACCGGCGGGGGGGTCTCGTCCGGGGCCGAACGCTCATCCGGCGCCGGACGGACCGGGTGGAGCGGACGGGGCGGCGCCGGCCAAGTGGTACCCAAGTTCACGAGGGGCACTGCCGTTGCTGGCGGTACCGACGGGGCCGACCGCCTTGCGGGCGTCTGGAGCTGGCCCGGCCGGTCATGCGACACCTCGGGATGCGGGGCACCAGGCGCACCGCCCCGCGCGCGCACCGGCGCGCCCTCGATCATCCCCGGCACCACCACCGGCGGCTGCGGACGGGGCGGCGAGGTAGCCGAAAAGGACGGCGGCGGGGTCAGCGGACCGGTGCGGGCCGTTGGCGGCGCGAGGGCCGGCCGACCTCCGCCACCGGGCCCGAGCGCCAGGATCTTCGACCGCATCGGCTTGCCAGGTGCTGCTCCGCGGATGTTTCTGGCCGGGCGCGGCGTGCGGTCAGCCGACTGTCCATGGTCGCGTTCCCGGACCGCGATCGGAGCGGCGGCAGCGGCGGTCACAGCGGGCGCCGGGACGCCGGCCCTCGCTCTGCCGTTCCTGGCCACGGCATCCCTGGCCAGACCGGCCTTCACCGTCGCCGCCATCGACGCTGTCGCAGCGCTCGGCGCCAGAACGCCGGACCGCTGGGGTGCCTGGCGTCCGCGCCAGACGCGGGCGGTGACGACCATCTGGTCCTTCTCGCCGAGTGGCACGAGCCTGACCCACGTCCGCGGCTCGGTCAGGTACCGCGCCTGCGACTCGATCAGCTCCGGGAGCCGCTTGCTCTCGAGGACGGGCCTGGTGGTCAGCCAGGTGAGCACCCCGGGAGGCAATATGTACAGCCAGAGCAGCGTGTGATTGAAAGGCAGTCCCATAGCGAACAGCAGAACGATATAAGGTACCGTGATCCCGGTGAATACGGCGATCCAGTTGATCGGCAGCGGCATGGGCAGCCGAAAATCATAAAGCTTGTATAGCCGCTTCTCGATGCGCCAGATATTCGTATACGTGGGCAGGTCCACAGGACTGTGCTCCTCAGCGAGAAATAAAATCAATGAACCCCGAGTGCGTTCGCTATCCCCGTGGCCAGCGTCTGCACGATGCCCGGCGTGTAGAAAACCACAGCGATCGCGACAGCCAGCACAATGAATTGCACGAACCGGGTGATCTCGCGAGTGAAGAGGAAGAACAGCGCCACGATGCCTACGATGCCGAGGAACAGCGGGCCGAAGAGGCTCTGCAGGTAGATGACGAGATTCTGGGTGTTGATCGCCGCCTGCGGAGCCGCGGCGGCGATGATCGATACGGACATTATCCTTCCCTTCCGTGGACATCAGTGCGCTTGCGGTCACGCCTTGGGGGGGCGGCGATCCGCAGGCTCCGTCGGCCGCAGAGGCCGCGCGGCACGGCCAACGATGACGTGAACCAAGTCATTGGGTTCCCATCGGCTGCGTAGATGCACGGATGTCCCTTACATACCATCTTCCGCTTTGCAGGTCGATGACCGACATGTCGTAGCTTGCGGCGCGTCGCGGCGCAACCCGTCACGACTTGCGTGGGAGGCATCGAGTTCACGGTTGCGGCACCGCAATGCGCCACGCCCCTAGGGGGAACGTCGCCGTTGGCGTGCGCCCCGCGCCCGGCCGAGGCCGATGGTTCTCCAACGTACACGGGCGACTCCGCACCGCTATCGCGGCTAGCAAGGCTTAGCCTTTGCACCATCACTCCTCCGCCCGTCGTACCTGCCAGCAGGTACGAGCGCGCTAATGCCGTCCCATGCTCCATTGTGCGGCATAAACCGACCACACGCGCGGCATTGGAGCCGAACAAACTGCATCGATCCGATACTGGAGTTACCTCCAGTCACATCCGACACAGTTACGGTTCCACCACCGACACGGAGCCCCGAGCCGAAGGTAACTCGTTACATAGTGATACGCAACGACCAACACGACGGTTCATCACATCACGGAAAAATCTTCATCGTGGCCGGTAACCGACCTGCGACCGCCCACCTGCCCGGAAAAGCAACAATTACATTCCGTAACCATTCAGCGGCCTCCAGATCCCACCGCCCCGGGTTCCACGCCAGCCAGCCGGTCCCCGCAGAGGATTTTTAGGCTCGGCCGACGGGAACGCGCCACGCGCCCAGGCGCGCGCCCGCGATCCGTCGCCTTATACGTTGAAGCGGAACTCCACGACGTCGCCGTCGCGCATGACGTAGTCCTTGCCTTCGATGCGGGCCTTGCCCGCGGCCCGGGCTGCGGCGACCGAGCCGGCCGCCATCAGGTCGTCGAAGGAGACGACTTCGGCCTTGATGAAGCCGCGCTGGAAGTCGGTGTGGATTACGCCGGCCGCCTCGGGGGCGGTCGCGCCGGTCGGGATCTCCCACGCCCGGGTCTCCTTCGGGCCCGCGGTCAGGAACGTCTGCAGGCCGAGGACCCGGAACCCGGCCCGCGCGAGCTGGGCCAGTCCGGGCTCGCCGAGGCCCGCCTCGGCGAGCAGCTCGGCGGCCTCGTCGTCGGGCAGCTCGGTCAGGTCGGCCTCGGTCTTGGCGTCGAGGAAAATCGCCTCGGCCGGCGCCACCAGCGACGAGAGCCGCTTTTTCAGGCCATCATCCGCCAAGTCAGATACATCCGTGTTGAAGACGTAGATGAAGGGCTTGGCGGTCAGCAGGTGCAACTCCCGCAGCGCGTTGGGCGAGATCCCCGCCTCGGCCGCCCCCGCGAACAACGTCGTCCCCGAATCGAGCACAGACACGGCCGCCTCGGCAGCCGCGGCGGTCGCGAGCTTCCCCGGGTCCTTGGCGAACTTCGACTCCTTGACCAGCCGGGGCGTCGCCTTCTCCAGCGTCTGCAAGTCTGCGAGTATGAGCTCGGTGACGATCGTCTCGATGTCGCCCTCAGGCCCGTCCGACCCCTCGACCCGGCTCACGTCCGGGTCGCCGAAGACCCGCACGACCTGGCATATCGCGTCGGTCTCGCGGACGTGGCCGAGGAACTGGTTTCCCATCCCCTGCCCCTCGGAGGCACCCTTGACTAGACCGGCGATGTCGGTGAAACGCACCGTGGCGGGCACTACCCGCGCCGACTTATAGAGCGAGGCCAGGGCGGCGAGCCTCGGATCCGGGACACCGACGATGCCGACGTTCGGCTCGATGGTGGCGAACGGATAGTTCGCGGCCAGCGCCCCAGCCTTGGTCAGCGCATTGAACAGGGTGGACTTGCCGACGTTGGGCAGGCCGACGATTCCGATAGACAGGCTCACGAACCGCGAGTCTAGTGCCGTCGGCCGCGACCTTCAGAACGCGGAAGTTTCCGTCCAGTTCCTTGCCGTTTTTCGGAGAGTTACGAATCATCTACTCGTAGCGACATCGGGGGGGATGCTATGAGTGACTTCAACGCGGCCTATCCGGGGTATGAGGCGACGGCCCGGCTTGATGAGCTGCGGGCGACCGAGTACTCGTACCTGGACGAGGGCGGGCACGTCTACCTGGACTACACCGGGGCGGGGCTGCCTGCGCGATCGCAGATTCTCGCGCACGCGGCGCGGCTTCGGTCCGGCGTGTACGGGAACCCGCACTCGGAGAACCCTACGTCGTCCGCCTCCACACTGCTGGTCGAGCGCGCCCGGGCCGCGGTGCTCCGGTACTTCAACACCCACTCCGACGAGTACGCGGTCATCTTCACGCCGAACGCGACCGGGGCCTGCCGCCTGGTCGGCGAGGCGTACCCGTTCGGGCGGCGGACCAGGTTCGTGCTGACCGCCGATAATCACAACTCGGTCAACGGGATCAGGGAGTACGCCGCCCGTGGTGGCGCCCGAGTGGCCTACGTCGGGCTGAACGGCCGCGAGCTGCGAGTCAGCGAGCCGGACATGCTCGCCGCGATCGGGCGAGGACACGGGTCACGGGCCGGACTGTTCGCCTACCCGGCGCAGTCCAACTTCAGCGGGGTGCGCCACCCGCTGGCGTGGGTGCCGCGGGCGCAGGCCAGCGGGTACGACGTGCTGCTCGACGCAGCGGCGTACGTGCCGACGAGCCGACTCGACCTGTCGATGGTCCAGCCGGAGTTCGTGGCGATCAGCTGGTATAAGGTGTTCGGCTTCCCGACCGGGGTCGGGTGCCTGCTCGCACGGCACGAGGCCCTCGCCCGGCTGCGGCGGCCGTGGTTCTCCGGCGGCACGATCATGGGGGTCAGCGTCGGGGGCGGCTGGCACCGGATGCTGCCGGGCGAGGCCGGGTTCGAGGACGGCACGGTGAACTTCCTGTCCATCCCCGATGTCACGGTCGGGCTCGGCCGGATCTCCGGCATCGGGATCGACCTCATCAATCAGCGGGTCGGGATACTGACCTCGTGGCTAGTTGACTGCCTGGGCCGGATGCGGCACAGTTCCGGGGCGCCCATGGTCCGGATCCACGGGCCGCAGACCGGGGTCGCCCGCGGCGGGACGGTGGCGCTGAACTTCCTCGATCCTGACGGGCGGGCGATCGATGAGCGGGCGGTGTCGCGCGACTCGAGCGCGGCGGGGATCTCGCTGCGGACCGGCTGTTTCTGCAACCCAGGCGGCGGGGAGGCCGCGTTCGGCCTCTCCCGGCGGGACCTGGGCGAGGCGGGACGAGCGCTGTCACGCAGGCGCATCACGGGCGCGGTGGACGAGTACCTGTCGCTCGTCGGCCTGCCGACCGGCGGCGCCGTCCGGATCTCGCTCGGCGTCGCGTCGACGATCGACGACGTGGACGCGTTCCTTGACTTCGCCGAGCGCACCTACCGCGACCGCCGCCCCGACCTGGCCGGCCTATCCCCCCGCCATAGCTGCTAGGGCCGCGCCGACACGGGCATTCTGCGGGCGATGACAGCGGTCGTGGCTACCAGGAGCACGACCGCAAGCACTGCTAGAGCCAGCCAATTGCCCCATGCCGGATGGTCGAGCAGGGCGAGCAGGCCCGCGGCGAGCAGGACCGGGGGCAAGGACACAGCGAGCGCGGTCAACCCGCCGGGCGGCATTGGGGCCGCGGCGGAGATCAGCAGCCCGAGGGCGAGCGCGACCGCCGATGACAGCAGCAGGGTGACGAACACCGGCCCGTAGCCGGCGTCATGCAGCCGACCCGACAGGCCCGGCACCAACAGCACGATCACGTCGGCGACGGCAAGCGGCGGAACCAGGACGACGGCCTTGGCCAGCACGTAAGCGCCGGAGCTAAGGCCGGAGAAGCGCTCCGCGCGCAGCGTGCCTACCTCGGGGCGGATCTGCGGCACGCCGTAGGCCAGGCCGACGAAGAATCCGCCGAACACAGCCCAGAACGCGCTACCCGGCCGCGCCGGGTCCAGCGCCCCCACGCCCAGCAGCACGAGAAAGGCGAGCAGCACCGCCGCCGGCGCGCCGACCAGCGCGGCGAGCGTGGGCCTCGACCGGACCAGCGCATCGACGTTCCGCCTGATCAGCTCGGGCCATTGCCGGAGCGGGCGGATCAATCGCCCGGTCGTCCCGCGCACGAGGCTGCCCGCCTGGCCGGCCTCCAGGTCATCCGCGGCCAGCCCGTCGTCGAGCAGGTCGGTGCTGACCGACCCGGCAACAGCGAACAGGCCCGTCGACGCGCGGCCCGCTGAGTGCGGGCCTGCCGTGTCGGGCACCAGGCGGGCCGGCCCTGGTGGGGACGGAACCGTCGGGGAAGGCGAGAAACCCGGGACCGTTCGAGAGAACTGGGGAAATCGGCGGGACCAGGCCGCAGCCGGGTCGCCGAGCCCAGCCAGCCGCTCGTATATCTCGTCCAGACTGTCGGCCGCGAAGTAGTCGCACGCGGCAACCGGGGTGCCGAAGAACGCCAGGTGGCCGCCGGTGGCGAGAACAGCCACCTTGTCGCAGCGGACGGCGTCCAGCGGGTTCTGCGTGGTGAGCACCACCGTGGTCCCGTTGTCGCACAGACTGCGCAGCCGGCGCATCACCTCGGCCCCCTCCGCCGGGTCGAGGCCGATCGTGGGCTCCTCAAGGAAGAGCTGCGCCGGCTCGGTGAGCAGCTCGGCCGCGATGGTGGCGCGCTTGCGCTGGCCGGCGTCCAGCTCCCCGGCGGGGGTAGCCGCCCGCCCCGCCAGGTCGACTGCACGCAGCGCATCGGCAACCCCGCCGTCGCAGACCTTGGCGCCGCGCAAGGCAGCCGTGTAACGGAGCGCGCGGTCCAGCGGGAGCACGGGATGAATTGTGTCGGCATTGGGGATATATCCGACATATCGCCCGGCGCGGACTGGGCCGACGGTCGACCTGGCCACCGTCCCTGAGGACGGCGGACGCAATCCCGACATGGCGTCAAGCAGCGTCGTCTTGCCCGATCCGCTGCCGCCGATGATCGCCATCAGCTCGCCGTGACCAACAGTCAAGGACACGTCGCGCAAAGTGACTTCTTCGGACGACCTGGCCTGCTGGCCGATCGCGCGCACCTCGATGGCCGGCTGCACGGTATCCATTGTCCCCGGTTCCCTCGCGTGTCGCTCACAGGGGCCGGGCCGGCGCGCCGATACTAGAAAACATGATCCTCTTCGCCTTGCTGGCCGGCCTTCTGATCGGCGCGGTGCTCGGATACCTATTTGCGCGGAACAGCCTCGGCACCGCCGCGGCGACGGCGCAGGAGCGCGCCCGATCGGCGCAGGAGCGGGCCGCGCTGCTCGAGCGAACGGCGGCGGAGAAGACCGCGCTCGCCGAGGGCCAACTGGCGCAGCGCTTCGATGTCGAGACGCTGGTCGGGCCGATGCGGGAGACCCTCGCCCGGGTCGAGCAGCAGCTGCGCGACTCCGACATAGCGCGAGCGCGCTCGCACGCGGAGCTCGCCCAGCAGGTGGAGTTCACCCGGCACGGCGCCGAGCAGCTCCGCGAGCAGACCCAGGCGCTGGTCACCGCGCTGCGCCGGCCGGAGGCGCGCGGCCGCTGGGGCGAGCTACAGCTCCGCCGGGTGGTCGAGCTGGCCGGCATGGCGGCGCACGTGGACTTCGACGAGCAGGTGGTCACCGACGGCGGACAGCGGCCGGACATGGTCGTGCGGCTGGCGGGCGGCAAGAACGTGGTCGTCGACTCCAAGGTCTCGCTCGCCGCCTACCTGGAGGCGGCCTCGGCGGCGGACGAGCCGGAGCGGGCGGCACGCATCGCGGCCCACGCTCGGCACCTGCGGACGCACGTGGACCAGCTCGGCTCGAAGGCGTACTGGTCATCGCTGCCCGAGACGCCCGAGTTCGTGATCATGTTCGTGCCCGGCGAGGCGTTCCTCGCCCCGGCCCTCGAGCATGACCAGGGGCTGCTTGAGTACGCGCTCGCGCGGCGGGTGCACCTCGCCACGCCAACCACTCTGGTCTCTATGCTCCGCACGGTTCAGTACGCGTGGCAACAGCAGGCCCTGTCGGAGAACGCCAGGGAGGTGTTCGAGCTAGGCCGGGAGCTCTACGCCCGGCTCTCCGGCCTCGGCCGGCATCTGGACAAGGTCGGCAAGTCGCTGACAACCGCGGTCGGCGCGTACAACCTGGCAGTCGGCACGATGGAGAGCCGCGTCCTGGTCAGCGCCAGGCGGCTGGCATCGCTCGGGGTGGTGGACGCGGAGCTCGCAGGCCCGGCCCCGGTGCTGGAGACGGCACGGCTACTGTCCGCGCCGGAACTCGTCACCTCGGAGCCAATGTCGTGATTTATCCCGGTTTAAGCTACTTCCGCAGCTCGCGGGGGAGCTGGAAGGACATCCGCTCCTTTACCGCCTCGATCTCCTCCACGTCGGCGAACCCGAGCGCGGCCAGCTTGCCAAGCACCCCGGTGACGAGCTCCTCGGGCACTGAAGCGCCGCTGGTCACGCCGACCGTGGCCGCTTCACGCAACCAGGCCTCATCGATCTCGCCGGCGTCATCGACGAGGTAAGCGGCGCGCGCGCCGGCGTCCTTGGCGACCTCGACGAGACGGACCGAGTTGGACGAGTTCGGCGAGCCCACGACGATCACCACGTCGGACAGCGGGGCGATCGTCTTGACCGCGGTCTGCCGGTTCTGCGTCGCGTAGCAGATGTCGTCGCTCGGCGGGTCGATCAGCTGCGGGAACCTACTCCGCAGTGCCGCGACCGTCTGCACGGTCTCATCGACCGACAACGTCGTCTGGGAGAGCCAGACCACCTTCGCAGGATCGCGCACCTCGACGCCGCCCGCGCCGCCGGGGCCGTCGACCAGATGGATGCGCGCCGGCGCCTCGCCGGTGGTGCCGACGACCTCCTCGTGGCCCTCGTGACCGATGAGCAGGATGTCGTGATCGGTGGCCGCGAAGCGCTTCGCCTCGTTGTGCACCTTGGTCACCAGCGGGCAGGTCGCGTCGATGGCGGTCAGACGCCGCCTCGCGGCCTCCTCGCGGACCTGCGGCGCGATGCCGTGCGCGGAGAACACGATGACGCTGCCCTCGGGCACCTCGTCGGTCTCCTCGACGAAGATGGCGCCGAGCTTCTCCAACTCGCTCACCACATGCTTGTTGTGCACGATCTGCTTGCGCACGTAAACCGGTGCGCCGAACCTGCCGAGGGCGATCTCCACGGCTTGCACGGCCCGGTCGACCCCTGCGCAGTAGCCACGCGGCTTCACCAGCAGGACCCGTCGGTGCGTCTCAGACATGTCATCCATGGTAGGCGAGACCGCCAGCCTGTCAGGCAGCCGCCTGCACCTAGTATCGGCAGTATCTCCAGGCCGCGCGGAACCTCACGGACCGGATTCGCCCGCATTCGCCACGACCCCGTGAAATTCAGAAGGTACCGGCTTTATCAAGACAAGGCGGACTAGGCCCTGACTACGGCAGACTGGTGCTGAACCGTCCCTTTTTAGGAGAGTGTGATATGCGCGTCCCGCAGGTTAACGAGCGCGTGAAGGAGGCCCCGGCGTCGGCGCTGCGGGCGATGTTCGCCGGAATCGGCTCACTGCTATCCGTCACCGACAAGATCCGCGCCAAGCCGGCGGCCGAAACCGCCGCCGAGACCGAGGCAACTGCACCCGAGGCAACCACGCCGGAAACTTCGGCCGCCCCCGAGGCCACCGAGCCAGAGACGACGGTGGTCGCGGAGACCGGCGCCGCTCCGGAAGCCACCGCAGAGCCCGATGAGACCACGCCCGAGACGGTGGTTGCTGAGACGACCGCTGCGCCCGGATCGGCCGACGCCGCCGCGTTGCCGCTGCCGAACTATGACGAGCTGACGATCGCCTCGCTGCGCGCCCGGCTCCGCAACCTCTCGGCCGACCAGCTCACGGTCCTCGTCTCCTACGAGAAGAGCCACTCCGGCCGCGCGGACGTGATTGCCATGTTCGAGCGCCGGATCACGAAACTCGCCCTGGGGCTTACCCAAACGCTCCCGAAGCTCACCGAGTAGGTCGCCGAAGGCTAACCGGTACCAGCCGCCCCGACGTCGTGGTGGGATAGAGGGTATGGCCCTTGAGACGTCCGCCGAGGCACCGGTTCCGGTCCGGACGGTGCTGCAGGCTGTGGGCGGCTGGATCGGCAAGCTCGGCCGGATCTGGGTCGAGGGGCAGATAGCCGAGTTCAAGAAGCGCGGCAACACCGTCTTCCTGACGCTCAGGGACCCCATCGCCGCGGTCTCCGCCCAGGTGATCTGCACACGTCAGGTGTTCGAGGCGGTCGCCCCGGTCGAGGGCGCGCGGGTGGTGATGTTCGTCAGGCCCGACTTCAACGCCACGCGTGGCTCATTCGCGCTCACTGCGCTCGAAATCCGCGCGGTGGGGGTAGGCGAGCTGCTGGCTCGGCTGGAGAAATTGCGTGCGCAGTTGGCGGCCGAAGGTCTTTTCTCTGCAGAACGGAAGCGTGCGCTGCCTTTCCTGCCCGGCATCATCGGCCTGGTGTGCGGGCGGGATTCGGCGGCCGAGCGCGACGTGGTCCAGAACGCGGAGCGCCGCTGGCCGGCCGTCAGATTCCGGATCGAGCAATCCGCGGTGCAAGGCCCGTACGCGGCCAGCGAGGTAATCGAGGCGCTGCGCAAGCTGGACGCGGATCCGCAGGTCGATGTGATCGTGATCACCAGAGGCGGAGGCGCGCTCGAGGACCTGCTCCCGTTCTCCGACGAGGCGTTGCTCCGGGCGGTGGCGGCCTGCCGCACGCCGGTGGTGTCCGCGATCGGGCACGAGCAGGACAGCCCGCTGCTCGACTACGTGGCGGACCTGCGCGCCTCCACGCCGACCGACGCGGCCAAGCGGATCGTGCCCGACGTCGCCGAGCAGCTCACTCTCGTCACCCAGCTGCGGGACCGGGCCCGGCGGTGCATGCGCGGCTGGCTTGACCGTGAGCAGTCCTGGCTGGACGCGACGCGCTCCCGCCCGGCCCTCGCCGACCCGATCCGCGAGATCGAGCGGCAGGCCGAGCAGGTCGATGCGCTCATCCGCCGGGCGCGCCAGTCGCTTGACGGGGGCCTGGCCCGAGTCGGCGACGACGTCGCGCATACCCGGGCCCGACTGCTCGCGCTCTCCCCCGCCGCGACGCTCCGCCGTGGCTACGCCATCGTGAGGCGTGATCCCTGGGAGGCCCTCGGGCCCCATGGCCCGCGGCACGGCGACGCGACCGTGGTCCGCGCGGCCGCCGAGGTCTCCCCGGGCGAGCGGCTGACCGTTCGGTTCGCCGACGACCAGCTGACCGTCCACGCGGATCGCGAGTAGGCTTTTGACGTGACGGATCGTAAAGCCCTCTCCTACGAGCAGGCCCGAGAAGAGCTCGCCAGCGTGGTGAAGCGACTCGAGACGGGCGGACTCACCCTCGAGCAGTCGCTCGACCTGTGGGAGCGCGGCGAGAAGCTGGCCGCGATCTGCGCCGAGTGGCTGGACGGCGCCCGCGCCAGGCTGACCGCCGCCATGGCGGCCAGCGAGGCCGACGATTCCCCAAACGCTGAGGCGGCACCCTTCTAAGTCACGCCGGGCTCGCCGACCAGGTAAATATGCGCGCCGTGTGGTCAAGCGGACGTCCGGAGCGGGTAGGGGTTCAACATGACCGATGAGAACGTGACCACCGGCATTCCAGGGGCGCCTGAGCCAGGCAAGCACGCGCCCAGCAGGAACCTGGCGCTTGAACTCGCCCGGGTGACGGAAGCCGCCGCGATGGCGTCGGCCCGCTGGGTCGGCCGCGGCGACAAGAACGGCGCCGACGGCGCCGCGGTGAACGCGATGCGGACGCTGATCAATTCGGTGTCGATGCGCGGCGTGGTGGTGATCGGCGAGGGCGAGAAGGACAACGCCCCGATGCTGTTCAACGGCGAAGAGGTAGGCGACGGCACCGGTGCGGCCGTCGACGTCGCCGTGGACCCGATCGACGGCACCAGGCTGTGCGCGAACGGGATGCCGAACGCGGTGTCCGTGCTCGCGGTCGCCGAACGCGGCTCGATGTACGACCCGTCCGCCGTCTTCTACATGACCAAGCTGGCCACCGGTCCGGAGGCGGCTAATGTGGTGGACATCGACGCGCCGCCGGCCGCGAACATCGCCGCGGTCGCCAAGGCCAAGGGCATCTCGCGGCACGACGTCACGGTGGTCATCCTTGACCGGCCCAGGCACGAGGGCCTGATCGCCGCGGTCCGCGCGGCCGGCGCCAGGATCCACCTGATCACCGACGGGGACGTGGCCGGCGCGATCATGGCGGCCCGCGATGACACCGGAATCGACCTGATGCTCGGCATCGGCGGCACCCCGGAGGGGATCATCGCGGCCTGCGCGCTGAAGTGCCTCGGCGGCGTGATCCAGGGCAAGCTTGCCCCCAAGGACGACGCGGAGCGCCGCAAGGCGCTCGCCGCCGGGCACGACCTCAACCGGGTGCTCACCACCGAGGACCTGGTCTCCTCTGACGACGTGTTCTTCGCCGCCACCGGCATCACCGACGGCGAGCTGATGTCTGGCATCCGCTACAAGCCGGGCGGCATGACCACCCACTCGCTGGTGATGCGGTCCAGGTCCGGCACGATCCGCTCGATCCGCAGCGAGCACGCCCTGTGGAAGCTGAGTGCCTACTCCACCGTCAAATACGACTGAGCCAGGAGCAGGAGTCAGGGCAGCGAGGAGCGACGGCGGCCGGGAAGCCAGCGGCGAGGGCGCGGCGGGGTGCGCGCGAGAACCTCACTCGCGGCCAGGTAGCCGCGGACCTCGATCACCGGCGTCTCCGACGACGTCGGCACCCGCCTGGCCGTGCCGCCGCGCTGCCGGCCGAGTATCTCGGCCCCGTTCATGACGACCTCCACGCCCGCGGGGACGACGAGCCGCACCCGGCCGCAGAACGCGTAGACGGTGAGCACGACATGCCGGTCCTGCAGCAGTGCCTCGCGCAGGTCCAGGACTACCTCGCCGAACGCGGCGACGCAGGTCATGGTCTGCGGCACCACCCAGCGGCCGCCGCGCGCGGCCGTGCTGAACAGCGCCGCGACCGGCTGGCCGCCGTCCAACCGCACCGGCTGGTGCTCGGGCGCGGCCAGGTCTGTGGTCAGCACCGCGAGCTCGCCCAGGGTGCGGGCGGCCAGGGCGACCGACATACGTTCCGAGTACTCGTCATGGGAGATGCGGCCGTCGGAGAGCGCCTCGCCAAGCATGGCGACGACACGTTCTCGGTCGGCGTCGGAAGCGCGAAGGTCGCGCGGCGCTGGGCGCGGGGGCATGACCAGAACATACCTTGCTTTCCCCGCTCCGCCCCTGGGCCCCGGCCTGCCGGGCGCTCGGACTGTGCACTCCCGCTCGCCGCCGGGCGCTCGGGACCCTGCCCTCTCCCCGTCGCCCGGCCGAGACCGCCGGGGAGCTAGCCGACCACAACGCGGATGGCCAGCGCCGTCGCGTTGGTGACGGCGGCGGTGATGACCGGGAGGGCGTCGACCACTCGCGGGCGCATCGGCACCGTCTTGCCGGTGCCGGAGTCGAACCCGGTGCCATCTTTACGCGACCTGACCGCCTTGTCGATAACGGCGCCGGGCACGCCCGCATTCGCCGCGAGCTGGCGCATCGGGGCGGTCAGGCTGTCGAGCACCACCCGCGCGCCCGCCGGCTCGTCTCCCGTCCGCCCGCCAGGGAGCGAGCGGGGGAGCTTGCCCAGCGCCCGCTCGGCGTCCGCCAGCGCGGCGCCGCCGCCCGCCGAGAGTCCGTAGTCCAGGGCAAACCCGACGACAGAAAGCGCGCGCCGGGCCTCGTCGGCAAGCCGCGCCGTCGCGGCTTCCGTCGCGCCGCCGACCTCCAGGGTGACCGAGCCGGCCGCCAGCCTCGCCAACCGTCTCATGAGCTGCTCGCGGTCGCCGTAGGCTTCCCGCGCCCCGATCTCCGCGCGGATCCCCCTGGCCCGCTCCATGATGGCTGCCCGGTCCCCCGCCCCAGCCACAATGAGCGTGCGGTCGCGCATGACGATCACCGTGCGCGCTCCGCCGAGTGAGTGCGCGGCGTCAACTACGTCTCCGCCACCGCCAACTCTGCCGTCGCCGACTTCGCCCTCGACGCTGCTGCCGCCAACTCCGCTATCGCCGCTGCCGCTGCCGCCGACGACCGTCGCCCCCGTCACGGCCGCGATGTCGCCCAGCACCGCCTCGCGCTGGTCCGCGAAACCGGGAACCGCTATCGCCAGGGTCGTGGTGCCGCGGATACCGACCGCCGGGCCGCCGGGCACCTCGGCCGCGACAACCGCGGCGAACACGACTAGCGGCCTGCCAGCGGCGGCAGCATGCTGCGTGACCGCGGAGAGTGCGGTCCAGTCCCGGATCTCGTCGTCGGTCACCAAGACGATCGGCTCGCGCAGGATCACCTCGCCGGATTCCAGCCCGGCCGCGAAATCGGGGCCAGCGCACCCGGCATCGACGGTCATTCCCTCACCCACCGCCAGCCCGAGGCCGGGCTCGCCGGAAGACTCGACGGTGATGACGCCGTCCTTGCCGGCCTTGTCGAAGGCATCGGCCACCGGTTCGCCCAGCTCGGGGAGGAACAGGGCCGTTGAGACGACCGCCGCGATCTCCGCCTTCGCCGCGATCTGGGTCGCGCGCCCGCGCACTTCGGCCAGGACCGCGTCCCGCGCGGCTTCGATGCCGATCGCCAGCCTTACTGGGTCGGCGCCCGCGTCCAGCGCTGTCATTGCCCGGCCGACCATGGCGGCGGCAAGGATCATCGCGGTTGCGGTCCCGTCTCCCGCCTCCGCCTGCTGCGCGCGGGCCATATCCCGGATGTAGCCCACGCCGACGGACGTCCCTGCCCCGGCGTCGCGCGCGAACCGCTCGATGACCGCCAAGGTGCCGCCGACCGGACCGTCCGCACCTGCGGGGTCCCGCTTGACGGCTGTCCGACCGGCCGGGCCGAATCCCGGCGCGATCAGCGCGGCCGCCTCGCCGATGCTGCGGGCGACCGCGAGCCGCCGGGACGAGCTCCCTGAATTGCTGCTCTGCATCGCCGCGTTCCCCTCGCCGAGGACCTGGAGGGAACCGAGTCTTCCGCATCGTCTGGCGGGCAGTATAGGACGCGAGGACCTGGTCCGCCCCGCTTCGATCATAATTTTGGCAGGTAATCTCGGTGAAACACGGTGCGAGGACGATTATGCAAATGGCAGCACGACGGCGGCTCAGCATCGGATGCATGTTTACGTATGTGGCCGAGATCCCCACCCCGGCCGTGTTTATGGTGCGCCCGGCCATCTCGCGCGCGACCAGCACAGAAGGCAACCAGTGGCTGAGCGATCCGCCCGGCCAGGTGCACGAGTACACCGATATATACGGCAACGACTGCGCGCGGACCGTGCTGCCCGCCGGCCGGTCGCAGTTCGGGTTCTCCGCGGTGGCGGATGTCCCCGATGCCACCGAGGACTCCGACCCGGACGCCCCCGAGGTGCCCGCGAGCCGACTGCCCGATCACACGCTGATCTACACGCTGCCGAGCCGGTACTGCCTGCCCGACCTGCTCGCGGGCGAGGCGTGGCAGCGGTTCGGCGGTCTGCAGCCCGGCTATAAGCGGGTCCAGGCGATCTGCGACCACGTCAACGGGCACCTCACGTTCCAGTACGGCAGTTCCACCGCCGCCTCGACGGCGGTGGACGTCAACAACTCGCGGTATGGGGTGTGCCGGGACTTCACGCACCTGGCGATCTCGTTCTGCCGGGCGCTGAACATCCCGGCCCGCTACACGTTCGGCTACCTACCGGACATGGACGTCCCCCCCGATCCGGCGCCGATGGACTTCGCGGCCTGGATGGAAGTCTGGCTCGGCGACCGCTGGTGGACCTTTGACCCGCGCAACAATGCCCGCCGCAAGGGCCGGATTGTGATCGGCCGAGGCCGAGACGCTACCGACGTGGCGGTGGCCACCACCTTCGGCGGCCCCCTCCTGGAGTCAATGACCGTCGAGGCCGAAGAGCTCCGCTGATCGCTGGCCGATCGTCGCGCCCTTTGATTCCTCAGTGATCCACGCGTCGAGCCGTTCCCACCAGTCATAGAGCCACGCGACCTGGGTCTCGTGGTCGGCTGCGCGGGGCACGGCGGTGGCCGGGACTCGCCACCACCGGGCGCGGACCGTTACGTCCGTGAGCAGGCTGTGCCAGACATCGCGGACGCCGACCAGCTTGTCCAGGCCGGTATGGGCCACGAAGATCACGTCTGCGGCCGGGCATGCGCCGATCGCGGCGAAGGCCCCGCCGGCGCGGGGCGGGAGGAGGTTGGGCATCGCCGCCGCCCGGTTGGCCAGATCCGCGTGGCCCCGCCGGCGCAGAAGCTCGATGCCGCGGCGCCAGCGGAGCGGGGTCCAGTTCCCGCCTTCGGGAAAGAGGAGGAGAGCGTCCCGGTTGCCAAGGCCGGCGGCCAGCCGCCTGATCTGCTCGGCCTGCTGCCTGTCGCCATGCCTGAGGCCGCTACGGCGACGGTGCAGGAAGGCGTTGGGCACCCGGTTGGCCACGATGTCCAGGCTCGGGTCGAGTTGGAGTGTCGCCTTCATGACGACCCGGGGACGCCGCTCGCAGACCGTGAGCAGGTGGTGGACGAGCAGCAGCGAGTCACCGGGGCCAGCGTGCCGGCTGAGCACGATCAGCGGGCGGTCATCGGCCAGGGATTCGTCAGACGGCGCTGCCACCTCGACCCGGAGCCCGCAGGCGCGGCGCGCCACGCGGTAGATCAGGTTGAGGAACCACTCCATGACCGCGTAATGGCGAGTCCGGTACGGCTCGGTGTCAAGCCGCCCACCGAACCCGCTCACGATCCACAGGCTGAGCAGCACCGTGAGCGCGGCGGTCTCGCCGACCGACCAGGTGAGAGCCAGGAACACTACGCGTGGCAGCCGGGGCCGGTGCCCGCGTCCGGTCAGCCGTTTGACCAGTCCGGAGACCGCGCTGAGCAGTGCGACCGGCGGCGTCAGGACGACCAGGCAGGCCGCGATCACGACGACGAGCGGCACCAGCGCAAGGCGACGGATCAGCCTCGGGGGAAGCATGGCGGCTCCTGGTCGATCGGTCAGCGGCGAGCGGCCTGCTGGGCCAGATAGCTCGCTGACGCCGCGTAAGAGCGGTCGATGCTGTTACTTACCTTATTTTGGCTTCGGTAACGGAACTGGCCCACTCCGGGTTGGGGCTGGTCACCGCCGGAGGGCAGCACATGGACCCGGACGCCCGGCGGAATCGCCGCCATCTCCTCGTGGAACCGGTGCCTGCGTGCGATCTCGAACGCGACGAGACCGACCTCCCATGGCCGCGTCGGAACAGGGAGCTGACTCTCTATCCTCCCCACTTGCAGCACGTAGACGGTGGTCGCGCCGAGCGCGATCGCCCGGCCCACCGGGATGGAGTGGACAAGCCCGCCATCGAAATAGTGCCGCCCGTCGATCTCGACCGGAGGCAGCAGCCCCGGCACCGCGCACGACGCCATGACGGCCGGCACGAGCGGGCCGGATGTGAACCAGTGCGCGGTCGCGTCCTCAATGCCTGCGGCAACGCAGTGGAAGGGCACCTTCAGGTCGGCGAAGTCCTCGGCGGGGAGCGTCTCGGCCAGCATTTTCTGTAGCGGCTCGACCGCGTGCAGGTGGGTGCCGGACTGCACCAGCCGCACCGCTCGCCCCAGGACGTTTTCGCTGAACACCACCCGCAGGGACTCTCCCTGCCACAGCTCACTCAGCCGCGCCGCCGCCCCGTCCGGGTCGGCCGCCACGAACGCGCCGTTAACCGCCCCAATGGACGTGCCGACCACCACGTCGGCCCGCACCCCGGCCTCACCAAGCGCCCGCAGCATGCCAACCTCATGCGCCCCGAGCAACCCCCCACCGCCAAGCACGAAAGCTGTAGTCACCCTTCGCAGGCTATCCCCGTCGCTCACGCCCAAACCCGCCCGAGGTCTTGAGATGCGCATGGGTCTCGTGTGACGCTCGCGGCCCCACCTTTCTATTAGTTCTGACCACACGATCCATCTTCTTATCAGTTTTGACTAGACAAATCATCGCAAATAGGACACAGAAATGGTCAGAAATGATAGGAAGGCGAAAAAGTGGTCAAAAATGATAGGAAGCTGGCTGATTCCGAGAAGGCCAGGCTGTTACGTCTGAGGCGTCACAGCATTAGTGCCAAGGTTGCGTCGGATGGCGTGAGAAGCCGCTGGTAACCAACCCGCCCGGTGAGGAATCACCACGCCACGGTTTGCGGCGAAGCCGCATCGGGGGGTACGGGGGGTACGGGGGGTCGTCCCCCCGGGGGATAACAAACCGGGGGAAGCCGAGCGAAGCTCGGCGAACATGGCGAGGTAAGTGCGGCGGCGCGCCCGCTCAGCCGCCGCAGACGGGGGCACTGCGTGGCGAGCAATTCCATTCGCGGACGGGGGCACCGCGTGGTCGCAGCGCCGCCGCACACCGTCACCATACAAGCTTGCGGATACCCAAACAAGTCGGGAACTTAGGGACACGCCGACGAGTTTCGGCGGGCAGGCGGGGCGCGACCAATGTCACGCCAGCCGACCCCGCGCGGCGGTCCTAAGCTTGAAACATGGCTGAGTTCTCCTACACCGATCTGCTCCCGCTCTCCCGCGACGACACCACCTATCGGAAGATCTCTGACGGTGGCGTTGAAACCACGCACTCGTTCGGGCGGAATTTTCTTGGTGTTGATCCTGGGGCACTCACGCTGCTGAGCCACACCGCCTTCAGGGACATCGCCCACCTGCTTCGCCCCTCCCACCTGCGGCAGCTGAGGTCGATCCTCGACGACCCGGAGGCGTCGCCGAACGACCGTTACGTGGCGCGCGACCTGCTGCAGAACGCGAACATCGCGGCCGGCGGGGTGCTGCCGATGTGCCAGGACACCGGCACCGCGATCGTCATGGGCAAGCGCGGCCAGCAGGTGCTGACCGACGGCAGGGACGAGGAGCATCTGGCCCGCGGCGTCTACGAGGCGTACACCCAGCTGAACCTGCGCTACTCCCAGATGGCGCCGCTGACGATGTGGGACGAGAAGAACACCGGGTCCAACCTGCCTGCGCAGATCGAGTTGTACGCGACCGACGGGGACGCCTACAAGTTCCTGTTCATGGCCAAGGGCGGCGGTTCGGCCAACAAGTCGTACCTGTACCAGGAGACCAAGGCGGTGCTGAACCCGACCCGGATGGCCTCCTTCCTCGAGGAGAAGATCCGGTCCATCGGGACGTCGGCCTGCCCGCCGTACCACCTGGCGATCGTGGTCGGCGGGACCAGCGCGGAGTTCGCGCTCAAGACGGCCAAGTACGCGTCGGCGAGGTACCTGGACACGCTGCCGACCGCGGGGTCGATGCTCGGGCACGGGTTCCGCGACATTGAGCTCGAGGCGACCGTGCTCGACATCACCAGGAAAATCGGGATCGGCGCGCAGTTCGGCGGCAAGTACTTCTGCCACGACGTGCGGGTAATCCGGCTTCCCCGGCACGGGGCGTCCTGCCCGGTGGCGATCGCGGTATCCTGCTCGGCCGACCGGCAGGCGCTAGGCAAGATCACCGCCGAGGGCGTCTTCCTCGAGCGGCTCGAGACCGATCCCGCCCAGTACCTGCCCGACCCGGCCTCGGTCGCCTCGGACCGGACCGAGGCCGTCGCGATCGACCTCAACCGGCCGATGGCGGAAATTCGCGCGGAGCTCGCGAAGTACCCGGTGAAGACGCGGCTCTCGCTGACCGGGCCGATGGTGGTCGCGCGCGACATCGCGCACGCGAAGATCGCCGAGCGGCTCGACGCGGGCGAGCCGATGCCTGCCTACCTGCGCGACCACCCGGTCTACTACGCTGGCCCCGCGAAAACCCCGGAAGGTTACGCTTCGGGCGCGTTCGGGCCGACGACGGCCGGCCGGATGGACTCCTACGTGGAGCGCTTCCAGGCGGCAGGCGGCTCGCTCGTCATGCTGGCGAAGGGGAACCGCTCCGCTGCCGTGACCTCGG
This sequence comes from uncultured Actinomycetota bacterium, assembly GCA_963844925.1. Lineage (GTDB taxonomy): Bacteria > Actinomycetota > Actinomycetes > Streptosporangiales > Streptosporangiaceae > Trebonia. The sequence goes on along the minus strand of CAWJQG010000005.1, from coordinate 162,881 downwards.
CCTGCAAGACCCACGGCGGGTTCTACCTCGGCTCGATCGGCGGCGCGGCCGCGCGGCTAGCGCAGGACTGCATTACCCGGGTTGACGTGCTGGAATACCCCGAGCTTGGGATGGAGGCGGTCTGGAAGATAGAGGTCGAGGACTTTCCCGCTTTCGTCATCGTCGATGACAAGGGAAACGATTTCTTCGCCGAGGCGTCCGGACCGCCGCTGTCCATCGGCAGCCACCCCTAATCGCTGGTATGGTCCGGTCTATGCCCCCTATGACAGGGCGGGTCATCGCCGGGCGTTACAACCTCCAGCACCCCATTGGCCGCGGTGCCATGGGCGTCGTCTGGCGTGCGCGCGACCAGATCCTTGACCGCGATGTCGCGGTCAAGGAGGTCGTCATCTCCTCCCTGCTCGGTGAGGAGGAGCGGCGGAACGCCTATCAGCGCACGCTGCGCGAGGCGCGGACCGCCGCACGGTTGTCCCACCGCGGCCTTGTCGCCGTCTACGACGTGGCCGAGGAAGACGGCAGGCCGTGGATCGTTATGGAACTAGTCCCTTCGCGGTCACTCGACCAGGTGCTGACCGTCGAGAGGCGGCTGCCCCCGCTACGGGTCGCCCGGATCGGCCAGCAACTGCTGTCCGCGCTCGCCGCCGCGCATCTCGCCGGCGTGCTGCACCGAGACGTTAAGCCGAGCAACGTGCTGATCGCCACCGACAGGACCGGAACCGGCTGGGACGAGCGCGCGGTGCTCACCGACTTCGGCATCGCGCAGTTCGAGGGTGACCCGCGGCTGACCCAGACCGGGATGGTCATGGGCTCCCCCGGGTTCACCGCGCCGGAGCGGATCCGCGGCGGCGACGCCACGCACGCGTCCGACCTGTGGTCGCTCGGCGCGACGCTGTACGCGGCGGTCGAGGGACGCGGGCCCTACGAGCAGCGCGGCGGCCCGATCACCACCATGTCGGCGATCATCAACGAGGACGCGCCGATCGCGGCCCACGCCGGGCGGCTCGCCCAGGTCATTGCGGCGCTGCTCCGCAGGGATCCGGCTACGAGGCCATCCGCGCCGACTGCGGCGCGGATGTTCGCGTACGTGCTGTCGGTGCTCACGGCCAGCGAAGAGGCGTCTCCCGCGGCGCATCCGCCTACTGTGATGTCCAAACGGGTGCCACTGCCGGCCGCTCCCGTCCGCTCGGCGTCGGTGGCGCCCCCGGCCGATGCGACGGCGTCTGACGCGCGGACGTCCGAATCTTCGCCCGAGTCGGCGGCGGCTGACACGCTGGCACCGGCCGACGTGGCGGTACCTGCTCTCGCGACGGCATCGGCTCTCGCGGCCGAGGCAGACGAAACGTCGGCCGAGGCAGAGGAAGAGGCAGCGGCAGCGGCAGCGGAGCCGAGTCCGGCGGTCAGGGAGCCGGAGGCTGGCGCGCCAGAGGCTGAGGCGCCGGCAGCCGCCGGCAAGGCGGCAGCCACCGAGGAGGCGGCAGCGACGCCACCTCCGGACGCGCAGGCCGACGCTGGAGCGGCAGCCGACGATGCTGAAGCACCAGCCGACGGGGATGGCGCTGCGGCTGACGCGAAGGAATCCGACGCGGAGACAGTGTCCGCTGTCGAGGTAGTGTCCGCCATCGAGGCACGGTCCGCCATCGAGGCACGTGAGACGCCTGATGACATCGAGGATGCCGATATCCCCGTGGCGACCGGTGAACTCGTGGACGCCGGTGAAGCGGTGGACGCCGCTGAGCCCGTGCGGACCCGTGAACCTGAAAACGCCACTGAACCGGTGGAGGTGGATGCCGAGCAATCCGGCGCGGGGAACACCGTCATCGACGACGGGGCGGCCGGACACCACCCGTCCGAGCGCTCCACTCCGGTGGCGCGCACGGCAACGCCCAAGCCGAAGCCGTCCCCGTCGTTCACCGCCGCCAGGCCCGGGGAGCGGGGCGCCACGCCCACGTTCTCGGCGGCGCGACCGGCAGCCCCAACGGGAGGGCCCGCCGCGCGGCCCGCCGCGTCCGCCTCGCAGCCCGCCGCGTCCAACGCGCCGGCAACCGGGTACGGATCGGCGCAACCGCAGAACGGTGCTGCCCAGTACGGTGCAGCTCGGCACGATTCACCGCAGCCCGGCTCCGCGCAATATGGCGCGAATCTGTACGGCGGGAGCTCGTACGGCGCACCAGGCGCGCAGCAACCAGGCGCCACCGCTCCGTATCTCGACCAGTCAAGCCAGTACACGCCGGGCACGGGCGGCGGCCGGGGGCAGCGCCGCAGGCGGCCGGGGTGGCGGCTCATCCTGGTGGTCTGCGCCGTGCTGGCCGCCGTGGCGATCGGCGCTGGCGCCGCGATCGCGCTCGGCCATCACGGGCCCGCGGCGGCGGCCGGAACGCACGGCGACCCCGCAACGGCAAGGACAACGCCCTATGCAAGCGTGAACGCCCTCAATGACCCGTCTTCCGTCGTCCCGGCGGGCTGGATAACTGAGACGCAGGAACCGTCCGCCGGTAAGACGAACGCCGGCTTCACAATCAGCGTGCCGCCCGGTTGGTCGGAGCAGCGCGAGGGCCTCGGCACGTATTTCCGCGGCCCCAACGACAAGCTCCTTGAAATCGACCTGACGCCGCACAAATACCCCAACGACATGGTCCAAGAGGCCGCGAGCCTCGAGCTGGGCGCGATAGCGACGGACAGGTTTCCCGACTATCAGCGCGTTTACCTCGTGGCAGTGCCGGTCAGAGGCACCAAGGGCGCCTTCTGGCAGTTCACCTGGTCTCTGAAGGGCGCCAAAGCACGCACGGACGACATCCTGTTCGTAATGCCGACCCGGGACGGCTCGCAGTCGTACGCCCTTTACATCAGGGGACTGAACAGCGGGTGGGGCACCAAGGACCTTCCCGTCTTCGACAAGATCCTGAGCACCTTCCAGACCATCCCGCCTTCGGCCTGAACGCTCACGCACATGAGACCACCCGGTCCGTGACGGGGCATCAAGACGCCGACCGGGCGGCACACGCATTGCACTCGAATAGATAGCCATCCCAGCGCGGCCTGCGAGCCGGGACACGAGTTCGCACGGGCATAAGAACCGCCAATAAATACGACGCGCCCGATAATCAACGGCCTGAATGCGCCGCATAGCACGGCAGCCGGATAGGAAATTAAAGCAAGAACACTGAGCGGGGATTTAGTAGTACCCGAGGTCCACTTCGTTCTGCCACGCGCCGCAGGGCGTGCCGTAGATCGACTTGATGTACCCGAGGCCCCACTTGATCTGAGTGGTCGGGTCGGTCTGCCAGTCGGCGGCGACCGACGCCATCTTGTCGCCCGGCAGCGACTGCGGGATGCCGTAGGCGCCAGAAGACGGGTTCTCGGCGTAGACGTTCCAGCCGCTCTCCCGCTCCCACAGGTCGTACAGGCAGGGCCACTGAGTCGTCTCGTCGAACCCGAAGTCAACGAGCTCTTCCTTGCCGATCTGCTCGGCTGCCGTCGGGTCCGCCGGCGGCGGCGTTACATCGACGCCGGTGCCCCCGCTGGTGTCTCCGGCTGTCTGCGCCGCCTGACCCGCCTGGATCTGCGCCGGATCCGCCATCACGGGCTTGGAGGCCACGGTCAGCGTATCCGCGGCCGCGTTCATCGCGACGATCGTCTGGCGCTCCTGCTCAAGCGCGGCGACCTGGCTGGTGTGCCCGAGAGAGTCGATGGACGGGAAGAGACCGGCCGCGCTCCTGCCGTCGGTATTCACCAGCCTGGCCGCGATGAGGACGATGACAACAAGGAGCACCGCCACGACCAGCGCCGGAGCGACGATCCCGGACCGGTGGAACAGGCCGCGCTTCTTCTTGCGCCCGCTCCGCGACCCCCGAGGGCTGGGGGTAACTGCGGAATTCTCCGAGTCGCCTGGCGATGCCAGAGTTGCCGGTGCTGTCGGCTCGAGCATCGCCGTCCGGAGTCGTGACAACGCAGTCCCTTCGGTCCATGTCGTGCATATTCCGCACCCATCCACCGCTGCCGAACCACGATGCCAGAAAGTAACATCGACCGCCCGCGACTTCGCTAAGAAAGGCCGCGACGATTACTTACCATTCTGTGACGCGAATCACAGGCCTATAATACGGACCGTGACAGGCGCCATGACACGGCCGCCAAACTACGAGATGATCAGCGCGCTTGTTTGTCCCCATGCGCTCGGCCGAGCGCGAAGGAGTGTACCGAGCACATGCACGAACTGCCGTTTGAGCAACCTGGCCGGTTCTGGCGGGGCAACCTGCACACCCACTCCAACCGGTCGGACGGCGCGTTGCCGCCGGATCAGGTTGCCCGCCTGTACCAGGAGGCCGGCTACGACTTCGTGGCCATCACCGATCACTTCCGCGCCAAGTACAGGTTCCCGCTGACGGACACACGGGCGCTGCGGAACGGCGACTTCACCACCCTCCTCGGCGCCGAACTGCACGCGCCTCGCACCGAGTTCTCCACCGAGTGGCACATCCTCGCGGTCGGCCTGCCACTGGGCTTCCCGCCGCCTGGCCCAGGCGAGACCGGACCGGAGTTGGCCCGGCGGGCACGTACGGCGGGGGCCTTCATCGGTTTGGCGCACCCGGCGGCGTCGCTACTGACCCTCGCCGACGCCGAGAGCCTCGACGCTGCCCACGCGGTCGAGGCATACAACGCACTGGGCGCCAGGGAAGATCGCGCCGACAGCTGGCACCTGTGCGACCAGCTGCTCGGCCGCCGCCACCGGCTCAGCGCATACGCAGCCGACGACGCCCATTTCTCGCCCGGCGATCCGCCCGGCTGCGCTGCCTGGGTTCAAGTACGCGCAGCCGCTCTCGAACCGTCGGCGCTGCTCGCCGCGCTCAAGGCCGGCCATTACTACTCAAGCACCGGACCCGAGATCCACGCGATCGCCGCGCGCGACGGCAAGCTCACCGTCCGGTGCTCGCCCGTGAGCAAGGCGCTGGTCACCGGATGCGTCCCCGGAGCGCAAGTATGCGAAGGAGACGCGCTGACCGAGTGCTCACTCCCGCTCAGCCGATTCGAGGAAAGCGCCTATATCCGCGTCACGGTCGTTGACGCGGATGGAGCGCGAGCCTGGAGCAACCCGATCTGGCCCTAAGCAGGTCACCGACCTCGACTCCATCGCTGACAAGCTCAACTACCGCCGCTGACCGCGCCACATCTAACGTGACTGCCGAGGATTACCTCGCACGACCCTGGGTAGCCGTAGGCACTGTCAGAAACACCCGAACGCACTACTTCGATTGGGAAGTGATAGCTATGGCGGGAATGATGCGGATCCGGCGCACGCACGGGATCCTCGGCGGGACGCTGATCGCCCTGCTCGGTGCCTGGGGCGCGCTGGTCCCCTTCGTTGGCCCGTACTTCCATTACGCGTACACGCCGGACACGGCGTGGACGTACGACCACGGGCGGCTCTTGCTTGAGATCCTCCCCGGTGCGGCCGCGTTCGTCGGCGGCGTGCTGCTCATCTACGCCATGAGCAGGCATCTGGCGCTGTTCGGCGCCCTCCTTGGCATCCTCAGTGGCGCCTGGTTCGCGCTTGGCACCGTGGTTTCGCCACTGTGGAACAGCATAGATCCGGTCGGCGTCCCGGCCAGCGCGACGACGTTCATGCGGACCATGGAGCAGATCGGCTTCTTCACCGGACTCGGCATCGTGCTCGTGCTGATCTCGGCCGCGGTGGCCGGCCGCATCACCGCCGTTCCCCGCCTGGTGACCGAGCCGCCGGTGATCCCCGCAGAGCCGGTGGTCCCCGCGCAGCGGACCAAGTCGAGCTGGTTCCGTCGCCACCCGGCTACCGACGAGAACACGGAGGACGCTGACGACGCGCAGGAGACTCGCGTCATCGGGTAACCCGCCCCCGATCGGCCAAGCGCTGGGGTGACGAGTCGGCCGCGGTCCTGCTCTTCGGAGCGCAGCCGCGGCTGACTGTTGTCTGCAACAGTGCCGCCTACAACAGTGCCATTGAACTACTGTTCCGACGCCGAATCCAGTCTGCTGAGCAACTGCCCCAGGGCGGTCCGGTCGTCGGCCGACAACGGGGCGAAGAGGTCCTCGGCCGCGCCCCGCCTGGCCTCGCGCATGTCGTCGCGGACGGCACGGCCCCGGTCGGTCAGGTGCAGCCGGATGGCGCGGCGGTTATGGGGATCGATCTCGCGGCGGACCAGGCCCGCTTCTTCGAGAGCGTCGATCACGGTGGTGACCGAGCGGGGCACGATGCCGAGGCGGTCGGCCAGTTCGGTCATCCGCAGCGGCTCCTCGCTGCGGGTGATGATGCGCAGCGCGCGCTCCTGTGCCGGGGTGAGACCGAGCGGGGCCAGCCGCTGGGCCTGGACGCGGCGAAGCCGCTTGATCTGCCGCTGAAGCAGGTCCGCCAACTGGACCGGGTCTTCATACTGCATGACCCAACATTACCAGGAGCCCGGCTCATACTGAGTTGAGGAATTATTGTGAGCTAGACTCTGTTTGAGCTATCATGACAAAAGTAACCTACCCTCGGGAGACTTTATTGAGTACCGCCAAGAACCCCCGCGTGTCGATCCGTCGCATCGTGCGCCTCTTCCGCCCTTACCGCTGGAGCCTGCTCTTCGTCGCCCTCCTCGTCTTCGCCTCCTCGCTCGTCTCGCTCGTCAACCCGTTCCTGATCCGCGCGATCATCGACGTGGCCCTGCCCCAGGGACGGACCGGCCTGCTGGGCCTGCTCGCCCTCGGCATGATCGTGGTGGCGATCGCGAACAGCTCGTTCAGCGTCTCGCAGACCTACGTGTCCACCAAGGTCGGCCAGCGGGTCATGCACGACCTGCGCACCGCCGTCTACTCGCACTTGCAGCGCATGTCGCTTGCCTTCTTCACCAGGACGCGCACCGGCGAGGTGCAGTCGCGCATCGCCAACGACATCGGCGGGATGCAGGCGACCGTCACCACCACCGCCACCGCGCTGGTCTCCAACGCGACCACCGTCATCGCGGCGATCATCGCCATGGCCGTCCTCGACTGGCGGCTCACCATCGCATCGCTGGTCATGCTGCCCGTATTCGTTTGGGTGAGCCGCCGCGTCGGGACGGAGCGTCGCCGTATCACCCGCGACCGGCAGCGCAAGCTGTCGACGCTCACCTCGATCGTGCAGGAGTCGCTCTCGGTCAGCGGCATCATGCTCGGGCGCGCGTTGGGCCGCTCCCGCTCGCTCACCGACTCCTTCTCCACCGAGTCCGCGCAGCTCTCGGACCTCGAGATCGCCTCGAACATGGCCGGCCGCTGGCGTCAGTCGACGATCCAGATCGTCATGTCCGCGATGCCCGCGGTCATCTACTGGGCGGCCGGGCTTACCGGCCACGGCAGCCACATGGCCATCTCGATCGGCACGCTGGTCGCCTTCACCACCCTGCAGCAGAGCCTCTTCCGCCCGGCCGTGCAGCTGCTGAGCACGGGCGTCGACATCCAGAGCTCGCTCGAGCTGTTCGCCCGCATCTTCGAGTACCTCGACCTCCCCGTCGACATTGAGGAGCCGGAGCACCCGACGCCGATGCGCAACGTGCGCGGCGAGGTGCGAATGGACAGGGTCGGCTTCTCCTACGACGGCTCGCCGCAGCCGGCGCTGCAGGACATCAACGTGACTGTCCCGGCCGGGCACAGCCTCGCGATCGTCGGCGAGACCGGCTCGGGCAAGACCACCCTCAGCTACCTCATACCGAGGCTGTACGACGTGACCGCCGGCAGCGTGCGGATCGACGGCGTTGACGTGCGCGACATGTCCTTCGACGACCTGGCCGACGCGATCGGCGTCGTCTCGCAGGAGACCTACCTCTTCCACTCCTCGGTCGCCGACAACCTGCGGTTCGCCAAGCCGGACGCCACCGACGAGGAGCTGGTCGCGGCCGCGAAGGCCGCCCAGATCCACGACCACCTGGCGGCCCTGCCGGACGGCTACGACACCGTGGTCGGCGAGCGCGGCTACCGGTTCTCCGGCGGCGAGAAGCAGCGCCTGGCCATCGCCCGGGCCGTGCTGCGCGACCCGCCGATCCTGGTGCTCGACGAGGCCACCAGCGCCCTCGACACGCAGACCGAGCAGGCGGTCCAGGAGGCCATCGACACGCTGAGCGCGGGCCGCACGACGATCACGATCGCGCACCGGCTGTCGACCATCCGCGACGCCGACGAGATCCTGGTCCTTGACCACGGCCAGATCGTCGAACGCGGCACCCACGACGAGCTGCTCGCCGAGGGCGGCTACTACGCCCCCCTCGTCAACCGTGACGCAGCCATGGTCGCGGCGGCGGGACCGCACAACCAAGATCAACATCATCAAGATTCGGCTGAACGGACCGTTTCTTCGCCTCATCCGGTCCGCTTCAACATCTCGACGGCCATGAGTAACGAACCCTTGGTGCCAGTGACTTGGTCACGCGGATGTCAGCAGGTGGCAGGCGATGGCGGCGGCGGCCACCACGTTCAGCGAGTCGACGCCGGCGGCGCGGGCGGCCGGGTTCATCGGGATGCTGACCGCCTCGTCGGCCTCCCGCAACCACCGGCCCGAGAGCCCGTCACCCTCCGTCCCGAATACGAGCGCGACCGGGTCTTCCGCCCCGCTCAGGGCGGCGATGATCGGCGTCGCGCTCTCGTCCGGAGTGAGGGCTAGCACGCGGAACCCGGCCGACTTCAGGTCGGCGAGGCCGTCGTACCAGCCAGTCATCCGGGCGTAACCGATCGCGAACACCGCGCCCATCGAGACCTTGACCGACCGCCGGTAAAGCGGGTCCGCGCACCGGGGTGACAGGACCACCGCGTCCACGCCGAGGGCGGCGGCGCACCGGAAGATCGCCCCGACGTTGGCGTGGTCCACGAGATCCTCAAGAACGACGATCCGGCGGCGGCCGGCGATCAGCTCGGCGACCTCGGGCAGCGGCCTGCGGGCAAGCGACGCCAGCGCGCCCCGGTGCACGCGGTAGCCGGTCAGCCGCTCGGCCACGTCGTCGGGGACCACATACACCGGTGCGGCGTTCGCCGAGGAGCGGGCGCCATCCTCGGCCTCGCCGATCGTCGGCACGCCGGTCCCGCCGAGCGCGGGCAGGTCGACCAGCCGGCTGCGAGCCAGCAGCATCGACCGGACGGAATAGCCCGCGGCGACGGCGCGAGTGATGACCTTGGTGCCCTCCGCGATGAACAGCCCCTGCTCGACCTCCAGATGCGTGCGCAGCCCGGCGTCCGTCAGCCTGGTGTAGTCCGCCAGCCTGGGATCGTCAGGTTCGTCCATCTCCACGACGCGCAGCATCGTCACAGTCTCGTCCACCGGCCGCCCCGGACGCACCCCGGGGCCGTCCCGCGGCCGACCCTTATGTCCGCCCGCTTGACCGGCAACGGGCGGTTCGAGGCGGAGCAACGGACCGTTCCATATCGTCGTTTTCGGACTTTTCTCTTGCCGTTCACCTCTCGGCGGCCGGGACCGGCGCAGTCGCCAAGCCACCCGGACACCCGGGCCGCTACGCTGATCGAGTACCGGAGGCACGACCAGGCGCAGGACTCGGGGAGACCTCTTGAAGAGCAGTGGCAGCGGCATCCGACTGGTCCTCGCCGACGTCGACGGCACGCTGGTGACACCGGGCAAAGTCCTCACCGACCGGGCCGTGGATGCCGTACGCAAGCTGGGCGAGGCCGGGATCCTGTTCGCGGTTACCAGCGGGCGGCCGCCGCGCGGCATGTCGATGCTAATCGAGCCGCTCGACCTCACCACCCCCATCGCGGCCTTCAACGGCGGGCTGCTCGTGAACCGCGACATGTCAGTGATCGAGCAGCGCGTGCTGCCCGAGGATCTGGTGAAGCCGGTGTCCGCGCTCTTCGGCTCGTTCAGCCTGGACACGTGGGTCTATCAGGGCGCGGACTGGTACGTGCCCGACCCGAAGGGCGCCCACGTCGCCAAGGAGTCGGCAACGGTGCTGTTCGACCCGAAGGTCATGACCGGCATCGACGGGCTCACCAGCAACGTCGCGAAGCTGGTCGGCGTCAGCGATGATCTGGACGTTGTGGCCCGCGCCTCGACCGCCGCGCACGACAAGTTCGGCGACCACGTGGCCGCCGCCCGCTCCCAGCCGTATTACCTGGACGTCACCCACCCGGACGCCAACAAGGGCGCTGTCGCGCGGTACCTGTCGCAGCGGTACTCGATCCCGGAGGAGTCCATCGCCACCATCGGCGACATGCCGAACGACGTGCTGATGTTCGCCCGCTCCGGGCTCTCCATCGCGATGGGCAACGCGAGCCTCGAGGTACAGCGCGCCGCCCGCCGGGTCACCACCGCCAACAGCGACGAGGGCTTCGCCAACGCGATGGAGAGGTTCGTCCTTCCTCCGCGCTTAACGGCACCGCCGTGACATTCACCCTCTTCGGGTGAGGCAGTGCGGTCGCGCCGGGTGCACGCTACCGGCTGTGGCGTCTGCGACGCGGAGAGGCAGCTAGCGATGACATCCGAACGTCCCGACGGTGCGCAGCGGTCCGATCCGATGATGATGGGGCTGTTCCAAGGGCCAACGTCGTTCCTGATGGGCCTGGCCACCCTCATTCTCGGCATCATCGTGGCCATCCAACCATCGGCGTCGCTGGCCGTGATCGCCGTGCTGCTCGGCATCCTGCTGATCTTCTCGGGAGTCTTCCAGATCGTGGAGGCGTTCGACGACGCCGAGCATTCTCGCGTGTGGCGGGGGATATCGGGTGTCCTACTGATCGTTGCCGGGATAGTGCTCATCCGGCATCTTCACCTCAGCCTTGCCCTGATCGGCCTCATCGTCGGCCTGACGTGGGTCGTCCAGGGCCTGTCGGCCCTGGTCGCCGGTATTTCCGGCAGCCGCGCGGGCCTGGGGACCGGGTGGCTGGCGGTCTTCGGCATCATCAGCTTGATCGCGGGGATCGTCGTCATCTCGGCACCGGTCGCCTCCATCACGACGCTCGCCGCCTTGCTGGGCATCTGGTTCGCGGTCATCGGAGTCCTCGAAATGCTCGGCGCCTTCCTCTCCTGGCGCGGCCGCCGCGAGGGGGAGGGGGCAGAGGTCAGCGTCCCTGGGCGGCGCGCGAGCGGAGCCGCGGCCGCCGACTCCACGACGACGGGCCGGAACGTTCCTCGGTGAAAAGCGAGCATCGGGGAGGCTAAGGCTTGTGGGCCACAATCCCGTGGACGGGGATGCCGTACTCGAAGCGAGGGTCGCCGGGGGAAGGGCGCCATTCGTTGACGGGGGCCAGGCCGGGCGGGACTGGGACCAGGCCCGCCGTGAGACTGGTGATCTCCGCGCCGGAGCGGAGCGTGATGGCCTGGGAGGGCATCATTTTGTTCCACTGCCTGGCGGCTTCTTCCATCGAGATGTCCAGGTCGCTAGCCAGATGATAGATGGCGACATAGCTGCCGGACGGCACGGTCGCCGCCAGCGAGGACACCACCGCGGCCGCCTCGGCGGCGTCCTGGACGTAGTCGAGCGTGAACAGCAGCATGACCGCGACCGGCTGGCTGAAGTCCAGGATCGACCGGGCGCCCGCCACGATCGCGCTCAGATCGCGGACGTCCGCGTCGACATAGCCGACGGCGCCGCCGGGCGCGGACTTCATCAGCGCGCGGGCGTGCGACAGCACCATCGGGTCGTTGTCCACGTAAGTGATGCGGCACTCGGGGACGAGAGATTGCGCCACCTCGTGCGTGCTGCCCACGAGCGGAAGACCGGTACCGATGTCGAGGAACTGCCTGATTCCCACCTCGGTAACCAGGAAGCGAAGCACCCGCTGCTGGAACGCGCGCACGGCCGGCGCGATGGCGGCGGTCACGGGCGCCGTCGCGGCCAGCGTCCGTGCGGCCCTGCGGTCAGCCTCGAAGTTGTTCTGACCGCCGTTCAGGTAGTCAACGACGCGGGCCGCGCTCGGCACCGAGGTGCTGATGAGGGCGGCCTTCGTCCGCCGCGTCGCGTCCTCCGCCCAGTCACCTCCCACGGCTACAAGTATGCGGCACACTAGGCGTTCGGGAGGCGCTAGCGTCGGCTACAGTTTCGGGCGGCCCCCGCGACGCGGGCGAGGTCGAGCTTGCCCGGGTGGACCGGACACGAGAACGGGCCGCCCGACTCCATCGCCGGACGGCCCGTCTCACGCGGCCAAGACCCGCGAATTCTCAGCTCAGCAGCCGTCGTACTGCGACCAGTTGGATGCGCCGCCGGCCGCGATGGCGTTGTCGAACACCTGGTTCTGCTCCGCCACGCTAGCGTCGCCGAAGTCGGCGGGGTTACCGCCGTACTCGGCCCAGGTCGAGGCGCTGAACTGGTAGAGCCCGTAGTGGCCGCTGGAGTTCATGACCTGAGGGTTGCCGCCGGACTCAGCAGCGATGACGCACGCCTGGAACGAGCTTGTGCTGCCGGTGTGAGTACTCTGCGTCTGCGCAGGTGCGGGCGCGGACTCGGCCGCGGCGGCCGACGAATCGCTGTCCCCGTAGCTGGGCGTGCTGGTGGCCAGCGCCGGCGCCGGGGTGGGCGCCTTGGGGGCGCCGGGGATCTTGGCGGGCTTGGCCGGGACCTTCAGCACTTGTCCGGCCTGGATCTCGTTCGCGAACTTGATCTGGCTATGGTTCGCCCAGTACAGCACCGTCCAGTAGTCGGAACTGTGGTAGACGTGCTGCGCGATCGATGCGAGCGTGTCACCGGGCTTGACGACGTACTTCCCCGACAGCGCGCGGTGGTGCTTTCCCTTCGGCTTCATCGCGGCGAACTGGGCCGCGTCCAGTCGGATGACGGGCCCGGTGGCGGGCTGCCCGGTGATCGACACCACCAACTCGGCGGAGATGTCTGCCCGGTGGGCGTTGGTGGTGGTAGTAGTAGTTGCAGCCGCCGTGTGGTGCCCTGACGCGCCTGCCGTCGCGGGCGCGTTACCGAGGGCGAATGCTGCGGCCAGGCCGGCCATTGCGGCCGGCGCGGCAGCCATGGGCAGCCGACGCCGGACAGGGGTACTTGCTGAACTTGCTGGGGCGCCCAACGGGCTCCTTTCCGCGAAGGTCGCGCTCACCAGGAAGGCTGCCTGCACAGTGCACTTAGTGCTGCACGAGTGCAGGCAGCCTTCGGAGCGCCTGACATCACGGAATCGTAAACGCATATCCGCCCATTCGCCAATGATTGGACAAAGATTTATTTATCACGTAAAATCCGCCCTCAACATTGATCCTAACGACCTCCCACTCTGCCAAAAATGTGACGGACGTAACATTCAAGGTGTACAGCGGTCCAGTCTGTTCTTTCAGATCCGGACCATCGAGACCCCGTTGGCGGGATCTTTGCTAATTGGTATAATTTCCCTGCTATGCCGGAGAATGGTACGATAAGTTTTTCCCCGGTGGCATTACCACCGTCCAGGCTGGCGATGCCGGACGAAGCCGCCCTCCGGTGCCGCCGCGGCGCTCATGCCTGTGACAGCCGGGGCAGCGCGGTGAGCAGCCGCCGGGTGTAGCGGTCCTGTGGCCGCTCGAACACGTCGTCGGCATCGCCTTGCTCGACGACCCGGCCGTCCTTCATGACCAGGATGCGGTCGCTCATGTGGTGGATGACACCAAGGTCGTGCGAGATGAACAGGTAGCTGACCCCCAGCTCGTCCTGCAAGTCGGTGAGCAGGTCGAGCACCTGCGCCTGGATCGACACGTCCAGCGCGGAAACCGGCTCGTCGCAAACGATGACCTCCGGCTCGGGCGCGAGCGCGCGGGCGATGGCGACGCGCTGCCGCTGCCCGCCGGACAGGCGCAGGGGCGCCGCGTCGAGGTGCTGCTTGCCAAGGCCGACCTGCTCAAGCAGGCGGATCGCGCGCGCCCGCGCCGCCGCCCGCGACGACGGCGGCTTGCTGCCGGTGCGGAGCGCGTCGGTGATGATCCGCCCGACCGGCCAGCGCGGGTCGAAGGAGCTCAGCGGGTCCTGGTAGATGACGCCGATCTGCTTGCGCCGCGGCCGGCGCGCGGCCGGCGTCAGCGACGACCACGGCTGCCCGGCGAGCAGCACGTCGCCTGCGGTCGGTGCCTGCAGCGCCAGCGCGATCCGCGCGGTCGTGGTCTTGCCCGAGCCGGACTCCCCGACGATGCCGAGGGTCTCACCCTTGAACAGCTCGAACGACACGTCGGCCACGACCGTCCGGTCGACCTTGTCCGGCCCGCGGAAGACCTGGGTCAGGCCCCGAGCCGAGAGAACCGGACGGCCGGTGTCGACGGGCTGGCGGCGGCGCTGGACGACAGGATCGCCCGCGGCGGGCGGCGCCAGCCGGGTGCCGCGAGTGTGCTCGGACGGGATGGCGTCGACCAGCGCTTGGGTGTAGGCGTGCCGCGGCTGGCGCAGCACCTGGTGCGCGGGCCCCTGCTCGACTACCTCGCCGCCGCGCATGACGATCACCTCGTCGGCCAGTCGCGCGACGACCGACAGGTCGTGGCTGATCAGGATGATCGACTTGCCGCGTTCCTTCGACTCGGCGAGCAGGTCGAGCACCTGGGCCTGGATGGTGACGTCCAGCGCGGTCGTGGGCTCGTCGGCGACGACGAGGCGCGGGTCGAGCGCGATGGCCGAGGCGATCAGCGCCCGCTGCCGCAGCCCGCCCGACAGCTCGTACGGCCGCTGGCGCACCCTCATCTCCGGCTCAGGGACGCCCACCGACCCAAGCAACTCGACGGCCCGCTCGTGCCGGGACGCCCTGGTGCCCCACCCGTGCAGCTTCAGCGGTTCGGAGATCTCGTCGCCGACCGTGCGGAGCTGGTCGAGGGAGACCAGGGCGTCTTGCAGGATGAAGCCGATCTGGCGGCCGCGGATCGCCCGCCAGGACCGCTCGGACTGGCTGGTCAGGTCGATGCCCGCGAGGTCGATTCGGTCGGCGCTGACCCGTGAGCCCGGCCCCGTCAGGCCGACGAGCGTGCGCGCTGTGACGCTCTTGCCCGAGCCCGACTCGCCGACGATCGCGAGGCAGCGGCCGGTCCTGGCGGTGAACGAGATGCCCTTGACGACCTCGGCGTCTCCGAAAGACACCCGCAGGTTCTCCACCTGCAGCAGCGGCGTGCCTGTCGCGATGTTGTCCGTGTTCTCGTCCGTGGCAGCGGCAGTGGCAGTCATCGGGCGGCTCCTTCCAGATGGTGTTGCAGCGCCCGGCCCAGGGTGGTGACCGCGAGCGCGACGAGGACGATGACGGCGCCTGGCAGGATTTCCAGCCACCACGAGGTCGTGATGTAGAGCCGCCCTGAGTCGAGCAGCGCGCCCCACTCGGGGCTCGGCGGCGCCACCCCGAGGCCGAGGAATGCCAGCCCGGACGCCCACACGATCGACTGCCCGATGCCGAGCGTGATCATGGCGACAAGCGGTCGCATGGCGTTGGGGAACAAGTGGCGGCCGATCACCGCCGCCCGGCGGTGCCCGAGGGCGGTCGCGGCCTCGATGAAGGCGGCCTTGCGCACCGCCAGGACCTGGCCGCGAACCATCCGCGCGTAGCCGGGCGCGGAGCCGATGCCGACGGCGATGATCTCAGTCTGGGGCGACGGGCCGTAGATGGCGATCAGCAGCAGCGCCAGCAGCAGGACGGGGAACGCGAACGCGACCTCCAGGACCCGCGCGATCACGATGTCCACGATGCCGCCCGCGAGCCCGCCGAGGAAGCCGAGGAAGACCGCGATCCCCATGGCGAGGCCGGTCGCGCCGAGCCCGATGCCGAGCGATTCCCTCGCCCCGTAGACGACCCGCGTGTACAGGTCGCGGCCGGCGTCATCGGTGCCGAACGGGTGGCTGAGCGACGGCGGCAGCAGGGTGTGCTCAAGGTCGATCGCCGTGGGGCTCCGCGTGGTGAGCAGCCCTGGGGCGATGACTGCCACCAGCAGGAACAAGACGATGACCGACGAGATGGCGATGCCGGGCCGAACGCTGACCCGGATATTCCGCAGTCGGGCGAGGCCGGTCGCCTCCGGAAAGCCGAGGGCGGTCATGAGTCACGCAGCCTTGGGTCGATGAGGGTGTAGGTGAGGTCGACGAGCAGGTTGGCGACGATGTACACGGCGGCGACCACGAGGACGATCCCCGACACGACCGGGACGTCGCGCGTGTTCACCGCCGTCACCAGGACCTGGCCGATGCCCGGCCGGCCGAACAGGTTCTCCACGATCACCGCGCCCGACACGAGCGCGCCGAGTGCCCAGCCGGACAGGGTGACCGCCGGCAGCACCGAGTGCCGCAGGGCGTGGACCAGGCGGACCGCCGTGTCGCCCATCCCGCGCGTCCGCGCGGTCGTGATGAACGGCTCGTCGAGCACCTTCTCGAACTCGTCTCTGGTGACCTGGCCGAGGAAGCCCGCGAGCGGGAGCGCCAGGGTGAGAACCGGCAGCACGGTGCCCAAGACGGAGGTCCCGCCGATGACCGGGAAAATGTGGATCTCTACCGCGAACACCACCAGCAGGACGACCCCGACCCAGTACGTCGGCAGGCTCGCCGTGAGCGCCTCCCACGTCGAGCCGAGCGCGCTGATGAACCGGCGGCGCTTGGCGGTCAGCAGGATGACGGCGACGGCGATCACCCAGGCCGCCGCCAGTCCGCCGACGGTGAGCACCAGGCTGGGCAGCAGCTCGGCGCCGATGACCTGGGTCACCGGCTTGAACTGCGTATAGGAGGTGCCGAGGTTGCCGCGGAACAGGCCGCCGATGTAGTCGAGGTACTGGACGACGACCGGCTTGTCGAACCCGAACTCGTGGTTGACCGGTGCGAGCTGGGCCATTGAGTACTGCTGCGCGCGGCCCTGCTGCTCGTTCAGGATCGCGGTCGCGCGGTTGCCCGGCACGAGGTACTGCGAGAAGTAGGTGACCGACGCGGCCGCCAGGAGGACGAGGACCGCGGTGACGACCTTGACGATGATTCGGCGGACTGTCCGCGCGACGGGGCGCGCGGCGGGCCGCCGGGAGGCCAGGGTGACCGTGGCCTCGCCGACTGTGCTCACTCTAGGGCCTCACTTGGTCAGGTACGCGTCCTCGAACACCGGCTCGCCCTGGCTCTTCTCGAGCCAGAAGTCGTGCACGTTGTCCGCGGCCGCGATCGATGTCGTCTGGGTGTAGAGGCCGACGGCGGCGGCCTCGTTCTGGATGATCTGCTGCGCCTGGTCGTAGTACTTGTCTGCCGTGGCGGTCGTGCTCGCGGTATTGCCGTCCGCGATGACGGTGCCGAGCTCGGCGTTGTTGTAGAACGACGAGTTGTTGTAGTTCGGGTCGCCGGAGGTGCTCGGCCGCCAGACAATCCAGAGGATCGCCGCGCTCGGGCTGGTCCAGTACCACGGCTGCGCGTCGTAGGAGTTCGGGGTGTTGTACGCGCCGGAGAAGGTCTCCGCCGGGGTCTCGGGGGTCAGCGACACGTTGAAGCCGATCTGCTTCCACTGCTGCTGCAGGATCTGCAGCAGGGTCGCGCCCTCGTCGGTGACCACGGAACCCGCCGGGTAGGGGAGCTTCACGTCGAGTTCCTTGCCGTCCTTGGTCCGGAAGCCCGCGGCGTCCCGCTTCGTCCAGCCGGCCTCGTCAAGCAGCTTGTTCGCCGCCGCCGGGTTGTAGGCGTACGCGTCGGCGACCGCCGCGTCGTAGCCGGGGGTGGACTGGCTCACCGACGGGTTGCCCTCGTAGGGGATCACGCCGTGGAACGCGACCTGGACGGCGGCCTTGCGATCGGCACCGTACGCGAACGCCTGGCGCACCCGGATGTCCGTGAAGACGCCCTCGCTGGTGTTCAGGTAGAGCGAGACCGGCTTGCCCGGCGTGATGTACTGCGTCACCTGGTAGCTCGCCTTGGCGCTCGCCCAGTCGACGGTCGGCACGTCGTAGATGAGGTTCGCCTCGCCGGTGGTCAGCGCCGCGTAGCGCTCGACCGGGTCGGTCAGGAACTTCCAGTCCACCTCGTTGACGAGGGCCGGCCCCTGGTGCACGGCGGTGGCGGGCCACGAGGTGTAGTTCGGGTTCCTGACCAGGATCAGCTCCTGGCCGTGAATCCACTGCTTGACCTCGAAGGCGCCGGAGCCGATCGGGTCGTCGCACTGCGCCTGCGCGCTGCGCTTGAGCGACGCCGGTGACAGGATGCCGAAGTAGCCCTGCGAGATCATCGTCAGGAACGGCAGGTAGGGCTTGTTCAGCTCCACCTCCAGGTGCGTCGCGTCGAGCGCCACCGCCTTCTTGAAGTACGGGTCGATCGACACCTGGGCCGTGCTGTTGCCGCCCTTCTCCCAGAAGGTGAAGTTGTCCACCACGGCCTGGGCGGTCAGCGGGGTCCCGTCGGTGAACTTAACGCCGGGCTTGAGGGTGAAGTTGTAGGTCAGGCCGTTGGCGGAGACCGTCCAGGACGTGGCCAGCCACGGCTTGATCGACCCGTCGTTGGCCTCGGTCACCAGCGAGTCCAGGATGTTGCGGTCGATGTACGCCTGCTGCACCCAGCCGCCGGCCAGGCACGGCGGCTCCTGCTCGGCGCCGTAGACGATCGTGCCGCCCTTGATGGGGGTGCCGCCGGAGGCGGAAGCGCCACTGCCGCCCACGGCGGTGGCGGGACTGGAGCCGCCGCCGGCGCTGCACGCCGCCAGCGCCGCGCTCGCGATCAGGGCGCTCGTAGCGACCGCGGCGAGCCGCGCGAACCTCGTTCTGCTCATCGTATGTTCTGTCCTTTGAATCTAAATTTCACTTACGGGCTGGTCAGGCGGTCAGGAAGTCGGGGGCCGCGGCAGGCCAGGCCTGGGGCAGGTGCGCCCCGCCCCGGTAGCGGGCCGCGTAGTGCCGGTCGGGCAGCCGGTCGCCGGCGCCGAAGATGCGGTCCCGCAGGGTCTCTTGCGGGTCGTACTCCGTCCGGAGCCGGCCGCGCGCCCGCAGCACGGGCACGACAAGCTCGATGAAGTCCCTGGCGGTGTCGTAGGAGTGAAACTGGGTCAGGTTGATCCCGTCGATGCCCACGTCGTCGAGCCACCCCTCGATCGCGTCGGCCACCTCCTCGGGCGTGCCGCTGGCGAACAGCGCGAACCGCGAGAAGCCCGCGAAGCCCGCCAGGAACTCCCCGACGGTCTGCTCCGGGTTGAAGTTGCGCCAGCGCCCGATCCCGCCGTCGGAGTCCACGACGTCCTTGAGCTTCGCCTCCGGCGGGAGCACGGTCGGGTCGAACGACAGCCCAGCGTGCGCCAGGTACCCCTCGGCGTCCGTCAGCTGCTCGTACTCCGCGCGCTTTGCGGCGGCCTCCGCGGCGGTCCGGCCCACGATGACGGCGGCCTGGGTGATGAACTTGACGTCGTCAGCGCGCCGCCCAGCATCAACGGCGGCCTTGCGGATGTTCGCGATGGTCTGCTGAAGGAAGGCCGAGTTCGGCCCGCCGGTGAACACCACCTCGGTGTGCTTGCCGGCGAACTGCGTCCCGGCGCCGGAGGCGGTAGCGCTGAACAGCACCGGGGTGCGCTGCCGGCTCGGCGACGGCAGGTGCGGCCCCTCGACCTTGAAGTGGCTGCCCTCATGGAAGATCGGCCGGATCTTGGCCGGATCCGCGAACACGTTGTGCTCGCGGTCGGCGATGATCGCGTCGTCGTCCCAGGACCCTTCCCAGAGCTTGTACAGGACGTCCAGGTACTCGTCGGCGATCTCGTATCGCTTGTCATGCTCGACCTCGCCGTCGAGACCGAAGTTGCGGGCAGCGTTCGGCAGGTAGGAGGTGACGATGTTCCAGCCGACCCGGCCCTTGGTCAGGTGATCAAGCGTGCTCAGCCGCCTGGCCCACGCGAACGGCGGCTCGTACGTGGTCGAGAAGGTGATACCGAACCCCAGGTGCCGGGTCACCGCCGCCATCGCCGGGACGACCAGCGACGGGTCGTTGTTCGGGATCTGCAGCCCCTGCCGGATCGAGGTCTCCGGCGACCCGCGGAAGGTGTCGTACGTCCCGATCACGTCCGCGATGAAGACCGCGTCGAACCCGCCGGACTCCAGCAGCTTGGCGAGCTCGACCCAGTACTCGATGTCGTTGAAGCGCTCCCGGTTGTTGCCGGGCAGCCGCCACAGCCCGTGGGTGATGTGGCTGACGCAGTTCATCTCAAAGAGGTTGAGGATGAGGCGCTTCTTGCCTGTGCTCGCACTGCCGGTGTTCGCGGTCATCGGGTGGCCCCCGCGGCCTGCCGCGGCGACGTCACGTCGGACATGAAGGATCTCCATCGGGAAATGAGCGCATACAGATGCCCGATGCGCGAAAGGGCAGAGGTCTCTGGGCGACCCGGTCGAACTGAGGGCGGGGGCGCCCGTTCAGGTCAGCGACACAGGCAACTAGCGGTGGGGTGAAGGTCGACGGGTTCGCGAGCGACGGGCGGGTGCACGGCCGACCTCCTCTTTCTTGGCTAACGAGTTTCTTGGCTAACGAGCGATGACCTGACTAATTCCTATTCAAACTATAGACTTAGTTGGGAATCAGATCAAAGACCACGAGATGCAGGCGATTCCGATCGCCCTGCCGTCAGAGCCGATCACTGGGGCCGCAACTATGCGCATCGAGCAACTGCAGTACATCGTCGCCGTCAGCAGGCACGGCTCGCTGCGCCGTGCCGGCGAAGAGCTGCACGTGTCGCAGCCGGCGCTGAGCGAGGCGATCCGCAACCTGGAACGTGAGCTTGGCGTTACCCTGCTCGACCGGCACCGGTCCGGGGCGAAGATCAGCACCGCGGGGCGCAAGTTGCTCGCGCCGATGGCCGACGTCCTGGACTCGGTCGCCCGGCTGCGCGCGGACGCAGGGGGCCAGCTTGCGACGAGGCGGCTGCTCCGGATCGGCACGGTCAACGCGGGCACGGCCGGGCTTGTGCTGCCCGCGATGCGCTCCCTGCTGGAGCAGCACCCGGCCTCGACGGTCGAGATCCGCACCCTGCAGCAGGACGAAATCGAGGCCGGCCTCGCCGAGGGCACCCTCGACCTCGGGCTCATCAACCTGCTCGACGGTGACGACGTGCCACGCGAACTTGAGCCCACCCCGCTGGTGAAGGGCCGCCCGGTCGCTGTCCTCCCGGTATCCCACCCGCTAGCCGAGCTGTCCGAGGTGCCGACCGCCGACCTGCGCGGCGAGCGTTTCGTCGCGATGCGCGCCGGCTACATCATGCATCGTTTCGCCCACCGGCTGTTCGGCACCGACCTGCCGGCGGAGTGGCATTCCGTCGACGGCGCGGAAATGGGCAAGGTGATGGTCGCGGAAGGGATCGGCATCGCGGTGCTGCCAGATTTCAGCGTCCACGGCGACCCGCTTGAGCGCGCCAGGCTCATCGTCGCCCGGCCCATCGCCGGCGACCAGACCACTGTCACGATGGTCGCGCTCCGCCGACGCCAGGCCCGCGTCAACCCGATCGTGCGCGACATGATCATGCACCTGCGCGATCACGCTCGTCGGCAGGCGTCCGAGCGGCAGGCCGCGGAACGCGAGCCATCGCAGCGGCGCGCGTCCTAACGTCCTGACGTCGGCAGCCTGGCGCAACCGGTCGGCGCCATCAGCCCACCCACCTGCGTGGACTAAAGGTCGCCGGGACTGCGGCGGCAGAGGACCAGTCGTTCCGTTGCGATCACCGCGCAGCCGTTTTTGCCGCGCGGTGATCGCCAGCCGGGTCCGCCGCGCTCAGTGCGGGCGGGTCCTGTTACCCAGGATCGTGTTGTGGTGGCCGATGTTCACGACCGCAGGGCCGCTGTTGCGCAGGTACTGGCCGAACCGATTGAGGCCGATGTAGTTGTTGATCACGGAGTTTCGAAGGGTGCCGCTGGTCAGGGTCACGCCAATGCCGGTGTTCCCGCTGATCAGGTTGGCCGGTGTGAGTGTTATCAGGCCGATGAGGTTACCGTAGGCGTGGCCGGCGATCAGGACGCCGCCCTTCTTATTGCCCAGTGCCTTGACGCCGAGGATCTGCGTGCCGATGAAACTGCGGAAGACGCGGTTGTCATGCGCCCATCCGGTGATCACCACCCCGTAGCCCTTGTTTCCCGAGAACGTGTTCTGCGGGATAACCGAGGGCAGCGTGCCGCCGACGATGTTGCCGTGCGCGGTACCGTCGATCAGCAGGCCGTCGCCACCGTTGGGCAGCACGCCGTTGCCCTTAGTATTAAGGCCGACGATATCGGGATCAACGGTCACCCCTGAGGCGTTCCCGGCCAGCTCGATTCCGTTCCCTCTATTGCCGGAGAATACGTTCGTCCGGACCAGGTTGTCGCCTCCGGTGGAGGTGATAAGCAGCCCGTCCAGGCCGTTGGGAGCCGCGCCCTTGAACGCCAGCAGCCCGCCGAATGTGTTGAAAGTGACGAACCCGCGGGACTTCCCGAGCACTGCTATGCCGTTCAGGCCGTTTCCTGCGGACACATTGCCCAGCGGGATGACCCCGCCTACCTGAGTGTTCAGCGAGGTCCCATCGACTAGGATGCCGTCAAGCTGGTTTTTCACGATCGTCGTGTTGTTGGCGCCGACGCCGAAGAAGTTTCCCTGGACGGTCACGTTGTCCGAACTGGTGACGCGCAACCCGTTACCGCGGTTGCCGCTTATGACGTTGTAATAGACGAACGGGTTATTGACGAACTTGCAGCCCACCAGCGAGTTGCCGGGCGCCCCGGTGATCCACACGCCGTTACCGCGATTGCCGAGGGCGCCGTTCCCGCTGGCCGTCGTCCCGATGAAGTTCCCGTTCAGCACGTTCCCCCGGGAGCCAGTGTCGATCAGCACGCCGTTGCGATCGTTGCCCGATATCAGGTTGCCTAGCGGCGGCACCACGAAGACCGGCGTAACCGTCCCCTTGCTACCGGTGGGATTGTTCGCCTGGCCGGTCACGGTGTTTACGAAGGCAGTGCCACCGATCTCGTTGCCTCGTGATCCGTAGGTGATGTAAATGCCGTCGCCGCCGTTGGGGATGGCCGCGGTGCCTGCGGCGTTCGTCCCGATCCGATTGTCCACCACCGTGTTCCCGTCCGATCCGCCCAGCTCGATGCCGTTCCCACGGTTGCCGGATATCACGTTCGCGACCACGCCAGGAGCGCGGGAGTCGTTCAGCCCGATGAAGTTCCCGTCCGACTCGGCCCAGACGAACACGCCGCTGCCGCCGTTGCCTGCCGCGGCCCCGGCCAGGTCCAGGCCGATATAGTTGTCGTTGAGCGTGATCGAATTGTCGTTCAGGGTCACGCCATTGCCGCTGGCGTGGTCCACCGCTACTCCTAGCAGCTGCGAGCCAGCCGAGCCGATGCCAAATAGCAGGCCTGGATGCCCGTTGAAGTCGAGCGCTACGACCGGCGGGCCGCCACTGACGTGCGTGGGGGCCGATGTCGCATTGATCGTCACCTTCCGTCCGATCGTGGGCAGCCGGCTGAGCAGGCTGATGGTCCCGTTTACGCTGAAGTTGATGCGGGTTGATTCTCCCGCCGGAGTGCCATTAGCGCTGAGGATGGCGGCACGGAGAGAACCCGGCCCGGCGTCGTTCAGGCTGCTGACGGTGAGTGTCTGGGTAGGCACCGAGACTTGGCGGGTGGAAGCCTGGGCCACAGCAGAACCGGCGGGGAGAGCAACCGCTGCCGAAACCCCGGCGATCAAGCTAATGGCACCCACGATTCGCGGCATGAATCGCCCTGTCCGGATAATCCGTATACTTGTGAAAACCGCTTGCATGACGCGAGAAAATATCATTAGCCCCACTTCCTTTTTCGTCTTGTCGCGGCGCGGAGCTCTAGCTTAAAAGATGCGCGGTAGGCACGCGGTGAACAATGAAGATAATTTCGCCAGGTGCAGCTGGCCCAATTAACGGAAAGCAGCCAAGTCAAATCATTTCCGGCGCTCTCGTCGCCCCTACAGTCGACATGCGGCTCCGGGACTGGCGACGTCGGCGGGCGATCGCGCTACCCGTTCTCGTGCTGGCCGCTGATGCCCCACACGAGCTGGTCGATTGGATCCGGCTCGGTCACGTTCAGGTCCACCCAGGTCAAAGCGTCGAGGAACACCGACAGGCTTTGCGGCTTGGCGCCGGGTAGCAGCACCGGGACCACGACGCAGCGCCGCTTGACGGACTGCCGCATGAACGCGGCGAGTTCCTGTTCCTGCCACGGGCCGAGCTTGTCACCGACGATTACCGCCGCTGCGGGGATGCCCGCGATGATGTCCTCTAGCCCCGCCTGCCAGGCAAAACCCGGCCTTAGCTGGCGCTCGTCCAGCCATGGGCGCAGCCCCCGCTCCCGGAGCTTCCGGGCGATATCGCGGACGGCAGGCTTGTCCTTCCAGTTGTGGCAGAGGAAGACGTCGAACTCGGCGACCTCCTCCTTGCCCCGTAGCACCGCGGAGGCGGTGGCGAGTTCCCGGCCGGCGTCCGCCGAGGCTTCCATCGCCGCGGTGGACTGGTCGCTTCCGTTGCCCTGCTCGTAGTCGTCATGCAGCGAGACCCTCTCCTCGCAGACCGGGCAGAGGATTCTCGTCCGGGCGAGGTGGATGACTCCCTGGACCTGTTCGGGGGTGAACGCCGTGCCGTCGCGCGGGCAACTGTACTGACGCTCCCGCGTGACGCTCCCTGGCGTGGCCCGGCGATCGAGGTGAGCGTGCACGAAGCGCTCGAACTGCTTTCGCAGCAGGTCTGGCACTTGGTGGTACCCGATCCACAACTCGGCCGCGCCCTCGCCGTCGTACTCCAGGATGACGGTGCACTTCCCCTCGCCGGCGGAGAACTGGGCCGCCGACTGCCAGGTGGCCATCCGGCTGAAGCGGTCGCTCCGGGTCAGCCGGACGATCAAGGCCGCGTATACGTTCTCGACCGGCCCTTCGAACCGGAAGACGACGCCGTCCCCCTTCGGTGTCTCCGACGGCGGCAGGTCGCGCCGGTAAGCCGAGGGGAAGACCAGCTGAATGCCGTCATCGGTCGGCTCGTGCAGCACCAGCTCGTGCTCGAGGAGTTCCTCTAGGGTGGCCAGCACCAGCAGCCGTTCCTGCTGCCCTTTGAGCACCTGGTCGGTGGAGGGAACTGCGAAATCTAGGGTGACGACCTTGGCCTCCAAGACGCTGCCAAGCCCGTCCGGCTCTTCCCTGGCGGCGTTCACGATGGCGCCGGCATACGCGTCAAGCAGTTCGGGCTGCAGCAGCACGTAGTCACCGAACTTCAGCCGCTTCACCATCCCCGCAGACTCCAGGCGAGCGATGCACCCCTCGAAGACCGAGGCAAGCCCCTCCGACGAGATCTCGTGCGGCTCGTCGGCGGCTAGTTCGGCCAGCTGCTCGTGTTCGGTTAGCAGCTCCAGGCTGCTGGGCACCGCCGCCTGGAACATCCGGCACAGCTCATCAATCGGGGTCAACAGGCTGCCGGACGACTTCTGGTCCACCACGAACTGCTTCACCGCGGCGAAGAGGGCGGTCGAGGTGACTTCCTGGATCCGCGGCCAGTCAATCGCCGCAAGCAGCCGGGAACGCAGCAGGCCGACGTTGGTCCCTTCCTTCGCGCTGGTCTTGAAGAACTCATCGAGCGCGAAGTCGGCCATCAGCCGGTGGATCCGCTGGTTAGAGACGTTGATTCCGCCACGGTCGGCCCGGGCGGCGACGAGGAAGGCCGTCAGCCCGCCGGCCGCTTGACCGGCTGGTCACGGCGGGTCGGCCACGAGTCAGCCACCCTGACCTGGTGCCGGGTCCAGGGCCGGTATCTATCGGGCTGACGATGCTCTTGAGGCACTGAAATCAACTCCTGGCCATCAGTCACACGCATCACCGGTGGCCCACACTAGCTACAGGCTCACCAATCCTTATAATCTGTGTTATCTATCAACTCACGGGTCAACCCCGCGAAGTCCCATGGTATACCTATAATCTTTTTTGCCCTGTACAGTTGGTTGATATGGCGGATCGTGAGCGAAGCGTGCCGAACGACGCGGCGGCGTGGTCGGACTTTGACGCCGACGAATACTGGCACATCAATTACGCCTCAGTTCTACCGGAGGACGCGGAAATAATTCGGTGTGCCAGCAAGTTCCTGATCGAAGCCTGCGGGATGCGCTCGCCTTACAGTCGAGCCGTGGACGTGGGCGCTGGAGCTAATCTCTATCCTGGACTGCTAATGCTTCCCTGGGTCGAGCAAATCGTCTTCACCGAGTACGCTTCGCCTAATATCCGCTGGCTCAGCGAAAACCTGGCTGACGCTCCCGGTGAATGGCGCTGGCAGTCATTTTGGGACCTAGTAGCGGGCCTGCCTTGCTACCGGGACGTCGAGCATCCCAGGCGCAGGCTTGCGGCCGTGCACGAGATCCGCAACGTCAGCATCTTTGACCTGCCCGCGCGCACCTGGGACCTCGGCAGCATGTTCTTCGTGGCGGACGGCATGACCACGGATCAGGCGGAGTTCGAGCTCGCCGTTCGCTCATTCATCAGAGCGCTCGAACCGGGCGCGCCGTTTATGATGGCCTTTATGGAGAACTCGACCGGTTACCGCGTCAGCGGCGTCAGGTTCCCGGCGGTCAAGGTGACCCCCGCTTCCCTGGACTCGCTCCTCGCCGATCTCCCCGTCGCCGACACCAGCGTTCTCCGGACCGACAATTCGGTTCACCGGGTAAGGGACGGATATGACGCGATGCTCCTCGTTACCGGATTCGTCACGGAATAACGGGTCGCTTTCCGGCGCTGCGGGCAGGCGCCGCGCCAGGGCGCGTCATCTAGGGGACCGCACCTACGCTGGTCCAGCGGCGTCGTCAAGTTCGTGGCCTAGCTTCCACAATTCTTCGAATAGGGCATGCGTACGTTTGACGTCATCCGGTTTAGTGTTCAGCCGCGTTTTCTCGATATTAGGTTTGGCTCGTTCGAAGCGAGTTGCGGATATCGTTTCATAGCTGACCAGGCCATCAAATAGAATGAAGTCGAGTTGCGACCCCCCGTACCAAGCCGGAATCTTGGACGAAGCAAGGATACGACCGTGATGTTCGTCTTGATTTGCTCTCGATAGATCTCTTGGAATTTGGAGTCATGGGCCGGAATCCGGCGAGGTGAGGATGAACAGCCGACGTACGGTGACACCGTGACTGGCGGCGTCCCGTTGCGCCCCCAAGTACCGTCGGCCCAGAGCGGTGGTCCAGAAACCATCATCGAAGTCCATGCCGCCCCCGTCGACCGCGGTCGTACTGGTCGCATCGATGCTTTGCTTCGCCGTGCGCGTAAGTGTCAGCAGCCAGTCCTGGTCTTCGCCTTCGTATTCCGCTTGCCCCTCACCGAGTCCATATATAAAACGCGCCATCCGCTCGATTTCGGATCGCGCAAGACCCAGTGCGATATCCGGGGAGGAATCCTTGAGCCTGATCGCGCTATGCACCAGGTCCCTAATGCCGGAACCGACCGGTGAAGCTTCGATCGTAGAATAAATCGCTGTCGCAGTATTGATTTCCAGGAAGGCTTTCTGGACTGTGTCGTCCACCGTTTGGGCATGCCTGGCTTGCCTTTTTTCAACGTCGTGCAAACTTCGGTCGAAATCGATGAGGAATTGGACGACCAGTATCACGCCGCCGACGAACGTGGACAGCATTAGCGCCCACTCCTGAGGCTGATGGGTAAGACCGCTGACGAGGTAGGTAGCGCCTCCAGATGCAGCGGGAATAATTATCTTCCAGAGAATCGGTGGCACGCCACCTTTTCCAGGTGCTGACTCTGGTCCGAGCATCTCCGATGTTCCTGTTCTTCTGGGGGTTCCTCGTGGCGCTCGCTACATGCCAACGAATACGTAGTTGATCATGTCTGTCAATTTCGCGGGGAGTCGCGCGTCCTCTCGGCTACCACGCGCAGCGATACGGTTTAGAATGTCCGGCTCGGCGGATATTTTTTTTAGAATGATCCGGACGGCAGCCTCGATGGGCAGATACCGCGATTCCAAAATAGAAACAGTTCGGTACGCGCGAAACGGTGCCGCATCCTGATTTAGCTGGATAACCGGGGGGAGCTCATTCCATGCTGACAGCGATCTCTCTTCCCATGGTGTCCCGTAAGCGATGCTGGTGTCATTGACAACGCCGAGGCGGGCCAACTGCCATACGGCCGCGAGGAAGGAGCATGACCACCCCTGGCCCGAGGTACTCCCTGGCCACAATCTCTTTTCCATGAAGATCGAATCCGAATGCTCTGTTTGCTCAGAATCGCCGGTCACCGAGCCGTCTGCCGTCACAGGGGACGGCCGTCGCTCGCCGTCGGCAAGCCACGCTGATGGAGCACTGACGGGTCCGGTCCGCCCGCCGCGCGTGAACCGCCGTCCACAGTCCGGCTCTCGATGTACCAGGCCAGCGATAGCGCATCGCGACCGGCGTAAGCGGATTCACGGACCAGGTAGTCGATGCCGATACCGCACCCCCCAGCCGCCTTCAGAAGCTTCGGGATGACCTCGGACGGAGGAGGAATCGGTCCGGTGTAGTCATCGACCAGAAAGCATGTGCTCGTGCGAGCCCCGGAGTCAGGGTTGATCCACGCGGTCCTGGCCGGGCCGAGCCAGGGGGTGACCCGCCGGAGGTGATTCTCGAGGTGCTCGACACCTCGCCGGAAGCTCTTCGGCTCAACGTGGCCTACTTCGATCGACAGGTCAGAGAAAGCGATGGCCGCGTCCTTCCTGGCAGGTGCCTCTGCGCCAGCGCCGGATCGGCTAGCGGCCTCCTTAGAGGTTTCCACGATTCGAGCCACCCGATCTAGCTAGCCTCTGTCCACGTTGTCCTTGCACTCGTTTATATCCCTCTTGTTGTGCCTGCGAACACGTGATGCCACGACTGCGGACGCCAACTGCATCGCAGGATGGCGCACCGACACAGATAACTCCGCTCGCCGGCTTCGGACCGGTTACGACGCGATGCTCCCGGCCACGGGGTGCGTCGCAGATGACGGGCTGCTGGTGCCCTGCTCCCGTCGGTGAGGTGATTGTCCAGCGCTTGATCGGCGCACCTATCGGGCCTGCAACCTGTTGTCGTACAATGTCTTGACGGTAACGCGCTTCGCGAACCGAGGTCATCATGAAGCAAATAGACAGGGTGCCTGTGAACGCCGGCGCGACGATAACGGCGGTGCAACTTTAACCAGATGGGCCCCACCGTTACGCTAACATCTATACCCTTTCAGCTCATGGCCGATGCTCCTCAAAACACCGACGCGCCATGGGACGCGTTTTCGTCTCATGACTACTGGCGCCGGAACTACCATGAACTACAGCCCGAAGACCAGGAAATAATCCGCTGCGTGAGTCGCTTCTTCGTAGCTGCGTTCGCAGGCCGCTCGCGTGTCGAGCAAGGCATCGACGTCGGTTCCGGGACGAACCTCTATCCCGCCTTGCTGATGCTGCCGTGGGCAGAAAAGATCTTGCTGACCGATTTCTCCGCGAGCAACGTTCGCTGGCTCCGCCATCAGCTCGAAGATGAAGATGACGGCGCGACCTGGACGTGGCGGCCCTTCTGGCATGAGCTGCACCAGGCGGACGGCTACAACCAAATCGGCGAGCCGCGCAAGCAACTGCGAGAGGCCTGCGCCGGCGAGCAGCCGTGCGCGGGGGTCGAGCAACGCAGCGTATTCGACCTGCCCTCGGCACAGTGGGACCTTGGCACCATGTTCTTCGTGGCGGAGTCCATCACCGGGGACCCCGCGGAATTCCGCGACGCGGTCGCGCGTTTCGTCGGCGCGCTGAAGCCCGGCGCCCCGTTCGCGGCTACCTTCATGGCAGGCTCGGACGGGTACCCGGTGGCGGAAACCCGCTTTCCCGCGCTGCCGATTACCGCGGCGGACGTTAGCGAGCACCTCACCGCGCTCGGCGCGGACCGACTGAGCGTGGAACTGCTCAGGACGAAGCACCGGGTGCGCGAAGGGTACCAGGGAATGATCGTGGCCACAGGTTTCGCCTGCAGCCAGCGGGGTTAGCGACAAGGCCGGAGAGCTATGGAGATCCAGACACGGCGGCATATTCTCGAGATCTGGCGCTCGACCGTTGACTACAGTTACCGCCGGGGAGAATGGAACTGGGGCGGCCGGAGCGGAAGGAACTCCATCAGCGACGCTGAGCAGTTGCTGACCATCCTGTATCCAGCCACCGCGGTTTCGTGGCTGAAGCTCGACAGCGTCGACCAGACCGCGGACGACGTCCTGGAGTACCTGCGCCCGCTCGGCAACCCGGTAGACATCCCGCGTAGGCTGATCAGCTTCATCGGCGATTACATGCGCACCTACCTGGTTGACGGAATGCCGGACTTCTCCGGCGACAGCTATTTCGAGCCTGACGACAGCGAGGCGGGTGACGCAGGCCAGGTCAAGCCCGAGCAACGGGCGCTGCACGTCGTCGACTCTTACTCAATGTCCATCACGCTGTGCCTTGCCACGCTGGGTTTCCTGCGGATCTACCGGCAGAGCCTGCGCAGCCAGCGGAACATCCAAGAGGTCGATCAGCTGGAGCAGCTCTGCTCACAGCGACTGACCGCGGCCATGGTCGGCCTGCTGCGCAGCTTCACTGTCAACACCTTCGACCCCAGCGACCCGCCCGGCGAGACGCTGTGCCAGATGGTTGGCCAGGGCCGCGTCGCCACCGAGATCCTCGTCCGCGACCTCCTGGAGAACCTCGCCGAAATCCGGGCCAGCCTGAAGCAGGAGCTGACCATCGGGCTCAGCCAGGTGGGGGACGAACTGGACAACGCCGGGCGCCTGTTTGAATGCGGCTGGTCCTGGGGTGTTGTCGACGGAGCGCCCGAGGTTCCCTACGCGAGCGACATCGGCACGCAGCCGGCTGGCATCGCCGAAGCGCGGCCCTACCTGTACTTCACCGTCGTCGCCCTCGACGGTATCCAGGACCTGTTCAGCGAGCGGACCCGGATCCTGGGCCTGCTCAATGAGGAGCAGCAGCGACTAGCCAGGGCGCTGCAGCTGCGGTGGGACCTCACCCGGCAGTTCTGGGCCAAGATTGCCACCTTCGGCGACGACAAGTGGCCTCTTGAAGACCTGCCGTGGCGAACCACCGACGGCCGCGAGTCCGATTATTACTCCGTGCTGCTCACCTCGATCGTCATTGAGGGCGTGAGCCGCGAGCAGGACGTGGACGTCGACCGGATCGGACGCCTGCTCGAGGAGCTTGCCAACCGCGGCCGGATCACCCGCCGGCCGATGGCGGACGACCCTGCGGTCGCGCTGCACGTGCCGGGCATGCGCCTGCGCCTGGTCGGCAGCGAGAAGGTGGCCGAGGGCCCTCGGCTCCAGTGGACGGTCTCCAGCTTCTCCGTGCTGGTGCTGAAGCGGCTGCTCAGGGTGGCTCAGCTGATCGAGGACAGCTCCGTCCGGATCCGCTACCTCGATCTCGCCGACCAGATCTGGCGGCACGTCGAGCTCCGCCGGATGGAGGAGTCCGCCCCTGCGCGCGGACTCTGGGATGAACCGACGCAGGCGTTCGCCGACACGTCGTTCCTCCCCTATGAGATTCCTTCCTGGTACCACACCGAACGCGTCATCGAGGCCCTGGTCGCCGCGGCCAACGTCACCGAGACGCCGCCAGTCCCCACCGCTGAAGTGGTGGAAGCCGCCCGGCAGCTGCTGGCCGAGGCGGAGCATCTGTTCGACAGGGAACGACTGCGCGGCACGAACGACACCGGTGAGCAGATGCGGGAGACTTTCCAGGTGGTGGGAGCGAAACTGCGGCGAGCCCGGGAGCTGCTGCTTGAGCGGCCGGGCACCGCGAGCGTGCTAGCCGAGGATGTGCTCCGCGAACTCGACACGATCGACGCGGCCCGCCAGGACACTGCCAGGATGAGCTAGCGATGCTCATCATCGCTACCTCGGACAAGGGAGGCACCGGCCGCTCGGTGACCGGAAGCAACGTCGCGTACCGGCGTGCTCTTCAAGGCGGCGACGTCTGTTACGTCGACTTCGATTTCGGCTCGCCGACGTCGGGGGCGATCTTCGGCATCAGCGCGCTCGCGCGCGGCACCACGACCGGCCGGGGCACCCATTCCTATCTGCTCGGCCGGGCATCGGCCGAGGAACGCTGGGATGTCTGGCAGCACTCTGACCGGCAGAGCCTCCGGCAGCGGCCGCCGGGAACGGGACGGCTGGTGCTGATACCCGGGGACTCCGGCGGAGGTGAGTTCTCCTTCGATGACGATGTGGTTGACCGGTGCATCGCCCTCTTCCTCCGGCTGCACGGCGAGTTCGAGGTCGTGCTTGTGGACCTGAGCGCCGGCCGGTCGTACGCGGCGGAGATAGTGCTCGCCGCCACGTCGTCACCTGGGCTGATCAATGTGACCACTCGCTGGCTGGTGTTTCACCGCTGGACCCGGCAGCACATCCTGGCCGCGCACGGCCTCGTCTTCGGCGAGCGAGGCCTGCTGGACATCGGCGTGGCCCACGGCCTGGACCGCGACGAGTTCACCGACGACATCCGCTTCGTCCGCACGGCGATCGTGGATCCGAACGCGCCAGACCTCGCCGGGCTCCGCCCGCCGCAACTCGCCTGGCTCCGCGAGGCTAACCGGGGGCTGCAGCGGATGGCCGCCGAGCGGGGCGTGGGCCGGTCCGCCATGCTCGGCTCGGTGCCGCTTGACCCGGTCTTGCAATGGCGCGAGCAGCTGATCACCGACAGCGACGTCTGGGCGCGGCACGTTGCGAACCAGGCCACCATCGAGGCATTCGATTCGATCGCCAAAAAGATGACCGACGAATCGGCGTGGGAACAGCTGTGAGTGAAATCAGGACCGAGTTCCTGGAGATCACTGCCGACTTGAAGGTCGAGTCACTCCCGCTTTCCCATGTTTCGGTAGAGCTCGGCCACCTCTACATGGAGGACTTCGCGGCGGGCGAGAGTGCCGTCCGGCGCACGTTCGCCGCCGCTGCGCCGTGGGTCGCGGCGGCGAGCAGCCCGCAGGCAGTCGGCTGCAATAAGAAGTCGGTCCGGGTCAGCACGTGCTTCCTCGTCGACGACTATTTCAGCCGGTTCTCGTCCCCGGCGGCGGTGATACCGATGGTGCTCGCCGCCGCCGAACGGGAGGGGCTGGAGATCGACTACCTGGCGCGCGAGTCAGCCTGCGCGGACGCGGACGGTGTCAGCCCGGCTTACCTGACGCTTGGGAGCCTGGTAACCGAGCCGGTACCTGGGACCACGGGCGGGCGGCCGCCGCTCACCGAGACCGGCTGGCTGACCAACGGGCAGCGGTCACCGGCCACCTCACGGGGCGAGGCGATGGCCAGGCGCACGACCTGGCAACCGCCGCGCGAGAGCGCGCGCCGACGGCACTCCATCTTCGTCGACGTCGAACTCTGGGACGAGGAGGAGAGGCATCGGACCTGGTCGTGCTCCATGCTTGCCGCCGTATGGCAGTTGTTGCGGCTGGGACTCCTGCGAGACCAGGGCCGTCCGATAGCGACCCCACAGGGCTGGACGGACCCGCATTTCCCTGACAGCTGGGAGGCTCTCCCCCCGGTCATCAGGCTCAACCCCAGGGCAACGGCCTTCGCCGCCTACACGACGCTTTCGGTCTTGTCACCGCGCTTCCTGCCTGTCGAACTGGCAGTGCGGACCATTCTCAGCCAGTTCGCCTGCGACAGGACCATTTTCGCGGAAGCCGCCGACCGGGCCGCGCGTGACGCGATGCAACTGCCCGCCGAGCTAGTCGACCGGATCCGGTACGTGTTCGCGGCCCCGGGAGACACCGACCCCGCGTGAATCCGCGTCCCCGTCACTCGTCGATCGTGCGCTCGGGGTTGGCGGCTTCCCACAACTGCTCGAACTGGTCCTGCAGGCCACGAACCCGGTCCGGTATCGGCGCCAGCAGGGTCCGGAGGATGCCGGGTTTCGTCTGGACCACGGCGAACGTCGTCGCCGGCGTAGTCTCGTAACTGACAGTCCCGTCGAACACGATGAAATCGAAGATCTGTGGCTGCATCCAGACCGGGATGGTGTGATGATCGAGCATCCGGACCTCGATCCCGACATCACGCTGCATCTGGGTAACCCTGAGGAAAGTCTCGTCGCGGGCCAGATCCTCGTTCTCGACCACGAAGATGCGGCGGATGCGGACTCTCCGGATGATCGCCTCACGCTGGAGTTCGAGGTAGCGGATGCCCAGGTCGCTAGTCCAGAGCCCGCCATCGAGGCCCTGCACCCCAGCATCCACTGTGGACAGCGAGATCGCGTCGATCGAGGACTCGGCCTCTCGCGTTAAACCGAGCAGCCAGTCCCTGTCTTCGCCTTCGTAGGGTATCTCGCTGCCGACCGGCAGCTGGCGCACGAACGAGGTCACTCGCTCGATCTCCCGCCGTGCGAGGCGCTGGAGCAAAGGGTTGACCCGCCCGTCTGCCTGGCCGGCCGTCTCCAGGAAATCCGTCAGCAGCGCCGCGCCCAGGACGGACTGCTCCAGCATGGCGGAGAGCTCGGCCGACTTGCCGACCTTCGCAAACCCCTCAACCATGCGCTCGTTAACGGCCGAGATCCGTACCTCGGTGTCTACTATGAAGAGAATTAGCGCGACGGCAAACGTGATCACTGCGGCCAGCACCAGGGAATCCCGGCCCGATACTCCCCCGGCCTGCGCGGCCACGAGCGTTATCAGTCCGATGAGCAGGGGGAACCCAATCTTCAAGATGATTCCATGCACGAGGCGCCGTGGCATTCCGCCGTTGGTCATGCAGACTCCGATCTGGGTGACTCGGTAACCGGTTGCAACGCCTCTATGAGGCCAACGGACAATTGGTCGCGTATCCGCTCGACGGTTTTCTGCCATTGCAGCGAGAAACCCGCCCGTAGGTCCAGTTCCTGCCAGATCGTGTCCAGGGTCCTGTTCGCGTGGGCCGCTGGCATCCAGGCATGTACCAGGTGATCGATGCCGGGGCGGAGCATCCCGACCAGTTCAGCGGCCGGACGGCGGCGGGCGACGGCCCGGTCCACTATTTCCAGCAAGGTGGAAAGCAGCCAGTCATGCAACGCAAGGTCGGCGCAGAAATCCGCGAACGCTCGCGGGTTCAGCTCCGCGGCGCGTAGCCGCACGGTTCGCAGGCCATCCGCACCGATCGTGAAGATTATCTGCTGCTCGCCATCCGAGGGCTCCGCGGACCACCGCAGCCGGGTCCGGCGGCTGCGGAACGGCGGATTGCGGTCGAGACGCTCGCTGCGCTGGATCGCATCGAGGGCCCGCATACTCACCGCTCCCAGATCGAGAGCCGTCGCGGTCTCCGGGCCGTGGAGGAAACCGGTCGCCAGGCTTTCCTCGGACGCCTTCCCGAGCACTTCGAGCGTTCCCGGCTGAGCGAGATAGTGCGCCCACGGACGACGGCGGCCGGCTTTGTCGTGGCGGAAGGTCGCGTGGGTACCAGCCTGGATGATGTGCCCGTCGGTCAGCGACAACTGCGTGGCCGGAGTCCCGACGATCCGGACCTCCCGGCGCTCAGCGAGCGGCGCGGAGCAGTCCACTCCCGTCAGGATCTCGGGTGACCACGCGTAGCGGATCGGACGTTGCCGTGTCCGCACCGATCCGCCGGGCACAGCCGAAAGCAGTTCCGCTGCGGTGTCAGCCGACAGCGCAGTGGAGGTGAGAAGGAGGCCTGTCTGTACCTCTCCGATTGTCAGCGGCACTGTCAGATGATTTCACTTCTTCGGTACCGCACGTCGCGCCATCCTAGATGCCGACCAGGTAAAACCGGTACATGGACATTGCCAAATTTAACCACTCTGCCGTCATTTCACCATAGAGCGCAACCGCCCCGCAATACCTGACCCGTGCCCCGGGAAGTTACAGGCAATGCCCGCTCCGGAGAAATCCTGCAGGCTCGGCGGGTTTCAATTAAGGCGGCCCGCTGGGGTCGGGGCGGGCCGTGAGCGAGAGCATGCAGGGACGCAGCAGTCTGATGACCTGCGCCGGGTCGGCGGTGGCGAGTTCGTCGGTCTTGATGAGGTGCCGGGAGACCGTGATGCCGAGGGTGATGGCGCTGATTATCGCGGCCCGCAGGTCCGCGTCGTCGGCGGGGATGGCCCGGGCGATCTGCGCCTCGTAGCGGGCGATGCCGGCGCTGGCGGCGCTGGCGGCCTCGGGATTGGTCAGCATCGAGCGCAAAAGGGCCACCGACGCGACCGGCTCGCTCGCCAGCCGGCTGGCGACCCCGGCGAGGATCTGCTCGGCCGCCTCCTCCGGCGTTCCGCTGAGATCGGGGACGGGGGCGGCGTCGATCACCCGCCGGTACAGCTCCTGCTTGGACCCGAAGTAGTGCATGACCAGGCCCGCGTCGACTTCGGCGGCCGAGGCCACGGCCCGGATGGTAGTCCGGTCGAACCCGGCGCTGAAGAAGGCCTGGGTCGCGGCGTCGAGGATGCGCGCTTCGGTGCGGCGGCGCTGCTCGGCGCGCGAACCGGGCCGGGGAGTGGTCATTGTTTCATTCTACGGGTGTTGACTTGAGGCTCATTTGATTCTACGCTTGTTCAATGAACACTTGTTGAACGAACCGCAGTGAAGGGAAGGCCGCATGTCACCCGTCACGCCTGCCGATGTCCTGGCCCGCCGCCGCCAGCTGATACTGAACGGCGATGCCGACGGCTTCGCTGACCTGTTCGCGCCCGATGCGGTGATGGAGTTCTGCTTCCATGGGCCGCCTGGCATGCCCGCGCGCCTGGAGGGCCGGGAGCCGATTCGTGAGTACTCGCAGCGTGTCATGGCGTTGCCGCTGCGGCTGGAGGACTTCGAGGTGGCGGAGCTTCACCAGACCCAGGACCCGGAGGTGGTGATCGCGGAGATGCGGGCGAAGGGGACCGTGACCACGACGGGCCGGCCGTTCACGGCAACATCCGTCCAGGTCCTCCGGATCCGGGAAGGTCACATTGTGCTCTTGCGCGACTTCGCCGACCCCCGGGTCCTGGAAGACGTCCTCGGCGAACCGCGTCCGGGAAGCTGACGTGAGTTCCGGACGTAGGGTCCTGCGGCGGGTGGAGGCCGGCGTTGGCCAGCCGGCCGTCGTGCTTGAGGCGGGGCTCAACGAAGGGGCCGCGTCCTGGCAGCGGGTCGTGCCACTGCTGGCCCCGCACGTGCGCGTTGCCGCCTACGACCGGGCAGGGCTAGGCGGCTGCGCCCCTGCGCCGGGCCTGGCGACCATCGACCGCCAGATCGATGACCTGGCATCGGTGATTACCGGGCTGGGGGCAGGACCCTGCGTGCTGACAGGCCACAGCTGGGGCGGCGTCCTGGTCCAGCTGCTGGCCTTTCGCCGGCCGGACCTGGTTGCGGGCCTGGTCCTGGTGGACCCGGGGCACGAGGAGATGGACAGCGCGTTGCCCCTGGCCATCCAGTGGGGGTGGCGGATCACGCGCACCGTCTTCCCCGACGAGCTGCACCATGACGCCCCCGTGACCCTTGCGGCCCTGCGGGACATGCGCGCCGCCGCGAGGCCCTTTCCCGACGTGCCCGTCGTCGTCCTGAGCGCTGCCCGCGGCTTCCCCCGCCGGTTCCGCGCGCGCTGGACGAGCCTGCAGGCAGGGCTCGCCGCGGCAGCCCCGCAGGGACGCCACGTCGTCATCGACGACACCGGCCATAACATCCCCAGGTACCAGCCCGACGTCGTGGCCGACACGATCCTTGCGGTAGCCGCCCAGGTGCGGGCCAGTGGCAGCTGAAAGACTATCCACCCGCAGAAGCATCTAGGGCGCTCAGCGGCCTAGAGCGCACAGCCACGTCCAGAATGGGCGCAATAGCCGAGATCTGGACGATCAGCGCGCTTGTCGTGCTCGACCTTGAGCGCGAAGTCCCCGGCTTCGCGCCTGCCGGACGTGCTGGCCCTGGCCGACGTGGTGGTCCCGCTGAGCCGCGGCGGTTGCCCTGGACGGCGAGGTCACTTCTGGTGCGCTCACGGCGGCGCTAGGGTCACGCGGGACGAGGACGCCGCCCCCACCGCAGGTGAGCGCACCGGCCACCCCGCTGTTGCCGGTTACGAGGCCGCGAGCTATCTTAATATTCGTATTTCGTCGAACATCGAATATTAAACAGTGAGCCAGGAGGTTATCCGATGCGAGCACTGCGGATGGCAGCTCCCGCCGCCGATTCCAGCGCGACCACGATCGTCGAGCTCGACGAGCCGAGTCCCGGCCCCGGGGAGCTCGCGATCGACGTCGCCTTCGCTGGCGTGAACTTCATTGACGTCATGGCACGGCGCGGCGACCCGGGCTACGCCTCCGGCTGGCCGTATGTGGGGGGCTTGGAGGTTGCTGGCACCGTCCGGGCAGTCGGCGACGGTGTCGAGGACCGCCGCGTGGGCGATCGGGTGGCCGCTTTCACCGCCGGCGGAGGGTTCGCCGAGGTGGCCGTCGCTCCTGCAATGCTGACCGTCGATGTTCCGCCCGGAGTGGGACTCGACTCCGCCGCGGCGGCGCCGCTGATGCTGTCTACCGCGGTGCTTCTGCTGGCGGACGTGGTGCGCATCCGCCCCGGCGAGTCGGTCTTGATGCATTCGGCCAGTGGCGGGCTGGGATCGGCGGTGCCCCAGGTCGCTGCGGCGCTGCGCAGCGGCACCCGAGTCGGAACGGTCGGCAACCCTGGCAAGGTCCCCGCTGCCGCGGCCGCGGGCTGGGATCACGTCGTGGCGAACGGCGTGTCATCCGCTGCGGCGATCCGCGAGCTCGCGCCCGGCGGGGTCGACGTCATCCTCGATCCAGCCGGGACGAAGAACCTCGACCTTGACTTGACGATCGCGGCCCCCGGTGCCCGGATCGTGCTCTTCGGCAATCCCGGCGGCGGTGCCCCGGCCTCGCTGCCGCAACTGGGGCGTCTGATCGGCGGCAACGTCGGCGTCTTCGGCTTCAGCATAAGCAGTCTGCGCCGGACACGACCTGCGACCGTGGCCGCTGCCCTCCGGCGAAGCCTGAGCCTGCTGGCCGATGGCGACGTCCGGCTGGACGTGCCTGTCGCGAACGGTCTCCAAGCGGTCCCGGAAATTCATGACCTGCTGGCCGCGCGGCGCGGAAGCGGCAAGTACGTCGTGCGAGTCTCGTGATGCGCGCCGTCTGGTACGACCGCACCGGCCCGGCCGCCGACGTCCTCGTAGTCGGGGAACTGCCCGATCCGCATCCCGGACCCCGCGAGGTACGGGTGCGGGTCCACTGCGCGGGCCTGAACCCGCGCGACGCGAAACGGCGGGCAGGGCTCGGTGACCGGGTGATGACCGAACCACGCGTCATCCCGGGGGATGACGGGGCCGGAGTGGTGGACGAGATTGGTCCCTGTGTTGACCCGGCGCGGCTGGGCGAACGGGTCTGGGTGTACTTCGCGAACTACCAGCGGCCGTTCGGGACGATGGCCGACTATGTCGTCGTCCCGAGTTGCCGGGTGGCCCCGTTGCCGTCGGCCGCGTCCTTCGAAAACGGTGCCTGTCTTGGCATTCCCGCACTGACCGCGCACCGCAGCGTATATGCCGACGGGCCGGTCACCGGTCAGCGCATCCTGGTCACCGGAGGGGCTGGGGCCGTCGGGCACTACGCGATCGAGCTGGCCAAGGAGGCAGGCGCGCACGTGATCGCTACCGCCAGCACACCGGCCAAGCTGCGCAGCGCCCGCGATGCCGGGGCTGACGCCATCATCGACCGGTACACGCCCGCTCTGACCGAAGCAATCCTGCGTGCCACTGGCGGGCGCAAGCTCGACCGCATCATCGATGTCGCCTTCGGGGCGAACCTTCCGGTTAGCGCGCAGGTGCTGGCGCCCAACGGCACGATCGTCACATATGCCTCGCAAGCAGACCCGGCACCGACCGTGCCGTTTTACCCGTTGATGCGCCTAGGCGCGGTGATCCGCATGGTCTCCGTCTTCACCATGCCGCGATCGGCCCTGCGGCATGCAATTGACGACCTCGTCGCCCTGACCGAGCGCGCCGCGCTGAGCCACCCGATCGCCGCATGCTTCCCGCTTGAGGCCAGCGTGGAGGCCCACCGGCTCCTGGAAGAAGGCGACGTGCCCGGGAAGGTGCTCGTCACCCTCCGCTGAACGAGCGCCGCACCTGTAATCGGCCCTTGACATCCCTGACATCTGAGTGGAACATTGGTTCAACCAATCGTCCACTCATCCAGCTGGGGCTGCCATGCCGGACCTGTTCCCCGCCCTCGAACGGCCTCAGTCCGCCGTCGCCGGGGTAGAGCAGCACATCAAGGAGCTGATCCGAGCTCGGAGGCTGGTGGCGGGCGACCGGCTCCCGCCGGAACGGCAGCTTGCCGAGCGGTTCGGGGTCAACAGGTCAACGCTGCGCAGCGCGCTGCAGTCGCTGGCTAATCAGGGCGTGCTCACGGGCCGCCACGGAGCGGGATGGACTGTCGAAGCGCAGGGCCAGGTGGTCGCGGCGAACCTTGCCGTGTATTTGCGACTGGAGGAGGTGAGCTTCGAGCACTTGTTCGCCGCCCGCCGCGTGGTGGAACCGCAAATCGCCGTCGGCGCGGCGCATCACCGCACCGAAGAGCAGGTCACGGCCATGCGGGCCTGCATAGCCGCAATGCGCTCCACCACAGACGGCGACTCCTACCTGCAGGCCGACTCCGACTTCCACGCTTTGATCGCCGCCGCCTCGGACAATCCCGTCTTCACCCTGCTCATCAGCCCGACCCTGAACCTGCTCGGTGACGTCCGGCGTCGGCTCGTGCGCGAGCCGAGCGTAATCACCGCCAGCCACGACGAACACGAGAGGATCCTCGCCGCGATAGAACGCGGCGACCCGCATGAAGCGCACGACGCCATGCTGGCTCACATCGACCGCTTCGTTTCCAGCAGCACGATCGTGCTCAGCCGCCATCACTCACTGGCTGAACCACCGGGCGCGCCCGGTGGCGCCTGATCCGAGCTGCGGGCGCCCGTTCGCGGCGCTCAGCGGACGCGCAGCCGAGTTCTTCTCCCTCGTTACGCGAGCCGGTCCGATCCGCGACCAGGCATCGCCGACCCGCGTCCCGCCGCGCCCACTTGCCCTGCATGCGCGACGCCGCCCCGGTCAACTGACCAGCCGCCCCGTGGCGCACGACAGCGCCCGCCGAAAGGAGTTCCTGTGCTCTACGCACCCGCGGACGAGGTCCGCGAACAGGTCGTCGCGATGCGAGTCGCCGAGGGCGAACTGCGCACTAAGCAAGTCCTCGGCCAGAACTGCAGCCTCATCGTCGCGTCTCGCTCGCCCGGCTACCACTCCGAGCCGCACGCTCATGACTGCGAGCAGCTCAACTACGTACAGCGCGGCACGATCTGGGTCTTCATCGAAGACGCTGCATTCCACCTCGCCGCCGGCGACTTCCTCCGCGTGCCGCCCGGCGCGGTGCACTGGGCGTGGAACAGGTCGCAGTTGGATTGCGAGCTCATCGAGATGCACACCCCGGGGCTGGTGCTCGACGGGGTCAACGCGGTGCGCCTAGTCAACTATGACGAGTCAGTCAGCGCGCCGGTACCCAGCCGGTGGGAGTCAACGTCTTACTGGGCCCGTGAGGAGGCGGCACTCGCCGCGAAGGGAGAATCGAGATGAAGTGCCGAATATGGATGGCGGCCCTGTGCGCCGCCGGGCTGTCGGTCACGGCGTGCACCGCGACGACGGCGGCGGGCGACGTTAACCCCGGCGCCGCCGCTGCCGGGGTGACCCCGACCACGATCACCCTGGGCACCTCGAACGCGCTCACTGGTCCGGTCGCCTCGGTCTGCCTGCCTGCCTCGGCCGGCGCGAGCGCCTGGTTCCAGCACGTCAACGCCGCCGGCGGAGTACACGGCCGCAAGATCCAGGACATCGTACTTGACGACGGCTACCAGGCCCCGCGCGCGGCGGCCAACCTGCGGACGTTCCAGTCCGATAACGTGTTCGCGGTGTTCGGCGGCTGCGGCACGGTGACCGCGGCCGTGATCGCCAGCGCGGTCAAGGGGACTGGGCTGCCATATCTGTTCCCGTACGCCGCGCTGCCGGCCCTGGTTCACCCGGCCCAACCCAACGTGTACGCGCTCCTTCCGCTGTACAACGACCAGGCCCGGTCGCTGGTGCCGTACGTGCTGCACCGCTACGGGCGCGGATCGGTATACGCGGTCACCTCGGAGATCCCCGGCTACCAGGCCGATGTTGACGGCGTGATGGCGGGAACCGTGGCCGGACGCAGCGCCTTCGCCGGCTCCACGCTATTGCCGTCGGTGAACGCGCCAGCGCAGCAGGCGGCGCTCAAGATCGGCAGCAGGCACCCCGACTACGTGATGCTCACTGTGCTCGCGCCCGACGCCGCGCGGCTGCTGAACGCGATGGCGGCCGCCGGGACGCTGCCGAGCAAAGCCGTGCTCGGCGTATCCGTGCTAGCCTCCGAGTCGTTCGCCTCGGCGTTGACGCCGAGCGCGGCCGCGCTGCTGCAGACGGCCTCGCCCACCGTGCCGGTCACCGACGCGCGGTCCGCGGAATGCCTTGCCGCGCTCCGGCAGTACTCGCCGGGCACCACACCTGACGCGTTCGCCCTCTACGGGTGCGCGTCGGCGCAGGTATTCGTGACCGCGCTGCAAGCAGCGGGCGCGCAGCCGACCCGGGCCAAGCTGGAGGCGGCGCTCAACGCGATGCACAACGCGCCAGCGTCCCCACTGCTCCCGCCAGTGAGCTTCTCGGCCGCCGACCACATGGGCCTGCACAGCATGTATCTGCTGACCCTGCACGGCGGCCAGTTCACCGCGGCCGGGGTGCTGCCGATCACCGCGGCCGGCTGACCGGGCAGCGGCAGAGAGTCCGGGTCATGCTCGCCGTTCTGATCACCGGCATATCCAGCGGGCTCTTGTACGGCCTGCTCGGGTTCGCAATTGTCGTGCTCTACCGGATGACGAGCATCGCGAACTTCGCCGAGGGAAGCCTGGCCACGCTGGGCGCGGCGCTGGTGTGGGATCTCGTCAGCCGGCACGGGGTCCCACTGGGCGTGGCCGTGCCGGTTTCCATCGCCGTCCTCGGCGCAGCCGGCGTCATCGTGTACTGGGTCGTAATGCGCCCTCGTGACGGGGCTGGGCAGCTGGACCTCACCGTGCGCACACTGGGCCTTTACCTGCTGCTGTTCTCGCTCACCGACAAATGGCTCGGGGAGGGGCAGCCGTTCACGTTCCCGCAAATCTACCCGGTTCACTCGATCACGCTCGGGCCGTTTCATGTCGCTGCTTCGAGCCTGGTAGTGGCCTGCGTCGCGGTCGTGCTGGCTGCTGGCTTCCTCGCCCTGTTCAGATGGACCAACGTCGGGCTCCTGCTGCGCGGCATCGCCAGCGACCGGGACACCGCCAGGCTC
This sequence comes from uncultured Actinomycetota bacterium, assembly GCA_963844925.1. GTDB lineage: Bacteria > Actinomycetota > Actinomycetes > Streptosporangiales > Streptosporangiaceae > Trebonia. Next base: position 119,690 of record CAWJQG010000005.1, on the reverse strand, counting down.
CTCGGCACCAGCGTGCGACGGCTGGAATCGCTGGCCTGGCTGCTCGCCGCCGCGGTCGCCGCTGTAGTGGGCATCCTCACCGCACCGATGACCCTGGTGTCCTCGGACATGATGGACAGCTCCCTGCTCTACGTCTTCGCCAGCGTGGTCATCGGGGGCCTGACAAGTCTCGGCGGTGCCTTCGTCGGGGGCATCGCCGTCGGCCTGGTGCAGGGGGTCGCCTACTACTACGGCAATGCCGATGTCGCCCTACTGAGCGTGTTCGCCCTGTTCCTCGTCACCCTTCTCGTCCGGCCGTACGGACTGTTCGGTGAGCCGGCGCGCGAACGGCTGTGAAAGTCGGAGGTATCTCATGATTCATCGGATGCGAAGCAGCCAGCTAGTGGTCGCCATCGCGATCCTCATCCTGCTCGGGCTGTGCGGCCTGCTGCCGCTGGGCGCCACCGCTCAGTTCCTCGTGGCCACCGCCATGGCGTGGGCCGTCGCCGCAGTGGGCCTCGACATGTTCAGCGGCTACCTCGGCCAGCCGTCGTTCGGGCACGCCGGCTTCGTCGGCCTCGGCGCCTACGGCTACGCCATACTCGGGCAGCACATGGCTCCGCTGCCCGCTGCCGCCGGCGCACTGCTCGCCGTGGCGGCGATCAGCGCCGTAGTCGGGCTGGCCCTGGTGCGGCTGCGCGATTTCGGCCTGGTCCTGGGCACGTTCTTCTTCTCCTATGTGGTGACCGCGATGTTGTCCGGCACGACCTTCGCGTCCATCACGAACGCCGAATCCGGGCTGCAAGTGCCGGCGATCCAGATCGGCAGCACCTACCTCGGGGAAGGATCCGGCTACTACTGGCTGTGCCTGCTGGTGCTCACCCTCGCCGTGCTGCTGAGCTGCAACTACGCCAACTCGCGGGCCGGGCGCGCACTGCGGCTGGTCAAACGCAGCGAAACGGTCGCCGAAGTGCTCGGCGCCGCACCCGGCCGGGTGAAGCTCACCGCCTTCACCTACTCGGCCTCGCTCGCCGCGGCGGCCGGCGTGCTCATCGCCGTCGGCTCCGGATACATTGCTCCGGAGAACTTCACCGCGCAGCAGTCGATCATCCTGTACGCGATGGTCGCCGTCGGCGGCATGGGCAGCATCGCCGGACCCATTCTCGGCGCGGCGCTGTTCACCATTACCCCCAACTACCTACAAGCAGCCGAGACCTACCAGGACATCGCCTTCGCTGTGGTCCTGCTCGCCTGCCTGGTCCTCTTCCCGCGCGGCTGCTACGGCCTGATCGAATCCGCGGTCCGTACCGTGGCTCGCCGCGCCTGTCCCATCACCCCTGGCACGCCGCCGCGTGCGCGTGCCTCCGCGCCAGAATGTGCCGACCTCTCCGGCAGGTCGAGCGTGGCCGCCGCACTGGACGTCGAGGCGCTGGAAGTCGACTACAAAGGCGTGCGCGCGCTGGACGGCGTGACCTTCCGGGTGGATCCGGGCCGTGTCCATGCCCTGGTCGGGCCTAACGGCGCGGGCAAAACGACCTTGCTCAACTGCGTCAGCGGCCTGGAAGCGCCCGACCGCGGCGCGATCCTCGTCGGCGAACGGCCCGTTCCGGCGCGCGGCGCGGCCAAGGGGCGACAGCTGGGAGTGAGCCGGACGTTCCAGAACCCCGCTCTAGTCGGCGATCTGTCGTGCGTCGAGAACGTAATGCTCGGCCACTACTTCGGCCACCCCAGCCTCCTGCTGAGCGACCTGCTCGGACTGGGCCGTCGCCGCGAGGCGACCTCTCGGGCCGCAGCGGCCGGCGCGCTGCGGTTCGTCGGCATCGGCGCCAACAGGCACGACGCGAACGCTGGCGAACTCAGTTTCGCCGAGATGAAACTGGTCGACATCGCCCGGGCGCTCGCCATGGACGGGCGCCTGCTCGTCATGGACGAGCCCACCGCCGGGCTGAGCGGGGCAGAGATGGCGAGTGTCTCGGCACTCATCAGACGACTTCGGGAGACCCTCACCGTCCTGGTGGTCTCGCACCATGTCGCCTGGGTGCGGGAAGTAGCCGAGTCGGCCACCGTGCTGGCGGCCGGGCGGGTCATCGCCTCTGGAACGCCGCAGGACGTGTTCGCGAGCGCCGACGTGCAAGAGGTCTTCATCGGTGGCCCTGGGCACACCCACGGGATAGAGCCGAGCCGGTGAACGCGGTGCTTGAGGTCCGGGGCTTGAGGGCCGGATACGGCACCACCCCGGTGCTGCTAGGTGTAGATCTGGACGTCGGCCCGGGCGAAGTGGTCGGCATCGCCGGTCTCAACGGCGTCGGGAAGACGACGCTGCTGCGGGCGCTGTCCGGCATTGTCCGGCGCTCAGCGGGCCGGCTAATGCTTGGCGGCCTCCCACTGCCGACACGCCCACGGCAAACCGCAGCACGGGGGCTCATCCACGTCCCCGAGGGGCGACGGGTCTTCGCCGACCTGTCGGTCATCGACAACCTCCGCTACGGCGCAGGCGCCGTCGGCCGCTGGGCGCAGTCACAGCGGCGACTCGGCGATGTTCTCGGCGATGTCTCGCCGATTTTCCCCGCCTGTCCCAGCTGGCGCAACGGCCCGCGGGGCTGCTTAGCGGCGGCGAGCAGCAAATGGTCGCGGTGGCCCGGGGCCTGATGGCCATGCCGCGGGTGCTCATGGTCGATGAGTTCAGCCTTGGCCTGTCACCAAAAGCCGCGTTGGAGATCTGCCAGGCGCTCGTACGAACCGCCAGGCGCGACGGCTTCGCGCTGCTAATAGTCGACCAGAACATCACCCTGCTCGCTGGCCATTGCGACCGCTTCTACCAGCTACACGACGGCATCGCCGAGCCGCTCGCCGACGTCGGCGACCAGGCGATCAAAGTCGCTTACTTCTGATTCGGAGGAATCATGAGCTACCAGATACACCGGCTGAATTTCGGGTCTGTCCTTATCGACGCCGCTATGCAAGTTCGCGGCCGGGCACCAGGGACGACCGTCGCGGTCCCCGCACAGGGCTACCTGATCATGGGCGGCGACGCGCCCATCCTCATCGACGCCGGTTACCGAGACCCGTCGGTACTGGGCAGCGGCGGCGTGGTGGAGGAAGGCCAGGGTTTCGCCGACCAGCTCGCCGTGCACGGCGTGCGGCCCGGCGACCTCGGCTATGCGGTGATGACTCACCTGCACCGCGATCACGCCGGCCACCTGGACAAGGTGCCGATGAACGTACCGGTCGTCGTTAACCGCAGCGAGATGTCATGCGCGTTCAGCGGACTGCAGGGCCTGGCCTACGCCAGGGCAGACCTCGCCCACCTAGTCGACCGCATGTACACCCGTGGCGCGCTGCACTATCTGGACCTTGACTACTCCGGACCGATCGAACTCGTGCCGGGCATCTCCTGCCACGCCAGCGGCGGGCACACGGCCGGCTCCATGAGCATCGTCGTTGACACCGCCGAAGGCCAGGCGTGCCTGTGCGGCGACCTCATCTACGACGTGGAGGCCGCCCTGCGGACCCCGCCAGACCAAACCCCGATGGCCGGCATCCAGGCATGCTTCTTCGGCCATAGGGAACCCGCCGTGACCAACAGCTTCACCACATCCGTGGTCCAGGAACTCGCGGCGCTGAAGCGGCTGGCGAGATACCGCTTCGTGCTGCCCGCACACGACACCCCCGGGGTCCTGGATCGCGGCCAGCTCATGGGTCGCGTCAGCGGCCCCACCATCCCCGGACCCGTTACGCCGATCGAGCCCTAGCGAAGGAACGGAAACGAGCGCATGACCGCTTACGTCATCTCCGAAGTCGAGATTCGCGACCCCGCCGCCGTCCAGGCCTACAAGCCACTCGCCAAGGCCGCCGCGCTGGCCTTCGGCGGCGAGTACCTCGCCCGGGTCGCCATCCCAGAGGTCCTCGAGGGTGCCTTCGAACCCGGGCAGCGACTAGTGATCATCCGCTTCAGCGACGCGGATACCGCTCGCCGCTGGTACGCCTCGCCGCAGTACGCCGACGCGCTGCGCGCGGCCAACGGCGGGCTGGACCGCCGGCTGTTCATCATCGAAGGGATCGAGCCGTGACCCCCGTGGCGCCGTCACGGAACCGGGCTTACGCCGCCGGGGGACGCCACGACGCACGCGCAGACGGCCGACGCACGGGGGCGGCCAGGGCATCTGGCACGCGGCGCTCCGGCCCGCCGCCGCGCCAGGTGCCCGCCCAGCGCCCGAAACTGCCCAACCTCAGCGCCGCACTCAGGGGCAGATATGCAACAGACCAGCGAGAAAGGCCGTGCAAGGCAGTTCGCCGACTTCCAGCCGGAGTCCACGACCCGCCCGGCTACGAGCTGCGGGAGAGCGGCCGATGACGTCCGATCACACCAGTCTAGGAGGGGGCCGCCGCCAGGTGACCACGATCGTGCCCGCGCACCGCGCCCACATGCCCCGCTTCACACCCGTCCCGCTGCCGCCCCTGTGCCGCGCGACCGGGCCGCGCCCGATCACCGCTGGCCTAACCGCTGGCCGCTCCGGTCGTACCTGGAACTTGCCGCACTCGACACCGCCCCCGGCAGCGCCCGCGCCCACGTCGACGCGGTGCTGTCGGAATGGGACCTCAGCGCCATCAGCGATGACTGCACCCTGGTCGTATCCGAGATGCTGACCAACGCGGTTCTCTCTACCAGAGCGCACCACCGCCCGGACCCTGTGCGTCTGTGGATGCTGGGCAGCAGCGGGGCAAGCGCCCTGTTCCTCGTCTGGGACGCCACCGAACCCGTGCCCGTGCGCCGCGTCACCACCCCTGATGCCGAGCACGGGCGCGGCCTCGGCATCGTGGCTGCTCTGTCCGCCCGCTGGGGTCATTACCATCCTGCCGAGTACCCCGGCGGGAAAGCCGTGTGGGCCATCGTCGAGCCTGGAACTGCTGCGCCCAGCCGGTTCATCCCCTAGCTCGTGTGGCGATAGGTCCGAGTGAGCGCTGGTGGTTTGCTGGCCGTCACGGCTGCCTGAGGCCGTCACGCTCGCGGACACCCCGGTTTGCCGGTGCCCTGCGGCGAATGATTGACGGTCCTGAAGGTCAGTTCAGGTGCTCGGCGATGAACACGAACTCCCGTCCGGGCCTGTCGGGTGCGTCACGCGCGTCAAGTACGCGGTAGCCGCAGGCGGCCAGGCTGGACTCTACCTCCTGACGGTCGCGGAAACGCAGCGTCGAGTCCGAGGTCACCGTGGCGCCGTCGGCGAACCGGTAGGTGTAGCGGAAGGAGACGAACGGCAGGTTCACCTGCGTCACGGCGCGCCGTTGCTCTACCGCTCCGACACCGGGCACGTTCAGGGTGACCGGACCGGTATCCGCCGCCCATTCCCGCCAGGCTCGGTATCCGGGGCGCCGGGTCTCGAATACCAGGTGCCCGCCGGGCCGCAGTGCCGCGCCGATGCCGCCAAGTGCCTGCTCCCAGTCTTCGTCGGTGAGGAAAACCTGGGCCACGTTCCCGGTCATCACCGCAAGGTCGGCGCCCAGCGACGGCAGCGCTGTCGCGTCGCTGTGTATCCACCGGACTTCCGCCGCCCCGTCTTTCCGCCTGGCGACCTCAAGCGACGCCTCGGCCGGGTCAACCGCCACCACCGTACGGCCACCCGCGGCGAGCCGGACCGCGAGGCTCCCGGTCCCGCAGCCGACATCCAGTACCACGCTTGCCGCCAGCTCGCCGACGAGGCCCAGGTAGAGGTCAAGGTCGTCACGGTGCCCATCGAAAGCGTCGTAGACGGCCGCCAGGCGCGGATGAGCGAAGATCGCATCAGGCACCCGCCAACGCTATACCTGCGCGGAACTGGTCCCGCTCTCGTAGCTTGGCCGGGGCGGGCCGCGGTTGCGGGATTGCATGATCGGGCTTACGGGTACCTCTGACTGCGATAAATCGTCCGACCAGGGATTATCATCACCTATATCCAGATGATCACTGCAACCGGCGTGGACATCAGCGACGTCCAGGTCGAGCGCGCCCGCCGGCTCGTCCCCGGTGCCGTCTTCCTCCGCGCCGACGCCACGGACCTGGACTTCCCGTCCGGCTCCTTCGACGCCGTCGTCTGCCTTTACGCGCTGATCCACATGCCGCTCGACCGCCAGGCGAGAACCATGACCGCAACCCAATTGCCGTCCTGGCCGACCAACCCTGTTGCTCACGGCCCGGTCGTGCTCCGGGAATTCTCGGATGCCGACCTGCCCATGGTCCAGGAACTCTCCACCGATCCGTACGTGCCGCTGATCGGGACCCTGCCACCGAATGCGACCAGGCAGGAGGCACGAGATTACATCGACCGTCAGCGTGGCCGCCTGGCCGAAGGCATCGGCTTCTCGTTCGCCATTGCCGAGGCAGGCACCGGCCGCAGCGTCGGAGGCATCGGCCTTTGGCTGGCCGCCCTGGACCGCGGAAGGGCCACGGCCGGATACTCCGTCATCCCGAGTGCGCGAGGACAGGGCTTCGCGTCCGCCGCGCTGACGGCGCTGACCTCCTTCGCCTGGACCATCCCCGATTTGCACCGCATCGAGCTTTACATCGAGCTCTGGAACACGGGGTCGGTCAAGACCGCCGAGCGAGCCGGGTTCAAGCGCGAGGGCCTGCTGCGCAGTCACCAGGAGATCGACGGCTACCGCCGGGACATGCTGCTCTACGCAACCATCAGGGAAAACCCGCCTGCTCCGCACCGCCCGGCCACGCCCGTCAAACCGACGGGCGGAAACGTGTCAGAAGCGCCCTGTGGCTGAGGAACAGCTTGACGGCGGGAACACCGGCGGCGCCGTCCGGGCAGGCGACACGGTCCGCCGCGCCGCCTGCCCCCGGACACCGGTAGTGCACGCCCTGCTCGCCCAATGGCGCCGTGCCCCATCAAGGCCGCCGAGTGCACGCAGTCAGCGCGTGTCGCCGTCCGGCCGCCCTGTCCTGAGAAGGAGACCGTGAAATTGACATGTCAGTCTGCATATCCGCCGCGCGATCGACGATTGTTTTACGAGCTGTGCGCGTATATAAGTCTGGAAGTCCACCGGAAGGTTTATTTCCGCCGAGTCCTGCACCTTCCCCGCGATCAAGTTATTCCGGCGTAAGGGGAATACGGAATAGAGTACGGATTAGCTGGCGGTGCAGAATGGGTGGCGGCCGGTTCGGTTCGCGTTCCATCCGTAATTGAACACTGCACCCGAGTAAGGTCAACCGCGCACGCGGCTCAGGCTACGGTCGGTAGGCTCGCACCGGGCAGCCTGACCGCTGCGGTTCGTGAGATATCTCCCTTGTGTTGGATTCCGGTAAAGGACAGCGATGCAGGCTCTGGTTACGCATGTGCTTGGCGCCCGGCCGAACTTCATGAAGGCCGCGCCGGTCATCCGGGCACTCGGCGAGGCCGACGTCGACCAGGCGCTCATCCACACGGGCCAGCATTACGACGCGCGGATGTCCGGCGTGTTCTTCGCCGACCTGGGCCTGCCCGAGCCGGACGTCAACCTGCACGTCGGCTCCGGCGCGCACGGGGAAGCAGACGGCGGCGGTCATCGCCGGCGTGGAGCGGGAGCTGATGGCCCGCCGTCCCGCTCTGTTGGTCGTGTACGGGGACGTGAACTCCACGCTCGGGGCCGCGCTCGCGGCGGCCAAGCTGCACGTGCCGGTCGCGCATGTCGAGGCGGGACTGCGGAGCTTCGACAACACGATGCCGGAGGAGATCAACCGCCGGCTCACCGACCAGCTCTGCGAGCTGCTGTTCGTCACCTCGCCGGAGGCGATCGGCTACCTGGCGAACGAGGGGATCGCCTCGGACGGGGTGCACTTCGTCGGCAACACGATGATCGATACCCTGGTGGCCTGTTTGGGCAAGCTGGACGCCGAGGCAGCGCGGGCCTCGCACGGCCTTCCAGAACGGTACGTGGTCGCGACCTTGCACCGGCCGTTCAACGTCGACAGCGCGGAGGCTGCTGCGCTGCTGGTCAAGGCGATGCACGAGGTGGCGGACATGGCGCCGGTGATCATGCCGGCCCACCCGCGCGGCCGGGCGGTGTTCGAGGCGGCCGGGCTGGCGGAGCACCCGGGCATCCGGATGTGCGAGCCGCTCGGCTACCTGGAGTTCATGTCCCTGGTACGCGGCGCAGCCGCCGCGATCACGGACTCGGCCGGGGTGCAGGAGGAGACGACGTTCCTGCGGGTGCCGTGCCTGACCCTGCGCCCGGTGACCGAGCGGCCGGTCACCGTCACCAGCGGCAGCAACAGACTTGTCCGTGCCGACGAACTGGCGTCCGCCGTGCAGGACACCCTGGCCCGGGGACCGTACGCTGGGGAACTGCCGCCGCTGTGGGACGGCGCGTCCGGCCCCCGGATCGCCCGCATCATTACCGAATGGGCAGCTAACCGGTAACTGCAATCAGCGCGCGGCAGGCAACTCGATCTCGGCCATCCGGCGGACTCGCTCCGCAAGCCTGACGGCCCCCCCGCGTCCTCGATCCGGTGGCCGGCCGCGATGATTTTCTGGTAGACGATGCTGTGGAGCCAGGAGCCGTGGCTGCACGACGGGACAATAGCGAAGAACGTCGGCTACGGCCGACCTGTTGCGACTCCCGGGCGGCTCAGGGAGGACGCCGAACGGGCCGGCGTCGCGGCCTTCGCCGATGACCTTCCAAACGGCTATGACACGCCTGTCGGTCAGCATGGCCACCGACCGTCTGGCGGCCAGCAGCGCCGCGTCGCCATCGCCCGGGCGTTGTTGCGCGACCTTCGAGCAGTATAGAACGCCGAATCGGGACCGATATATGAGCATTCCTTCCGCGCCCGTCACAGTACCCAGATGGTGGAGGGAAGACGATCCGGGTTTCCGGCGAAGAGGTGAGTGTCAGGTGATGACTTCACTAGGGAGGCAACCTTCGTGACGGAGACAGGGAATTGACCGCCGATGCGGACGAGTGGGTGACCGATGCCGAGCTCGTAGCCCGTTTCCGCAGAGACCCGGAGATGTTCTTCGGTGTCTACGACCGCTACCGCCGTGATCGTCTACGGACGACTTGATGGGCAGACCGCCGACGACATCACTGCCGAGACGTTCCTGGTGGCATTCGGTCAGCTCGGCCGGTTCAACCCCGAACGGGGCGGCCTGCGGCCCTGGCTGCTCCGCCTCGCCACGAACATGGTGGCCAGGCACCGCCGCACAGAGGCCCGTCACTACCGTGCGCTGGCCCGCATGGGAAGGTTTATTCTCGCCGTGTCCTCCGCGTTCTCCCTCGCCAGGGGATTCGATTCTGGGTGGAATACAGAGCCGAGTACGGATTAGCTGGCGGTGTGGAATGGCGGCGGGTTCTGTAGGGATCACATCTTTCTGAACAGTCGACTGGCTACCTGAACACCTAGCTGAACAGCGATGGTCCTATCTGAACACTGCCGCCCGTCCGGTCACGTTCCGTGGACTCTGGGTTTGGCCCCGGTACCCGGGGGATCAGGAGAACCTGTCGTAATGCCGGACGGGGATGGGGGAACAGGCGGTCCAGGTGGTAGTCGATGACCGCCTGTGCCTGCCCGGGGGAGGACTGGCCGGCCAAGATGCTGGTGCCCAGGCCGCTGGCCAGGGCCAGAAGGCTGATGGCTTCCGCGTCCGGGTCCAGGCCAGCGGGCGCGTCGCCGGCGGCCTGGGCGGACCTCACCTGGGCGGCGACCACGTCGATTACGGCGTTGGAGTTCTTCACCAGGGGGCCGGTCGCCAGTGCGGCATCGGTGAGCGAGAGCGCGAAGTAGGCCGCGTTGAGGACAGTGAAGGTTCGCCGCTCGTCGTCGACGGGCAGCGACTGGGTCAAGATGGCGGCGATGACCTCGCGCGGGCTAACGGGGTCGTGCGTCTCCTTGACCTTCCTGATCCGCTCCATAGCCCGCTCGCCGAACTGGACTGCCAGGTGGTGCATGGCGGCCAGCAGGAGCTCTTCCTTCGTGCCGAAGTAGTACTGGACCAGCCGCAGGGACACGCCGGCCTCGGCCGCGACCTCGCGCATCCCGGTGGCGTGCAGCCCGCGGGTGGCGGCGGCCCGCAGCAGGGCCTCCGCGATCTGCCGCCGCCGCTCCTCGTGGTCGACCCGTTTCGGCACCAGCCCACCGTATCCCTTCCCGCTCGCCTGCCATCTTTATGATACCGTCGTATCATAAAGATGGCAGGCGCAGCCCCGAGGAGGCTGAACATGCTGGCACCTAAGGCCGACGTGGGACAGTGGGTAAGCGAGGCGGCCAGGGAGAAGTTCATGGCCGCGTACGAGCGGGCCTTCGCCCTGTGGCCGCAGCCCTGCGAGGAATTCGACATCGACACGGCAACCGCGACCACGCGGGTGCACGCCTACCGCCCGCATCCCGGCGGGGAGCCGGTCGTGCTGCTGTCCGGCGCCGGGTACAACGCCTCCTACTGGTACCTGCACGCGGCGGCACTGGCTGGGGACGGCCCGGTGTTCGGGATCGACATGCCCGGCGACCCCAGCCCCAGCATCTGGCGCGCCCCGCTCACTCCGCCGGCGTCCTGCGCGGCCTGGCTGGACGAGCTGCTCGGCAAGCTCAGCGACCGACCGGCGCACCTGGTAGGCCTGTCCTGGGGCGGCTGGGTCGCCATGAACCAGGCGATCCGCGCACCCGGTCGGGTCGCCTCCATCACGCTGCTCGACCCCGCCGGGCTGACCAGGCTCGACGCCCGCTTCTGGTGGTGGCTCACCATCAGCGGCCTGGCCACCCTGACCCCGATGCCGCTGCGCCGCCACCTCGCCCAGTGGCTCGACAGCCCGGTCATGGTGAACCAGGAGCTGATGACGCTCATGTGGGCAGGCAGCCGCGGCTACCGGATGGAGCCGAAGTTCCCCGCCATCCTGACCGACGACGAGCTCCGCGCCATCAACGTGCCAGCTCTCCTGGCCACCGGCGCGCGCAGCGCCCTGCTCACCCCCGAGGAGGCCCGTGCCCAGGGGAGCCTCATGCCGCACGCGGAGGTTGCCGTCGTCCCCGGCAGCCACGGCGGCTTCAACCGGACCGACGAACTGAACGACCGGATGGCCGCATTCATTAAAGCCCACGCCAGCGACAAGCAGGCGGGTGGGCCGACACCACCGAACCGGCTCGGGGAAGGTTCCTGAGCCCGCCCCGTCGTGATGGGCCAGAGCGCACCGTACGGCGATGCCCGGCGTTCGGGTGGAGCACCACCGGGGAACACCGCAGGCGCCCGGCGTGTCGCTGCCCGGATCTGGCGTTTCACGCCCGTAGGGTCGCAGCATGGCGTCCTGGTTCGCGGGGTTACGTCCCCTGGCTGGCGCCCAGGCGGCTCGTGAGCTGCCCGCGGATGCGATGGTGTCGCTGCGCATGGCTGATGGCGGCGAGGCCAGTTCCCCGCTGCTGCGAGTGACGGCCCGCCAGGTCGCTGCAGCGGTGCCGTGGCGGAAGACGCGCAGCGCCCGCAGCCAGGTGCATTACCCGGGCTTCTTCTGGTCGGCGACGATGGGCGCGCACGTGGTCTATGAGAGCCGGCTGGAGCTTGCCCGCCTGCTGCTTGCCGACTTCGACCGTGACGTGACGGCGGTCCGGAAACGATAGGAAATATTCGGCATCAATCGAGCAATCAGGACACGAGAACCGACTGCCGGACTCGCGAGTCTGACGGTCCATTGCACGCGCACCACGCCCGATAAATCGCAGGTCAGCACCCGACTACCAACCCTTGAGCAGCTGCCGCGCCATCACCACGCGCTGGATCTGGTTGGTGCCCTCGTAGATCTGGGTGATCGTGGACTAGGGGGCAGTTTACGCAGGTCAGCGGCCTGCACGGCCCTGTAGTATCAGCACGGATTCAGCACGCCCTGTCCGAGATGAATGCCGGTTTACCGTCAGGGCCGCGCCTGGTTTCGAGCGTGGTAGGAACGCACGCCAAGTCGCACCGTGAGCCTCATAGCGGGTCCCCGCTCGGGGAGCGACATCCATGGGCATGGCGAGAAGGCGCTTGCCGCGACCTCCGGTCGCCTATGCTTTCGGCCGTAGAAGCCGAGCCTGGGGGCATGGGAGATGGCGGTGCTGCTTCAACGGTGTCGCGCGTTGCAGCCTTGGGTGGCGCGTTGAGCGCGGCACTAGCAGCCTGTGTCGTGAGGCCGTGCCCATGAGCTCGACTGACCTGGTGAGGTCGAGCCGCGACGGGGACCAGTTTCATTACTACTGGGCGGCGCGGCAGTGCCTTAAAATGCTTCTCCCCGGCAGCGGGCTTGCGGCGGTGTCGATCGAGGGGTCCTCTCCGGAGGATCCAATGGCCGCTGACGGGCAGGGACCGGACGACGATCCCACGGGCGAGTACGTGGTTGACATCGCCGAGTACTACGGTGACGCGGCTCCCGACGACGCCGAACAAGATCGTCTACCGTCAGCTCAAGCACTCGACAGCGCATGCCGACCAGCCCTGGACGAGTGTCCGGTCTCAAGAAGACCTTGGAGGGCTTTGGGCGCAGGTTCTCGGCGCTCGGCGACACCAGCCCCGGGCTCAGGGATCGGGTTTCGTTCGAGTTCGTCTCCAACCGGCCCGTCGATGATGCCGTTATCCAGGCGCTGAACGACATCGGCCGAGGGGCCATCCCAGCCAATCCGCAGGATAGCCGGGTACATCCAGGGCTGCCTGGGGCTGCCAGAGGACCTGGCGGGGCAGTTTTGCCGGCAGTTCGCTGTCGATGCCCGCGCGCCGGCGCTGCTGCAGCTGGCCCACTTGTTCCGCAGGACGTCGGCGCCCTTCTGCCCGGGGCCCCGAACGACGGCCCGCTGCGGCTGAAGGAAGACATCGCCCGGCGTGCTACCTCCCTTGAGCCGGACCGGCTGGTGACTGCCGGGGCGGTGCTCGCGGCCCTGGGCGCTTCACCTGACCAGCTCCTGCCCGCGCCGTCTCTCTTGCAGGTACCGGAGACCGTCGTCCCCGTCCCGCAGGCCGCCGAGATCGCGCGGATGCTCTCCGCCTCGAACGAGCCGGTGGTGGTACATGCGGCGGGAGGGGTCGGCAAGTCCGTGCTGGCGTCGCAGCTGGCCGGGTTCCTGCCCGGCGGCTCGGTGTACCTGGTGTACGACTGCTTCGCCCTGGGCGGCTACCGGCGTTCCAGTTCCCCGCGTCATGAGCACCGGCAAGGCTACGTCCAGCTGGCCAACGAGCTCGCGGGCGCGGGCTTGTGCGATCCCCTGGTTCCCGGGGGCACTCCGTCGGCTTCGGACTACTCCAGGGCCTTCATGGCCAGGGTCCGGGCCGCCGCCGAGTCCCTGGCGGCGCAGGCTCCCGGCGCTCTTCTGGTGCTGGCCATCGACGCCGCGGACAACGCGGTCATCGCCGCGGGCGAGCGGGACACGGGGCGCTCCTTCGTCATCGACCTGCTGCGCGAGGAGATGCCGCCCAACGCGCGGGTAGTCGAGTTCTGCCGCACCGAGCGAGTCGGCCTGCTGGAGCCGCCGCCCGGGACGGTGCAGCTCGAGCTGGGCGGCTTCACGCTGGAGCAGAGCCGCCAGCACCTGGAGTCGAGGTTCGGGCCGGTGCAGCCGGGCGACGCCCGGGAGTTCCACCGCCGGACAGGAGGCAACGCCCGCGTCCAGGACCAGGTCATGCGCGAGTCCGCGACGGCCGGGGAGTGCCTGGCCCGCCTGGGCGAGGTATCCGGCAGCGACGTCACCACGGTTGATGACCTGCTGGCACGGCTTGTCGATGACGTGATCTACCACAACGGCCCGAGCACGCGGCGGGCATCCGCGCCATGTGCCAGGCCCTCGCCCTGCTGAGGCCGCGCATCCCGGTCGATGTCCTGGTGTCGCTGTGCGGCGTTCCCCCGTCGCTGGTCCGCAGCTTCGCGGCCGACCTCAACGGGTCGCTGCTCGCGGACGGCGACACGCTCCAGTTCCTCAACGAGCCGACGGAGACCTGGTTCCGCTCGCGGTTCAGGCCCGAGGGCGAGGCGCTGAGGCTCTTCGTGCGGCGGCTGCTGCCGCTGGCGGCGAGCAGCGGGTACGTGGCTGCTTCCCTTCCGCAGCTCATGTGGGAGTCCGGCGACTTCGACGAGCTCGTCCGCCTGGCCCTGACAGGCGAGGCGCTTCCCGAGGGCAACGACATCGAGCGGCAGCAGGTCGCGCAGCAGCGCCTCCAGTTCGCGCTGAAGGCGGCGCTGCGGCAGCGGGCGTACCTGCCGGCGGCGCGCCTCGCCCTGCGGGCCGGCGCGCAGGGCTCCGGCCACAGCCGCCTGCTGCGCCTGCTGCGCGAGAACTCCGACCTGGCGGGCACCTTCCTTGATCCCCAGACGATCGAGGATCTCGTGGCGACGCGCGACCTGGCCGGCGACTGGCCGAACTCCAACCTCCTCCACGAGGGCGCCCTGCTGTCGTTCGCGCCCTCGCAGCAGGATTACGCCCGCAGCAGGCTGCGCAGCGCGATCGAGTGGACCGTGGCGTGGGTCAACGCTCCCCGCGAGGAACACGAGACGAACGGCGTCACCGCGGACGACATCGCGGAGATCGCGATCGGGCTCCTCAACGTGGACGGTGCCGCCGCCGCTGTGGAGTTCCTCCAGCGCTGGCGGCCGACCGCACCTCGCCGTGAAGCCAGCTGCGATCATCGCAGCCCGGCTGGCCCAGCAAGGCCGGGACGGGGAGATCAGGGATCTCCTGCAGACGGAGCACGCGTCCGAGTACGTGCTGCTCGGCGTGGCCTCATCGGCCGCGCAGGCCGGCCTCACCCTGGACCCGCAGGCACTTGAGCGATGCGTGGCAATGCTCCGCGCCCGAGGCGGGCCGGACGACCAGCCGGCAGCCCGGCCTGCAGCGCATGACGCCCCTGACATCCTGCATGCGGTCTGCTGGATCGTGGCACTCGGAACGCGCCACGGCCTGCTGGCCAGGCCAGAGGCCGTGAGCATCCTGGCCCCGTACCTGCCGGCGAGGCTGCCCGCGGGGGCCGGATCATGGTGGAGCGCGGACAGCGGGTCAGTGATCAAGGGGCTGGCGCTGCTAGCGTGCCTGCGCGGCGAGGCATTCGACGTCGACGCGCTGGCCCCGGCGGAAGTGGCCGAGGCCAGGCAGCGGCCCGGCGGTGACTCACGCGAGGTAGCGGAGTTCACGGCGAACGTCAAGCCGTTCGCCGCGTGGGCGGAGCTGTGGGCGCGGGTCATGCTGGGCGAGGCCACGGATGCCGACGCCGAGTTCAGGCGCGCGGCGGGGAAACGCTCCGGGGGGTTTCCGACTACCGGACCCCGCGCATGTTCATTAATGCCGCCGCGCGCACCGCCTCGCTCCTGCTGGCCACCGAGTCGTCCGAGGCGTCACGCGCGCAGTTCGCCCAGTGGGTCCGGTCTAACCACCGCTTCATATCCCGCTGGGCGCTCACGGAAATCGTCCAGCACGCCGCGGCCTCCCCGGAACTGCACGACCTGGCACTTGAGGTCGCCGGGATCATCGCAGGCCAGATCACGGCCGGCCACGACAGCGCAGACGAGCGGATCGGGGACCTCATCGGGCTGTCCCGCGCGATCTGCCGCTTGTCACGGGATGAGTCGCGCGAGTACTTCCAGCAGGCCGTGGAAGCCGCCGAACTCGTCGGCGACGACGTCCGCGCGCGGTGGGATGCGCTGCTGAAGATCAGCGGCGCCGCGAGCCGGAACGGCTCGCCGGACCGTGCCCGTGCGTATCGCCTGGCCCAGGTCACCGAGAGCCTGGCCCCCTACCTGGACGACGCGCTTGATCACGAGGCCGCCATTCACGCCATCGGGCAACTTGACCCTCGTGAGGGGATCGCGGTCGCCTCGCGGTGGCGTGACCGCCGCCTAGGGTGGCTCGACCCGGTCATCGAGGCCCTCGCCGTCCGCGACGACTGCACGCTCGCCCCGGAACCGCTGGCCTGCATCGCGATGACGATGCTCCAGCAGCGCCCGGACGTCCTGCGGGCGGCCGGGCGGGCGGTGCGCAGCCGCCCGGCCGATGCGCAGGTCATCGCGGACGCGGTCGCCGCGCTGCCGCGATCCGCAGTCAGCGCGCGGTCCGGCCTTGACGTGCTCCGCGCCGCGGCGGCGGAATCGGGGGCCACCTTCGACGGCACCCGCCTGGAGCGCCATGAGGCACCCCGCCACCCCGGCTACGAGGAAACCGGGGCACGGACTGGGACCGCCTTGACGAACCCAGGGCCAGCGCCAGGGAAGCAGCGCTGAGACGGCTAGGCGAGCTCGACCTTGCCACCGCCGACGGCATCACGGCTGCCCGGGCGCTGTGCCGTGACTATACGCCGCTCACCTGGGAGCAGGTGACCGAAGCCGCGCTCGGCTACCCGCCGGCAGCCTCGCCCAGGTCATCCGTGCGCTCACCGCCGACACCAGCGCTTTCCGAGTTCGATTACCGCGATGTCCTCAGCAGGCTCGCAGCCCGGACGGCGCTCCCCCTGTCAGCCCGGTCCGCCGCGCGTGAGATGGCGCGCACGCTCGCCACGCGATTCTGCACAAGCCTGACCACGAGGTCATACGACCCCATCGACCTGGATGCCCTGGAAAAAGCCGCCGGACGGGACCTTGACCCGCTGGGCATCGCCCTGGAAGAACTCGGGCGCCGCCCCGAAACGCTCGCCGGCGAGGCATGCTTCGCCCTGGCTGGCCGTCTCAGCACCCGGCTCAGCCCGGCAGAGGCCGCGCAGGCCTTTGACGACGCCACCGGCCAGTACCAGGACATCGCCCCCGCCGACGCGGCAGACGGACTCATCAGCGACCTGCCCGCGCCGCCCGCGTCCGCCGCATCCTGCGCCGCGGGCTTCATCTGGGCCGCGCTCGGCGACACGGCCATCGCTACCCGGTGGCGGGCCGCCCACGCCGTCTGCGCGCTGGTCTCGCTCCGGGAAACCACGGTGCTCGGGGAACTGGCACGCTACGCCAGCGGCCAGCTCCCGGCAGGCCCCTTCGTCGACCACCGCCTCCACTTCTATGACCGGCACGCCCTGGTATGGCTGCTGCTCGCGCTGGAACGCTCGGCGGCCTCACCCGACCGACCCGGCCTCGCGCCGTTCATCCCGTTCCTCCTCGCCACCGCCGCCGCTGACCGGGACCACGTCCTCGTGCGCCAGAGCACGCGCAACGCGCTGCTCTCGCTGCACGCCGCCGGTCTCGTGACACTCGACCCGCCGGACCTCAGAACGCTGGAGGCCGCCAACAGGCCAGTCGGACTGCGACCAGAACGCAGCCCGGTCACGTCAGGCCCAGCCCACAGCGACGCCCACCTCAGGTTCTTCTTCGACTTCGACAAGTACTGGTGCTACGGGCTTGCCGAGGCATTCGGCCTGTCCGTCCCGGACGTGACCCGGATGGCCAGCGACGTCGCCGACGCCGAATGGGACTTCTCCAGCAGCGCCAGGGTGGAGGAGGACGAGCGCCGCAACCGCGGCCTCTACCGAGACGACTCAACGTGGGCGCACGGAAGCGAGTGGCCGAAAGAAGACGACCTCGGCCGCTACCTCGGCTTCCACGCGCTGATGACCGTCGCCGGGAGGCTGATCCGGCAGCAGCCCGTCTACAGCGGCGAGCCGGACGAGGAGAACCCCTTCGGCAGGTGGCTGCAGGGCTTCCGGCCAAGCCGCCAGGACGGACGATGGCTGGCCGACCGCCGGGACGCCGCGCCCGCGCCCCGTGCTCCCGCTGCCCCCAGAGGCCCGGGACGGCTGACGAGTGGGAACTGAGCCTGACCGCCGACAGCTTCGAGGCCTGCCTGTCGGCCGACGACGACTGGGTAACGGTATGGGAAGACTCCACCGAGCAGCACTACGACCGGAGCCAGGACATCCAGATCTGACTCCGCGCTGGCCGACACCGTGCACAGCCGCGCCCTGGCCGCAGCGCTGCAGACGGCCGGCTCCTACCATGATTTCCGGCTTCCCGAGCACCGGAGACGGCGACTTCACCGTCGACGAGTCCGGGTACCGGCTATCGGGGTGGATCACCACCCCCTACCCGCGCGAGGGCCTCGACGCGTACGACCCGCTGGCAGCCCGCATCGCGTTCCCGCCACCCCAGCCATCCCGCGAGATCACGACGCTGCTCGGCCTGAGCACGGACGAGGACATGCGCGAATGGCGGTCCGGCGACACCGTGGTCATGCGCTCGACGCTATGGGACGACTCAGACGGCCGAGGCGAGCACTCCCGCGGCGGCCCCAGCGGCAAGCGCCTTGAGATAAGGCGGGACGCCCTCTGGCGAGTTGCTCCGCCTCACCGGCAGCCACCTCATCCTCACCGTCATGATCGACAGGTCTTACCGTCGGCGACGGCACACCCGGGACGGAGACGACGATGAACGATTCCCCTACCTTGAGAAGTCCTACAAGGTCTTCACCATCGGAGCCGAGGGACCGGCATCAGCCTTCGCTTCGGTCACCGAACTCGGCAAGGCTCTGGCGGAGGAACTCGACCGGTCTGACTTCGTCGGCCGGTGGATGGCCCACTACATCGCCGAGCAGATCGCCGCCGCCGAGTCGGCCGGAGAAAGCGACCGTGAGGCTAAAGAGCAGGCGGCAGCCGAGTCCATCCTGGCCCTGTGGCAGCACCGTGCCGGCCTGCCGGGAGACCGGCCGATGCACGCCTTCGAACGCGTCTTCCAGGCGCTGGACCGCCTCGCCGAGCCCCAGGACCCCTGGCGGTTCTACCGGCCCTTCCCCGAGGGCGCCGAGCCAAGCCCCGAGGATGTCATCTCAAGCACCCTCCTGAGCCTGGCCCTCGACGTGGAAGACAGCGCCCGCGAGATCGTCCGCGCCCTCATAGCCGAAGCAGCAGCCGCGGCGCTGGACCGCGAAGCGCAATGGGTCCGCCTGAGCGAGAGCCTCGCCGAGGACGAGGAACTTCACGCCGTCCGGCACCTGCACCGTCTCATGCAGCAGCTCTCTGAGGAAAGCGCCGGTAACCCCGACGCCCTGGAGCCCCTGGAGCGCGTTCAGGCCCAAATAACAAGGACAATCGAGCAGCTCACGGCCGTTCGCGACGCGATAGCGGAAGCGCATCCGGACTGAGAGGCGTAATGGCCAACGGGCGCAAGCCGACCGTCGTGGTTCACACGGAGATGGCACCGCGCCCGGATGCTGAGCCGCTCGGGTCCCGGCGGCTCAGCGCAGGGCTTCCGAGTCGGGCGGCTGGTATCGTCCGGCGTGGCGGGCGTCGTCTAGAACAGTGCGGGCGCGGTCCCAGGATGTGGGCACGAGGTGGCCGTAGATCTGGTGGGTGACCTCGATGCTCTTGTGCCCGAGCCAGCGCGAGACCTCGGTGATCGGGATGCCGCTGGCCAGGGCGGTGGAGGCGTAGCAGTGCCGCAGCGTGTGCGGGATGAACTCCGGCGGCAGCCCCGCCTTGGCGGCGGCGCGCTCGAAGTCCTCCTGGTAGGTGCGGCGGGCCACGTGCTTGTGCTTGCGCCCCTGGAATAGGTATCCGTCCTCGGTGGTGCCGTGGTCGGTGACGTGCTTGTCGATGGCCTCGGATACGTACAGCGGCAGCGGGATGTCGCGGAACTGCCCATCGGCTGCGGGACTTCAGGGGCCGGAGCTGCGCAGCGGGGTTGACCTGCTCACGGACCCGCAGGGTGGTCCCCCGGTTGATGCGGCAGCGGGTCCGGACGGCGAGCACCTCCCCGATCCGCAGCCCGCACCCGTGCATCAGCCAGACGGTGGCGGCCCAGTCCGCCGGCAGCCCGGCCGCCAGCGCCTCCAGTTCGTCGTCTTCGGGGAAGGTGAAGTCGGCCGCGTGGCGACGCCGGGGAGCGGGATGTGCGTGCAGGGCGATTCGGCGAGCTTCTTGTTGCGGACCGCCTCGTTGAACACCGCGCTGATGACCAGGTGCGCGCAGCCGATCCGGCTCGCGCCCAGGCCCTTGCGGCTCATCGCGGCGATGAGCGCCTTGACGTCGTCGCGGCGGATCACCCGGATCTGCCTGTCCCCGATCGCGGGGTAGACGTGGGCGCGGAGCACCGACCGGTAGGTGCCGATGCTGCTGTCCGCGCCGAGGTGGTGCGCAAGCCAGGCCTCGGCCTCGGCGCGGAACGTCGCCGTCCCGGCCTTGGGGTCGATGAAGACGCGGGCCTTCTTGTCGTGCTCGACCTTGAGCAGGAAGTCCTCCGCCTCGCGCAGGTCGTCGCCGAAGGACTGCTCGCGCTGTCGGCTTGCCCTGCCGCCGGGGGTGCGGTAGCGGACCACCCACGGGTGCGGGCAGTCGTCCCAGTCGGGGCAGCCGCAGCGCTTGATGATGCTGGCCATGATGGTCATGCCTCCCGGGTCTGGAGCCATTCCTCCACGTGCCGCTTGCGGAACCGCAGGTACCGGCCGACCCGGTAACCCCGCAGGCCCCATTGCCGCCAGCAGCCGTAGACGGTCTTCTTCGGCACGCCCAGGTAGGCAGCCAGCTCCTCGACGGACAGGAGCCGGTTCGAGCCGCCCACGGGAGCCGTGCGGTGGGCAGCCCGGTGCCGGACGGATGCACGCTCACCTGCGGCCACGTCGTCAAGTTCGCGGTTGCCCCGGGCGGTCGTCACGGCAGCCTCCGCCCGCCAGGGGTGCGGCGTTTCGGCGTGACGCGGGCCAGGGGGCGGGGTTCCCGGGCGGTGGCCGTCGGCGCCGTGCTGGTTTCTCCCCGTGCCCCAGCTCCTGTGCGGGCCAGGGAGCAGCGCGGGCTGGCCTGCCGCCCGGGACCGGCGATATCCAGCGCCGGCTCAGCCCGCGATGTCAAGCCGATGGCGGTAGCCGGCAGTGGGCCTGGCCGGGCGCGGCGTCCGAGGATGCCGCGGGCGCTGGGACGGCGGGGCTGGCCGTCGGCGGGCTTGCCCCTGTCCGGCCCGGACGCGCCGCACGTGCGCCGCGGGCGCCCGGTCAGGGGAACGGGGCCGGGGACAGCGCAGCGGGCCGCCGTGGCCGGGCGCTCAGGCGACGCGTCGTCGTCGGCACCATGAACGGCAGGGAGAACGATCTGCTTTCTGGACAGTACCCCGGGCAGAGTGAGCACGGAATGAAGGCATGGCAGTATGGACATGGGATCCAGGTCCCGCTGCCGCCGCAAAACGCTGACAATACAAAAATCGGGTTTTCAGCCTCTTTTTTCACCGTCGACCCCGTTTTTCTTGTCGGCGAAGGCAAAGTGGCTGCTCGAAGGCCGACGAGATCGTCGGTCCTGCCGCCAAGCTGGCGGTGACCATGTCGGTTGATCCTCGCCAGTCCCCCTGACCCGCTCTGCCTCGACCTGCCGCCTGCCTACTCTCCGCATCGCTTACCTGCCCATGGCAGGCCCTCACGCTCTCCGATCAAGGATGAGCACGCGCTTCAGCGCAAGGGTAGGAGCCAGAGCGTGTCGCTGTCCGACTCCCCGTCCCGAAAAGGAGACCATGGGATTTATACGTCAGCATGCATCTCCGCCGGGCTATCTATAATTGTTTTACGAGCTATGCGCGTATATAAGTCTGGGAGTCCACCGGAAGGTTTATTTCCGCCGGGTCCTGCGCGTTCCCGGCGGTCAAGTTATACCGGTGTAAGCAGAGTACGGAATGGAGTACGGATTAGCTGACGACGTGGAGTACCAACCGGTGCGCAGGGGATGGATCTACCTGACCGCTAGGCAAATCAGCCGTAACCGCCTGCGGGTCTGCTCGCCGACAGTCGGGCCGATGCGATGGCCGAGGTGCGTCGTCTGCTGGGACTCAGCGAGCCTGGCGATAGGCAGCCCATGCTTTCGCGGCTTGTGCCATCTTGCCTGTCCAGTCGCTCGTGCTCGACTGCGCGATCTCGTCCCACAGCCGGGCGTTGGCTTCGGCGAACAAGTCGATGTGCGCCGAGTCAGCAGTCCGGAACGAGGGCAGGCGTGAGGCTTGCCGTTCGGCCTCGTGCGCGGTGTGGCCACCGGATGCCATGAGGCGCAGCACCCAGCAGGCCGGGTCAGTCCAGGCGGCGCCGAGGGTGGGCCAGGCCCAGTCGATCAGCCAGGCGCGGTCCTCTGCTACCAGCACATTGTCCGGCGTCCAGTCCGAATGCGTCAGTACCTCTCCGGCGAAGATCGCGGCCGATTCCGGGTCATCAAGGTATGGCTTCCAACGGTCCTCCGCTCGCTTGAACGGCCCAGGATCGTCCGGAACCTTGATAGCGCTCAGTGCGTTCATGAGCTGCACCAGCCGGTCGAGGTCGGGTGAGTCCGGGGAGTAGTCGGCGTGGCGGCCGGGCGCGTACTCATAGCCGAGGACGTTCCACCCGGCCTCGTCGAAGTGCCACAGCAGGGCCGGGGAGATCTCCTTCACGAGCGGAGCGACAGCGGCCTCGCGGGCCTGGGTGATGACCCGCCGGTGGCCGGAGGGCAGGCCCTTGGCGAAGATCTTGCCGTCTGCCGTGGCGATGATCGCGGCGAGCGGCGAGTTCTGCCCCGCGCTCGCGATGCGGACGCTCGTGATAGGGCCGGTGCGGGCCTCGATCGCCTGCTTCAGTGGCCCGGGCAGGTCATCCCACGCGATGCGCTGCTCCACGGTGCTCCTCACCTCGTGTCCGAGGGGACCCGACCGCCGCCGGGTCCCCTGTCAGGCCGCGCGAGCTGCCCAGCCTCAGTAGGGCTGGTCGCTGCTCGCGCTGCACGCGCACATCGTGAGCAGCGTATCGGTGTCGGCGACGAACTCGACGGCGTCCGGCGCGAGCGTCTGCAGCGTGCCTGCCTCCGTTACGCCGACCGGCTCGGGCGGGCGGGTGAGCAGTTCCACGGCGACTGCGGTCATGAGGTTTTCACCTCCTTCCTTGGGCGAGTGGCGGGTGTCTCACCTCCTTCCGTGCTGGCAGAACACTTCGAGCGGGGCCTTGGCCTGCCGGTAGAGGGTGGCCAGCGGCATGCAGGTCCCGCAAGTCTTCTGGAGGGTGCAGCCGGTGCAGCCGCCGTGCCGGGTGAGGAGCGAGTCGGCGGCAGCCGCGAGTCTGCGCAGGCCGTCGGCGCCCTCGGCGATCAGGTCGACCTGGGGGTTGCGCCCGACCTTGCAGATGGACGCTTTGCCATGCGGGTCGGCGTGAAAGTGGGTGATCCCGGCATTGCACCCGGTGTAGGGCTTGCGGGTGCGGAGCATCTCGCGGGACTGGCTGGGCAGTACCTCGCCGCCGCCGTGGATGGTAGGGCTGATGTCTGTGTACTCGAACGACTCGATGCCGAACCGGTCGGCAATCGCCTTCATCGCGGGGACTTCGTGGGCATTGCGGTTGGACACAACGATGTTGATCCGCATCGCCAGTCCGGCCTCGTGGGCGGCGGCCAAGCCGCGCATGAACCGGCGGAATGATCCCCGACGGCGGGTCATCCCGTCGTAGGAGGCTTCGGTGGCCCCGTACAGGCTGAGCGTCAGCCGGTACGGTCGGCGGTTGGTCAGCAGGTCGAGGGTCTTGGGCCGGTCGAGCCGTGACCCGTTGGAGGAGATCTGGATCATCATGCCCATGTCCCAGGCGGCGGCGTGGGTCTCGGCGAATAGCGGGTCAATCAGCGGTTCTCCGCCGGTGAGCTGGAGCCACAGCACCCCGGCGTCGGCCATCACCTTGAGCAGCCGATCGCGGCCGGTCCAGTCCATGCCGGCGAACATCTTTTCCCCGAGGTAGCAGTGCTCGCAGTCGTAGTTGCAGCCGAGGTTCACCTCGTAGCTGGCGCGGGCGTACCCGTAGGCGGTTTCCGGCCGGACCAGGATCGTGTCACCGATCAGACGGTCGGCCAGGTCCGTGCCCCACCCGGCTCGGACCGGACCGGCGAGCCAGGCGGGGACTAGGGCATCGGCAGGCGCATCGCGGAGTTCGGCGTATCGGTCGGCCCCGATCCGGACCGCTCCCTCGTAGCCGGGCCGGACGACGACGTGTCCCTCTGGATAAGGGCTGGCGATGAGCTGATGGGTCATGAGCGCCTCCGTGGCTCGGGGATATGCAGGTCAGGCGAGCAGGGTGTCGGTGTGGGCATGGAGCCGGGCCGCAAGCCGGCCAGGGTCGGGCAGCCGGGTGAGGTTCCGGAGGATGAGCGCGGCGGCAACCAGCTGGGCGTATCGGCCGCTCGGTGTGTTCAGTACGTCCGCCAGTGCCTCATGCACCTTGTCGGCGACGGCGGGGACTTCCATCGACGTGAGGTACAGGTACGCGCCGCCGTATCCGGTGACGGCCGAACACCAATGCTCCATGTCGAGGATGCAGAAGCGCGGAGCTGTGATGTTCTGCCAGTTCAAGTCGATATGCTCGGTCCCGAACGCCGGAACACAATCGGCGGGGACCGGACGGCGGTAAGTAGCACCGAGCAGGTAGCCGTACTCCTCGGCATCGTGGACCGGGAATTGACGGTCAGTGGGATACGCGCCCAGCGCCGCAAGCGACGTCCCTCTCTGCCAGACTCGTGTGAGACAGGATGAACCTGTAAATATCAGTGCGTAATGCGCAAGCAGGGCGAGACAGGATCAACTAGACGTGACGATGACGATCGCAGACGTGGTCGCCGCCCGGACCGGGCATGATGGGACCGTGGCCGCCTCCGACGGGCCGCGGGCCGCAGGCCGAAGCGCCGGATTTTCACCGCGGAATACAAGCTCCGCATTCTCGAGGAATACGAGAACGCGGAAAGCCCCCGCGAACGGGCCGCGCTTCTGCGCCGGGAAGGGATATACACCTCGACCATTTCCGAATGGCGCCGGACCCGCGACGCCGCGGCCTCCGCGGCCATTCCTGAGGGCAGGCCAGGCCGTCCCGCCCGGGCTGCGGCCGACGCCGAGAACGAGCGGCTCCGGAAGGAAAACGAGAAGCTCTCGGCCGAGCTCGCCCGCACGAAGGCCGCACTGGAGATCGTGGGAAAAGCGCATGCACTCTTGGAAATGCTCTCCGAGAGTGCGGACTCAGAAAAGAAGCCGCGCAGGTAATGGACGCGGCACTCGCGGAACTCGTCCCGCTGACCTCGAAAACGGCCGCGTGCCGGATTCTCGGGAAATCCCGGGCGACGCTCCACCGGCAGGAGAACCCGAGGCCGGCGGATGCCGGAAAAGCCGGCCGCCGCCCGGGCGGCGCATCCCGCCTCGCTTACCGAGGAGGAAAAGGAAAAGGTCCTGGAAGTCCTCGACAGCGACCGGTTCGCTGACAAGGCCCCGGCCCAGGCCTGGGCCGTGCTGCTGGACGAGGGCTGCTATTACTGCAGCATCCGCACCATGTACCGAATTCTCGAAAGCAGGGACGAGGTCCGCGAGCGGCGTGCCCAGGCCGCCCACCCCGCACGGGTGCGCCCCGAACTCGTCGCCGACGGCCCGGACCAGGTCTGGACCTGGGACATCACGAAACTGAAAAGCAACTGGAAAGGCCTCTACTTCGACCTGTACGTCATGCTCGACATCTTCTCCCGCAAGGTAATCCGCTGGGAAGTCCACGTCACCGAGACCGGCGACCTCGCGAAAGCCTTCATCGAGAACGCGATCATCGCCAACGGCGGCGCCCGGCCGCTCTACCTGCACGCGGACAACGGCACCTCGATGACCTCGAAACCGGTCAGCCAGCTGCTCACCGACCTGCACATCAACGATTCCCATTCGAGGCCGCACGTCTCGAATGACAACCCGTATTCCGAGGCACATTTCAAGACACTGAAATACTGCCCGGTCTTTCCCGGCTCCTTCGAGTCGACCGGCGAGGCCCGCGCGTTCTGCGAGCTTTTCTTCGGCTACTACAACAACGAGCACCGCCATTCCGGAATCGGGCTGCACACCCCGCAGTCCGTCCACGACGGGACCTGGCGGGAAATCCGCAGGCACCGCCAGGAAGTCCTCGACGCCGCCTTCGCCGCCCGGCCCGACCGCTTCCGCGGCCGCCGGCCCCACGCCCCGGCCCTGCCCGCCAAGGCCTGGATCAACAAGCCCAGGGCCACCATCGAGTCACAGAAGACCGCAGGGATAAATCAAGCCGCCTGATGTCTCAACGGGTTTGACAGGCAGCGCGTGCGCAGGTCGCTGAACCAGTCCGCCGAAAGGTCAGGGGCTGTCCGTAGGAAACGTTCCCGGGACGCGGGCGGGTCGGTGACGAGCGTGAGGACTTCGGCGCTGACCGGGACGGACGATGGCCCGTCAGTCTGCCACTCGATCCGGTGGAGCAGCACGGGCTTGCTGACTCCCGGGATTGCCGCGGCCTCGCGCGGTTCCTCGCCATGCCTTCCCGCTCATCTCATGCTCGAGGAAGGGACTCACCCGCAGCCATGCACGCTGCCCGCGGAATGTAACCGGCGAGCCAACAAAGCCCCAGCGATGAACATGTCCGTCAAGGTCCAGGACAGCACCCAGCCGCCGTGCTGACTCTTTGAGCAGCCCCGTCTGCCACTTCTCGAAGTCATCGATTCGGACCGGCAGCCAGCGGTACCTAGACGTGCGTGTCATGCGCATAGCCTGTCCTTCTCATTCCGGGCCGGCTACGGCCCAGACGACCTTCCCGCCCATGCCGGGCGGGAAGTCCCAGCCCCACCGCACACTGACGGCCTGGACGATAAGCAGTCGCCGGCCGCTTTCGGCGTCCTCGCCGACGTCGCCAGGTAGCGGCGGCAGCGGGCTGGCGTCCCAGACGAAGATCACCACCTGCGCCCGGTCCGAGACCAGCCACAGCCGGACCGGGGCATCCTGCTCGGCTAGGCGGGAGATCTGGATCGCGTTCGTGACGAGCTCGCTGACCAGCAGGCCGGTGCTCTCGCTGAACACCGTCAGGCCCCATTCCGCCAGCACGTTGCGGGTGTGCAGCCGGGCACAGGGCACCGCGCCGGGCAGCGCGCCCAGTTCGAGAAATGTCCGGAGCGGCCACCGGGCGGCGAACGGCGCGAACCGCGCCGCGTCCGCCATGGTGACCGTGGGAAGGCGGTGATGGCTGGGGACTGGCTGGCGGCTCGCGGCAAGACGAGGGTGTCTGTCTACGTGCTGGCTTCCGGTGCTCCTGCCGTTCATGGTCATGTCTTCCGGTTGGGTGCTGCGGCTGGCGGCGACACGAGCCACATCTTGGGCGGCTTCATGAAGCTGCGCCGCTGCGCGGGCGACCTGCGTGCTAGCCATGACCATCAGGGAATCTCAGCAAGAGCAGATTCGGGAGGGCCAGCAGAGGGGGCGGATGTGCGCGGAGGGGGTGTCAATCAGCCTGGACGACGCAAACAGCGCGTGGCACTGTCAAACTGACCGTGACCGCAACCGGCAGGAGGGGCAGGCACGTGCCGCGAGCGCCGAAGGAGCAGAACCTACGACTACGGTCCCTGCTGGACGAGGCCGCAATGTCCAACAAGGGACTGGCCCGCAGGATCGTTGACGTCGCGGCAGTCCGGGGAGTTCAACACGTGCGGTGCGACCACACGTCGGTCCTGCGCTGGCTGGCGGGCGAGCAGCCGCGCCCGCCGGTCCCCGAGCTGGCCGCCTTCGTGCTCGGCGCTGCCCTCGGCCGGAAGGTCTCCGAGACTGAGCTGGGCATGACGCCCAGCGACCTACCCGGCGACCTTGGCCTGCAGCTCCCCGTCGGCTGGACGGAGACCATAGCCACCTCAACCGCCCTTTGGAGGGCCGACGTGCAGCGAAGGCGATTCCTGGTCAACGCGGTCTTCACCTCCGCCGCGCTGCCCGCCTCCGCGCTGCGCTGGCTCACCAGCCCGCCCGCCGCCGCTCCCGCCGCCTCCGGTACACGCAAGGTGGGACGCGCCGACATCGACGCGATCCGCGAGCTGACGCATTCCTACCGGGAGATGGACAACCGGCTCGGCGGGGGCAAGCTCCGCACCTCAGTCGTGTCCTACCTCGACGATCACGTCTCCCGGCTGCTCACCGCCGGCAGCTACCAGGAGGAGACCGGCCGGCAGCTTGCCGCCGCGTGCGGGGAGCTGTCCCAGCTGGCCGGCTGGGTCGCCTACGACAGCGACGAGCACGGACTGGCCCAGCGCTACCTCACCCAAGCCCTGGCCTACTCGCGGCACGCCGACGACCATGCCCTTGCGGCAGAGGTTCTCGCCGCCCAGGCGCACCAGGCGCTCTACCTGGCCCGGCCGGATGAGGCGGTCGACCTCGCCAGAGCCGCCCAGGCCGCAGCCGTCCGCCACGGGTCGGCCACCCTGCTCACCGAGTGCCTAGTCATGGAAGCCCACGGGCACGCCGCACGCAACGACGCGCACGCCTGCGGCGCCGCCCTCGCCAGGGCAGAACAGACCTTCGACCGCGCCGCCCGCGAGGACGACCCGGCCTGGCTCGCCTACTTCGACGAGGCGTACCTGGCCGCCCGCATGGCGCAGTGCTTCCGCGACCTCGGCGAAGCGGGCCACGCCGCCCGCTACGCGCGCCGCTCCCTGGACATGGACGGCCGCTACGTACGCGGCCGGGCCTTCAACCTCTCCCTGCTCGCCACCGCCTACGCGGCACAAGACGAGCCCGAACAGGCGTCGGTCGTCGGGCGGCAGGCACTGGACCTGACCGTCCGCCTCACCTCGGCCCGCAGCGTCCGTTACGTCCGCGACCTGGTTCGTGTCCTGCGCCCACGAGTCGACGTCCCGGCCGTCCGCGACTTCACGGCCGAGGTACGCGAGCGGCTGCCCGCCGCAGCAGGACATGCTGCACCCCGATGATGGTGATCGCCCCCAGGATCTCGCCCCGGGCGATCATCCCCGGCGTCTCGTCGAGCAGGACCCAGCGGACCTCGGCTGTCTCGTCTACCTCAGGCTCCCCGACCAGCTCGGCCCCGTGCGCCAGGTACAAGTCCTGCGGATAGTCGGCGTTGCCGATGAGCGGCTGACAGGACATGACGAACTCGGTCTCACGCGGACGCCAGCCCGTTTCCTCTTCGACCTCGCGCGCCGCCGCCGCGGCAGAGTCCTCGCCCTCATCCACGTAGCCGCCCGGCAGCTCCCATACCCAGCGGTCCACGATGAACCGGTGTCGCCGCATCATCAGCACCCGCTCGCCCGCATCATCCAGGACCACCGTCATCGCGCAGCGCCGCATCCGGAAGACGTACTGCGTGAACCGCACGTGATTCGGAAGCTCGACATCAGCCAGGCTCACGCGGACGTGAGGAGTGTCGTCCACGAGCCGCTCGCCGTGGATCACCCACTTGTACGGGTCAGTCACATCCGCGACACTACCGGCGCAGACGGGCTCGCCCTACCGGGAGCCGGCCAGGGACCCCACAAGCATCCCGGCCTTAACTCCGACGTCCCCTGCTGGGCTACTCGCGCACAGCTGGCTTGTACCCGGCGTTGACCCCCGATGTACCCGGGTTCCCCCAAACTAGCCTAGTTGCCCGCCCCCGCTTAGGGCAACAAGATCAAAACGTGTCGAACAACAGCTTGATCGTCAATTTAAGATCTTATTTGACAAACTTAAGTCTTGAATGGCATGATCAAGATCAGATCACGTCATCCAAGAACGTGGCTTCACCAAGGGGGACTTAGCATGAGCATCAACATCGACGCGTTGCGGCTTTCCAGGCCGCAGGACTCCAGCACGTACCTGGCCATCAAGACCATCCAGGGAGGCCGTGCTGTCTACGCCACGCGCGTTCCCCTGCTTGATCTCCCCACGATCCTCCCTGTACCCGATCCCAACAACGTCGACAAGGACAACCGCAAGGTAGATCGGCTCCACGCTAAGCACTTCGGCGAGTACCTCGACACCAAGCAGGACTGGGTCGCCCCCGCCCTGCTCGCCCGCGACAGCGGGGGCTGCCGCTTTGAGCAGGTCGACCAGGAAGGGGCTGTTGGCTATCTCACCGTCCCGTGGGCGATCGGCGGCATCTCCCCCTTGCGCACCATCGACGGCCAGCACCGCGTGCTCGGTGTCTCCATCGAGAAGCAGCGCATCACCGATGCCATCTCCACCATCGACCGGGACATGGCGCGCAAGGTCAGTCCGGACAAGGCGGCCAAGCTCCAGGCAGAGCGGGAGAGGCTCGTCGGCCAGATGAATCGGTTGAAGGAAGAGTTCGTCGGACTGGACATCTACGTTGAGGCTGACCCGATCAAGGCGCAGCAGATGTTCGTTGATGTCGCCGATAACGCCAAGGGCATCAGCAGCGCTGTCCGTGCCCGCTTCGACAGCTACAAGGTCGCCAACCGCACCCTGTCCGACGTGATCGACCACCCACTGCTGAAGGGCCGGGTCGATGCCGAGCAGGACCGCATGACCATGAAAAACCCCAATCTCATGGGCGCCAAGCACGTCGCCGACATTACCCGCGCCGTCATCGCGGGGGCCGGGGGCCGGATCAGCAAGAAGGCCGAGCAGACTCTGACCGACGGAGAGGTGATCGAGGAGGTCAAGGACTTCCTGGACGTCATCTCCAACGCCTTCGTCGGCCTCGCCGCTATCACCGAGGACGACCCCGAGGCAGAGCGCAAGGCCGATGAACTGACCTTGTCCCAGCAGTTGCGACGGACCTCCCTTCTCGGCTCCGTGGGCATGCTGCGCGTCCTGGGCGGAGTGTTCCACGAGCTCCGCGCGAGCGATAACCCGGTGGAGCTCGACGACATCACCGAGTTCTTCAAGCGCCTCGACCGGCACATGACCGCGCCGGTCACCGAGACCAGCATCTGGCGCACCAGCGACGCGAACGCCGACTTCGAGCCAAACGCGGCTGCGCCTATCATGCGGACGCAGAACCTCGTCCACCTGGTAGGCGTTATCACCGGGTGGTACAAGAAGGCTCCTGCCGCTCTGTAACTACTTCACGACCAGGGGCCGCCCCTCCGCATCGGAGGGGCGGCCCCTGTCGTTGAGGAACTGAAAGGCATCAAGGCGATCCCCGCCGGTCGGCCATCGCGCCGCCCTTTCCCAGTCACCTGGCCCCTCACCGCAAGTGCCGCAGGACCACAGGCTCATGATCGGCGAGACCTGCCCACGCCAATACATGCCCCTATTCCGCGGCGAACTTTAAGGTCCCGCAGCATGCCAGGCTCAGCACTGACTCGTGCCAGGACTCGTTCTTGGGTGCCCTGCCGAGGGAACGGGCACGCCCGGCGGCGCTAGGGTCAGCACGGATTCAGCACCGGGTCCGGAAACGACGGGAAACAACCGGCACGAACCGGGCAATCCGGACACGAGAACGGGCCACTCAACTTGGCGTCGGACGGCCCGTTTCTCAACCAGATGAAACCAAGAATTCGCAGGTCAGCGGCCTAATATACCTACTTCAGCAGCTGCCGCGCCATCACCATGCGCTGGATCTGGTTGGTGCCCTCGTAGATCTGGGTGATCTTGGCGTCGCGCATCATCCGCTCGACCGGGTAGTCGTTCACGTACCCGTAGCCGCCTAGTAGCTGGACCGCGTCGGTTGTCACCGACATCGCGACGTCGGAGGCCAGGCACTTGCAGGCCGAGGAGAAGAACGTTAGGTCGTCCACCTTCTCCCCCTGCATCGCGCGCTCGGAGCGGGATGCGGCGGCGTAGGTGAGCTGCCTGGCGCCCTCCAGCTTCATGGCCATGTCGGCGAGCATGAACTGAAGGCCCTGGAAGTCGGCGATCGCGCGGCCGAACTGCTTGCGCTCCTTGACGTAGCCCACTGCGTAGTCGAGCGCGCCCTGCGCGATGCCCAGGGCCTGGGCGGCGATGGTGATGCGGGTGTGGTCCAGGGTGCGCAGCGCGATCTTGAACCCTTGGCCCTCGTCGCCGACCAGCCGGTCCGCCGGGATCTCGGTGTTGTCGAAGTAGAGCTCGCGGGTGGGCGACCCCTTGATGCCCAGCTTGT
The DNA here is from genome assembly GCA_963844925.1 of uncultured Actinomycetota bacterium. Taxonomy (GTDB): domain Bacteria; phylum Actinomycetota; class Actinomycetes; order Streptosporangiales; family Streptosporangiaceae; genus Trebonia. The sequence continues at coordinate 88,027 of CAWJQG010000005.1, read as the reverse complement.
GCTCTGGCGCCCCGAAGGTGAAGCCGGGGTCCCCGTCCTCGACCACAAAGGCGGAGATGCCGTTCGCGCCCTGGTCCGGGTCGGTCACCGCCATCACCGTGTAGTACTTCGACACGCCGGCGTTGGTGATCCACCGCTTCACGCCGTTGAGCACGTACCCGCCTTCCGTCCGCACCGCCCGGGTACGCATCGCGCCCGCGTCCGAGCCCGCCTCCGGCTCCGAGAGCCCGTAGGAGAACATCGCCTCGCCCCGCGCCACCGGCGGCAGGTAACGCTGCTTGACCTCCTCCGACGCTCCGAGCAGCAGCGGCATGGTGCCGAGCTTGTTCACCGCGGGGATCAGCGAGGAGGTTGCGCACGCCCGCGCGACCTCCTCGATGACGAGCGCCGCCGCCAGCGCGTCGCCGCCAGCGCCGCCAAAGGACTCCGGGATGTGGACCGCGTGGAAGTCCGCCTTGACCAGCGACTCGTAGACGTCCCAGGGGAACTCCGCGGTCCTGTCTACCTCAGCCGCACGGGGCGCGATCTTGTCATCCGCGAGCGCGCGGACCGCTTCGCGCAGCGCCTGGTGCTCTTCGGAGAGTTCAAAGCTGCTCATCTTACGATGCTAACGCCCCGACATGCAGGCGCCCGGCCGACATGACCTGCATGCCGGGCGGGCGCCTGTCTGCCTGCAAGTAGTTGCGCCGTGTCAGGCGGCCCGCTGCTCAGCGTCGGCGTCGGCGTGCGGAGCGGTCAGCCGGGGCATTGTCGCGGCGTGCGCCGGGTGGTGACCTGCGCCCTCGACGGACTGGCGCGGCGCGGGCACCGCTCCCTTCGGAGCAGCGTGCTTGCCGCTGGACTTGTAGAGACCTAGTGACCGGAATGGACGGCTCTTAGACACAGAAAAAGCCATATTTACTACCCCCTTGACCCCGTCACGCAGCGCGCCCAACCCCCACGGACACTCGCAACCAGTCCCGTCCCAGCTGCCTGCGCTGGAACTAAGAATGCCCTCCAATGCACGCGTGAAACACCCTCAGACCAGCACCGTTCCCAAACCGATATCGAAAGACAACTAGGCGTCACCACCGCCCGCCCGGCCTGGAGAAGGTCAGCTCAGAGCCTGGCCCGGAGGGCAGCGCCCTTGGCCTGCGCCTGCGCGGTCAGGCTGACCTGAAACTCGACCATCAGCGCGCGCAGCGCGTCGTCCGCCGCTGCGAGGATGCGCACGGCCAGCAGCCCGGCGTTGCGCGCGCCGCCAACGGCCACCGTCGCCACCGGAATGCCGGCCGGCATCTGCACGATCGACAGCAGCGAATCGAGGCCCTCCAGGTGCTTGAGCGGCACCGGAACGCCGATCACCGGCAGCGGGGTCACCGACGCGAGCATTCCCGGCAGGTGCGCGGCCCCGCCCGCGCCGGCGATGATCACCCGGATACCGCGATCTGCGGCCTGCTCGCCGTAGGCGAGCATCTCGCGCGGCATCCGGTGCGCCGACACCACATCCGCCTCGTAGGGAACTTGGAATTCGTCGAGCGCCTCGGCCGCCGCCTGCATCACCGGCCAGTCCGAGTCGGAGCCCATCACCACGCCGACCAGCGGCGAATCAGTCTGCACGACCCTTAGCGTAACGGCTCCGGCAGCGTTTACCCGCTAACGCCGGCCGTCCACCAAGACGTGGTAGACGCTCTCCTGGTACTGGCCGACGCCGTTCGGGGGGAGCCGGGTGAACCAGATCAGCAGGTAGCGGGCGGACACCGGGTGCCGGAAGGTCAGCCGGACGGCGCCGCCCGTGTTGTCGGCCGTCGCCGCCACCTTGAAATCTTGCGGGGCCATGCCCTCGCCGACCTTCAACTGCAGGTTCACCCCCTGATACTGAGTCAGGTCGATGAGGACGCTGGTGATCGTGTCCTGACGACCGAGGCTGAGCAGCAGCCCGGTCCCGTGCTTGAGCAGGCCGAACTGCGGGGTGGCGTACCAGTTGGTGGACCACGGCAGCGGCGGGTTCCGGACGATCGCGTAGTCGGCGCCGGACGGGTTGTCGCCATCGCCAATGCCGCCCGGGCCGAACGCGTAGGCGGCCGAGACCGGCAGCACCGTGACCGGCTGGCTCGCGTTCGGCCGCGCTGCCACGGCGGGCTTGGCCGGCTTAGTGGCGGGCTTGGCGGCGGCGGTGTGCTTGGCGCCGGCCGCGGTCGCCTTGGCCGCCGCGGCGGACGTGCCCTTCGCCGTCGTACCGGCGGCCCGCCCCGACGTTGAGTCGGCCGCGTTCTTGGCTGTCGTGGTGCCGGAAGCCAAGCGGACGCCCACGACGGCGACGATTGCCAGCAGCGCTACAGCGGCGACGCCGGCCAGCAGGCGGCGGCCGCCGCGTCGGGCGCGGGGACTCGCGGCAGGCGCCTCGGCGCGGGCAACCGGGGTGGCCCAGCCGTCCGGGGGCGGCGATGCCATCGCGGCCGTGGTGCCCGCCTCGGGCTGCAGTTCATAGCCGACGGCCATCATGTCCTCGGTGAGATCCGCGCGCACCGGCGGCAGGTCGAACCTGGTCGCCCAGGGATCCTCGGGCACCGCCGGCAGGTCGAATCGCGTCTCGTCGGGGTCCTCGCCGCCGCCAGCCGTGGACACTGACAATGGCGGCACTGCCGGCAGGTCCAACGAGGTGGCGTCAGGGTCGTCGCTCGGCGGGCCGGAGGGAGCCGCGGCGACCGGCACATACGGCCTTGCGCCGTTGGCGCGGCTGGCGTCGCCAACGCCGCTGGCGCCGTTAGCCGCCTGCACCCGCTCCTGGTCGAACTCTTGGATCAGCGGCTGGGCGTCAATGCCGACCGCGACCGCGATGGTGCGCACGTAGCCGCGCACGTACAGGTCTCCGCCGCACGCCTCGTAGTCATCCCGCTCGATGCTGCGGATGACCGAGTCCCGGATCCTGGTGCGCTCACTGAGCTCATCGACCGACAGGCCCGCCTGGTAGCGCGCCTCGGTCAGCGATTCACCGACGGTCACGAACCCTCCACTCACCGACCTGCGCAGCGTTAATCATCTGGTGACAGATTAGTTGTCGAAGATCACCGGGCAAGCCTGATCACGCTTTTTTGACAGCGCCTGGCGAGGGCAAACCCGCCAATCTAGGGCCAGTCGCCGTCAGTCGCCGTCCTCGGTGCCCCAGCGGAGGTAGCTCGCGGCGCGCCGGGCGCGGTCGCGGAGCTCCTCGACGTCGTCGCCCGGGGAGCCAACGATCGTGACATGCCCTATTTTCCGTCCGACCCGGACTTCCTTGCCGTAGAAGTGCACCTTGACCGCCGGGTCGGCCGCCATTACGTGGATGTACCGGTCGAACACGTCCGGGTCGGTGCCGCCCAGCAGGTTCGCCATCACGGTGAACTGGCCTGACGGCGCGGTAGGCGCGCAGGACCCCAGCGGCAGGTCGAGCACCGCGCGCAGATGCTGCTCGAACTGCGAGGTCCGCGCCCCTTCGATCGTCCAGTGCCCGCTGTTGTGCGGCCGCATCGCCAGCTCGTTGACTAGCAGCCTGCCGTCCCGTGCCTCGAAGAGCTCCACCGCGAGCAACCCGGTCACGCCGAGCTCCGCGGCGATCCGCAGCGCCAGCGCCTCGGCCTCCACCGCCGTGTCCGGGTTAAGGCCCGGGGCCGGGGCGATCACCTCCCGGCAGATCCCGTCCAGCTGGACGGTCTGCACCACCGGGTACGCGGCCCCCTGCCCGGACGGCGACCGGGCCACCAGCGCGGCCAGCTCCCGGCGGAACGGCACGAACTCCTCGGCGAGCAGCGCGATCCCGTGCGCGACGACGTCCCCGACTTCCGCCGCGGATTCGCAGACCCAGACGCCCCTTCCGTCGTAGCCGCCGCAGACCGCCTTGAGGACGACCGGCCAGGAACCGTCGGCGAACTCGAGGACGTCGCCGACCGAGGAGACCGATGCGTACCGCGGGCAACCCGCGCCGAGCGCGCTGAGCCGGTCCCGCATCGCCAGCTTGTCCTGGGTGTACCTGAGCGCGGCCGAACCGGGCCTGACCAGGACCCCGGCCGATTCCAAGTCGGTGAGAATAGCGCCTGGCACGTGCTCATGGTCGAATGTGATCACGTCACATTCGTTCGCAAATGCGGAGATATCAGGCAAGGAGAGATGTGACCCGAGTGCCACGTTACGGGTGACGAGCGCCGCGCTCTCCGTCGGCGACTCAGCGAGGACCCAGAACGTCGCGCCAAGGCCCACCGCCGCGGCGGCGGTCATCCGTGCGAGCTGCCCGCCGCCGACCATGCCGACAGCCGGCATCCCGGTCACGGATTTCCGCGCGATCGGCCCGGCCGGCCCGAGACCCGCTCGTCCGTTTCAGAACCCGCAGGTGAAGACGCTGAATACACGCCGTGTAGCCTACGCGGAACCACCCAATCCTGGGTACAACTCACGTGACGACACGAGGCTTCCAGGGCAAAGCCCCACCCGGAAGACCTCCGCCGGGGCTGCAGGCCTCGCCGGAAGACAGAGCAACGATTCAGACAACCCTTAACGTTGCAGCAATGAGGGTCTACTACCTTGGGTGCGTACCTCTACGAAAGGGGCAAAGCGCGCATGGCCCTCCCAGCTGCCGGACTGTATACCCGCTACCGCCATCTGATACCCGAGCTGCTCAAGTTCGGTGTCGTCGGTGGCATCGGAGCGGTGATCGACCTAGGCGGCGCTGCGGTGCTGCACGGCAAGTATCACGTCGGCCCGCTTGAGTCCAAGGCGATCTCGACCACCATCGCGACCATCGTCACCTACCTTGGCTCGCGGTTCTGGACGTTCAAGCACCGGGAGAACCAGGCGCTCGGGCGCGAGGCCACGCTTTTCGTCGTGCTCAACGTGGTAGGCCTTGTCATCGCCGAGGCGGTGATCGCCCTGGTGACGTACGGCCTTGGCCTGCACAGCCAGCTTGAATACAACGCGGCGTCCGTCATCGGCACCGGCCTGGCCACCATCTTCCGGTACTTCGCCTACCGCCAGTGGGTGTTCACCGCCCCGGCCGAGCAGTCGGTGCTGGCGTCGTCGGCGCCCGAGCTTGAGCCCATCCCCGATTATCCCCCCTGGGAGGGCGACCCGGCGTATCTTGCCGCCGAGGTCATGGCCCCGGCGGCCGCCGCGGCCGCCGCGTGGAACTCGTCCGATGCCACCCCGGCTCCGTCCTGGCATTCGGACCCCGCCCCGTCCTGGCACCCGACAGCGGAGCAGCAGTCCTGGGACGCGCCGGCTGAGCACCACTCCTGGGAGCCCACGAGCGAGGTGCGCTCCTGGGGGCCGTCCGCCGAGCGTACTCAGCCCTGGATGGAGAGCTCAGTAATCTCGAACGGTCCCGTGGCTTCGCCCCTCCCGCCCACCTCGGACGCCACTGGGAAGGACCTCATCAGGAGCGCCGACCCGGCCGCCGCCTCAGGCTCACGCGGCCAAGGCCGCCACCGCAGGAGCTAGTCAGCGGGAAACCAGAGACTACCCACCGGCCCGGCAGCTATGAACAGCTGCCGGGTCGTTTTTCTGGCACCGGGCCCGGGCCGCTCGCCTCAGGCGGGTCCGCTGCTGCTGGATTTGGCCTGGCTGCCCGGCGGGTTGCGCGGCAGGAACACCGCGAACACCGGCGGCTTCCGCCGGGCGAGCACGATCCGGCCGCCGTCGGCGGTGGCCATCGTGCGGGCGAGCGCCAGCCCGAGTCCGGTTCCCTCCGGCCGCCCGCTGACGGACCGCTCGAAGATCCTCGACACCAGCTCGGCGGGCACCCCGTCGCCCTCGTCCTCGACCTCGATCACCACCGAGCTGGCCGACTGCGACCGGCGGATCGTCACCGTCCCCTTGCCGTGCATCAGGGCGTTGTCCAGCAGGGTCGCGATGACCTGGGCAAGCCCGCCGGGCGTGACATAGGCCTGCAGCCGGGACTGCCCGATCAGCACCATCTTCCGGCCCGCCCGGCGGAAGGCGGGCTCCCACTCGGTGATCTGCTGCAGCACGATCTTGTCGACGCTGATCCGGCCCGCGGACCCGGCGCCAACCCGGCGGGCCGGGGAGAGCAGCTGGCTCACCACCTCCACCAGCCGCTCGGCCTGGGCGAGCGCGGCAGTGCCCTCCTCGCGGACCACATCCGGGTCATCGGCCGAGGCGATCATCTCCTCAAGCCGCATGGACAGCGCGGTCAGCGGCGTGCGGAGCTGGTGCGAGGCGTCGATGGCGAGCTCGCGATCGGCCGTCAGCAGCTTGGTGACCCGGCGGGAAGCGCTGTCCAGGCCGTCCGCGACCTGGTCGAGCTCGGTGACTCCGTACCGGCGGCCGACCGGGCGGGGGTCACCGGTGCCGAGCCGCCCGGCCGCTTCGGCGAGCTCCTCAAGCGGGCGGGCCGCCCGCCGGGCCACGGCACCGGAGAACACCACCGCCGCCGCGATCGCGCCGGCCAGCAGCGGCAGGCCGAGCGCGAGCAGGTAGTGGTCGCGCTTAGCGGCGACCACCAGCAGTGGGACCGCGGCGACTAGCGCGGCCGCAACCGCGATCGCCGACGCGGACAGCCAGAGTCGCCTTCGCATCAGTGTCTCCCCCGGGGGACGACCCCCCGGTGACCCCACTGTGTTCCCCTGGGAGATCCCCCGGGGGACGCCCCCTGACCGCGCCGACGGACGACCCCGGCGACCGATTGGGGGGTACCCGCCCCCCAAACCCCCTGGGGGGCCTCCCCGCAGAACCCGCGGCGAGACCCCGCCCTCGCCGAAGGCGCCGACTCAGTCACCGCGCTCGAACCGGAACCCGACGCCGCGGACGGTCGTGATGTACCGGGGGTGGTGGGCGTCGTCGCCGAGCTTGCGGCGCAGCCAGGAAATGTGCATGTCGAGCGTCTTGGTCGACGTCCACCATTTGGCGTCCCAGACCTCGCGCATGATCTGCTCGCGGGTGACCACCTTCCCCGCGTCCCGCAGCAGGATCCAGAGCAGGTCGAACTCCTTGGTGGTGAGGTCGAGCTCGGTGTCGCCGTGCCAGGCGCGCCGGGCCTCCGCGTCCACCCGGACGCCGCGTACCGTGCCTGGCACCTCGGCGATCCCCCGACGCAGCAGCGCGCGGACCCGGGCAAGCAGTTCCGCGAGCCGGAACGGCTTGGTCACGTAGTCGTCAGCGCCAGCATCCAGGCCGACAACGGTGTCCACCTCGTCCGCCCGGGCGGTGAGGATGAGCACCGGCACCGCGTGCCCCTCCGCGCGGACTCGCCGGCACACCTCAAGGCCGTCGAGTTCCGGCAGCCCGATGTCGAGCAGGATGAGGTCGATGCCATCCGACAGCGCCCGTCCCAGCGTCGTCGGCCCGTCCTCGGTGATCTCCACCTGGTACCCCTCACGCCGCAGCGCGCGGGAGAGCGGCTCGGAAATAGAGGTGTCGTCCTCGGCCAGCAGCACTCGGGTCATAGGTAAATCGTAAAGCCACGGTAAAACAGTTGTACCCACGACACGGGCGGGGCGCCAGTGGGACCAACCGCACTGACTCCTTCACGCCGGGGATGCGCAGGAGCGACTCGAGCTGCGACAGCACTAATACGGCACTACCGATCACTAGCGGAGGTGGATGACGTCCCCTGCCGAGACCGGGGTGACGGACGTTGCTTCGTCGGCACGGACGAGGAGTTGGCCGCCGGGGTCGATGTCTTCCGCAACGCCGGTCACAACACGTCCCACGGGAAGCTCCACGCGGACCGCGCGACCCAGGGTTCCGCACAACGCGCGGTACTCGTCGAGCAGCCCCGTGCGCACCGGATCGGGGTCTGACGCGAACGGCAGGTACCAGCGCTCCAGGTGGCGCAGGATCTCGGCCAGCAGCGGCTCGCGGGCGACCTGCGCGCCCTCGACCAGCAGTGACGTCGCGGGCAGGCCGACCGGGGAGACCGGGAGCGCGTCTTCCGGCGTGGCCACGTTCAGCCCGACGCCGACCACCACGGCGTCGCCGGCCGGCGACTGCTCGGCCAGAATGCCGGCCAGCTTCCGGTCACCCACGAGGACGTCGTTCGGCCACTTGAGCACCGCCGCGACGCCGGCCGACCGGACGGCGGCGGCAACCGCCACCCCGGTCAGCAGCGGCAGCCAGCCGCGCGAGGTCGGCGGCACCGACGCCGGCCGCAGCAGCACCGAGAACGTGAGCGACGCGCCCGGCACGCTCACCCAGGCCCGGCCCGCCCGTCCGCGGCCGGCGGTCTGCTCCTCGGCGACGAGCACCTGCCCCTCCGGGCCGCCGCGCGCGAGCAGGTCCGCGTTGGTGGAGCCGGTGCTCGCCACGACCTCAACCGACGTCCACAGCCCAACGAGGCCGCCAGGTCCATCGGACTCGCCCGGGCCGCCCACTACGGCATCGCGGATCGCCCCCGCCCGCAGCGGCCCGCCCGCCGCCGCCTGGCCCGCCGCTCCCGTCCCCATCAGTCGCCCATGCCCATCGTCAGTCGCCGATGCCCGTCAGTTGCCGATGCCCGTCAGTTGCCGATAGCGAGCTGGCCGCCCGCTTCCCCTGCTGGTCCGCCCATCGTCCGGAACGGACCGTGCTTACTCCGGCCGCCGCCAGCTGAGACGCCCCGCCAGCTGAGACGCCCGGCCGGCTGGCCGACTCACCCGGTGTTCTGCAGGCCGGCCGCCACGCCGCTGACGGTGAGCAGCAGCAGGCGCTCGAGCGAAGTCCGCTCGGCCGGGTCGACGCCGTCCGCGCGAAGTGCGGTCAAGGCGCTGAGCTGCAGGTACGAGAGCGCGTCGACGTAGGGGTCGCGCAGCACGATGGCGCGCGCCAGCACCGGGCGGTCGGCCACCGGGAGGTCGTGCTCGGTGACCGCCAGAACCAGGCGGCGGGTAAGGTCGTACTCGGCCAGCACCCTGGAGGCCAGGTCCGGCCGACCGCCGAGGTCCAGGTACCTGGCGGCGATCGCGCGATCGGTCTTGGCCAGGGACATCTCGGCGTTGTCGAGCAGGGCGGCGAGCAGCGGCCACTCCTGATAGGCCCGGCGCAGTTCGGCGATACCCTCGAACGGGATGTCACTGTTTTTTTCTCCCGCCCTTATGCCCGCCCCACCTCCCGGCCCGCCGTATGCCCGCCCACGCCGCGGCGGCGAGGCCGCTGCCGAGGCCGTACCAGCCCGGGAGGTTCAGCCGGGTCTGCGCCCAGGCGAACACCCAGGGAATCGCGCGCAGGTCCTCCAGGCCGAGCGGGCCGCCGCCGTGCCCGCGCCGGGAGGGGCGCGAGCCAATCCGCAGTCCGCCGATCTCCTCAAGCGGGCTGACCGTGGCGAACCACTCGGCGAAGCCATCGGCCTCCACCAGGTCGCGGAACACGGACTTCGCGGCGACATCGATCGACGACGCCAGCGCGGAGAACTCGGCCGCCGCCGCCGCGTTCCGCTCGCCCAGGGACGGCGAGGAGGCGAGCAGCACCGCCGAGGTCACCTGCTCCAGGTGCCGTAGGCCGATCGCGTCCCGCCCGTACCGGGCGAAGATCACCTCACCCTGCTCGGTCACCTTCAGGCGCCCGGACACCGAGCCCGGCGCCTGGGCGAGGACCGCGCGGCCGGCCGGCCCGCCGCCCCGGCCGATCGCGCCGCCCCGGCCGTGGAAGAGCGTCAGGGTGACGTCGTTCGCGGCGGCCCAGGAGGCGAGCGCCGCCTGGGCCTCGAACAGCCGCAGCGTCGCCGAGGCCGGCCCGAGCTCCTTGGCCGAGTCGGAGTAGCCGAGCATTACCTCAAGCTGCCGGCCGTTCGCCGCCAGCCGCGAGCGCACCGGTTCGAGCTCCAGCATCCCCGACAGCACCGATGGCGCCGCCGCCAGGTCGTCGCCAGACTCGAACAGCGGCACCACCTCGAGGACCGGCCCGCCGCCGTCGGGGAACGCGTACCCGGCCAGCTCGTACACCGCGGCCACGTCCGCCGCCGAGGTGGTGAACGAGATGACGTAGCGGTGGCAGGCTTCGAAGCCGAACCGGTGCTGAATCCAGGCGATCACCCGGATGGTCTCGAGCACCTCGCGGGTCATCGGGGAGGGGTCACCGCCGCCGCGCAGCTCCGCCAGGGCGCGCGCGTGGACCTGCGAGTGCTGCCGCACCTCAAGCGAGGCCAGGTGGAACCCGAACGTCTCGGCCTGCCAGATCAGGTGCTGCAACTCCCCGTAGGACTGCCGCACCGCCCCGGCCGCCGCCAGCGCCGCCTGCACCAGCCGCAGGTCGGCCACGAACTCGTCCGGCGAGCGGTACGCGAGGTCGGCGTCCCTGGTCCGGGTCGCCGCCAGCCGCTCGGCCGCGTAGAGCAGGTAGGTCCGGTAGGGCTCGCCAGGCGAGCGCGCGATGATCTCGGTTATCAGCTCCGGGTGCGCAGCCGACACGGCGGCGAGCGCCCGCCGCAGCTCGGCCGGGGGCGGCGCGGACTCCTCGGACACCGTCAGCGCCCGCCCGATCCGGGCGCACGCCGCCTCAAGCGCGCGCAGCGCATGCTCGGCCTGGATCACCGCCGCCTCACGAGTGATGGCCGCGGTCACCGTCGGATTGCCGTCCCGGTCGCCGCCCACCCAGGACCCGAACCGCAGGAACGGCGGCACCGGCGATGGCGCCGCCCCGCTGTCGGACCCGAGCAGCACCTGGTCGAGCGCCCGGTACACGGCAGGCGTAAGCCGGAACAGCGTCTCGTCGAACGCCGTCATCACCGTGCGGACCTCGTCAAGCGGCGTCATCCCGGCCACCCGCAGCGGCGCTGTCCGCCAGAGCAGGTCGATCTCCTCGCGGAGCCGCCGCTGCAGCTCCACCCCGCCCGCCGACGCCGTGGTCCCCGCCCGGTAGTCGTCGACCGAGGTGAGCAGCGCGCCGATCCGGCGCAGCGACGCGACGACCGCGCGCCGCCGCGCCTCGGTCGGGTGCGCGGTGAACACGGGGTGAACCACCAGGCCGGGCAGCAGCGAGTCGAGCTGGGCACGGCCCTGCTCGGCGCTGATCCGCTCGGCGGCGTCGGCCAGCGACTCGCGCGGTGCCGCGTCACCGGAGCCGTTCCGCCGCAGCGTCCGCACCCGCTGCTGTTCCTCGGCCAGGTTGACCAGGTGGAAGTAGACGGTGAAGGCGCGCGCCACCTGCTCGGCCCGGTCCCGTGACCAGGACCCGACCAGGGACGCGATCGCGTCGCCGGCCGCCATCGCGGACGGCGACGAGCGGTCGGGCACCTGCCGGGCGTCGATCACCGCGTGCCGCAGCCGCTCCACGTCCGCGAGCAGGTCGGGGCCACCCGAGTCGCTGATCACCTCGCCCAGCACATCGCCGAGAAGCCGGACATCACGGCGCATCAGCTCGGGCAGCTCGGCAGAATCCCTGTTTCGGTCAGTGCTCACGGTGTTCACGACAATGAGGGTAACCCCGCCGCGGCAAACGCAATCGTCCGCCAGGTTAACCTTTCCCCCATGAGCGCAGCTGAGACCATTTCCGGCGACTCGCCTGACCCGCACACCACCGCAGGGAAGATCGCGGATCTTGAGCGCAGACGGCACGAGGCCGTGCACGCGGGTTCCCTTGCCGCGATTGAGAAGCAGCACGCCAAGGGCAAGCTCACCGCCCGCGAGCGGATCGACCTGCTGCTCGACGAGGGCTCGTTCGTGGAGTTCGACGAGTTGGCCCGGCATCGCGCGCATGATTTCGGCATCGCGCGCAACCGGCCGTACGGCGACGGCGTGGTCACCGGCATCGGCACGGTGGACGGCCGCCCGGTCGCGGTCTACAGCCAGGACTTCACCGTGTTCGGCGGCAGCCTGGGCGAGGTCTACGGCGAGAAGATCGTCAAGGTCATGGATCACGCCATGAAGACCGGCTGCCCGGTCGTGGGCATCAACGACGGCGGCGGCGCCCGCATCCAGGAGGGCGTGGTCGCGCTCGGCCTGTTCGCGGAGATTTTCTTCCGCAACACCCGCGCCTCCGGCGTCATCCCGCAGATTAGCCTGATCATGGGCCCGGCGGCCGGCGGCGCGGTCTACTCCCCCGCGATCACCGACTTCACGCTGATGGTCGAGGGCACCAGCCACATGTTCATCACAGGGCCTGACGTGATCAAGACCGTGACCGGCGAGGACGTGACGTTCGAGGAGCTCGGCGGGGCGCATACCCATGCCGCCAAGTCCGGTGTCGCCCACTACCAGGCGCAAGACGAGCAGGACTGCATCGAGTTCGCGCGACTGCTGCTCTCCTACCTGCCGTCGAACAACCTCGACGAGCCGCCGGTCATCCCGACCACGCCCGACTTCACCATCACGGCCACGGACGAAGAGCTCGACACGCTCATCCCCGACTCGCCCAACCAGCCCTACGACATCCACCGGGTCATCGAGACCGTGCTCGACGAGGAGACATTCTGCGAGGTCCACGCGGCCTTCGCGGCGAACATCGTGGTCGGCTTCGGCCGCGTGGCCGGCGCGCCGGTCGGCGTGGTCGCCAACCAGCCGATGCACTTCGCCGGCTGCCTCGACATCGACGCCTCGGAGAAGGCGGCCCGGTTCGTCCGCACCTGCGACGCGTTCTCCATCCCGATCCTCACTTTCGTCGACGTCCCCGGCTTCCTACCCGGCGTGACCCAGGAGTGGGCCGGCATCATCCGCCGCGGCGCGAAGCTGCTCTACGCCTATGCCGAGGCCACCGTTCCGAAGATCACCGTGATCACCAGGAAGGCCTACGGCGGCGCCTACGACGTCATGGGCTCCAAGCACCTCGGCGGCGACATCAACCTCGCCTGGCCGACCGCGCAGATCGCGGTGATGGGCGCCCAGGGCGCTGTCAACATCCTCTACCGCCGGGAGCTGGCCGGCGCCGAGGATTCCGAGGCGCTCCGCAAGGAGAAGACCACCGAGTACGAGGACACCCTCGCCAATCCCTACATCGCCGCTGAGCGAGGCTACCTGGACGCGGTGATCCGCCCGGCGGAGACCAGGTCCGCCGTCACCCGGGCGCTGATCAGCCTGCGCACCAAGCGGGAAACGCTGCCGCCGAAGAAGCACGGCAACATCCCCCTATAAGCGCACAGTGACCATGATCACCATTAGTAACCGCTTGGAAAGCTTCCGCCGGCAATCCCCAGCCAAGTGGCACGCGCAGGGCCCAAACTGCCCTAGAGTCATAGGACGATGAGCGAATTCGCCGCCCCGATGCCCGTCCTCGCCAGATATGCGGTCATGGTCGATGTCGGTTATATCTACGCGGCCGCAGGCGAGTTGCTCTTCGGCACCAGCTCACGCCGGGATTACCGAGTCGACGCGGTCGGCCTCATCCAGACGATCACCAAGCACGCCGACGAGTTGTTCCGCGGCGAGCTACTCCGCGTCTACTGGTACGACGCTGCCCGCGACCGGGTGCCGACCATAGACCAGCGCGTCGTCGCCCAGATGCCGTGGGTCAAGCTCCGTCTCGGCAACCTCAACGCGCGCGGCCAGCAGAAGGGCGTCGACGCCAACATTCGCGCCGACATGGAGGCCCTCGCCCGGCACCGCGCGATCACCGACGCGGTGCTGATCGCGGGCGACGAGGACATGGTCCCGGCCGTTGAGGCGGCCCAGGCCTTCGGGGCCCGCATCCACCTGTGGGGCATCGAACCGCCCTACGGGACCAACCAGGCCGAGCGCCTCGTCTGGGAGTCGGACACGGTTGACGTGCTCGACTCCGCGTTTGTCCGCCCGTACTTCACCAGGAACCCGGCGGCCGAGGCGCAGCCAAGGGCCGATGTCCAGGCCTCGGTGCCGTCGCCCGCCCAGCTCTTCGGCGAGCGCCACCCGCGCCCGCCGGTGCAGCTCGGCCGGAACCCGCACATCTCCGCCACCGGCCCGCTGCCCCGGCTCGGCCCGGACCGGCGGAATGTCGAGGAAGCCGGCGAGCACGTCGCGCACAAGTGGATCCTCACCCGGGGCGCGGACAACATCAGGGACCTGCTGCCGGGCCCGATCCTGCCTCCCGTCATCGACAAGGAACTGCTTGTCGAGGCGGAGAAGGAGCTCGGCCAGTCGCTCCGCCCCTACCAGGAGGCGCGCGAGTGGCTCCGCGACGCGTTCTGGGCGCGGGTGCACCGGGAGTTCGGCATTGGTGTCGGGAAATCCCGTGGCTGAGGATCACAGTCAAGATCAGAGTCAGCAGAGTCGGAACGGTCCGGGGTTGCTGTGACCGCGCCGTACTTGCGCATAGTCCGGGGCGACGCCGACGCGGAGGAGATCGCGGCGCTTATCCCCGCCCTTGCCGCTTTCGCCGCCGCACGGTCCAGCGCGACCGAACGGTCGGAGCAACGGCCCGTTCCCCCCAACTGGAATTCCCGGGCGCGGCTGCTGCGGACGCCCCTGCACCCGGCCGCCGGAGGCTGGCGACGCTCTGCCTTTCCTTAGGCCTGCGACCGTGGCAGGATGTGCGCACCTGGGACACGCCGAGCTATCGCCGGGCTGCCTTCCTGCTGTGTCACCCCTCAGATTGGGCTGACCTGGTGATCGTGTTCGCCAAGGCCACCGGGACCGCCGCCGTGGCCGCCGCTGCGGCGGGCGCGATCGGCCCGTCCACGCTCGTCCTGACCTTGCAGAACGGGCTGGGCCAAGGTCGCGTTCAACTGCGTGATGAACACCCTGTGCTCGATCGCCTCGATCCCGGTGGCGGCGCTCGCCCGCTACGACGGGTTCGACCCGCTGGCCTCGTCCATCCTCGACGAGATCGCGGCGGTCGCCCGGGCCGAGGGCGTCACCGTGGACACCGCGGCGGCCCTGGCCACGATGAAGGCGCAGTTCGATCCGGCCGCGTCCGGCTCGCACCTAGCGTCGATGCTGCAGGACCTGATGAACTTCCGTCGCACCGAGATCGCTCACCTCAACGGCGCCGTCGCGGCTCGCGCCGCCCGGCACGGCATCGCCGCGCCCGCTAACGCCCTGATCGCCAGGCTCGTCGGCCTGCTCGAGGCCACCTGGCCCGATCGCGTCAACGCCCTGCAGGCCGACTAGCCGAGGGGCATGGGGCGTCGGAGCCTGCGCGGGCGGGAAGAGTGAGGCGCATGAGGGTGCCGCCGCCGCGGGCGGGCTCGGCCGCCACCTCGCCGCCGTGGCCGAGGGCGATCTCGCGGACGACGGCGAGGCCGAGCCCCGCGCCCGGGGCCGAGCGCGACGAGAGCGCACGGTAGAAACGGTCGAAGACGAACGGCAGGTCGTCTGGGTCTATCCCGGGCCCGTGATCGCGCACGGTGAGCTCGCCGTCGGCCAGCCGGACCTCGCACCGGCCCCTCGGGCGGGCCGAACTTGGCCGCGTTGTCGAGCAGGTTCTTGACCGCCACCCGCAGCCGGTCGGCGCTGCCGTCGACCGTGCAGGCGGCCAGGTCCGCGTCGAACTCCGTCTTCGGCCAGTCCCGGTCGGCCGCGTCCAGGGCCTCGGACGTCACCGCGTCGAGCCGGACCCGCGAGCGGTCCTTCGGCAACGGCTCGCCCCTGGCCAGGTCGGTGACGCTGGCGACCAGGCGGCTGAGCTCCGCCGTCCTGGCCGGTGACCCGGTCGAGCATCTCCGCTCGCTCGGCGGCCGGCATGTCCGGGTGCGCCGCGAGCAGTTCGGCGTTGAGGCGCAGGCTCGCCAGCGGCGTGCGCAGTTCGTGGCTGGCGTCGCTGACCAGCCTGCCGCTGCGCGTCAAGCGACCGCTGCAGCGCGCTCAGCATGGCGTTGAACGACGTGGCCAGCCTGGCCGAGCTCGTCCCGGCGCCGTACCTCGACGCGCCTGCCCGGGTCACCGGTCAGCGTGACCTCCTCGGCCACGCTGGCCAGCCGGGCGACGGGCGCGAGCCCGGCCCTGGCCACCGCCCAGCCGAGCAGGGTAGCCGCGACCACGCCGACCGCGCTGAGCAGCGGCCAGCGTCGCGCCGACGGTCGCGACTTCCTGGTCGGTCGCGGTCAGCGGCTCGGCCACCTGGATGGCCAGGCCGGGGGCGAGCCGCTCGGTCAGCACCTCGGCCCTGATCCCGTTGATCCGCGCGACGAGTAGAACGATCGAACTGCGTCGCCGCCGACCCGGCCCGCCGCCCCACGCTCGATGCGCCGGCCGGCGCTCGGCGTGAGCAGCCCCAGGTCGCCCTTCGGCGCCCAGACGGCACCGGTTTCCGTGACGACCTGCGTGTAGGTGAGAATCCCGAACCCGGCCGAGCGCGCGGGCACCCAGCCGTTCGGGATGTGCCCGTGGTACTTCGCGGCCAGGTGCCTGACGCTGTCCTCCGCGCGCGGCGACCTCCTCGCGCACCTGGTTCTGCAGGTCGGTGCGGATCGCCAGGAACGCGACCGCGGTGATGGCGAGCGCGACCGCCGCCACCGCGCCGCCCGCGACGAGGATGAAGCGGGCCTTCAGGGTCAGGCGGATCCTCATTGGCCTGCCCGCAGGACGTACCCGACGCCCCGCACGTTGTGCACCAGGCGCTGGCAGCCGTTCGCCTCGAGCTTGCGGCGCAGGAAGGTCACGAAGACCTGCAGCGCGTTGGAGGCGGGGGCCTCGCCGTAGCCCCACACCCGGTCGGTGATGACGTCGTAGCTGAGCACCTGCTCGGCGTTGCGGACGAGCAGCTCGAGCAGGGAGAACTCGATCTTGGTGAGGCCGAGTTCCGCGTCGCCGCGGCGGGCCGACCGCGCCGTCAGGTCGAGCGTCAGGTCGGCGTAGCCAAGCACGTCGCGGAGCGGCTGGGTGCGCCGCAGCAGCGCGTTGACGCGGGCCAGCAGCTCGCGCAGCGCGAACGGCTTCACCAGGTAGTCGTCGGCGCCCGCGTCGAGGCCCGGCCACCCGGTCATCGACCGCGTCCCGCGCGGTGAGCACGAGGACCGGGCGTATCGTCCCCTCGGCCGCGCAGCTCCTGGCAGGCGCCGAGCCCGTCGAGCATGGGCATGAGCACGTCGAGGATGATCAGGTCCACCGGCGAGCGGGCGACCGCGCTGCAGCGCGTCAGCCCCGTTGGCGGCCGTCGCCACCTCGTAGCCCGCGTAGCCGAGGGCACGGTGCAGCGACTCGCGTACATCTTGGTCGTCGTCGACGACCAGCACCCTCGTCTCCATGGTTAAGCCTAGTTAACCTGAAGATCTTTAGAGTTTCTTAAGAGTTATCTGAATCCGTTTACATTTTCATCATTCTTTAACAGTCGGTCAGCAGGCTGCCTGGCATGGAACCACGCCCCCCGCTGCCACCGCCCCTGGCCGACGCCCCGCAGACACCGCCCCCGCCCTCTGGCTCGTCCGGCACGGCGAGTCCACCTGGAACGTCGCAGGCCTGGCGCAGGGACACGACGACCAGGCCGAGCTGACAAGCGCGGCGCTGCGTCAGGCGTCCGACGCCGCCTGGCGGTTCCGCGATCATCCGATCCGCGCGATCTACGCCAGCGACCTGCGCCGCGCCCAGCAGACCGCCGCCGCCTTCGCGGCCGTGCTCGGGGTGCCCGTCTTCGCCGACGCCCGGCTGCGGGAGCGGTCGACTCGGCGTGCTCGAGGGCGCCCCGTCGGCCGCGCTCCGCCCGCCGGTGACCGGCCTGGACGGCGGCCGGGTGGTCGATCCCGACGCACGGCCGGCCGGCGGCGAGTCGGTCCGCGAGCTGTATCAGCGAGCCGCCGCGTTCTGCAGTGATCTCGCGGCTACGATCGGTGACGGCGGCGACCGGGCGCGGCGGCTTTCCCGGGCTCCCCGACGCCGGGGATGTCGTGGTCGTCGCGCACGGCGGCACGGTGCGGGTGCTCGTCGGCGTACCTGCAGGGCATCCCGGCCGACCAGATGAGCTGGGGACCGGTGGAGAACGCCACCGTCGTGCACATCCCCGACTTCCTCGCCCGGCTGCCGCGCACCGCGTCCGGTCACCCCCGGTCACCCCTTCGCCAACCCCCGCTCACCAACCCCCGCTCGACCAATCACAAGGAGGCACTCGATGATCCAGAACGCGCTTACCCTGCCCGAGCGTACGGCCAAGCCGCGACGCAGCGGCGTGACGATGGTGATCGACGGCGGCGTTCCGGCCGGGCTGTTCGCCGACCAGATCGCGCTGGGCGCGGAGTACATCGACTACGTCAAGTTCGGCTGGGGCACCTCGCTGGTCACCAACTGCCTGCGCGAGAAGATCAGCGTGCTCGACTCGCCACGGCATCGGCTACTACTTCGGCGGCACGCTGTTCGAGAAGTTCGTCCTGCAGGGACGGTTCGAGGACTTCCGGCGGCTCTGCGACGACTACGCCTGCACCCACGTCGAGGTCTCCAACGGCACGATCGACATGTCCAACTCCGAGAAGGCCGGCTACATCCGCAAGCTCGCGGGCGACTTCACCGTCGTCTCCGAGGTCGGTTTCAAGGACTCCGGGCCGCTCGGAGATGCAGCCGCCGAGCGAGTGGATCGCGGCGATCACCGAGGACCTCGACGCCGGCGCCTCGCTGGTGACGCTCGAGGCCAGGGAGAGCGGCAGCTCCGGCATCTGCCGACCGGACGGCGAGCTCAGGTACGGCCTGCTCGAGGACATTCTGCACGGCGGCGTCGGCGGTCGACAAGCTGCTCATCGAGGCGCCCAACACCGCGCTGCAGGCCCACCTGATCACCAGGATCGGGCCGAACGTGAACCTCGGCAACGTCCCGGCCGCGGGGGTCATCGGGCTGGAGACGCTCCGCCTCGGGCTCCGCTCCGACACGCTGACCGCCTTCGAGTAATCGAGCACCTTAGGTAGACCCATGCGAACCACTTCCGACGTCTTCCACCTGGCCATCCCCACCCATGACCTGGACGCGGCCCAGGACTTCTACGTGACCAGGCTGGGCTGCAAGCTCGCCCGCCGGTATCCCGACCGGATCACCCTCGACTTCTTCGGCGATCAGGTCGTCTGCCACCTGACCGACGCACGAGCCGGCCGAGCCGGGGAGTCTCTACCCGAACCACTTCGGCGTGACGTTCCGCGCGGCCGACTGACTTCGAGGCGCTACACGCCTGCGCCGTCGCCCGGAAGATCTCCTTCTACCACGACGTGTCCGTGCGCTTCGAGGGGCTGGTGGAGGAGCACCGCACGTTCGTGCTCATCGACCCGACCGGGAACCTTCTCGAGTTCAAGCACTACAACGATCCCCGAATGATGTACTGAACGGATGGATAGCTGCCTTGATACGCGAATGGATTGAGCAGGCGGCAGCCTGCCGCGGCGCTGACGTCTATCTGGCGGACGCGCGCGGGCCGGCCACGCTGAGCTACGCGGGGCTTCTTGACACGGTTATCGACGTTGAACGACGCCTGGACGCGGCCGGGCTGCCGCCCGGCGCGCGGATCGTCGTCCGGCTCGGCGAGCCGGTCGAGTACGCGACCGCGCTGGTGGCGATCATCGCCGCCGGGCGGGTCGCCGTTCCGCTGGACCCCGGGGCGCCGGACAGGGACGTGGCGCGGGTGCTCGGCGTGGCGCGCCCCACCGCCGTCGTCTACCGGGTGGACGACTGCCGCCCTGGTGCAGCGTCCAGCGCGTGGCCGGACAGGCGAAGCCACGGGACCGTTCGAGATCGCAGAATTTGACTTTGACGTCATTGACTCCGTCGATCCCGTCTTGCTGGTCTCCGCCGCCCCCGCCACGGCCGGGGGCGGGATTTTCCTCTGCACCAGCGGTACCACCGGAACTCCTAAGGGCATCTTGCTACGGGAAGAACAGCTCGCGCATGTGGCGTCGAGCGTGGTCGACTGCCACCGGCTCACCGCCGCCGACCGCGGCTACTGCTCGCTGCCCCTCTTCCACGTCAACGCCGAGGTGGTGGGCGTGCTCGCCACCCTCCGGGCCGGGGCGCACCTCGCGCTCGACCGCAAGTTCAGCAGGCGCGGCTTCTGGCAGCTGATCAGCGACCGCGAAGATCACCTGGATCAACGCGGTGCCCGCGATCATCTCGATCCTCGCGATCGAGCCGCCCGCCACCCGCCCGGCCGCCCTGCGCTTCGTGCGGTCGGCCTCCGCGCCGCTGCCGCTGGCCGCGCTCGAGCGGTTCGAGGGCGCGCTCGGGGTGCCGGTCGTGGAGACCTACGGCATGACCGAGGCGGCCAGCATGATCACCGCCAACCCGGTGGACGGCGTGCGCAAGCCGGGGTCGGCCGGCCGCCCGGCCAGCGCCCAGGTCCGGGTCGAGCTCGGCGGCGGACCGGCCCGGCCCGGCGAGATCGGCCGCGTGCAGATCAGGGGCGCGGGCGTCATCACCAGCTACGACAGCGGCGGGCGGCCGGGCGTGATCGACGCCGACGGCTGGCTCGACACCAGCGACCTCGGCTACCTCGACGCCGACGGCTATCTGTTCCTCGTCGGCCGCTCAGACGACGTGATCAACCGGGGCGGGAGAAGATCTACCCCAGGGAGATCGAGGAGATCCTGCTCGCCCAGCCCGGCGTCCGCTCTGCCGCCGTGGTCGGGGTCGCCGACCACGTGCTCGGCGAGCGGCCGGTGGCTTACGTCGTGACCGACGCCGACGCGGTGGCGGCCGAGGTCGAGGCGGTGCTGACGCGAGGCCTGCGCCGCGCGGCTGCCCCGGCACAAGCAGCCGAGCGAGTTCTGCGTCGTCGCGGAGATGCCGCTCGGGCCAACCGGGAAGATCTCCCGGCGGCAGCTGAAGGACCTGGTGACTTCGCGGCCGTGAGTTCAACCCTGTCTGATACCGGGCCGCGGCCTGCCGTCAGCCGGGCTCGCCAGCTCGGCGCGCCTGCCCCCGCCGCCGGCGGCTGCCGTCGCGGCCGAGGCCGCCCGGCCGCCGCCGCCGCCACCGCCGGCGCGCCTGCCCGCTCCCGGCCGCACATCGTCGCCTTCGACATGATCCGGCTGATCATCATGGTGTTCGTGGTCGGCGTCCACACGCTGGCCTTCGGCGGCGGGCAGGTCACGCTGCGCCCTCGGCGCGGTCACCACCGTCTTCCACACCAGCCGCGAGCTCTTCCTCCTGCTCACCGCGCTGGTGCTGACCTACAACTACGGGCATCGCAAGCGCCTGAACTGGCTGCGGTTCTGGCGGCGGCGGTACTGGCTCGTCCTCCCCGCCTACGTGACCTGGTCGGCCATCTATTACGCGTTCGACGGTTCCGGCCGCGGTCCCGTTCCCGTCCGCGTTCCTGCATGACCTGCTCAACGCGGGCGCCCGCTACCACCTGTACTTCCTGCTCGTCAGCATGCAGATCTACCTGCTGTTCCCGGTCTTCCGCTGGGTGCTGCGCAAGACCGAGGGCTACCATCGCTGGCTGTTCGCGCGCCGCCATGGCGTACCAGCTCTGGCTGACCTGCGCGCTCCACTACCACCTGGGACGGCCCGCGACCGGGCCCCTTGCGCAGTGGCTGAACGGCGCCGGGCAGGGCATCTGGGTGGACAGCTACGTGCTCTACGTGGTCGCGGGCGCGATCGCCGGCTGGCATTTCGAGCAGATCTGCGCCTTCACCCGTCAGCATCTCGGCACCGTCCGCCGGATCGCGCTGGCGGCCGCCGTCGGCGTGGCCGCGGGCATCGGCGACGTACCTGATCGAGATCTACGGCTTCGGCGCCACGCCGGCCAACGCGAGCGCCGTTTTCCAGCCGATCGTGGTGGTGGAGGCGTTCGCCTTCGGCTGGGCGCTGCTCGGCGGCGGGCTGCTCTGGAGCGACCGCGGCGCGCCGCACCGGAAGTTCGCGCGCCGCGGGCTCGGCCAGTTCCTTCGGGATCTACCTGGCCCACCCGCTGGTGCTCCAGGGGCTGCTGCGCGGTGGCCGGCGCTAGCTACCTCGGCGCCGATGGCGGCCTGCTCGGCGCGGTCCGCCGCGCTCCCGGCGGCCTTGAGGTGCGTCGCGCTGCTGTTCATCGCGGTCCCGATCGTCTACGCGATTTCCTGGGTGATCGCCTCGGCTGCGCGTCGCACGCCCTTCAGCCTGATGCTGACCGGGCGCGAGTACTCGGCCGGAAAGGGAGGGGCTGCGTTGGCGCCGCGCACGCGATTCACAATGATGGGCCGCTTCCTGGTCCTGCTGACGGCGTTCATCACCACGCTCGGCCTCGCGATGTTCGCCGGCGCGCACATCATCAACGCGGTCGAGCGTCAGTCGACCACCACGACGTACTCGATGAAGGTCGGCAATCTGACCCGGAGCTGGGAGGTCATCGCCCCGACGGCGAAGCTGCCCAAGTCGGCCCCGATCGTCGTCGTGCTCTCCGGGATCGCCGCCACCACCAGCGACGAGATCACCAGGGACCGGCTCGTCCCCTACGTCGACACCGACAAGCTGGAGCTCGTCTACCCGGTGTCCTACCAGGCGTCGTGGAACGCCATCGGCTGCTGCGGCGCCGCCGCCTCGACGAACGTCAACGATGTCGCGTTCCTTGAGGCGCTGGTGCCCAAGGTCGATCCGGGGCACACCAGGCCCATCTACTTCGTCGGCTACAGCAACGGCGGCCGGATGGCCTACCGCCTCGAATGCACCGACCCGAGCCTGTTCAACGGCATGGTCGCGGTCAAGGCCGACCCCATGCCGGGCTGCGTGGTCACCAAACCGCAGAACGTCCTCGTGTTCGCCTCGCTTGACGATCCCGTGGGTGCCCTACAAGCCCGGGGAGAAAGGCAAGGAAACGCCCCCGGCCACCGTCCAGATCGCCCGGCTGCAGAAGGCCCTCAAGTGCTCCAGCAAGGCCGACCATCGGTCAAGCACGGCGACATGACCCTCTACACGTGGTCGCTGCGCGGACGGGAAGACGCCTCCAGTGGGCGCTCTATCAGACCGGAGGCCACAACTTCCCGCCCCCGAACAACCAGCCACACCGGGAGCCAACCAGCTCATCTGGTCCTTCATCAGCAAAACCGCGCTGGCCCCGGTACCCAGCTAGCGGGTACCGGGGCCGAGTCGGGCGGCCGTATCCCTGAGTCGTATGCCGGAGTGCCCGCTCGCCTCGCTAGCCGAATATCCGGCGCAGCGAGTAGACGAAATTCTGGCCGTTCGGGGTGCCGACCCCGGTCATGGTGTCGTACCCCTTCACCGTGACCTGGCCGGTGTAGCCCTCCATGGACCAGCTCTGGTCGTCGAACGGGAAGTACGAGAGCTGCCCGCAGTCGGCCACGTCGCAGGCGACGCCGTGGTACCTGGCCGGCGTCTTGTTCGTGATCGGCAGCGTGTCATTGACAGCGCTGGTGCCCGCCAGCCGGTAGAGCGCGGGGTTGAGGAAGCCGAACGGCTTCTGATACTGCTCGGCGTCGGCCACCATCCCCGCTACCAGCGGTGAGGCGAGGCTGGTGCCGCCGATGGACTCCTCGAAGTACCCGTTCACGCTTCCCTTGCTGTTGAAGCTCAGGAGCCCGACGGCCATGCCCGTGGACGGGTCGGCGACCGCGCTGATGTCGGGCACGGCGCGGACCAGACCGCCTCGGTTGCCCGGCGCCTTGGCCAGCGAAGTTCGGCACCACGCCGCGCTGGTAGGCCGGCTGGGCCCACAGCAGGCTGGGGCCGCCGCCGGAGGCGTACGCCTCACCCTGGAATATCCCACTTGTTGTTGACGTCGACGGAGAGCCGGTTGACCAGCCGGTCTCGAACAGCCGCGGGTCCTTCCGGCCGATGCCGAGCGTGGTACCGCCGACCGAGGTGGCGTACGGGTCGCTCGACGGGGTCTCCACACCGGAGTTGTCGCCCGCGGAGAAGAGCATGCTGACGCCCTCGGCGGCGGCCCGCAGCAGGTACGCGTGCTCGATGTTGAGCATGTTGAGCGGCAGCGCCTCGTCGCCGCCCTCCCAGGAGTTGGACGCGATCTGCGCCAGCGGGTGCCCGCCGATGCCGTTGAGTATGGTCGTGTCCGCGTTGAAGAGGGCCTGCAGCCCGAAGAAGCCGTCGTTGCAGGAGTCGCCGCCGACCACGAGCTGGTTCGCGAGCGGCGCCATGTCGTACGACGATTCGACGTCGAGCTGCTCCTCGACGTTGAACGGGTCGCCGCAGGCCGATCCCTGGCCGAGCGAGAGCTCGGCGTACCGGCTCGGCGACGGGGACTCGATGAGGTTGGCCTTGGCGTAGTCCTGCAGGGTCTCGAACATGTCCGGGGTCAGGCCAACCTCGACCAGCGCGATCGTCACGCCCTTGCCGATGTTGTGCCGGTTGTACCCGTAGGCCGCGCGGAGCTGGTCGGCGGAGTAGCCGCAGACGACGGTCGGGAAGCTGGTGGTGCCGTACTGCTTGGGCAGGCGGCTCGCGTAGTGCTGGGCGTACCACTGCGAGCAGGGGAACGCGATCGGCTTGCCGTCCGGCAGACGCCGACGGCGGCGCTGCGGCCGGCCTGCTGTACGTGCTCACCGGGGCGGCGTTGTCCAGGCCGGTGACCCCGAGCACGCTGGCAGCCACCGACGCCGGCAGCGAGACGGGCCGGTCGTTGGCGCGCAGCCGGTACTGGCCGGCGTTGGCGCTGGCGATGGACCGGTAGTAGTCGAGCTGGACCTTCAGCGCCGCGTCGATCGTGGACACCGCCGCGGTGGCCTGCACGTAGTCCCGGCCGGAGTCGGCCGAGACGCCGGTGAAGCCCGACGACCTGAGCCACGCCTCGACCGAGCTCGCCTGCTGCGACGTCGCGCCGAACCGCGCGGTGTAGGCCGCCGGGGACAGGTAGTGCTCGAAGAGCGGGCTGCCCGGGGTGGAGACCGCGGTCGCGTAGTTCTCCGCGGCTGCCGTCTGCGGCTTGAGCCAGACCTCGATGGTCAGCCGGCTGCTCGCGGGGACTGCGCCGAGCGCGTTCTGTGCCGCTGCGAAAGGCGCGGTGCTGCCAGCCAGCGACGCGGCAGCGCCGCTGGCTGTGGCTGGGCCGGCCGGACCGGCATCAGCGCGCGCGGCCGGTACGCCGGCCGCGACGGCGATTGTCGTCGCGGCCAGCGCGGTGGCGGCGGCGATGACGGTGCTCGATCTTTTCATGGTCTCCCTGTCATCACGGAGGTGCGCTTCTAACTGAGCGAGTTGTAGCGGAGGGCACTGCAACATCAGGCGCTACAGGGCAAGGCACTGCAAACATTACGGAGGAAACACTCAGGTTCCATTAAGCGACACGCGCTTGGCCGTTTTTAACTACGGCTTAATCGCTTACTAGTCCACGCTTCGTCCGCCCTAGGATGGAACGCATGCCCATAACCCGCGACGAGGTCGCTCACCTGGCTCGGTTGTCCAGGCTCGCGCTCAGCGACGCAGAGCTTGACCACCTTGCCCCGCAGCTCGGCCAGATCATCTCGGCGGTCGCGCAGGTGCAGGAGGTCGCCGCGGACGGCATCCCGCCGACCACGCACGCGACCGGTCTGGTCAACGTGTTCCGCGACGACGAGCCCGCCGGATGCCTGACGCCGGAACAGGCGCTTAGCGAGGCGCCCGCCGTCGAGATGCAGCGGTTCAAGGTGCCGCGGATCCTGGTCGAGGAGTGAGGGGGGCCACATGGACAATCTGACCACGATGACCGCGGCGGAGCTGGCCACCGCGGTGGCGGTCGGCGACGTGTCGGCGGCCGAAGTCACCCAGGCGCACCTGGACCGGATCGCCGCCGTGGACGGCGAGGTGCGGGCGTTCCTGCACGTGACCGCCGAGGACGCGCTCGCGCAGGCCCGGCAGGTGGACGACAGGCGCGCGGCGGGCGAGCCGTTGGGCACGCTGGCCGGGGTCCCGGTCGCGGTGAAGGACCTGTTCGCCACCATCGGGGCGCCGACCACCTGCGGGTCGAAGATCCTCCACGGCTGGCACCCGCCGTACGAGTCGACGATCACCCGGCGGCTGCGCGAGGCCGGCGCGATCCTCATCGGCAAGACCAACATGGACGAGTTCGCGATGGGCTCCTCCACCGAGAACTCCGGCTACGGTCCGTCGCACAACCCCTGGGACCTGGCCCGGGTGCCGGGCGGCTCCTCGGGCGGCTCGGCCGCCGCCGTCGCCGCCTACGAGGCGCCGCTCGCCCTCGGCACCGACACCGGCGGCTCGATCCGCCAGCCGGCCTCGGTCTGCGGGATCGTCGGCGCCAAGCCCACCTACGGCGGCTCCTCGCGGTACGGGGTGGTCGCGTTCGCGTCCTCCCTGGACACCCCGGGTCCGTTCGGGCGTACCGTGCTCGATGCGGCGCTGCTGCACGAGGCGATGTCCGGGCACGACCCGATGGACTCCACGTCGATCAACGCGCCGGTCCCGCCGGTCGTGGCCGCGGCTCGGCACGGGGATGTGGCCGGCCTGCGAATCGGCGTCGTCACCGACCTGTCCGGCGAGGGCTACCAGCCCGGCGTGATGAGCAGGTTCACCGAGGCGGTGGAGGTGCTCGAGTCGCTCGGCGCCAAGGTGACCGAGCTGAGCTGCCCGCACTTCAAGTACGCGCTGCCGGCCTACTACCTGATCGCGCCGAGCGAGTGCTCCTCGAACCTGGCCAGGTTCGACGGCATGCGGTACGGGCTGCGGGTCGGCACCGGCAGCGCCGAGGACATCATGGCGCTGACGCGGGCGGAGGGATTCGGCGCGGAGGTCAAGCGGCGCATCATGCTCGGCACGTACGCCCTGTCCAGCGGCTACTACGACGCCTATTACGGTAAGGCCCAGCAGGTCAGGACGTTGATCATCCGTGACTTCGAGGCGGCCTTCAGCCAGGTGGACGTGCTGGTCTCGCCGGTGACGCCGACCACCGCCTTCCGGCTCGGCGAGCGGGCCGACGACCCGATGGCGATGTACCTGGCCGACCTGTGCACGATTCCGACCAACCTGGCGGGCAACGCCGCGATCTCCATACCGTGCGGCCTGGCCGACGAGGACGGCCTGCCGGTCGGCCTCCAGGTGATGGCGCCGCCGCTGGCCGACGACCGGCTGTACCGGGTGGGGGCCGCCGTCGAGGAGGCGCTCACCTCACGCTGGGGACATCCGCTGCTGACCGAGGCGAAGGGGCTGAAGTCGTCGTGACCGTCACCTACGAAGAGGCGCTGCAAAAGTACGAGCCGGTCTTCGGAATCGAGACGCATGTGGAGCTCGGCACCACCACCAAGATGTTCTGCGGCTGCCTGACGGCCTTCGGCGCCGAGCCGAACACCCATACCTGCCCGGTCTGCCTCGGCCTGCCCGGCTCGCTGCCGGTGGTGAACCGGCTGGCGATCGAGTACGCGATCAAGATCGGGCTCGCGCTGAACTGCTCGATCGCTTCCTGGTGCCGGTTCGCGCGGAAGAACTACTTCTACCCCGACATGCCGAAGAACTTCCAGATCTCTCAGTACGACGAGCCGCTCTGCACCGACGGTTACCTGGACGTGCTCGTCGGCGGCTCGACCATCCGGGTAGGCATCGAGCGCGTCCACCTCGAGGAGGACACCGGCAAGTCGCTGCATGTCGGCGGGGCGACCGGGCGCATCCAGGGCGCCGAGTACTCGCTCGTCGACTACAACCGGGCGGGCATTCCGCTGGTCGAGATCGTCACCAAGCCGGTGCCTGGCACGGGCTACCTCGCCCCCGAGGTCGCCAAGGCGTACGTCACCGAACTCCGAGACGTGCTCCGCACGCTCGGCGTCTCCGACGTGCGGATGGAAGAGGGCTCGATGCGCTGCGACGTGAACACGTCGCTTTCGGTCCTCGGGTCCGGCGTCTGGGGGACGCGGACCGAGACCAAGAACGTCAACTCGCTCCGCTCGGTGGAGCGGGCGGTGCGCTCGGAGATCGGGCGGCAGGCGTTCGTGCTCGACTCCGGCGCCCGCGTCATCCAGGAGACCCGGCACTTCCACGAGGACTCCGGGGTCACCACGTCCGGGCGGTCCAAGGAGGAGGCGCAGGACTACCGCTACTTCCCCGAGCCCGACCTGGTGCCGGTGGCGCCCGACCCGGCCTGGGTGGCTGAGATCGGCAAGACGCTGCCCGAGCTGCCGTCCGCCCGCCGGGCCCGGCTGATCGAGTCGTGGTCGCTGTCGGAGCTCGAGTTCGAGGCGCTGCGCAACGCGGGCGCCCTGGATGCCGTGGAGGCGACCGTCGCGGTCGGCGCCTCCCCCGCCGACGCCCGCAAGTGGTGGCTCGGCGAGCTGGCCAGGCGCGCTAACGACGCCAGCATCGAGGTTTCCGAGCTGCCGATCACCCCAGCCCAGGTGGCACGGGTCGCCGAGCTGGTCGCCTCGGGGGCGCTCAACGACAAGCTCGCCCGTCAGGTCATCGACGGCGTGCTCGATGGCGAGGGCACCCCCGACGAGGTCGTCGCCGCACGCGCCCTCGCCATCGTCAGCGACGACTCGGCGCTGTTGGCCGCCATCGACGAGGCCGCTGCCGCCAACCCCGAGGTGGTCGCCAAGATCCGCAACGGCAAGGTCGCGGCGGCCGGCGCGCTGGTCGGCGCGGTCATGAAGACCACCGGCGGCAAGGCCGACGCCCCCCGCGTCCGCGAGCTAATCCTCGAACGGCTGAGCTAAAAAGCGGTGCGGGTAATGCCTCGGCGTGCTCGCGTGACGTCGGATCACGTCGCGCGGCCTAGCTCATGGCCATGATCACGAAGACTTTTTTTATCCCGAAGGATCCGCATCTTATAAGTGCATCAAACTTTCGTGATCATGGCCCCGACTATGGGTGACTGTCCAGGAGGTACCTGGGCTAAGCAACATTGGCATCTAGAAGCATTGGGCGACCCGAACGTCAAACGATGAAGCGCCACAGATGTCGCGCTATTCGGCCTTGGGGAGCGGAGCGGTTGCTAGTCCGTCGGGGCCGTCGGTTAGCAGGGTCTGGAGGCCGGCTTCGTCCAGGATCGGGATGCCTAGCTCGACCGCCTTGTCGGCCTTGGAGCCGGGGCTCTCCCCTGCGACCACGAAGTTGGTCTTCTTGGAGACCGATGATGAGACCTTGCCGCCAGCGGCGCGGACCGCTTCGGCCGCCTCGTCCCGGCTGATTCCGGGCAGCGTGCCGGTGAGCACCACGGTCACCCCGGCCAGCAGGCGCGACGCCGCCGCCGACGGGTCGAATCCCGGGGTGTCGAGCTGCACGCCGGCCGCCCGCCACTTGGCCACGATGGCGGCGTGCCAGTCCACGGTGAACCACTCCACCACCGACGCGGCGATCGTCGGCCCGACGCCGTCCACGATCGCGAGGGCGTCGGGCGACGCGGCCGCGATCGCGTCGACCGACCCGAACGCCTCGGCCAGCGCCCTGGCGGCGGTCGGACCCACGTGCCGGATCGAAAGCGCGACCAGAATCCGCCAGAGCGGCCGGGTCTTCACCTCGTCCAGGTTGGCCAGCAGCGCGTGCGCGTTGAGTTTCATCCCGCCCGCCTTGTTCACGAAGAACGGGCTGGTGGCCAGGGCCTCGTCGGTCAGGTTGAACAGGTCACCCTCGTTCCTGACCAGACCGCCATCGAGCAGCGCGACGACCGCCTCGTAGCCGAGCACCTCAATGTCGAGCGCCCCCCGCGATGCCAGGTGGAACAGCCGCTCGCGCAGCTGCGCGGGACAGGCCACGGCGTTCGGGCAGCGCCAGTCGACCTCCCCCTCGTCTCGGTCTAGCGTGGTGCCGCACTCAGGGCACACGCGCGGGGAACTCGAACTCCCGCTCGTCACCGGTGCGCAGATCCAAGACCGGGCCGAGCACCTCGGGGATGACCTCGCCGGCCTTCCGCAAGATCACCATGTCGCCGATGAGAACGCCCTTGCGCTTGACCTCGTCCTCGTTGTGCAGGGTGGCGTTCTCTACCGTGGACCCGCTGACCTTGATCGGTTCCATCACCGCGTACGGGGTGACCCGCCCGGTGCGGCCGACGTTGACCCGGATGTC
Organism: uncultured Actinomycetota bacterium; assembly: GCA_963844925.1. GTDB lineage: Bacteria > Actinomycetota > Actinomycetes > Streptosporangiales > Streptosporangiaceae > Trebonia. The sequence goes on along the minus strand of CAWJQG010000005.1, from coordinate 58,336 downwards.
GAGCAGCCGGGTGGTCACCTCCTCGGGCGGGTACTTGTAGGCGATCGCCCAACGCGGTGCCCGGCTGGTCGCGCCCATCGCGCGCTGAACCTCGATCGGGTCGATCTTCACGACCACGCCGTCGATCTCATACGGCGTCTCGTGCCGGTGTCCCGGGTCCGCGTAGTAGTCGATGTAGGCCTGGACATCGGCCAGGTCATCGACGACCTTGTACTTGTCGCTTACCGGCAGTCCCCATCCGCGGAGTCGCTCGTACCACCCCGACTGTGTGTCCGGCGCGCCCTCCAAATGGCCGTCGCCGCTCAGGCTGGCCGAGGTCCCGGTAATCGCCTGCTCGGGCGCATTATCGGCGGAGGCGCTCTCGACCCGGCCGATGCCGTGGATGATGGCGCCAAGCGCCCGGGACGCGGTCACCCGGGGGTCCTTCTGGCGGAGCGAGCCGGCTGCGGCGTTGCGCGGGTTGGCGAACGCGGGCTTCCCCGCCTCTTGCAGCGAATCGTTAAGCCGGGAGAAGGCAGCCTCCGACAGGAACACCTCACCGCGGACCTCAAGCAGGTCGGGCACGTCGTCCCCGGCCAGCCGGGCCGGGATCGATCGGATCGTCTTGATGTTCGGCGTCACGTCCTCGCCGGTCCTGCCGTCGCCCCTGGTCGCGGCGCGGACCAGCCTGCCCCGCTCATACACCAGATCGATCGCCAGCCCGTCGATCTTCAGCTCGCACAGGTAGGGTCCCGTCCCGCCGAGTTTCGCGGCTCGGTCCGACCAGGCCGAGAACTCCTCGGCGGAGAACACGTTGTCGAGGCTGAGCAGCCGCTCCAGATGCTCGACCGAAGTGAACAGCGTCGATATCGCGCCGCCCACCCGCTGCGTCGGCGAGTCAGGCGTGCGCAGTTCGGGGAACTCGTCCTCGATCTGGTTGAGCGTGCGCAGGTCCACGTCATACTCGGCGTCGGAGATCGTCGGGGAATCGAGCACGTGATACCGGTACTGGGCGTCAAGCAGCTTCTCGCCCAGCTCGGCATGACGCCGCCTGGCCTCAGTCAGCTCCATCTGTCATTCCCATCGCAGGTTCGATCCGTCCGTCAAGCGAGTTCCGCCATCAGCTCCGGCAAGATGCGCGCGGCCTCCCGGCACCAGCGCAGGGCGTCGCGCGCCTGATCCGGTGACACCCCCGCCAGTCCGCAAGCCGGGGTGATGACAACCTGCTCGGCGCAGGTGGCCGGGGGAAGCCCAATCCGCTGCCATACCTCCCGAACGGCGTTAGCTGTGCCCTTGGGAGTCGGCCGGATCCGTTCCCCATCCTCAGCACGCTGCCCGGCCGCACGGAGCGCGCCTGCGGAATCCCGTGCCGACGGGCGCGCGGAGTCCCCCGCGATGCCGGTGACGGACAGAGCACCGATGAGCAATCCCGAGCCCCCTTCGACGGTCTCCGCCAGCTTGTCGTAATCACGATGCTTGAGCAGGCTGAGGTCGAACGAAACCGCGTTCGCGCCTGCCCCGGTGATTATCTCGAAGGGATAGCCGGGAGCGCAGCAGTGGACGATCGTGTACGCGCGTGTCGCGGCCAGGACCTCCCGCAGCTTCGCCCTCAGCACCTCCTCGTCCACCTCCCGGACCCGGGACAGGCCGCTTGGCGTGGGAACGCCGCCGTGGGCGACAGCGGGCAGCGACGGCTCGTCCAGCTGCACGAACAGGGTCGCTCCCGGCACCCGCTTGGCAACCTCCGCGACGTGCGCCTTGGCCCCTTCCGCCAGCGACGACGCGATGTCATTGACCAGGCCAGGGTCGGCTAGCGCGACCTTCAGCGAGTGCGGCTGCTCGATCGTCGCGGCGAGCGTCCAGGGGCCAGCGAGCTGGAGCTTCAGCGGTCCCTGGTAACCGTCGAGAGTCTCTTCCATCGCATCCAGATCGGACGAGAGCATCGACCTGGCGCGGCGCATGTCCCGGCCGGGGCGGTCAGCGATCCGCCAGCCGCCCGGGGTGACCTCGACCGGGATGTCGACCAGCAGCGCCGCAGCGCGGCCGATCATGTCGGCGCCGGGGCCGCGAGCGGGAAGCTCGGCCAGAAACGGCAGTTCGGGCAGCTCGTCGAACACCACCTGGGCCGTCTCCATCGGGTTGCCGCCGGGCATCGACCCGATCCCTGTCGCGGTACCTGGTCCCCACGGAAATCCCTTGTCAGCCACGCTGCTGAGCTTAGCCGTTCAGCCGCCGCCACCGATTCAGCCGCGACGCCCAGGCCAGGGCGGCGGGCCTTCGTCGTCATCGCGAGGCGGAAGCTCCCGCCAGTCACCGCCATCCATGTACCTGCGCGCCTCCCGTCGACGCTGGATCATGGACTTGAGCAGGGGAAGCGCGACGACTAGAAGCATGCCCACGGCGATCCCGATCGCGAAGAACAGGCCGATGACGACCGCCACTACCTCGAAGTCCCTCATTGGTCCAGCCCCTGTCCCTGCGATCCGGAATCGTCGTCTCCGTCTTGGTTCCCGGCCGCCTCGGCGCCGCCTGGTAGGAGGCTCTGCCGGTAACCGTCGTCGCGAGTGAACACTCCATGGATGACTCGGGCGCCCGCGCTCAGAAGGTCAGGCGCTGTCTGTAGCAGCGAGTAGTTGTAATCCTCGCGTCTCGATCCGAGGATCGCGCCGCCGACGACCCCGAAGGTCAACCCGAAGAGGAAGTCGATCAGGATCGCTATCGCCGAGAGAGCTTCGACGAAGTTCATGTGGTCCTCCGAACGGTCCCGCCGCACTCCACCTGGCCTGGCAGAACCAGGTGTCTTACCCAGCCCGGTCGGCCTGTGCCACCGAGGCAGCACCACCCAGAGATTCGGACTGTTAGTACGTTCGTACTGATTTGGGGATGCCCAGGACTGTAGGTCTCAAACAACCCATAGGGCCAGCACCACATAGCAGTCTTCGAGGTATGATTCTGGTCATCGGTATGACATGGTCTAATGGATCTATACGATCTATCCATATGATCCTTGACAGCCCATGCAGCATTACCACCCAGACATCACGGATGAGGCTGCCTAGCCAGCCAAGGCTGCAAGCTAGCTGGTACAGGGCGCAGAGGATGAGGAGGCGACGATGGCTGTCGCGGCGTACGCGCGGATCGCGGAGGACCTGAGAGGGAAGATTATCTCGCGCAATATCAAGCCGGGCGGGCCACTGCCGAGCGAACTGGAGCTCAGGGACGAGTACAAGGCGTCGAGAAATACTGTCCTCGATGCGATCAAGAAGCTGAAGGACGAGGGCCTGGTCGAGACCCGGCCAGGGCAGGGCTGGTTCGCCCGGGTCCGGATCGTGCCCTTCGTGAACTCCATCGACTGGGCCGACGGCACCGCGATCGAGCAGGCGCGCAATCGTGGTCGGGCGCCACGGGCCACTCCTCCAACCGTCAATCTGCAGACAGCCCCGGCCGAGATGGCGGACCGGCTGCACGTTCCAGTCGGAACCGACATGATCGTGCGGCGCCAGGAGTGGTTCCTCGACGAGCTGCCATGGAAACTGCAGACCGCCTGGTGCCCGAAGATCTGGTACGACAAGGGCGCACGTCGGCTCCTGACCGCCGAGGACATCCCGGAAGGCATCGGCGCCTACCTGCACGACGAGCTCGACTTGCCGCTGGCCGGCACCACGTTCTACTTCCTGCCGCGCAAGCCAAGCAGCAGCGAGATCAGCTTCTTCAGCTTCCCAGACGAGAGCGATGCGCCCTATGTCATCGAACTCGTCCGCACCGCGTGCACAGCGGACGACGGCGGATCGAGGCCGTTGTACGCGGCCGTCGGGATCTACGCCGGCGACCGGAACCGGTTCGAGAGTTCGCGTCCGGCCCCGCCGGGCGAGCGACCCGCGGCTAGTCCCAGCGGCAGGAGCTGACTCCCACCAGGGTCCGGGCGGTCTGGGTGCTGTGGTTAGGGGCGGCAAGCCGCAGATCCCCGATGAACCGACGGGTCGGATGACACCTGACGACCGGGTCATACGGATAGTCCGGTGGGTCCTGCACATCCAGGTAACCAGCCTGCTAGACTCAGCCCGATGCTTCTGATGATCCAGGACATCAGACCCATACCAACGTGTAGGATTTTGGTTATACCATAGACAAGCGGGCATAAACCAGACAGCACCGAATATTCCGGTGGCCCTGACAGACCGGACCGTCAGGGTTGTTGGTACCGATGGAGGGGCTATGCCTCAGAGCCAGCCGATGTACAGGCACATCGCCGACGACCTGCGCACCAAAATCGCAAAGGGAGAACTAGCGCCCAATGCGAAGCTGCCCACGGAAGGCGATCTGAGCGATCAGTACGAAGCCTCCCGGAACACCGTCAGGGAAGCCATCAGACGCCTCACGGACGAGGGCCTGCTTGAGTCTAGGCCCGGGCAGGGGACGTTCGTGGCGCGGAAGGTGGATCCGTTCGTCACGGTTCTCACCGCAGACCCAAAAACCGGGTTCGGCGGCGGCGAAACCGTTGCCTACCTGTCCGAGGTTCGCAAAACGCATCGGGACCCGACGACCTCGATTCCTCGGGTCGAGGTACGGACGGTGTCAGATGAGGTCGCGGTGCTGCTGGACATTCCATCCGGCTCCCAGGTTGTGAGCCGTTCACAGGACCGTTACATCGACGGTATCCCGTGGTCCAAGCAGACCACGTTCTACCTGATGGACTTCATCACCAAGGGTGCCACCAAGCTGCTCATGGCGCAGGACATCGAAGAGGGCAGCGTTCGCTACCTGGCCGACGAAATCGGTGTCAAGCAGACCGGTTACCGTGACTGGATCACCGGACGGCTGGCAACCGAGGACGAACAAGTCGTGTTTGGGATTGGACACAATGCCGCTGTCTTCGTTGACTCCCGTGTCGCCTTTGACCAGGACAACAAGCCAATACGCCTCACTGTGACGATATTCCCCGTCGACCGAAACCAACTGGTCGTCAATGTTGGACCCAATGTGCCCGCACTGGCTGACAACGCCATCCCGGGTCGCGGAAGATGACTGATGCACTGGTCTCTGGGATCCAGGTTGACCACACGCTTCACTAACTCCCCACGTGTTAGTGAATTGGCAGTCGGCCGCCCTGCGGTCGGCTGCCCCCGGTGAAAGCGACGAGGACGTTTCGTGCCGTCACGATTGAGACCGCGCCTGCGCGATTTGACCGCACGCGCGGCCGCTAACAAATTGGGAATCAAGAAGGTTGCCCAGGTACGGCGCACGCCTTGGCACGTTCTGCGAGGCAACCGCGACTTCCGTTTGTACTTCTTCGGGAGCGTGGTCTCCGACTTCGGCACGTGGCTGCAGAACGCCGCCCAGGTGCTGCTCGCCTATCAGCTGGCGCATTCGGTGCTCACTGTTGGCCTTGTAACGTTCGCGCAGTTCACCAGCCCATTGCTGCTTGGCCCCTGGGCAGGCGTCCTGACCGACCGACTCGGCGGCCGCCTTACGCTGCTCTGCACCCAGCTCACTTCGGCCTGCGTTGCGACTGCACTGGCGGGCCTGGCCTTCGGCGGGGTGCTCAACAAATGGACGTTGGTCGCGGGCGCGATCGTCAGCGGGCTCGCCTTCACATTCGCGTTGCCAGCTCGCAATGTGACCGTGCAACGGCTTGTCCAGCCCGACAAGCTCAAGCCCGCCTACGCCATGGACACGGTCTCCTATAACATTGGCCGAGCCACGGCCCCGCTGCTGACGATGGCCATCGGCCTGGCGGGGGTCAACTTCGCATGGGCCTTTGCGGCAAACGCGACTTCGTTTATCGCCTTCAGCGTGATCCTGTGGTGGATTCGCCTGCACGGGACTGCTGAACCAGAGCGACGCTCACGCATTCGGGATGGCTTCATGATCGCCCGCAGAGACGGCCGCATCGGGATCCTGCTGCTCATGGTGGCCGCCGTTACCATCGCGGATGACCCCATCCTCGTACTTGGCCCCGCCCTCGCCAGGCAACTTCACGCCTCGCCAGCCTGGTCCGGCTGGTTCATCGCAGCGCTTGGCGCGGGCACCGTGTTCGGCTCGTTCCGGCGGTCGAAGCACCAGCCCACCCTCCGACTGGCGGCGACAGCGCTGGCCTCGCTGGCTGTGTGCATGTTGGTATTCGTATTCGCCCCGTCCATCTGGGTTGCCGCCGCCGCGGCGCTTGGCGCCGGTGCCAGCTGTCTGATCGCGAACTCGGTGACTCGCTCCGTACTGGCAAAGCGGACAGCGCCTGAGCAGACCGCCGCCGTAATGGCCGTATGGGCGATCGCCTGGGCTGGCAGCAAGCCGTTCGCCGCCCTAATCGATGGCTTGCTCGGCAGTTGGATCGGTCCGCAGTGGACGGGGCTGATACTCGCGACACCAGCGTTCTTTCCCGTTGTGGTGATAGTGCTGGCACCCAAGGTCGGCTTCTGGCTCGCCCGCTCTCGCGACAGCCTGTCTGGAACAGCGGTTACTGCCGCTGCCGGAAGCTTAACGGGCCTTATATGGCCCGGCTCAGTTTAGGTAGATATCAGCGTCCCGCTAACGCCCGGCGCGGCGCCGCCGACGGCACGCGGGCATTGCGATCACGAGCAGCGCGCCCACCGCGAACCCGACGACGAAAAATACGCCGATGACGGCAGCCACCGCTTCGAAGCCGCTCATGACGGTCTCCCTGCATCTCCCGCCGACGGCGCGCCACGCCGCGGCTTCCCCATTGGACTTGGCCCCACCGCTAGCGGCGTGGCGAGACTCCCATCAGACGGCGAGGGCGCTGGCTGCCCCCGCGGAAGCCAGCGCCCTCCGACTTGCGGTTAAAGCCTGCGGATGTAGCCCGTCATGATTCGGGCCCTACGGGCGGCCCGATCTGGCACGTCGGAGCCCCGCGTCACTGCCCAGTCGTCCCGGCTGATGGCGAATGAGATGGCGATGAAAGCACCCGCCACGACGCCCACAATGGCCATGATCGACGCGATAACGATGAGACTGGCCATACGGCCTCCAAGTGCACCCATGTCGCGGTCTTCCGCGGCCCTTCGCGTAGGCCTATCCCCGAGTTGCGGCTGGTCTGGCCAGGTAAAACCGGTCGATCAGGCTGTCACCGATTCCCGTTCGCGCGGGTTGTATCAGAAAGACAACCTAGTCGGTTAAGACATCTACACCCATCTACTGGACTTACCTGGGTGATACCAACCTGTTGACCTACATCTTGGTTGTATCACATCCTTGAGGATACAAACCAGACAGCAAATAGAATTTTTAAGAATGAGTCGTCCAACCTGAGATAGTGGAGTTAGACAACTAAACCAGCCTGTACCAGTCATCCCAATGTGGTGTAGGGTGATGATCAAGAACAGGGGGCAACGGTGCAGCAGCGGCCGAAGTACCAGCAGGTTGTCGAGGACCTGCGCAGGCAGGTTGAGTCGGGCGACCTTCCCGGCGGGCGCCAGCTACCCTCCGACGAGGAGCTCTGCGAGAGGTATCAGGTCTCGCGGAGCACTCTCCGGGAGGCCATTAAGCGACTAGTCGGCCAAGGGCTCCTTGAAACCAGACAAGGCCAGGGCACCTTCGTTGCGAGAAAGATCGAACCCTTCGTCACGGACCTTGCCCCCGACCCGCATGCAGGGATCGCCGCCGGCGGCGAAGAAACCCGCACCCGCCCCACGATGGTGGCAGAACAGGACCGGGCGGGCAGGGTTACTTCACCTGAGGTCGCGGTACTCGCCTGTCCAGCGGACATCGCGGAGCGGCTGAAGATCAGCCCGGGCTCGCAAGTCATCCGCCGGCACCAGGAGCGGTACATCGACGATACGCTCTGGTCTCTCCAGTCGTCCTACTACCCGTTCGAGTGGGCCAGAGAAGGCGCGGACCGCCTGCTGATGGCCGAGGACATCGAACCGGGAACGATCACCTACCTTGCGGAGACCCTGGGACTTGCCCAGGCAGGCTACGAGGACTGGATCACCGCACGGCCATCCGACGACAACGAGCAGCAGCGCTTCGGCCTGCCACTCGATGCCGCCATGTTCGTGATCTACCGGACGGCTTTCACCGAAGATGAGAGAGCGACCCGAGTCACCGTCACGGTTCTGCCCGCTGACCGGAACCAATTTCTCTACAGCTACGGCAAGGTGCCAAAGGTCGCACGCGACCATAAGCTGGGCCGTCTCGACTGGCATTAGCCCTCGCCCAGCGCGGGGCAGGCATGGGCTGTGTGGCGTATGAGAAAATCGTGAAACCAGTAAACGCTCACGAACGAGAGGCAGATGGCACCACGATTCCGCTGGACCACGTTCGATCTGAACGACTGGCTTCCGGCCCACTGGAAGCAGGATGTCCTGGCGGCGGCCATGACCGCCGAGATCAGGGGATTCCCTCCGACGCCGGTTATAACGCGCGAGGGCCCGGAGGTCCGCCACGTTAACCGAGGCCGCGTCCACGCTGAGCAGGTCCGTGAGCACATGCCTTGGCTCTACAAGGCCTACCGGAACGAGTTCCTCGAGCTTGCGTCCGAGGTGAGCGCCGAGCTCGTCAGCGCAGCCCAGGACGAACGCTACGGCGTCGTACTCAACGTCCAGCGCGGCACCAGGATGCGATTCGAGTGCCATGTCGATTCCAACCCACTCAGCGGCCTACTGTTCTTTACCGATCATGCGGCAGGCGGCGAGCTAGTCGTCGCGCACGACCCGGCGGCGAAGGGCGTGCGGGCCGTGGAACGGAGCTGCTCAGTCATCCAGCCACGCGCCGGGCAGCTGATCTTCTTCGACGCCCGGGAGCATCCGCACTACGCGAGGACGCTAATCGCAGAGTCCGACACGAGGGTCGTCGCTGTGATGAACTACTACACCGAGACTTGCCCGGAAGCGAGTCGGCCACCGGAACTAAACAGACACCTCTATGGGGACAGTTAGCCACTTTTGCTACCCTTCTAAATTTTTGTGGCCAAACCACTCGTAAATCAACGAAAAGGATAGATGACAATACTGCTCGTGATCGTCATAATCGAAGGGATGGCGGACCCCACCCCGACTAGGTCCTAAAAAAGCCGGGGCGGACCGACATGTTTCGCCGACAGCGCGACACCAGGAGGTGCCATGGCGAAATTGCACGCCCGCCCGTCTCTTCAGTACCGCTACGAGCACTACGACCCCAAGTGCTCATAGAAGCGCGAACGCGTCGTCCTAAGACCTAGGCGGCGCAAAGCACGACGAAGGCCCGGCGGCGGTATACGCCGGGCCTTCGTACGCAGCTAAGCGCGTGACCGCGATGGTGCCGCTGCCGAGTACGGTGTCGCCGTCGTAGAGCACGGCCGCCTGGCCCGCAGCGACCGCCCGGGCGGGCCCGCGCAGGCTGATCTTGAGCTCGCCGTCCGACACCCAGGCGGTGCACGGGAACACCTCGCCGTGCGCGCGGAGCTGCACCGAGCACTCGACCGACGACTCCGGAGGCGCGCAGCCGGTCCAGACCGGGCGGATCGCGGTGATCTCGGTGACCGATAGTGCCGTAGCCGGGCCGACGGTGACGGTGTTGCTTACTGGCTCGATGGAGAGCACGTAGCGGGGATTGCCGTCCGGGGCGGGGTGGTCGAGCCGTAGCCCCTTCCGCTGACCGACCGTGAATCCGAAGGCACCCTCGTGCGCGCCGAGCACCGCGCCGCCGGAATCCACGATCTTTCCCGGTGCGGCGCCTAGCTGCCTGGACAGGAAGCCCTGGGTGTCGCCGTCGGCGATGAAGCAGACGTCGTGGCTGTCCGGCTTGTCGGCGACGAGCAGACCGCGCTCGGCCGCCTCCGATCGAACCTTCGACTTAGGCGTGTCGCCGAGCGGGAACATCGCGTGCGCGATCTGGTCCCTGGTGAGCACCGCGAGGACATACGACTGGTCCTTGCCGGGGTCCACGGCCCGCTGCAGAGCGCCGTTCGAGGCGTCGATCCGCGCGTAGTGGCCGGTGCAGACCGCGTCGAAGCCGAGCGCGAGGGCCCGGTCGAGCACCGCCTCGAACTTGATCTTCTCGTTGCAGCGCAGGCACGGGTTGGGCGTCCGGCCAGCCGCGTACTCGGCGACGAAGTCGTCCACTACGTCCTGCTTGAACCGCTCGGCCAGGTCCCAGACGTAGAACGGGATGCCGATCACGTCGGCGGCGCGGCGCGCGTCCCGCGCGTCCTCGAGCGTGCAGCAGCCGCGCGCCCCGGTCCGGTACGACTGCGGGTTCTGCGACAGCGCAAGATGGACGCCGGTCACCTCATGACCGGCGTCGACCGCGCGCGCCGCCGCGGTAGCGGAGTCGACCCCGCCCGACATGGCGGCAAGAACCTTAAACCCCATGGCCCTTCCAGGCTACCCGCGGGCGGCGGCGCCGGTCGCGCCGGCGGCGCGGCGGGCGCGGGTCACCGCCTCGCCGATCGCGAGGCCCGTAGCGTCCACGTCGGCCTGGGTGGTTGTGTGGCCCAGGGAGAAGCGGAGCGACCCCCGCGCGCGCGCCTCGTCGGCGCCCATGGCGAGCAGCACATGGCTCGGCTCGGCCACCCCGGCGGTACAGGCCGAGCCGGTGGAGCAGGCGATGCCGCGGGCGTCGAGCAGCAGCAGCAGGGCGTCGCCCTCGCAGCCAGGGAAGGACAGGTGGGCGTTGCCCGGCAGCCGGTCGGGCCCGGGCGGCGGTCCGTTGAGAACCGCGTCCGGCACAGCGTGCAGCACCTGCCTGATGAGCTCATCCCGCAAACAGGCCACTCGGGCCGCCTCGGCCGCGCGCCGCCGCGCTGATGTCACCGCCGCGACCGCGAAGGCCCTGATGGCGGGCGCGTCGAGGGTGCCCGAGCGGACATCGCGCTCCTGGCCGCCGCCGTGCAGGACCGGGACCGGCGCGACCGCACGCCCGAGGATCAGCGCGCCGACCCCGACCGGGCCGCCCAGCTTGTGCGCGGTGACGGTCATCGCGTCCACCCCCGACGCGGCGAAGTCCACCGGGAGCTGCGCCGCCGCCTGCACCGCGTCGGTGTGGAAGGGCACGCCGTAGGAGTGCGCCACCGCCGCCAGCTCGGCGATCGGCTGGACCGTGCCGACCTCGTTGTTGGCCCACATCACGCTGACCAGGGCCGCGTCAGACGGGTCGCCACACAAACCCAGGGTCGCGTCCAAGACGGACGGGCTGACAAGCCCGCGGCCGTCAACGCAAAGCCACTCGGGCGACGCGCCCTCCGCGTCCGCGAGCCAGCGGACCGAGTCGAGCACCGCGTGATGCTCGACCGCCGTCGTAAGGACCCGGGTGCGCCGCGCGTCAGCGGCCCGCCGGGCCCAGAACATCCCCTTGACCGCGAGGTTGTCCGCCTCGGTGCCGCCGCTGGTGAAGATCACCTCGCTGGCGCGCGCGCCGAACACCTCGGCGATCTGCTCCCGCGATTCTTCCACCACCCGCCGGGCGCGGCGGCCCGCGTTGTGCAGCGACGAGGGGTTGCCCAGCTGGGCCAGCTCCTCGGTCATCGCGGCGATGGACTCGGGCAGCATCGGCGTCGTGGCGGCGTGGTCAAGGTAATAAACCGGGCAAGTACTCATCGTGTATGCCAGCCTAACCGAGCCCCGCCACCGCGCCGCCTAGCCCAATCAGATCTGCTTGCGCTTGGCGATCTCGTCGATCAGCGCAGGGACGACGGTGAACAGATCGCCGACGATGCCGAGGTCGGCGATCTCGAAGATAGGGGCCTCGGCGTCCTTGTTGATCGCCATGATCGTCTTGGAGGTCTGCATCCCGGCCCGGTGCTGGATCGCGCCGGAGATCCCGACTGCGACGTACAGCTGCGGTGAGACGGTCTTGCCGGTCTGCCCGACCTGGAACGCGTGCGGGTACCAGCCCGCGTCCACCACAGCCCGCGACGCGCCGACCGCCGCCCCGAGGGAGTCCGCGAGCTTCTCGATGATCCCGAACCCGTCGGCCGACCCGGTGCCGCGGCCGCCGGAGACCACGATCGACGCCTCCGACAGCTCCGGCCGCTCGCTCGCCTTCGCGACCACGTGCTCGGTGATCTTCGCCGTCTTCGCCGCGTCGGAGGCCGTGAACGCGACCGCCTCGACCGCGGCCGCGCCGGGCGACGGCTCGGCGGCGACCGAGTTCGGCCGCACCGCGATGATCGGCGTGCCCTTCCGCACCGTCGAGTGCACGATCACCGCTCCGCCGAAGTTCGGCTGCTCGGCCACCGGCGCCCCGCCATCGCCCGGGGTGACGTCGACCGCGTCGGTCAGCACGCCCGACCCGGTCTTGACCGCCAGCCGCCCTGCGATCTCCTTGCCCTCGGTCGTGCCCGCCACCAGCACCGCGGTCGGCGACGCCAACCCGACCAGCTGAGCGAGCAGTTCGGCCGTCGGCGCGACGACATAGCCCGCGAACTCAGCCGAGTCCGCGACGTAGACCTTGGCAGCGCCGTACTCCGCCAGCCGCGCCTGCGCCGCGTCCGCGCCCGGGCCGGTCCACACCACCGACGGCTCGCCGAGCCGTCGGGCGGCGCTCAGCAGCTCCAGGGTGACCTTCTTGACCTCGCCGTCGCTCGTGCGCTCCGCGAGGACCAGTACCTCAGCCATAACCTAAGCCTCCCAGGCCCTCAGATGAACTTGCGCTCGGCCAGGAACGCCGCCGCCTTGACGCCGCCGTCCCCCTCGTCCTTCACGACCACGCCCGCCGCCCGCGGCGGCCGCTTCGCGAAGTCGTCCACCCGCGACGCCGCGTTCGCCAGCCCGACCGACCCCGCGTCCACGCCCAGGTCCGCCAGGGTCAGCGTCTGCACCGGCTTCTTCTTCGCCGCCATGATCCCCTTGAACGTCGGGTACCGCGGCTCGTTGATCTTCTCCACCACCGACACCACCGCCGGCAGCGGCCCCGTCACCACCGCGTACCCGTCGTCGGTCACCCGCCGGACCGTCACCTCCGACCCGGAGACGTCGACCTTCCCCGCCAGGGTGAGCTGCGGCACCCCCAGCCGCTCGGCCACCATCGCCGGCACCACCCCGGTCCGCGCGTCCGTCGACTCGGACCCGAAGACGACGAGGTCGAACCCGACCGCCTTGAGCGCCTCGGCGATCGCCAGCGACGTCTCCACGGCGTCCGAGCCGGCGAGCGCCTCGTCGATCACGTGCACGGCCTTGTCCGCGCCCATCGACAGCGCCTTCCGGATCGACTCCGCCGCCTTGGCCGGGCCCATCGAGAGGATCGTGACCTCGCCGCCCTGCGACTCGGCGATCTTGAGGGCCTCCTCGATCGCGAATTCGTCCAGGTAGTTGATGACCCCGTCAACCGAAGCCCGGTCGACAGTGCCCTGACCGGGCACCAGCGTGCGCTCCACCTCGGTGTCGGGCACCTGCTTCATGCAGACGACGATGTTCATAGACGACGCTGCCCTTCCTGCGCGCTCAGACTCATGGAACTGGGTATATCCCTAACGGAACTGAGTCTATGTTACCCGTCAGTAGTACCCCTAGTGGTAGAAGTGCCGGACGCCGGTGAAGTACAGCGTCACGCCGGCCGCCTGCGCGGCCGCGATCACGCCGTCGTCCCGGATGGAGCCGCCCGGCTCGACCACCGCGCGGACTCCGGCCTCCGCGAGTATCTCGAAACCGTCCGGGAACGGGAAGAATGCGTCCGACGCGGCCACAGCGCCGGCCGCCCGATTTCCGGCTCTGGCCACAGCCAGCCGGGCCGAGTCGACCCGGTTCACCTGTCCCATGCCCACGCCGACCGACGCGCCGCCCGCCGCGAGCAGGATCGCGTTCGACTTCACCGCCCGGCACGCCCGCCAGGCGAACGCGAGATCGGCCAGCGTGCCGGCGTCGGCCGCTGCCCCCGCCTTGAGCTCCCAGGCCCCCGGGTCGTCCCCGGGCGCGTCGATCCGGTCCCAGGTTTGCGCGAGCATCCCGCCGCTGACCGGACGGAAGTCAAAGCTCGGAGATTGGGAAAAACGGGTGGAACGTACGGTGGTTTCTCCCGCTCCCTCCGTTGCCGCCCACGGCGGCGGGACGCAGCGCAGCAGCCGGATGTTCTTCCACCTGCCGGTCAGGATCTCCACCGCCGCCGGGTCGAAGTCCGGCGCGATCACCACCTCGGCGAACCCGTCGATGATCTGCTCGGCCATCGCGCCGGTGACCGCGCTGTTGGCCGCGACCACCCCGCCGTAGGCGGAGAGCGGGTCGCAGGCGAGCGCCTTGGCGTGCGCCGCGGCGATGTTGGCGCCGACGGCGATCCCGCACGGGTTGGAGTGCTTGATGATCGCCACGCACGGCTGCGCGAAGTCGTAGGCGGCGCGGCGCGCGGAGTCGGCGTCCACGTAGTTGTTGTAGGACATCGCCTTGCCGTGCAGCACCTCGGCGCTGGCTATGCCGGGGTCGGTGCCATCGGCCTGCCGCGCGAAGTCACGGTCCGTTCCATCCGATGCTGATTTTGTCTTGTAGATCGCCGCCTTCTGGTGCGGGTTCTCGCCGTAGCGGAGGGCGTCGGCGCGGGTCCACACCTGGGCGACGAGGTTGGGCCAGCCGGTCTCGGCCGCGACCTCGTCGGGCGCGTAGCTGGCGGCGAACCAGGAGGCGACGGCCGCGTCGTAGGCGGCGGTGTGCGCGTAGGCGGCGGCGGCCAGCCGGCGGCGCTCGGGCTCGGTGAATCCGCCGTTGGCCAGCGCCTTGATCACGTCGGCGTACTGGCCGGGGCTGGTCACGACGGCGACGCTGCCGTGGTTCTTCGCCGCGGCGCGGACCATCGCCGGACCGCCGATGTCGATCTGCTCGATGATCTCCGGCGGCGTCGCGCCGGACGCCGCCGTCTGCTCGAACGGGTAGAGGTTGGAGACCAGGAGCTGGAACGGCTCGATGCCGAGCTCTTCCAGCGCAGTGCTGTGCTCGGGGTCGGCCGTGTTCGCGAGCAGGCCCGCGTGGACGCGCGGGTGCAGCGTCTTGACCCGGCCGCCGAGGCACTCCGGGAAGCCGGTGAGGTCCTCCACCTTGGTGACGGGGAGGCCCGCCTGCTCGATCGCAGCGGCCGTGCTGCCGGTGGAGACAAGCTCAGAGCCGGCGGCGTGCAGGGCGGCGGCCAGCTCGACCAGGGCCGCCTTGTCGTAGACGGACAGCAGCGCCCGCTTGATCGGAATCGTCGTCACTTGCCGATCCTCACCTTCCTGTCGCCATCGACGGACCACCACCCTAGCCGGTGCGGCACAATGGGTGTGCGATGGCCAGACTCTCAGATCCTCCACCCGCCCCGCCGCCCTCGCCGCCGCGGTCGCCGTTCCTGGCACCGCCGCCGCGACCGCAGCTTCCGCCTGCCTCGCCCGCGCTCCAGCAGCGCGGCTGGGCCGCTCTTGCGCTGTCCGTGCTCAGCCTGCTCGCGATAACGGCGATCGGCAACATACAGCGCGGCGTCTACGTGGTCGCGGTCGCGCTTGCCGTCGCCACCGCCGGTCTCATCCTCGCGTTCACGACCATGTCGGCGTCCCGGCGGGCCGGGACGCGGCGGCCGCGCGGTGTGATGGCGGGCGCCGTGCTCGGTGTGATCGGGTTCGTGCTCTGCAGCCTCGTGCTCGCCGGCTTCCTGATCTTCTGGACGCAACTGCACCAGTACGCCGATTGCATGAACGCCGCTAACACCACCGCCACCCAGACGGTCTGCGAGAACCAGCTCAACAACTCCGTCACCAACGAGATCCGCGACTTCGGCGGCAGCTGAGCGGCCCAGCCACAGCCGCCCCTCCGGTAGAGGGGACCCTAGGGCTCGTGGTCGGCGGCCCAGGGGTCTACGTAGATGTGGTGCCCGCCGAGGCTGTCGGTCTGGTCGACGACCAGTCCCCCGGCCCCGCCGTAGGGCATCGGACCGCTCACGCGGTCCAACGGGCTGCCCGCTGCTCGGTCAAACGGCGGCGCCGCGGCCGACAGGCGGCGGATGTGGGTGCGCAGGATCAGCCAGTTGGCGGCGCCGGCGACCAGCGCGGCGGTCACGCCGATCTCGAGGACGGCGACCAGGCCGATCTCCGCGCCGGTCGGACCGACCACGACGAGCCGGCCGGCGCCGAGCGGGCCGCCGGAGAACTTCGCCGCGAACCCGATGACCACGGCGGTGAGCCCGCCGGTGAGCAGCCCCCAGAGCGGGGCCGCCTCAAGCAGCGGCGTCGGGGCGATCCGCACGGTCATCAGCCCGGCCAGCGCGCCGGCCAGGTAGGGCAGGAGGAGAATGAAGAAGCCGAGCCACGGCGGGAACGCGGCCCTGACGCCAACCGGAAGCGCGGCGAGCATGGGGAAGGCAGGGAGCGCGCCGAGCGCCGACCCCGACGGCGAGACCGCGGTGCCGACGCCGAACGCGAACCCGGGGCCGAGCATGTACGCGATCGCCCAGACGACGGAGTTCGGCAGGTAGACAAGGCCGGCCAGCAGCAGCAGCGCGGACCCGCCGAACCCCGGGTTGAGCGCGTCCACCGCGTTCCGATAGGAGTTCAGGTGGATCGCGAGCGACGCGGCGGCGAGCGCAGCGCCGAAGACCACGAGCATCGCCAGCGCGGCGGCCATCCCGAGGATCACCGAGCGCGGGCGCGGCGGCACCCGCCGGGCGAGCTTGCGCCACGACGCCAGGCCGCGCGCCGCGCCGAACCCGCCCGCGAGAAGCGCGATGCCGAACCCCGCGATGACCGCTTGCCAGAGCGACGGCGCCGCGAGCGCGGTCCTGCTCGCCACCGCGACCGCGCCGGTGAACAGCGCGTAGGGGAACGCGATCGAGGCCGCCGCCAGGCCGACGTCCCTGAGCCTGGTGACGTGGCCCTCGTGCGTCATCCACCGGCCGGCCCGCTCGATCAGCGCGGCGGGCAGCAGCACCAGGCCCAGCGGGAGCAGGCCGATCTGGCCAACGCCGTGGACGGTGACCTCGACATGGTGCGCGACCAGCCAGAGCAGGCCGGCCGAGCGGAGCACGCCGGCCAGTCCGCCGCCGAGGCCCACATGCGGCGCGGTGATCCAGCCGATGAGGGTGAGCGTGATCAGGACCGCAAGCCCGCCCCCGGCCGCCGCGAGCGCTGCGGTGGCGCCGGCCTTGAGCATGGAGCGGTTCGGCAGCAGCGTCGCCGATTCCGGCTCGTCCCGTCCGACCCGCAGATCGCTCACATCGCCATCCTTGCAACGGATCGGGCAAACGGCACGCCGCCACGCCGCAGGGGGAATGGGGGGCGCCATGTTGAGAGGACGCTCACATCGGCGTTCTGAGCAGCACTCGCCGCGTCGCAACGACTACGCTTCATCTGAGAGCCACTCGTCGAAGCGGCGTAAGACGTAAGCAACCGACCGAGATCGGACCCCCCAGTGGACCTGTTCGAGTATCAGGCTAAGGAACTCTTCGCCGACTACGGCGTTCCTGTGCTGAAAGACAAGGTCGCCGGCACCGCCGAGGAGGCGCGGGAGATCACCGCCGCCTTCGCGGCCGACGGCATCCCTCGAGTTGTGGTGAAGGCGCAGGTGAAGACCGGCGGCCGCGGCAAGGCCGGCGGCGTGAAGCTGGCCGAGAGCCCGGATGAAGCCTTCGAAAAGGCCGAGGCCATCCTCGGTATGGACATCAAGAGCCACATTGCGCACAAAGTCCTGATCGCCGAGGCCTCGGACATCGAGTCCGAGTACTACCTCTCCTTTCTTCTGGACCGCGCGAACCGTACGTTCGTGTCCATCTGCACCGTCGATGGCGGCATGGAGATCGAGGAGATCGCGCACACCAACCCGGACGCGATCGCGCGCATCCCGGTCTCGCCGCTGGCCGGGGTGGACCACGCCAAGGCCCTGGAGATCATCAAGGCCTGCCGGATCCCGGACGAGGCCGCCGAGCAGGCCGCCGTGCTCGCGGAGCGGCTGTGGGCCATGTTCACCGACGAGGACGCGACGCTCGTCGAGGTGAACCCGATGGTGCTCACCCCCGACGGCAGGGTGCTCGCCCTTGACGGCAAGGTGACGCTCGACGACAACGCCTTCTTCCGCCAGGAGCACGCCCGGTTCGACGACATCGAGTCCACCGACCCGCTTGAGGTGCGGGCCAAGGAGAAGCAACTCAACTACGTCAAGCTCGACGGTCAGATCGGCATCATCGGCAATGGCGCCGGCCTGGTCATGTCCACGCTCGACGTGGTCGCCTACGCGGGCGAGGCGTTCGGCGGGGTCACGGCGGCCAACTTCCTCGACATCGGCGGCGGCGCGTCGGCCGAGGTGATGGCCAACAGCCTGGAGATCGTGCTTTCCGACCCGGCCGTCAAGTCGGTGCTCGTCAACGTCTTCGGCGGCATCACCTCCGGCGATGCGGTGGCCAACGGCATCGTGTCCGCGTTCGGGCTGCTGGCCGAGCGCGGCGAGTCGGTCACCAAGCCGATCGTCGTCCGGCTGGACGGCAACAAGGCCGAAGAGGGCCGCCAGATCCTGGTCGACGCCGCCCTGCCGGGCCTCGAGCAGGTTGACACGATGGACGGCGCCGCGAAGCGCGCCGCCGAGCTCGCCGCGAAGGGAGCCTGAGCGATGGCTATCTTCCTCACGGCTGACAGCAAGATCCTGGTTCAGGGCATCACCGGCGGCGAGGGCCGCAAGCACGGCGCCCGCATGCTCGCGGCCGGCGCGAAGGTGGTCGGCGGCACCAACCCGAAGAAGGCCGGCACCACCGTCGAGCTGAACGGTGCGCAGATCCCGGTGTTCGGCACGGTCAAGGAGACGATCGAGGCGACCGGGGCCGACGTCTCGGTGATCTTCGTCCCCGCGGCCGGCACCAAGGCCGCGGTGCTCGAGGCGATCGACGCGGAGATCCCGCTCGCGATCGTCATCACCGAGGGCGTCCCGGTGCACGACACCGCCGAGTTCTGGGCGTACGCCATCGAGAAGGGCAACAAGACCCGCATCGTCGGGCCGAACTGCCCCGGCATCGCGTCCCCCGGCAAGTCGAACGCCGGCATCATCCCTGCCGACATCACGTCGGAGGGCAAGATCGGCCTCGTGTCGAAGTCCGGCACGCTGACGTACCAGATGATGTACGAGCTGCGCGACATCGGCTTCACCACCGCGGTCGGCATCGGCGGAGACCCGATCATCGGCACCACGCACATCGACGCCCTGGCTGCATTCGAGGCCGACCCCGACACCAAGGCGATCGTCATGATCGGCGAGATCGGCGGCGACGCCGAGGAGCGGGCCGCGGCGTTCATCGACAAGAACGTGACCAAACCGGTCGTCGGCTACGTGGCCGGGTTCATGGCCCCCGAAGGCAAGACCATGGGTCACGCAGGCGCGATCATCTCCGGTTCGGCCGGCACCGCGCAGGCGAAGAAGGAAGCCCTGGAGAAGGCCGGCGTCCGCGTCGGCAAGACCCCGAGCGAGACCGCGGCCCTCGTCCGCGAGGTCATCAATAACCTGTAGCGCTAACGACAACAGCGACGCCGCCCGGCAGCTCAATTTACGGGGCGGCGTCCTGCGCTTTCGGTGTCAGTACACGCAGGGAATGCCGTAGCGGGCGTTCGGCGCCACGGTCGAGTTGTCTCCGTTGCCGCCGGCCGTGGCCGACGCCGTCGGCGTAGTCGTCGCGGAGCTGGCACCCGAGCTCCGCGCGCCTAGGACCTGCGCGCTCGTGGACTGGGTGCTCGCGGTCGCCGTGCCGGATGAAGCCAGACCGGCGGGAACCGCCGTGACGGTCGACCCGAGCAGTACCTCCACCTGCCCGGCGGGCAGCGACGCGAGCGGCTGCGCGGTGGCGCCGGCCTTGGTCGCGATGACCGCCGCGTTCGCCGACGCGCCGGCGCCGTAGAAGACCTGAGTCCCAGACGCGACGGTCTGCGACTGAGCCGTTGCGTCGGCGACGGTCCCGGCCTTGTAACCGAGCGCGCCGAGCGCCTGCGAAACCTCCCCCGCCAGCCCCGGCGCGCCGCTGCCGTTGTAGACGTTCACGGTGACGGTCGAGGCGGCCGGGGTGGATGTGGCCTTGTTTGCGGCCGCCTTGGCCGCCGGCGTCTTCCGCGCGGCCGGCTGCGGGTAGAACGCGCTCTTCACCAGCTGCCGGATCGCGGGCACGTCGACGCTGACGATGTCCTCCCCGCCCGGGAAGCCGGGCTCGACCACATTGTTCTCCGGTGTCCCCGGCAGCGTCGTGAGCGTCAGGTTCTTCCCGGTCAGCGCGCTCATATTGGTGGCGAAGTCGAGCAGGTTGAGGCTCGGGTCGGTGATCAGGTAGTTGCTTGCGCTGCTGAGTATGGCGTTGAGCTTGCCGATGTCGCTCAGGTAGTTGCCGTTCTTCAGTTCGTAGATGACGTAGTCGATGGCCGCCTGCTGCCGGTGCGTGCGCCCGATGTCGACCCCGGGGAGGGTGTCGCGGGACCGAACGTAGGCCAGCGACTGGGCCGCCGTCAGGTGCAGGTACTGCGTGCCGCCCTTGGCCCTGTTGTAGCCGTCGGTGTAGGCGTCGAAGCCGGAGTTGTCGGTGCCGGTCTGCGGATCGTTGTCGGTCAGGTTCGCTCCGGCCGCGAAGCCTCCCTGAGCCGGGGCTGGCTTGATGCAGACCTCGATGCCGCCGAACTCGGCGGCCAGCGAGTAGAACCCGATGAGGTTCGACTCGATGAAGTGGTTGATCGTAACGCCGGTGAGGGCTTCCACCGTTTGGACCTCGAACAACTCACCCGCCTTGTTGGCCAGGTGTGCCCGCTCGGCCGAGGTCATGGAGCTGCTCGCGGTCTGCTGCTCGGACTGGTAGTAGGCGTACGCGTACGCCTGGTCGATCTTTCCGCTGGTGTACCCGTTATAGGTGGCGTGCGGGTAGGTGACCACGGAGTCTCGCGGGATCGAGAAGCCCACCGCCCGCTGCCCGCCGGCGAGGATGTGGATCAGGATCAGCGTGTCGGTGTCCTGGCTGCCGATGCTGCCGCTGTTCAGCACGACCTGCAGGTGGTGGTCGAATTCCTGCCCATAGAAGTTGGTCCGGCTCTCCAGGCCCATCAGCAGGATGTTCATCTCGCCGACGGAAGGGGCGCCGCCAAGCGAGGCCCCGTCGGCGAAGCCGTTGAACTGGTTCTTCGTCAGGTGGGCGTAACCAGACACCACGAGCACGACGGCCGCCAGCAGGCAGCTCACCGTGTACCCGACCTTGCCCGCGATTATGCGCGCGATACGCGCCGTGAACATCGCATGCCTTTCCTCGAGTTCAGTACACGCAGGGTATTCCGTACTTCGCGTTGGCCGCGACGGTGATGGTGCCGCCGCCGCTGCCGTTCTGCGAACCGGCGGGCTCCGACGGCGTGGCCGAGGCGCTCTGGCCGCTCCCCGGCGAGGGGCTTGCCTGCGCGAGACCCGCGGGCACCGCAGTCACGTCGGAGCCGATCAGGATCTCCACGTGCCCGGCCGGCAGCGACGCGAGCGCGCTGGCGGTGGCGCCGAAATCGGTCGCGATCTTGGCCGCGTTGGCCGACGCGCCCGCCCCGTAGAAGACCTGGTTGCCCGGCGTGACCGGCTGCGACTGATCCGACGCGTCCTGGACCTCCCCGGGTTTGTAGCCGCGGGAGACGAGTGCCTGGGACACATCGCCGGCCAGCCCGGCCGCGTTGAGGTCGCCGTTGTAGACGTCCACGGTGACCGTTGAGGCCGCCGGGACTTCCGCGGCCTTCTTCTCCGGCGCGATCTTCGCCTTCGCCGCCGCGGGCTGCGGGTAGAAGGCGGCGTGCACGATCCGCTTGATGTAGGGAACGGAGATGATGTTCACGCTCTGCGGGGTCGGGCCGTAGCCCGGCAGCAGCTCGCTGCTGCCGGGAACCGACGGGAGCGTCTGGAAGGAAAGGTGCTGCCCGCTTAGGGCCTGCATATCGGTGGCGAAGTCGAGCAGGTTCAGGTACTGGTCGGTCATAAGGTACTGATTCGCGGCGCTGAGCAGCGCGTTGATCTTGCCGACGCTGCTGAACGCGTTCTCGTGCTTAAGCTGCCAGATCACGTAGTCGATGACGGCCTGCTGACGGCGCGTGCGGTCGATGTCGCCCTCGGCCAGGTTGTCCCGCTCCCGCACGAACGCGAGCGCCTGGTCCGCCGCCAGGTGCAGGTACTGGGCGCCGCCCTTCGCCAGGTTGTACCCGTCATATTTCACCGCGTTGAAGCCCGAGTTGTAGTCGTACAGGTTCGAGTCCTGGTAGTTGGCCGCGTTGATGTTGGGTTCTTGCGGCTTGAGGCAGACCTCGACGCCGCCGAACGCCTGGGCCAGGTAGTAGAACCCGGCCAGGTTGGTCTCGACGAAGTGGTCGATGTGGACCCCGGTGACCGACTCGACCGTGGCGATCTCAGCCGCCTGGCCGGCCCGGTTGGCCGTGAGGTAGTCGTCCTTCGTCGAGTAGCCGGTCTTGGCCAGGGACTCGGTGTAGGCCCAGTCGTAGGCGTTGTCGATCTTCCCGTTGGGAATCTCAGTGCCGCTGACGTCGAAGGTCTGCGGGAAGGTGACCAGGTCGTCGCGCGGGATCGAGAAGCCGACCGCCTTCTGCCCGCCCGCGAAGATGTGGATCACGATGAGCGTGTTCGGGTCCTGCCCGCCGACGGCACCCGTGTGCATGGCGGTGATCAGGCTGGCTGGCAGCGGCTGGCCGTAGAAGTTGGTCCGGCTCTCCAGACCCATCACCAGGATGTTCATCGCCTGGGTGGGCGGGGTGTTGCCGGTCGAGATCCCGTCGTTGGGCCCGTTGGCGTAGCCCACTATCTTGTACGCGTACCCGGACACCACCAGCATCATGGCTGCGACCAGGCAGGTCACCGTATAGCCAACCTTGCCGACGATTATCTTGCCGACTCGCGCCGAGAACAACGCCGCTCCTACTGGGTCAGAACATCAGGCTTTGGGTCAATAGACGCAGGGTATTCCGTATTGGGCAGTTGCGCCGACGGTTACCGCACCGCCCGCCTCTCCGTTGTCCGCCGTCAAGCTCGACGCCGCGCCCGAAGACAGCGATGACGGGGGCGCGGCGGGAGAGGCCGAGGTCGCCGAGGTCGCCGAGGTGAGGCTGGCCGGCACGACGGTGGACTCGGTGCCGAGGAGGATCTCCACGTGCCCGGGGCGCAGCGACGCGAGCGGCTTGGCGGTCGCGCCGAAGTCGTTCGCGATCTTCTCCGCGTTGGCCGCCGCGGCCGCGCCGTAGAACACCTGGTCACCTGTGGTGACAGTCTGCGACCTCGGCACGTTGCCGACGGCGCCGGCCTGGTAGCCCAGCGCGACAAGCGCCTGGGAGACCGAGGCGGCCAGGCCAGGCGTGGACCCGCCGTTGTAGGAGTCGACCGTGACCGTCGACGCCGGCGGGGTTGTCGCGGTCTTCTTCGCCTTCTCATCCGTCGGCTTGCCAGCCGGTGACGGCGCGGGCGTGGTGAACTTCGCCTTGATCTCCCCCTGGACGGCGGGGATGTCGATCGCGTTCGCGTCCTGGCCGTCGATGGTCGCGTAACCCGCGATAGGGGCCGTGTAGAACTTCAGGTTCTGCCCGCTCAGGGCGTGCATCTGCGTGGAGAAGTCGAGCAGGTTCCAGTTCGAGTCGGTGATGATGTACTGATCGGCGGTGCCGAGCAGGGCGGCGAGCTGGCCGAGATCGGTGAGTGCGCCCTCGTTCTTGAGCTTCCAGATGACGTAGTCGATGACGGCCTGCTGGCGGTGGGTGCGGCTGAGGTCGGTGTCGGGCAGGCTGTCCCGGTCCCGGACGAACGCGAGCGCCTGGTCCGCCGCCAGGTGCAGGTACTGCGAGCCGCCCTTCTTCAGGTTGTAGCCGTCCTTCACCGCATTCCAGCCCGACGCCTGGTCATACAGGTTCGCGTCCGGGGTGCCGTTCACCGTCGTCGGCGTGACGCACGCCTCGATGCCGCCGAAGTCCTGGGCCAAATAGAAGAACCCGGCCAGGTTGACCTCGGCGAAGTGATCGATCTTCTGCGCCGTCACCTTCTCGACCGTGTCGATCGTGGCCTTCTGCCCGGCCTCGTTTGCCAGGAAATACCGCTCCTTCGAGTTCATGGTGGAAGATGACGCGGTCTGGTCCAGGGACTGCGCGTAGGCCAGGCCGTAGGCCTGGTCGATCTTCCCCTGGGACTGGCCGTCGTAGGCCTGGGGGAAGTTGACCCAGTCGTCGCGCGGGATGGAGAAGCCGACCGCCTTCTGCCCGCCCGCGAAGATGTGGATCACGATGAGCGTGTTTGTGTCCTGGCCGCCGACGCCCTCGTTGTCGACGCCGTAGACGCTGCCCGCGTGCATGGCCGTGAGCAACGCCGACGACAGAGTCTGCCCCTGGTAGTTGGTCCGGCTCTCCAGCCCCATCACCAGGATGTTCATCGCGCCGGTCTGCGCGCCACCCGAGATCGCGTTGGAGCTGGACAGCCCGGTGACTAGCCCGTCGACCTTGTAGGCGTAGCCGGACACCACCACGAGCACCGCGGCGAGCAGGCAGCTCGCCGTGTACCCGACCTTGCCCGCGATCATCGCGCCGCGCATGCCGAGCAATCTTGTTCACCTCCGGCCTGATCTGTCACGGTTGCTGGATCTGTCATGGTTTCGGCGAGGCTACCCGGCCAATCCGCAAGGATGGCGGTATTTGCGCGTTTACAGAGATAATTCACGGCATGTCAACAACTGTCGCAATCGCCGGGCAGCCCTTCTATCGATGTGAATACCACCTGGTCAACGAGTTGATTCAGCGGAACGTGATGACACCGTTCGAATCTTCAACGAGCATCGTGCTACTCTGAGCTATTGAATAGTTACTCTTGGTATCGATTGCTATTACCCGTAGATACCGCGCGGAGCGCTGCGCGGCAAGCTAGACGCGCCGGCAGTTGCCCCGGCTTGAGGGAAACTTAGGAAGTCATGCATTACCCTCTCCAGCAATGACGACACCACCTGGGTGGGAGCCCCGACCCGGCCCCACGCAAGGCGAGACCGCCCGGCGAGCATCCCGGGGGGCACCCGGCGATTGGCCGGACGACCCCGCCGGCCGCCGCGGCGGCGGGCCTGTCGACTCTGACGCTCGCGGGCGCAATGGTTACGACCCGCGCGGGCGCCCTCCGCGCCGCCCCGAGGACCTGCGCAGACGTCCAGGCCCGCCCGGACGCCCAGGCTCGGGCGGGCGTCCTGGCCCGGGCGGACGACCAGGGCAGGCCGTGCCCGAAGGTCCGCGATCAACACCGTGGCTGCGCTGGCTGGGCCACATGTCGACCAGGAACGCCCTGCTCGCGCTGGTCGCGGGGACCCTGGTCGGTATCGTCCTTACGCTGGCCACCGGCAGCGAGCCGGGGTTCCTGCTTGGCTTCTTCATTACCCTCGGCGCGGTCGTCGGGGTGCTAGGCGTCCGGCGCGGCGCCGTCTACCTGTTCTTCCCGCTGCCTCCGTTCGCCTTCTTCGTGGGCGCCGTGATCACCGGCAAGATCCACGACAGCAGCCTCTCGTCCAGCGCGATAGGGCTCTCCACCGGCCTGCTGCAGTGGATCGCCTACATCTTCTTCCCCATGTGCGTGGCCACCATCGGTGTCCTGCTGATCGGCGGTATCCGCTGGGTGCTCGGCCTCATGCTCGTCGGCGGCCAGTTCCCGATGTCCGACGGCCGCCCGGCGAGCGCCCGCGGCCCGCGGCCGCGTGCCGACCCGGCCCCGCGCACGGACATCGACCCGTGGGGTGACCCGAACGCCCGGGCCCGCCGCCAGGCCGTCGCCGATGATCCGAGGGCAGCCAGCGGCCAGTCCGCCCCGCGGCCGGGAAGCGCCCCCTGGCTGGGTCCCGATGGCGCCCGTTCCGCCGCCCCGCCCCGCCCCGCCCGTGACCCGCGCGGCGACCGTGACCCGTGGGGCGACCGCGACCCGCGCCCGCGCCCGGGCCCGTCCGCTGACCGGCGGCCGCCGACCAGGAACGCGCCGCCCGCCGCCGCCCCCCAGCCCAGCTTTCAGCCCCGTCCGGCCAGGCCCGCATCGCCGGGCGACCGCGCGCCGCGCCCTCCGGCACCGCAGCGGCCCGTCAGGCCCCCCAGCGCCCCGAGCGACTCCTGGGATCAGGGCTACTAGAGCTTTTCCAGCGGCTAGAGCTTCTCCAGCGGTGCGTACCTGAGCACCAGGTGCTTCACCCCGTAGTCTCCGCCGAAGTCGATCTTCGCTTCGGCCGAGTCGCCATAGCCGTCGGCTGAGACCACGGTGCCGAGGCCGAACTTGTCGTGGTTCACCCGGTCCCCGGCCGTCAGCGCCGGGACAGCGCGGTTGCCGACCGCGTTGACGCCCGGCCGGGATGCCAGCCGCGCCGACGCGGGTGTCGAGGCGGCGGCCACCGCGGCGGAGTCGCGCTTCCACTCGATGAGCGACGCTGGGATCTCGGAGAGGAACCGGGACGGCGAGTGGAACGCCGGACGGCCCCACCAGTTCCGCGACGCGGCCCTGGTCAGGTAGAGCCGCTGCTCGGCGCGGGTGATCCCGACGTAGGCGAGGCGCCGCTCCTCCTCGAGCTCCCGGGGGTTGGTCAGCGACCGCTGATGCGGGAAGACCTCCTCCTCCATGCCGGTGAGGAAGACCACGGGGAACTCAAGTCCCTTGGCCGTGTGCAGCGTCATCAGCGTCACCATGCCGCCGTGCTCAGCGCCGTCCGGGATCTCGTCCGCGTCCGCCACCAGCGCGACCCGCTCAAGGAAATCCGCGAGTGTGCCATCCGGCGACCCGCCGTCGAACTCGCGGGCCACCGAGACCATTTCCTGCAGGTTCTCTACCCGGGTCACGTCCTGCAGGTCCTCCGAGGCCTCCAGCGACGCCTGGTACCCCGTCCGGTCGAGCACCGCCTCGACCAGCTCGGCGACCGGGCCGCTGGTTGCGGCCTGCTCGCGCAGGTCGTCGACGAGCGCGTTGAACCCCGCGATGGCCGAGGCCGACCGCGCCGCGAGGCCCGGCACCTCGGAAGGCGTTCGCAGCGCCTGCGCGAACGAGGTCCTCATCCGGGACGCGTATCCGGCCACGTACTCCTCCGCCCGCTCCCCGATGCCGCGCTTGGGCACGTTCAGCACCCGGCGCAGCGACACCTCGTCCGCCGGGTTGGCGATCAGCCGCAGGTAGGCGAGGAGGTCGCGGACCTCGCGCCGCTCGTAGAACCGAACGCCGCCGACGACCCGGTACGGAAGCCCCACCCGGATGAAGATTTCCTCGAAGACGCGCGATTGCGCGTTCGTCCGGTAGAAGACCGCGACCTGGCCGGGGACCGCCAGGTCTTCGTCGTTCAGCCGGTCGACCTCCTCGGCGACGAAGGCCGCCTCGTCATGCTCGTTGTTGGCCACGTAGCCGACGATCGGCGGACCGTCGCCGGCCTCGGACCATAGGCTCTTCGGCTTGCGGCCCGAGTTCCTCGACACCACCGCGTTCGCCGCGGCGAGGATGTTCTGAGTTGAACGGTAGTTCTGCTCGAGCAGGATCACCGTCGCGTTCGGGTAGTCCTGCTCGAACTCGCTGATGTTCCTGATCGTCGCGCCGCGGAACGCGTAGATCGACTGGTCCGCGTCGCCGACCACGCACAGCTCGGGCGGGCCGTCACTGCTGTCACCTGCGGAATCGGTCGTCGCTGCGGGCGCATCCGATACGATGGCGGGTTCTGCCATCGGATGCGCCCGCAGCGACATCGGGGGGTACGGGGGTCGCTCCCCCGGAAGATATCAGCGCTACCACCGGATACCAGCTCGCGGACCAGGACGTACTGCGCGTGATTGGTGTCCTGGTACTCATCCACCAGGACATGCCTGAACCGGCGCCGGTAGGCGGCGGCCACCTCGGGGAATGCCTGGAACAGGTTGACCGTGACCATGATCAGATCGTCGAAGTCCATCGCGCCCGCCGCGACCAGGCGGCGCTGGTACTCCGAGTAGACCTCGGCGAGGGCCTTCTCCCGCGCCGTGCGCGCGCGGGAGGCGTACGACTCGTAGTCCTCAAGCTCGTTCTTCAGGTTCGAGACCTGCGCCGCCATCGACTTCGGCGGGTACTGGCGGGCGTCAAGCTCAAGCTCGCGGCAGACCAGCGCCATCAGGCGCTGCGAGTCCGCCGAGTCGTAGATGGAGAAGTTCGACGGGTAGCCGAACCTGGACGCCTCCCGGCGCAGGATGCGGACACACGCAGAGTGGAACGTCATCACCCACATCGCCCGGGCGCGGCGGTCACCGACAAGCTGCGCCACCCGGCTGGCCATCTCGCCTGCCGCCTTGTTGGTGAACGTGATCGCCAGGATCTCGCTGGGCGACACCCCCCGCTCGGCCAGCAGGTAGGCGATCCGGTGGGTGAGCACCCGGGTCTTCCCCGAGCCTGCCCCGGCGACGATGAGCAGCGGCCCGCCGACGTGCTTGACGGCGGCGCGCTGCTGCGGATTGAGGCCGTCGAGAAGAGAGTGCGTCACGGCGTCCAGCCTAGGCCGTGACACCGACAAACGAAGCGTTCACCAGCCACCCCACAGTCACCGAATATCACCGTTACCAGCAGCTTTGCGCCATAATATGTACTGGTTTAGACCCGATCAAGGCCTGTTGCGCGGTATCGTGACTTCGCTTACCCGCAACCTGCAGGGGGTCATCCCATGGGATCGCGCGGCCGATCCATACGGCTCAGAATTTACTTCCTGGTAGCCATCCCGCTGGTCGTGATGCTCGGCCTATTCGGGTACGTCGCCTACACCTCCACCACGACCTACCTGAACCTGGACCGGGCACCTAACCTGATCGACGCTACCGCCGAGCCGCTGACTAATTTCGTCAGCCTGCTGCAGACGGAGCGCCGCGCCGCAGTCGTTTACTTGTCGCGCCCTTCTGCCGCCAACCTCGACGCTTACCGCACCGCGAGCACGACCACCGCGCGGGGGCAGCTCGAGGTCACGGCCGCGCTCAACTCGGTCGGGACCAGGGACAGCTCGACCCCCGCGGAGGCGGCCGGCATCGCCGCGATGACCGAGAGCCTGGGCAGCCTGACCCAGCTGCGCGACGCGATCATGGCCAAGAAGCTGGCGCCACTGAGCGCATTCGCGGACTACACCAACGTCATCGGCGGCCAGGGGGCGGTGCTGCAGGCCGAGGCGAGCAGCATTTCCGACGCGGCCAGCGCGGAACAAGGCCTTGGCCTGATCTCCGCGGTCAACACCCAGGAGGACGTGTCGGAGCAGGATGCGCTGCTGGCCGGCGCGCTGGCGAGCGGATCCCTGACGGCCGACGACCGGGTGGCCTTCGGCCAGGCGGCGGGACGCCAGCGGGGCGACACGCTGCTGGACCAGAAGCTGCTCACCGCTCCCGAGCTCAAGACCTACAACGCCACCCTGGACGCGCTGGCCCCGACGGCACTTCAGAGCAACCTGACCGCGATCCAGAACGCCGTCATGTCCGGCGCGCCGCTTCGCGAGATCGAGCTGCTTGGCGTGACCCCCGCGTCGTGGCAGAGGGCCACCTCGACGTGGTTGCACGCGGCCAGGCTGGCGGGCGACAACACCGCCACCAATGTGCTTGCCGCGAACTCAGCCCCGGCGATCGACGCCAAGCGGCGGTTGTGGGCGGTGAGCGCGGTCGGCGTGGCCGGCCTCATCCTCACGCTGCTCGTCACGATCCTGCTCGGCCGGTCCATCAACCGGCGGCTCACCGAGCTCCGCCGGTCCGCGCTGACGCTGGCGCAGGAACAGCTCCCCGCCGTGGTCGCCCGGCTGCGTCGCGGCGAATCGGTGGACGTCGCGGCCGAGGCGCCGCCGATCCGCGTCGGCAGCGACGAAATAGGGCAGGTCGGCCAGGCGATCGACGCCGTGCGGCAGACCGCCATCAGGTCCGCCATCGATGAGGCGAGCATCCGCCAGGGCGTCAACGATATGTTCCGCAACCTCGCGCGGCGCAACCAGTCGCTGCTCCAGCGCCAGCTCAGCTTGCTCGACGACATGGAGCGCCGGGCGGCCGACCCGGACGTGCTCGAAGACCTCTTCAAGATGGACCACCTCACCACCCGCATGCGGCGGCACGCGGAAGGCCTGATCATCCTCTCCGGCGCGCCGCCCGGCCGGTCGTGGTCAGCGCCGGTGAAGCTCATCGACGTGATGCGCGGCGCGGTCGCCGAGGTCGAGGACTACGCCAGGGTCACGGTCTCCACCCAGGCGCGGACGGCGCTGGGCGGATCCGCCGTCACCGACGTGATCCACCTGCTCGCCGAGCTGATCGAGAACGCCACCTCCCTCTCCCCGCCGTTCACGCAGGTCCGCGTCGGCGGCGAGAGCGTCGCCAACGGATTCGCGATCGAGATCGAAGACCGCGGCGTGGGGATGACCCCGCAGCGGCTCGCCGAGCTGAACGACCGGCTGGCGAACCCGCCGGACCTCAACCCGGCCAACACCGAGCAACTCGGCCTGTTCGTCGTCGGCCAGCTGGCCCGGCGGCACCGGATCAGCGTCATACTCCGGCCGTCGCCATACGCCGGGACCACGGTGGTCGTGGTCATCCCCGGAAATCTCATCGTTGGCGAGGGTCCCGCCGCGCTGTCGGCCGACGGGGCCGACGCCATCGCCGCCGGCCCGAACGGGAACTCACGGTCAGCCGCCAGCGGCGCGGTGAGCCTGCCGGACACGCCTGCCGCAGGCAACGACTGGCAAGTGGCGAACGGCTGGCCCGCTGGCGCCGGCGAGCGTCCAGGCTCCGGGCCGGCTCGGCCGCTTCGGGCTCGTCCCCCTACGGCGGCGACGCCTTCAGCGCGGGCGCGCCGACCGCCGGCATCCGCATCTCCGGCGTCCTCAGGCACCCTGGAGGCACCCTCGGAGGTGACGCGGAGCCCGGCGGCAGGAGGGGCGGGCGGCACGGTTCGGACGACGTCCCGGTGGTGACCGGCGTGCCGGTCGCCAAGCCTACCCCGCCGCCCCCGCCGTCGTTCGACGTCTTCACCCCGATCCGCCGGCCCGAGCAGGACGATATCGGATACGCGCCAGAAGCCGGGTACCCGCAGGCGTACCCCGACTTTGTCAATCCCGCGCCCGAGTCCGGCCACGTTGGCCCCTACGATGACAAGCCCGGCGGCCCAGGAAACGGCTTCGGTAACAGCTCCGGGAACAACAGCTCTGGGAACAACGGCGCGGCCGACGGCGGTCACCAGGACGGGGACTCTGGCGGCGGCGTTGATGCCAATGGCTTGCCTCGCCGTGTCCGCCAAGCCAGCATCGCTCCGGAGCTTCGCTCGGCCGCAGCGGCCAACTCGACTGGGTCGGCTGGCGTCCCCGCGGCCACGGCCGCGTCCCTGGCGGACATGCGGAACACCCTGTCCGCCATGCAGCGCAGCTGGCAGCAAGGCGGGTCACAGACGCAACCGGACACAGAGGGCAACAGCGATGGAGATTGACCAGCAGCGGTACCCGGCGAGCCAGGTCCGCATTATCTGATCGCTAGGGACAGGCGCCATGCCGGGAAACGACGAACGATGGCTAGATGCTGCGGCCGGTCCCGTAGTCCGGCCGTATGCTCTAACGCAGGGCCGTACGCGGCACTCCGGCGAGGCCTTCGACTTGGTCGCGACGGTCACCGCGACCTTGGCCCGGGTCGCCGTTCCCGGCGGCCTCGGACCGGAGCACATCGCCGTGCTGCGGCTTGCCCGGCGGCCATCGACGGTGGTGGACATCGCCTCCGACGTCGATCTGCCGCTCGGCGTGGTCCGCATCCTCCTGGGGGACCTGCGGGAGCTAGGTCTTGTCATAATCCAGGCACCAGTCCCGATGAAGGCGCAACAGGTGGACAGGGACACTCTTAGGGAGGTTCTGCATGGCCTTCGGGGGCTTTGAGACTGGTGGCGTGGCACCACGTCGGCATCAAGCGATCAAGATCCTGCTTGCGGGCGGGTTCGGAGTGGGCAAGACCACCCTGGTCGGCGCGATCAGCGAGATCAGGCCGCTGCGCACCGAGGAGCCGCTGACCAAGAACAGCGTCCACGTGGACAACACGGTCGGTGTGGAGCGGAAGACGACCACCACGGTTGCGATGGACTTCGGCCGGATCACGCTCCGGGACGACCTGGTGCTCTACTTGTTCGGCACGCCCGGCCAGGAGCGGTTCTGGTTCATGTGGGACGAGCTCGCGCTCGGCGCGCTCGGCGCCGTCGTGCTGGCCGACACCCGGCGGCTTGCGGACTCTTTTCCTGCCATCGACTATTTCGAGCGCCGTAAAATTCCGTTCGTCGTGGCACTCAACGTCTTCGATGGGGCGCCCCACTACCCGATCTCGGATGTCCGTGTCGCGCTTGACCTAGACCCCAGCCTGCCCATCATCATGTGCGACGCGCGATCCAGGGAGTCAGCCAAGGAAGTTCTGATCACCCTGATCGAGCATGTTCTCACTGTGGCCGATGAGCCGGTTTCGAGATAGATAAAACGCGGGCTCAATTTACCTTCACTATCAGTACAAGTACCTATCTAGAACCGCAAAACGGCCCAGACGGCCTTGCCGTGGCCTTCTATCGGCGACCAGCCCCAGACGTAACTGAGCGCGCCGACGATCTGCAGGCCGCGACCGCTCTCGCCGTTATCACTCGGCGCCTTCGGCGCCGGGATGTCGTCACTCGGGTCGGTGACCGCGAGCATCACCTCGCCGACGCGGCGGAGCAGGCAGAGCCGGAGTGCGCTGGGCCACACGCTTGGCTGCCTGAGCTGCGGTGCGGCGCGGAGCCCGTGCCTGACGGCGTTACCAACGAGCTCGGCGATGATGAGCTCGGCGTCGTCGGAGAGGTACGACAGCCCCCAGCAGGTGAGCATCTCCCGCACGAACTGGCGCGCGTTCCTTGACTCCTCCAGCACCGGGTTCAGCGGACGGCTGGTCACGGCGGGCGTCTCCCACCAGGCCGCGGGGACCGGCAGGAGCTGCGGAGGAGACGCCGGAAGGGCCGGGACTCCGGCGACAAACTCGCCGTCGTCATCATCCGGTTCCCACGCAGCAACCCTCAGGTGAGCCAACACAACCGCTTTCCGCATCGTCGTCTGGGTCAGTACCGTGCCTGTCGCAGTATGGGAGGTATGCCTCATTTCTATAATGCCGGACACCGCGTGCAGATGCAAGACCCGGATGAACGTGCATCCGTTCCGTGCGCGGATGCACGTTCATCCGGTGCAAACCTAAATGCACGTTCGGGGGCGGCCCCGGCGTGGCATACTCGGTCGTGAGTGTTAGCCCGGTCACACCGTTACCCTGGTCGGCCGGGCGAAGTTCTCCAGTTACACACCTTCGACGCAGTCACTGGAAGGAACATGAGCCACACCTATAACGGCATGCCTGCCGAAGAACTGCCCGACGTTACCTGGCAGAAGAGCAAGCACAGCAACCCCAACGGAGCCTGCGTGGAGGTTGCCCGACTTCCCGAGGGAGCCATCGCCGTCAGGAATTCCCGTTTCCCTAGCGGCCCCGCGCTGGTCTACACCCGTGCGGAGATCGAGGCCTTCCTGTCCGGCGCCAAGGACGGCGAGTTCGATCACGTGCTCTCATAAAGCACAGCAGCAGTGCCATTAACGAGCACTAGGAAAAATCCGCGACGGCGAGAAACATAGGCGCTGCAAGAGTCTATTCAATTGTCATCGATTGCTCTTCCGCGAGGACACGAGCGCATGGGAGACTATTGACCCATGGCCATGACCTGACGGAGCAAACGAGGAGTGCGATGCTCTCGCCCGAGGACTCCGAACTGGAGGCCCCGCAGCCGCTGTTCAGCCCGCACTTCGCGGGCCCCACAGTGCAACGCCTGGTGCTCGGCGGGTATCTGCGCCGGCTACGTGAGGACGCAGGAATCACGGCGGAGCGAGCCGCGGTTGTCATCCGCGGCTCGCACTCCAAGATCAGCCGGATGGAGCACGGACGCGTCGGGTTCAAGGAGCGTGACATCGCCGACCTGCTCACCCTGTACGGGGTGAGCGACGGAGACGAGCGCCAAGCGCTGCTGAGACTAGCCCGAGGGTCGAACCTGCCCGGCTGGTGGCAGTCGTACTCAGACATCCTGCCGCACTGGGTCGAGCCTTTTTTCGGGCTTGAGGCCGCCGCCTCGTTCATCCGCGAGTACGAGTTGCAGTTCGTCCCCGGCCTGCTGCAGACCGAGGGGTACGCCCGCGCGGTCATCAGGCTCGGCACCTCCGTAGCGGAAGACGAGATCGTCCGCCGCGCCCAGGCCAGGGTCTCCCGCCAGGAGATCCTGCGCAGGGAGTCCCCGCCGAAGATCTGGGCGGTCATGGACGAGGGTGCACTGCACCGGGTGATCGGCGGCCCCGAGGTCATGAAAGAGCAGCTGCGGCACCTGCTCGACATGTGCGATCACCCAGCCGTGACGGTGCAGATCCTGCCGTTCTCCGCGGGCGCGCACCGGGCGATGGGCGGCGCGTTCACGATTCTCCGGTACACGGAGCCTGACCTGCGGGACGTTGTCTTCATCGAGCAGCTCACCAGCGCCCTGTACCTCGACAAGCAGGCCGAGGTCGACAGATACCTCGAGGTGATCGAGGAGGTCTGCCTGCAGGCCGAGCCGTCCGCCAAGACCCCCGGCATCCTGCGCTGCGTGCTGGCCGGCCTGTAGCACCTCATCCGTCTACTCGTCGGGGACCATGGTCGGGGTGGCCCTGGTCAGGGTCTGCCTGCGGAAGTAGGCCGGCATGGCGAACCTGATCCAGATCCCGGCGATCAGCCCGACGAGCCCCGAGATGAAGCCGATCACGAACGCGCCGCCGATGTACCAGTGCGGCCAGAACGGCATCAGCCACGACGTGTAGCTATTGCCGGTCGCCACATCCCAGTCGGCCCAGATGGCCCAGGCGCCCGCCGCGTACATGATCAGCCCGCCGAGCACCGGCAGGATGCCTTGCATCCACAGGTTCCGCTGGCTGTTACGCAGCGTCTTGCGGTAGTACCAGGCGCAGGCGAAACCGGTGAGGCCGTAATAGAAGGCGATGTACAGCCCGATCGCCGTCACCGCGTCGGCGATGACAAAGCCCTTGGATATGTAGTTGAACGCGAGGTAGAGCAGCGCCGAGACCACGCCCATCACAATCGTGGACACCGTGGGCGTGAGGTAGCGCGGGTGCATCCTCGCGAACGACCGGGGAAGGGCCTTGTAGGTCGCCATCGAGAGTGTGGTGCGCGCCGTGGGCAGGATCGTGGTCTGCGTCGACGCTGCGGCCGAGGAGAGCACCATCAAGATGAGCAGCCGGGACAGGAACACGCCGATCCCCGAGCCGCCGAAGACCGAGCCGCCGAGCACGGAGAGCACGTCGCCCGTGTTGTTGGTGTTGCCGAGCCCGATCCCCGTGGTGCCGATGCCGGCGAACGACTGCGCAGCCAGGATCACGATGAAGTAGGTGACCAGCAAGATGACCGTGGACAGGATCGCGGCGCGGCCGGGCGTCTTAGCCGGGTCCTTGGTTTCCTCGTTGACGGCCACCGCGGTGTCCCAGCCCCAGTAAATGAAGAGCATGAGGATGATGCCGGTGACGAAGCCGGAGAAGCCGCCCTGCAGCGGGTTGAACCACCCCCAGGCCGGCGTGATCGAGCCGGCCGGGTGGTTTCCCGTCCCGACCCGGACCAGCGCCGTCACCGACAGGGCAAGCAGCATGACCAGCTCGACGCCGAGCAGCACCCGCTGGAGAGCGGCGGACACCTCGATGCCCCGGTAGCAGATGTAGGTCATCGCCGCGAGCCACACCAGGCCGACGAGCAGCACCCAGCCGCTCGTCGCGTCGCTGCCGATCCCCTTGGCGCCGAACAACAGGAACACGTACTGCCCGGCGACCTGGGCAAGGCTGGCCATGACCAGCACATCGGCAGCAACAATGCCCCAGCCGCCGGCCCAGCCAGTCTTCGGCCCGAATGCCCGCGCAGCCCAGGTGAACGTCGTCCCGCAGTCCGGGTCGGCCTTGTTCAGCTCGCTATAGCCGATGGAGGTGAGGAAGATCGGGACGAACGCGATCACCGCGACAATCGGTGAGCCGAGTCCGACCACGGCCACGATGAACCCGAGCGTCGCCGCCAGGCTGTACGCGGGGGCGGTCGACGCAACCCCCATGACGATGGAGGAGACCAGCCCGAGGGCACCTGGCTTGAGCCCCTTCTCGATCTGCTCTTCCGTAAACCCCGGTGGTGCTTGCGCAGCGGACATGGAACACCCTCTCTTCCATCCGCGACAACGATTTCAGCACACAATCATCTTGAAAGTTATCCGTTCCGTCATTCAGACGATGTTAAACCTCCGGAACCAGAAGCTCAACGCCTGATCGGGCACACTTTCGCCACGCCTTCGACCGTTCGCGCAACTGTGACTCTAAGTAGTCATCCGTGACTAAGTGTGAGTAGTCCCTGGCCGAACGTGGGGGGCCGACCGAACGGCAGCGGATCTATTGTTATGTTGATTTCCAAGGCTCTCTCCAGCTTCCGTTAGCCGGATATACATCGATCCCGCTTGCGCAATTTAAGGGCAGGCGTTCCTCGGCTGTAATTCGCCGACAAGACCCCGCGCAGTCCGTCCGGATGGCTCGAGCGAGGGACTCGCGGCGCTCGATGACAACCAGGTCGAGCGCGCTTCGGCTAACGCACCGAGTCAGGGGACTAGGACCTCGGTGACCGGGAGGGAGGAGTCGGCGGGAAGGGAGAGGCTGGACGGGGGACGGCCGGCGGCTACAACGGATGCGCCCAGTGCGGCCACCATTGCGCCGTTGTCGGTGCAGAGGCCGGGGCGGGGCACGCGGAGCTGGATGCCGGCTGCCGCGCAGCGCTCGGCGGCTAGCGCCCGGAGGCGGGAGTTGGCCGCCACGCCGCCGCCGATCACCAGGTCGGTGACGCCGTGCTCGCGGCAGGCGGCGACCGCCTTGCGGGTCAGCACGTCGGCCACGGCCTCCTGGAACGAGGCGGCCACGTCGGCGACGGGCACCGGCTCCCCGGAGTCGCGGCGGGCCTCCACCCAGCGGGCAACCGCAGTCTTCAGGCCGGCGAACGAGAAGTCGTAGCTGCCGTCGTGCAGCTTCGCGCGCGGGAACCTGATGGCGGCCGGGTCGCCGGAGGCCGCCGCGCGGTCGATCGGGGGGCCGCCCGGGAAGGGCATGCCCAGCACCCGGGCCACCTTGTCGTAGGCCTCGCCCGCGGCGTCGTCGATCGTCGCGCCGAGCGAGCGCACCTCGCCGGTCACGTCGGGCACTAGCAGCAGCGACGAGTGCCCGCCAGAGACCAGCAGCGCCAGGCAGGGCGAGGGCAGCGGCCCGTGCTCGAGCTGGTCCACAGCCACGTGCGCGGCCAGGTGATTGACCCCGTACAGCGGCTTTCCCAGGGCATAGGCGTAGGCCTTCGCCGCCGCCACGCCCACCATAAGCGCGCCGGCCAGGCCCGGCCCGGCGGTCACCGCCACCGCGTCGATGTCGTCCGGCCGCACCCCGGCCTTGGCGAACGCGCCCTCGATGACAGGGACCATCGCCTCGAGGTGCGCGCGGCTGGCAACCTCTGGCACCACGCCGCCGAACCGAGCGTGCTGGTCCATCGACGATGCCACCTCGTCGGCGAGGAGCTCCCGGCCGCGCACGATCCCCGCGCCGGTCTCGTCGCAGGACGTCTCGATGCCGAGCACCAGCGGCCCATCGGTTAGGTTGCTCACCGCAGCAGGTCCTTCCGCATCACGATCGCGTCGGCCCCGGACGGCTGGTAGTAGCCCCGGCGCAGGCCGATCTCCTCGAAACCGCGCCGCACGTACAACCCGTGTGCCCGGAGATTGTCGGCCCGCACCTCAAGGAATACCTCGGCGCAATCGCGCGCAAGCGCCGCCTCTAGCAGCGCGTCGAGCAGCGCCGAGCCGATCCCCAGACCCCAGTGGGACTCACGGACCGCGATCGTCAGCACGTCGGCCGCCAGGCCGCCGGGGACGAACAGCATCCCGGTGAACCCCGCCATCATGGGCCCCGCGTCGCGGTTGCGACCGCTGACGATGTTCCGTGCCTCGACGCCGCCGTCGTCGGCGTCCGCCTCCGCGACCAGGTAGAGCCTGCTCTCCGGCGGTTGGACGATCTCGGCGGCGAACATCTGCGGTGTCCACGGGTCGTCGGGGAACAGCTCGTACTCCAGAGCGAGCACGTCCACCAGGTCGGCGGTGACCATGGGGCGGAGCCGGGGCTGTCTTTCTCGCCCGCCCTCCCGCCCTCCGCCGCCCTCCCTCCCTGCGCCGCTCTCCCTCTCTGCGCCGCCCGCCATCCCTGCGACGGCCGCGTCACGCCGACGCCATCCGGCGGTCACGGGGTCACTCGCTTCGGCGCGCCCGGCTCGCGGGCGTCCGGGCGCCGCAGGTACAGCGGCTCCGGCGGCAGCAGGATCGTCCGCCGCCCGCCGACGGCCCCGGCCGCGCCGTCGCCGGTCACTGTCTCGCCCCGGGCCACGGCCGCGGCGACGAGCCGACACAGGGTGGCTGCGGCCGGATAGGCCGGTCCGGTGGCCTTGGGGAGGATTTCGGGGTAGAGCATCGGCCCTTCGCCCGCGACGGGCAGCTGGCGATCGGGAATGAGCCCGGGCGCGCTCACGTACGGTCCCGCCCAGCGCCCCGTCTCGTCGTAACGCGCGAAGTAAAGCTCGCGCCTGCGCGCGTCGGTGGCCACCAGGAAGGCCCGCTCGCTGTCGGTGTCGGCGGCGATAACGTCGAGGGTGCAGACGCCGTAGACCGGGATGCCGAGCGCGGCGCCGAGCACCTTCGCGGTCACCACGCCGACCCGCAGCCCGGTGTACGGGCCGGGGCCGACCCCGACCGCGACCCCGGTCAGGTCCCGCTGCGATGCGCCCGCGTCGGCGATCACCTTGGCGATCGAGGGCGCGAGCAGCTCCGCGTGGCGGTGCGCGTCCACCGTGACGAGCAGGGCCAGTGGCCGACCGCCGTCGTGGAGCGCCACCGTCACCGCGGGCGTAGCGGTGTCAAGTCCGAGCAGCAGCACGACAAATGAGCGTAGCCGACGCTGCCAGAGCTCAGCGCAATCTATGCCGTCCAAGCCAATTTTGCAGCTCAGTTCCTGGCAACAGCCTGCTCGCGCCCTGCTTGGCCGACCGTTCAGTGCACAATCTGGCCGGCCACGCCCTTGGCGACCGTCTGCGCTGCGGAGGTGAGGTCGCTCATGGCCACCGGGCCGTACTTCTTGGCGCCGGAGGACCGGTCGAGCCCTTCCATCATCGCGATGATGATGACGTTCCGGTAGCGAACGTAGACGGTCGCCTCATCGGTTACCGTGGTGATCGTGCCGGTCCGGTTGAACACCTGGGTCGCCGAGAAGGCAGACGTGCCGTTTCCGCCTGGCATGCCGGATATGTCGGCGATCGTGGCGGTCGGCTGCCCGCTCTTCGCCGCCGGATTGGCGAGGTTGTACTCGTCGG
Organism: uncultured Actinomycetota bacterium; assembly: GCA_963844925.1. Lineage (GTDB taxonomy): Bacteria > Actinomycetota > Actinomycetes > Streptosporangiales > Streptosporangiaceae > Trebonia. Next base: position 19,050 of record CAWJQG010000005.1, on the reverse strand, counting down.
AGGCGAGGGCCGCCTCGGCCGCGTAGGTGGCGCTGCCGTTGCCCGCCGGGACTAGGCCGGTGCCATTGCTGTTCGCGACCAGTGCGCTCGGCGTGTACGCCTCGATCTGCACCTCAAGCACCCGGTAGGTGGGCGCATTGTCCAGCGTCCAGGTGCACTGGCTGTTGGTGCCGCTGTTCAGCGGCGGCGCCGCCTGCTTCGGCGTGCCCGGCAGGTACTGGCTCAAGGTGGCGCTCGGCACCGTGTTGCACGCGTCGGGGACCGACTGCACCTCGCCCGGCAGGAACTGGGTCACGAGCGACCCCAGGCCCAGGTTGGCCGAGTTGCCGCTGCTGCCGGTCAGGAAGTACACCAACACGGCGATAACCACCGCGACCGCGCCGCCGCCTGCGATCAGCATCCGGCGGCGATTTCGCCGACCCGAACGCCGCTCGTCGCGGGAGTCCAGGCCGCGCCGGTGCCACCGCGCGGAGAACGCCTCCGCGGAATCGGGCTCGGCCCAAGACGGCACGTCTTCCTCTTGCTTCGCCTGCTGCCCCGCAGGCCACTGCGGCTGAGCCTGCTCGGCCGGCGCCCGCTGCGGCTGGGCGGGGCGGGCCTGGGCCTGCTGGGCCGATGCCACACCTGACTGGCCCATCGACTGACCGGCCGACTGCTGCGCCGGCCAGTCCCGGTCCGGCCAGGGCGCCCGCCCCGGCTCGGCGACGCCGCCATACGGACCGCCGGCGTACGGACCGCCGGCGGGCTGGCCGGCGCCGTAGCCGGGATCCATCTGGTTGCCTGACTGTCCGTATCCGGCTCCGGCGGCCGGGTACCCGCCACCGTCGCCACCACGGCCCTGCTGTCCGTAGTGGTCGGGCTGTCCGTACTGACCGGGCCGAGCCTGCTGGCCCGGCCAGTCGCCCGGCACGCGCCCGTCACGCGGACGGGCGTCCCTGGGCCGGATCGGGGACAGGTCGGGGAACTCCCGCCCGTCCTGCGGCGCCGCCGCGTACCCCTCTGGATCGGGCACGTCTGCTTGGTGACGTGCGCGGCGGCCACGGGGCCGACCGGGGAACGACCCATGCTGAGTCACGGCATGCCTCCGGTGAGGGTTGGTGACCTAGAGACCAGGCGCAGCGGAGGCTGGGCCGATCTGAACTGTACAAAGCCGAACTATAGACGATCAGCGAGACCGAGGAGGGGCAACTCGACGCCTTCCCAGCGCTCGCCGACCGCGGAGATCCGCACCGTGCGCGGCTGGTCCGCGGCCGCGCCCCCGGCGTCCCAATCCGCGTCCCCGTCGCCGTCGGTGCCTGCCACCTTCCCCGTCACGACCGCGGGCTCCGCCTCGGACATCCCGTCCTGAGCAGCCGCGACCGGTGCGATGGTGATCTCAAGACGGTCGGCCGACAAGCCCTCGGCCAGCCCTTCGCCCCACTCCACCACCGTCACCGAGGACGCGGTATCGGTGTCCAGGTCCAGGTCGTCGAGTTCAAGCACACTGCCAAGCCGGTAGGCATCGGCGTGTACGAGCGCCGGCCCGCGTCCCGCCGCGCCATTGCCGTCGGCGGCCGAGGCGGCGAGCGGCGGGTGCACCCGGGCGATCACGAACGTGGGCGAGGTGATCGGCCCGCGCACCCCCATACCGTCCCCGATTCCCTGGGTCAGCGTGGTCTTGCCCGCCCCGAGCCCGCCGCTCAGGATGACCAGGTCCCCCGCCGTCAGCACCAGCGCGAGCCGCCGCCCGAATTCCCGCATCTCCGCGGCCGCCGAGACGGTGAGCGCTATGGCCGTTCCCCGGCCACGGGCGGGACCTTCACTCATCGTGGGACCTGGGCACGCGGGCGCTGATGCCCGTCACGATCTCGTAAGAGATAGTGCCGAGCGCCTCGCCCCACTCCTGCGCGGTTGGCCCGCCGTCATCCCCCGGGCCGAAGAGAACTACCTCGTCCCCCTCGGCCACCGGTTCGTCGCCGAAGTCGATGACGAACTGGTCCATGCAGATCGTCCCGGCGATTGGCCACCGCCGGCCCCGGGCGGACACCAGCGGCAGCCCGATCGCGGCCCGGGGTATCCCGTCGGCATAGCCGAGCGGCACCAGTCCTAGCGTCGTCTCCCGCGCCGTCGTGTACCGGTGCCCGTACGACACCCCCGTCCCGGCGGGAACCCGCTTTACCAGCGCCAGCCGCGCCCGGAGGGTCATCGCCGGCCGCAGCCAGGCGGGCGGGCCGCCGGGCAGCGTGGCCAGGCCGTAGCTCCCGCCGCCGACCCGCACCAGATCGTAGCGGGCGTCGGCCACGTCGAGCGCGGCCGCGGTGTTGGCGATGTGCCGTACCTGGGGGGTGATGCCCGCGCTCTCCGCCACCGCGAGAGCCTCCTTGAACGCGGCGAGCTGGGTCGCGATCGTGGGGCTGCCCGGCTCGTCGGCGGAGGCGAAATGCGACCAGAGGCCGACGACGGCGATGTGGCCCGCGTCCTGGGCCTCGCTTGCGGCGGCAAGCACCGACGGCCAGTCGGCGGGAGTGGCACCGCCCCTGCTCAGCCCGGTATCGGCCTTGAGGTGAACCCGGGCGGGGCGCCCGGCGACCACTGCGGCGGCGGCCAGCCGGCGCACCATGTCCGTCGATCCGGCCGACAGGTCCACCTCGGCGGCGATGGCCTCGGTGTGGCCGTGCTCGGGGATGGCCATCAGGCAGAGGATCGGCTCTCGAGAGGCCGGCCGCCCGCAGCTCAAGCGCCTCGGGGACGTGCGCCACGCCCAGCCAGTCGGCGCCGCCGCGCATCGCCGCCCGGGCGGCGGGAACCGCGCCGTGGCCGTACCCGTCGGCCTTCACCACAGCCATCACCGCGGCGGGCGCCACGTGCGCGCGCAGCGCGGCGATGTTCCTGGTGATCGCGCCGAGCTCGACGCTAGCCTCCGCATGGCTGTCCATAGGGAACAATGCTACGGCCAGATCACGCCCAGTTCCCGCCATCGCCCGCGACCGCGAGGAACGCCGCATGTAGCGCTGCCACCACGTCGGACGCGCCGATCGGGGCCTCGCCGCCCGCGTGCTCGGCCGCCGTAGCGGCTGGCCCGTGTCGGTCGGTGGTGGCGGCGGCGATCCGGGCGGCGAGGCCGTGCAGGTAGGCGGCGGCGACCGCGGCCTGCGGCGCCGCCAGCCCCTGGGCGAGCAGCGCGCCCGCGAGCCCGGCGAGGACATCGCCGGTGCCGGCGGTGGCCAGCCACGACGTCCCCGTCGTGTTGATCAGGACGGGGTCGAGGTGGTGCGGCGGCGCGACGACCGTGGTCGACCCCTTGAGCAGCACGCACGCGCCGAACTCGTCCGCGGCGCGCCGGGCGTGCTCAAGCCGCCGAGCCGTCACATCGGCGGGGTCCGCCCGCAGCAGGCGGCTCAGTTCGCCTGCGTGCGGGGTGAGCAGCGTGGGCGCGGCGCGCGGCAGCAACTCCCGGTGGTTGGCGAGCAGCCCGAGCCCGTCCGCGTCGATGAGCACCGGGAGATTGGTCGCGAGGACCCCCCCGAGCCGGTCTGCCGCCGCAGCGTCGGTCCCCATCCCCGGGCCTGCGACCCACGCCTGCACCCGGCCCACGTCGCCGGGGAACTGGAACTTGCGCTCCTCGGGCGAAAAATCTCTCTCTTTTGAACGGTCCGTTGTTTCACCTGGCAGCTCGGTTAGTACTACCTCGGGGTGGACGAGGCGGACGGCGGCCGCCGCGTTTGGCGCGGTCACGAGGCGGACCATGCCCGCGCCGCCGTTGACCGCGCCGCCCGTCGCGAGCAGGGCCGCTCCGGTGTACCGATCGCTGCCCGCCAGCAGGCCGAGTACGCCGCGCCGGTACTTGTCCGACTCGGCCGTGGGGCGCGGGAGGAGGTTCGCTATGTCCGCCGCCTGCGGGGCGCTCGCCGCGGGGGGTGTGTCGAGGTACGGCGCTAGACCGATGTCGACAAGCTCGACCACCCCGGCGTGGCCGCTGCCCGGATCGACCAGCAGTCCCGGCTTGAGCGCGCCGAACGTCACCGTGACGTCGGCGCGGACCGCGGGGCCGTCAACTTCCCCGGTGTCGGCGTCGATGCCGCTCGGCAGGTCGACCGCGAGGGTGGTCCCCGCGGAGTTGGCCGCGAGCTGCGCGAGGGTGGCGAAGGGCTCGCGCAGGCCGCCCTTGCCCCCGATGCCGAGCAGCCCGTCGATGATCAGGTCCGCGTGCCCGATGGCGTGCCGCGCGTCCCGCCCGGCGTCGTAGCGGGTGCGGACGTCGGGCCGGGTGTCGTCGGGCCCGCGGGGCGGCGCGACGGCCACGAACCGGCCCCCAGCGGCTCTGAGCGCGGCCGCACCGCCCGGGTGCATGCGCGGTCCGGCCGTGATCGCGGTGACGGCCGCGCCCCGCCGCGCCAGCCGCTCCCCGGCGTAGAGCGCGTCCCCGCCGTTATCGCCGGTGCCGACGAGGAGCACGACCCGCGCGCCGTACACCCGGCCGGGCTCTCGGCGCAGCAGGGTCGCGGCGACGGAGGCGAGCCCCGCCGCCGCCCGCTGCATGAGCGCGCCGTCAGGGACGAGCGCCATGAGCTTGGCCTCAGCGGCGCGGACCTTGGCAACCTGGTAAGCATCTCGCATGCTCTAGTATCTCCCCCGGGGGACGACCCCCCGGTGACCCCCCGGTTTGGGGGGCTCCGGACTTCCCGCATGGGGAGCTCCCGCCCCCCATCCCCCTGGCGCCCCCCAAACCCCCAGCGGTAAGAACAAGGCTTCCTGCGCGTGCGCGGTGGGCTTGGCGTCGCTGAGCACAGGCTGCTCGGGCAGCTTGCCGTTGATGCCCCGCTTCAGCGGGAAGAACAGGCGGAGCCAGGCTACGCCGGGACCTGCTCGCCTACCGGGGACACGCCGCCCCGCACACGAAAGCTGTCCTCTACGAACTCCTCGGCCGCCTCAGCCAGGCCACTGCTAGCCGCCCGGCACGCCCTGAGCCATCCGGGCAAGCTCCGAACCGCTCAGGAACGCTCTCCCGTGAGGAGGGGCACCCACCGCGTACCCGGCGAACAAGACCGCCCGCGTGATCGCCGTGTACGGGTCGCCGCCCGCCGCGTAGACGTGCATGAACGCCGCCGCCAGCGCGTCACCCGCCCCCGCCGTGCTCACCACACCGCGCGGCGCGACCGCCGGAATCTCCACGATCTCCCCGGACTCCCGCACGCCTAGCACCGCACCGCCCGGCCCGCACCCCACCACCACAACCGGCGTCCCGTAACGCTCCTGCACCAGCCGCACCCACGCAGCAGGCGACACTGGAAGCCGCTCATGCGAGCAGAACAGCACCCGCGCCGCCGCCATCCACTCCCGGTTATAGGCATCATCAACATCATCGATCGCCTGCACGTCAGCCGCGACCGGCACCCCCGCATCACGAGCCACCCCGAGTAGCGGACGGGCAAAGCCGATGTTCGTCACTACCGCGTAAGCAGCACCCCGCACCGCATCAGCGAACATCCCGGAAGGGTAAACAGCCTGCGGAAGCCCCCGCAGGTCCGTGTGAATCATCCGCTCCCCGCCCGGCTCATGCAGCACCACCGAGCGCGGAGTCTCCTGACCGCCCGATACCCACGGCCCGAACAGGCCCCGCGACCGCAGCTCGCCCGCGACCGCCCCGCCGAGCAGGTCACCACCCGCGAACGTCGCCAGCCGGACCTCACCGCCCAGCGCCGCCAGAGCGGCGGCCACGTTGAACCCCACCCCGCCAACGCTCACGCCGGTCTTGCCCTGCAGATAGCGAACCGGGGCGTATTCCAGCGGGAACCCCTCAACCGGGATGCTGAACTGAATATTCGTGACACCGGCAACGACGATCACGCCGCGTACTCTACGCCTCCCCCACAACCACCAGGCACAAAACCACGCAAGCGGAAAAACGCCCCGCAGGGAGAGGAAGTCATGGACAGCAGGTGCCCGAGCTGGCCGGCCATGAGCTCGGCGTTGCCGACCTGGTAGCGCAGGACCGCCTCCTCAAGGACGACCTCGAACCGACGGTCCTGCTCATACAGCACGCGGGAGCGCTCCCGGGGCGCGCCGGCCGCCTTCGCGCTGTCGTCGGGGACGCCGCGGAAGGCGCTGCTATCCGCCTTCGGGGCATCATGTCCCGCCCGTGGGCAGGCGGCTGCGCCGTCCCCGTCAAACTCGCCTGTGCGCTCCGCGAGCCACGCTTCTACGGCTGCGGCGTCGCTCAGCAGCTTGTCGGCTTCCCGGCCGTCCCCCGCCGCGTCCATGCGCCTGGCGGCGCCGATCATCGCCTGGTTGACCTTGCGGAGCAGGCCCACGTAATCCGGGTCCAGCTTCTTCCCGGTCACCACGTGGTCCCTTCCGCCGTCACGGGCACCCACGTGACGCCCCCGCCGGGGGCGAACTCCGCGAGCCACGCGTCCCCTGTGGGGCACCAGCCGTCATCCAGGCCGCCGACCTCGAGGCCAGGCGTGGCCGCCCGGATCAGCGCCCTCGTCGCGCCTTCCCCGTTCATGCAGCCCTCCGCCGCGAGCCTCGCCGCCGCCTGGTCGCCGCAGACCCCCCGCGAGCCGTGATCGGCGCTGTCGGCCTGCCACAGGAACGCGGAGTCGCTCACCGGCCCGCCGCCTCGCGCTGGACCTTCTCATCGCCGTCCGCCGGCAGTTCCCGGGGGACCGGCTTGAACGCGTAGTCCTCGGTGATCGCGTGGCCCAGCTCGTCAGGGCCCGCTCCGGTCAGCAGGCCGCCGATCTGGTCGCGCCGCGCCGCGTGCCACCCGTGCTCATCGTCATGGCCGATCTCGTACGCGTCGCCCCAGTGCCACCGCAGCGCCTCGAGGGCTTCCTTCTCCCAGGGCTTCAGCTCGTCCTGCCTCTGGTCCGTCCCGTCCGCCACGGATCGTGTCCCCTCCATCGCGCTCACTCCACGTCCTGTCTGCGTCACTGGTACCGACAGAATGGGCCGTGGCGGAGTACCGTTGCCAGTAGTGCCCTGTTGCCGATCCCAGGCTGGACAACAGGGAACACCCCGAGGACGGCACACGAGATGACAGACGGCGCTACATTCACGGCTGTCGCGGCACGGCACATGCGGGAAACCGGCACGGGAGTCCGAGAGCTGGCCCGCGCGGTCCAGCACAGCCCCGGCTACATCAGCAGGATCCTGTCGGGGCAGCGGCCGTGCGGCCCGGCGCTGGCCCGCTCGATCGACGGCGCCCTCCGCGCGGGAGGCGAGATCATCGCAGCCGTTGCCGCGCAGTCCCGTCCCTCAGTCCCGAAAGTGCGCCCTATGATCCCCGAACCAGGCGCGGCGACGCCCCGCCGCGACTTCGTCATGCTCGCCGCGACCGTGGCCTCCCTCCTCGAAGTCCTCCGCCACGCGCCGGCCGCCGCCCGCTCGCCCCGGGGCACCCCGGTCGACGACGCGACTGCGTCCGGGCTGGAAAGCGTCATGGTCGGCTACCGGCAGGTGTACCAATCCGTCGGAGCGCCGGTCCTCCTCGAGCCGGTCTGCGGAGCGCTCGGCCTCTTGACGGGCATCGCCCCGTCCGCAGGCCGGCACCGGGACAAGATCGTGTCCCTCATCGGCCAGGCCGCTTCGCTGGCCGCCGCTATGCTCCTCCTCGACCAGGGCGACCACGCGTCCGCCCTCCAGTACGCGACGATCGCGTCCCGGGCCGCCGCCCAGTCCGGCGACCGGGAGCTCGCCGCGATCACCCTGGCCATCCGAGCGTTCCGCGCCGCCTACTCCGGAGACCCGGCCGCCGGCGTCGCCTTCGCCGCCGCCGCGTCCGACGCAGCCAGGGGCGCGCACCCCAGAACACGCGGCTGGGTGTCCGCGGTCGAGTCGGAAATGCACGCCACCGGCGGGGACGAACGCGAGACCATGCGGGCGCTCGCCGCCGCCGAGGACGCCCTTGGCGAGCCGATGCCCGAAACCTCATGGAAAGGGATCGGCGCCTTCACGCCGGCGAAGCTGACCGCCTACCGGGGCGGCGCGCTCATGCGCCTGCACCGGTACGGCCCCGCGCAGGCCGCCCTCCTCCAGGCACTCGGCCAGCTCGAGCCGGTCCAGGCCAAGCACCGGTGCACCGCCCACGTCGACCTAGCAGACGCCTACGCCCGCGACGGGCGCCCGGACCAGGCCGCGTCCCACGCGGGGCTGGCGCTCGACATCATCGACCAGACCAGGCACGCGGAAAGCCTCCGCCGCGTCGCCGCCGTGCACGCCGCGGTGCGCCGCACCGGAACCCCCGCCGCCCGCGACCTCGGGAGCAGGCTCGCCGAGACGCGAGCTCAGATGGCAGGGAAAAGGTGAGAGGGCACGTGGCCTACAAAGGGCTGATCCTCGACTTCGGCGGGGTCGTCACCACCGACTTCTACGGCGCCCTTGCGGCGTTCAGCTCACGCGCCGGGCTCGACCCGGGGGCGTTCACCCGGGCGCTGCGCGAGGACCCGGTAGGGCGCGAGGCGTTCCACGCCGTCGAGCGGGGGGCGATTCCGCAACGGGAATTCGAGATCACGATGGGCCGCCTCCTCGGCTTGCCTGCCGACGGGCTCCTCGCCGCCGCCCTCGCCGACCTCGGGCCGCGCCCTGAGGTCATCGACCTGGCGAAGCGGGCACGGGCCGCAGGAGTTCTCGTCGCGGCGCTCAGCAACTCCTGGGGGACCGGCGCCTACGACCCGTACGCCGGGTGGGACCTGGACGGCATGTTCGACGCGGTCGTGATCAGCGACCAGGTCGGAATGCGGAAACCCGACCAGGGGATCTACCTGTTCACCGCATCCAAGCTCGGCCTTCCCGCTGGGGAGTGCCTGTTCGTCGATGACACAGAGCACAACCTGCCCGCCGCGGCCGACCTTGGCATGGGAACCGTCTACTTCACCGGCGATCCCGGCGAAATCGTCGAGATCGAGAGGCTGATCGGCATCGGCTGACCGCAGCCCAGCGCACGTATCATGGCGGTGCGCCCGGGTTCTCGGGATCGCTTTCGCTGCCCCGCAGCCTGGGAAGCGGCGGGGCATCGTTCTTTTCCGGCGCGGTTCAGCGGGCCAGCGCGGTGGCCATGAGCTTGAGCTTGTTCTCGGCCAAGGCGGCTTCGGTCTCATCCAGCTCCGGCCACCGGTCTACTGGGGATACCCGGAAAAACCGCGGGCACCCCGGGGTTTGTTGTGGCTACGGTAAAGGCTCAAGCCCCCCAGTGACCCCCGGACCCCCGCGAGCAGATCGCATTAGACCCAGCCGAGGCCGGCTGGGCGGTCGCCCTCCGCGATGACGACGGCGGAGGCGATGCCGGCGTCGTGGCTCAGCGACAGATGCCACTGGGTGACGCCGAGGCGGCCCGCGGCGGCAGCGACCGTGCCGTAGACCCGCAGCGACGGCCGTCCCCCGTCGTGGGTGACGACCTCGGCGTCGGTCCAGAGCAGGCCGCGAGGGGCGCCGAGCGCCTTGGCCAGGGCTTCCTTGGCCGCGAAGCGCGCCGCAAGCGAGTGCGGTGGCAGGATGCGTTCTCCGCCGGTGAACAGGCGGCTGGCAAGGCCCTGCGTGCGGTTGAGCGCCTGCTCGAAGCGGGCTATCTCGACGACGTCGATGCCGACGCCGACGATCATGACACCGCGGCCGTCATGACGTCGTACCTGTCATGACACTGCGAGGCGGACCGCATCTGCGATCCGTCCGGCGATCGCCTCGGCCTGCTCGGTCTGCCTGGCCTCGACCATCACCCGGATCACCGGCTCGGTCCCGCTCGGCCGCAGCAGCACCCGTCCCGCGTCGCCCATCTCGGACTGCGCCTGGGCCACGGCCGCCGCGACGGCCGGATCCGCCATCGCCCGGTCCTTGTCGCCCCGGACATTGACCAGTACCTGCGGGTACCTGGTCATCAGCTTCGCGGCAGCTGAGACACCGATGCCCGCGCTGTTCACCGCGGCGAGCAAGTGCAGGCCGGTGAGCACGCCGTCCCCGGTGGTGGCGTAGTCAAGCTGGATAATGTGCCCGGACTGCTCGCCGCCGAGGACGTAGCCGCCGTCGCGCATCGCGGCGTACACGTGCTTGTCGCCGACCGGGGTCTCGATCACGCTGATGCCCGCGTCGTGCATCGCGTCGTGGAAGCCGAGATTGGACATCACCGTGACCACCACGGCGTCGCCGGTCAGTCGGCCGGACCGCTTGAGCTGCGAGGCAAGCACGGTGAGGATCTGGTCTCCGTCTAGCGGCTGACCGTCGCCGTCCATGGCCAGGCAGCGGTCCGCGTCACCGTCGAACGCGAGGCCGGCGTCGGCGCCGTGCTCGGCGACGGCCGACGCGAGCGTCTCCAGGTGAGTGGATCCGACGCCCGCGTTGATGTTGTCCCCGTCGGGAGCGGCGCCGATCGCGACGACCTCGGCGCCGGCCCGCCGCAACGCGCGCGGCCCGATGCTGTAGGCGGCGCCGTGCGCGCAGTCCACCACCACCCGCAGCCCCGCCAACGGCGCGCGACCGAATATCGCCGCCTGCGACGAGAGGGTGGCGAGCAGATGGTCGAGGTAGGTCTCGTTGGCCGAGTACGCGTCGGTGACCCGGCCGAACCCGGCCGCCTGCGCGGTATCGGCACGCGCCAGGCCGCTCCGCGCGGCGTGCAGCCCGTCCTCGATCTCGTCCTCGATCTCGTCGGCCAGCTTGACGCCGCCGCAGCCGAAGAACTTGATCCCGTTATCCGCGGCCGGGTTATGGCTCGCGGAGAGGACGACGCCGAAGTCGGCGTTGAGAGCGCCCGTCAGGTAGGCGACGCCCGGGGTCGGGATGACGCCAAGGCGGTGGACGTCCACTCCGAGGCTGGCGAGCCCGGCGACAACAGCGGCCTCGAGGAAATCACCGGAGGCCCGCGAATCGCGGCCGATCACGGCGACCGGTCGGCCGCCATTGGACCGGGTCGCGGCGGATGCCAGTACAGGCACCGCCGCGACCGCGAGGTCCATGACGAGCTGAGCCGTCAGATCAACCCCAGCGACCCCGCGCACACCGTCAGTACCGAAGAGCCGGCCCATGTCGGTCGATCCGGGTACCAGCCGGCGACTAGCGCTTGGAGTACTGAGGAGCCTTGCGGGCCTTCTTGAGGCCGTACTTCTTGCGCTCCGTCACCCGGGCGTCCCGGGTGAGGAAACCGGCCTTCTTCAGCGACGGGCGGTTCTCCAGGTCCACGAGTATCAGCGCGCGGGCCACGCCGAGCCGGAGCGCGCCGGCCTGGCCAGAGACGCCGCCGCCGACGATGCGCGCGATTACGTCGAAGTTTCCCTCGGCGCCGAGCGTCACGAACGGCTCGCCGACGATCTGCTGGTGAACCTTGTTCGGGAAATACGAGTCAAGGGTCCGGCCGTTGATCGTCCACTGGCCGGTGCCGGGCACGATGCGCACCCGCGCGACGGCCTCCTTGCGGCGGCCCGTCCCGTTGGCGTGGCCGGTGACAACCGGACGACGCGCGGTAGCACGCGGTCCTGCTGCCGACTCGGCGGACTCGGTGGTGTACTCCGAGGGGGCGTCCTCGGCGTCAAAAGGCTGTTCGGCAATCTCCTCGGTGAAGTATGCCGCGTCGTTTGCGGGCGTCTCTACGCCAGTGGGCTCGGCCACGTTGCTCTTCCTCACGCTTCCTTGCGGCACTACTACTGGGAGATCTGCCGGATCTCGTACGGCTGCGGCTGCTGGGCCTGATGCGGGTGCGTCGGCCCCGCGTAGACCTTGAGCTTGCTGAACGTCTTACGGCCAAGCGAGTTCTTGGGGATCATCCCCTTGACCGCCTTCTCGACGGCGCGCGTCGGGTGCTTGGCCATCATGTCCGCGTAGCTGATCGAGCGAAGGCCGCCCGGGTATCCGGAGTGCCGGTAGGCGCGCTTGTCCTCCAGCTTGGTGCCGGTGAGCGCCACCTTGTCCGCGTTGATCACGATGACGAAGTCACCGGTGTCGACGTGCGGAGCGAAAATGGGCTTGTGCTTGCCCCGCAGCAGCACCGCCACATGGCTGGCCAGGCGGCCGAGCACGACGTCGGTGGCGTCGATGACATGCCACTGACGCGTGATGTCACTGTCCTTTGGGCTGAAAGTGCGCACAGTCGTTTAGCCTTCGCATGTGGTTCGTGATCCTCAAGACCCTGCTACCAGGAGATCCAGTGTCGGGTCATCGCAGCGGGAAATGCTGCTCGTCGCGGATGACGCCAATGCAGCATACTCGAATCCGCGCGTACTGCCAAAGCGCGCAGACTCCCCTGCCGTTTATCTGTTCAGCTTACCGCACCGTCGCCGCTCCGGGTGCCGTCATCATGGCGCCGGGCAGCGGCTCCGACGTCTGTTTCCCGCTCTCCACCCGGCCTATCGGGCGCTCGACCGCCCGTCTGATCTAGGGCCGCCCATGGCCCCGCCAGCACCCAATACTGTAGACAGCCCTTGCCGAGTTGGTACGGACGCTACCCTCATGGACATGGGATACCGGGGTGAGGACGCTTCCCGCACGCCCGCGGACTGGGGACACCAGCCGCCTAGGCAGTCGTCGCCCAGCTCGGGGCAAGGCAACGCGGGTTCGTGGATCGATGAGACGCAGCAGGGCTACGGCAACGAAGACTACGACGATTATGCCTCCGGCGGCGTCGGCTACGGCTATGAGAGCGGCGACGGCTACGGGGGTTACCCGCAGCAGGATCCAGGTCCGGGCCCGGGAGCACAGGGGCCTGAAGCACAGTACGGCCAGCGCGACGCGTACGGGTCGCAGACGCCCTACGGCGGCCCCAGCGGCTACGACCAGCCGGTCGGCTACGACCAGCCGGTCGGCTACGACCAGCCGGCCGGGTATGCCGGTCCGGCGGACTACGGCTACCAGCAGCCCGGCGCCCCGGTCGGCGCGTACGGGCAGCAACCCGGCTACGACCAGCAGAACTACGGCCAGCCGCCCGAACCGGGCTACGGGACGCCCGGCGGAGGTCCGCAGCGTTACCAGGTGGCGGATGATGGCTCCGGCCCCCGGGGCGGGTACCCGCCCCAGCACGGCGGCGGTTCCGGGGCCTACCCTGGCCAGGACGCCGGGAACGACTGGTACGGTGGGCAGCCCGCCGCGGCCTCTGGCGCCAGCTTCGCTGACACCGGTACGTACGCGCTGAACGGCCGGATCATCGACGAGTACGGCACCGGCCCGCGCGAGGCGATGCGCAATCCGGTTCGCGGCTACCCGCCCTCGCCCGGCCAGCCGCAGGGCCCGGGGCAGATGCAGGGCCCGGGGCAGATGCAGGGCCCGGGGCAGATGCCCGCGCCCGCCCGGCCGGTGGTCTCCGGCCCCCAGGCCGTGCCGCGCACCGGCCCGCAGGAGCAGTACGACGACCACCATCCTTACCCCGGCTACGGCGGCTACCCGACGGCCGACCGCAACCCGAGCGGCGGCTACCCGACCGTGGTCGGCACCCCCGGCGGCGGCTACCCCGCAGCTGGGCCCAACCCGAGCGGTGAGTACCCGGCCGTGGTCCGCAACCCGAGCGGCGGCTACCCGACGGCCGACCGCAACCCGAGCGGCGGCTACCCGACCGTGGTCGGCACCCCCGGCGGCGGCTACCCCGCAGCTGGGCCCAACCCGAGCGGTGAGTACCCGGCCGTGGTCCGCAACCCGAGCGGCGGCTACCCGACGGCCGACCGCAACCCGAGCGGCGGCTACCCCACGACGGTCCGCGGCGGCTACGGCGACGGATACGGCCAGGATGACTCCTACCGGGAGGCCGCCGGACGAGGCTACGACGACTACAACGACCCGGCGGTCGGCTATGACCCTGCGCCCGGCGGCGACCACCGGGGCGGCTACGACGATTACGCGGCCGCTGGCGACCTCTACCAGAACCCCTACGGCGCGGACACGGAACAGCCTGGCGCAGGCAAGAGAGGTAAGAACGGCCGCGGCAAGACCAAGAAGGCGCGCGTAGGCAAGACTGTCGGCCAAGGCGGGCGCCGCGGCAAGCGCCCCCTGGGGCTGGCCGCGCTCGCGGTCGCCACCGTGCTCGTCGCTCTCGCGGCCGCGTACGTTTTCGTGCTCCGCCCGGACTCGAGCGCGAAGAACGCCAATGGCGAGGGCCCGCTGCCGACCGCGGGCGCCGAGCCCTCGACCCAGGCTTGCGTCAAGGTGTACGGAGCGTACTGCCACATCGAGGAGCGCGCCGATGACCCGACGCCGCTGACCGTCGCCGAGCTCTTCCCGCCCGTGGTCAACAACGAAACCGGCGGGCACATCACCAGCTCGTTCACCCTGGCAACCACCAAGGTGGACAAGACGTGCGCCAACGCGGTGATCGGGGCGAGCCTGATCACGGAGCTGACGGACGGGGACTGCACGCAGGTGCTGCGGGCCAGCTACGTGTCGGGTGACGGCAAGATCATGGGCACCATCGGCGTGATCAACCTGAACACCACCAACGGGGCGCACTACGCGGGCAAGGTGGTCGACGAGAACGACTTCATCGCGCCGCTGGCCGCGAGCAAGGGCGTCGCCAAGAAGCTCGGCCAGGGCACCGGCGTCGTCGAGGCGGAGTTCAAGGGCCACTACCTGATCCTGACCTGGTCTGAGTTCGTCAACGGCACCACACCGTCCACGACGGCGGAAGACAACCAGCTCGAGCAGTTCAGCAGCGACCTGGTCGCGGGCACCGCCAACATCAGTCTGAGCCAGCGGATGGTCACGGGCGACGCGCCCAGCCCTGGCGCCACCGCGTAGCTGGCCGGGGGCGGAAACTCAGTCTGCGGCGGTGCGGAGGCGGCGGGTGAGGGAGGCGCGAGCGGCCAGCTGGCCCGGCTCCGGGTAGCGGACCTCTTCCAGACAGAGCCCGCGGGCTGGCACGACCTGCACCCCGGGGTCGCGGATGGCCGCCGCGAGCACCTCGGCCGGCCAGGACGGCTGGCGGTCGCCTTCCCCGACCGCGATCAGCGCCCCGACGAGGGCGCGCACCATGTTGTGGCAGAACGCGTCGGCGATCACGGTGCCGACCGCGACGCCATCGGCATCGCGCTGCCAGTCGAGGCGGCGCAGCGCGCGGACCGTGGTGGCGCCTTCCCTGCGGCGGCAGAAGGCGGCGAAGTCATGCTCGCCGAGCAGCAGCGACGCGGCAGCGTTCATGGCCGCCAGGTCGAGCGGGCGCGGGTTCCAGAGTGTGTCGTGCCGCCGCAGGGGATCCGCCCGGGCCGGGTCATCGCAGATCCGGTACGCGTACCGCCGCCATAGCGCCGAGAACCGCGCGTCGAATCCCGCCGGGGCGGGTGTGATCGCACGGACTCTGAGATCCGGCGGCAACGCCCGGGACAGCCGCCGCACGGCCGCGTCCGCGTTCGCCGCCCAGGCATCGGCCGGGAGATCGGCCTGCGCCACCTGCCCCCGTGCGTGCACTCCGGCATCGGTCCGCCCGGCTACCGTCAGCCGCACCGCCGCAGGCAGCCGCAGCACCTGCCCGAGCGTTTCCGATAGTGCGCCCTCGACGGTCCGCCGCCCCGGCTGCGCTGCCCACCCGGAGAAATCAGTCCCGTCATATGAGAGATCAATCCTTACCCGCACTACTACGGGGTCATCAATCAACGCGCCGACCTCCCCAGCAGAGTCCCATAGAGCAACCCGCAAAAAGCCACGGAACGAGAAACGGGCAGCCCACTGGGTGAGCTGCCCGTTCTCGTTCGCTATGCGTCGCGAAGACTAAGCCTCCGGCTCGGCGGGGTCCTCGTCCAGGTCCTCCGCGCCGTGAGCCCCCGCCAGATCGGCAGCGGTCTCCGCGTCGGCGGCGGCCTCTTCCTCGATGGCGAGCTTCTGCTCAGCGGCCTCGGGGCCCTCGTCGAGGTCCTCCGCACCGTGCGCGCCCGCCAGATCGGCCCTGGTCTCGGCGTCGGCTGCAGCCTCAGCGGCAACAGCGGCCTCCGCGACCGCGTTGGGGACGGGCGAAGCGGCTGGCGGGCGGCGGGTGCGACGGCGCGACTTGCTCGCACCGAGCTCCTCCGTGACCAGCTCGATGACCGCCATGGGGGCGGCGTCGCCCTTGCGGTGGCCGATCTTCGTGATCCGGGTGTAGCCACCGGGACGCTCGGCCATGGCCGGACCGATCTCGGTGAACAGGGTGTGCACGATGCCCTTGTTCGTGATCACGGTCAGCACCTGGCGGCGGGCGTGCATGTCACCGCGCTTGGCGAAGGTGATCAGCTTCTCCGCGTACGGACGCAGCCTGCGCGCCCGAGCCTCGGTGGTGGTGATCTTCCCGTGCTCGAAGAGGGAGGTGGCCAGGTTCGCCAGCATGTGCTTCTGGTGAGCCGGGCTGCCGCCCATCCGGGCACCCTTGGTAGGCGTGGGCATTGAAACCCTTTCTGTCGCGCCGACGCCGAATCAGTACTGCTTAGTACTGCTCGGTCTCGACGTAGCTCTCTTCTTCTTCGCCGCCGAAGTTGTCCACGGCGCTGCTCGGGTCGAACCCGGGCGGTGAGTCCTTGAGCGCCAGGCCCATGTCGATCAGCTTCTGCTTGACTTCCTCGATGGACTTCGCGCCGAAGTTCCTTATGTCGAGGAGGTCCTGCTCGCTGCGCGCGACCAGTTCGCCCACGGTGTGGATGCCCTCGCGCTTGAGGCAGTTGTACGACCGAACGGTGAGGTTCAGGTCCTCGATCGGCAGCGCCAGGTCCGCCGCGAGCGCGGCGTCCGTCGGCGACGGGCCGATGTCGATGCCCTCGGCATCGACGTTGAGCTCACGCGCCAAGCCGAACAGCTCGGTCAGCGTCTTGCCAGCGCTGGCCACCGCGTCCCGAGGCCGCATGCACGGCTTGGTCTCGACGTCCAGGATGAGCCGGTCGAAGTCGGTGCGCTGCTCGACTCGGGTGGCTTCCACCTTGTAGGTGACGCGCAACACGGGCGAGTAGATCGAGTCGATCGGAATCCGGCCGATCTCCTGACCCGGCTGCTTGTTCTGGGTAGCCGAGACGTAGCCGCGGCCGCGCTCGACCGTTAGCTCCATCTCGAGCTTGCCCTTGCCGTTGAGGGTCGCGATGTGCAGCTCCGGGTTGTGCACCTCGACGCCCGCAGGCGGCGCGATGTCGGCCGCAGTGACCGCGCCCGGACCCTGCTTGCGCAGGTACATCACCACTGGCTCGTCGTGCTCGGAGGAGACGACCAGCTGCTTGAGGTTGAGGATGATGTCGGTGACATCCTCCTTGACCCCAGGCACGGTGGTGAACTCGTGCAGCACACCCTCGACGCGGATCGACGTGACCGCCGCCCCCGGAATGGAGGAGAGCAGGGTCCGTCGGATCGAGTTCCCGATCGTGTAGCCGAAGCCAGGCTCGAGCGGCTCGATCGTGAACTTCGACCGGTAGTCGCCGATTTGCTCCTCACCAAGGGAGGGGCGCTGTGCGATGAGCATGAGACTTCCTTTCAGGTGCCCGCTATATGACACCGTGAACGGCGGCGGGTGGCTGTCACTCGCCGTTTAGTACAAGTTTACTTCGAGTAGTACTCGACGATGAGCTGCTCTTGGACCTGGGTGTCGATCTGCGCCCGGCCTGGGAGCTGGTGCACCAGGATGCGCATCTGGTCGGGCATGACCTCAAGCCAGGCCGGAACCGTCCGCTCGCCCACCTCAGCGCGGGCGATGACCATCGGGGTCAGCTCAAGGGACTTGCGCGCCACCTCGACGACGTCGTTCTCGCGAACCCGGTAGGACGGGATGTTAACCCGCCTGCCGTTCACCAGGAAGTGACCGTGCGTGACCAGCTGGCGGGCCATGTCGCGGCTCTTGGCGAACCCGGCGCGGAACACGACGTTGTCCAGCCGGCTCTCGAGGATCTGCAGCAGGGTCTCGCCGGTACGGCCGGACTTGCGGGCGGCCTCTTCGTAGTAGCCCTCGAACTGCTTCTCGAGCACGCCGTAGATCCGGCGGGCCTTCTGCTTCTCGCGAATCTGCAGCAGGTACTCGCTGTCCTTCTGCCGGATGCGGCCGTGCTCGCCCGGCGGGTAGGGGCGGATCTCGATGGCGCACTTGGGCCCATCGCACTTGGCGCCCTTCAGGAACAGCTTTACCTTTTCCCGGCGGCACAGCTTGCAGTCCGGCCCTGTGTATCGTGCCATCAGTCTCTCCTCACACGCGCCGACGCTTGGGCGGGCGGCAGCCATTATGCGGAACGGGGGTGACGTCCTGGATGGAACCGACCTCGAGGCCGGTCGCCTGCAGCGACCGGATGGCGGTTTCCCGGCCGGAGCCCGGTCCCTTGACGAAGACGTCGACCTTGCGCATGCCGTGCTCCATGGCTCGGCGCGCTGCGGCCTCGGCGGCCTGCTGGGCTGCGTACGGGGTCGACTTGCGCGATCCCTTGAACCCGACCTGGCCGGAGGACGCCCACGAGATCACGTTCCCGACCGGGTCGGTGATCGAGACGATGGTGTTGTTGAACGTGGACCGGATGTGAGCGTGCCCGTGGGCTACGTTCTTCCGCTCCTTGCGGCGCACCTTCTTGGGCGCGCCCTGCTGGCTGCTCTTGCGCGGCGGCATCTGTCTTTAAGCTCCTGGTTGAGGTGATCACCCGGGGACCGGGTTACTTCTTTCCGGCCTTCTTCTTGCCGGCGACGGTCTTCTTCTTGCCCTTGCGGGTACGCGCGTTGGTCTGCGTCCGCTGACCGTGCACCGGCAGACCCTTGCGGTGCCTGATGCCCTGGTAGCAGCCGATCTCGATCTTGCGGCGGATGTCGGCAGCGACCTCGCGGCGGAGGTCACCCTCGACCTGGTAGTTCGCGTCGATCCACTCGCGCAGCTTGGCCAGGTCGTCCTCGCCGAGGGCGTGGACCCGGGTGTCGCCGCTCACGCCGGTGGCGGCGAGGGTCTCCGTTGCCCGGGTACGGCCGATGCCGTAGACATAGGTCAGGGCGATCTCAAGCCGCTTCTCACGCGGCAGGTCAACGCCAGAGATACGTGCCATTCTGGGGCAGTTCTCCTTCGTGTGGTGGAGGTCCTCCGCACCGCCTCCCGCCCCTGCCCAGGACGGGCCCCGGCCTCCAACCGGGGGCGCGGCCCAGCTTGCCCGGGCCGCTTGCGATACGCGTACTACTTCGGTTATTCAGTTT
>CAWJQG010000004.1:0-307352 GCA_963844925.1 uncultured Actinomycetota bacterium | reverse complement strand
AGCACCAGCGGGACGATGACCGAGTTGAGCATCGGCGCGAACGCGTCCTCGCTCTTGACCGTGAGGGCGGTCGCGTACGACACCGAGGCGAGGCCGACGGCGACGAACACGATGAAGCCGAGGCTGATCAGCACCGCGCTGACCGGCGCCCGCAGCCCGAACGCCACCCCGACGAGCACCAGGATCACCGCCTGGACGACCAGCACCAGGGTATCCCGCAGCACCCGGCCGGACATGACAGCCAGCCGCGAGACCGGGGTGACCCGGAACCGCTCGATCACCCCGCCGCGCCAGTCCGAGATGATGGCGAACCCGACGAACGTCGAGCCGAACAGGCCGAGCTGGATCAGCAGCCCCGGCACGAAGAACCGGTACGCCTCCGCGCTCCCGGCGCTCCCTGGCCCGAGGACCCGCCAAGCGTCCCGGCCGGCAGCTTCGTCAGCAGCGGTCCGAACAGCACCAGGTACAGCACCGGCTGCATCAGCGCGATCACCACCCAGGCAGGGTTGCGCAGGCTGAGCCGCAGCTCCCGTCGGAAGACGACCAGCGTGTCATGGATGAACGACATGGCGGCTACTCCTTGCTCGCTGGCTGGGATTCGGCGCGGCGCCGGCGTCGGCGCCGGCGTTGGGCGAGTCGTCGCGCAGCGACCGCCCGGTCATGGTCAGGAACACGTCGTCGAGCGTCGGCCGCGCCAGGTTGATCGAGGCCAGCGTGATGCCCGCGTCGTCGAGCACGCGCAGCAGCGCCGGCAGCGCCTCCGCGCCGTTGAAGACGTTCAGCCGCAGGCCTCCGTCCCCGGCCACGACGACCTCGGAGACGATCGGCTGCCGGTCAAGCAGCTCGCGCGCCTTGTCGGGCGCGCCGTTCACCGCCAGCGTCACCACGTCGCCCGACACCTGCCGCTTGAGCTCGTCGGGGGTGCCGACGCCACCGTCACGCCGTTGTCGATGATGAACACGCGGTCGCACAGCGCGTCCGCCTCCTCGAGGTAGTGCGTGGTGAGGAAGACGGTGGTGCCCAGATCCGCCGCAGTCCCCTGATGTGCTCCCACAGGTTCGACCGGCTCTGCGGGTCCAGCCCGGTGGTGGGCTCGTCGAGGAAGACCAGCGAGGGCTCGTGGACCAGGCCGAGCGCGATCTCCAGCCGCCGCCGCTGCCCGCCCGACAGCGTCTTGACCGGCCGCTTGTCGAGCCCGCCGAGGTCAAGCTGGCTGGTCAGCACCGCCGTCCGGCGGACCGCGTCCGCCTTCGGAATCCGGTAGAGGGCCGCCTGGTCGAGCAGTTCCTCGTCGACCAGGCACTCCGGGTCGGTGCCGCCCATGGTCTGCCCGATCGCCTGCGGCACGTACCCGATCCGCCGCCGCACCTCCAGGGGGTTGCGGCGCAGGTCCGCGCCGGCCACGGTGGCGCTGCCGGCCGTCGGCTCGAGCAGCGTGGTGAGCATCCGCAGGGTGGTGGTCTTGCCCGCCCCGTTCGGCCCGAGGAAGCCGACGATCTCGCCGGCCTCGACCGTGAGATCGACCCCGCGCACCGCGTGCACGGTCCGTTTCCTGCTCGTGAACGTCCGAGCGAGGCCCCTGGCCTCGATGATCGGCATAATCGTTGCTTCCCCTCATAGTAGGCCGGGGTTGGGGTGGTGGCGTTGCAGACTTCAGTCAGTATCGAGTAATATCTCGATATAATTCAAGTAGTATCGCGAACTACGTTTTGTTGTTTCGCCCGCCTTAGGTGCGGACGAAACAGAGCGGCCGGCCATCGCCCGCGCGCGATCCGGTTGCCCCGTCGGCAGCAGCGCGGCGCGCGGCTCGGGCGCCGCGGCGAGCACCGCGTCGAGCTCGTCGTGCCAGCGCACCTCGGCCTCGTAGTGCATCACGCCGCGCCGCATGATCGCCTCCTGGAATACGCCCAGGTACCCCTTGGCCGTCAGGCGGTCGACCTCGGCGGCGAGCTCGACCGCGCTGATCTCCAGCCGGTTCCGCCGCGCCCGCAGGGTGTCCTGGAGCTCGGCGGGGTCCATCCCCTCGGCCGCGAACGTCAGAGCCACGCCGAGGGCGTCGGGTCCGAACCCGGCGGGCTTGATCGCCTGCTCGCGCAGCGACTGGAGCTCCATCCGGCCATCGCCGGTGATCTCGTACACGGTCCTGGCCGGCCGCGCCCCACCTTCTCGGTGCGGACGGTCTCGACCAGGCCCTCGCCCTCCATCGTGCGCAGTTCCCGGTAGAGCGCCCCGACGGACACCCCGCCCCACTCGCCGACGTTCGTGAGGTCGGCCAGCCGCCGGATCTGGTGCCCGTGCTGCGGCCCGTAGCGCGCGAGCGTCCCGAGCGCCATCAGCCGAGTCAGATTCATGAGATTAGTATCATGAGACTAATCTCGTGTTGTCAAACGAAAAGATAACAGCAAGAACGATCGCGTCAGCCACGGAGCCAAGAACGGCCGCGCCAGCCCAGAACCGACCGCGTCAGCCACGAGCCGCCTACGCCACCACCGGAACGTCGGCCTGAGCACCGACGCCGACAGTCGCCCCGTCCACGGCCGCCCCGCCGCCAGCCGATGCCGCTCCGCGCGCCGGCATCGGCGGCAGCGTCCCGCCGAAGGCCGGGCAGA
The DNA here is from genome assembly GCA_963844925.1 of uncultured Actinomycetota bacterium. Lineage (GTDB taxonomy): Bacteria > Actinomycetota > Actinomycetes > Streptosporangiales > Streptosporangiaceae > Trebonia. The sequence goes on along the minus strand of CAWJQG010000004.1, from coordinate 304,743 downwards.
GCGCCTTGTGCCGGCACCAGTCGCACAGCTTGCCCGGCCGGGGCCGGAAGTCGCCGGTCTCCCGCGCCCGCGAGATCGCGGCCCAGAGCGCGTTCAGCTTCCGCTCGGTGGCGAGCAGGTCGGCCTCGTCGGGGGAGTAGCGCAGCACCTCGCCGTCGCCCGACAGGTACATGAGCTGCAGCAGCCGCGGTATCACCCCGCGCAGCCGCCAGATCACCAGCGCGTAGAACTTCATCTGGAACAGCGCGCTCGACTCGTACGCCTCAAGCGGCACCCGGCCGGTCTTGTAGTCGACGATCCGCAGGTCGCCGGCCGGCGTCGCGTCGACCCGGTCGATGTAACCGCGCAGCCGCAGCCCGGACGCCAGCTCCGCCTCCACGTACCACTCGCGCTCGGCGGGCTCGAGCCGCCGCGGGTCCTCCAGCTTGAAGTAGCCCGTCAGGGCCGCGGCCGCATCCGCGACGAAACGGGACCGTTCCTCATCGTCGGTTATCAAGGCCGCCAGCAGCTCGTCGCCGTCGCACAACCGCGACCACTCGGGGACCAGCATTTCCGGCGCGGCAGCGGGCGTACGAGCCGCCGCGGGCAGGTCGAACAGCCGCTCAAGGACGGCGTGCACCAGCGTGCCGCGCGCGGTCGCGGTGGTCGGCGGCTCCGGGATGCGGTCGATCACCCGGAACCGGTACAGCAACGGGCAGGTCATGAAGTCGGCCGCGCGCGACGGCGACAGCGCCGACGGCGGGTCGCCCGCGACCCCGAAGCGCCGGCCCCGGGCCGTGATCGATCGCCGCATCCACTACGTTTTCCAAGTCCACACTGGCCACCGTAGGGCAGCCCGCCGACATTTCGCAGCGAACCCGAAGCACCTAGGTGACCCGCGCCGCACCGCCGATGCACGTAGCATCGGACTTGTGGCAAGTGGCCAGCAGGAGCAGCCGGAGCAGCGCGGTTCACGGCAGCAGCGGCTTCGTCGTGGCGCGGCCGTTCGGGATACCCGTGCACGTCTCGCCGTACTGGTTCATCATCGCCGGCGTCTTCATCGTCATTTACGCGAATGACCTGTCGAACAGCCTGCAGGGCAACACGACCAGGTACGTGGTCGCCGCCGCCTTCGTGGTCCTGCTCTACGTCTCCGTGCTGGTGCACGAGCTGAGCCACTCGCTGGTGGCGCGCGGCTTCGGGCTGCCGGTCCGGCGCATCCTGCTCTACCCCCTGGGCGGCATCTCCGAGATCGACCGCGAGGCTCCCACCCCCGGCCGCGAGTTCGCCATCGCCGCCGCCGGGCCGGCCCTCTCGCTGCTGCTCGGCGCGCTCGGCTGGGGCCTGTCCCAGGTGGTCACCACCGGCGTGACCGGCGCGCTGATCAGGCAGCTGATGTTCGCCAACATCATCGTCGGGCTCTTCAACCTGCTCCCGGGCCTGCCGCTGGACGGCGGCCGGATGCTCCGGGCCGTGATCTGGCTGTTCACCAAGAAGCCGAACTCCGCCACCATCGCCGCCGCCTGGGTCGGGCGGATCCTCGCCCTCGGGCTGCTCGCCATCCCGTTCTTCACCGGCGGTCTCAGCGGCGGTGACATGGTGTCCACGCTCTGGGTCATCGTGATCGCCGGGTTCATGTGGACCGGCGCGAGCCAGTCGATCAAGGCGACCAGGTTCCGCGAGCGGCTGCCCGCGCTGCAGGCCCGCCGGCTGGCCGGCGGGCGATCTCGGTGCCGGCCGCCACCCCGCTGGCCGAGGCGATCAGGCGGGCCGATGAGGCCAGCGCCCGCGCGATCGTCGTCGTCGATCACGAGAACAAGCCGATCGCGATCGTCAACGAGGCCGCGGTGACGGCCACCCCGCCGCAGCGCCGCCCCTGGGTCGACGTCGGCTCGCTGGCCAGGACGATCGACCCGAGCATCATCCTCAACGCCGATATTGCGGGCATGACGCTGCTCGACGCGCTGCGCCGCGCGCCCGCCGCCACCGAGTACCTGCTCGTCGAGGAGACGGGTCAGGTCTACGGCGTGCTCTCCGCCCGCGACCTCGACCAGGTCTTCGCCGGGATCTGACGCTCGCTACCCTAGCCGGGTGACACAGTGGCAGGCAGCTCAGCGCGGCCCGTTCGAGGCCGGAGACCAGGTGCAGCTCACGGACCCCAAGGGCCGCATGCACCAGATAGTCCTGCAGCCCGGGGCGGCGTTCCACACCCACCGGGGGGCGCTCGGCCACGATGACCTGATCGGCGCCCCTGAGGGCAGCGTGGTGACCGCGACCAGCGGCACGCAGTACGTGGCGCTGCGGCCCCTCCTGGCGGACTACACCCTGGCCATGAAGCGCGGCGCTGCCATCGTCTACCCGAAGGACGCGGCCCAGATCCTCGCCTACGCCGACGTCTTCCCCGGCGCCCGGGTCCTCGAGGCGGGCGCGGGCTCCGGCGCGCTCTCCTGCTGGCTGCTCCGGGCGACCGGACCGGACGGCGCCCTGGTCTCCTTCGAGGCCCGGGCCGACTTCGCCGAGATCGCCCGCGCGAACGTGCGGAAATACTTCCGCGAGGTCCCCCCGTGGTGGCGGCTGGTCACCGCCGAACTCTCCGCGGCGGCGGCACTGGAAAGCGCAGGAGTAACGGACCGTGGTTACTCCGGCACCGAAGACGCCTCGCCGCCGACGGGCGGCTGGTTCGACCGGGTGATCCTGGACATGGTCGATCCCTGGGAGAACGTGGCCGACGCGGCCCGAGCCCTGATCGGTGGCGGGCTGATCTGCTGTTACGTCGCGACCACGACGCAGCTGTCGCGGATCGTCGAGGAGTTGCGCGGGCACGGCTCGTTCTACGAGCCGGCCGCCTGGGAGACGCTCTACCGGGGCTGGCACGTCGAGGGGCTCGCGGTCCGGCCGGACCACCGGATGATCGGGCACACCGGGTTCCTGGTCACCGCCAGGCGGCTCGCCGACGGCGTGACGCCGCCGCCGCGCCGCCGCCGGCCAGCCAAGGGAGCGCATCCCGAGGGTGACGCCGAGCCGCCGGCCGAATAAATAAACACTATACGTGATAGAGATATAACTCTCTGTTGTGATTGTGCCGCTGGCCTGCGGTTTCTCTCCTCGGAGAGGCTTGTGTTACCAATCGAATACTCGCTGGGATGTTAGGAAAGACCGCCAGATAGGTAAGGTCGAGTTAGATTCATACTCCCCGGGAGGAGGTGAGGGCCGTGGTGGCTAGGGACGACAGCGGTCGGGCTTCGCGGCACGAGGATGAGGTGAGCAGCCTCACAGCGCAGATCTCCTTCCTCGATGAAGAGATCGCTGTTCTGCGCCGAAGGCTCGCCGATTCACCACGCCAGGTCCGCTTGCTCGAAGAGCGGCTCCGAGAGGCAGAGGCCTCACTCACGTCGGTCAGCGGTCAGAATGAGCGCCTGGCTTCGACGCTGCGCGAGGCACGAGACCAGATCCTGGCGCTCAAGGAGGAGGTCGACCGGCTGGCACAGCCGCCATCCGGCTTCGGCATCTTCCTCGCTGCGTGCGAGGACAACACCGCGGACGTCTTCACCGGCGGCCGCAAGATGCGGGTCAACGTCAGCCCCAACATCGAACTCGATGAGCTCAGGCCCGGCCAGGAGGTCGTGCTCAACGAGGCACTGAACATCGTCATCGCCCAGGGTTACGAGACCATCGGCGAGATCGTCATGCTCAAGGAGCTGCTCGCCGACGGCGAGCGCGCCCTGGTGATCTCGCACGCCGATGAGGAGCGGGTGGTCAGGCTGGCCAATCCGCTGCTCGACTCGGTGCTGCGCAGCGGTGACTCCCTGCTGCTCGAGCCCCGGTCCGGCTACGTCTACGAGCGGATTCCCAAGGCCGAGGTCGAGGAGCTCATCCTCGAAGAGGTCCCCGACATCGCCTACACCGACATCGGCGGCCTGACGTCGCAGATCGAGCAGATCCGCGACGCCATCGAGCTGCCCTACCTGCACGCTGATCTGTACAAGGAGCACCAGCTCCGCCCGCCGAAGGGCGTGCTGCTCTACGGCCCGCCTGGCTGCGGCAAGACGCTCATCGCCAAGGCGGTGGCGAACTCCCTGGCCAAGCAGGTCCAGGCCAAGGCCGAGGCGGACGCGGCGGCCGGCCTCACCGGGGCGAAGAAGCCCGCGGAGGGCAAGTCCTTCTTCCTCAACATCAAGGGCCCGGAACTCCTCAACAAGTACGTCGGCGAGACCGAGCGGCACATCCGCCTGGTCTTCCAGCGCGCTCGCGAGAAGGCCTCCGAGGGCATGCCGGTGATCGTGTTCTTCGATGAGATGGACTCGATCTTCCGCACCCGCGGGTCCGGCGTCTCCTCCGACGTGGAGAACACCATCGTCCCCCAGCTGCTGTCGGAGATCGACGGCGTTGAGGGCCTGGAGAACGTCATCGTCATCGGCGCCTCCAACCGCGAGGACATGATCGACCCGGCGATCCTGCGGCCTGGCCGCCTGGACGTCAAGATCAAGATCGAGCGGCCGGACGCCGAGGCGGCCAAGGACATCTTCACCAAGTACGTGCTCACCGGCCTGCCGCTGCACCCCGACGATGTGAAGGAGCACGGCGGGTCGAAGCAGGCGACGGTGGACGCGATGATCCAGCGGACCGTGGAGCGGATGTACTCCGAGACCGAGGAGAACCGCTTCCTCGAGGTCACCTACGCCAACGGCGACAAGGAGGTCCTGTACTTCAAGGACTTCAACTCCGGCGCCATGATCGAGAACATCGTGGCCCGCGCCAAGCAGATGGCCATCAAGGAGTTCCTCGAGGCCGGCCAGAAGGGCATCCGCGTCTCGCATCTCCTCGCCGCCTGCGTGGACGAGTTCAGCGAGAACGAGGACCTGCCCAACACCACCAACCCCGACGACTGGGCGCGCATCTCCGGCAAGAAGGGCGAGCGCATCGTCTACATCCGCACTCTGGTCTCCGGCAAGACGGGCACCGAGGCGGGCCGCTCCATCGACACAGTCGCCAACACCGGTCAGTACCTTTGATCGGAGCTGTGCTGAACCCCGCGGTGTTTACCCGACACACGGCAGCCGGGCCGGCAGACGAAGGTGTCTGCCGGCAGGCACTACGCTGAAGAACTATGAGTGTGCTGCGGGTCATGAGCACCGAGACCGAGTACGGCATTTCCGTACCGGGTCAGCCGGGTGCCAACGCGATGGTGACCTCATCGCAGATCGTCAACGCCTACCAGGCGGCCACCGCCGCGCGGGCGCGCCGCGCGCGGTGGGACTTCGAAGAGGAGAACCCGCTCCGGGACGCCCGCGGGTTCGACCTCGCGCGCGAGACCGCGGACTCTACCCAGCTCACCGACGAGGACCTGGGGCTTGCCAACGTCATCCTGACCAACGGGGCGCGGCTCTACGTCGACCACGCGCACCCCGAGTACTCCGCCCCCGAGTGCACCAACCCCCTGTCGGTGGTGATCTGGGACAAGGCGGGCGAACGGATCATGGCGGAGGCGGCGGCCAAGGCGGCCACCGTGCCCGGCAGCCACCCCATCCACCTGTACAAGAACAATACCGACAACAAGGGCGTCTCCTACGGGACGCATGAGAACTACCTCATGCGCCGCTCGACGCCCTTCGCCGACATCGTGAAGTACCTCACCCCGTTCTTCGCCACCCGCCAGGTGATCTGCGGCGCGGGCCGGGTCGGCATCGGCGCCGACGGCCGGGGGACCGGCTTCCAGATCAGCCAGCGAGCGGACTTCTTCGAGGTCGAGGTCGGCCTCGAGACCACGCTCAAGCGGCCGATCATCAACACCCGCGACGAGCCGCACGCCGATCCGGAGAAGTACCGGCGGCTGCACGTCATCATCGGCGACGCGAACATGAGCGAGGTGTCCACCTACCTGAAGATGGGCACCACCGCCCTGGTGCTGGCGATGATCGAGGAGAGGTTCTTCAGCGCGGACCTCTCCCTCGAGGCCCCCGTCGCCGACCTGCGCGCGGTCTCCCACGACCCGACGCTGAAGTACCCGGTGACGCTGCGGGACGGCCGGAAGATGACCGCCGTGCAGCTGCAGACCGAGTACCTGGAGCTGGCCCGCAAGTTCACCGAGGACCGGTACGGCTCCGACGTGGACCCGATGACCGCGGACGTGCTCGCCCGCTGGGAGTCGGTGCTCACCCGGCTGGCCGAGGACCCGATGCAGCTCTCCCGCGAGCTGGACTGGGTCGCCAAGCTCGAACTGCTCAACGGCTACCGCAGCCGCGACGGCCTCGCCTGGGATGCGCCCAAGCTCCAGCTGATCGATCTCCAGTACTCCGACGTGCGGCAGCAGCGGGGCCTGTACAACCAGATCGCGATGCGCGGCCGGGTGGAGCGGCTGACCGACGAGCGGGCGATCGAGTGGGCGATCGACAACCCGCCCGAGGACACCAGGGCGTACTTCCGCGGCCGGTGCCTGCGGCAGTACGCGGACGCGGTGGCCGCCGCGTCCTGGGACTCGGTGATCTTCGACGTCCCGGGTCGCGAGTCGCTGCAGCGAGTGCCCACGCTCGAGCCACTGCGCGGGACGAAGGCGCACGTCGGCGCGCTGCTCGACCGCTGTCGAACGGCTGGCGACCTAGTGGCCGCGCTGACTCAGCAGGGTTAGCCGGGTATAGCGCTTTCATTCCAATGCGGTCCGCGCAGGGTTGGGCGAGGCCGCCGCGGGCGAGGATAACGTTGGAGCTGTCGGTCGGGTTACCAGACAGCACGGACGGAGGCACAGATGGCGACGAACAAGGACACGGGTGGGCAGCGGCAGACGACGCGGCGCACCGAGGAGACGGAAGAGGACCAAGCGGCGTCCACCGAAGAGGTCAAGGAGCGGCACGAAAAGCTCTCCGATGACGTCGACGCGATCCTGGACGAGATCGACGAGGTGCTCGAAGAGAACGCCGAGGAGTTCGTCCGCAGCTACGTTCAGAAGGGCGGCCAGTAGTCGAGTAGGCCCGGTTCGCGTTAGGCGAAAAAGTCCGGGCTGCTCGGCAGTTAAGCGCGTTCAGAACGGACGGTAGTGTCTGCACAAGAACAACAGACTCGGCAGGGAGGCGGCGGCGTGGGAGGATCCTTCGACGGCATCGGGGTAGGTCAGCCGGCTGCGTTCACGACGGCGCGGGTTCCGTCGTTTACGGAGTTCCTCAACGGGTACGCGCCGGACCTGCTGCCGATCGGATTTCGCGGCCGAGGTCTCCCCGACGGGGGCGACGTGGCCAACGAGATGATCAAGAGCCTGCCGCACGCCACCACGATCGTGGCGGCGGCCTGCGAGCGCGGCGTGGTGATGGCCGGCGACCGGCGGGCGACCGCAGGGAACATGATCATCAAGCGGGACGTGGACAAGGTGCTCCGCAGCGATGAGTTCTCGGCGATCGGGATCGCGGGCGTGGCCAGCATCGGCCTGGAGTTCATCCGGCTCTTCCAGGTCGAGCTCGAGCACTACGAGAAGATGGAGGGCCGGTCGCTCACCCTCGAGGGCAAGGCGCACCGGCTGGCCAAGATGGTCAGGGACAACCTCGCCGGGGCCATGCAGGGCCTCGCCGCCGTCCCGCTCTTCGCCGGGTACGACGAGGACTCAGGACTGGGCCGGATCTTCAGCTACGACGTGGCGGGCGGCCCGTACGAGGAGCACCGCTACCACTCGATCGGGTCCGGCTCGATCTTCGCCAAGTCCGCGCTGAAGAAGCTCTACCGCGATGACATGTCCGCCGCCGACGCGGTGCTCTCGTGCGTGCAGGCGCTCTACGACGCGGCCGACGACGACTCGGCCACCGGCGGCCCCGACCTCACCCGGCAGCTCTTCCCGGTGATCGCCACGATCACCGACGACGGCTTCCACCGGCTATCGGACGCCGAGTCCGCCGAGTACGCGGAGCAGGTCGTGGCCGGGCGGATGCGCTCGCCCGACGGCCCGAACGCCCCGCTCCGCACCGCCAGCTGAGCCGGCTGGCAACCCAAGCCGCAGTCCCCCCACTGACCCCCACCGACCTCCATCCCACCCGCACCGACCTCCACCCCACCAGCAACACCCGCAACTCGACCAGCGAAGGGAGCGCCCGCGGTGTCCATGCCGTTTTACGTCTCGGCCGAGCAGCAAATGCGCGACAAGGACGACTACGCGCGCAAGGGCGTGGCGCGCAGCCGCAGCTCGGTGGCGCTGCAATACGCGGGCGGCATCCTGATGGTGACGCCGAACGTCTCGACCGTGCTGCACAAGATCAGCGAGATCTACGACCGGATCGCGTTCGCCGCGGTCGGCCGGTACAACGAGTACGAGGTGCTGCGCAAGGCCGGCGTCACCTACGCCGACCTCACCGGCTACTCGTTCGACCGGGGCGACGTCACCGCGCGCGGCCTCGCCAACTGGTACGCGCAGCAGCTCGGCACGAGCTTCACCGAGTCGATGAAGCCGTACGAGGTGGAGATCGTGGTCGCCGAGGTAGGCCTGCGGCCGGACAGCGACCAGATCTACCGGATCCGGTGGGACGGCTCGGTTTCCGACGAGCCGGGCTTCGTCGCCTTCGGCGGCCAGGCCGACACGGTCTCGGCCGCGCTCAAGGAGCGGTTCTCTGACGACATGTCGCTGACCGAGGCGCTGGGCGCCGCGCTCGACGCCCTGTCCGCCCCGGCGCCGTCCACCCAGGCCGGCGCGGCTTCATCGTCGGCCGGGGCGGCCGGGAAGGCTTCCGCGTCGGCCGGGGCGGCCGCGAACGGCGCCCCCGCCGAGCTGCCGGCCGCCCAGCTTGAGGTGGCCATCCTCGACCGGGCCCGCGCCCACCGCACCTTCCGCCGCCTCCAGGGTCCCCGTCTGGAGGAGCTGATCGCCGAGTCCCGCGCCGCCACGGCAGCCGCGGCCCCGGCGGCGCCGGCGGCGCCGGCCGCCACGGACGCCCCCAAGGAAGCGCCCGCCTCGCCCGCCTCGCCCGCCCCGCCTGCCTCCGATGAACCGCCCACCGGCCCGTCCGCAGGCAGCGACGGCATCCCCAAGCCCCCGGCCAAGTAGCCGCACCAGCAGCCCAAGTAGGGGAGCTGAGCATCGACCCAGCAGGTCCGGGCAGCGCTTGACCTTTCCGCTGCGTCAACTTTTATTGTCGTTGACGAGGCCGGAGAAACCGGCCGAGCTGATGGGAGACGGTCATGTCCTGGTCGATCGCGGAGGTCGCCCGGATGTCCGGAGTGACTTCTCGGACTCTGCGGCATTACGACGAGATCGGGCTGCTCCCGCCTGGGCGGGTTGCCGGCAACGGCTACCGGCACTACGGCGAGGACGATCTGCTGCGCTTGCAGCAGATCCTTGTGCTGCGGGAATTGGGCCTTGGTCTGGCGGAGATCGCCAGTGTCCTGGACCATCAGGCCGACCAGATAGCGGCCCTCCGGGCGCATCACAAGCGGCTCCTCGCGGAACGGGACCGGCTCGCCACCCTGGCCGGGACGGTAGAGCGCACCATCGCTGAACTGGAGGAAAGGAAGGTCGTCACCGATATGCCGAAAATCAGCAAGCCGGAGAACCTCTTCGAGGGCTTCGATCCGGCGCAGTACGAGGCGGAGGCTCGCGAGCGATGGCCGTCGCAGTGGGAGCAATCCCGGCAGTTCGTGGCCGCCAGCACTCCGCAGGACCTCGAGCGCGTGCAGCGGGAGACCACCGCGCAGATGATCCGGATGGCCGAGCTCATGGCCACGGGATCGCCGCCCGACAGCCCGGCCGTGCTGGCCGAGGTCGACGCCCACTACCAGGGCGTGTGCTGGTTCTGGACGCCCACAGCGGCCGCGTACAAGGGGCTCGGGCAGATGTACGTCGACGACCCGCGGTTCAAGTCGGCCTACGACCAGATCGCCGTCGGCCTCGCCGAGTACCAGCGTGACGCGATGGCCGCGTACGCCGACGCGCGACTGAGCTGAGCCAGGGATAACAGCAAGAAGCGCAGGGCGCAGGGCGCAGGGCGCGCAGGGCGCAGGGCGACGTCGCTGGCGAGACGTATCGCGGATCGGCGACCGGCGGGCCGGACAGACAAAGCAAACCGTCCGCCGATCGATCGACGTTATCGTGGACCGTTGTGTACACGGGGATGTATACAACGGTCCACGATCTTTCTCGAACCTCGCTCATTCGGGATAACAGCAAGAAGCGCCCTCCCGGGCGCGCCTGGCTCCCGCGTCATATCCCGGATGGGCTACCGCCTGGCCGGACTGGCGGAGCAACGGACCGTTCAACACAAGCAAAAAGAGCGGCCGGCGCGGGGTCGTACCCCTGCGCCGGCCGCTCGGCTGACTAGAGCGGGATGTTCTTGTGCTGGCCGCGGCGGCTCGGGGCGGCGGCGAGCGCTGTGACCAGAGCGGCGGCGGTGGCGGCGGGGGAGATGATCTCGTCGACGACGCCGATCTCGACCGCGCGGTCCAGGCCGCCGATGGTGGCCTCGTGCTCGGCGGCGAGCTCGGCCTCGGCCTCGTGCAGCTGGTCGGCGGGGACGGCGGCGAGCTTCCGCTTGTGCAGGACGCGCACGGCGGCGATCGCGCCCATGACGGCGATCTCGGCGCCCGGCCAGGCGTACACCTTGGTCGCGCCGAGGGACTTGGAGTTCATCGCGATGTAGGCGCCGCCGTAGGACTTGCGGGTCACCAGCGTCACTCGCGGAACGCCGGCCTCGGCGAAGGCGTGCAGCAGCTTCGCGCCGCGGCGGACCACGCCGTCCCACTCCTGGCCGACGCCTGGCAGGTACCCGGGCACGTCCACCAGCACCACCAGCGGCACCCCGAAGGCGTCGCAGAATCGCACGAAGCGGGCGGCCTTCTCGGCTGACGCCGAGTCCAGGCAGCCGCCGAGGCGCATCGGGTTGTTGGCGATCACGCCGACGGTCCGGCCGCCGAGGCGGCCGAGGGTCGTCACGATGTTCGGCGCCCACCGCGGGTGCAGCTCGATCCCCTTGTCGTCGAGCAGCTTGTTAATGACCAGATGCACGTCGTAGGCGCGCTTCGCGGACTCGGGCAGCACCCCGGTCAGGTCGCGCTCGGCGACCGACTCGACGGAGAACTTGCCCTGGTCGGACAGGAATGACACCAGCGAGCGCGCGTAGCCGAGCGCCTCGCCGTCGTGCTCCGCGACCAGGTGGACCACGCCGGACCTGCGGCTGTGCACCTCGGGGCCGCCGAGCCGGATCATGTCGACGTCCTCGCCGGTCACCGAGCGGACGACGTCGGGGCCGGTCACGAAGATCCGGCCGGCGTGCGAGAGGATCACGATGTCAGTCAGGGCCGGCCCGTAGGCCGCGCCGCCCGCCGCCGGGCCGAGCACCACCGAGATCTGCGGCACCACGCCGGACGCGGCGGTCATCGCCGCGAACACCGCCCCGACCCCGTGCAGGCTAGCCACTCCCTCGGCCAGCCGGGCGCCACCGGAGTGCCACAGGCCGATGATCGGCACGCCCCGGGCGATGGCCTCGTCGTAGGCGGCGACGATCACCGCGCACCCCTCGGTGCCCATAGCGCCGCCCTGGACCCGGGGGTCGGAGGCGAACGCGACCGCGCCGGACCCGTCGACGAGGCCGGCCGCGGCGACCGCGCCCGAGCCCTCGTACGGGACCGTGGTCAGCACCGACATCGTGCCGGAGTCGAACAGCGCCGCCAGCCTCGCGATCGGGTCCCGCGGCAGGTGGGCCTCGGCCGCTGGCTTGTCGCTGGCCTCGCTGGCCTGAGAAAGAGCAGTCATCGCGATCAGGCCTCCGCAGCCTTTGAAGAAGCGGGAATGTACTCGGTGAACGCGAGCGCGACATTGTGCCCGCCGAAGCCGAACGCGTCGTTGAGCACCGCCATGGGCGCGCCCTCGACTCGGGGAGCGAGCGAGCGCGGCTTGGTGGCGAGGTCGATGGCCAGGTCGTCATCGGGGTCGTCAAGGTTGATGGTCGGCGGCGCCGTCCGGTCGACCAGCGCCATGATCGCGGCCACCGTCTCGACCGCGCCCGCCCCGCCGAGCAGGTGCCCGGTCATCGACTTGGTGGCCGACACGACGACCCCGGCCGCGTCGGACCCGAGCGCGGTCTCGATGGCCCGCGCCTCGAGCGGGTCGCCGCCCGGCGTGGAGGTGGCGTGCGCGTTCACGTGCACCACCTGGGACGGCGAGATGCCCCCGTTGCGCAGCGCCGCGCTGATCGCGAACGCCACGCCCTCGCCGTCCGGCGCCCCGAGCGCGATGTGGTGGGCGTCAGAGGAGTACCCGGCGCCCGCCGCCACCGCGTAGATGCGCGCGCCGCGCGCGACCGCATGCTCCTGCGACTCGAGGATCACCACGCCCGCGCCCTCGCCGAGCACGAACCCGTCGCGGCCCCTGTCGAACGGCCGCGAGGCGCGCTCGGGCTCATCGTTCCTGGTGGACATCGCGCCCATCCGGGCGAACGCGCCGACGTTGAGTGCCATGATCGCCGCCTCCGCGCCGCCGGCGATCACCACGTCGGCCCGGCCGGAGCGGATCATGTCGATGCCGTAGCCGATCGACTCTGCACCAGACGCGCACGCGCTCACCAGCGCGTGCGCCCCGGCCTTGGCCCGGAACTCGATGCTGATCCAGCCGGCCGCGCCGTTGGGCATCAGCATCGGGACGGTGTAGGGGGAGATGCGCTCCCAGCCCATCTGGTTGAGCGCGTCGTAGGCGGCGAGCGTTGAGCCGATGCCGCCGATACCGCTGGTGACCGCGACGCCGAGGCGGTACGGCTGCACCTCCGGCGAACCGGCGTCGGCCCATGCCTCCCGTGCCGCGACGAGCGCGAACTGCTCGTACCGGTCCATCTTGCGCGCCTGCACCCGGCCGACGACGGCAGCCGGGTCGACCGCGGCCGTGGCCGCGATCTTCACCGGCAGCGAGTCGACCCATGGGTCGGTGAGGCGACGCACGCCGCTGGTTCCCGCGAGCATCGCCGACCAGGTGGACGCGACATCACCGCCGAGCGGCGTGGTCGCGCCGAGCCCGGTGACGACAACACCCACCTGACCGTTGTTGCTCACCGCAACCTCCGCACTTGCGTTCGATTTAACGACGACTAACGATGGTCCCCGAAAGCTCAAGAGCTCTTGGCGACGAAGTTGACGACATCCTGGACGGTCTTCAGGTCCTTGAGCTGCTCATCCGGGATCTCGACGCCGAACTTGTCCTGCGCGGCGACGGCGATCTCGACCATGGACAGCGAGTCGATGTCGAGGTCGTCGACGAAGTTGGCCTGGGGGGTCACCTCGTCGGCGGGCGTGCCGGCGATCTCTTCGATGATCTCCGCGAGCCCGGCCAGAATCTCCTGGTCAGTCACTGTTGCTCCTTTGGCTGGTCTTTGACTTGTCCCAGTTGGGATGGCTTGTAGCAGTTGGGCGAATCCGGTGCTGTGATGGCCGCTAGGGTACCGTGATCACCTGCGACGCGTAGGACAGCCCGGCGCCGAAGGCGATCAGCAGCGCGGGCGTGCCCGGCTGCAGCCGTCCCTGCTCGGCCATCCGGGAGAAGGCGAGCGGGATCGACGCGGACGAGGTGTTCCCCGCGGTGATGATGTCGTCGGCGACGCGGTCGCGGGGGATGCCGAGCTTCTTCGCCAGCGCCTCGATGATCCGCAGGTTGGCCTGGTGGGGGATAAATGCCGAAATGTCGGCAGGTGTCACCCCGGCCCGTCGGCACGCCTCGAGCGCCACCGGGTGCAGCGCGGTGGCCCAGCGGAACACGGCCTGCCCGTCCTGCTTCAGCTTCCCGTTCCGCCCCTGGATGACGATCCTTTGCGCCTGATCGCCCGCGCTGCCCCATACGACGGGCCCGATCCCGGACGGCTCGCCTTCCTCGGTCGGCCCGACCACGGCGGCGCCGGCCCCGTCGCCGAAGATGATGCAGGTCGACCGGTCGGTCCAGTCCATCCACGCGGTCATCTTCTCCGCGCCGATCACCAGGGCGTTCCGCGCGGACCCGGCGCGCACCGAGTCGGATGCGGCGGCGATGGCGTAGCAGAACCCGGCGCAGGCCGCGTTGAGGTCGTACGCTCCCGGCGCGACGATGCCGAGCCGGTAGGCGACGGTGGCCGCCACGTTCGGCATCGGCGACTCCGGGCTGCACGTCGCGACGATTACCAGGTCAATCTCGGACGGCTCGAGCCCGCTGTCCGCCAGGGCCTTCGCCCCGGCCGCCTCGGCCATGTCGGCGACGGTCTCGTCCTCGGCCGCGAACCGCCGCGACTGGATGCCGACCCGCGTCCTGATCCACTCGTCGTTGGTATCGACCAGCTGGGCGAGGTCGTCATTGGTGACGACCTTGTCCGGCTGGTACCCGCCGAACCCGAGGATCTTCGTCCCGGGAAGTGCTCCGTTCACGCCTGCTCCGTTCACGCCTGCTCCGTTGGCTGCAGACGGACAAGCGGCTGCCCCTCGCCCACCGGGTCGCCATCCTCAACAAGCCACTCGGTGACCACCGCGTCGTGCGGCGCCGTCACCGCCTTCTCCCCGCCGCGAGCGACGATATGCCCGAGAACGTCCCCGGCGAGCACGTTCGCGCCGGCCGGCGTCTTGAGCAGGCGGACCGTGCCCGCGCCGGACGCGACCACGATCTTCCACTCGGGGCCCGACCCGACGGAGTTGGCCGCGTAACCATTCGTCGCCGTGGCGTGCGCCGCGATGAGCGCCCGGGCGGCGTCCAGCTGGTCCGGCGTCTTGATCGCCAGCAGCGCGACGTCCGGCAGGGCCCGCTTTGCCATCCCGGTCAGCGTGCCACCGGGGAGCAGTTCGATCATCGCGGTGACCCCGATGTCGGACATGGTGGCCATGCACAGGTCCCACCGGACCGGGTTGGCGACCTGGTTGACGATCCGGTCGACCCAGTTCGGACCCGAGGTGACGACCGCGCCGTCGCGGTTGGACAGCAGCGTGATCACCGGGTCCTTGACCTTGGTTCCGGCCGCCGCCGCTTCCAGAGCGTCGACGGCCGGGGCCATGTGCTTGGTGTGGAACGCGCCGGCCACCCGCAGCGGCCGCAGCCGCGCCCCCTTGGGCGGGTTGGCGGCGAACTCCGCAAGCTGCTCAAGGGTGCCGCCGGCCACGATCTGCCCGGTGGCGTTGATGTTCGCCGGGGTGAGCCCGACGTTGGCGATGGCGGCGAGCACGGCGTCCTCATCCCCGCCGAGCACCGCGGTCATCCCGGTCGCCGTGGCCCCGCAGGAGGCGGCCATGGCCTCGCCGCGGACCCGGGTGAGCGCGATCGCGTCGGGCGCGCTGATCACGCCGGCGATCACGCCGGCCGCGAGCTCGCCGACGCTGTGCCCGGCCGCAGCGTCGGGCTCGCCGAGCAGCCCGGCGACCGCGATGGCCGCAGCGACCAGCAGCGGCTGGGCGACCGCGGTGTCGGTGATCTCTTCCGCGCTGCCGGTGGTGCCGAGCCGGATCAGGTCCCGGCCGGCCAGTTCCGACCAGGCGCCGAGCTGCTCCGCGAGACCGGGTATCTCGAGCCAGGGAGACAGGAAGCCAGGGATCTGCGCGCCCTGCCCGGGCGCGGTGAAAATGAGCACGTTGTTAACCTTGCCCTGTAGAGACCCACCACACTGATACCGAAGGATACGAAGTTCTGCGACTTAAACTTGTAGGTTCTCTCCAATTATCGTTAACCATCTAGTCACCGTATGGTCACCCGAGTCGTTTTGTTCCGGTTTCAGTCCGGCCCGTACCAGCGCAGCGCTTGCCCAGTGACCCCGGCGATAGCGGCAAAGTCCCGGTCGTGATGGAGCAGCGTCAGGCCGAACAGTTCCGCGGTCGCCGCCACGACCAGGTCCACCGGCCCGGCGCTGCGGTGCTGGCCCAGGGCGGTGAGGTCGCCCTGCACCTCCCACGCGCGGGCGTACGCGCCATCATGGACCGGCACCCAGCCGAAGGCGGCCCGCAGATCCCCGATCGTGTCTTCTCTGTCCTTGGCGGATCTGGCGCTGTAGAAGAACTCCAGCTCGGTGATCGGGCAGACCGCGACCAGTCCCGCCGCGACCGCCTGGTCCCACCCGAACGACTCCGCGCCTGGCCGCATCAGCCTCGCCAGGGCGCTCGTGTCGATAAGGAACTGCGCGGACGTCATCGCCGGTAGCGCTGCTTGTCCGCAAGCACGGCGAGGTCGAATGCGCCATCCGTGGCGGCGTCCCGCAGCCTGGTCAGCGCCACGGCCCGCCGCCGGTTCGCGAGGACCTCCTGTAGCGCGGCGTGGACGGTGTCCTTCTTCGTGCTGGTCCCAAGCTCCTTCGCCACGCTAGCAAGGAGCTCATCATCAAGGTCGATCACGGTCCTGGCCATATCCACCTCCCAGATATCAAAGCCTGCACAAATGATATCTCCCTTGATGTCTAGCCGACCCGCATCAGCCCCGCCGCTCGGCCAGACGGCCGAGGATGATGGCGGTCCACAGAGTGAAGCCGTCGCGGCCGTCGGAAGGGGTGTAGCCGGTGAGCTCGGTGACCCGCTTAAGCCGGTAGCGCACCGTGTTCGGGTGGACGAAGAGCATCCGCGCGGTCGCCTCGAGCGACGACCCCTGCTCGAGGTAGGCGGTGAGGGTGTCAAGCAGCGCCGCGCCGCCGGCCTGCAGCGGCTGGTACACCTGCGCGACCAGGACCTGGACCGCGTCCGCGTCGCCGTCGAGTGCGCGCTCCGGCAGCAGCTCGTCGGAGCTGGCCGGGCGCGGTGCCTCCGGCCAGGCGGCGGCCGCCCGCAGGCCGGCCAGGGCGGCCCGCGCCGAGGCGGACGCCGACTGCAGGTCGCGCACGGTCGGCCCCACCACCAGCGGTCCCGTGCCGAACAGGCCGGACAGTTTCTCGGCGGCTGCCATCGGGTCGCCGGTGCCGCCTAGCACCACGATCAGCCGCCCGCCCTGCACTCCGGCGATGAGGTCGAGGCGCGCCCGGCGGGCCGCCGCGCGCAGTTCGTCGATGACCGGCTCGGCATCGTCGCCGTCGACCTGGCCGGCGACGACGGAGACGGGGGAGGAGGACCAGTTCAGCGCCGACGCCCAGGAGTTGAGCGAGTCGGCCCCCTCACCGCGCACCAGCGAGTCGACGACCAGGGCCTCAAGGCGGGCGTCCCACGCGCCGCGAGCCTCCGCGGTCCGGGCGTACACCTGCGCCGCGCTGAAGGCGATCTCCCGCGAGTAGATGAGCACCGCCTCGTGCAGTTCCGCCTCCGCGCCCGGCGCGGCGAGGGCATCCACCTGGTCTTCGACGACGTCGATGATCACCCGGACCATCTCGACCGCGTGCTGCAGCGACACCGCTCGGGCCAGCTCACGGGGGGCGGTGCCGAATACCTCGGTGGCAGCGGGCCGGGTCCGTTCCGGATGCTTGATCCAGTCGGCGAACGCGGCGATGCCGGCCTGCGCGACCAGCCCCAGCCACGAGCGGTTCTCCGCTGACATCTTCCTGAACCACGGCAGCCGTTCGTCCATCGCGGCGATGGCGGCGGTGCCGAGCGTCCCCATGGCCCGGTCGATCCGCTGCACCGTCTCCGGGTGCACGCGCGCGTCGCCGCTCCCGCCCCGCGCGTCCTGCCGTCCCTTCACCCTCCCAGGGTGCCACGAAATGGGAAGGCTGGCGGACGAGGCGCCCGCCAGCCTGCCTGTCTGCCCGGCTACCCAAGCGCCTCCGACACCGGCAGGTCGAGCTTGTACTTGGCGATCGCCTGGGCCGGCAGCGACGGGTCCACCTCGCCCGACCGCGCCAGCTGCGAAAGCACCGCCAGCGTGATCGACTCCGCGTCCACGTGGAAGAACCGGCGTGCGGCCGGCCGGGTGTCAGAGAAGCCGAAGCCGTCCGTCCCGAGCGACGTGTAGGAAGAAGACGAAGGCACCCAGCGAGAGATCTGGTCAGGCACCGAGCGAATCCAGTCCGACACCGCGACAACCGGCCCGGGTGAGTCCGACAGTGCGGCCGTCACGTAAGGCACCTGCACACCGTCTCCGGGGTGCAGCATGTTGTGCGACTCGCAGGCCATGGCGTCGCGGCGCAGCTCGGTCCACGAGGTGACCGACCAGACGTCCGCGGCGACCCCCCAGTCCTCGGCGAGCAGCCGCTGGGCCGACAGCGCCCAGGTCAGCGCCACTCCCGAGGCGAGAACCTGCGCGCGCGGGGCGGTTGCCTGCGGCTCGATCGCCGGCGCGTACTTGTACATGCCCCGCAGGATTCCCGCATCGAGATTTTCCACCGCCGGCGCCGCGGGCTGAATGTACGGCTCGTTGTAGACGGTGAGGTAGTAGAAGATGTTCTCCCCGTCCGGGTGCTCCGGACTTGAGTCGTACATCCGCCGCAGCGCGTTCTTCACGATCACCGCGACCTCAAACGCCCACGCCGGGTCGTAGGAGACGCACGCTTCGGACACCGAGGCGAGCAGGTGAGAGTGCCCGTCGTTGTGCTGCAGCCCCTCGCCGGTCAGCGTCGTCCGCCCGGCGGTGGCCCCGAGCAGGAAGCCCCGGCCGAGCTGGTCGCCGAACGACCACATCGAGTCGCCGGTCCGCTGCCAGCCGAACATCGAGTAGAACACGTACACCGGGATCATGTGCGTCCCGTGCGTCGCGTACGAACTGCCTGCCGCGATCACCGACCCCATCGCGCCGGCCTCGGAGATGCCCTCGTGCAGGATCTGCCCTCGCTCGGACTCCTTGTAGCCCAGCAGCAGGTTGCGGTCCACCGCCTCGTAGGTCTGCCCGAAGGGCGAGTAGACCTTCGCGGTCGGGAACATCGAGTCCATGCCGAAGGTGCGCGCCTCGTCCGGGATGATCGGCACGAAACGGTCGCCGATCACCGGGTCCTTCATCAGGTCCTTGAGGATGCGGACGAACGCCATCGTGGTGGCGATCGACTGCTTGCCCGATCCCCGGCGGAAGTCGTCGAAGAGCGAGTCCGGTGGCTGGGGCAGCGGCTTGGCGCGGACCACCCGGCGCGGCAGCACGCCGCCGAGCGCGGCCCGCCGCTCCTTCATGTACTGGATCTCGGCAGAATCCTCGCCCGGGTGGTAGTAGGGCGGCAGCTCGGCTTCCAGCGCGGAGTCGGGGATCGGCAGGTAGAGCCGATCGCGGAACTCCTTCAGCTCGGCGTGCGAGAGCTTCTTCATCTGGTGCGTCGCGTTGCGCGCCTCGAAGTCCTTGCCGAGCGTCCAGCCCTTGATGGTGTGGGTGAGGATCACGGTCGGCTGGCCGACGTGCTCGCGGGCGGCCTTGAACGCCGCGTACACCTTCCGGTAGTCGTGCCCGCCGCGCGGCAGGTTGCGCAGATCGTCGTCGGACAGGTGCGCCACCATCGCGCGCAGCCTCGGGTCGGACCCGAAGAAGTGCTCGCGGGTGTAGGAGCCGGGCTCCACGCTGTAGGTCTGGAACTGCCCGTCCGGCGTGGTGTTCATCTTGTTGACCAGCACGCCGTCGGTGTCCTCGGCGAGCAGCGGGTCCCAGTCGCGGCCCCAGATGACCTTGATCACATTCCAGCCCGCGCCGCGGAAGAACGCCTCGAGCTCCTGGATGATCTTGCCGTTGCCGCGCACCGGGCCGTCGAGCCGCTGCAGGTTGCAGTTGATGACAAAGGTGAGGTTGTCGAGCTCCTCGCGCGCCGCGAGCCCGATCGCTCCGAGCGCCTCGGGCTCGTCCATCTCGCCGTCGCCGAGGAACGCCCACACGTGCGAGCGCGACGTGTCGTGCAGCTCGCGGGCGAGCAGGTAACGGTTGAATCGCGCCTGGTAGATCGCGTTCAGCGCGCCGAGGCCCATGGATACCGTCGGGAACTCCCAGAAGTCAGGCATCAGCCGCGGGTGCGGGTAGGACGGCAGCCCGCCGCCTCGGTGCGACAGCTCCTGCCGGAATCCGTCGAGCTGGGTCTCGGTCAGCCGCCCCTCAAGGAACGCCCGCGCGTAGATCCCTGGCGCCGCGTGCCCCTGGAAGAAGACCTGATCACCCGACTCGCCGTGGTCCTTGCCACGGAAGAAGTGGTTGAACCCCACCTCATACAGCGAAGCGGCAGAGGCATAGGTCGCGATATGCCCGCCAACGCCCGCTCCGCCCGGGCGGTTCGCGCGCGACACCATGATCGCGGCGTTCCACCGGATGTAGGCGCGGATGCGCCGCTCGACGTACTCATCGCCGGGGAACCACGGCTCCCGCTCCGGCGGGATCGTGTTGATGTAGTCAGTGGAACGCAGGCCGGGCACTCCGACCTGCTGCTCGCGCGCCCGCTCCAGCAGGCGAAGCATGAGGTAGCGGGCCCGCCCGCGACCGCGGGTGCGGGTGACCGAGTCGAAGGAGTCGACCCACTCACGCGTCTCATCCGGGTCGATGTCGGGCAGCTGCGTCGGCAGGCCGTCGCTGATAATGGAGTAACGCTGGCGTCCGGAAGCCACGGGGTAGCCTCGCCTTCCGCAGTTCGGCGGCTGTTGGCCGCGGATAGTTCGACTAGCTTGTCCAGACCAATCGTCGTACGTCTTGGCCTGATTTTCATCTCTACCAAACGGTAGCTGTTCCGGGGCCGTGATGTAGCTCACGGGCCCGTCTGACCAGCGCCACGGCGACCGCGATGACCGGCCCGATGTCGCGGAACGCGACATTACCGGTTACCGTACGTATTAACAGCCAGTCACGAGAGCGGTCGGCGGCCGACAGGAAGGCAACAAATTGCAGCGGTTTCCAGCGCTGGGCAGATTGCCACTTGCGCACGGGCCCGACCCAGTGTGAACTGTCCCAACAGGAAGTACTGACGCAGCCGCTGGCCTTCACAGGCGACCAGGCGGAAGCGAGGAAGGATTGGGGAGGAACGTCAGTGAGCGCGACCGCGCGCCAGGCGCAGGATGAACGCGGCCAGGCCGAGCGGCTCGGCATTAAACCGGGCCAGGTAGTACAGGAACTCGGCTACGACACCGATTGCGATGAACAGCTGCGCCAGGCGATCGCGGCTGTCGATGGCGTCGAGCTGGTCGATGAGGACTACGAGGACGTCGTTGACGTGGTCCTGATGTGGTGGCGGGAGGAAGACGGAGACCTCGTTGACGCGCTGGTCGACGCCCTGACCCCGCTTGCCGATGGGGGCTACATCTGGCTTCTCACACCCAAGGCGGGCAGACCAGGCCACGTCGAGCCGAGCGATATCGGCGAGGCGGCCCCGACCGCCGGACTCGCCCAGACCTCTAGCGTGTCCGCAGCGCGCGACTGGTCCGGATCAAGGCTGGTGGCGCCCAAGGCGCGCCGGTAACAGTCGGCCTCGGGCCCAGATCATGGTCGCCCCGGGCCCAGAATCCACACAACAATGCCATGGAACGGGCCGTGGCCTTCCCCCCTCAGTGGCACACTGTGGGGGGCAGGCGCAGGCGCGCGGGATCTCTCGCGCGGACCATCCGGTGAAGGGATTTAGCATGGCTGTTGAGATCGGGGACACGGCTCCCGATTTTGAGCTCCCCGACCAGCACGGGACCCCGGTGAAGCTGTCCAGCTTCCGCGGTGTCAAGAACGTTGTGGTGGTGTTCTACCCGCTGGCATTCAGCCCCGTCTGCAGCGGCGAGCTGTGCGCGATGCGGGAGGACTTCCCCGAGGTCAAGGCCGACGACGTGGAACTGCTCACGATTTCGGTGGACTCCCTGTTCGCGCACAAGACCTGGGCGCAGCAGGAGAACTTCGAGTTCTCGCTGCTGGCCGACTTCTGGCCGCACGGCGAGGTCGCCAAGGCCTACGGGGTCTTCGACGAAGACCGCGGCCTGGCAATCCGGGGCACCTTCGTCATCGACAAGGAGGGCGTCGTGCGCTGGAAGGTCGTCAACCCGATCCCCCAGGCCCGCGACATCGCCGCCTACCAGAAGGCCCTCGCCGAACTCGCGTAAATGGGTGCTTGGCCTACGCTCAACTACGCCGACGTAAACCCGAAGCTATCCTGTCACTAAGGAGTAACTTGGGGTAACTGGGGTACGGCGGTGGAGTCATGGAAAGCACACCAGGCCTGGGTGGCTCGGCTGACCGCTCAGCTAGCTCGCCGATTCGGCTGCGGGCTCGCTCGCGCCGTAGGCGCCGCCGTCTGCGGGGCGGCCGCCTGCGGCGCGAGCTTGCCGCGATGGAGGCCGCCCTGACCGCGCAGACGCCCGGGCTGGCGGCACTGTACGAGACGTTCAGCCTGCTCCATGGTGACGGGCAGCCGTGGGCGGGCCCGCCGGAGGGCGCGGAACCACTCCGCGTGCCGTTCTGGCGTCGGCCGAGGTTCGTCGGGGTCGCCGCGCTGGCGGTACTCGCCCTCGTCGTGGCGCTCTTCGCCACGCTCAGCGTCGAGCTCCGCCCGCCGACTCCCTCCTGCCTCGCCTCCGCGTCCGCCCCGGCGGCGGCGAACGCGGTGGCCGCGGCTCAGGTGCGGGCGATGGACTGCGGCGAGTACCCTGCCAAGTGACCGCGACAGGCCGTCCGCTCGGTCGGCGTCCGGCTGCGGACGGGGGATGACGTGTCGGTCGGGGATCTGGGCCACGAGGCGACGGAACTGGTCAGCCTCGCCAACGGCGAAGCCAGGTCGCTGAGCAAGCTGGCCGAGATGACGGTCCGGCAGGTCCCCGGGTGCGCGGCGGCGTACGTGACCATCTGGCGAGACGGTGAGCTCACGGCGGTGGCGGCCAGCCACCCCGACCCGGCCGAACTGGTCGATCTACAGGTGCGGATGGGGGTCGGGCCGCTGCTGCTGGCCGTCTTGGAGGCGGTGCCGATTAGCTGCGCCGACACCCTCGCGGAGGAGCGCTGGCCGCGCTGGGCGCAGGAGGCGCTCCGCCGGGGCCTGCGCAGCTCGGTCCATCTGGTGACGCAGTTCCCCCCCATGACCCTGGTCCTGGGGCTTTTTGGGGCCCGGCCTGGGAGCCTGGACGCCGACGGGGTGCCGATGGCGGAGATGCTCGCCCGGTTCGGCTCCATGGTCTTCGCCAACGGCCTCGTCTACGTCGAGGCGCAGCGGGTCGCCACCCAGCTCAAGGACTCCGTCGCCGCCCGCGCGGTCACCGACCAGGCCAAGGGCATCTTGATGCACGCGCTCGGCTGCGACGCCGACGAGGCACTCAAGTACCTGCGCCGCGAATCCCAGCGCCGCCACATCAAGGTCACCGACGTCGCCGCCCGGGTCATCGCCACCTACGCCCGCGTCGGCCGCGGAGTCTCTGCCTGAACTGTGAGTTAGATCACATGGCAATAAGTTTAGAAGCTCTGATGAGGGCACAACAGCCACCGTCCGGCATTCCTCACCACCCCCGGAGACGGCCATGACGAAGGCAACAGAAGAAGCGCCCGCCTTGGGTTTTTCCCGCGCGGAGCTGCGAGGACTGTCCGACGACGAGCTCCTCACCCGCCTGCACGCGCTGCCGCGAGACAGCGAGGAGCGCGCGGCGCTGTGCGAGCTCCTGGTCGAGCGCCACGAGAAGCTGGTCCGCTCCTGCGTGCGGCAGTACCGCGGCAGCCCCGAGCCGGTCGAGGACCTGATGCAGGTCGGCTACGTCGGCCTGCTCAAGGCGATCAACAACTACGACCCCGCCTTCGGCAGCAACCTCACCGCGTACGCGTCGCCCTGCGTGAGCGGGGAGATCAAGCGGCACTTCCGCGACAAGCGGTGGCAGGTGCACGTCCGCCGCTCAGCCCAGGAGCTCCTGCTCTCCATGCGCAAGGCGTCCGAGGACCTCACCCACCAGCTCGGCCGGCAGCCCACCAACCTCGAGCTGACCGAGCGCCTCGGCGTCAGCATGGAGGACCTGCTCGAGGCCCAGCAGGCGGACATGGTGTTCAGCGCCTACTCGCTGGACGCGCCGCTGTCAGACCACGAGGACCCCGGGCGGCTGTCCGACATGCTCGGCGACGAGGACGCCGACCTCGAGCGCTCGATCGACATGGAGGCCGTCGCCACCCACTGGGACGAGCTGCCCGAGCGCGAGCAGCACATCCTCACCATGCGCTTCTACGGCAACCTAACCCAGGCCGAGATCGGCGCGAGCCTCGGCATCTCCCAGATGCACGTGTCCCGGCTGCTCTCCCGCGCGCTGACCCACCTCAGGAGCCGCCTGCTCGACGCAGACGCGGCTCTCG
The DNA here is from genome assembly GCA_963844925.1 of uncultured Actinomycetota bacterium. Taxonomy (GTDB): domain Bacteria; phylum Actinomycetota; class Actinomycetes; order Streptosporangiales; family Streptosporangiaceae; genus Trebonia. The sequence continues at coordinate 280,712 of CAWJQG010000004.1, read as the reverse complement.
CGTCCTGAGACACCCGCTCACTGGAAAGGACGATCCTGCACGATGCTCGCCCTTCAGGGACCGAACCTGACCGCGAGCATCGTGACGTCATCCCTCAGCTCGCCGTCGGAGAACGAGGTCACCAGATCCTGGACCGCGCGCACGGTCTCCGCCGCCGACCGCCCCGCGACCGAGGCGAGCTCGTCCGCCAGCCGGTCTTCGAAGAACCCCAGGTCCGCGCTGCGCGCCTCGGTCACCCCGTCGGTGTAGAAGAACAGCAGGTCGCCCTGACGGAGCTCCAGCTCGGTCTTACTCGCCTCCGAGTCGCCGAACAGCCCGAGCGGCATCCCGTCAATATCCAGGATCTCCACCCGTCCGTCCGCCCGGACGACGGCCGGGCCGGGATGGCCGCTGCCGGCCAGCCGGACCTGCACCCGGCGGCCGCGCTGGCGCAGGAAGGCGAGCGAGGTGGTCACGAACCGCTCGCCGTAGTCCCCGGCCAGCAGCACCTGGTTGGCTGCGGTGAGCACGTCCGCGGGAGCATCGTGCACATGCGACAGGGCGCGGATCGAGTGCCTGGCGGCGGCGGTCATCGCCGCCGCGTCCTGCCCCTTGCCGCAGACGTCGCCGATCGCGATGGCCCAGCCGCCGGAGGCCGGGAACACGTCGTAGAAGTCCCCGCTGATCTCCTGCCACTGCGTGGCGCCGATGTAGGCGGCGGCGAACTCCAGCCACGGCACCGCCGGCAGGTTGGCCGGCATCAGGCTCGCCTGCAGCGCCTCGGCCACCTCGGACCGGCGGCGGAACATCCGGTCGACCCGGATCGCGGTCCCCAGGTGCCGGCCGAGCTCCTCGGCCAGGCCGAGGTCGGCGACGCCGAAGCGGCCGCCGGCCGGCTGCCGCGCCAGCGTCAGCGCCCCGTAGCCGGTGGTGCTGTCGGCGATCGGCACGCAGAGCAGCGAGGTGGCGCCGAGCGCCATCAGCAGCGGCAGGCCGTCCGGTCCCGAGCCGAGCGCCGAGGGGTCTTCGGGGTGCGCCAGCAGCATGGACTTGCCGCTCGAGTGCACTTGCCAGGGAGCCGACTCCGGGTCGGGGTCGACGGCCCGTGCGGCGCGCTCCGCGCCCGCCGGATTGCGCCGGTTGCCCTGGCCGCCGCGCGAGCCCGCCGCGAACTGGCGGCGGAGCTGGCCGCCGCGGTCGAGGTCGATGATGACCCAGTCCGCCAGCTCGCCCGCCAGCAGCCGCGCGAACCGCTGCATGGTGAGCGCCTCGCTGAACGTGCTGTTGTCAAGCAGCAGTTGGGTCACCGCGGTCACCATGTCCAGCCGCTTGGTCATCGCCACGATCGCGGGATCGGTCACGTCGTCCTCGGCGGACGGGGCGGTCTTGGCGGCCGAGTCGGCGGAGGCGGCCGCGCGGGCCAGGGCGGGCCCGCCGTCGGCGGCGCCCGCGTCGGCGGGCGTGATCGTGACCACGAACAGCGGCGGGTCGCCGGGCAGCTCGACCTTCGCCGCCGTCAGCGTGACGCCAAGCGCCCCGTCCGAGGTCAGCACGCGGCAGTTGACCTTGCGGTCCGCGCCGGTCCTGGCCACCGCGGCCAGCTGCGTCTGCACCGCGGCGCGGAACGGCAGGTCCACGAAGGACGCCAGCGGCTTGCCCGTCGCGTAACCGGTCGGGAACCCGAGCAGCGTGGCCGCCTGGTCGTTGGCCCGCCTGATCGTGGTGTCCTGCTCGAGCAGGAAGAGCGCGGTCGGGGTGCGCTGGAAGGCGGCGTGCAGCAGCCGCCGTTCCGCCATGCCCGGCTGGCCGTCGGGCGACGCGTCACCCCGCCCGGCCGGGGCGGCCCCGGCCGTCATCGCGTCGGCGAGCGCGTCGATGGCGCCGTCCAGCTCGGTGAGGGCCGCATCGACCAGCGACCCCGGATCGGCGCCGGGCAGGCCAACCGCCTGGCGCAGCGCGTCGCGCCGCGTCGCCAGGTCCGTCAGCGCACCGTCACGCCGTCCGACTTGCGGCATATGTCCCGCCATTCCCGCACTGTCGTTGCCCGGGCCCAGCCCCGGCGGCGCCGTCCGCCTCGGCGGCCCGATGCGCGGATTACCGGGCCAGCTTCAGGATAGAGGCCGGACCTGGGTGGGGAAGTTCAAGATTAAGTTCAAGATCCCGGTGATGAACGCCCGCGTGGCTTCGTCCAACTCGCACGTTTAATCCCCTGCCGCTTGCACTGGCCCGCAGGCGGATCGCGGCCGGGGTTGTCGGGCGAAGTCACCGTACGTTCAAGATGAGGATTCTGATTGTCCGAACGGTCGGGCGGCACTCAGCTGTAGGCCAGCCACCGCTCCATGCAGGCGATGAGCTCGTCGGTGTCGACCGGCTTGGTCACGTAGTCGTTGGCCCCGGCCGCCAGGCTCTTCTCCCGGTCGCTGGGCATCGCGCGGGCGGTGACCGCGATGATCGGCAGCGAGCCGAAGTCCGGCATCTGCCGGATCGCGGTCATCGTCGCGTAGCCGTCCATCCCCGGCATCATGACGTCCATCAGGATCAGGTCGGTCTCCGGGTCGGCCAGCAGCACCTCGATGCCCTGCCGCCCGTCGCTGGCGCGCGTCACCACGACGTCGTGCAGCTCGAGCGTGCTGGTGATCGCGAAGACGTTGCGCGCGTCGTCGTCGATGACGAGCACGTGCTTGCCGCGCAGCTCGGGATGGTCTTGCACGCCGGCCTTGCCGGCTCCGAGCGGGCCCGCGGCCGCGTTGGCCGCCGGGACCCCGTTGCTGATCAGCGCGGGCACCCGGCCCGGCTCCGCCGCCGACAGGTGGAGCGTGATCCGCTCGCGGAGCTCGTCCAGTGAGGGCAGCAGCTCCAGCGTGCGGTACCCCGCGCGGAGGGCGGCCAGGCGCTCCCCGCTGGCGCTGGCCGGCTGCCCGTTCAGGTGCGCGAGCACGGGAATCGCACGCAGCTCCGGCTTCTCCTGCACCTGCTCGAGGAAATCGAACGCGTCCGGCGCGGCCAAATCGACGACCACGCAGCGGAACGGCTCCGCCGCCAGTAGCGCGCTCCCCTGGCCGGGGCTGGTGGCCGTGGACACGTGCACGGCGCTGCTGACACCGCCGAGGTCGGAGATCGCGCTATAGGCGAGCAGCGTGAGCAGGCCGCCGCTGGTCCCCTCGAACACCAGCACGTTCCTGTCCAGCTCGGTGAACCGGCTCGCGCCCGCGGCGTCCTTGCCCGGCAGGTCGGCCGAGCCCGCGGCCGACCGGTCGGCCGGGCGGGTTATGCCCGGCCCGAAGGGGACGGGAACGTCGTCGCGCGCCGCCGGCCCCGGACCCGATCAGGGACGTGGCCGCGCGGGTGATGTCCGCCATCGCGGCGCGCAGCGGCTGGCCCGTCTCGTCCCGATAAGCGCCGCCGCCCCCGGCGGGCCGGGCGCCGGTCAGGCCCGGTCCGCCGTCGCCCGGGGAGCCGAAGGCGGCGTCGGGCCCGTCGCCGGCCGGCGGGGCGTCGGGCAGCGTGGCCGGCACGTGCAGGGTGAACGTGCTGCCGCGGCCGAGGTCGCTGGTGGCGGTGATCTCGCCGCCCAGCAGTGCGCTGACCTGGCTGGCGATCGACAACCCGAGCCCGGTGCCGCCGTACCGGCGGCTTAGCGTCCCGTCGCCCTGCTGGAACGCGCCGAAGATCACGGCCAGGTTCTCCGGCGCGATCCCGATCCCGCTGTCGACGACGGAGAACGCCACGTCGCGGCCGTAGAGCGCGCCATCGGCGTGGCCGTCCGCCGTCGGCGGCACCGCGGCGACCCGGAGCGTGACCCGGCCGCGCTCGGTGAACTTGACCGCGTTGGAGAGCAGGTTCCCGAGCACCTGGCGGAGCCGCTGCCGGTCGGTGGCCAGCTCCGAGGGTGCCCCCGGCTCGACCTCGACCTCGAAGTCGAGGCCCTTCTCCGTGGTCAGCGGCTGGAACGTGGCCTGCAGGTCCTCGATGAGCGCGGCCAGGGTGAACCGCTCGGCGTGCAGGTCCATCCGGCCGGCCTCGACCTTCGACAGGTCGAGGATGTCGTTGATGAGCTGGAGCAGGTCCGAGCCGGCCGAGTGGATGACGTTCGCGTACTCGACCTGCTTGGCGCTCAGGTTCCGCCCCGGGTTCTGCGCCAGCAGCCGGGCCAGGATCAGCAGGCTGTTCAGCGGCGTCCGCAGCTCGTGCGACATGTTCGCGAGAAACTGCGACTTGTACTGAGAGGCGAGCGCGAACTGCCGGGCGCGCTCCTCGATCTCAGTCCGGGCCCGCTCGATCTCCGCGTTCTTCGCCTCGATGTCCTGCTTCTGCTCGGCCAGCAGCTCTGCCTTGTCCTCCAGGTCGGCGTTGGACCGCTGCAGCTCCTCCGAGCGCGCCTGCAGCTCCGACGACCGCGCCTGGAGCTCGGCGGTCAGCCGCTGCGACTGGCCCAGCAGCGTGTCGGTCCGGGAGTTGGCGATGATCGCGTTGACGCTGATCCCGAGCGTCTCGGCGAACTGCTCGAGGAAGTCGATCTGGATCGGCGTGAACTTGCTGAACGACGCAAGCTCGACCACGCCGAGCACCTCGCCCTCGAACAGCAGCGGGAACACGACCAGGTTGGCAGGCGGTGCCTCGCCCAGACCGGAGGTGATCTTGATGTAGCCGTGCGGGATCTCGTCGACCACGACCAGCCGCTTGGACTTGGCGACCTGGCCGATGAGCGACTGCCCGATCCGGTACTGGATCGGCGCGTTCTTGTCGGCGCGCAGGCCGTACCCGGCGATCAGCCGCAGCCCGGTCTCCTCGCCCGCCTGCTCGGCCAGGAAGAAGGTCCCGTGCAGCGCCCCCATCAGCGGCGCCAGCTCCTCCATGATCAGCTCGGCGACGATCTCCAGGTCCCGGTGGCCCTGCATCATCGAGCCGATGCTGGCCAGGTTGGTCTTCAGCCAGTCCTGGTCGCGGGAGGCCTGCACGGTCTCGCGCAGTGACCGGACCATCGCGTTGATGTTGTCCTTCAGCTCCGCGACCTCGCCCTCGGCCTCGACCGAGATCGTCCGGGTCAGGTCGCCCGCCGCGACCGCGCTGGTCACCTGGGAGATCGCGCGCACCTGACGGGTCAGGTTGCCGGCCAGCTCGTTGACGTTCTCGGTCAGCCGCTTCCAAGTCCCCGACACGCCCTCGACCTCGGCCTGACCGCCGAGCTGCCCTTCCCGGCCGACCTCGCGGGCCACCCGGGTGACCTCGGCGGCGAAGGAGGAGAGCTGGTCGACCATCGTGTTGATGGTCGTCTTCAGCGCGAGGATCTCGCCGCGGGCGTCCACGTCGATCTTCTTGGTCAGGTCGCCTTGGGCGACGGCGGTCGTGACCTGGGCGATGTTCCGCACCTGGTTGGTCAGGTTGTTCGCCATCGAGTTAACGTTGTCGGTCAGGTCCTTCCACGTCCCCGAGACGCCGTGCACCACCGCCTGGCCGCCCAGGTCGCCCTGGGTGCCGACCTCGCGGGCGACCCGGGTGACCTCGTCGGCGAACGCGGAGAGCTGGTCGACCATCGTGTTGAGGGTGGTCTTGAGCTCGAGGATCTCGCCCTGGGCCTCGACGCCGATCTTCTGGGTGAGGTCGCCCTTGGCCACCGCCGTCGCTACCTGGGCGATGTTCCGCACCTGCGTGGTCAGGTTGCCCGCCATCGCGTTGACCGACTCGGTGAGGTCCTTCCAGGTGCCGGAGACCCCGGGCACGTGGGCCTGCCCGCCGAGCTTGCCCTCGGTGCCCACCTCGCGCGCGACCCGCGTCACCTCCGAGGTGAACTGGTCAAGCTGGTCGGCCATGCCGTTGAAGACCGAGGCGATCTCATCCACGAGCGGGTCGCCGGTCGGCGCGAGCCGTCGGCTGAAGTCGCCCCCGCGGACCGCGGTGAGGCCGGCCAGAAGTTGCTCAAGGGCCGATCGGTCAAGCCGTGGCCGCTGGTCAACGTCTGTCATCGGTGCTCCCCAATCCACGCCTGCGGCGGCAAAATCGTTTGCGCTGACTGTTATACGATAGCTGCCTGCCTACGGGCGGTTGCCGCCAAATTGGCTATATAATCCCCAGCCGCTAACAGCTGCTTCGCCATATGAATATAAAATCACAAGTATCACCATCGCGCTCATGCGCATCGATAGACCAGCCGGTCACGGGACCGCTGGTGGTACGGTTTCCGCATCTCAGCGTCCTGGCGTGGCGGCGGTGCTGGTGGCAGGCAGCGGTGACGCGGTGGCGCCGGGAGAGGACCCGCTACCCCCTGACAGCCATTCTTACCGAGACAACGTGGATCCCATGGAGAGTTTGCCGAGGCTTGCCGCAGTTATAGAGCGTCAGCGACGCGATCTGGCCTTGGCGCGCGCGGACGCGCAGGCGGCCGAGATCGCGGCGATGGCCCGGGGCGTGCTGATGGAGCGGGACGGCCTGTCGGCGACGGCGGCGGCCCGCCAGCTCGCGGATATGGCGGCCGCGGCGGGCATTCCGGCCACCGAGATGGCGGCCGCCGTGCTGCGCCAGGAGCCGCCGCCCGGCGCGTCGGCGTCCAAGTCGCCGGAGCTGGCCGGACTACTCCAGCCGCCCGGTTCCGCCGGCCAGGCGCCGGCGGATGGGCGGCTCGGGGTGGGAGAGCGGCTCGGCGCAAGAGAGTGGCTTGAGCCGGGGCAGCGGCTGGACGCGACCGACGACCCGGTTGCCATGGCGGCGGCGGTGCGGTCCAGGGACGGCGTCGAGCTGGTGGGCGCGCTGGCCGGGCAGCTGGCGCCGAGGTTCGGGGTGTCGGCGGTCGCGGTCTGGCTGCTCGACGCCGACGGCGCGCTCGAGCTGCTTGGCCAGGACGGCCTCAGCGGCACCGACACCAGCCGCTGGCGGCGGCTGCCGCCGCAGCTGGACTGCCCGGAGCAGCGGGTGGTGGCCACCGGGACAGACCTCTGGTGGGAGTCCGGGGCGCATCCGCGTGATCAGGTGGCCGTCGCGGCGCCCTGGGGACGGCACGCGGCCCGCGCTGTGCTCGGGCTCTCGGACCGGGCGGGCACGCTGTTCGGCGTGGCCGAGGCATGGTGGGGGACGGAGCAGCGGGAGTTCGGCTCCGAGACCAGGGAGCGGCTGTCCGCGGTCGTCGCGGGGTTCGCCGACGTGCTCGGCGTCCGCCTCGGCTCCGGCCCGATCGGGGCGATGACGCCGTCTCCCGCCGTCTTCGCGACGCTGGCCGAGGTCACCGACTCCGCGCTGGTCGTCCGGCCGCTGCGCGCCGCCAGCGGCGAGGTCACCGACTTCGCCATCATGTACCTGAGCCCCGGCTACGCCGACCCGGCCGGCCGCTCGGCGGCCGAGATCGCCCCGCTGACCCTGCTCGAGGCCTATCCTCGCTCGACGCTCGGCGACGGCCTGTTCGCGCGGGCCCTGCGGGTGCTCCGCAGCGGGCGCGCCGAGCACGCGCCCGGGCTGGTCACCGCGCCGCTGGCCGACGCAGGGAAGATGGCCGGCGGGAGCAGGACCGTGCTGGCGGACCTGCACGCCGTCCCCTTCTTCGCCGGGGTGCTGTTCACCTGGCGGGTGCCGGGCGAGGCCGAGCAGGTCGCCGAGGTGCTCGAGCACGCGCAGCGGCTGGGCAGCCTGGGCGGCTGGGAGGAGCAGTTCGCCGCCGGGACCGTCCGCTGGACCCGCGACGCGTTCGCCCTCTTCGGGCTCGACCCCGCGCAGGCGTCGCCGATCCCCGTGGCCGCGCTGCACAGCTTCGTGATCGCCGCAGACCGCGCGCCCGTCCGCCGGTTCCAGGAGCAGCTGCTGCAGCGCCGGGAGCCCGCCGTGGCGGTATTCCGCATCGTGCGCCCCGGCACCTCGGTGATCAGGCAGATCAGGGTCTTCGCCGAACCGGTGCTGGCGGGCGACACGCTGGTCGCGCTCCGCGGCGCCTTCCAGGACGTCTCCGTGCAGTACCACACCCAGGTCGCGCTGGCCGCCACCCGCGACCAGCTGGCCGACAGCGAGCAGCGCGCGGCCGAGGAGCACCAGCTCGCGCTCCGCCTGCAGCGCGCCATCATGGCCCAGGACGAGCCGCCGGTGGCCGCCGCCGGGGTGGACGTGGCGGTCCGCTACCGCCCGGCCGAGGCGGGGCACCTGGTAGGCGGCGACTGGTACGACGTCCTGCCGCTGCCCAACGATGACCTGCTGCTCGTGGTAGGGGACATCACCGGCCACGGCATCGACGCGGTGACCGGCATGATCGCCGCGCGGAACGCGCTGCGCGGGCTCGCCGCAACCGGGGCGGGCCCGGCCGAATTGCTCGGCCACCTCAACTACGCGGCCTGCCACCTCACCGAGGGCATCGCCGGGACCGTCGTGTGCGGGCAGTACGAGCCGAAGACCCGGATGCTCCGCTGGGCCAGGGCCGGGCACCTGCCCCCCGTCCTGGTCCGCGACGGCGCGGGCCGGGCGCTGCCGCTCCCCGAGGGCGTGCTGCTCGGCCTCGACCCGACCGCCCGGTACGAGGAGGCCAGGACCCAGCTCCGGGTCGGCGACACCCTGCTGCTGTTCACCGACGGCCTGGTCGAGCAGCGGTCGGGATCGATCAGCGACGCCTTGCGCGACTTCGCGCTGGCGGCCGCCCGGCCGGCCCGGACGCCCGCTCACACGCCGACCGCATCCTCAGCAGCGCCCTATCGGACACCGGCGACGACGCCTGCCTGGTTGTCGTCCGCATCCAGTAACATGCCAATCCCGCCAGAACTCCCGTTTCCCCGTGCTCTCTCACTTGCCACTCTCGGTCAACTGCCGATGTGCGTGGTGTTACCTGCGCAGCGCAGGACGATCACCACGATGATCACGATGACTACGACGGTTCCGATGCCGATATACATGGAATTCCTTCTTTCGTGTGCGGGTAAGAACGCTGGGGCGAAACGGAGCCTCAGCCCGAGCCGGCGCTGCTGGGCGGCGGGCCTGGTGCCATGCTCAGAAGTAGTGTCGCGCGCGACCGCATGGCCGGCCATCCCGAGCAGGGCCAGGACCGCGCCTGCCACCACGACGACGATGCCGATCGTCCAGATGATGGCGATTTTGGCGACGAACCCGATGATTAGGAGGATAATGCCGAGAACGATCATGTGAATTTCCTAACAGCAAGAAGTCGGACGGCGGAAAAGGAGGCTGGTCAGCGCTTCGCGCGGTCCTTGGCCTTCTCCCCTTTGAGCTTGACTTTCCCAGTCACCTCGTCCGCTTTTCCTTTAGCCTTGAGGCGGTTGTCGCCGGTGGCCTTCCCGGCATTCTTTTTTGTCTTGCCCTTGATTACCTTTGCCTCGTCCTTGGCCTTCTTGCCCAGTCCCATAACCGACTCCTTTGTCCTGCGCGGATGCGCCCCGCTCAGCGCGCCGCGCATCCGATGAGCGCCCTGAGGTGACGCGATCCGATACCAGCTACCCGCCGATACATCTCAAACATCTCCGGATCACTTCACCGGTTTTCCCCGGACTTTCCGTGGCAGGGCTTCGTCCTGCCGCTGACACGACGCCGGGCCTAGTCGCCGGGTGTGCCCGGGTGAGCGTCTACCGTCATATGCATGCGGATCGTGGTGCCGCTCGTGTCTTGTACAACTCCACGAGGTCGCACACCTGTGGACCCGAGCCCGTGCCTCCGCCGCGTCCGGCGCGCCTGCGCCTGCCGCGAGCGGTCGGCGATGCTGCCCTCGTCGCGACTTCGCAGATCACCTCGTCCTGGTCGCGCCAGAGAGCGAGGGTTCCCAGGCCCTTGTGTGCCGCAGCGTGTTCGGCCACCTCGCTGACGGCGAGCACAAGATCGTCGGCCCGGCTTTCCGTGGCCGCCTTCCGGCGTGCTGAAGCACCAGGTCGCACCTGCGACAATCCCTGCGGTAGGTGTGATAACGCCCCGTTGGCGGCGCGGCAGCGGCATGCTGCACCGGCAGGGAGTGAGACTTCGCGTCGTACTCCGCGCTCCTCAGCCGCGGCCGACGACAGCACGAGCGGATGGGTCCGCCTCGCATCGCATACGGCTGACTCGAGTTCCGCGATTCGTACGGGCAGAGATCTCCGCTCCGCTCCGCACGCAGTTAAGCGCTTCGTGCCTCTAGCCTCTCGCAGCTCGCCGCCCCACGCGTCACCAGATCACTCGCCGACATACCGTACGGCCCGGCGTACCGCCGATGAAGGTAGCACCCGCGATATCCGCGCCGTTACGCCCGAGCGTGGTCATATCGCAATTCACATCCCTGCGTCCGGGCCAGCGCATCCCTGATGAGCTCTACCTTAGCGGCGACCACCCACCCGCCTCGCCCGCCTCAGCGGCCCGAACCCACCACCGTCATCGCTAATCGTCTCCATCCGTAGAAAGCGACGTACCTCAACCACCCACACCACCTAGTAAACCACCCCCACCTCCACACACCCACCACTAGCTCAACCCCCACCCCCAGCCCCTACCTACCCAACACAATCACTACCCCCACAACACCACTACACCCACCCCACCCTCCCCCCCCCCCACCCCCACCCTCGAAGCGGACGGCGGATGGCTAGCGGAGGGGGACGAAGGTCTCCGCTGTCTCGTAATTGGAGCGCCCGCTGTGGTCGGTGAACTCCGTCCAGGTCCGGACGGTCAGCAGGGTGCCTGCCGCGTTGACCGTCCCGTCGAGGAGCTTGTCGGCGAAGCTGAACGCATACGGTGCGAGGAAGGTGCCCCCGGTCGTCGCACTGACGCTGGGGCCGAACGTGATGCCGGTGACGGTCCCCCAGTTGCACGGGTCCGGGGAGCAGTAGCCGTACGCGTGGACGTACAGCCGCCCGTCAGCGCGGGTGAGGATCACCGCGCGGACGTTCCCGCTGGCGGCGGTGTTGATCCAGACGGCCGGCAGTGACGCCACCGGGGTCACCAGATCGCCCAGCGGGTAGTCCTGCGCGGCGGTCCCCGTCGTCGTCACCGGGACGGGCTTGCCCTTGGTGAACGTCTCGTCGGCGGTGTAGTTGGACCTGTGGCTGTCATCGGTGAACGTGGTCAACTCCCTGACGGTCAGCGTCGGGACTTTCTTCGGGGCGCTGTAGACGGCCAGCAGGACGGTCCGCGAGAACCCGAAGTTCCATTGCGCCGCGAACGCGGTCCCGGTCGCGGCGCTGACGTCCGGGCCGAACACCGTGCCCGCGATCCTGCCCCACTGGCACGGCGTTGGGGTGCAGGCGCCGAACCCGTCCACCGTGATCCCCCTGTCGTTCGCGGCGACCACGAGGTCCACGACGTTCCTGGTCGCGTGGTTCGTGTTCACCCACGTTCCGGCCAGGGCCGCGCTCGGCGGGGGCGGTACCGGGGTGGCCGTCGCTGCCTGCGCGGGAGGGAGGGCCAGCAGCGCAGACGCCGTCACCGCCGCTGAGCTGATAATTGCCGCCGTGACGGTACGCCAGGTGCGTTTCATTGAACTTATCCCGTCTTCGAGAGAAATGGCCAGCCCTTTCTGGCTGTCCTCATGTGACGGAGACAGTAGCAAGCCTCGTGATACATCGAGGCTTATTCGCCGGCCGGGTCCAGGGTCATGGGAACTTTGCTCTATAAAAAACGAAACGCTCGAGATATGGCCGGATATCCCCTCGCGTGCGCCCGGCTCATGACATCGCTCCGATGGCACACCAAAAAGTATCCTGTTGCGAAATCGCAAATATGCGGGATAGAGGTGGCCGCGGTCGCCACCTCGCATCGGGCGGCTCATCGGTAAATTCACGATCAGAGATTTTCAGAACGAGAGCGTGCTTCGCCCAGGCTGCCAACTCGATCGTCACCCGCGCAGCCGTCCCGTGCAGCGCTCCCGTCTCGCGTCTGCCGTGACAACGCACGGCCGCCGCGACACCGTCAGCCGGTGGCGTACCTGTCCAGGCCTGCGGACTGGAGATCCTCTGCCGACATGGCGACTCGGTAATGCACAGACGCGCCGAAGTTGAGCATCAACGGCTCGGTCACGTGCGGAGCCTGGCCCGCGCTGTCCAGGTCCACGATCATCACGGCGCCGCGTCCTACGCCGTTGTCGGTGAAGTAGAAGACCTCGGGCTTGATAGCGCCGAGCACCTCGCCGATCTTCTCCTCGGCCGTGCCCTGACGGACATACGTGTTGAACGGCTCCAGCGGAAAATCGACTTCGACGATGAACTTCATGACGTCCCCCCGAGTCAGCGGCATTGCTGGTACTCCCAGAACCCTAACACGACATCTTCTGTCACAGTAGGAGCAAGAAACCCCAGCTCAAGGCGTCCTGCCCACCGTCGGCGCCGGGCTCGCCCCTGGCCAGGCTCGCTGAATAAGGACAGCACGTCCTATGGCGCTTTCGGGCTGGCGAAAAGCGGCGTACGGTACACATAGTGAGGTTTGCCGCATAGCAACAAAAGGGACGGGAGCATGGGCGAGCCTGTGATCGAGCCGCCGCATGGACAGCGCAACATGGCTGCCTACCGGCTGGCGCAACGTCGTAAGCACTTTCCGTACGGAGGCGCGGTAGTCGACCGCATGTCACCGGCTGAAGTTGAGCGACGTGCGGCACAGCAAGGTCTTCTTGTGGTTTCGGTCGGACTCATCATGGCTGCTGCGTACATCGTTTCCCAGTCGAATGCGCTCTCGCCGTAGCTCGATCAGTCGCGCCAGCGAGGGTTCAGTCTCACCGAGGACGGCACGGCCCGCGCGGACGTCCACTGGGCCGGCGGGGAGCAGCCCGCGTCCGTTCGGGATAAAAGATCCGCTATCGCTTCCGCGTCGCGGAGGCAGTCACGCGTCCAGTCCGAGATCACCATTGCGAAGGGAGCGCTCTGCCCGCGTATCGTAAGAAACGGAGCACAATAACGGCATGCGCGGTTATGTCGGTGTGACGGACGGCGACTGGTACCGTTTTCTGGCGGAGCGCCCTAGGTCTTCTCGGCTGAGGTTAACTTCTGGCGGCCAGGCGGCGGGCGCGGGTTCCGCGCCCCGGCATCTCGGTGATCGGTGCCCCGCCTCCAAGAGTTCGCCGCCCTCAAATAACCTGCGGACAGTCGTGAGACCTGAACGTGCGCACGAACGATGGCCCGGCCGGGCCGGAAGCGGAAGAACCCCGAGATGGTGCTGACCATACTGAGAGATGGTGCTGACCATACTGAGAACAGCGTTCCTTGCCTACGTGCGCGTGCTCCTGTGCTTGCAGGGCTTGTACCTGTGGTTCTGGGCGTTGGCCTTCTGGCCGGTCCGGGCGCCTCACACTGCGTTCTGGGCGTGCTCGGCCTCGCGCCGCTCTTCGGCTTCCTTGGCCTGGCGGGATCGCGACCGCGATTTTGCTCCAGCGGGGCCGACGCTGGGCGGCGATCGCCGCGATCCTCATTGAGGCCCTGTGGGCGGCGATGGCCGCTGTGCTCGCGTACAAGACCCTCAAGGACTGGCCACTCGATTGGCAGTTCTTGCAGCTGGTGACCGCGGCGGCCGCGCTGTTCCTTGTCACGGTTGCCGGGCTGCTGCTTCGGCCAGTCCGCGCCTACGCAGGGTTCGTTCGCCGCTGATTGGCCGCCCTGGCGCTAGCCAAGTGTGGGCAACACGGCGGACATGGTGTTGTTGGCGATGTCTTTGTGACGGATTTGATTCGAACATCGGGTCACTTAAATCCGAGATGGGTTTGTGATCAAGCGAACAGGTGTGCTATTATCGGGACATGTAGATGAATCTTCTCCCGGGCGGAGGTGGTCTGGTGTCCCAGTCGCCATGCGGCGGTCCCGGGCGCGTGCCGCGCTGGGAGGCGTTCTCCGGGGACGGCGTGCCTGCGCCCGGCCCGGGGCTGGCCGCGCTGCTGGCTGAGGCTGTCGCGGACCTCGGCCAGCTGGATGACGGTCAGCTGCTGGGCGCGGGGTCGGCGGCGCGGCGGCTGCAGGCGCACGCGGGGTACCTGGAGATGATGGCGGTCGCGGAGTTCGCCCGGCGCCGCGAGGAGCAGTTCGAGGCGTCGAAGGCGCGCGGTGACAAGGTGCGCTCCCGGGACGGTGAGTACCCGGCCGAGGAGCTCGGCTTCGAGATGACCGCGACCGCCTACAGCGCCGCCACCCTCATCGACATGGCGCAGAACATCGTCGGCCGGATGCCGTCCACCCTGGCGGGGATGGCGGCGGGCAAGATCGACAGGGACCGCGCCCGCGCCATCAGCAACGCCACCCTCCACCTGCCCGATGAGCTGGCCGCGGTCGCCGACCGGGTCCTCGCGGAGGCCGCGCCGGAGATAAGGCTCGCGGACCTGCAGCAGAAGGCCGCCCGGCTCGAGGCCCGCCTTGATCCCGAGGGCGTGCGGGCGCGCAAGGACGAGGCGAAGCGGGACCGGCGGGTCGAGTTGCGCCGCGAGGACTCAGGCGCGGCGTCGCTGGCCGGCCGGGAGCTCGACCCCGCCGAGGCGCTGGCAGGGAAGGCGTCGATCGACGCGGAGGCGGTGCGGCTCCGCAACGCGGGCCTGCCCGGCACCCTGGCCCAGATCCGTGCGACGATCCTGATGGACCGCATCCACCAGCGCAGCCCCTGGGACCGCCTCGCCCCGCCGCCCCCCGAACCAGAACCAGGCGACGACCACAGCTTCGACGGCGCGACGGCTGCGACGGCTGCGACGGCCCAGGCGGCGGTTGCGACGCCGCCTGCGGCGACGGCAGCGACCCAGCCGCGAGCCCGGACGCCAGCCAGCGCGGCGACCCGGACACGGATGCCGGCCAGTCCCAATCCGGCGACCCGGACACGGAAGCTGGCTTGCCCGACGACCCGTACCACGACGGCCCCTACGGGGCCGGGCGGTTCCCGGACGCCGGCGGCGGCGAGACGACGAGGACGACGAGCATGAGGAGGAGGCGGCGGAAGAGGAGGATGAGGGCCGCCCCAGCGGGTTGACCGGCGGGCCGCCGCCCGGATCGCCGTTCGATCGGACCGGCCGCAAGACCCCTGCGCCCGCCCTCATCAACATCACCGTCCCGGTCGGCACGCTGCTCGGCTGGTCGGGGACCCCCGCCGAGATCGGAACCTGGGGCCTGATCGAGGCCGCCACGGCCCGCGACCTCATCGAGGCAGCCTCCCGACATCCCCGCACTCGATGGTGCTACACGGTCACCGGAACAGGCGGCGAGGCCATCGCGCACGCCTGCGCACGCGGATCCCACCCGTGGCGCCCGCCCCAGTCCAGCCGCGACGGCCCGGCGGGTCCGCGGTCAGCGCGCCTCGACGAGTTCCTGTCCCAGCTGGACGCCGCCCCCGAGCTGATCGCCGAGGGAACCTGTGATCACGCCCACCGCGAGGACCGTTACACCCCGAGCAGGAAGCTGAAGCACCTCATCCGCGCCCGCACGGCCCGCTGCTGCGCACCCGGCTGCGGCGCCCAGGCCATCACGTCCGAGATCGACCACACAGTCCCTTACCCCGCCGGGGCGACCTGCGAGGGCAACCTCAGCCCGGCCTGCCAGCGGCACCACCACGCCAAGCACGCACCCGGCTGGAAACTCGAGCAGACCGAGCCCGGCGTCATGCGCTGGACCACGCCCGCAGGCCGCACCTACACCACCCGCCCCACCCAATATGATGAATAACCGCAGAAACTGGTAGGAGCCGACGATTGCCGCGTCCGCCGCGGCGGGCCCCTTCGACGCACCGGTTCTGGATTCCGGCTTGGAACTTGCCGAATGCCGCCGACGCCGACAGCGGGTTCGTCGGACCGTCGATTACGGCGACGTGCAGGAAGCTGACCCCGTCGTCGAGGCGGAAGGCGGCGTAATGCAGGCCCGTGGGTTGCTGCTCCGCCAGTTCGGCGAACACGTCACGGATCAGGCGCTCGTTCTCGTCGGCGCTTTCTGGATGGGTCTTGTAGCGGATCACCTTGGTGACTGCCATGGTCAGCTCCGTATCGCTCGCATGCTGTTGTTGCGGGGCTGGTGGGTGACTTCGGCGAGCCCGAGTGTTTCCAGCAAGGGCGGGAGGTACATCCCGAACCGGCCGCGGTAGCCGTTGCGGAGGCCGTACCAGCCTCCGACGGGGTTGTCCGGTGATCGCCCCCATGCCTCGACGGTGCCCGGCGTGGCGGCCTTCTTCTCATCTGCCGCGCCGAGCGGCACCCAGTCGCCTTGCCCGGCAAGCCAGGCATGCAAGTCCTCGACGGCCCGGAGGTGGTATTTCAGCGTGGTGGAACCTACCTGGCAGACGAGGGCGGGCGGCTCGCCGCGCTCGTCCCTGTACATGGTGTACTGCGAGGTGCCCGGCGGGGTCGTGAGCACCCAGGGTTCCTGTTGCGTGCCAGCGGTCATCTGCTGCCTTCCTTCCCGGTTACGGCTTGTTCCTGGATCGCGGCCAGGTAATGCGGCAGCAGCGTTTGCCAGCCGACGCGATTCCGCTCGCGCCATTCCCCGGCCGCGCCGCCTACCCGCCGACCGCCTCCTTCATGCCGACGAACGGCCCGTCCGTCGTCAGGGTCTTGCCGCCGTTCGATCCGTCGGTGCACCGTGGCATCGCGTGCTCGGCCCTGCAGGCGACGTCATCGGCGTCAGCAGCGGGGCCGTCACCGTTCGAGCCCTGGTCGGTGATCTCGGCCAGGTTCTCGGCCAGCAAACGGAACCGGACGGCGGCCTCGCCCAGATGCCCTCAAGTAAACCTGCTCCGTGCATCCCTTCCTCCTGCAGGTGATAGATCCTGCGCGTGCCGCGGCCTGCTCCGTCGCCATCCCGGCGTCTTTCAGCACTCGCAGATCACCGATGACCGTAGCTGTCATCGCATCCGCGATCGTCCCTGACCAGATTGTTACCGCCACTGAGCAGCCGCAGCGATCTCCCTCCGGTCCGGGTCGCCAAGCGCCTCGAACAGGTCGCCACCAGAAACCTGTGCCACCTGCTCAGCCGCCCGACTCGATGCACGCCTGGCCCGCGGCACCCCGTCAGCGGGTAACCGGACGCCTCGCGGCCGCGCTGCTCTCGAGTATCGTAACACTAGAGCTACCGTAACATGGAAGTTACCGATGTGGGAGTCTGCCGGTGCAGACACGCGGCTTCTCTCGGACAGACTGGTGCGATGGACGAACGGACGGCCGCGCAACTGGGTGTCATCAAGGCTGTGGTGAATGCGCTGGGGGCGGTCGACGTCTCAGCCTGGCTGTTCGGGGGTTGGGGCCTGGATGCGAGGATCGGCCGGATCACGCGCGAGCACGGGGACGTCGAGTTCTGGGTTGAGCATATTGACGCCGAGCGATCGAAGGCGGTGCTCGTGGGAGCCGGCGCCATGGCTCTCGCGGCTCAGCCGCCGGAGGAGGCGTGCGAGTTCACCTGGGACGGTGCAGACTTCAGCACCGCTTACTTTGATCGGCGCCCGGACGGATCCTTTAGTCAGCCCCTAGGGCGATGGTCGGACTGGCTGTTCCCGCCAGGCTCCTTCGGAGACGAGCCGGGGATACTCGATGGCGCGCCGGTCCTGGCCATGAGCGTCGCCGGCATGATCGCCATGAAGAAGCAGTACCCCCGGCTGCGCAATGGCCGGCCGTGGCGGCAGAAGGACATCGGCGATATCGAGATCCTCCGAGGGCTGCTCGCCGACACCGACGGGCCACGCTGACCTCCGCAGGCGCAGGGAAATCCCCTGGCCTTGCAGATTCCGGTATGGGAGCATGCCCGCATGGGCTTGAGGAGGCCCAGGCATTCACCGAGCAGTGGGTCAAGGACTGGAACGCTCACTACGTCTACGCGCTGCTCGCACAGAGGTCCTCACGTTCGACGGCGCCCTGGTCAGGGAAGGCCACGGCACCTACCTGGCGCAGGCCCCGGCCGGCCTGGAGCTACGATCTCCGACGCCGACTTCGACGCGCTCTGCCGCCGTCTCTATCTGCAGGTGAAGGACGGCCCGGTCGACCGGGAGGCGGCGTTCGACCTTGCCTGCCAGGTGCTGTCGTTTCAGCCGCTTGCGGCGGACGCCACCGAACTCGCGCGGCTCTGCCTCGAGGACGGCAACGAGTCTGGTCTTACGGCCGCGGCTCGGACGCTCCTTTCCGAGCACTTCCAACCGGGCTTCGCCGAGGAACCCGGCTGGCTGAGCGCGCTTGAAGAAGCCCTGGAGGTCGTCAACCGCGACATGCGCGCCTGCGGCCTGCGAGGGACCGGGCACTTCTCGATTCTGGACCCAAGACACGCGTGGGTCCAAGTCTGGGATCACCACAACAGCCACGGCTTCGGCTGCCATCCCACTGCCGGCAGGGATCCGGTCACGGCACTGGCCACAGTCGCGGACGACGCGCAGGACGCGGTCATGCACGCGATCGGCGGCGCCTGGCCGGTCTGCGACGCTCACTCGCTCGGCACCCACGCCAAGGAACGTGACGGCGCGGCCGTCTGGTGGTGCTCCGGCGGCGGCGGTCACGTAGCGGCCGCGATCGGCCAATGGCCCGGGACGGAGCGGCAGACGCCGCGCCTGGACGGCATGATAGCGCCCGTCCGCGCCGCAGCCAGGGAACGGCTGCGGTCGCGGCGGGCGCTATCGGCACCACCGGTGATTTCTCCGGTTGGTGCGGGTTGCAAGGATCAGACCCCGAGCGGCCGACGCGTTTGTCCAGGGGGGTAGAGACAAACGTGAGTGGCCGGGAGAAAGCCGGGGTCCGTTCCTCCGCACGCTTTTGAATTGAGTCTTCTGAATGCAGTCTTCCCAGTTGCGGCCAGTTTCACCCAGCCGATCGGTTTGCGGCGTTGCCGCAAACCGGCTCAAGCCAGCTGAAACTAGGCGGCGAGGGCGGTGTCGTAGACGGCGAGGGTCTCGTGCGCGATGCGGTCCCAGGAGTAGCGGCAGCGCGCGCGGTCGGTCGCGGCCACGCTGAACGCCTCGAGCATCATCGGGTGGGCGAGGAGAGCGCGGATCCGCTGCGCGAGCAGGGCCGGGCGGCCGGGCTCGACCAGGATGCCGGTGGTGCCGTCGACCACGGCGTCGATGTGGGCGCCGACGGCGGAGGCGACGACCGGGGTGCCGCACGCCATCGCCTGGATGGACGTGATCGCCGACGGCTCGTGCTCGTTGATGTTGACGAGCAGGTCGGCGGAGCGGAGCAGCGGCGGCAGGGCGGTGCGGCCGACCTGGCCAGCGAAGAACACCCGGCCGGCCAGGTTGAGGGAGTCGGTGAGCTTGGCCAGCCGCCGGTAGGACAGGTCACGGCGCAGGCCGTCGCGGGGCGGGCCGCCGGCCACGATGAGCTCGGCGCAGGGGATCTTGGCCAGCGCGCGCAGCAGGGTGTTGAGCGCGTCCTGCTCGGTCGCGAGGTCGGCGATCGTCACCAGGCGGTGCCGGTCGTTGCGCTCGTGCGCGGGGCCCTCCGGGGTGAACTCGTCGGTGTCGATCCCGCACGGGACGACCCGGATCGAACGGCGCGGGATGCCGAGCCGGGTCAGGTCCGACTCCTCGTCGGAGCTGCCGGCCACCACGGCGCTGACCGTGCGGCCGATCGCGGGCTCAAGCCTGATCCGCTCGGCGCCTGCGCCCACCGCGATCATCCCGTGCCGCCGCTCGGTGACGCCGAGCTGGTCGAACGACTGCACCACGGGAACCTGGAGGTCGCGAGCGGCGGACAGGGCCGCGAGCCCGCTGGTCCAGCGCAGCGCGTGCACCACGTCGGGGCAGTCCTTGGCCCACCGGTCGTGCAGCGGCTGGCTGAAGGCGCCGATCTGCTTGACCAGGTGGGAGTCGTCCGCGCTGGAGTCTGACGGGCCGACGTACTCGACGCAGACGCCGGGGGCGAGCTTGGCCCGCTCCGGGAGCGACTTGCTGTTGCGCCGGGCGTAGACGGTCACCTGGTGACCCTGGCCGGCCAGGCTCGCGCTCATCTCAACCAGCCGGGCGTCGTCGCCTGCGGTGGTCTTGTCGCTGTTACAGGGGACCGGGGTGCTGTGCTGGGCTACCAGGGCGATCTTCATCGGGGATGCCTCTCCTCGCTAACGGGGAGCCATCTTCGGCGAGCTGTCGGCGCCGGAACCCTCAAGCTAGAGCTGAGAAGATAGTGGCCGCGCGAGCACGCACGCCAAGATGGCGTGAACGTGCCTGCGTCGTAGGCACCACTGGTGCGGGTTCTGCCCCGCGCCGCGGAGGGCTAAACACCGCCGCAAAAAAGACTTTTCCGGCGGCCGGATTCATCCGGCAGTGGCCTCGGCCACCGTGGCGTAGACGGGCAGCAGCTGGTCGGCGGCGGTCAGCCGGAGCATCTTCGCCACCGGGTCGCGCGGGCCGGCGAGCGCGAGAACGCCGCCCTGGCGGTCCATCGTCCGGTTGGCCCGCAAGATCACGTGCAGCGCGGAGGAGTCCATGAAGCGGAGCTCGGACAGGTCGACGACCAGCGTGCTCGGCGCCTTGGCCACCTCGGCGTCCAGGAGCTCGCGCAGCGCGCCGCTGTTGGTCACGTCGGCCTCGCCGGCGAGCACCACCAGCGTGTACGGCTCGCCGTCGGACTCGACCGTCGCGACGGACGTGTTGAGCAGGTCCACACCCGTGTTTTACCACATGAACGCAACGGTCAGCGTTACCGAACCCGGGCTAAGCCGCACTCATTCTCGCCCGCATCTAGGTAGGGCGGCCACGGGTCAGCTGGGCAGGCCCGGAGGGTTGATCCTCATGTGCATGCGGATGGTTGTCCCGGTCTGGTCCGAGCGCAGCTCTACCAGGTCACAGACCTGACGGACGAGCCAGAGGCCGTGCCCGCCGGCGGCGTCGGCTGCAGGCCGGCGCTGCCCGGCCTGCGGGTCGTTGATCGTGCCCTCGTCGTGAATCTCGCAGACGATTTCATAACGGTCGTGCCAGATGGCCAGGGTCCCGGACGAGTCGGTGTGCCGCAGCGTGTTCGCGGCCGCCTCGCTGACCGCGAGCACCAGATCGTTGGCCCTGCCCTCGCTTAGGCCGGCCGCCCGGGACTGCTGCATCACCAGACCGCGGACCTTGGACAAGTCGGTGCGGTAGGTGTGGAAGACGGGAGCGGCGGCGGACGAGGGCAGCGGCTGACGGGGAAGTGCGGGTACGGCTTGATCAGGACCGCTCACGCGGCGGCCCGCCCGTGGAATGCCCGCCGACGGCAAAGGTGGATCGGTTCGATTGGTGCCGGCCGTGGCTGCCGGGTCGCGTTGAGCGGTGTCATGAGAGCTGCGGATCTCCGAAGCCGCGTGAGCGAACGAGAGATTGTTGAGCGCTGTGCGCTCAGGCAACGGGTCGCTGTCGGCATCGACGATACACCGATGATCACGTTGGGACGCGCTACCCAGCTGCTTCTCCTGTAAACGGCCAGCCCCGTCGCGCGGGTGTTAGGAAAACGTTAAGCCTGGTACTGGGGATCTGCACCGACGAGCCACAGTCCGACTCATGAGCCTCCTCTGGACCCCAGGGCACTCGTGGTCGCGATCTCGCGACGGTGCCTGGCTCGCCTTGGCCTCCGACACGCCTGCGCTGCTCTCCCCTGACTCGTCCTCCTCGGCCCAGGCGCCAGGGTGTCCCAGCCGTTGCCCGCGGTTCCCCCCCCCCTCTCCCTGCCGTTCCCGCTCTGGCGCCGCCCCGCCGTCCTCCGCCCGCCGTGCTCGCGCGCTCACCAGTCCCGGCCGCGGCCTCAGGTGTCCCGTGGTCTCCTTCCGCCGGTCTTCGCCCTGTCCGTTTCTGCGTCGCGTTGCCGTGTGGTGCGTCGCCTCGTCTGCCGTTCCCTGTTCGGTGTCGCTCCTGTTCCGGTGTTGTGCGGTCTGTGTGCCGTTCTTGCGCCGCTCGTCGTTGCCCCGGTTGCGTGGCGGCCGCGCCCCGCCGGCTCTTCTCTCGCGGCGCGGCCTCTTCCTTGCCGGCGCCTGTCCGCTGTGTCTTCCGCGTTCTCTCGCTCGTGGCCGGCTGGCTTCCGCGCGCGGGGTGCCGCGGGCCGCGGCGGTCTTGCCCGGCGCCGCCGGGCCTGGTGGCGCGCGGTCCCGCCGGGCGCTCCCCCGCGCGGGCTCCGCGGTCGGCCTTCTTCCTCGCCCCTTCCCTTCGCGGCTGGCGCGCGGTCGCGGCGTCGCCTGCCTGCGCCTCTCTGGCCGGGCGTAGCCCGCCGGTCGCCCTCGTTGCCAGGTACGCTTCCGTTATCTCCGTATCACCCTTTATCGCGCCCCGGTGTCTGTACGGCGTACACGTCGCTCGTGTGATCGGAGCAACGGCCCGTTCATCTGACGTTTGGCGCCTTGGCACTCCGGTGTACTGGCTCGGCGGCTTCCGGCCGGTGGGCAACCGGTGTCGGCTCGGCTTCGGGTGGGCGGCGCCGGGTCGGCGCGCGCCGCCCCCGGCGGCAGCGCGAGCGCCTCGCCCGCTCGTCGTGAGGTCTCGCCCGGTAGCCGGTCTTCTCGCGAGGCGCCGAGCAGGTGGGGCGAGAATACGACAGCCTCGCTACTGCACGATTCCCTATAATCCGGGCCCTTCGAGGGACATCCAGTATATAGATCAGGACGTACTACAGAGAGCTTACCCTTCTGTTGATAGCTGGGCCGGCGGTACGTGTGTACTCGCACTCGCAGCCACCAGCCCGTTCTCATCTGGGCGGAAAGCTCGGCTGCCTTGTACTCTGCCGACGCAGCCATGGAGCCTGCTGACAAATGCGCCTTGAAAGCTTCATAGAAGCTCCTTCGCGAGCTCTGGCGCGCGCGGCCAGCGGCCAGTGGCCATCGAGACAGTCTGGCCCGGCGGCCGCGCCTGGTGGCGGCCGCAGGGGCACCAGCCAGACCACCCCCAACGCCAGCCCAGCCGACGACCCTCTCAACCACCCCCCCCACACACGCCCGACCCCCCCCCCCACCAACCCCCCCCACCAAAGCCCGTTACTCCAAAACCCATATCAGCATGCGCGCCAAATCAAATTACGGCAGGGTGCACGATTAGGCAGCGTGCTCAGGAAATGAGCTCGGCGTACAGCTCGGCCGTCTGCGCGGCCACGGCGTCCCAGCTGAACTCGGTGACCGCCCGCTCCCGCCCGGCCAGCCCCATCGCCTCCGCCCGCCCCGGGTCGCGCAGCAGCACGTTCAGCACGTCGGCCAGGGACGCGGGGTCGTCCGGCGGCACGAGCAGCCCGGTCACGCTGCCATCGACCACCTCGGGAATGCCGCCCACCCGCGACGCGACGACGGCGGTCTCGCAGGCCATCGCCTCCAGGTTCACGATGCCGAGCGGCTCGTACACCGACGGGCAGACGAAGACGAGCGCGTGCGTGAGCAGCTGGATGATCTCCGGCTTGGGCAGCATCTCCGGAATCCAGATGACCCCGGACCTGGCCGCCTGCAACCCGGCCACCAGCGACGACACCTCAGCGCCAAGCTCAGCCGTGTCAGCGGCACCCGCGCAGAGCACCAGCTGCGCCGACGGGTCGAGCGCGGCGGCCGCCCGCAGCAGCACGGGCACGCCCTTCTGCCTGGTGATACGGCCAACGAAGATGACGTACGGCCGCGACAGGTCGATGCCGTGCTTCTCGAGAGCCTCGGTCCCGCGGTCCGGCGCGTACTGCGTGGTGTCGATCCCGTTCCGTATCACCCGGACCCGCTCCGGGGAGATCTCGGGATAGACCGACAGAACGTCGTCCCGCATCCCGTTCGAGACCGCCACCACCGCGGCTGCGGAATCCACCGCGACCCGCTCCGCCCATGACGAGAGCGCGTAGCCGCCGCCGAGCTGCTCCGCCTTCCACGGCCGAAGTGGCTCCAGCGAGTGCACGGTCACGACGTGCGGGACCCCGTAGCGGAGCGAGGCCAGCTGGCCGGCCAGGTTGGCGTACCAGGTGTGCGAATGCACGAGATCGGTCCCGGCCACCGCCTCCGCCATCGAAAGATCGGTGGAGAACACCCGCAGCACCGAATCCGACAGAGAGTCCCACGGCCGGTGCGCGACGGCGCCCGCCCGGTCCGCCCCTGCACAGTGCACGGTGAGATCAACGAGCGGCGCCAGCGCCCTGGCCAGGTACTCCACATGCACCCCGGCCCCGCCGTAGACGTCCGGCGGGTACTCCCGCGTCAGCAGAGAGACCTTCACAGCGGTACTTCCTGCCCCTTCCCGACCACGGTGATCCCGCCCGCGGAGACCTTGAACCCGCGCGCCAGGTCGTGCTCGTGATCCACGCCGACCTTCGCGCCCTCGGGCACGATGACGTTCTTGTCGATGATCGCGTTGCGGATCTCGGCGTGCCGGCCCACCACGACGTTGTGCAGCAGCACCGCGCGCTCCACGGTCGCCCAGCTGTTAATGCGCACGCCGGGCGAGAGCACCGAGCCCCGGGCCACTCCGCCGGAGACGATCACGCCGTTGGAGACCAGCGAGTCGATCGCGCGGCCCACCCGGTCGCCGCCGTCGTGCACGAACTTGGCCGGCGGCAGCGGGTCCATGTGGGTGAGGATCGGCCAGCTCTCGTTGTAGAGGTTGAACATCGGCTCGACGGTGCGCAGGTCCATGTGCGAGTCGAAGTAGGCGTCGATGGTGCCGACGTCCCGCCAGTATCCCGCGTCCCGCTCGGTCGCGCCCGGCACCGAGTTGGTGAGGAAGTCGTATGCCTGCGCGGAGCCGTCCGTCACCATCATCGGGACGATGTTGCCGCCGACATCGTGACGGCTCGCCTCGTCGGCCGCGTCCCGCTCCAGCGCGTCCACGAGCTCCTTCCGGCTGAAGACGTAGATGCCCATCGAGGCGAAGGACTCCTCGGGGGAGCCGGGCATCGGCGGCGGGTTCGCCGGCTTCTCGACGAACCTCTCGATCGTCCGCCCGTCCTTGGCCACGGCCAGGATGCCGAAGTCCTTCGCGTCCTGCCGCGCCACCGGGATCGCCGCCACGGTCACACCCGCGCCGTACTCCAGATGCTGGGCGATCATCTGCCGCGGGTCCATCCGGTACACATGGTCGGCGCCGAACACCACCACGAGCTCCGGGTTCTCGTCGTTGATCAGGTTCATCGACTGGTGGATGGCGTCCGCCGAGCCGGTATACCAGTGCGGCCCCAGCCGCTGCTGGGCCGGCACCGGAGTCACGTAGTTGCCGAGCAGGTCGCTCATCCGCCACGTCGTCGAGATGTGCCGGTCCAGGCTGTGGCTCTTGTACTGGGTGAGCACGCAGATCTTCCTGATGCCGCTGTTGGCCAGGTTGGACAGCGCGAAGTCCACCAGCCGGTACACGCCCCCGAACGGCACCGCCGGCTTCGCCCGGTCGTCCGTCAGCGGCGCAAGCCGGGTGCCGGCCCCGCCGGCCAGCACAATCCCTAGGATTCGCGGGTCCGCCATGTAAGCCCCTCCCGATGTGATCTGAGGCAATGCTGCACCGTCTGTGGGACCAAGGGAAGAGCTGGCCCCGGCGAGTCAGGCGCCTGACTCAATTGTTCACTTCCCCTGCCCCGAGGAAAGATCACCCGCCCGGCGGGGTGACGATTCCGTATTCGCGGATGCGGCGGTAGACGGTCGCGCGGGACATGCCGAGCGCGCGGGCCACCCGGATCTTGTTGCCCCCGTGATCGAGCAGGGACGACACGATGGCGTCCCGCTCGATCGACTCGAGCGGGGAGAGCACCCGGCGGCTCACCGTCCAGCACTCGGGCGGCAGGTCGGCCGGCAGGATCTGGCCGACCCTGCGGCGCTGCACCGCCTGCTTGAGCACCCGCCAGAGCTGGGCGGCGTTGCCCGGCCAGGCGTGCCGGAGCAGCAGTTGCATGGCCGCGGCGGAGCAGCCGACCCGGCCCCGCGGGCCCAGCCTGCCGAGGAAGAACGGCACCAGCTCGGGCACATCCTCGCCGTGATGCCGGAGCGGCGGCACCGCGACCGTGCCAGGGAACAGCCGGAGCAGGCCGGTCAGGTCGGCCCTGGCGGCGCTGCGGTCGAGGGTCACGGCCACCCGGAGCGTCTCCTGCTGGCCGGCCGCCTTCGCGTCGCCGAGCGCGCCCGCCAGCGCCCGCACCTGCCGGGCCGACAGCGTGTGCAGGTGCCTGATGATCAGCAGGCCGGCCCCGTCGAGCAGCTCCGACCTGGCCCGCGCCAGCCAGTCGCGCTCCCGGCTGGCGTCGTTCGCGTCGAGCACGTGGCACGGCGCCGCCGGATTGCGGCGCCGGTGCACGGCGCGGATCAGCGCGAGCTTGCCGACGCCCGCCTCGCCCTCCAGAGTCAGCCACTCGCCGCGCTCGTAGCTCGCCTCCGCCGACCGGCAGGCACGCCGCCAGAGCGCGCCCTTGCCGACAAGGCCGGGCAGTGCCGTCGACCCGGCCGCCGCCAGTTGGGAGGGCGCGGCGACGGGCGCGGCGAGCTTGACGTGAAACACCCCGTCGGCGGGCAGCACCGGGTGGCAGAACATCCGGGCGACCACGCCGCCGGTCAGGTCCACCGTTACCGCGCCCGACGGATGGCGGCCGAGCGCCTCGGTGGCCTGCGAGATCAGCTCGGCCTGATCGGCAGGCGACAGGGCCTGCCGGGCGTGGTCGTTGAGCATGACCACGTCGTTGCCGAGCGCGAGGACGATGCCGCCGGTGTGCCTGCAGGTCCTGGCGTACTCCTGCAGCAGCCGCTGGTTGCGGCCGGCGCTAGGGTCTCGCGCAACGCCGCCAACCGCTTTCTTCGAAGGGGCACTCGTCGGAGCCGCATCGTGCAGCCTCGTTGATGCACGCGCCATGTCGCCTCCTGCCTGCGTCCAGTCGGAGGGTCCCATCTCCAGCGGAGGAGCGTTTCGTAACCTCCGCGTCACACAAAGATAAACCAGGTGCTTCTTCGCACTGTCTCAACTTGAGATGCGAGATGCAATCCCTCCGGCGTCTCCTCAGCTCTATAAGTACCCGCGCCGGCCCGTCCGGCCCGGGCCGACCTGGGGGAGGGCAACTTGTACACCAAAGATGGCGAAAAGTACTTCATCGTCGACTCGCACATGCACTACTGGGACGCCACGCCCGCCAACTGGGTGCCCGGCGCCGAGCAGTACGCCAAGGGCTGGATCGAGTGCTTCCACGCCTACCAGTCACTTGGCCCCGAGGAGACGCACTGGACGATCGAGAAGTTCGAGGGCTACACGGAAGACGACCTGATGAAGGACGTCTTCGAGGACGGCCACGTCGACATCGCGATCTTCCAGCCCACGTACCTCAAGGAGTGGTACACCAACGGGTTCAACACCACCGAGCGGAACGCGGCCCTGGGAGAGAAGCACCCCGGCCTGTTCATCGCGAACACCCGCTTCGACCCGCGGGACGGCGACAACGGCTTGGTCGAGCTGCGCCGCAACGTCGAGCGGTATGGGTCGAAGGGCGTGAAGCTCTACACCGCCGAGTGGAACAACGGCTCGCGCGGCTACAAGCTCAGCGACCCGGCCACCTACCGTTTCCTGGAGAAGGCCCAGGAACTCGGCATCAAGAACATCCACGTGCA
Organism: uncultured Actinomycetota bacterium; assembly: GCA_963844925.1. Lineage (GTDB taxonomy): Bacteria > Actinomycetota > Actinomycetes > Streptosporangiales > Streptosporangiaceae > Trebonia. The sequence continues at coordinate 253,392 of CAWJQG010000004.1, read as the reverse complement.
CAAGGGCCCGACGATCTGGCCGCTCGACAAGGACGCGTTCGACGTGTCCGACGTGGACCACGCCGCGACCGACTTCCCCGAGCTGAACTTCATCGTCGAGCACGTGGGCCTGCCCCGGATCGAGGACTTCTGCTTCATGGCGACGCAGGAGCCCAACGTCTACGCCGGCCTGTCGGTGGTGATCGGCGGGCTAATGCACGCGCGGCCGAAGTTCTTCGCGAAGGTCATGGGCGAGCTGCTGTTCTGGGTGGGCGAGGACAAGATGACCTTCGGCAGCGACTACGGCATCTGGGAGCCGAAGTGGCAGGTCGAGGGGTTCGTCGACTGGCAGATGCCGGACGACGACGAGCTCTCGGACTACGCGAAGCTGACCACCGCCACCAAGAAGAAGATCCTCGGCCTCAACGCTGCGAAGCTCTACGACATCCAGGTCCCGGCCGAGTTCCTGGTGCCCGCCCAGGCCGGGGTGCCCGGCGCGAAGGACGACGCCGCGCTGGTCAACGAGGCATGAGCAGCAGCACGGACGCGCCGGCCAGCCCGTCGCCCGCCGGGGCCGCCGGGGTGACCGCCGCCGTTTGGGCGGCGCTCGCGACCGTGCGCGACCCGGAGCTCGACGAACCCATCACCACCTTGGGGTTCGTCGCGTCCTGCGCGGTCTCCGCGCAGCGGCGGGCGCAGGTCCGGCTGCGCCTGCCCACCTACTTCTGCGCGCCTAATTTCGCCTTCCTCATGGTGGCCGACGCCTACGACGCGGTCACCGGGGTGGCGGGGGTGCGTTCAGCGGAGGTGATCCTTGGCGACCACTTCGCCTCGGACGCGATCAACGCGGGCGTGGCCGCGCGGGCCGGGTTCGTCGCCTCGTTCGACGGCGAGGCGGCCGAAGAGCTGGACGAGCTCCGCGCCGCGTTCCTTCGCAAGGCGGTGCTGGCCGGCGCCGACCTCGTCTGCCGTCCGCTCGCCGCCCTGGGCGCCGCGCCGGCCGAGCTGGCGGCCATGACCCTGGGCGACGTCCCCGCGTCCCCGGAGTTGACCCGCCTCAGGCGCCGCCGCGCCGATCTGGGCCTCGCTGCCGACGACGCCGCCCCGCTCCTCATCGACCCCGCGACCGGCGCGCCGGTCGCCGGAGATGACATCCCCGTCCACCTCCGCCGCGCGGCCCTCACCCGTACCGGCATCGAGGCCAACACATCCATCTGCTCCGGCATGCTCCGCGCCCGCTACCCGCAGGCAGACACCAGGAGGTTTCCGTGAAGGCCGTACGACTCCACAACTTTCACTCCGCCCCCGAGGTTGACTCTGTCCCCGAGCCGGAGATCGCCGGGCCGCTCGACGTGATCGTGAAGATCGGCGGCGCCGGGGTGTGCCGGACCGACCTGCACATCATCGAGGGCCAGTGGGACGCCGCGATGCACACCCCGCTGCCCTACATCCTCGGCCACGAGAACGCCGGCTGGGTCCATAAGGTCGGCTCCGCGGTCAGCAACGTGGCCGTCGGCGACACCGTGATCCTGCACCCGACGCCGACCTGCGGGCTCTGCCGCGCCTGCCGCGCAGGCGACGACATGCACTGCGAGAACTCCACCTTCCCCGGCCTGTCCACCGACGGCGGCATGGCCGAGTACCTGCTCACCAGCGCCCGCGCCTGCGTCAAGCTCGACCCCGCGACGCGGCCCGAGGACGTCGCGGCCCTGGCCGACGCCGGGATCACCGCCTACCACGCGGTCCGCAAGGCGATCCCGCTGCTTTACCCGGGCACCGCCTGCGTGGTCATCGGCGCGGGCGGGCTCGGCCACATCGGCGTCCAGTGCCTGGCCGCGCTGACCGCGACCCGGATCATCGTGGTCGATCGCAACCCCGATGCGCTCAAGCTCGCCGCGGACCTCGGCGCCGACCAGACGGTGGTCGCCGACGGCCGCCAGGTTGACGCGGTCAAGGACCTGACCAACGGCAAGGGCGCCGAGGTCGTGCTCGACTTCGTGGCCGAGCAGGGCGCGGAGATGGACGGCTGGAACATGACCGCCTCGGCCGGTGAGTACTTCGTGATCGGCTACGGCGGCACCGTGCGCATCCCGACCCTGGACATCATCTCCACCGAGCGGAACATCATCGGCAACATCGTCGGCACCTATAACGAGCTGGCCGAGCTGATGGCCCTCGCCCAGGCCGGCCGGGTCACCCTGCACACGAAGACCTACCCGCTCGACGCGGCCCCCGACGCCCTAGCCGACCTCGACGCCGGCCGGGTCCGGGGACGAGCGATTCTGGTCCCCGAATAGGACTCTGCTCAACGGCGCCCGGCGGCCACGTCGGCCGACCGGTCGCGCTGGCCCGACTTCCCGCTCGGTATGTCACGACTTGGTGCAACAAGAGCCGCGAACGCGCGAAAACAGGCCACATGAGTCGGCATACCGTGGAAAATAAGGCGCGCATCAAAGACAGATGCCTAACTGCGGGTGCCCCTTTCACCCGACGCACCGAATCCGGCAGGAACGCAGAGGCGGATACATGAGTGTTATTGAAGCGGCGGGCGCTCGCGTGCTCACCGGCCACACCGGGGCGGTCAACTCGGTGGCGTTCAGTCCGGACGGTGCCCGGCTCAGCACCGCCAGTGAGGACAAGACGGCCCGGGTGTGGGGCACCGCAACCGGCGAGCTGCTGTACACGCTGAGCGGCCATACCGACGCGGTGTTCGCCGCGCCGTTCAGCCCGGACGGCAAGGTGCTCGCGACCGTCAGCGCGGACCTGACACCCCGGTTGTGGGACGCGCGGACCGGTGTCTGCACGCACGAGCTGAGCGGGCACACGGTTGCCGTCTTCGGCGTCGCGTTCAGCCCGGATGGCCGCATCCTGGCCACCACCAGCTATGACGAGACCGTCCGGCTGTGGAACACCAGCACCGGCTCGAGCATCCACGTGCTGAAGGGGCACAGCGACATCGTCTACGGCGCGGCGTTCAGCCCGGACGGCAAGGTGCTCGCGACCGCGAGCGGCGACGGCACCACCCGGATCTGGGACAGCAGCACCGGCGGATGCCTGCGCGTGCTCACCGGCCACACCGGCATCGTGTCCGCCGTCGCGTTCAGCCCGGACGGCAAGCTCCTCGCCACGGCGAGCTTCGACGCCACGGCCCGGCTGTGGGAGGTCGCCACCGGAAACTGCCTGCGCATCCTGAACGGCCACTCCGACACGGTGTGGTCGATCGCGTTCAGCCCGACCGAGCGCGTGGTCGCCGCCGCGAGCGAGGACGCTACCGCCCGGGTCTGGGACGCCGTGACCGGCACCCCGATCTGCACGCTCGAGGGTCACACCGACTCGGCGTTCGTCGCGGCGTTCAGCCCCGACGGCAGGCTCATCGCCACCGCGAGCTCGGACACCACGGTCCGACTTTGGGATGCGGCAACGGGCAAGTCGGTGCGCGTCCTCGAGGGCCACGCGGGCGCGGTCAGCTCGCTGGCCTTCAGCTTCGCCGACCGCCAGCTGGCCACCGCCTCCACCGACGAAACCGCCCGCGTCTGGCTTCTCTGACCGGGCGGCTCGCGTCACCGGTGCGGGATGATCGCGTACGTGGCCACCGCGGCGACCGCGCCGAGCAGCGAGCCCGCGATCACCTGGGCGGTGCTGTGGTCCGTCAGTGCCACCCGTGACCAGCCGGTCAGCGCGACGAGCAGGTACGCAGGGACGAGCCACGGGCCGAACAGCAGCACGAGGATCGTCACCGAGCCGGAGGCGACCGCGCAGTGGATGGAGATCTTCCACACCGCGGTGATGGCGGCGAGCACCGCGACGCTGCCCAGCAGGCACGCGAAATACCCGGACAACTCGGTTGGCGCCCCGAGCCCCACCAGCAGCGCGAGCCCCACGGCGACGGACGCGATGATGAACGCGAGCACGATCAGCCGGGGCCTCTTCGCGCCGACGTTCCTGTCCGCCCACCGGCCGTGCCTGACGCCGCGGTTGATGAACGCCATCGGCAGCACCCCGGCGAACATCGCGGCCACCGCCCCCCAGGCCAAGCCCTTGACGCCCGCGGCATGCCAGCCCACCGCCAGCGTGGTGGCGATGATCCAGTTCTTGGGCTCGAGCAGGTAGGTGACCCATTCCGCCGTCGACCTTCGGCTCACCGGTTCCTCACGAGCAACAGGCAACCATCGACCGGCCCCGCTGGCAAGTACCCGCAACATAATTTGAACCGTCAACAACGTCGCGTAGAATAATGGTCATGAGGTGGCTCACTGACGACCAGCAGACGGCGTGGCGCCCCTTCGCCGCGCTGCTCTTCCGCCTTCCCGCTCTCCTCGAGGCACAGCTGCAGAAGGACGCGGGAATCGGCCACTTCGAGTACATGGCCCTGATGAGCCTGTCGGAGGCTCCCGGCCGCACCCTGCGGATGAGCGAGCTGGCCGAGCTGGCGAGCGGCTCCCTGTCGCGACTGAGCCATGTGGTCGCCCGCCTGGAGGCCAAGGGCTGGGTCCGCCGCGAATCCTGCCCCGGCGACGGCCGCTTCATCAACGCCGTCCTCACCGAGTCAGGCTGGCAGAAGATAGTCGAGACCGCCCCCGGCCACGTGGCCGCCGTGCAAAAGCTCCTCATCGAAACGCTCACCCCGGAAGAGCTCCGCTCCCTCGGCGCGATCAGCACCCAGGTCCTCGAGGCGCAAGGATTCAAAACCGTCATCCCGAACGCACGCGTGACTCCGTCCACCCCCTCCGCCTGAGCACCCCAGCGGCAGGACGCGCCGCCAGGTCCCGGCGCGAACAGGGCGAAGGGCGAAGAAGGCGCGCCGCTAGCCGGCGCGCAGCCGCCGCGCGAAGGCCGCGGCGGCCGCGCCCGGGTCGGCCGCCTCGGTGAGCGCGCGGACCACCACGACGCGCGTCGCCCCCGCCGCCAGCACGTCGTTCAGCTGGTGCAGGCCGATGCCGCCGATCGCGAACCACGGCCGGGAAGCGCCGAGCATCGCGGCGTGCGTCAGCAGCGGCAGCCCGGTGCCGGGCCGGCCCGGCTTGGTCGGCGTCGCCCACACCGGCCCGGCGCAGAAGTAGTCCACGCCCTCCTCGATCGCCGCGTCCGCTGCCTGCTCCGTGCTGTGGCTCGACAGCCCGATGACCGGCCCGGGCCCGAGGATCCGCCGCGCCACCGATACCGGCAGGTCGTCCTGGCCCAGGTGCAGCACGTCCGCCCCGGCCGCCAGGGCCACGTCGGCCCGGTCGTTGACCGCCAGCAGCGCGTCGTGCCTACGGCAGGCGTCCGCGAACACCTCGAGCAGAGCCAGCTCCTCGCCCGCCTCAAGGCCCTTCTCCCGCAGCTGGACGATGTCCACCCCGCCGCCGAGTACCGCGTCGAGGAACTCAGGCAGGTCCCCCTGGGCGCGCCGCGCGTCGGCGCACAGGTACAGCCGCGCGTCGGCCAGCCGCAAACGCAAGTCAGTCATGCCGCCATCATGCCGCACCGGGTTACCATGGGGTTAACAACCACGGGAGCCCTACGCGGGGCTGAGAGGGAGGCGACCCGCCTCCGACCGTTGAACCTGATCCGGGTAATGCCGGCGAAGGGAGGGCAGGCGGCCATGGACGCCGATGTCATCGTGGTAGGCGGCGGCGTGATCGGCACCGCCATCGCCTGGCGGACGGCCCGCGCGGGCCGGACGGTCACAATCGTCGATCCGGGCACCGACGACAAGGCGAGCCTGGTGGCGGCCGGGATGCTCGGCCCGGTCTCCGAGTCCGTCTTCGGCGAGCAGGACCTGCTCAACCTGAACCTGCACGCGATCGGCCGCTTCCCGTCCTTCAACGCCGAGCTCGAGGAGGCCGCTGGCAGCGCCACCGGCCTGCGGACCGAGGGCACCCTCGCGGTCGCCTACAACAACGACGACCTCGCCGCGCTCGACCGGCTCACCGAGTTCCGCCACTCGATCGGGCTCAAGGCCGAGCGCCTCGACGCGAATGCCTGCCGTCGGCTCGAGCCCTTCCTCGCCCCGTCCATCCGGGGCGGCGTCCTCGCCACCGGCGACCTGTCCGTCGACAACCGCCGTTACCTGGCCGCCCTCCGCGCGGCCGCAGCCGGGGCGGGCGTCCGGCAGGTCCTCGGCGCTGTCACCCGGGTCGCTGACGCAGCCGGCCGGATCCGGGTCCGCCTCTCGGCGGGGGAGACGACCGAGCTGTCCGCCGGGCACGTCGTTATCGCCGCGGGCTGGGCCACTGGCCAGATCGATGGCCTCCCCGACCGGATCCGCAAGGCGATCCGCCCGGTCAAGGGCCAGATCCTGCGGCTGCGACACCCGGCTCTGCTGTCGCCCCCGGCCATGCCGCACATCGTCGGTCACACGATCCGCGCGATCGTCGGCGGCCGCGACATCTACCTGGTGCCGCGCGCCGACGGCGAGCTCGTCGTCGGCGCCACCCAGGAGGAACGCGACGACCGGGACGTCACCGCGGGCGCGGTGCACGACCTGCTCCGCGACGCCATCATCGCGGTCCCCGCGATCAGCGAGCTCACCCTGGCCGAAGCGAGCGCCGGCCGCAGACCGGGCACCAGCGATAACGGGCCCGTCCTCGGCGTCATCGGGGTCAGGCATCCCGACGATGCCGGCCGTCCCGGTGCCACGGGCAACGCCGTCGGCACCGGACTCATCGTCGCCACCGGCCACTTCCGCAACGGCGTCCTGCTCTCCGCGGTCACCGCGGACGCGGTGACCGCCCTGCTGGCCGGCGAACAACCGGATCCAACGTGGGCGCCCTTCCACCCGAGCAGGCTCTGATGACCCTCACCATCACCGTCAACGGCGAGACCCGCGACCTGCCGCCCGGCGTCACCCTCGGTGACGTGGTCAGCCAGCTGACTCCGTCACCGAAAGGAGTCGCGGCGGCCGTCAACGGCGAGGTCGTGCCCCGCCGCGCGTGGTCGGCCACCGCGCTGGCCGAGCGCGACGTGGTCGAGGTCGTGACCGCGGTCCAAGGAGGTTTAAGAGCATGATCAACCATCGCGACCCGTGGCAGGTCGCCGGGCGGACGCTGACGTCGCGGCTGATCGTCGGCACCGGGGGAGCGCGGTCACTCGACGTTCTCGACAAGGTGCTCAAGGCCTCGGGCACCGAGCTCACCACCGTCGCCATGCGGCGGGTCGGCGGGTCGGGGGAGGGCTCCCTGATCGGCACCATCCGGCAGGCCGGCATCGCCGTCCTGCCCAACACCGCCGGCTGCCGCACCGCCACCGAGGCCCTCCTGGTCGCCCGGCTTGCCCGCGAGGCCCTGGAGACGGACTGGGTCAAGCTCGAGGTCGTCGCCGACGACATCACCTTGCTCCCCGACCCGGTCGAACTGCTCGAGGCGGCGCAGCTGCTCGTCGCCGACGGGTTCACCGTGCTGCCGTACACCAACGACGACCCGATCCTGGCGCGCCGCCTTGAGGAGGTCGGCTGCGCCGCCGTGATGCCGCTCGGCGCGCCGATCGGCTCCGGGCTCGGCATCAGGAACCCGCACAACATCTCGATGATCGTCGAGGGGGCGACGGTGCCGGTGATCCTCGACGCCGGCATCGGCACCGCGAGCGACGCGGCGCTGGCGATGGAGCTCGGCTGCGCCGCCGTGCTCGTCGCCTCCGCGATCACCCGGGCGGCCGACCCCGAGCGGATGGCCGTCGCGATGGCCCTGGCGGTCGAAGCCGGCCGCGCCGCCAGCGAGTCCGGCCGTATCCCGCGCCGCTGGCACGCGGTCGCCTCGAGCCCGGCTCTATCTCCCCCGGGGGACGGCCCCCCGGTGACCCCCCGCATGGGGGGCTCCCGCCCCCCATACCCCCTGGGGGACCAGCCCGCAGAAACCGCGAGCCGGCCCCAACCATCCCCGGGGGACGGCTCTCCAGCACGGGGGGCTCCCGCCCCCCGTTCCCCCCGGCCCCCGGTGACCCCCCGCATGCCCCAACCCGGACCAGAGGCTGGAACGCCGTGAGCGCCATTCCCCGGGTGCTGACTATCGCCTCGTCCGACTCGGGCGGCGGCGCGGGGATCCAGGCCGACCTGAAGGCCTTCGCCCGCTGCGGCGCGCACGGGATGTCGGCGATCGTCGCGCTGACCGCGCAGAACACCCTCGGCGTGACGGCGATCGAGCAACTGCCGCCCCGGTTCGTCCGGGAGCAGATAAGAGCGGTACTCGACGACATCGGGGCGGGGGCCGCCAAGACCGGCATGCTCTTCTCTTCCCCCATCATCGAGGCGGTCGCCGACGAGCTGGCCGGGCGCGGCATCCCTCTCGTCGTCGATCCGGTCATGATGGCCAGCTCGGGAGCACGGCTGCTGCTCCCCGACGCGGTGGCGACGCTGACCGGACGGCTGTTCCCCCTGGCCACGGTGGTCACCCCGAACCTGCTCGAGGCGCAGGCGCTCACCGGCCTGGACACCGAGGACCGGGCCAAGCTCGCCGAGCACCTGGTCGCGATGGGCGCGGCCGCGGCGCTCGTCACCGGCGGCCACGGAGCGCAGCCCGCGGACCACCTCTTCGACGGGCGGCAGCACCTCTCGATCCCGGTCCCGCGCTATGACGTCGCCGCCACCCACGGCGCCGGGTGTACGCACTCGGCGGCGCTGGCGGCGGGCCTGGCCGCGGGCCTCTCGCTGCCCGACGCGGCCGAGCAGGCGGCCGCGGTCGCGTGCGACGCGGTCGCGCACGGGCTGGCCGGCCTTGGCGGCGGCGATGGCCCAGTACACGCGCTGTATTTCCTGCGGGGGGACGACCCCCCTGCACCCCCCGCGCATGGGGGGGTCTAGCCCCCCCATACCCCCCCACGGGGATCTCCGCATAAGGCGCGGAGACCCCACGCTTGTGGTTGCGGTTACTGCCTGCTTGCCACTTGGGTCGGGTGTTAAGCCGGCCTTCAGGGATCTTCCAGATCCGACGCGTATCGTCGGCTCCGTAAGCGACGTTAAAGCTGGACCTTGGAGGCTGGAGCCGTGCCGGAGAAAGCGCTCATCTCGCACCGCGGCGAGAAATACGAGATCGGGCGGGGAAAGCGGTTTTACGGTATCTGGGCGGTGGGCGCTCCCTACGACGCGCCGGTCGACCGGTGGCCGGAGACGCGCGACGGCTGGGGGCAGGCCTGGATGCGGTTCGCCGCGATCGAGGTGCCCGGCACCATCGCGGCCGTTCGACCGGGGCGGACCGGGCTGCGGTCGATCCTGAACTTCCGGCGCAGCGGCCCCAAGGCCGACCCTGCCGACCCTGCAGCGGCCGACGGGGCAGCGGCGGCGCGGCGGCGCGGCGGGACCGCGCTGCTGGCCGGCGAGGGGCTGCTCGTCCTGGGTGTGGTGCTTGGGCTCGCCGGGTTGTTCCCTGACTACGCCGGGGGGCGGAGCCTGCTCTCGCAGAGCGATCAGGTCGTGCCGCACCTGTGCTACGTGATCGCGTGGGCGGGGAGCGCCGGGCTGATCGCGCTGAGCGTTTCGCGGCCGAGAACCGCTCGCCTGGGGGCGCTATTCGCCCTCGGGCTGAGCGCGGTCACCTTCGGGCTGTTCCTCTCCGACCTCGGTGAGGTGACCTCGGACGGTGTATCGCTCGGCTCCGGCCTGGTGGTAAGCCTGCTCGGCTGGCTCGCGTGCACGGTGGGCGCGGCGTTCGCCCTAGTCGCCTCGTGCCGCGACGCCGACCCGGCGCGGGCCGGGCTGACGGGCGCCGGGATGACGGGCGTGCCCGGCGCAGCGAAGGCCGAACCGGGCTGGCCGGCCCGGCCGACCCGGCCGACCCGCGGCCATGCCGGACCGCTCGCCCTGCTTGTGCTGGCCGGCATCGGCACGGCAGCGGCCTTCGCCCCGTCCTGGGACAGCTACACCGTGACCCAGGCGTCGACGGGCGCCACGCAGACGTACCTCGAGGGCAACGCGTTCAGCAACCCGGGCGTGATGATCACCGGGAGCGTCGCCGTGATGGTGGCGGTCGTCGCGATGGCCGCGCTCGCCGCTCTCTGGCGGCCCGCCAGGCAGGGCGCGCTGCTGCTGGCAGGTGCGATCGTCCCGCTCGCCGCGCAGGCGATCTCGGCTCTCATCCAGGTCCGCCAGCCTGCCTACAACCTGTTCGGGCTCACGCAGGCACAGGCGAGGGCGGATGGGGTGACGATCGCGGCGGGGGTGACGCCGATTTTCTGGGTCTACGTCGTATTCGTCATCGCCCTCCTCGTCTCGTGCGCCTGGCTGATGACCACGCCCGTGCAGCCGGGCATCGCCGCGGTCCCAATGTCGCCGTGGCCGCCGTTCACCGGCGCGGACGGCGGCCAGCGGCCGGGCGGCCCGGCGGCCGAGGACCTCAGCGACGCGGCTCACGCTCAGCCAGCCGACGGTGACACGACTGACCGCGGGGCGGCCCGTAAGCGCGGCAGTGGCGGAGACGGCGAGCATTCCGCGTACGCCTGACCGCTACGCGGCGCGCAAGATGCTGCGCTAGACGGACGCAAAAAAACGCCCCCGGCGATGTCGCCGGGGGCGTTTCCTGCTTTTAGCGAGCAGGGCTCGGTATGGAGCTGCGCAGAGATTACGTATTTCTGCGGTACTACTACTTGCCGGTGGCGGCCTGGTACTTGGCAACCAGGTCGGCGGGCACGCGACCGCGGTCCTTAATGTCGTAACCGTTCTCGCGCGCCCAGTTCCTGATCTCGGTCGTGTTCAGCGTCGAGCCGGCCCCCCGGACGGCCCTACCTGCAACGCGACCGCCTCGACGTGCGGAGCCGCCCACCTTACGGGCGTGGCTGACGTACTTTCCGAGTGCCGAGCGGAGCTGTTCCGTGTGCTCCGCGTTCAGGTCGATCTCGTATTCAGTACCGTCGAGCGCGAACCGCACGGTGCCTTCCGCTGCCCCGCCGTCAATGTCGTCTATGAAGAGTGTCGTGATCTTCTGGGCCACTTGGAATCCGCCTTCCTTGTTTCGACAGCCATCATAAACGATTGACTGTACTCTGAGGAGCGCCGGACCCACCCCGTCCTCGCACCCAGGCTGCAATTCGCGGTACCGCCGCCACGGACGGGAACCTTTGTGCAAGCGCTTAACTGAGCTAATCGTATCCGACTCCCGGGCAATCCGGCGCGACAAATCACACAAAATCATGACCGACCGCTGTTGTGATCGGTCATCCGGGACTGCCGAACCGTACCAGACGATCGCATTCCCGCAAGCGCCGCATCACCGCCCGCTATCAGAGCGCAACACGACCCGCTATCAACGGGTATGCGGTCGGGACGGGACGTGGCGCGTCTTAGGGCAATCACGGGGAAATGGGGACGGACCGGCAGCGGCCCCGCGCGACTTGCCCATCGCGGCGAACATGCGCCGGAAGTTAGATCTGCCAGCTTTCCCTGCGGTATCCGGCGTCCCAGAACAGGAACTCGTACCGGCTGGTCGTGCGGAAGTGGCGGCGCAGCAGAGCGAGATCGGCAGCGGAAACAGCCGGCGCGATGCGATCCGCTTCCGCGATCACGGCCGCGACGACCTCGCCGTACTCCGGCGAGGCATAGGTGGAGATCCAGCGCTGGTACCGGGGATCGGGCGAGCCGAGTTGCAGGAGTTCCTTCCCCACCTCCCAATAGATCCAGTAGCAGGGGAGGACCGCCCCGACGCCTTCGGCATAGCTTCCGGCGTGCGCGGTGGCGAGCAGGTAGGAGGTATAAGCGAGGTTGGTCGGGGCCGGCTCGGCCCGCTTAACATCTTCGGGGGAAATTCCCAGTTCGGCTAGGAGCGTGGCGTGCAGTTCAAGTTCGGCGGCCACCGCGTCCGCCGCGTGCCGCGCGAACATCTGCATGGCATCCGATGTCGGCGCGCGGCTGCCGACCGCTGCTAGCGCCCGGGCATAGCCCTGAAGGTAAAGCGCATCCTGGACAACGTAGAACGCGAACGACTCGACCGGCAACGTCCCGTCGGTCAGCCCCGTGATAAAGGGGTGAGCCAGGATCGCCCCGTAGATATCGCTGATGGACTCCCAGAGTTGGGCGCTAAACGAGTCACCGCGGTCACCTGCAAGGGATTGGGCCACCGCGCCACCCTATTGCCGCCAGCCCCCGAACGGAAACCTTACCGCCGCGTCCGAGGTGTTCACGCAACCATCAGCGAGAGTGTTCCCGTCCCTGATGTGGAGGCGGTGCGTTGGTTTCGCCTAGCGTCTTGACCGAATCACCGGTCTATCGCCGGTCAGCAATGACTGAATCACCGGTCAACAATGACCGGTTGGCTAACTCCCGCGGGTCACGCGCTCCCCTCGAGCGCGTCGAAGACGCGCAGCGGGTCGAGGTAGTCCCGCCATCCGGCGATCTTGCACCGACCAGCCCCGCGAGACCTTCCTCGACAGCTCAAGATCCATGCCCCGATCCTGCGGGTTATAAATTTGTTACCCGAGTACCCTGACCGGCCCCTTGCGGTTCCTGTTAGCGTCGCACGGGTTGCGGCGATCTGTGCCGCTTTATCCGGGACGAGGGGACATGCCAAAACCCAGGTTTTCGTCCGTTCTGGCCGTCTCTGCCGCCGCCGCCGATCATACTCGGCGGCGTGCCCGCGGTCGTGATCGCGGCCACGGCGGGCGGGGCAGGCGCGACGAACGACCCGACCTTCGGGCTGTTGCCGCCGACGCTGGCGGCGCAGCTATCGCAGAACGTGGACCAGCCGGTCATTGTGGTGCTGAAGGACCAGTTCGGCGCGGCCGCCGCGGGCACCACGGCCGCTGGCGTCAGGTCGGCGGCCGTGTCCGCCAGCCAGACGTCGCTGCTGAGCCAGCTGAGCCAGGTGCACGCGACCAGCGTCAAGCAGCTCACGCTGGTCAACGCGGTCTCGGCGACGGTGTCGGCGCTTGCGGAGCAGCGGCTTGCGGCGAGCCCGGCGGTCGCCGCGGTGATCCCCGACGCGACGGTCACCCTCCCGGCGTCGGCGCTGGGTTTGCCCCCCTCCCGGGCCACGGCGGCGCCCACTCCACCGCCGCGCCGGACCGCACGGTCTCGAAGACGCTGAATAACGTGGCCGGAGCCTGCGCGCCGAAGGGCCAGAGCTATCTCGCCCCGGAGGGCCTGGCGCTGACCGACACGCAGTCGCAGAGCTCCAAGCAGGCCACCGCGCGGTCGCTCGGCTTCACCGGGGCCGGGGTGAAGGTGGCGTTCATCGCCGACGGCACCGACCCCAAGAACGTCAACTTCATCAGTAAGAACGGCAAGTCGGTCTTCGCCGACTACCAGGACTTCACCGGCAACGGCGCGGGCGCGCCGACCGCCGGCGGCGAGGCGTTCCTCGACGCGAACACGATCGCCGGCCAGGGCATCCACGTCTACAACCTGAGCGGCTTCACGCAGCAGAACTACTCCAGCGGCTGCGACATCAGGATCGAGGGCGTCGCGCCCGGCGCGTCGCTGGTGGGGCTGGACATCTTCTCCAGCGAGGCGAACCACACCTACGCCACCACGAACTCGATGATCGCCGAGGCGATCGACTACGCCGTCGAGCGCGACCACGTGAACGTGATCAACGAGTCGTTCGGCCTGAACGAGTTCCCCGACACGACGCAGGACGTGATCAAGCTCTTCGACAACGCCGCCATCAAGGCCGGCGTCGTGGTCACCGCCTCGACCGGCGACTCCGGCACCACGTCCACCATCGGCTCGCCCGCGACCGACACCGGCGTGATCTCGGCCGGCGCCACCACCCAGTTCCAGATGTACGAGCAGTCGAACTACGGGCTGGCCCGGTACTTCTCCACCGGCTGGCTGTCGGACAACATCAGCGGCCTCAGCTCCAGCGGTTACGACCAGGAGGGCGGCACCGTCGACGTGGTCGCTCCCGGCGACCTGAGCTGGGCCTCCTGCGACGCGAGCACCGCCAAGTTCTCCGAGTGCACGAACCTGCTCGGCAAGGCGTCGGCGATCGAGATCTCCGGCGGCACCAGCGAGTCGTCCCCGTTCGTGGCGGGCGCGGCGGCGCTGGTGATCCAGGCGTACCGCAAGACGCACGGCGGCAGCACCCCGTCGCCGGCGCTGGTCAAGCAGATCATCCTCTCCACCGCGACCGACCTGGGCATCCCGGCCCAGGAGCAGGGCGCGGGGCTGCTCGACACCTACAAGGCGGTCGAGCTGGCCGAGTCGGTCAACCGGAGCAGCCGGAAGGGCTCGACCCTGCTCGAGTCGACCAGCCAGCTGAACTACCAGGGCCTGCCCGGCACCAAGAAGAGCTGGACGGTCACGCTGACCAACACCGGCTCGAAGACGCAGTCGGTCAGCCTGCACGGCCGGACCCTGGGCCCGGACCAGAACACGCAGTCCGGCACGGTCACGCTGAACGACTCCACCAGCAACCAGCTCATCGACTGGTCCGACTTCCGCGACAACTACGCGGTCTTCCACGTCACGGTGCCGTCCGGCCAGTCTCGGCTCGACGTCTCGATCGCCTACCCAGGCGACCTCAGTACCCTGCTGGCGCCGGTCGAGGTCTTCCTGATCGACCCGAAGGGCCGGTACGCCGCGAACTCGGATCCGCAGGGCCTCGGCAACTACGGCAACGTGGACGTGCGGGCCCCGGTCGCGGGTACCTGGACGGCGGTCGTCAACGACATCACCGCGGGCGAAGGCGGCTACGGCGGCACCGTGAGCTGGCAGGCGGCGACCGAGCAGTACCAGGGGTTCGGCTCGGTCTCGCCGGCGTCGTTCTCCCTCGCGCCCGGCGCGTCGAAGAAGGTCACCGTCACCGCCACCGCGCCTTCCTCGCCCGGCGACTACGCGGCCTCGCTCGCGATCGGCTCCAACCTGGGCGGGTCCACTTCCATCCCGGTGACGGTGCGCTCCCTGGTCAACGTGGCCGCCGGCGGCGGGTTCAGCGGGGTGCTCACCGGCGGGAACGGGCGCCCCGGCAACATCGCGCAAGACAATTACTACGCCTTCAACGTCCCGGCGGGCACCAAGGCGATCTCCGCCGCGCTGGCGCTCGCCAACGACCCGGTCGGCGTCACCGGCGGCGTGTTCGCCGGCGCCTACCTGGTCAGCCCGGACGGCAACGTGGTCGGCACCGGGCAGAACTACGACATCTCCTCGGCCAACGCGGGCGCCAGTTACCCGAACCTCGATGCGACCGTCCTCAACCCGGACACGGGGACCTGGACGCTGGTCGTGAACTTCGAGGGGCCGGTGCCCGGCACCGAGGTGGCCGACCCGTTCACCGGCACGGTGTCGTTCGCCACCGTCGGGGCCGAGGCCGCGTCGACGCTGCCCGACGCCGCGTCGACGAAGCTGCCCGCGGGCGTGCTGGACACGATCCCGGTGACGATCACCAACACCGGGGACGCGCCCGAGGACTACTACCTCGACCCGCGGCTGACCACCACCACGGTCATGACGCTGGCGCCGCTTACCGACGCGCTCACCGCCGGGTCGAACACGTTGACGCTGCCCGGCCTGGCCAGCGCGACCTTCCCGACGTACTGGGTGCCGTCGCAGTCGTCGTCGATCTCGGCCAAGCAGACCTCGACCATCGGGGCGATGACCGACCTGACACCCGCGGCCGGCGACCCCGATGTCGCGTCCGCGTCCCTCAAGTCGGGGTCGCTGTGCGGCCGGTCGGTGTCGGTCTCCTACACCGCTCCTGGCCACGACCTGACGCCGGGGCTGTGGGGCGCGGCGCCGACCGAGTGCGGCCCGTACGCCATGGCCGCCAAGTCGGGCAAGGCCACCGACACGGCCACCGTGACCGGCCTCGCCTTCGACAAGACGATGACGGTGCCCACCGGTGACCTGCAGCAGCTCGCGAACGGCGCGGGCGCGTCCGGCAAAGTCGGCAAGGGCATCGTCGAGCTCGCGCCGGGCGCGTCCAGCACGGTCAACGTGGTGGTCACGCCAGCGGGCAAGGCCGGCACCGTGGTCAAGGGCACGCTCTACCTCGATGACGAGGCGACCGGCCTGCCGCCGTACAACCTGGCCAGCTCGAGCGAGGTGGCGGCGCTGCCGTACGCCTACACCATCGGGTGAGCCGGTCGGGGTGACCTGTCGGTTAACCCCTGTTAACAACGCCGGGACCCCCTGTCCGCGCCCGCCCCCAGACCTATAACCTGAGGGCTGGTTCCGACAGGGGGTTCTTTATGTGTGGCAGCGGTGGCCTCAGCTACTCCGCGGTGCGCCCGTCGGTCGCGGAGTCGGACCTGGTGGCGCTCGCGCCGTACCTGTTCTGGCTGATGTTCAGGAACGTCGCCTCCGACGGCCTGGTCTTCGACGACCCCCTCCACCCGGGCATCGTCTCCGGCCCCGGCTGCGTGCTCGCCTCCCCGTCCTGGGAGAACACCGCCACCAAGGTCACCCAGGACTACGTCTACCACTGGACCCGCGACGCGGCGGTTGTGGCCATCGAGCTCTCCGCCGCCTATACGGCCGGGATGCTGCCGACCAACCAGCCGCTCATCGACTACGTGACCTTCTCGGCCACCTGCCAGGCGTCGGCCGGCGACTTCGACCGCGCCAGCTTCTACATCAACGGCACCCAGCGCCCGTGGACCGACCAGACCGACGGCCCTGCGCTGCAGACGCTCGCGCTGCTGACCATGTACGGGCAGCTCGACGCCCAGACCCAGGCCATCGCCAGCGGGCTGATCAACGCCAACCTGGCGTTCCTGTCCACCGTCTACCAGGGGCAGACGTTCAACGTGTGGGAAGACGAGTACGGCTACTCGTTCTTCGCCCGCTCCGCCCAGCTGCGCTGCTTCCAGGCGGTCGCTGCCAACTCCGTCGGCATCGCGGTGCCGAGTTGGCTGCCCGCCGCGCTGAGCTGGCTGGTCAGCGCCCTGGAGGGGCACTGGAACGGCGAGTACTACCAGTCGATGCTCCCGGTCCCCACCGACTACCGCGCCCCCTACGACCCGAACATCGACGTCGTCATGGCGGCGGTCTACGGCGCCGAGTCTGTGACCGACCCCCAGCTGCTCGCCACGGCCGCGCTGATCCGCGCCCAGTGGGGCGACCCGTCGTCGAAGAACTTCTACCCGATCAACAGCGCCGACGCGGCCCGCGGCCTCGGCCCGCTCCTCGGCCGCTACCCGGGCGACGTCTACGATGGCGACACCGACGCGCAGGTCGGCGACCACCCGTGGGCGATCTCGACCGCCAACTTCGCCGAGCTCTACTACCGCCTCGCCGCGAAAATCACTTCATCCCGAACGGTCCCGGCTGACTCCCTCTCCGACCCGTTCCTCGCCCAGGTCGGCATCACGTCAGCCACGGCCCCGCTCGACGCGGCCACTGCCCTGCGGGCCGCGGGCGACGCCATGCTCGGCGCGATCGTCTACCACAGCGACAACTTCGAGCTGAGCGAGCAGTTCGACGCGTACACCGGCTACGAGAAGAGCGTCAGCAACCTCTCCTGGTCCTACGCCGCCTACCTGTCCGCCATCCGCGCCCGCGGCGCGACCTCCTAGGCCTGCACCACGGTCGGCTAGTCGAGGTTGCGGCCGGTCATCGCGGTGCCGAGCGGGGTCTTCGCGGTGTCGGGACCCAGTGTCGATGGCTTCACGAACGTGGAGCCCTGCGGCCCGGCCACCACGGCCTCGTGCAGCGCGGACCCGGACAGCAGCTGGTTCCAGGACAGGAACCACTCGGTCCAGCCGTTGTCCCAGGTGCCGGGGCGCGGGCTGCCGGTAATCGTGATCGGGTCGCCGGGGACCGCGAGCTTGTAATAGATCACGGCGGCCGGCGGGGGCAGGTTCACACAGCCGTGGCTGACGTTGGTGGTGCCCTGGTCGACGACTGACCACGGGGCGGAGTGGTAGTAGTCGCCGCTGAAGGTGAACCGCACCGCCCAGTTGACGAGCTCGTTGTAGTAGCCGGCGGTGCCCTTGCTGCCGCCGATCATCCGCACCGGGTTGTTCTTGTCGACGGCCAGGTAGCTGCCGTCCGGGGTCGGCAGGGTGTCCCGGCCGGTGGAGATCGGCCAGTTGTACTTGAGCTTTCCGCCGATGTAGATCTGGGTGCGGTGGGTCTGCGTCGACGCGACCGCGATCACCGACTGCCCGATGACGAACGTCTGGGTCAGGGTGTGGTACCCGTACTGGCCGGGCGCGGCCTGCACCCCGTCGAAGTGCCCGGTGAACGAGACCGTGGTGTGCGCAGGCCAGAAGTCGCGCGGCCGGAAGTCGAGGGTGGAGTTCCCGTCCCAGTACCACGCGCCGACCACGCGCGTGGAGGTGGTCAGCTCGATCGACCGCTCCACCGCCGCCTTGTCCTTAATCGGCTGGCTGAAGTCGAGGATGATCGGCATGCCGACCCCGTAGGTCTGGTCGGCCCCCTCGAAGATCTCGGTGCTGAAGGTGCTGGTCGGCGTGAGCGTCCGGAACGCCGAGGTCTCCGTCGTCGTGGTGCCGTTGGCGGCGGTGGCGGTGGCGGTCACGGTGTAGGACTGCGACACGTCCAGCGTCCACTCGCTGCGCCAGGCGGTCCGCCCGGCCGAGTACGTCCCGGTGACCGCGTCGCCCGAGGTGGCCACGGTGACGTTCTTCAGCGTGCCGCCGGACGCGGTCACGGTGATGCCCGCGGCCGGGTCGGCCGACTTGACGCCGCTCCCCGGCGTGATCGTCACCGTCGGCCCGGTCGGCGACGGCTTGGCTGACGCCGACGCTGCCGCGGTCGCCGAGGCGGAGCCTCCTCCGACGTATTTCACCACGGTCGTGGTCCCCGTGCACGCCGCCAGCGCCAACGCCAGCAACGACAGAGCGACGCCGCCGGAGAGAGTCCGAATACCCGACATGTCATCACCCTTCCACGCCAAGTACGCTACCCCGCCCACCGCGTTGTATGAGTCCGGCGGACAGGGCGGATCCAAATGCGGCTAGCTCCCGGAGTAGGGCTTGGCGCCCGCGTAGTCGGAGGCGAGGGTGCCGTTGATCGCCGCGATGACGGCCTTGTCGGTGGTGCGGATGCCGAGTTCGCGGTTGTGGCCGAGGGAAGCCTTCGAGAAGTTCTCCGAGCCGACGAACAGCTGCTGGTCGGACCGGCCGGCGTCGGCGACGACCGCCTTCGCGTGGATGTAGAGCGCGTTGTCGCTGTCGGCGTACAGCCGGACGTGCACGCCCGCGCTGGCGAGCTGGCTGAACGCGGAGTCCCACTCGCTCTCCGCCGTCATCACGACCTTCACGTCGACGCCGCGGCGGGCCGCGGCCGCCAGCGCCGCGGTGATGGTGGGGTCGCCCATCTCCTCGTTCTCGACCGAGAGCGTGTGCTTCGCGCCGTTGATCACGGCCAGGATCGACGACTGCGAGTTGGTCGGCGACCAGACCAGGTCGGCGCCCTCCGGCGGGGTGACCGGCCGGTGCGCGAAGTCGGCGTTGAACGTGGTGACGATCGCGCGGACGTCGGCCGGCCTGGTGTCGATTACCGCGAAGTCGCGGGTGCCCGAGTAGTCCTCGCTGACCATGTTCAGCGTCATGATCGCCGATGTCCTGCCGTCCACCGTGAGCGTCTTCTGGTGGTACGTCGTGCCCGAGTCGGCCCAGGTCACGTGGACGCGGTGGGCGGAGAGGAAGTCAAAGGTGGCGGTGTTGCGCGACTTCTCCAGGTTCTGGTCGAGGATCACCCGGACGTCGATGCCGCGCTTGGCGTCGGCGGCCAGGTCGTCCTCGGCCGTCGTGTCGCGCAGCTCGTACATCGTCAGGTCGACCGACGATCTCGCGCCTGTGATGAGCTTGTAGATCGCCCCGACCCCGGCCGCGGGCTCGACCATTACCCGGAGCGTCCCGGAGCCGCCCGAGGCAGCCGCGGCCGGATGAGTCGCCGTTGCCCGGTGGGTCACCGTCGGCGACTTCTTCGCGTGCCGCGACTTCGTTTTCACGGCCGCGTGCGCCTTCGCCGTCGGCCCGGCCGAGAGCGCTGACGACAGGGCCGTGCACCCGGCCAAGGCGATCACCAATAGCAAACCCGAAGCCACGATAGCCAGCAAACGCCGCATCTCACCCATCCGTCCATCCGCCATCAAGCCGTGGAAATCGCCTCATACGCGGCGAACAGCATGCCGGTAGCTCTATCTACCGCGAATGTTGATCGGTAATCGCCTGAGGCGACGGCATGGTCAGGGATCAGCAGGGTCAGGGATCAGCGGGTCAGGGATCAGCAGGGTCGGGGATCAGTTGCGGTCCTTGAAGACCTCGTCCTTGAACCACTGCCACAGCAGCGGGATGCCGTCCTCGCGCCGCACCGTGGGGGAGTAGCCGAGCAGGTTACGCGCCAGGTCGAAGGTGGCGAAGTTCCGCCCGACCTCGCCCGGGCGCGCGGGCCGGTACTCGATCGGGTGATCGGGCCGCCCGGCCGCCTGGCGGCACAGGTCCGCGAGCACGGTCAGCGGCGTCTCCACGCCCGAGGCGGCGTGCACCACCGTGCCGCCCGGCACGTCCTTCTCCAGCGCGAGCTGGAGCGCCTGGGCGATGTCGGACACGTGCACGTAGTCGCGGGACGCGGTGCCGTCGCCGTAGATGACCAGCGGCACGCCGTCGTGCAGCGACTCGAAGTACACGTTGAGCACGCCGCGCTTGCGGGCGCACCACGGCCCGTACACGTTGCCGAAGCGGACCGCGACGGTGGGCAGCCCGTACGTCTTGGCGAACGCGTGCGCGTACCCCTCGCCCGCCAGCTTGGACGCCCCGTAGGGCGATAGCGGCTTGGGCAGCGACAGCTCGTTCACCGGGGGCGTGGCGTCCCCGATGAGCGCGCCGCCGGTGGATGCCTGCACGGTCCGCGCGATGCCCGCGCGGCGCGCGGCGTCGAGCACCCGGAAGGTGCCGAGCACGTTCGACTCGAAGTTCCCGACCGGGTCCTGGATCGAGCCGACCACCGACCCGGCCGCCGCCAGGTGGATGACCGAGTCCATGCCTCCTAGCGCATCAGAGAGCGCGTCGACGTGGCGGATGTCGCCCTTGACGAGCTCGGCGTCAACGCCAGCCAGGTGCGCCTCGTCGCCGGTGGACAGGTTGTCGAAAACGCGCACCCGGTAGCCGCTCGCCACCAGCCGCCGCACCAGCGTCGCGCCCACGAACCCGGCGCCGCCGGTGACCAGAATGCCCTCGGAACAACTCACAAGACGGGCAGTCTAGCCGGTTTCGGCCCGTGGTTTCGCCCGCTCAAGCACGCTGGTAACACCCGTCCCACAAAGATATTCATTCATCGCCAATCACGGCACGGTAACGAGTCTTGCGCCGTGCAATAAGGCATAAACCCTGACCGCGAGGCGCGCAGGGTTAGTGTGACATTTACCACACGTGATAGCGGCGTGAACGAGATGTCAATCATCGCCACTTGACAACGTTAGTCATGACTCTGACCTGCGACAATGAGTCATTTTTGGCAGTCGCGGAGAGTAGCTCGGGGCACCCTCTGGCGGGCATTTACCAGACCGTGATCAACGCGGCATACCGGAGCTAAATGTGTCCGCTTACCAGACGTAAGCCCTGCCCCAATGATAGGGAAGTATGCGCGGCGGGCACGTACAGCGCCGCGTGCAATCAACCAAATACGCATTGTGAAAAGCGAAAGAAAGGGCAGAACATGACCAGCATGACCAGTAGGACGCTTAAACGGAGGTCAGATACCGGCATCCGGGTCGCTGCCTTGCGTGGAGGCGCCTAGGGTGCGGCGCAACTGGCTGGCGAAAGCGGCACTGACCGCGGTGGCGCTCAGCGTTCCCATGGCAGGTGTGGCGACCAGCGCTCAGGCGGCGACTCCGAGCGTCACTGGCCAGCAGAAGGTGGTCTACCACAAGGCCCATCCGAAGAAGAAGCCCAAAAGCCACCGGGCCAGCAAGCCCAAGAAGAAGCACGACGAGCACTACCGCGGCAAGCACCGCATGTCCTTCAATGAGGACGCAGCGACGTACGTCAAGAGGATGGAGGGCGTGCCGTACCGTTACGGGGGCACCAACCCGGCCGGCTTCGACTGCTCCGGCCTGGTCCAGTACGTCTACCGCCATTACGGCAAGCGCATCCAGCGCACCGCGGAGGACCAGTTCCTCGAGTTCCGGCGCATCAGCAAGCATCGCGCGTGGGGAGGTGACCTGGTGTTTTTCCACGTGGACAGCAACCCGAACAGCTACGTCTACCACGTGGCCATCTACGAGGGGGGAGACGACATGGTGGCCGCGACCACCACGGGCAGCGACGTCCAATGGCAGAACTTCTCCTGGGCGGGCGACACGGTGACCTTCGGCACGCTCACGCATTAGTCTCCCCCGGGGGATGACCCCCCGGTGACCCCCCAGCTTGGAGGGCTATGCTACTTGGATCATGCGGAACCGGAGCGGTTAAGTGGAATCTGCGGCGCCGGTGCTGTCGCGCCGCCACGAAATCGGCGCGGGGTCGGCCCGCGGCCTGCTGTTCACGCTGCTGGGGGAGTTCGTGCTGCCGAGCGAGGGGGCGGCGTGGACTAGTGCGGTCCTCGCCGCCTTCGAGCGTCTCGGGATCGCGGAGAAGGCAACCCGGCAGGCGCTGATGCGGACTTCGAACGCCGGCTGGCTGCGGCCGGAGAAGGTCGGCCGGCGGACCCGCTGGCTGCTGACCCCGGCCGCGAAGAAGCTGCTGACCGACGGGGCCAGGCGCATCTACTCCTTTGGCCCGGCGGCGGGATGGGATGGCCAGTGGGTGCTCGCACAGGTGCGCATCCCGGAGGCCGACCGGCGCGCCAGGCACGTGGTGCGGACCCGGCTCGCCTGGGCCGGGTTCGGCTCGCTCGGCCCTAGCCTGTGGATCAGCCCGCACGCAAGCCGCGAGCCCGAAGCGATCCGGGTTCTCACCGAGGCGGGTGTGGCCAAGGATGCGCACGTGTTCGTGGCGCGCCGCACCGGGCTCTCCGACACCGCGCTCTCTGACACCGCGCTCTCTGACACCAGGGCGATGGTCGCGTCCGCCTGGGACCTGCCGAAGATCGAGGCGGAGTACGAGCAGTTCGTCGACGAGTTCCGCGCGCCCGGGGTGCCGGGCGACGTGCTGCTCCGCCAGCTTGAGCTGGTGCACGCCTGGCGGCGGTTCCCGGCACTCGACCCGTCGCTGCCGCGCGAGCTGCTGCCGCCGCGGTGGACCGGGATCCGGGCCGCGGAGCTGTTCGCCGACCGGCACCAGCGGTGGCTGCCGGACGCGCGTCGCGAGTGGCAGCGGCTGAACAGTCTCGCCTTACCCCCATCCGGCCCCGGACTGTCCCGCTTTCGTCCGAAGCGCGACTGGTGCCGCAATAATGCTCTACGGAACATTGACGAATATGTGACAGTCCGTAGAGTATTGGCATCATGGCGCACGTCGAATTCCGCACTTGCCCGGCAAAGTACCGTCATTGGCGACTTGCCGCCGACGGCCCGTTTGCCACCCTGACCATGGACGTTGACGAGCAGGGCGGGCTGGTCCCCGGGTATGAGCTGAAGCTCAACTCCTACGACCTCGGCGTGGACATCGAGCTCTACGACGCAGTCCAGCGCCTCCGCTTCGAGCATCCCGAGGTCAAGGCCGTGGTCGTCACCAGCGGCAAGGACAAGATCTTCTGCGCCGGGGCCAACATCCGGATGCTCGCCGCCTCCTCGCACCCGTGGAAGGTGAACTTCTGCAAGTTCACCAACGAGACCCGCAACGGCATCGAGGACGCGACCGAGAACTCCGGCCAGACCTACCTCGCCGCCGTCAACGGCACCGCGTCCGGCGGCGGCTACGAGCTCGCGCTCGCCTGCGACCAGATCCTCCTCGTCGACGACCGCTCGTCGGCCGTCTCGCTCCCCGAGCTCCCCCTCCTCGGCGTGCTCCCCGGCACCGGGGGCCTCACCCGCGTGGTGGACAAGCGGCACGTCCGCCGCGACCGGGCCGACTACTTCTCCACCAAGGCGGAGGGGCTCGCGGGCAAAAAGGCGGCTGCGTGGAAGCTCGTCGATGAGGCCGTGCCGCGAGTGCGCTGGAAAGAAGCAGTGGAGGAACGGGCCGTGGCCCTAGCGTCCTGCGCCCGTCGTCTCCCTGGCGGGCCGGCGGTCGAGCTGACTGAGCTCGAGAAGCAGCGCACGGCTGACTCCATCCGCTACTCCCGCGTATCGGCGGTGCTCGACCGCGACCGCGCGGTCGCGGAGATCTCCGTCACCGGGCCGTCCGCCGACGCCCCCGCCTCGATGGCTGACGTCTACGCCCGCGGCGCCGCTTTCTGGCCCCTCGCGGTAGCCCGTGAGCTGGACGACCTCATCCTTGACCTGCGCACCAACGAGACCGAGATCGGCACCTGGGTGCTGCGCGCCGTCAGCGCTGCCGCCCCCCAACCCGACGCCAGCTCCGCCCCCCACCCCTACCTCACCGCAAGTGAGCGAGTGCTCGCTTATGACGCACTGCTGCTTGAGAACGCGACGAGCGACTGGCTCGCCAACGAGATCGTGCTCTACCTCAAGCGGGTGCTGAAGCGCCTGGACGTCACGTCGCGGTCGCTGATCGCGCTGATCGAGCCGGGCTCGTGCTTCGCCGGCTCGCTGCTCGAGCTGGCGCTCGCCGCCGACCGGTCCTACATGCTGTTCGGCGTCTTCGAGGACATCGACCCGGACGCCAGGCCGGCCGCATTGACAGTGGGCCCGATGAACGTCGGTCCGCTGCCGATGGGCAACGGGCTGACCCGCCTGCAGACCAGGTTCTTCGGCGACGCGGCCGGCCTGGCGTCCGTCGAGAAGGCGGTCGGCGAGCCGCAGGAGGCAGCAGAGGCCGAGAAGCTCGGGCTGGTCACCTTCGCACCCGACGACATCGACTGGGAAGAGGAGGTGCGGATCGCGGTGGAAGAGCGGTCGGCCTTCTCGCCCGACGCGTTGACGGGCCTGGAGGCGAACTACCGGTTCGCCGGCCCGGAGACGATCGAGACCAAGATCTTCGGCCGGCTGAGCGCCTGGCAGAACTGGATCTTCTACCGCCCGAACGCATCGGGGCCCGACGGCGCGCTGCGCGCCTACGGCACCGGCAAGCGGGCCGATTTCGACCGGAAGCGAGTTTGAGGTTCCAGCGATGACAGTGCCTAATTACCCACCGCCTGACTACGCCGAGAAGATCCCCAACAACGTCAGCCTGAACGAAGACAGACGGCTGCAGCGGGCGCTGGAGTCCTGGCAGCCCAATTTCCTGTCCTGGTGGGAATCGATGGGGCCGTCGCTGCCCGCCCACGAGGTGTACCTGCGCACCGCGGTGAACGTGGGCCGCGAGGGGTGGGCGCAGTTCGGCCACGTGCCGATGCGGGACTACCGGTGGGGGATCTTCCTCGCCGAGCGGGACGGCGACCGGCGGATCGCGTTCGGCGCGCACAAGGGCGAGCCCGCCTGGCAGAAGGTCCCCGGCGAGTACCGGGCCGAGCTGCAGCGCCTCATCGTGATCCAGGGCGACACCGAGCCGGCCTCCGTCGAGCAGCAGCGGAACCTCGGCGCGACCGCGCCGTCCCTGTACGACCTGCGCAACCTGTTCCAGGTCAACGTCGAAGAGGGCCGCCACCTGTGGGCGATGGTCTACCTGCTGCACGCCTTCTTCGGCCGCGAGGGCCGGGAGGAGGCCGAGGAGCTGCTGCACCGCAACTCCGGCTCGGCCGACTCGCCGCGCATCCTCGGCGCGTTCAACGAGGAGACGCCGGACTGGCTCTCCTTCTATATGTTCACGTACTTCACCGACCGAGACGGCAAGTACCAGCTCGGCACGCTCAAGGAGAGCGCCTTCGACCCGCTCAGCCGGACCTGCGAGTTCATGCTCAAGGAAGAGGCGCACCACATGATGGTCGGCACCACCGGGGTCGACCGGGTGGTGGAGCGGACCGCGCAGGTGATGGTCTCCAACGACACCGACGACATAGCCGGCTACGGTGCGATCCCGCTGGCGGTCATCCAGAAGTACATCAACTTCCACTACAGCGTCTCGCTCGACCTGTTCGGCGGGGAGACCTCGACCAACGTCGCCAACTACTACACGGCCGGACTGAAGGGCCGCTGGCTGGAGGAGCGGCGGAAGGACGACCACCTGCTCGACGGCGACTCGGTCATGGTGGACGCGCTGACCGACGGGCGGATCGCGCAGACCGAGGTGGCCGCGCTCGTCGGGCTCAACACCGACCTGCGCCGCGAGTACATCGCCGACTGCGCGGGCGGGATCAAGCGGTGGAACCGCATCCTCGACGCGGCGGGCCTGCCGCAGCGGCTGTACCTGCCGCACATCGCGTTCAACCGGAAGGTCGGCGCCTTCGCCCGGATCGAGGCATCGCCGACCGGGGAACGGCTTTCCGCTGACGAGTGGGCAGCCCGCAAGGGAGAATGGCTGCCAACGGATACCGACAAAACCTTCGTACGGTCGCTCATGCAGCCGGTGTACCAGCGCGGGAAGATAGCGGCGTGGGTCGCGCCGCCCCGTAACGGCATCAACGGCCAGCCGTTCGACTACGACTACGTGCATCTGACCTGAACAGAGCTGGCGGAACCGCAACCCCCGAGGAACGACTGCGATGGAGCAACTGTTCAACGCGTGCGAGTACCTGCTCGACCGGCGGCTGGCCGCCGGGGACGGGCAGCGGACCGCACTGGCCGGCCCGTCCGGCGAGTTCAGCTACGCGCAGCTGCACGACCGGGTCTGCCGCACCGCGGCCGGCCTGCGGTCCATCGGCGTCCAGCCGGAGCAGCGGATCCTCATGGTGATGTCCGATTCGCCAGATTTCGTGGTCGTTTACCTGGCCGCGATGCGGATAGGCGCGGTCCCGGTGCCGGTCTCGACGATGCTGCGGGCCGACGGGATCGCCGAGCTGCTGCGCGACTCCCGGGCCCGTTTCCTCGCCATCACCCGTGAGTTTGCCGCCGCAGCGGAGTCGGCCGCCGCGGCGGCCCCCGAACTGGCCGCGATAGTGGTATCTCCCGGGGGGAAAGTATCTTCCGGGGGGGAAGTATCTTCCGGGGGGGACGACCCCCCCCAAACCCCCCCCGCGCATGGGGGGGCTGCCCGCCCCCCCATACCCCCCTGGCCCCCCATACCCCCCTGGCCCCCCATACCCCCCGGGCCCCCCCTTCGGGGGGACGCCCGCTGCGTGCCACTGCCGGTTTACTCGCTTGACGACTTGGCGAGCGTCGCGCCGGACGACTCCGTCTATGACACGACCGCCGACTCGCCGGCGTTCTGGCTCTACACGTCGGGCACCACGGGGGCGCCGAAGGGCGCGATGCACCGCCACGGGTCCGTCCGGGTGGTCTGCGAGACCTACGGCGGGCAGGTGCTCGGCATCACGGCATCGGACCGCTGCCTGTCCGCCGCGAAGGCCTTCTTCGCCTACGGCCTCGGCAACTCGGTGCTGTTCCCGATGTCCGTCGGCGCCGCCTGCGTGCTGCTGCCGTCGCCGTCCCGTCCCGACCTGATCGCGGAGACGGCGGTCAAGTACGGCGCGACGCTCTTCTTCGGCGGCCCGACGTTCTTCGCGAACATGCTCCGCGCCGGGCTCCCTCCGGACGCGCTCGGCGGGGTCAGGCTGGCCGCCTCGGCCGGGGAGGCGCTGCCCGCGGCGCTCTACACCCGGTGGACGGCGCACTTCGGCATCGACATCATCGACGGCATCGGCATGACCGAGATGCTGCACATCTTCCTTTCCAACACACCGGGCGCGGTGCGGCCCGGCACCACCGGCGTCGCCGTGCCCGGCTACGACCTCAAGCTGGTCGACGAGGAGAGCGGCCAGCAGATTACGCAGGCAGGCGTGCCCGGAACCCTGTACGTGCGCGGCACGTCTTCCGCGACCGGCTACTGGGCCAGGTACGAGGCGTCCCGGCTGGTCTTCCAGGGCGAGTGGCTGCGTACCGGCGACACCTACCTCCGGGACTCCGACGGCTACTACGAGTGCCTCGGCCGGACCGGCGACATGATCAAGGCGTCTGGCATCTGGGTCTCCCCGGTGGAGGTCGAGGCCCGGCTGCTGTCGCACCCGGCGGTCGCGCAGGCCGTGGTGGTCGCCGCGCCGGACCCCGACGGCCTGGAGAAGCCGGTCGCCTACGTGCTGCTCGGGGCCGGGGCGACGGCGACCGAGCCGGAGCTGATCGAGTACTGCCGGGAGGGACTGCCGTCGTTCAAGCGGCCCCGCGCCGTGGTGTTCACCGACGGGTTCCCGACCACCGCGACCGGGAAGATCCGTCGGGTGGACCTCCGCTCGATGGCGGCAAGCGTGCTGCGCCCGGCGCCATCCGCCGCGGCCGCCGGATGATGGACAGTTGTGTACAGCGGAGTGTAGGCAACTGTCCACGATCGTCGCCGTACCCGACTCAGTGCGGTAGTCAAAGCGTCATGCTCGGCGAACGCATTCGGCGATCCGGTCGTCCTCGACGACGTGCTCCGCGACTTCCGCTCGCTCAACGGGCGCCTAGCGGCGCAGATTCGAGCAGGGGAGCTCGTAGTAGACCTGGCCTCCCGTCGTCACGCGGATCGTGCCCGTCGGGCTGAACTCGCAGTCGCGTAGCCACGTCGCCGAGGTCACTGGCCAGTTGGTCACGTTGCTCCGGTTGCCCCAGTAGCGGTAGTCAGGAACCCAGCCGGCGCAGAGCACCGCGACCAGCGCGATGACCGCGCCGACGGCCCGCGGCCTGATGGCGGTGCGGCGCAGGAGGGAATCGACCGTGAGGATGAGGGCGGCGTCAATCAGCAGGATGGGAAGGTCTGTGTAACGGGAACCGGGTTCTCCGTGGAACGTGACCGCAAGGATCGGCACCCACCACGACAGGGTTCCGGCCGCCACGGTCTCCAGGTAGCCGATCAGCAGGGCCGCGACCAGGAACATGCGCGCCTGTCGGCCCTGCGTGATCAGGGCGTAGGCGAAGACGATGGCGAGGAACGCGCCGACGATGAGCATGGCGCCGTTGCGCCCGGCCAGGGACTGCAGCTGCCAGGACAGCCGCCAGCCGAGCGCGCGCAACACCACGTCGTGCCCGTAGAAGGCGTTAACCTGGGGGAACGTTGCCAGTCGGCCCACTCGGGAGCCGCTGGCGGCGTCGAAGCCCTGGAGCACGTACGGCAGTTGCAGCAGGCAGCCGGCCAGCCAGCCCAGCGTCACCGCGTGCTCGCGGACCCGGGGAAGCGCGATGATGCGGGCGAGCAGCAGCGGCACTAGAACAACGACCAGGATCTCGGAAGCGGCCGTCATGAAACCGATGATCGCTGCGATGGCCATCCCGGTGCTTGTGCGCGGCCGCCACAGCATGGCGAAGAACAGCGCCATCATCAGGTACCACGGGCTGCCGACGGCGCTATC
Source organism: uncultured Actinomycetota bacterium (assembly GCA_963844925.1). Taxonomy (GTDB): domain Bacteria; phylum Actinomycetota; class Actinomycetes; order Streptosporangiales; family Streptosporangiaceae; genus Trebonia. The sequence continues at coordinate 224,186 of CAWJQG010000004.1, read as the reverse complement.
GGGGATCTCAAGCGGCGCGACAGGCAACAGGACGACCGCGAGGGCCAGCAGCCCGCGCAGCCATGGAGAGCGGATGAACCCCGCGCTGGCATGGAAGATGAACAGGGCGCAGAGGCAGGTGATTACCGCCCCGGTGATCGCGAAGGCGGCCGCCGCGTCCCGCAGCGGCAGATAGGCAACGAACTGGGCGATCAGCCGCGGACCGAGCTCGACGTACCCCGCGTTGGGGACAAGCAAGTGCCAGGGATGCGCCAGCGCTCCCGGCAGGAAGACCCCGTAATCCTCGGCGTAGATGCCGTCCCAGGCCGGAATGCCCGGAACGCGACCCAGCATGGCGACGACCCCGATGACCACCACGACGACCTGGATTCCGGCGGACACGCCGCGGGGTACCCGTCGCCGGGCCGGCGGCGCGGACGGAAACAATTCGAGGGATACCTCGACGACAGTCCGCGCAAATGACCGATGCCGCTCGGGTGGCGCCTGCTTCGGATCCTGTTCACCGTCGAGGAAATGACGATCGGGCGAGGGCAGCACGGTGAGAACACCTCCGGGTGTCTGTTCATGAGGGGCTGGCCGCGGCACGCCGAGGCGCGGCGGAGGCTTGGGCTTCTAGTGCGGGTTGAGCATGATGGGGCCCGCGTCCGACCCTCCCGGAGCAGCCGACGGGGACGCTGACGTGGGACCGTAGTTGCTTGACGCGATCGGTTTTTCCGTCTGGCCTACCAGGCGGTTGCGTCGAGCCTGGGGACACCGCTGGCCAGCGGGAAGGACAGCGGGCTGACCCTGCCGTTGGCGATCACGCCGACCTCGTTCCACTGCGGACCGGCCGGGTGCTCCTCGGGGGCGGAGTTCAGCAGGCCGATCAGCGTGTCGCCTGATGGACTGGCCCAGTAGATGTCAGCGCTGACCTCGGATGTGCACGCCGTCTGATCGATGTACAGCGTGCGCGTGAGCTGTCGGCTCGCCGTCGAATACTCGACGAATCCCATCGCGTTGCCCCACGTGTCGGAGCATCCGCTTGTCAGCTGCCGTGCGGGGCTTGGCATTCCTGAGGCACCGCAGATGATGGTCGCGCCATCGTCGATGACAAGCGGGTCTCCCTCACAGGAAAGCTGGTAGCCAGGAGGGTTCCCGCTGTCTCTTCTCGGGGACCAGACAAGCTCGCTGTCGGAGATCAGGGACCACCCCTGACCGTTCGTGTCCAAGGTCCTGACGGCCCTCTCATCGCTGAATACCAGCGTGTGCCCGTCGGTGAGCCAGTACAGCGTGGCGGGGTGGCTGTCCACGCGAACCAAATCACCGGGGGCGAGGATGGTGCCGGGCGGCCCAACCCACTCCCGCAGCACCCCGCCGGTGGCCACCGAATAGAGCACCAGGGACTCGGACGTCTGGCCGGAGCCGTTCGGCTCCGCCTGGAGCGCCACCGCGAGCTCGCTGCCATCGGGGGAGAGCGCCATCGCCTGCACCTGGGTTCCGGCAGCCGTGGGGGGAATCGGCAGCGGCTCCAGGCGGGCGGGGACGCTGGTGCCTGGGGCAATGCGGAGCAGATACCAGGTTCGCGTGCACACCAGCGAGTCCGGGCCCGGCCGCGAGCACGGAGTGGCGTCGAGGACAAAGGTCCGGTCGTCGGCCGCGGCCGTTACCCCGGCGAAGGTGCTGCCGGCGGGCGGGTCAACCGTGGCCAGGCGTGCGTCGGTGAACGTGCCGCCGACGACGGCCTGGAACGGGGACGCGTCGCGATATTCGTCGTTGAGCAGCTTGTCCGACGCGTTGTCGAGCGTGACGTAGTACTCCGGCACCCCAGGAACGGGAGCGACCGCATGCGTGGCAGTGGAGGTGGGGAAGGGCACTGCGGCACGCCGGACGGCCACGACGGTGGCGGCGATCGCCAGCATGGCGGCCGCCGCGGCCAGCGGCACCCCCCACGATCGCAAGCGGCGCATCCCGCCGACCCGTGGCCTGCGCCGGCGCATCGCCGACTCACTTGGCACATCCAGCGGCAGGTCAAGCGGTCGCACCTCGCTCACTGTCCCCGCAACGGCCCGGGTGGCGGCCCTGATCCGCCCTTCCGCATCGTTCATGACCCCTCCCTCTCTCTAAGCATCCGGCCGACGGCGGCGACGCCCCGGGACGTGGCGGACTTGACGGTGCCCCGGCTGATCCCCATGAGGCCCGCGACCGTGTTCTCGGGCATTTCGAGGTAGAACCGCAGCACGACCGCCTCGCGTTGCCGGTCGGGGAGCCGCCTGATCGCGGCGATCACCTCACGGTGCTCCTCGCCGATGAGCGCCTGCGCCTCGGCAGACTCCACATCCGGCGCGGCGAATGCGGCCCCGTCACGCCTGGTCCGTCGGCGCAGCAGCGTGCGGCAGCCGTTGAGCACGCTCGACCGCACGTACGCGAGGGCGCTGTCGGGATCGGAAAGGGCGTCCCAGCGCCGGTGTAGACCGAGGAAGGCATCCTGCACAACGTCTTCTGCCGCTCCCCGGTCGCCGAGCATGATGACGGCAAGCCGGACCAGGCCGAGCGAGTGTCCCTGATACAGCGCGGTCACCTGCCGCGCGGCATCGGCCCGGGGATGGGCGTCCGTATCGGTTGGCTCCACGTATCAGAGACGCGCTCGCAGCCGCCTAGTTGCCTGCCCCCCGACGCGAATACCCCGTCCCGGCCATGTTGCGCGCACTGTAATATTTATCTGCACGCAAACTTGTAGACAGCAAACTTTTAGTGAGCGCATGATGACCGTGGCTAGCGGCACCGCCGCCGCCGAGACGGGCCACGCCTTCCAGGCGCCGGCGCAGGCACCGGCACCGGCCTCGCTGCGCGAGCGCAAGAAGCTGGCGACGCGGCACCCCTCAACTGCATGCCATCCACGGCGCGCAGATGGCCGCGATCGAGCGTTCCCTCGCCGAGGCGATCGCGCAGCGGCTCGGCACCGACGTCGAGCGGGATCCTTATCCCGGGCTGCTGGCCGCGATGGCCACCGGCGTGTTCCGTTCGAGCATGTCGTTCTGGTCCGCCTCCGGCGGAACGGTGCCACTCGACCGCTTGGTAGACCTCGCGTTCGCCGCGCTCGCCAGCGGGCTACCGGAGAGCTGCGATTTGCGTTACGTCACGGCGACCGCCACAGAAAACAACGTGGCGGACAGAAAGGACAGCCTCTGATGGCATCGGCAGCAGCCACGCCGGCCGCCGCGGGCGGCGGCACGGGCGGCAACGGCGACGCCGCCCTCGGCAACGGCGCCCTGCCCGGTCTCGACCGCCGCCGCATCCTGCTCATCATCGGCGCGCTCATGTGCGGCATGTTCCTCGCCGCACTGGACCAGACGATCGTGTCCACCGCCCTGCCGACCATCGTCGGCGACCTCCACGGCGGCTCGCACATCGCCTGGGTCATCACCGCGTACCTGCTCGCCACCACGGTGTCCACCCCGCTCTGGGGCAAGCTGGGCGACCAGTACGGCCGGAAGATCTTCTTCCAGGCGGCGATCGTCATCTTCCTGGCCGGCTCGGTCCTGTCCGGTCTCAGCGACTCCATGGTCATGCTCATCGCGTTCCGCGCGGTCCAGGGTCTTGGCTCCGGCGGCCTGATGGTCGGCGCGCAGGCCATCGTCGGCGACATCGTCTCGCCCCGCGAGCGGGGCAAGTACATGGGGTTCTTCGGCGCCGTCTTCGGGGTGGCCAGCGTGATCGGCCCGCTCCTCGGCGGCGTCTTCGTGGACAACCTGTCCTGGCGGTGGATCTTCTACGTCAACATCCCGATCGGCGCGATAGCGCTGTTCGTGGTGGCCAGCCAGGTCCCCGGCCAGCTGAGCAGGATCCACCACCAGATCGACTACCTCGGCACCATCGTGCTCTCGGCGGCCGCGACCGCGCTGATCCTGCTGACCAGCCTGGGCGGCACCACGTACCCATGGGCGTCGGCGCCCATCTACATCCTCGGCGCGGCCGGCGCGGCGCTGATCGCCGTGTTCGTCTTCGTGGAGCGCCGGGCGCCCGAGCCCGTGCTGCCGCTGCACCTGTTCAAGACGCGCGTCTTCACGATGACCAGCGTCGTCGGCTTCATCGTCGGCTTCGCGATGTTCGGCGCGATCACCTACCTGCCGGCGTTCTTCCAGGTCGTCCGCGGCATCTCGCCGACGGTCTCCGGGCTTTACCTGCTGCCGCTGATGGGCGGGCTGCTCACCATGTCCATCTCGTCCGGGCAGATCATCTCCCGGACCGGCAAGTACCGGATCTTCCCGATCGCCGGCACCGCGGCGATGACCGTGGGCCTGTTCCTGTTGCACCTGATGGGCGTCGGCACGTCGACGTTCGAGGACGCGGTCTTCATGCTCGTCCTCGGCCTCGGCCTGGGCAGTGTCATGCAGGTGCTCGTCACCATCGTGCAGAACGGCGTGCCGCACAGCGAACTGGGCGTTGCCACCTCTGGCGCTACGTTCTTCCGCTCGATCGGCGGCTCGTTCGGCACCGCGATCTTCGGCGCGATCTTCGCCAACCTGCTGGTCGGCAACCTGGCCAAGCATCTGCACGGGATCAGGCTGCCGGCCCGCTTCAGCAGCGCGAACGTCACCCCGGCGACGCTCGACCTGCTGCCCGCCGCGGTGCGGCACGGCTTCGTGGCCGGCTACGCCGAGTCGATCCAGACAGTGTTCCTGGTCGCCGCCCCGATCGCCTTCCTCGCCTTCCTCGCCACCTGGCTGATCCCGCAGGTCGAGCTGCGCAAGTGGCCGCGCGCCGGCGGGGCGGCCGGGTCGGGGTCGACCGCGGCGGCAGCGGAGTCGCCGGCCACGGTGGCGCTGGAGCCGCCGGCGACCCTGGCGTCGATCGAGTCCCTCGACCCGCAGGACGCCACCCCGGAGTTCTGAGCCGAATGTCGCAGAGGGCAGTAACCACGGTCCGTTCAGAAGAATTAAGATCTTCGAATTGAACGGACCGTGGTTACTCCCGCACCCGCCGTTGAGCGCTTCGTCCCGAAGAAACCGCGGTTCAATCTTTAGGGAACCGGTTTGCCCGCTGCGTGTAATAACGGGTGTCACACCCGGCATCCGGAGGGTCATGCATGACACAACACAGCCGGGCAGAAGCTGAGGCCAGCGCGGACACGGACGCGGCGGTTATTCAGCTTTCCCGGCATGAACCCGAGCAGTTCACCGTGGTGTTCCGCAGGCACGCGCCGTACATCCAGCGCTACGTGGTGCGCCGCCTCGGCCAGGATGCGGCCGATGACATCGTGGCGGAGACGTTCCTGGCGGCGTTCCGCCAGCGGGACTGCTACGACCTCTCCCGCGCGGACGCGCGGCCGTGGCTCTACGGCATCGCCACCAACCTCATCGGCCGCCACCGCCTCGCCGAGACCAGGCAGTACCGCGCGGTCGCCCGGTCGGGGGCCGACCCGGTCACCGAGTCGTTCACCGACGGGGTGGACGACCGGGTCAGCGCGGGCGCGGCCAGCCGGCGGCTCGCCGTCGGCCTGGCCCGGTTGTCGGCCGAACTACGCGACACGCTGCTGCTTGTGACCTGGGGCGACCTGAGCTACGAGGAGGCGGCGACAGCGCTCGGGGTCCCCATCGGCACCGTGCGGTCGCGGGTCAGCCGGGCTCGGGGCAAGCTACGCCGGGCCCTCGGCGACACCAACCCAGCGGCCTTCCAGGAGGAGTCAGAGCCATGAACGAGGTGGACCAGCTCACCCGGTTCCGCGACACGGTACCGGTCGGCGTCAGCCCGCGCGCCGAGCAACTGTTCCTCGCCGGACTGCGAGAAGACCAACATTCAGAACGAACCGATGTTCCACGTCCGCGCAGCCGGATGACCCGGATCTGGTCGCCATGGCGGCTGGGGATCGCCGCGTCCGCGGCGGCCGTTCTCGCGGCCGGGCTCGTGACGGCGGGGCTTGTGGCGGCGGTCCAGCCGTCTGCCCCCGTTCCCCTGACGGCCGAGCTGCTGGCCGACCGCGCCTCCGCCGCCGCCCTCACCCAGCCGACGGTGAGCGCCGGCCAGTGGGTGTACCGGGTGGTGGAGTCGAAGGTGCCGTTTGACAGGAAAGGCAGGCCGAGCACGTTCACCGAGGCCGGCTGGGAAACGGCCGACGGCATGGTGACCTATGGCGACAACTACTCCGTAGGCGTCGACACCGGGGACTACATCCCGAGCTACTCCCAGCTCGGGTCGCTGCCGACCATTCCGGCTGCGCTGAACGCGTACCTCGTGCGCCTCGTCTACCCCAACTCGAAGCCCACGCCGGTGCAGAAGGACCAGGCTGCGTTCTCCGTCATCGATGACATGCTCGAGAATTACGCGCTGCCGGCCAGGCTGTCGGCTGAGATTTACCAGGCGCTGGCCGCCATCCCCATTGTCACCGTCGATCCCCACGTCACCGCCATCGACGGCCAGGCCGGCGCTGCGTTCGTGCTGCCGGAGACCCCGCAGAGCGAGAAGCAGGAGATCATCCTCAACGCGTCCAGCTACCGGTTCATCGGTCACGCGTCCTGGGGCGCCGCGCCGTCGGTGCTCCAAGAGACCGCGGTGGTGAAGATGGTCATCGTCGGCGCGCCGGGCAGCACCCAGCCGAGCCTCACCCCGCCGACCGCGGCCGAGTTGCTGGCCGAGCAGGCGGACCGGGCAGTCACCTTCACCAATAACTCCCCCCCGTTGGTCAGGGCCGGCACGTGGGTGTTGCGGAAGCTGGCCACCTCGTCCGGCGACCAGACGATCTGGGCGACCGCCGATGACTCGGCGCAGGCCAGCTACGTCAACGGCAGGCTCCAGATTTGCTCGCGCTCGGCGGCGTGCGCCAAGTCAACGCAGTGGCTGATGCCCGCGGGCCCGAGTTACACGCTGGTCAATCCCCCGCCCGCCGAGGGCCGGCCGCCTTTCAGGCACTTCCCGCCAGCCCTGCCCCTCACGCTTCCGCAACTGCTCGCGGCGCTCAACGCTTACGGCACGGGGTGCTCCGACGTTGCGGGCGACTGCAACGCCGTCAACGCGATGGTCAACATAATCGCCGGCTACGCCAACCTCCTCGGCTCCAGCGGCAACTGGTTCCTGATGCTCGCCGACATCCCCGGGGTCACCGTCAAGCAGGTGACCGACGTGGCCGGCCAGGCCGACGTCGCGCTCCGCTACCCGTTCGCCGATGGCGTCACCGAGATCCTTTTTAACGCCCAGACCCACTTGTTCGCCGGCTACCTGCGCAACGGCGTCGAGACCGTCATCACCAAGGAAGTGGCGGTCTCCGGGCCGGGCAGTACCACTCCGCCGGCGCCGCTGGAAGGCAAGTAATGCCTGCGTCCGAGCCGGCCCTGAGTCCGGGTTACGCGGCGGGCATCAACTACGAGCGGCTGTACACCTATCGGTTCCGCGACGTCGACCAGGCCGGCAGGCAGGCGGTCTGGCGGGAGATCGCGCGTTACGCGCACGGCCGGATGGGCGCCCCCCAGCGCGTCCTTGACCCGGCGGCAGGCCGGGGCGAGTTCATCACCGCGGTGCCGGCCGCCGAGCGCTGGGGCATCGACCTGGTCGGCCAGGGCGTGCCGGAGTCCGCCGGGGTGAACATGATCATCTCCGACATCATGGACGCGCCCCTGCCCGGTGGCTACTTCGACGGCGTGTTCGTTTCCAACTTCCTCGAGCACCTGCCCAGCCAGGACGCGGTCGCGGCCGTGCTCGGCAAGCTGCACGCCGCGATGGAGCCGGGCGGCCGGATCGCGATCATCGGGCCGAACTTCCGGTACTGCTTCCGCGAGTACTTCGACTGCGCCGACCACGCGGTGGTCCTCACCCACGTCGCGATCGCCGAGCACCTGCACGCCGCCGGGTTCGGCGTGACCGCGGTGGTACCGCGGTTCCTGCCGTACTCCTTCCGCGGCCTGCTGCCGCCGTCACCGCTGCTGACCAGGATCTACCTGCGGACACCGCCCTTGTGGCCGCTGCTCGGCAAGCAGTTCCTGGTGCTCGCCCGCAAGTGAAAGGGACCTGTCTGGTTGCCACGCGTACAACCAGAACATTGCCGCTACCAGCGGAGACGTATTGGTCCTACATTTTTGACACACACCCCTTCAAGCGCGGAAACACCGACAGGGGGTTGTCGCGGTCGCCGATCAGAGTGGGAGTTGCCGGGAGACGCCCGGCCCACGAGGAGAACGAGAGGGATGGACATGCCCGGATTCAACGGCATCGCCTGGTTCGAGATCGGCACGGACGACCCGGCGGCGGCCGAGCGGTTCTACGGTGAGGTGCTTGGCTGGACGGTCGAGCACGGCCCCCAGAGCCCCACGTACTCGGTCTTCACCACCGGTGACGCCGACGGAGTGCACGGCGGGCTCTTCGCCACCGAAGGGAAGTTCCCCAGTTACGCCGTCTTCTCGGTGATCGTCGAGGACGTCGCGGCGACGTGCCGGCGGGCGGAGGAGGCGGGCGGCAAGGTGCTGCGCGCTCCGCAGGTCAATCCGGACGGGCTGACCTTCGCGCATCTGCTCGACCCAGCCGACAACCACTTCGAGATCTTCACGCCGCCGCCCCTCGCCTAGCCGAGGGTGAGCTGGCGGACCTTCTCGCACGGGATGTCGAGGTCCTGGCGCCGCAGCGGTCGCGGCGGCGCCACCTCGGCGGTGACCGAGACCGAGGTGATCCGGTCGGTGCGGAAGGCGCGCAGTCCGTCGCGGAGCCGGCACCAGGCCATCAGGTACCAGTGGGCGGCCGAGCCGACGTACCCCAGCGGCTCGATCTCCCGCGTGGTGGCGGCGCCCGCCCGGTCGGCGTAGCCGATGCGCAGTACCCGGCGCGGGTGCAGCGCGTCCGCGATCAGGCGCGGCATCGGCGCGGGGGGCGCGGTGCCGGGACCGCCGAGCAGGTGGATTCGGTCGGCCAGGTCGCGGGCGGCGGCCGCGTCGCCCGCCTGCATCGTCGCCACCAGCTTGCGCAGCGCCGTTCCGGCGACCGACTGGAACGGCGAGCCCTCGAGCCCTCGCAGCGCCAGCGCCATCGCGACCGCCTCGCCCGGCGTCAGGTTGACGGGCGGCAGCGTCCGCGCCTTGTCCAGGCAGTAGCCGCCGGTCCGGCCGGGCTCGGCCCAGATCGGCACCCCGGACTGCTGCAGCGCGCTGATGTCACGCTCCACCGTCCGCGCGCTGACCTCGAACCGGTCCGCCAGCCAGCTCGCGCTCCGCGGCCGCGGCGCGACGGCCCGCAGCTCCTCGACCAGGGCATAAAGCCGATCGGTTCGGTTCACGGCGCCAACCTAACAGCCAGGTACGACATTGGTGAGCCATCGCCGGTCGTCGTGTCGTCGTCTGGAGTTGATGCCGGTGTCGGTCGGCTGCGCACGCGCAGAATAGAGTTCATTCAGGCTCTTGAACTGCGAAGAAGGCGGGACGGAGGGGCACGGGTCATGGGGGAGGCGCGGAGCGAGGGGCGCGTCGTGCTTTCGCGGCGCGTCCTGGCCTACTACGCCATCTCGCTGGTGTCGGTCGTCCCGCCGATTTTCCTGTTCGTCGGCGCGTTCCGCCATCGGGACGAGGGAGATGCTGTCGTCGCGGTGCTGTGCGGGGTACTGTACCTGCTCATGCTCTCCCGGTTGTGGGACGTGGCCTCGTCGCACCGGCGCGGCCTGCTCCGCGAACGGACGCTCCGGATGGCAGGCGCTTCGCTCGCCTCGGCGACCTCGGCCGAGGACATCGCGACGGCCGCTCAGAACGCCGCCGTCGCCCTGGTCAGCCAGCCAGAGCTGGAGTCGGGCGGCAGGGTGACGGCGGTGCTCGCGGTCCGCCGCGAGGGCCGGCTCCGCACCGTCGCCTCCCTCCCCGCGACGACGCCCGCGGCGGTCGCCGACGAGATGGCGGGCAACCGACTCCGCGAGCTGACGGAGGGGTTGCTGTCCGAGCTTGACCGCCCCATGTTCGTCGCGGCGACGAAGTTCAGCGGCACCCGGGCGAGCGCCGGGGAAGGGGCACTGCTCTGCCCCCTCAAGCTCAAGGACCGGCCGACCGGGGACCCGGACATCGGGGTGCTCGCCGTCTACGGCAAGCACCGGCTGCTCGCCGACCTGTCGGAGGCGCTTGAGATCCTGGCCGGCCAGGCGGCGCTGGCCGTCGAGCGCGTCACGCTCACCCAGGAGGTCAGCAGGCAGCGCGGCCAGGCGCTCTTCCGGACGCTGGTGCGGAACACCTCGGACGCGATCCTGATCGTCGGTGATGACGGCCGGATTGGCTACGCGACCCCTTCCGCGGACGCCATCTTCGGTGACGTCGCCGTCGAGGGCAGTCGGCCCGAGGACCTGGTGGACCCGGACACGCGCGCGGATGTCATCCGCGTGATGGACATGATCCTCGCCGGGATCACTGACGGCGCGCACGGCTTCCTGCTGCGGATCGAACGCCTCGACGGCCGTGACGCCGTGCTTGAGGTCCGGTCAAGCGACCTGCGCGCCGACCGGACCGTCGGCGGCGTGGTGCTCACCTTGCGCGATGTCACCGAGCAGCACCAGCTTGAGCAGCAGCTGAAACACCAGGCCTACCACGACTCGCTGACTGGCCTGCCGAACCGGGTGCTGTTCGCCGACCGCGCTGCGGACGCCATCGACCACGCGAACCGGACCGAGCGGATCGTCGGCATGCTCTTCGTGGACCTAGACGACTTCAAGGTCGTGAACGACACGATGGGCCACGGCAGCGGCGACGAGCTGCTGACGGCGGTAGCCGGACGCCTGTCGGCGTCGGTGCGCCCGTCGGACACCGCCGCGCGGCTCGGCGGCGACGAGTTCGCGCTGCTCATCGACAACGCACCGGATACCGAGGCGGTGGAGGCGTTCGCCGAGCGGATCGTGGCGGCGTTCACCGAGCCGTTCGCGCTTACCGACGCCGAGGTGATCGCGACGGCCACCGTCGGCGTCGCCACCTCCGCCGACAGCGCCGACGCGGACGAGCTGCTGCGGCACGCCGACCTGGCACTGTACGCGGCGAAGACGGCGGGCAAGCGCCGTTGGCGGCGCTACCAGCCGGCCCTGTCGGCGGGGATGCTGCGGCGGCGCGAGGTACAGGCCGCGCTCGAGGACGCGGTGAATAACTCGGAGTTCAGCCTGGTCTACCAGCCGATCGTGGAGCTCGGCAGCGGCCAGATCGTTGGCTTCGAGGCGCTCATCAGGTGGCCGCACCCGCAGTGGGGGATGATGCTGCCCGGCCAGTTCATCACGCTGGCGGAGGAGACCGGTCACATCGTCCCGCTCGGCGCGTGGGTGGTCAGGCGGGCCCTGTCCGACATGGTCCAGTGGCGCCGCCGGGTGAAGGCGCCCGATGACGCCGGCCCGCACGTGTCGGTGAACGTCTCCGCCCGCCAGTTCCGCGACCCCGGGTTCGTCGCCGGCGTCCGGAGGGCGCTGCGCGAGTCCGGCCTGCCGCCGTCCGCGCTGCTGCTCGAGCTCACCGAGTCCGTCCTGTTCGGCGACAGCGACCGGATCGGCGCCGAGCTCGACGAGCTGGCGGAGATCGGCGTGCGGCTGGCGATCGACGACTTCGGTACCGGCTACTCCTCGCTCAGCTATCTCCTCCGGCTGCCAATCGACGTCCTCAAGATCGACAAGTCGTTCGTGACCGGTATCGCCGCGTCGTGGCGGCAGCATGCGCTGGTAAAGGGCATCGTCCGGCTCGCCGGAACCCTTGAGGTCGAGGTCATCGCCGAGGGCATCGAGACCGAGACCGAGCGCGAGCTGCTCGCCGGCATGGGCTGCCAGTACGGCCAGGGCTACCTGCTGTCGGTCCCGCTCGAGGCCGCCCAGGCCGAGGAACTCCTCTCCCTAGGCCTCGGCCTAGCCCCCGAACTACCCCGCCAACGCCGCCGTCCCCCCGACCGCTCCTACCTAACCGACCTCTGACCGGCGCTCACCTCTGACCGGCGCTCACCTCTGACCGGCGCTCACCCTCTAACCGGCGCTCACCGCTGGCCATCGCTAGAGCCCCCGCCTGCCTGAGGGAGATCGTGGACCGTTATGTACATCCCCGTGTACACAACGGTCCACGATCTCCGGTCAGCCTCGTCCGTCGCTGATAACAGCAAGAAGCGCGCAACGCGCTAACCTGCGGCGACGCGCGGCGCGTGAGCGCATGCCCGGGGCCTAAGGTGCTGAACTGGATTCACTGGCGTAGATTCACTGAGCTAGGTTCATTCGCCGAAGAGGAGCCGTGGGAGCGTCGTGAAGGTGGAAGCGCTGCGCGAAGCAATCCGGATGCATGACATCGACACCGTCGTTGTCGCCATGACCGACATGCAGGGACGATTGCAGGGCAAGCGCTTCCACGCACGGTACTTCCTCGATGAGGTCGTGCCGCATGCCACCGAGGCCTGCGCCTACCTGCTCGCCGTGGACACCGAGATGAACACGGTGGACGGGTACGAGCTCGCCTCGTGGCAGAGCGGGTACGGCGACTTCGTGCTCGCGCCCGACCTGGCCACCCTCCGGGTGACCAGCTGGCAGCCGGGCACCGCACTGGTGATAGCAGACGTCGAAGCGCTCGACGGCAGCCCGGTGCGGGCGTCGCCGCGGCAGATCCTCCGCGCGCAGCTGGCACGCTCCACCGCGCGCGGCTGGACGGCGCTGGCCGGCACCGAGCTCGAGTTCATCGTCTTCGAGGGCGGCTACGAGCAGGCCTGGGACCAGGGCTACCGCGGCCTGACCCCGGCGAACCGCTACAACGCGGACTACTCGGTGCTCGGCACCGGGCGGATCGAGCCGCTGCTGCGCGACATCAGGAACTCGATGGCCGGCGCGGGGCTGTACGTGGAGTCCGCCAAGGGCGAGTGCAACCTGGGACAGCACGAGATCGCGTTCCGCTACGCCGACGCGCTCACCACCGCCGACCAGCACTCGATCTACAAGACCGGCGCGAAGGAGATCGCCGCGCACCACGGGTACGCCCTCACGTTCATGGCCAAGCCGAACGCCGCCGAGGGCAACTCCTGCCACATCCACCTGTCGTTCCGCGCCGCCGCTGACGATGACCCGGTCATGGCCGGAGACGGCCAGCACGGCCTGTCGCCGGCGGGCGAGTCGATCATCGCGGGCATGCTCGCCGGGCTGCGCGAGCTCACGCTGCTGTTCGCGCCGACCATCAACTCCTACAAGCGGTACGCCGCCGGCTCGTTCGCGCCGACCTCGGTGGCGTGGGGGCCGGACAACCGGACCTGCGCGCTCCGCCTGGTCGGGCACGGCCCGTCGCTGCGGGTCGAGTGCCGGGTGCCCGGCGGCGACGTCAACCCGTACCTGGCGCTGGCCGGGCTGATCGCGGCCGGGCTGCACGGGCTGGAAGGATCGCTTCAGCTGCCGCCCCCGGTGACGGGGAACGCGTACGCGATAGACGATCTCGAGCGGGTGCCCGCGTCGCTCGACGAGGCGCTGGCGCTGTGGGTTTCGTCACCGTTGGCGCGCGAGGCGTTCGGCTCGGACGTGGTCGACCACTACGCGAACATGGCGCGCGTGGAGATCGCCGCGTACGCAGCCGCCGTGACGGACTGGGAGCTGCGCCGGTACTTTGAGCGAATCTGACAAGGGGCTTGTCTGTATGAGCGGACGGCTTGCGGGACGGACGGCGGTCGTGACCGGCGCGGGCAGCGGCATCGGGCTCGCCACCGTCCGGCGGTTCGGTGCAGAGGGCGCGAACGTGGTCGCCGTCGACATCGACCCCGACGGCGGCAAGGCGGAGGAGGCCGGCGGGATTTTCGTCCAGGCCGACGTGAGTGACGTCCTCGACGTGGCGCGGGCCTTCTCCGTCGCCCACGAGGCGTTCGGCTCCGTCGACATCGCTTTCAACAATGCCGGCATCTCGCCCGCGGACGACGACTCGATCCTCACCACCGGCCTCGACGCGTGGCGGCGGGTGCAGGAGGTAGGCCGGCGGGATCTTCGTCCAGGCCGACGTGAGTGACGTCCTCGACGTGGCACGGGCCTTCTCCGTCGCCCACGAGACCTACGGCTCCGTCGACATCGCTTTCAACAACGCCGGCATCTCGCCCGCGGACGACGACTCGATCCTCACCACCGGCCTCGACGCGTGGCGGCGGGTGCAGGAGGTCAACCTCAGAGACGGGGCTGGCCGTCGTCGATGCCGAGAGCCAACCCCCATTCGGCCACGGTGGCGGGGCCGAGCGGGAGCTTGGCGATCGCAGAATGGCCCACCGCCTCATTGGCCCACGACTCGGCCTCGGCGCTGACCGTGAATGGGCCGTAAGGCTGGCGCAGCGATACGGGGAATCCCGGTGGTTGACCAGAATATGCGCGGAGGCGGGACGCAGCCGCTTCCCTGGAACGAACGGATGTCCGCCCGATGTATGCGGCGGATGCGGACGGGGTGCCTGGCGGCCCGGCCGGAGCGGCGGCCAGCGCCCGCGGCAACGCAGCCCCGTAGCTGCCAGGCACGTGCGTGACGCGCCCGGCAGCTCGCGGGTCTGCCCTGGCCCGTCAGCTATCCGGTGTATCCAGTCCCCTCGCAGGTGGGGCCGTGCTCCACCAAGTGCCCGTGTCCGGGGAAGTAAATGGTGAGAGCCTGGCAGACTTGGTCGATCCCGGGTTTATGTGGGCTCGAAGCCCAAACTGTATCGATGCGGTTCCCGAGCGGCGCAGTTGCTCGAGCATTGTCGGGATGCCGGTACCCCTGTTCTCGCAGGTGACCCCGTCACAGTCGGACCAGGCTTGGGTACATCTCGACCTGGACCTGTGCTCCTCGTGACGGCGGCGAGTAGTCCCGGTGCATGACGGCGTTCACGATCGCCTCCCGCAGCGCCTCAACCGGGTATTCGTAAACAGAGCCGCCGCAGGGCCACCTCATCGGGTACTGGTAATCGCTAGGCCTCAGTGCATTCTCGGGCGTTCTTCTTGGACCATGCTCGAAAACGGATGCAGGCCGGTTGGGAAACGTCGTTCATCTCGAACAGCCCGTGCTGAATCCGTGCTTACCACGGGATGATTCAGGCCGCTGACTGCGGAAACTGCCCTGTCGTCCAGAATCTTCACGATCATTGAGGGGGCGAGCGAGATCCAGCTGAAGATCTACGCCCATTGCATCGACGGGCGGCCTGACGCCGCGAACAATCGGATCACCGACGCCCTCGGTGCCTTGCTACTTCGACCTGAAAAACCCGCGCCGTGGTCTATGACAGTCGCGTGTGCGGAGGGAAGATGACCTCGACCCCTTGGGCTAGAAGGGATCGATGATCATCCCGACTCATCTCACACCGAATGCCATCACGGCCGTCGATGGCATCCTCGTGGTCGCGACGACGGCCGGCCACCTTGCCATAGAACTCAATCCCCGAGGCTGGTCAGGAACCTGACCCATGATCGCGGCGGCGCCGCACGCGGCGGCGCCGCACGGGGCGGCTCCCAGCGCCAGTTCACACCGACGCCGCAGCCGACCGCTCCGGCAAAGGCAGCACGCGGCGCGCACATAGTCGCCTAATTGAGACTTGTGTATAAGGCGAGCTCCGGGGTGCGGCCTGCAGGCTGGGACCGGTAGTTTTCGGTGTAACCGCTCCCGCCGTGCCCGTGGCAAGGGTTGCCCGGAGCTCTCGGGTGGCGGCTATGCGGTTGTCGCTGTCCCTGGATCAGGCGGCGTCCTCCCGGAGGGTGATGACGACGTCGTAGCCGAGGACCACTTTCGCCAGACACCGTTACCAGGCTCCGCCGCGGTAAGATCTTAAGGAGAAATCGGCTAAGGAGATGATCAGATGGCTGGAGCGCCGCAGAGCATCCGGGATATACTAAGGGCACTGAAGTCGTTCCCGCCCGAGATGCCGGAGTTCGATACGCGGACGGCGCCGGATAGTCCGGTCACCCTGTTCCTAGCATGGCTCAACGACGCTATTGCTAACCAGGAAGTCGCGCCGCATGCAATGACCCTGGCTACTACTGACGGCGTCGGCAGCGTCTCATCTCGCGTTCTCATCTGCAAGGACGTCGATGAGGCAGGCCGCTGGTACTTTCGCCTCAGTGCGGAAAGCCAGAAGGGGCGGGAACTGGCGAAAAGCCCCCACGCTGCCCTGTCCTTCTACTGGCCAGAGCTAGGCCGACAGATCCGCATCCGCGGTGCCGCCGATCCCGCGGACAGCCAGGCGAGCGCCGCTGATTTCCTGGCCCGCTCGCCCGCCGCTCGCGCCGACGCGCTGATTGGCCGCCAGTCCGAGCCACTGCAGGACCCGGCCGAACTCGACGCGGCTCTGCGGCACGCCAAATCCCGGGTCGCCGCCGACCCCGGACAGGTCGCGCCTGCGTGGACCCTGTACGCCGTGTCCGCCGACGACGTCGAGTTCTGGCAGGCCGACCACCAGCGCCGTCATACCCGACTGCGATACCAGCGCACCGCCAGCACGTGGACCCGCAGCCTGCTTTGGCCCTGACCATCAGGTGAGGCGAACTCGCGGACCAAGCGCCTGCACCAGGGTCAAGACCATGATCAGCCGCGCCTACGGCTGATCGGGAATAAAGCCGACGAGACACCGGCGAACGAGCGTTTGCTCAGCTATACCCTCACTGTTTATTTTCGATTATCTCTACGCCTCATTGTTCTTGAAACCGCAAACCGGACCTACGCCATCGGGATATTCATAGGGACTCTTCATAAACGGCGCGCAGCGTCTCCCGGCTAAAACTTTTCGGAATAGGGTCGTTTCCAGTGTTACCGGTACCTGCAGAGACTAGCCTGGGGATGTCAGCGTCAGTGAATCCGTGTGAGCCGAGGGTCTGGCTGGCGCCTGATCGCTGACAGAAAGCGATCGACTGCCTCGTCTGGTTCTCCAGGCCCGAGCAGTCCGCAGGTCTCGGCAAAACGTTCTTCTGCATGCGGCGCCGCGCGCCGCAACCAGGCCGGATACACGGCGGCCAGGCCTCGGCCGTGCGAGATGCGGACCCTGGGCACCGCCCCCATCGCCTGTTGCAGTCGGTGCGGGAGGCATGTGCTGGCAGTAGCCACGTTCAGGCCTCCGAGGAGGGCGGCATAGGCCATTTCCTCCCGTGCCAAAGCGTCGCCCCGGCCGGCGACTACCTGGGGAAGCCGTCGAGCCAGAATCTCCACCGCCTGTTGCGCCAAGCCTCGGGTGAACGGACTGGAACGCCGGGCCACCGTTCCCTCGATGGCATGGGTCAGGGCGTCGAAGCCCGCCGCGGCCGAGACCTCCACGGGTACAGTGAGCAGGAGATCAGGGTCGATAAGGGCGACGGCAGGGAAGAGACAGTCGCCACGGAATCCCGGCTTTCAGCGCGCGGCTGGGATCCGTTATGATCGCGCCTTTCGTCACCTCGGCACCGCTTCCTGCTGTCGTCGGAACGGCGATGACGGGGACCATCTGCTCGGCCAACTCCAGAGACGTTCCGACCAGTGGTCCAACTGGACCCGCTTTCAGCCCGGCCGAGGCAGCCTTAGCCGCATCGATCGCGCTTCCGCCGCCCAGCCCGACAATCACATCGCATTTCTCCCTGTGCGCCAAGGCGATCCCGCGGTCTACCTCTTCAGAGGTAGGGTCCTCCGAGACGCTGGCAAAGACGCTTACGTCGGCACCGGACTCCTCCAGGAGCCTGACACATGTGTCCAGGATTCCGTGGCGCTGCATAGCGGTACGGCCGCTTACCAGCAGAACGCGGTGCCCAAACGCGGTGGCTTGCTGACCGAGTTCGGCGAGACGACCTCGGCCGAAAATAACCCGGGTGGGGATGTAAAGATCGACGATCATTCGCTCAATCCTGCTGTCGCTCGGGCCGGTGTTGAGCATCCAGTGCCTCGATGATGGGCAAGGTTCCACCGGCCAGGTAGTGAAGTGCGGCTCCGCCGCCCGACGAGACTGGTCCGGGGCCAGGGCAGTTCGGCCACCGTGTCGCCGCCGAGCAGCAGGGCTTGGACACCAGGCGCGGCAAATGCCCGAGGGATAGCGTCTGCGCGTCACCAAGCTGGGCAAAGCGGAAGGCTCCCGGGCGTACCGGCCGGTTTCGCAGGAGCAGCCGCTCACAGGGCATAAGCGCGCAGTCCGAGCGTCTCATCAACTCCGACCATGACGTTCATGTTCTGAATTGCGCTCCCTGCGGCTCCCTTTACCAGGTTGTCGGTGACTGCGACGATCTTCGTCACGCCTCGCTCATCGTCGTGATCGATGCCGATGCGGCAAAAATTGGACCCTACTACCTCGTTGAGCCGCGGGTACAGCTCATATTGCTTGGCGTTAAGTTCCTCCAGCTTAGGCGTGGTGTTGACCATCACAAAGTACTCGCCTTCGTGATCACGGCCGTAGTAGCGCGTGTAGAGATCAAGGAGGTCGTCGCGGCGGAGGGTTTCGGCTAGCCTGACGTTGGCCTGAAGGTGAATGCCCCGAGGGAAATCCCCGTGCGCCGTATTCAAGTCGACAGTAATCGGGGCGCTGGCCACCTTGGCCAGGATGTTCTCCAGCTCGGGGCCGTGGCGATGCCCCTCGAGGCTGTAGGCGAGCAGCGATCCGCTCACCCGGGCATGCATCAGGTCCGGTTTGGCAGTGCTGCCGGCTCCAGTCGTGCCGTTGACCGCGTGAATCGACACCTGGGTGCGCAAATCGAGGAGCCCTTGGTGTAGCAGTGGCGCGAGCGCGAGGACGGCAGTGATCGCATAACAGCCTGGATTGGCCACCAGACGGGCCGATGCGATCTCCTTACGGTACAACTCGGTCACGCCGTACACGGCTTCCTCTAGCAGTCCCGGGCTACTGTGTTGCTTGCCGTATACCCGCGCGTACTCGACGGCGTCAGTAAAGCGGAAGTCAGGACTGAGATCGATGATGCGCGTGCCGCGCTCGTAATGAAGCCCGACCGTCTTCATGGCCTCGCCAGGCCGAGGTACTGGTGAACAAGACGTCGAATTCTCCGGCCTGTCCGTGCAGTTCGTCCGGCGCTATCATTTCGATCCCGCAGCCGGCCAGGTTGGGATGGGCGCGCGCTAGAGCGTCAGGCCGCCTGGGCGGCCGCCGTGATGCGTCCAACCTCCGGGTGCCCAAGCAGCAGCCGGCAGAGTTCGCCGCCCGCTATTCCGTTCGCGCCGAGAACAGCGACTTTGAGGGATGTCATGACAGTCCTTCGGGTACGTGAACCATCACCTTGCCCACACCGCCGTGCGAAGCATCGAGCATGCGGAGCGCTTTGCCGGTCTCTGACAGGGCGAACCGATGGGTGATCAGCGGACGGGGGTCGACCGAACCGTCCGCGAGCCATCCGGTCACCTCAGCGAAGTCACGCGGGAGAGAAAGCGATGAGAAGAGTACGGTCAGCTCGCCGGCGACGAGCGGGTTGACGGAAACTGACTGCGGCTGGTCGAAGTAGCTGACCACGACTATGCGGCCGCCCTGCCGGGTCATCGCGCAGGCATCGTCGAGTGCTCCCTGATGCCCGGACGATACAACGGTGATATCTGCCCCCGAGGCCACGCGGACAGCACACCCCTTTGGGGAGCGGTTTCGGCGGCGTCGATGTAGAAGTCCGCTCCGGCAGCTTCGGCGAGCCGCCGCTTAGCAGGGCCAAGATCGACACACGCGATACTCGCCGCCCCTCTGCGGCGAGCTACGAGCGAGCAGCATAGACCGATCCCGCCGGCACCCAGAATCGCGACATTGCCGAGAGAACCACCCTGTTGCCCCAAGTTCACGGCGTGCAGGGCGATTGACAGTGGCTCAGCCATCGCGCCAGCCTCCGGATTCACGTGGCCGGGCAGCCGAAACACCATGTTTGAATGAAGCAGGACCCGCTGTGCGAATGATCCGTGCCAGCCCAGGTGGCTCAGGTTACGCCGATCGAGGCAGAGGTTACGGGCTCCGGACAGGCAGGCCCGGCAAGCCTCGCACGGGGAGTATGCGGCGGCGCACAGGAGATCCCCCCGTCTCACGTTTGCTACGCCGCCGCCGACGGACAGCACCGTGCCGCACAACTCGTGGCCAAGCACGGCGGGCGCCGTCTTGTACGGATGAGTTCCTCGGTAGGTCGAAACATCGGAGCCGCAGATTCCGGTGGCCAGGACCCGCACCAGGACGTCGTGCGGCCGGGAAGCGGGTCGGTCAGCCTGCGCTCCTCTATCCTGCGCACCGCAGTAAGGACCGCGGCGCTATGAGTGCCCACTGTCAGCACAACCTGTTCTCGACGGGCAGTCCCCGCAGCGCGCTGATGACCGAACGCGCCACCGTCTCGCCGATCTCGCGCTGAACGTCGCGTGACATCGCGCCGATATGCGGGGTGAGCACAACATTGTCCAGACCGACGAACAGGCTAGCGTCTCCTTCCCGGGCATGCACGTCTAGCGCTGCGCCAGCCAGGCGGCGGGTGCGCAGGGCGTCAAGTAGCGCCGCTTCATCGACGATGCCGCCCCGGGCGACATTGACCAAGTAAGCGCTGGAACGTACTCGGGAGAGCTGCGCGGCTCCGATCATTCCCCAGGTGGATTCGGTGAGTGGCACGGCGAGGCAGACCACGTCCGCCTTCTTGAGCAGTGCGTCCAGTCAACCAGGCTAATGCCCCGGCCCGCAAACAGATCCCGGCGTTCCGGGCTGGGACGGGCAACTGCGGCCAGCACCTCATACCCAGCGCCGCGGCCAACTGCGCAATGCGGTGGCCGATCGCACCGCATCCTATTAGTCCTAGGGTCCTGCCCTCCAGGCTGTCCCCGGCGAGTGCGGGCTTGTTCCAGTGCCCGGCCCGCAACTGGCGGTCCGCTAGCGCGATATTCCGCATGGCGGCGATCATCAGGCCAACCGCCAGCTCGGCGACGGCACCGCTTGACCGGCCCGGCGCGTTGAAAACGGTGACGCCTGCCCGGCGCGCGGCCTCGAGGTCAATGTTGTCGGTGCCAGTGCCAGCACGTGCCACCACTCTTAGCTGCGGCGCGTGCTCGAACACCTCGGCTGTCAGCTGAACGCCGCTGCGCAGGATGACCGCCTGTGCGTCAAGTACGAGTGCGAGCAGGCGATCGGGCTTCGGCTGCAGCTCTACGTCTACCTCGCAAGTCTGCCGAAGGCTCTGCACAGCGACATCGTGGACGGGATCCAAGATCACCACCCGCGGCCGATCCAAACGCTCCGGCTCCGTGTTTACCGCAGGTGACAGAACAGGGGACGCCTGAGTGTCAAAGAGAGCCTTTGATTCCATCAGGTAAGGAACCTCGAGTTTCACTAGAACCGACCACAGGCAGTCATTCGAGACTGGCTTCGGTCCGCAAGCCACCCATGCTCACCAGCCACACCTTAGCTGAGCTGCCTAAACGATTCAGAAAGCATCTGGCATTAGCGAAGGACAGGAGCAAGAAGGAGCATTCCCTACCGATGTCTTCCTCTTGCCCGGACAAGACAGGATGTTACCTGGCAAGGCCTTCTCAGTTAACATAATTTCCGCGTGATATAGATCACACTCCGAAACCGAGAGAACTTCGGGTAGTCTCACATTCACCCGAAGTTTCATCGGAACGAGCGCAAGTTCCTTTAGATGATCTTCACGAGCAAGAAGCTACGCTCATCGCTCATAAATAGCCGATTCTTCTGAGTTTCCTGAAGAACGCATTAAGCTATTTATAACCACTGCAGGACTTTTCTCGTGCTTACTCGCGATCGAGGTGGACTGATGGTTAATCCCGCTGCAGAGTCGCACCACAGCAGTGGTGGCGTGCCGCCCCGGGCCGTCCTACTCAACCCCGGTCCGGTTAATGTCCACGCCAGAGTACGCGAAGCACTGATGTACCCCGATGTCTGCCACCGAGAACCGGAGTCGATTCGTCTGCTCACCGACGTGCGCGAGAAGGCGGCGTCTGTATGCGGCGGCGACCAGGAGTACACCAGCGTGGTGCTTGCAGGGTCCGGGACCGCGGCCTTGGAGGCGGCGTTCTCCTCGGTCGTGCCACCCGACGGCCGGGTACTGATCCTGGACAACGGCAACTACGGCGAGCGGCTGTATAAGATCGTCTCGGTTCACGGCATTCCCGTGGTCAGGCTTGAATTCGGCTGGACCAAGCCGATCGAACTGGAGCAAGTCGACCGTGTGCTAGCCGCGGATCCCGCGATCACCCACGTCGGGCTCGTGCACCACGAAACAAGCACCGGGATGCTCAACCCGCTTCGTGCCGTGGGTGAGATCGTGGCCAGCCACGGCAAGTCACTGATCGTCGATGCCATCAGCAGCCTCGGAGCCGAGCGCCTCGACATGCGCCGCGATCACATCGACTGGTGCGCTGGCACGGCTAACAAGTGCCTGGAAGGCCTTCCCGGAGTGAGCTTCCTGTGCGCCTCTCGCACGAGGCTCGACTCAGGACTCTCCGACGTCCCGGCACGAACCTTTTACCTTGATCTTTTCGAGCACTACGTCGGTCAGGAGAAGCGCCGAGCTCCCCTGTTCACACCTGCTATGCAGGTGCTTTACGCATTCGATGCGGCGCTGGCCCTGATGCTCGCGGAGGAGACCGCAGGCCGTGCCGCGCGCTACGCGCGCCTCGCGGCCCGAATCCGCGAAGGACTCGCCCGCACGGGAGGTGGGAGTTCCTGCTGCCACCCCAGCATTGGAGCAATAGCGTCACCAGCGTACTCGTGCCGGACGGGCTCACCTACGCACACTTGCACGACGGACTCAAGCAACGCGGATTCGTCGTCTACGGCGTGCAAGCGCAACTAGGCGAGGTCTTCCGGGTAGCGAACATGGGACGCCTGGACGATAAGGAGATTGATGGAATCCTTAATGCGCTCGACCATGTCCTGGCGGACACGAAGGCTTTCCGGTGACTGTAGGCAAGGCTTCAGCCATGCGGCTGGCCATCGTGGGCGGTGGACCCACCTGCACCTACGCCATGGAACGGCTCGCAGCTACGGCTGACCGCCTCACTGCTGCCGCGCAACTGGATATCCATGTTTTCGATCGCGGAGGACAGTTCGGCGCGGGCCAGGTGCACAGCCCTCGCCAACCCGTCACTAGTTTCCTGAATCGTATCGTCGGCCAGGTCGCCTTCGCAGCGGATGAAAGCGTCGTGACCGCTCGCCCGCTGCTCAACGCCAATTTGCGTCCTCTCTCCTCAGTGGTGCCGCCAACGGTTCACGGAGACGGGGGACCCGGTCTTCGACTTGTCCGCGGAGGACTGGCCCAAGCGGTACGTGCACGGCCTTGCCTTGCAGAGCCAGTTCGAGCGCTACATGGCTCTCCTACGCGTGCATCCGGGAATCGAGGTATTCCTGCATAGTGACGAAGTCGTCGACATCATCGAGTGCGACGACCGGCTGGCCATCGTCTCGGCGCGAGCCTCAGCGCCTGACCTGATCGCCGACCACGTACTGATGGCCACCGGACACTCAACGAACCGTCCGGAGCACTCTCCCCTGCGAGCCCGGTGGCGAAGCTTCGCGCAAGCGCACCGGGCCGAATTCGTTCCCTCCGCCTACCCGCTGGAGGAGAATCTGAGCACAGAAGCGGTATCCACCAGGCATACGGTTGGATGCTTCGGAATGGGCCTGACGACTATCGACGTGATTCTCTACCTGACCGAAGGTCGAGGCGGCCGCTTTCTCCGCGACGAGTCCGGGCGGCTGCGGTACTCCCCATCGGGAAAGGAGCCTCGCTCGATTATCGCGAGCAGCGCGGCCGGGTTGTTCACCTTCGCTCGGCCTTTTAACGCTAAAGAAAGGGATCTCGCCACCTTTGAGCATGCCGGCGTCTTCCTCACCGAGGACGCCGTCGACCGCCTGCGCTCGTC
This sequence comes from uncultured Actinomycetota bacterium, assembly GCA_963844925.1. Classification (GTDB taxonomy): domain Bacteria; phylum Actinomycetota; class Actinomycetes; order Streptosporangiales; family Streptosporangiaceae; genus Trebonia. The sequence continues at coordinate 200,478 of CAWJQG010000004.1, read as the reverse complement.
GGTCGGAGTTCCGGCCCAGATCGGGGCGGACACGCGGCTCCAACTCAATTTTGAGCTGCATGTCTTCCCGCTGATCGTCCTTGAGATGGCGCACCTTTACTACACGACGCTACTCGGCACTGCCTTCGGCAGCGAGATCGCCCGCCGCATTCAGCCTGTCTACCTGGACTTCCTGGAAAACGAGGCCAGCACGCCGCAGCAGGCGGTCAGCATGCTGCTCGCGCCAGTCGAAGATGCCGCCAACGAGGCCGAGCATATTATCAACGGCGCGCTGAGCGGCTCCGTTCGCCTGAACACTTCCGATCTTCCGACATGGGCTAAGGCCGCAGTTCGGCGCTACACGACCGTGATTTTCGGTACAGACGCTGCCTGCGACCCTGGACCCGGCACTGGACGACCCGGCAGCACTGCGCCGACTTTCAGGACGGCTAACCTCGCCTTGGGCCCACGAGCGTGACTTTTACGGAAACCGCTTCTCGTGGGACACCATGATCAATCCCATCCCCGCCAGTGCGTGCACCTCACCTGGCGACTACCGGGAAGCCGTGATCAAGTTCATGGTGCGCGATCACGTGTGGGCAGCGCAGAACAACCTGGAGAACCCGGCAAAGGCCGCCGCCGACGGCGTGTGGCGCGATCTGCGGCATGTGCTCGCGCATGCCGCAGACTTCGGCGGACTGGAACCCGACTCCCATCGGATATTTCTCGATGTCTATATGAGACATCACAACCGACTAGCCAACGGCGCGGCTCTAGAGGTCATGGAAAAAATTCTTGCCCTGATCGAGTGCGGCCTCGTGGATGTGTCGGTAGGCCCGAACGCTGCTGTCGATCCTGATGCCGAGGCGGGAACGTTCATCCTCGTAGGCCCCCGCACTGGTGCCCGGAAGGCCGCCGATGTCCTGGTCGACGCGCGGGTGCACCCGTTCGACCCCGAGGGTGACACCGCGCCGGTCTATCCGTCGCTCCTGCGCCGTGGGCTCGTGCGCAAATGGCACAACCCCGGGCCACCGGGAAGTCCCGGCTTTCAGCCGGGCGGTCTTGACCTGACCGCGGATTTCCACCCGATAAGGGCCGACGGGCGCATCGACGAACGGCTGACCTTCCTCGGCCCTCCGAGTGAAGGCGTGATGTTCTTCCAGCTCGGCGCCCTGCGACCAAATCAGAACCACCACGTGATGCTCGACATTCTGCGCTGGCTGGACGCGTTTTGGGCCCAGGAGGCGCTCCGCGCGCCCGCATCCGCACCGCACACCGTCCCGGCCCACTGACCCGGAGGACACCATGCACCGACCGTCCTACCCGTCTTTTCGATCAGTCCTCAATAACCGCAATCTTTTGCGGGTAGCAGGAGCCCACGACGCGCTCGGCGGTGTACTCGCCGAGCAGGCCGGCTTCGATGCCGTCTGGTCCTCAAGTCTTGAAGTGTCGGCAGTACGTTGCCTCCCCGACGCAAGCCTGCTCACAATGACTGAGTATTTGGAGGCCGCGGTCAACATTCAAAAGGCGCTGCACATTCCTGTAGTCGCGGACTGCGACACTGGATACGGGAACGCAATGAACGTGACCCACATGGTTCATGAGTATGAAGCGGCCGGGATCACCGCCGTATGCCTGGAAGACAAACTTTTCCCCAAGCTGAACAGCTTCGCCCAGGGCGACCAGACCCTCTTGTCGGTAACAGACTTCGCCCACAAGATAGCCAGTGCAAAACAAGCGCAGCGGAATACCTGCGGACTTCTTCGTAATCGCCCGGACCGAGGCACTCATCAGCGGACTGCCCCTGCAGGAAGCTTTATCCGACCGCTGCGCATGCCTACGTGTACGCGGGCGCTGATGCTGTTCTCATCCATTCCAAGTCTGCCGATAACAAGCAAATCGTCAGCTTCCTGCTCACGCCTGGGAAGGACGGAGCCCGGGTGGTCATCGTCCCCACCACATACCCAAATTGGCACATCGATGACGTCGCAAAAGCTCTGTTCCGTCGTCATCTATGCCAACCAGGGCCTCCGGGCGACAGTCTCGGCGCTCCGTAGCGCCTATGGCTCGATCATCGACCTAGGGAACTCCACGTCCCTGGAGGGAAACATTGCCTCGGTTACGGACGTGTTCGCGTTGCAACGGCTATCTCACTGGCAGGCAATCGAGAAGCCTTCCAGGACCTGAACGACATCACTCCGAAACCGCCCAACCCAACGGTGATCGTCGGCACCCCTGATGGCGGCTTCGGGCGCAGGATAGCGGCCGAACTCAGGGGCTGCCGCGTTTGTTCAGCTGGGTCGCGCAGGCAGCCTCGCGCCCGGTCGGGACCGACCGCACATGCGTCGCGACGGCGACGAACGTGCCAGGGCACACCTGCGGGCTGGGCAGCGCGAGGCTGAGCGTGAGCAACGCCACCGCGGCCATGGCCAGCCCGACGAGGGTCGCTACCGCCTGCCGTGATCCGCCCACCGCGACCGCCACGGGCGGCCCGTGACCCGCTCAGTCACGGGCATCGCCTCGCGGTCGACCAGCGCCGTGAAGATGGCGAACAGCGGCCCGAGACCGGGATGATCGTGCGCGAGCGTTTTCTCGATCCGGTTGAGTGCGCGCTGCTGGCTGGTCGGCAGGCTCATCATGCTGGTCCTGCCGGGCGGGACCCGCTGCTCGCCAGCCTGCCCGCCGCACGTCGCGCTCTCACCGGTCATCGCCGCGCTGACCGTGCGGGGGACTGCGCGCTGGCCTGGCGGGGCAATGATCGTCCCCCGTTCGGCGCGGCAGCCCAGTGAGCGCTTGCGCCGGCGCGGCGCAAGCGCTCACAGGCAAGGGCGCCGCGCGCCGCTATACGACGTGGGCCGTGGGTGAATGCCTGCAACACTTGGGACATGTCCATGCCTCCGGCGGTGCGCCTGATTGGCCGCCGGGGTCTGGAGCAGTTCGACAGTGCGATCATGAGACCGACCCGCACGAGCCGGGCGATCCCGCGATTGCCATCTCAGGGTAACGAAACGCCCGGCTCCCCAGCAAACGGCCTACATCTTCCCGCCGTCGATCGCGAGCCTTACCCGTAAACCGCGTTACGCGCCGCTGACCAGCCCTGATCATCCCCGCGCGGCGCAGACCGACGGAGGGTAATCGGCTGCGGTGATGAGCCCTTCCCTGATCGGTTGTTTCCCGCAGGGTTCGGGCGCGCTTGACTCAGAGGTGAACGCGCACCAAACCCGGTGCCCGCGCTCCTGCTGCCCGCGCGGCAGTTGCCCTGATGGGGAGTGCGACATGATCATCATTCTGGGGCTCATCGTCCTGATCGGCGCCGTCGTCGTCGCCGTGGCCGGTGTTCTCGGCAACCACGGCATCGGCCACGCGCTGCTGCACCCGTTCGCGGTGCTCGGCTACCACGTGACCGGCTCCGAGGGCCGGCTGTTCCTGTACGGCATCGTGGTCGGGGCCGTCGGCATGGCCGCGCTGAGCCTGCTGCTGGCCGCCGCCCGGCGCACCTCGCGCCGCGGCAGCGCCGCCCGCCGCAGCCTGCGGGACTCCCGCCAGGAGACGGCCGCCGTTACCCGGGATCGCGACGACCTCCTCGACCAGCGCGAGACCGCTCGCGCATACACGGCAAGCGCTGTGGACAACGGCACGCCCCGCAGCGATTCCGATCAAGACCCAGACGACAGCCGCGCAGGCAGGTCGCACCTGTTCGGGCGTCGGCTCGCTCCCCGGCATGCTGCCGCCGGAGCCCGGGAGCCGCGCAATGGCCAGGTCGTAGATGCCCCCACCGATACCCCGGCCCCGTAACGGCCGACGTCGGCCGGGTCCAGGGCCTCGTCATCGACCCTGGCAGCCGCCACGTGACCCCCCGCAGGACCTGGCGCCGGTGGACATCGACCACCCGGACTTGACCTGATGCGTGCAGCCCAGAGGCCGACATCGACAGGAGATCGCGGAGGCGTATCGTGTGTGGCACAACCTGTAAAGCTAGCTGCTGGGTCAAGACCCCTGCCTTGTTGCTGAAGCAAGAAGGGCATGCCCATGTTCAGCACGGACTTGAGTACCCGCAGATGTGACGGCTACGCCGTGGTCGCGTTGCGCGGGGAGCTTGACCTGGTCGACGCCGCCGTTGTCGCGGCCGAGCTCACGGCGGTTGCGGCCCGCGACCCGGGCATCATCGTGGACCTGGCGGGTCTGGAGTTCATCGATTCCAGCGGCGTGGCAGCGCTGGCGCGCGGCCGGAGGCAGGCCCGGCAGGCCGGGGGCGACCTAATAATCGCCGCACCGCAGCGGAGCGTGGTGCGGATTCTTACCATCATCAGGCTGGTAGAAGCCTTCTCCGTTTACGCCACGGTGGAAGAGGCGGCAGGCGGGGCCGGATACCTCGAGGAAAGGGCCATGCCGGCGTCGCAGCGGCCTCGCAAGGCGCGCTGGCCCCGTGCTGTCATGTGGTCAAGAACGCACGGTCTGCGGACCTTGCACAGCAGTCGCGCGTCACCCGTCCCGGGCCTGGCGGCCTCCGGCCTCCTCCCGCCCGCAGCAGCGGGTCCTGAGGAGTGAGCGGAGCACGGATGTCAGGTGCTACCGGGGGAGGAGACAGCCGTGCGGCCGGGCCTGCAGTCGGCGCTCACCGCGACGCGGTAACCGGCCGCGTGCCAGATTAGGCGCGTACACCTAAGCGGCCTTGGCGCCCGCTGTTGTTGAGGAGGTGCGTGTTAGTTTCCGCCGGTGGGGGGAAGCAGGGCGTTATGGTCAACCCGGTCGGGACGCTCGGCAAGGCGATTGCCGCGGTGGACGCCTGGCAGCGGCGGCACCGCTGGGCGGGCGTGCCTTACGCGGTGGTGAAGAAGTTTGGCGACGACAACGCCAATCTGGTGGTCGTCGCGCTGGCCTGGTACGGGTTCACCGCGATCTTCCCGCTGCTGCTTGTGGTGGTGACGATCTTCGGGCTCATCGGCCAGCAGTCGATCGGGGACGGCGTGCTGCGGACGCTGCACGAGTTCCCTGTCATCGGCTCCGAGCTTCAACCCGGCGACAGCCCGCCGCCCTGAACGGCAGCGCGCTCGGGCTGGCCGTCGGCCTGATCGGGCTGATCTACGGCGCCCGGGCGTCACCCAGACCGCGCAGCTCGCGATGGCCACGGTCTGGAACATCCCGCAGATCCAGCGCACCGGCTTCCTGCCCCGGCTCGGGCGGAGCCTGGCCGGGCTGATCACCATCGGCTTCGCGTTCTTCGTGAACGCGTTCGTCACCGACCTACGCCACCGGGGGCACGTCCAGCTACGCGATCAGGATTCCCGTCCTGCCGGCCTGCTCGTGCTCAACTGCGCGCTGTACTTCGCCACCTTCACGTTGCTTACCGCCAAGGTGGTGGGCCCGCGCGGTCACCTGCCCGGGGCGATCCTGGGCGGGGTGGCGTTCACCGCGCTGATCACCGTCGGCACCGGGCTGGTGACACACCAGCTGAAGAACACGTCGGCCACCTACGGCGCGTTCGGCGCGGTCATCGGGATCGTGGCGTTCCTGCTGCTGCTGGCCAAGCTCAGCCTTTACGCGGCGGAGCTGAACCCGGTGCTGGCGCGCAAGCTCTACCCCCGGGCACTGCCGATGAGCACCGAGCCGACCGAGGCCGACCATCGAGGTGCTTACCGACCTCGTCCGCGCCGAGCAGCGGCGCAAGGACCAGGTGATCGGCGTCGGCTACGGCGGCCGGGCCGCGCCGACCGCCGCCTCCGGCGCCGGCCCGGATGCTCCGCGCCGCCCCGCGGCTCCGGTCGGCTCCGTCGGCTCCTCGGTAAACCCGTCGCCGGATGGAACATCTCCGGCCATGCGCATGTTGGAATGCGTTATCTCGCTGCTAGGGAGGCTGGTCATGAAGCCGGACATTCATCCCGACTATCACCCGGTCGTCTTCAGGGACCGATCAGCGGACTTCGTGTTCCTCACCAAGTCCACGCTGACGAGCGACCGCACGATCGAATGGGAAGACGGCAACACCTATCCCGTCATCGACGTGGAGATCTCGTCCGCGAGCCATCCGTTCTACACCGGCAAGTCCCGCGTGGTCGACACGGCCGGCCGGGTCGAGCAGTTCCGGCGCCGCTATGGCGACAATCCCGGCGGCAAGCGCGGCTGATACCCGTACCCCGCCTGCCGGGACTGATGCCCGCCTACCGGTTAGCGGCGTGCGCGGTCGTGCCGAGCGCGTGCCCGGCGAGGTCGGCCAGGGTCACGGCGACCAGCCGCGCGGGCTACCCGGGCCGACGTGGTTCACGCCTCCTCGCCTCAGTTCGACGCGAGTGGAATACATCGGCGCGCAAGGGGCAGACGTTCGCCTGCAACGCTCGGGGCCAGACCCGCGCCCCGGTCATCGAAAGGAACGGCTCTCATGGCACTCATCCTGGTCGTGCTCCTGCTAGTCCTGCTCCTGGGCGGCCTCGGCTTCGCCATTCACATCCTGTGGTGGATCGCGCTCGTGGCTCTCGTGCTCTGGCTTCTCGGCTTCCTCGTCCGCGTCGGCGAGGGCAGCTCGCGCAGCCGCTGGTACCGATGGTGACCGCGCTCTCCGCCTGACGCACCCGCAGTGCGCGGCGGAACGGGAAACCACGCGTGCGTTCGAAAGACCGAGATCAACACCCTTCGATCGAACGGGCGCGTGATTTCCCGCGCGCCGGCGCGGCAACGCGATCAATCCGTCGCGAGCGGCCGTCGATCCGTAGAGGCAGCGGGCGACCATACCCTCCTCCTCTACCACCACACAACTCACCACCTCTCACCCCCCCCCTACCCCCCCCCCCCCCCCTCTCCTCGGTCTGAGCCCTGACCTGGTCCCTGCGTCGTGCGCTTGGGTCACGATCGTGCGCTGGGTGCTGGCGCGCCGGTTCACGCGGCGTAGCCAGAGCAGGCCGAAAACGGGAAGGACGAGCGGGACGAAGCCGTAGCCGATTCCGTAGGTGGACCACACCGTGGCGTCGGGGAAGGTGGCCGGGTCGGCGATGCTCCAGGTGCCGACCGCGAGCACGCCGACGAGTTCGAACGAGCAGGAGAAGACGGCGATCCGGCGTGCTGTCGGACCGCCGCGCCCGAGGGTTATCGTGGCGATGATGTAGACCACCCCGGCCAGGGCTGACAGCACGTAGGCAACCGGGGCGTGCTGGAACTTCGTCGCGATCTGCACCCCGGCCCGCGCGGAGGCGGAGAGCGCGAAGAGCCCATAGACGGCCACCAGCAGCCGGCCCGGGCCTGTCCTGGTCGAGTCCGGCGGCGATGCCGTGCACGTGCGCCCACGCTCAGGCGGTGTCACGGGCTCAGACATGGATGGCCGGCCAGATCTGATGCAGCCGGACCATCAGGATTGCCGCGACGAGTCCGGCCACGGCGACGACCGCGGGGCCCCACCGTGATCGCTCCAGCAGCCCCCAGAACGCGGCCGCCAGCGGGACGATCGGGATCGCGAACAGGTATCCGATCAGTGTGGCCAGCCCAGCCGGGCGCTGGCCGTCGCCGAGTTTGGCCACCACGATGCCGACCTCGACAAGCAGCAGGATCTCAAGAACGCCAAGTGCTGCGAGCAAGGGGACGTTCATTCGATGGTTCATGGCGGTCATCAGCAGCGCGTACCCGGCAAGCGCGAGGCCGACGACGATGATCGTCGTGGGGACAGCGCCGTTCATGCGCCATATGCTACTACGTTTGGTAGTAACGTGTCGCTGGCCCGGCCCGCGACCGACGAGATGGCTAGTCTCGCCGGGCCTTCCGGATCCGCTTGCGAGCGGGTGGCTCGTGCATCTCTCGAACGGCGTGCGCCAGCTCGCGACCGTCGGCATCAGTACTTTAGTACTTTGGTACCATCATCGTATGGCCGACGACATCCGGCAGTTCAAGGTCTACCTGCCAGCGGATCTCATCCGCGAGATCAAGTACCGCGCGGTCGACACCGAGCAGTCGCTGTCGTCGATCACCACCGCGGCACGGGGGGGGAGGGGGGGGGAGGGGGGGGGGGGGGGGGGGAGGGGGGGGGGGGGGGGGGGGGGGGGGGGGGGGGGGGGGGGGGGGGGCGGCGGGGGCGGCGCGCGGCCGCGGCGTCTTTGTGTCGTTGTTGGTGGGGGGGGGGGGAGGGGGAGGGGGGGAGGGGGGGGGGGGGGGGCGGGGGGGGAGAGCTGCGGCGGGCTGCGGGTGGGGTGGGGGGGCTTTGGTTGTGGGGGTGGGGGGGGGGGGGGGGGGGGCGGGGGGGCCGGGCGGACGGCAGGTGAGCGTCCAGGCGGCGGTGGCTCTATCTAGTGGGTGATGAGGGGGTGGGGTGGGTGAGGACGAGATGAAAGGAGGAAAATAAAAGGGGGGGAAGATCGGAGGGGGCGCAGCGTGGGCGACAGAGCGGGGGAGAGATGGTTGTTGGGGGGGGGGGGGGGGGGGGGGGGGGGGCGGGTGTTGTTCGTGTGCTTGCGGGCGGCGCCCGCGGGTGTGTGTGTCGTCCAGCCGGCCGCCCGGGCGGGAGGCGGGCGATGGGGGGGAGGATGGGGGGGGGGGCGGGGGGAAGGGGGTGGAGGTCCGAGGGGCTCGTCCCTGTTGCGGCTGCCGGGTCGTTCCGTAACGACCGTAGGGGGGGGGGAGAGGGGGGGACCCGGCGGGGTTGGGGGGGGTTGGCGGCCTTGGGTCGGGCGGGCGGGTGGAGAAGGTGAGAGAACAGGTTTGGTTTTTTCAAGCCCCCCGTGTTTTTTTCCCACTTTTTTGGTTGCGGGGGGAAATTAAATTTGTCGGTCGGGAATCATGTCCGGGAACTATGCAATGTGCTGTTATGCGCGGGTCAGCGCCATGCGGACGTCACCGCCGTCGCCCACCGGCTGCGCCGCGGCGGCAACCTCGGCCGGGTCGACGACCGTCAGCGACGTAGCCAGCGTCTCCCCGGAGATGAAGTCCGCGTGCGCCCGCACGGCGTCCGCCACCGGCGAAGCCGCCCCGACCACCAGCGCGATCCGGTCCGACACGTCGAAGCCGAGGTCCCGCCGCGCCTGCTGGATGACGCGCACCACGTCCCGGGCGACGCCCTCCAGGGCGAGCGCGGGAGTGACCACCGTGTCCAGCGCGATCAGCCCGTCGCTGCCGGGCAGCGCCGCGGTGGAGTCCGGGTCAGCGGCGGTCAGCCGCAGCTCGTACTCTCCCGGCTGCAAAGCGACGCCGCCCGCAGTCACACCAGCATCACCGGTGAGGCCACCGGAGACAGCGCTCCAGTCCCCGGCCTTGACCGCCCGGATGACCTCCTGCACCTGCTTGCCGAGACGCGGCCCCAGCACCCGCGGATTAACGGAGAGCTGAACGGCGCCTAGCGAGGCCGGGGAGTCCGACAGGATCAGGTCCTTGACGTTGACCTCGTCCTTGATCAGCTCCGCGAACGCGGTCAGCGCGGGCGCGGCGGTGTGCGCCACCGTCAGCGACGCCAGCGGCAGCCGCACCCGCAGCTGCCGCGTCTTGCGCAGGCTCAGCGCGGCGCTGCACACGGCGCGGGTCAGGTCCATCGTCGACTCAAGCGACACCTCCGACGGCCACGAGTCAACCGACGGCCAGTCGCACAGGTGCACGCTGGCCCCCCCGGTCAGCCCGCGCCAGATCGTCTCCGCCGTCATCGGCAGCAGCGGCGCGGCCGCCCGCGTCACCGTCTCGAGGACGGTCCACAGCGTGTCAAGCGCGGCGGAATCCCCCTCCCAGAACCGCGACCGCGACCGCCGGATGTACCAGTTGGTCAGCAGCTCCAGGTAGTCGCGGAGCGCGCCGCAGGCGCCGGCGATGTCGTACACATCGAGCTGAGAACGCATCTGCTCGACCACCGCGCGCGTCTTGCCCAGGATGTACCGGTCAAGCACGTGCGTCGAAGACACCGAAGCAGACGCCGTGTAGTTCTCCGCGTTCGCGTACAGCGCGAAGAAGTAGTACGAGTTCCACAGCGGCAGCAGCGCCTGCCGGACGCCCTCGCGGATGCCGCGGGAGGTGACGACCAGGTTCCCCCCGCGCAGGATCGGCGACGCCATCAGGAACCAGCGCATCGCGTCGGAGCCGCAGGTGTCGAAGACCTCGTTCACGTCCGGGTAGTTCCGCAGCGACTTCGACATCTTCCGGCCGTCGTTGCCGAGCACGATCCCGTGTGACACGCAGGTGCGGAACGACGGCCGGTCGAACAGCGCCGTCGCCAGCACGTGCAGCGTGTAGAACCAGCCCCGGGTCTGCCCCATGTACTCGACGATGAAGTCGCCCGGGTAGTGGCCGTCGAACCACTCGCGGTTCTCGAACGGGTAGTGCACCTGCGCGAACGGCATCGACCCGGACTCGAACCAGCAGTCAAGCACCTCCGGCACCCGCCGCATGACCGACTGACCGGAAGGATCGTCCGGATTCGGCCGCGTCAGCGAGTCGATGAACGGCCGGTGCAGGTCGGAAGGCCGCACCCCGAAGTCCCGCTCCAGCTCGTCCAGCGACCCGTACACGTCCACCCGCGGATAAGCCGGGTCGTCGCTGACCCACACCGGGATCGGCGACCCCCAGAACCGGTTGCGGCTGATCGACCAGTCCCGCGCATTCGAGAGCCACTTGCCGAACAGCCCGTGCTTGACGTGCTCGGGCACCCAGGTGATCTCCTCGTTCAGCTCGACCATCCGGTCACGGAGCTTGGTGACCTCGACGAACCACGACGAGACGGCCTTGTAGATGAGCGGGTTGCGGCACCGCCAGCAGTGCGGGTAGGAGTGCGTGTAATCCTCGCGCCTGACCAGCGCGCCGTCGGCGCGCAGCCGCGCGATGATCGGCTTGTTCGCCTCGAAGACGTGCAGGCCCGTCCAGTCGCTGACGACCGGCAGGTACTTGCCCTGCTCGTCGACCGTGAGCACGATCGGGATGCCGGCCGCGGCGCAGGCGCTCGCGTCGGCCTCACCGTAGGCGGGCGCCATGTGCACCACGCCGGTGCCGTCCTCGGTGGTCACCTCGTCGGAGGCAATGACCCGGAAGGCGGTGGCCGTACCGAAGGTCTCGGCGTCGGTGAGGTAGTCGAAAAGCGGCGTGTAGCGGCGGCCGAGAAGATCTCTTCCTTTGAACGAACCGTTGATTTCTGCCCCTGCCAGCTCCTTCTCGTAAGCGGGCAGCCGGTCGTGGGCGAGGATGTACCGCTCGCCGTCCGGCGTCTGCACGACGTCGTAGGTGATGTCCGGCCCGACGGCGACGGCCAGGTTCGACGGCAGCGTCCACGGCGTGGTCGTCCAGGCGAGGATCCACTCGCCGGTCTCCAGCTTGAACCGCACCGTGACCGAAGGGTCGGTGCGGTCGGCGTAGACGTCGTCGTCCATCCGCAGCTCGTGGTTGGACAGCGGGGTCTCGCACCGCCAGCAGTAGGGCAGCACCTTGAAGCCCTGGTAGATCAGGCCCTTGTCGTGCAGTTGCTTGAACGCCCACATGACGCTCTCCATGTAGGGGAGGTCGAGCGTCTTGTAGTCGTTCTCGAAGTCAACCCAGCGGGCCTGCCGGGTGACGTACTCCTCCCACTCCCTGGTGTAGCGGAGCACGGAGTCGCGGCAGGACTCGTTGAAGGTCTCGATGCCCATCTTGAGGATGTCGGCCTTGCCGGAGATGCCGAGCAGCCGCTCGGCCTCGACCTCGGCCGGGAGGCCGTGGCAGTCCCAGCCGAAGCGGCGGTCCACCTTCGCGCCCGCCATCGTCTTGAAGCGCGGCACGATGTCCTTGACGTAGCCCGTCAGCAGGTGCCCGTAGTGCGGCAGGCCGTTGGCGAACGGCGGGCCGTCGTAGAAGACGAACTCGCTATCCCCGCCGCGATGCTTGATCGACTGCTTGAACGTGTCGTGGGCGTTCCAGTAGGCGAGCGCCCGCTGCTCAAGCTCGGTAAAGTCCGGCTGGGCAGGAACTTCAGACGCGCCCGCGCGCGGGTAGGTGGCCATCGGCTGCCGCTCTTCTCCTCGTGGCATTTCAGTCCCGTTGCCGGGCACGTGCCGCGAGGACGACGCGCCCGCTCCCGCGCGGGCGCACCGCGGTACCACCTCGCTTGCCGCCTCGCCCCTGTGCTTGCTGGGCACCGTGCTTGCTGGGCACTGTGCCAGCGGACCCTTGCCAGTGGACGCGACAGCCGCTCATTTCCGGCTATGACGGGCCGAACCCGCCCGGTTCTACTGGGGCGCTCTGCTTTCACAGCCAGCCTTCACAGCGAGGCTCTGACAGCGGGCGCCTTTTCTTCCGGGGGCTCCCCGGTGATAGCCGGATCATCGCCCTGCACCGCCCAGTCTAGCGGCTGCCGCCGCCCGCAGTCGAAAGACTTCTGCGGATCCCACGGCAGCGTCAGGGTGTTCAGACCGGCGGATCAGGCGGAGATGAGGTGGCTTCCCTCGCGGGTGGTTCGCCGGGTGGTCTTCCTAGCGGAGCCCTGCCGTGAACTTCTCCCACGCGTCCGCACCGAAAACGAGCGTTCCGCCGTCGCGGTCCGTCGTGTCGCGGACCAGCGCGCGGCCGGTCTGCGCGGCTACCTCCACGCACGTAGCGCCGCCGTTTGAGCTGTAGCTGGACGTGCGCCACGGGATCATATCTGTTGCTTCCACTCATCCTCCATTGCTCGGGTGAAGTCTAGGGACTCGGCACGGCGCAGCGCGGCGCCAAGGATGCGTTCCCACGCTTGCATCGCGGTGCCGACTATTTCGGGTGCCGTGTTCGTCGCGTCTTGCAGCGCGCCCATGCTGACCGTCACCATGGTGCCCTTTCCCCCCTCCCTTCCCCCTCTCCCCTTCCTCCCTCCCTCCCCCCCCCTCCCCCCACCACCCCGTTCCGTGCTTCGATATCGCTTCACGTACGCGCGCCCGATCACTTGCTGCGTTATCCGCACCTCGACCAGTTCATCGAGCCGTTCCGGCGTGTACGGCTCGACGCTCAGCAGCGCACGCGCGTAGACTCGGCTGGCACAACCCCGACCAGCGCCCGCCCCAGCATCGCAGCGTGTCGGATTGCGCCTCTGCCTGCCTGTAGCTCATGAACCAATCCGGCGTTCGCCCTTGCCCGCTGCGCAAGGCCGGTAGCGTGTCCAGCCCACCCCGTCGCGCCCGCCCACGCGGCTAGCACGGCTCGACGGACACGTGGCGCGTTCTCCGCTCGGACACGGGCGCACACGTTCAGCCGCTTGCCAGTGCCCCGTGCGAGGCTACCGCGTCAGCCGTGCCTGCCGTAGCGTCTCGCGAGTTGTTCTCTCGGAGTAAGCACCGTTGCACCATTCGTTACGGTTCATGCGCGTCAGTAAGCGCGGAACTACTTTCCCTAACGGTAGCGCTATCGGCAGCCTGTAGCCACGCCTCACAGATCAGACGAGAACAACGAGATTCGCCAGCGCGGGACCGGCCATCGTCGAGCAAGGGAAAAGGCAATGAGTGACAGTGACGAATTCAGCGCGATGAACGATCCGGATTTCCTGCCGAGTACGCCGGTGCGAACACGCTCGAAGCGCTGACCGACCGCATGCGAAGCTGACCGAGGAATTCGATAGGAGGCGGCGCGAAATGGCGCAGCCAGCTAGGATAGCACGCTTCCCCGTCTCCCGGCCGTCGCGTGCTGCTATCCGAGCCGGAGCGCTGCGAGACGACGTGCTCGAAGCCTGCCTTTACCTCTTGCGGGATCGGCTCACGGGCGTGGAAGACGAGTCGGGCGAAGGCGCTGCGGTGGCGTATGGATGTCGAAATGAATAGTCGGCTGGGTAAGCGCTGAGTGCGGTAACTGACGATCGCGAAGTCGTAAAGCTCGGCGGAGGCATGATGCCAGCGAGGTCGCTGTCGCGGCTTTCCCTCGAAATCCATGCCCCAGCGTAGAGTTAGCCGATCGCGGCCCCGATCAGCAGCGTCAGAACCGGAAGCGGGTCAGGCCGCCCGGCTCCGTCGTCAAGGTCACGACCGCCGATCGCGGGTCCATGCGGTACACGTGCCACGGCGGCGGTCCTTGCGATGGCGCGTTGAACGGGGCAGTGATGCCCGCCCCGCTGGCGTCGGGCTCGGCCGGCCAGCCGTTGCCCGCCCATGCCTTCGCGATTCGCGCCAGCGCGCCCGGCTCGGTCACCCGCGCGGCGTCACCCTCGATCACGACATCCGCGTCGGGGACCGACACCGCGATCGAGCACCGCGGATCGCGCGCGACATTGCGCCTCTTCCGCGTGCCCGCGCCCGTCTGGAACCAGAACGCGCCATCCAGCCACAGGGCACCGACCGCAGTCACATGCGGGCTACCGTCCTCGTTCACCGTGGCCAGCCAGGTCGTGCGGGAGTTCAGCGCTTCCGGAGCGGGCGCCGACCCCGCATCGAGCCTGGCGGCAACTACTGCCCAGTCCACCGGCGGCAGCCCGTCCGCCCTACCCAGATTCGTGATCTCCATAACGCATCCCTTCCTTGCCCGACGAGCATCCTGGCCAATAGCGTCTGGCAGATACGACGCGCGGCGACCGCGTAAGTCATCGCGCTGGCAGTGCCCACGTCCGGCGTGCCGATCCGGGCGGATCAGTGAACCCGGGCCCGCAGGAACTTCCCGATTCGCTCGGTGGCCTCCGCTGCCTCGGGGGTGCCGAGCAGGAGCTGGTACACGTGGGGCAGGCCCTCGCCGACCTGGAGGGTGACGTCGACCCCGGCTTCGGCGGCGGCCGCCGCCAGCCGCTCGGAGTCGCTGAGCAGCAGGTCGGCCGTGCTGACCTGAATACGGGGCGGCAAGCCAGTGGCTCCGCACCCCGCCGACGGTCACGTCTGTCACCAGCACGTCGTCGGGCACCGGATGAAGGCGGTTCCCGGGGACGAAGGCGGCGCGGAGAGCTCCTTCTGCGGTGGCGGGGCCTGGCCGCCGCTGGCCTGCTGCCGCTCCCTGAGCGCGTCGATCGATTCCTGCATTGCCTGGCTCGGCATGTCGGCATCTCCTTCAACATCGGTGAAGCTGTAGAACCTGGCCGGCGCACCCCAGTCGACGTGCCCCGCTTGCCTCCGGCGACGCCTCTGCTTAATGGCATCACGATCGCACGCGAGGCACACGATCACCCCCGTGGAAACCCTGGCTTCGACCCGGGTTGCCACGATCCAAGGTCAGCGCGATGAGCCCGACCGGCCTACATCAGGAAACAGGGGAGACGCGCCGATCTGGCGGTCAGCGCGGCAGCTGGCCGGAGCGCGTAATGACCAGGGTCGTAGAAAATGCTTCGAGGGCCGTAAAACCAGGTTAGAGTCCCGCGCTGCGGGAACCTGGGCCAGCAGCGAGCGCATCTTAGGGCGGATGTTGCACGGGCAACGGGCGGGCAAAGGGCGCATTTGGGGCCGCGAGGCGTACCACTTCCGCCCTAAGCTGCGGCAAGCGGCAGCTCTGGTTCGATCGCGGCGAAAACGGGGAGAGCAGCTCCGCGGCTTTGACTAGCACTCCTCGGTGAAAGCAGGGGCGCTAGGGTGTCGGGACCGGATCGGTCGGTACCGGCCGGGCCGACGCCGCACTAGCCGGATAGGAGTCTTGAGGTTCCCGTCGATGTCCTGCACCTGCGAGGCAAACGTCGTCCCCGTCGTCACGCACGGGCCGCCGACGGCAAGGGCGACGAAGAATTTTGGTTACCGGTTTGGGGCTTGAGGGAAACTTTGTATCCCTGCTTAGTGCTCAGCAGGTAGCCGCCACTGCTCGGGCCGAATGCGCCCCAGCCCTGAGCGCGTAGCGTTTTCTCAAGGAGCGCCACGTAACTGGGTGTCGCGACCCCGTTATGGGGTGCGGCAATACCGGAGGACACGTTATACGCCACCTGGCTGGCAGGCTGCCCCGGGCAGACGGAAAAGAACCCGAAGCCATCCCCGACTTCCCGGCGAGGTCACGGAAGACAGCGAGTTGTACACGTCCCAGAACTCTCGGGCCACTAGCGTGCGCGTCCCACTCGCCGCCTGCTGGGCCTGCGCCGGGGATGGCCCGGATGCGCAGGCTACCGCGAGCATGACAACCGCAGCCAGGCCAGCGCCGTAGCCGAGTACCCGCCCGCGGTAAATCATGAGCCCGCGGATTCTTCCGTGGTCCACTGCCAGTACTCCGTCATCAAAAGATGAGTTCTGCCCGCCGCGTTCCATCATATTGATCACCCCAGGGCTAGACAGCCATGCGTTATATGCCTTCAGCTGCTGTGGTGTCTGCGTTACGATCTGGCCGCCTTGGATGAAGCACCCTTTATCGAATTTCTTCGCGCTGGCGAGCAGGCCAGCCCACGTCGGATTCCCTTTGGCGCCGGACTTGATATTTTGATTCACTTGCCACGTGAAAGTCCCCTGCCATTGCGAATAATCCGGTGCGGGGAGTGAACCGCGGCTGTCCGGTATTTCTTCAAGCAAGCGGGTCAGGCATGCTTCGATGACTGACTTGCTGATGTCGACGGTGACGGTCTTCGCGGCGGCACCGGGGTCGGCTGCGATATCGAAGGCCATGTCGACGGCGTCGCCGACGTGCTCCGAGAGGGCATCTACCCAGGTGCTCCCGCCGCTTCCCATCGAGGCGTAGACCGTCTTCGCCTGGTAGTCGAAGAAACCGTTGACCTGGCCGGCCTGATAGGAGTAGGCGTCGCCCGCGGTTACCGCCCCGACCTGGTTCGAGCCCTCGGTCTGCAGCGCCTGGGCGTACCCGTGCGCCCAGTTCAGCACGGACGCGGTGGTGGCCGGGTCGCGCATCGCCTCGTCGGTGAAGGCGGCCCAGTCGCTGGGGCTGAGTTTAAGGCCGTCCGGGCCAAGGCCCAGTTGGGGCGCAAGGGTGGCTGAAGTGACCGCGTACACCACGGCGGGCCAGTACCCCTCAACGATGCTGCCGTAGGCGGCTTGGATCGGCCCGTACGTGTGGCTGCCGGAATTGTGCGCATAGAAGCTGACCAGCGAGGTGACGTTCCCGGCGGCGAGCCCGGGGTCCGCATTCTTTGCCCCGACGGTGCCGGCGGTTATCACGTTCGCCCATTCCTGCGCCTCGTCGGGCGGCATATAGCCATAGCCATCCGAGCCCTGCGCCACGTACGCGCCCAGGGAAACCCCGTGCGCCTTGGGGAACTGCGCCATGAACTCGGCGGCGGCCTGCGGGTCGCCGGCGATTGCCTGGAGGATGGAATCGGCGTAGGTCCCGCTGGAGTCGGGGCCGCCGAAGCTGACCTCATTGCCCAGCGTCACCAGAACCGGGACCGGGAACTTCGCCAGCGTCACCAGCGGGTCCAGCAGCTGCAGGTTCTGCCAGCCCTTAGGGACGTCTTCGAAGCCATCGCTGTACGGGTACGTGACGCCGTTCGCCATTCCCGCGGCCACCGCCAGGGCGAGCGCCTGCCACCCGGCCATGTCCGGATTGGCGTTGTCGCGGAGCTGGTATTCCAGGGTCTCGAGCCCGTCGGAGCCGAGGGTCTTCGCGGCGCCGGTACCCCAGTCGGGATCGCCCTCGTTCGCTTCGAGCAGCGCGACGTACTGCTGGTAGGTGATCGAGCCGTCCAGGTACTGCCGGGCGGCCTTCGACCCCGCGGCCTGCGCCGCCTGCGGCGTGGCCCATTCCAGGTTGCCCGCGCCGGACGTGGCCATCCCGTCTACCCAGCTGCCGGATGGCTGGCGGCTGGCCAGATCGTGGCGGCGCTGCAGCATGGGCTGCTGCCCGCTGGCCCATCCGTAGTCGCTGAGCAGCTTATTCAGGCTGGTGGTATCCACGCCGAGCCGGCTGAACTGGCCGAGGTAGCTGCTCGCCAGCGGCTGCGCATTGCTCACACCGCGGTTGAGGGAGCTCATAAGCTGCGCGAGCAATTGCGGGTCGATGCCCTGGAATGCTCCCCCGCCGCCCCCGACCTCGACCAAGTGCCTTCTCCTCTTCTGCCGAGCCTGGCGGCTGACGCGGAACCGAACGGCGATGGCAGGCAGTTGCGCTGCTCCCGCCGGCAAACATACCCGAAATAAACAGGGCATCCGCGACGATTTGCGCAATGACCCCTTTAACTAACACGGACGCACGGCGAAAGGGTTCACGGGGTCGGCGGTCCGGGTCCGCCCTTGCCAGGGAACCATCACTGGTCGCAGACTGATTACTCCACGTGTACGCAGGCTCGTGCTGCATTAGCCGGAACCGCCGCCGCCGTCCGGGCACGCTTGCCAGCTAAGCCGCCAGAGCAGCCTGCGCCCTGACGATCGGCCTGGCGGCCGGTGACAGCACAGCAGCGGGGACTCGACAACTCTTCTTAGGAGCGGTGATGACGAGACCGGGCACGGACACTCCCCAGTGGACCACAGCGGATGAGGGCTGGGGCCGCGAGGCGGTGGATTTCGCGACGCTCGCCGAGCCGGGCAACAGCCGGGAGTACGTATTCATGCATCATCGGCTGGGTGTCGATGCCGGGGACCGGCTATTGGACGTGGCGTGCGGGTCCGGGCTCGCAGTCGAGCTGGCGCGGCTGCGCGGCGCTTCCTGCTGTGGTCTTGACGCCTCGGCCAGGCTGGTCGCGGTGGCCAGGGACCGGAGCCCCGGATGTGATATCAGGGTCGGCGATATGAACGCCCTCCCGTGGGACCCGGCGTCGTTCGACGTTGTCACCAGCTTCCGGGGGATCTGGGGCACCACGCCCGGCGCGGTGGCCGAGATACACCGGGTTCTTCGCCCGGGCGGACGCGTCGGGATGACGGTGTGGGGTCACCTGAAGGTCTCCCCTGGAGCCTGGGCGCTGGCGCCGTTCCGCCTGGCCTCGACGGAGAAGGTCGACAACCAGGCGGCCATGGTGTCGCTCGGCCGGCCTGGCGCGGGTGAGCAGCTCCTCGCGTCGCACGGGTTCATCGATGTTGAGCGGGTGGACGTTCCGTTCGCCTGGGAGTTCGCGGACCCGGAAGTGTATGCGCGTGGGCTGGCCTCCACCGGACCGGCCTATGAGGCCATCCAGAACGTCGGGGAGGCCGAGTTCCATCGCGCCGCCGTCGAGCAGGCTCAGAAGCAGCGGCGGGACGGCTTGCCGCTCCGGGCTGAAATCAACGTCGTGGGGTACCTGGCCCGCAAGCCCGAAGGATCCGAACGGACTACGCCACTCAAGGCTCGATGACGGCAGATCTTCACCATCACCGCCTTCGCTACGGGCGGCGGCCCTTGGCGCGGCCCTCGACGACCTCGCGAGCCGCGCCCGCCTGGACCAAGAGGGGATCGTCCCGTTCGGCGAAGCTAAAGTCGGGTGTTGCCGCCGCAGCTGCGAAGTCGCCTGGCGTGGCGCGCATCGGCGCGTTGCCTTAGGGTTTGGGCATGTCGGACCCACAATCCCGCAGCGGCGGCCAGAGCGATTTGCCTGCCGTCGTCGCGGGCGAGGAACTCCGCGCATCACACGCGGACCGGGATCAGGTGGTGGAACTGCTGCGGGTAGCCGCCGGGGACGGCCGGCTCTCAGCGGAAGAACTGGACGACCGCCTGGAGCGCGCGCTGACCGCCAGGACCTACGCCGAGCTCGCGGCGCTGACTGCCGACCTGCCGGCCACGCCGGGTACCGCTGTCGTGCCGCCCGGCGCGGGCGCGGTGAGCGCCACGCCGAAGGATCTGGTACGGATCCACGTCCGCGGCGGCAGCGCCCGCCGGGATGGCGGCTGGGTAGTGCCGAAGGAACTGGACGTCAAGGTGAGAAGCGGCGGCGTGACGCTGGACTTCACCGAGGCGGTGATCACGCAGCCGCTGCTGCGCATCACCGCCGAGGTGAGAGGCGGAGGGCTCAGGCTGATCACCAGGCCGGGCATCGTGGTGGACGCCGGTGACATATCAGTCCGCGGCGGCGGCGTCGAGCTGCCCGAGCCGCCTGGCCCTGGCGTCCCCGTCCAGCTGCGCGTCGAGATCGAAGGCTGGGTTCGAGGCGGAGGCATCACCGCGGGGCCGCCACCTCCGCCCCGCCGGCCGCGACGCACGTTCTGGCAATGGCTGCGCCGCGCCCCGCGTCCCCCCGCCATCGCCGCCTAGCCCGCCGAATTGTGCGCGGCGGCGGGCTCACGCACTCGCGCAGCGTCACGCCGGAGTTCAGGATCCTTCGGCGAGCGTCGCGAGCTTGTCGAGGGAAGCCCCGCCGGTCGTTAGGCCGCGTGCATCAGGGGCCGGGCGGGATCGAGTTGGGCAATGGCGGTGTGCAACAGGTCGGCCAGGGTGCGGGGGCTGCGACGGCTGTAGACCGGCGAGGTCGGGTCGGTCAGCAGGACGCTGGCCGTGGCCACGCCCTGGGCGCCGACCGGCAGCGGCGCGGTGAGCCGCTCCATCAGCTCCCGGATCGCGGGCTCGGCGGCGAGGATCGCGGCGGCGCGAAGTGGCATCGTCCGGGTGCGACGCGACGGCGCCCGCCGGGCGGCCCGCAGCAGGTGGTCCCAGTTGCTTGCCAGCCAAGCGCGGCGGGGGAGCGCCACGATGCCCTGGGCGCGCGCAGCCAGCAGCCGAGTCGATTCTGGCGGGCAGCCCGCGGCCAGCTGGTGGTCCAGCGACGCGCCGAGCGTGCGAGACAGCATCCGGTCGCTGAGCCGCAACGGCGCCAGGCCGAACGGGTCGACGAGGAGGAGCGTGCGGGCGGCGGAGAAGTCTGCGTTGTTCATGCCTCCAGCCTGCGCGTTGCGCGTCGACGCCGTAAGTGGCACAATTGACATGGTGCACGACGATACTGCCAACGTGATCGACCAACCGGTAACCGCCCCGCAGCCAGGCAGCCTGAGGCAGCCGGGCAGGCCGAGACGGCGGTCCGCCGAGACGGAGCCACCGACCGTCGCGATTGTCGTGTTCGAGGGCGTGACGCTGTTCGAGCTTGCGGCGGCCAACGACGTCTTCGGCACCGAGGTCACCACGGCGTCCGGCGCGCCGATCTACCAGGTCCTCATCTGCGGTCCGGCGGCGTCGGTCACGACGGACATGCGGTTCCGGATGGAGGTTCCGCATGGCCTGGACGCACTCAACAGGGCGCAGACCGTGGTCGTGCCGCCGACCATGACTCCGGATAAGGTGCCGGCCGAGGTGCTGGACGCGCTGCGCCTGGCCCGGTCGCGCGGGCAGCGCATCCTGTCGCTGTGCACGGGCGCGTTCGTGCTCGCCGCCGCCGGGATTCTGGACGGGCACACCGCGACCACGCACTGGTCGGAATGCGCTGACCTGGCGCGACGCTACCCCCGGGTCCGCGTCGATCCGAGTGTGCTGTACGTGGACGAGGGCGACCTGCTGACCTCCGCCGGGAGCGCCGCCAGCCTTGACCTGTGCCTGTACGTAGTGCAGCGCGACTATGGCACCGAGGTCGCCACCCAGGTCGCCCGCGACCTGGTGATTCCCCTGCACCGGGCCGGCGGCCAGGCCCAGTATATCGAGACGCCGGTGCCTGAGCCCGGCGGCGGCGACCTGTTCGCCGACACGATCAGCTGGCTGCAAGGGCACCTCGACCAGGAGGTGACGGTCGCCGACCTGGCCGCGCGGGCGGCCATGAGCCCGCGCACGTTCGCCCGGCGGTTCCCGGCGAGCACCGGGACCACGCCGCTGACGTGGATCGTCCAGGAACGGGTCCGGCTGGCGCAGCGGCTCCTCGAGACGACAGACCTGACCATCGACGTGATCGCGAGCAAGAGCGGCTTCGGCACCTCCGACAACCTGCGCAAGCACTTCGGCCGCATCCTGCGGACCGCACCGCAGTCCTACCGCCGCACGTTCCAGGCCCCGGCGCCGCGCCGCTCAACCCCGGGCAGCCCCCGGCCCCCGCACGCAAAAGAGCAGGTTAGGCCGGCTGTTCCGCCTGCAGCTGCTTGACCACCTCAAGCGCCTCGTTGACGTGCCCGCCAATGTCGGTCATCGAGTTGAACACGTGCCGGACCGTGCCCAGGCGGTCGATCACATAGGTCACCCGGCCGGGGATCAGGCCGAGCGTCGCCGGCACCCCGTAGAGCCTGCGGACCTTGCCGCCCTGGTCGGACAGGAGCGTGAACGGAAGGCTGTACTGCCCCGCGAAGGCGGCGTGCTTGTCGGGCGAGTCGGAGCTGACGCCGATGACCTCGGCGCCGACGTCGGCGAAGTCCTGGTAGCTGTCACGGAAGGCGCAGGCCTCGGCGGTGCATCCGCTGGTGTTGTCCTTGGGGTAGAAGTACAGGACAACGACCCGCTCGCCGAGCCGGTCGGCCAGCCGGACCTGCTCACCGGACTGCGCCGGGAGCGTGAAATCGGGCGCCTTGCCACCAGCCTGCACAGAGCTCTTCATTACGCCCTCCGGTAGTCTCCGATCAGCGTACTTGGCCTACCCGCGCGTCAGCAGCGCCGCGCCGGCCGCGTCCTGGGGACTGCAACCGGACCCTGCTCGTGAAACCGGGTGGTGCGTACCGCAGCCGGTGGAGTTAGCCTAGGCAGATGGGTCGTGAGCTGGTGGACCTGCGACGGTCTGCCCTCGAATTCGAGATGCCCCGTGTCCCGCTCGACGACGCGGTCACCGGCATCACCACGGCCCTGTTCGTCGCGGTCGCTGGGGCAGCTCCGTGGGCGTTCGGTGTACTGATCTACCAGCATCCGGCAGGCTGGCAGTCAGCCGCCGGACGGTACGCGCTGCTGCTTGCCCAGGCGATCCTGCTCGTCACTGCCGTAGTCGTCGGCACCGGCGTCGTCCGCTCCGGGGTGCTTCGCGGCCGCGCCCCGGCGGACGGCGCGACGCGGGCCAGCCCCGTCCGATCCCTCTCCGGCGATGTTTCCCGTGCCGATGACCCGCTCGCCGCTGATGACCTCGATGCCCGCGGCGCGGCGCTGCTCCGCCGGGCGCAGGATGCCGTCCGCGCGGTCACTTCCGCCGAAATCTGCCGCGACGGCCTGCTCGACGAGCCGGCCACCGCCGCCGCGCTGGCCGCGCAGCGGTCGGAGATAGCGGACGCCCTGCGCGAGCAGGCCAGGCTCCGGGCCGAGCGCTCCTGGCTGGCTGAGCCGAGCCCCGGCTCGCCAGCGGCGGAGCTCCTCGAACAGCACCGGCAGGCGGCGCGGGCGGCGGAGGAGTCCATCGCCGCCCGGGTCGCGGCGCTTGAGCGCTACGCGGCCGAGGTCCGCCAGGCCGACGCGGATTACCGCGACTGGCGTCAGCGCGCGGCCATCGCCGAGCTAACCGATCCCCACCTCGATATGCTCGCCCGCACCGCCGCCGACGAGCACCGCATAGCCGAGCTCACCGCCATGACCGACCAGGCCCGCTCCGTCCGCCGCGCGCTCCGCGACAACCGGGACTGAGGACAGACAGCGAACCGGCGGCCGTACCAGGCTGTTAGCGCGAAGGCTCGAGGGTGATGACGACGTTGCCGGTTTTCTGCCCGGTCTCGACGTACCTGTAGGCCTCGACGATCTGGTCGAGCGGGTACGTCCTGTCGATGACCGGCTTGAACTGCCCGGACTCGATCAGCTCCCTGATATACCGCACCATCGCCTGGTCGTGCCTCGGAATGGGGAACAGGACCTTCTTGCCGCCGTGCAGCGGGGCGATGAGCGCCAGGAACGGGTTCTGGGCCAGCGGGCCCAGCTCCGACGAGATGTAGATTCCGCCTGGTTTCAGAAGCCGTTTGCACCGGCTGAAGGAGCTCTTGCCGACCGAGTCGAGGATCACGTCGTATTCCTGCTCGTCCTTGGTGAAATCTGCGGCCGTGTAGTCGATGACCCGGCTGGCGCCCAGGCCCTTGACCAGTTCCACGTGGTCGGTGTCGCAGACCGCGGTCACGTTGGCGCCCATGCTCCTCAGCAGCTGGACCGCCGCCGAGCCGATGGCGCCGGTCGCGCCGTAGACCAGGACGTCCTGCCCGCTGCGGATCTTTGCCGCTCTAATGTGCCCGAGGGCATAGTGCGAGCCCTCGGTACTGGGAGCGGCTTCCTGGTAGCTCACGTTGGCGGGCATGGTCGCGAGCGAGCCGTCCTGGGGAACCGACAGGTACTCGGCATGAGCGCCGAACGGGCCTTCGTTGTATCCGAACACCCTGTCGCCGACCTCAAAAGACGTGACACCGCCGCCGACCGCCTCGACCACTCCCGCGAACTCATTCCCCAGCACCGCCGCCCGCGGCCGGACAAGCCCGGTGAAGAACCTCATGAAAAACGGCCTGGCGGCACGGCAGGCGCAGTCCGTCCGGTTCACCGTCGTCGCGTGAACCCTGACGAGCACCCCGTCGTCCCCTGCAGCAGGCTTCCCCACCTCTGAGATCAGAACGACTTCGGGCGGCCCGTACCTGGTCTGGACCGCTGCCCTCATGGCCGGAGTGTAGCGAACCGTCAGCCGACCCGGAAGGCCCCGTCGTCAACTGCGGGGGTGCCATGGGGCGGGAGACAGACGCCGCGGTACGTTCATCCGAATGCTTGAGCGCGCCGTCAGGCGCTTGTCCCTTGAAGAGGCAATGAGCCGTTACGCCTTCCTTATCTTGCCGTCCTTCAACCGCGTGTACGCGGACGCATCTGCTGCGCTCGTTAAGGCCGAGCTGGAAGTGTTCAACCAGTCCGTTCTCGGGGGCCGCATTTCCGGGATCGGCAGCAGCAGCATCGCCGGCGTCCCCTATGTCACGTTTGACTGCGACGATGTCTCCGAGCGCGATGCGGCGATGCTCGCGAACCTGTCGTCCCTGTACGCGCTCTTCCGCGTCGAGGATGACCTCCTGCGCCCGGTGGAACTGCGACGACTTGACCGCTTCGATGACGACCTGATTACCATACTGAAATACCCTGGCAAGACGAACGAGCAGTTCACCAAGCTCCTTCTCAACGTCACCCTGATGTCATCACGCTTCGCCGATGACATGCTCACGCGCCGGTTTACCGTCCTGGACCCCTTGTGCGGACGCGGAACAACTCTCAACCAGGCGCTCATGTACGGTTTCGATGCCTGCGGCGTTGACATCGATAAACGGGACATCGAAACTTACGCGATCTTCATCCAGCGCTGGCTCAAGGACAAGCGGCTCAAGCACCAGGCCGACTTCGGTCCCGTGCGCCGCAACCACCAGGTCGTGGCCCGCCGCCTCCAGGTGTCCTTTGCCGCCACAAAGGAGGAGTACAAGGGCGGCGACCTCCAGCACCTTGACGTGGTCAACGCCGAGACCAGCAAGACGCTGGAATTCTTCCGTCCCGAATCGGTTGACCTGGTGGTCGCCGACGCCCCGTACGGCGTCCAGCACGGAAGCCAGGCCACCGGGAGGGGACTGGCCCGCAGCCCACTGGACCTGCTAGCCAAAGGCGCGCCGGTCTGGGCGAAGGCCCTGCGGCCGGGCGGTGCCCTGGGCGTCTCCTGGAACACCTTCGTCGCAAGCCGGGACGACGCATCGGAAGCTCTGGCGGCCGCGGGCCTCCGGGTCATGAATGACGGCCCCTACCTGGACTTCAGGCATCGCGTGGACCAGGCGATCCTGCGCGACATCCTCGTCGCCCGCAAGGACTGAACGAGTTCGACGGCCCCTGGAGAGGCCACGCCGACATCGCATTGAGGCCGTCCACGTGGTAAGCACGTCTTGCCGTGTCAGAGACGCGTCCGCTCCGGCAGGCCCGGGCCGGCCCGGGTAAGGCGGCCGGAACGGGAAGACGGTGCGAGAGGAATGCACTACTGCCAGGCCTGCGACGACCCCCATCTCATGATGCCCGAGGACGGTGTCGCCCGCTGTCCGGTCTGCGGGGCCATCGAGCCGACGGCGGTGACCCGGCCGCTGTTCGTGGTCACCGGCGCGTCCGGGTCCGGCAAGTCAACGATCTTCCCCGAGCTGCTCCGTCACCTGGCCGGACGGTGCCTCGTCTTCGACGTGGACTGGCTTATCGACCCGCTCCGCCGCGCGGCGAGGGACGGCGAGATCGACTGGGCGGCATTCCGCGACGCCTGGCTCTACGTCGCCCACGGCGTCGCCCAGAATGGGCTGCCGACCCTGCTGCTCTGCCCCTTCATCCCGGAATGCCTCAAGGACCTGCCGGGACGGCCCTGGGTCGGGGAGATCCACTACCTGGTGCTCGACTGCCCCGACGACCTGCGCCGGCAGCGCATCGAGTCCAGGCCTCCCTGGCGGGGCAGGGACATCCGCGAGCAGACCGAATTCGGCCGCTGGCTGCGCCAGAACCTCGCCCCCGTCATCGACACCAGTACGCAGTCGCCGTCCGAGGTAGCGATGCAAGTGGCCGCCTGGGTCGAACAGCGGATAGTCCGATAGTCGGCTAGTCAGCAGCGAATAGCCGTTAAGGGCGTGACGATGCCGGCCGTGCGCATCGCCGGGATCCCGGCGCGCCCGGTCAACGGCGTGCCGCTCGCCTCGGTCTCACCCCCGCACCTGCGGGCGTGACGCCGATCGCCGAGGAGCTGGCGGAGAACTTCCGCTCCTGGCGTGCTTTGGCCGGGGACCGGTGCTGGCCGCGCGCCTGGGCGGCTGGGCGGGACCGGCTCGCGGACCTGGCCGCGGATGGGTGGGCGGAGCCGCGTTGGGCGATACCTTGCTCCTGCGGACCTGCGCGCGGACATCTGCTGCTTACCGCGGATGGCGGCGTGATGGTAATCGACTGGCCGTGCCGTGGCGGGGCGGCGTGGTGGCGCGCTGCTGTTCCTGTCTCGCCGCCGCCGAGGCGCTGACCCGGCATTGGCGTGGCCGGTCGCGCCGGGTCGGCTGGCGGAGCTGGCGGTGACGCGGTCCTCGCGCGGCGGCGGGGATTTCGTTTACCAGTCGCGCGCCCGCGCCGCAGAACCTGCCGTCCTGCGTGATCATCGCGCGCGGGCGCGTGGCGACCAAACAGAACCTGGCATCATCCAGCGGAAACGCGCACGCTTCCTGCCGGCGACGACCGCCGGTTCAGCTTCTTATCAGTTTCTGCGCCACATTTCCGACAAATAGGACGTAATAGTGGTCAAAATTGATAAGAAGCTGGAGAAAGTGGTAAGAACTGATAGGAAGGTGGAGGCTTAGTCGAACACACCACCGCGTCGAATCGCTGCTCCAGGTCGTACCCGGCGTGCGCAGAAAGAGCGCAGCGCGCCGTAGAAGTCGGTCGTGATCACGCCGCCGAAATCCAGCAGCAGCGCCCGCCGCATCACGACAGCGCCTTCAAGTACAGCAGTTGATCACCCAGGCGTCTCCCGGCCCGCGACCCGGACTGTGCGATCTCGCGCTGCAGTTCCTCCACCCTCCGCAGGCTACCGGCATGCCGGGTCCTGGGGACCGGGCGGATCCGGCCCCCAGGAGTGACGCGACTAGACCGTGGCGGAGGTGGCGCGGCGCCAGCCGACTTCGGGGGTGTGGCCGGGGTCGAACTGTTCGACGCCGGCCTGGGCGGTGGCCCGGTAGTGCTTCCAGTCCAATGTGCCGGAACCCGTGAAGATGCCCACCTCGCTGCCGCAGGTGAGGCAGTACGGGGCGAGGTCGTCCGGGTTGTCATGGCCGGGTTCGCCATCCGCGGCGAGGTTGTCGATGAACTCCATGTAGTCCATGACTGCCTGGAACGTGCCAGGCGACCACCAAGACAGCCAGGTCAGGCGGTCGGCGAGCTGCTGGCGGGTGAGGCCGCGCACCCGCTCATCGTCTTGGCTGTCCCCGAAGTCGTGCATGACGAGGTCGGGGTGAGAAACACTTGAGCTCATGATGCTGTCCTCCGCGTTGATCGGATGGATGGTGTCTAGGCCCGGCCTGGTGCTCTAACACCGGGTCGGGCCGCCTGGCTCCGAGGGAGCCAGAGACTATGAGAACCAGTCTAATCGTACAGATGTATTGAGTAAAGATTATCAGCGTGTCGTACTCGTACTTTTGATCGTATAGTTGGTGTCAGCTGGCCAGGTCGAGGGCCTTCGAGAGTCCTACGTCGGCATCTTCAAGCGCTCGGCCTGCTTATCCAGATTGCGGACCTGCGTGGAGTCAGGGCCGAAGGCGTCCGCCAGGAGTGGGCGGACGGCTTCGAGTTCGGCTAGCGCCTCGTCTGGGTAGCCGTCGGCCGCGAGCAGCTGCGCTATGACAAACCGGGTTTCGAGAACCTTCTGGGCTTCGCCCCCGCTGGCGGAAGCATTCTGCACGAAGAAGCGCAGTTGAGGGAGGGCCTTGCCGGCCTTGCCGGTTTCGGCGTAGGCGTAGCCGGCCAGGTAAGCGCACTCCAGGACGTCGGGGTCATTCGGCGGAAAGTAGCGCCTATAGTCGCGTCCGGCAGCGTCGAGCGCGGCTGCGGCACGGGTGTACTCCCCGGCGTAGAACAGCGCAGCTCCGAGGAGATGGCGCAGTTGGAGTTCAAGCGCCGGATCAAGGCCGGCGCGCTCGATGCCGTCCTCGAGCAGGCCGATGGCCTCGGAGGGCCGGTCGCTGTCCACGAACGCGCGGGCACTGTCGAGCAAGAGAGCGGCTTCGGCGTCGGTAAGCCGGCCCTTGTTCGCGGCCCCCGCACGCCTACTGGCGGCGGGGGCCAGCAGCGGCCACCGGAACGGGCGCGTGGGATCGCGGTCCTTCCCAGTGTCTGCTTTGGCCCCGGAAGTCGTAAGCGGCAGCAGCGTCTCGTAAACCATCTCTGCCGTCGGCCGCGCAGACGGGTCTTTGACCAGCATGGAAGACACGAGCTCGTCCAACGCCACCGGCAGGCCGGAACGCCGGGATCGCGCCGACGGCGGCGCTGTGTTCAGGTGCTGCGAGCGCAACGCCATGTCCGCCGTCGGGAAGAACGGCGCGTCGCCGGTAAGCAGCTCAAGGAGAAGGCAGCCGAGCGAGTAGATATCGGATGCTGACGTGACGACCTGCCCGAGCCACTGCTCAGGCGACATGTAAGCCGGCGTGCCGACGGTCCGGTCGACCTGCGTGAGCCGCGGCAGCGCCCCCGCCCCGCGCAGGATCGCGATGCCGAAGTCCAGCACCTTCACCAGCCCGCCGTCGGTGACCATCACGTTGCCGGGCTTGATGTCGCGGTGCACGATATCGACCCGGTGCACCTCCACGAGTACCGCGGCAATCTGCGCGGCGATGGCGGCCGCCCAGGCCGCGGACGGCGGTGCCGACTGGTAGTCAGCCCGGTCGAGCATTGCTTCCAGTGTCGAGCCGCGCAGCAGTTGCATGACGAGCCACAGTCGCGTGACTCCGCCGCCCGGCGCCCGCTCCACCCCGGTGTCGTAGACCGCCGGGGTGCCGGGGTGTTCCAGTTGCGCGGTTACCCGGATCTCGCGCAGGAACCGCTTCCTGTCGCGTTCAAGCTCGTCGAGGATCTCAACAGCCTCCGGGCTGTCGGGCGCGGCGGGCACGGACGCCGGTGGCCGCAGCACCTTGATCGCGACGCGCCGGTCCAGGCGCTCGTCGTAGCCGTGGTAGACCTCGCTCATGCCGCCGCGGCCGAGCAGCCCGTCTACCCGGTACCGCCCCGCGAGCAGTTCCGTCATCCCTCACCTCGCGCTAACACGCCGGTCTCCCGTGCCATCTCGGCGCGCAGCCGCGCCAGTGCCTCGTCGCGCGCCGGGTCGGTGATGATCCGGTACGCGCGCTTCCTGGCCGCTTCCTTGATCGCCTTCTGGAACTCGGTGTTGTCGAAGTACAGCTTCATGAACTCGGTGTTCCGCTCCGCGTTCGCCGCGACGATGTCGTCGAGCCGGTCGTCGGCGACCTGGCCGAAGCGGGCCTCGTCGTTCATCAGCGCGATCTGCTGCATCGAGGTGTCCTCGACCAGCCCCGCCACCTGTTGCAGCACCAGGATGCGATCCGATGTGCCGAGCCCGAGACCGAACCGCTCGTTCAATTCCTCGATGATTTCTGACAGCGGCCGCACCTCCGGCTCCCGGTACCCGCCGCCGTCGGCGGCGTGCCCGCGCACCACTCCGTCGCCGCCCTCGGCGGAAGAAAGCGAGACGTTATGCGCCCCGGTGAACTCAAGCCGGAAGTGACTCAGGTCCGCGTCCCCGACGTCCACCGAGACCGACGGCCGCCCCGGCAGCCGGATCAGCAGCACGCGCCCGTACTGGTAGAGCCGCTCGAGATCGGGGTCTCCCCAGTCGACGATCTGCGCGATGAGGCTGTAGGCGCGGGTGAAGTCCTGCAGCGCCTGGCGGAACCCCTCCCGCTCATCGTCGGTCTCCAGCGCGGCAAACCGGTCGAGGGCCGGCCGCAGGTACTGGTGCAGCTGTGCGTGCAGCGCCTGCTCTGCGGCCGACGGCATCCGTCCGGGGTCGGCCGCGCCGAGCACCCGGATGAACGATTCCATCTCCGACGCCACCAGCAGCTCGTACGCCATCACCTCGCGCTCCTTGGCGTAGAGCAGGTTCGGGTCGGCCGGCTCGGTGATCGTGGTCTCGAACCAGTCCTTGAACGAGTCCTGGATCGATTCCGCGGAGTTGGCGAAGTCCAGGATGCGCACGTCATCCTGTGACTTGAGCGGGTGGATCCGGTTGAGCCGCGACAGCGTCTGCACGGCCGCGACGCCGGTAAGCGCCTTGTCCACGTACATGCCGCACAGCAGCGGCTGGTCGAACCCGGTCTGGTACTTATCAGCGACCACCAGCAGCCGGTACTCGTCCTGGTTCCGCGCGCGGCAGCGGAAGGATCATCGAGCTTCACGTACGCGAACCTGTCCGGGAGCTGCCCCTCGGGGAACCCGTTGAGCTGCGCCTCGGTGAACTCAGGCCCGTTGTCGGGATCCTTCAGCGCCCCGGAGAACGCGACGAGCGTCCCGCAGTCGGTGTAGCCGCACAGATCCACGTACGTGCGGATCGCCTGGTACAGGTCGAACGCGTGCTGCCGCCCGGTGGTGACGACCATCGCCTTCGCCCGCCCGCCGAGCCGCCCCGCAATGCTGTCGCGGAAGTCCTCAACGATCAGCTTGGCCCGCTGCTCCATCGAGGTCGGATGCCGGACGGCGAACCGGACGAGCGCCGCCTTGGCCTTCCGCGCGTCCACCTCCGGGTTGGACAGCTCGGACGACGCCTGCTCGACCGCCGCGTTCCGCAGCCGCCACTTGGTGTCGTAGGTGAGGTAGTTCGCCAGCACGTCGAGGATGTAGCCCTCCTCGATCGCCTGCCGCATCGAGTACACGTGGAACGGCACGTACATGCCAGGCTCGCCAGGCGAACGCGGGTTCACCCGATCCGGGTCCCAGCTGCCGAACAGCTTCAGCGTCGCCGACTTCGGCGTCGCGGTGAACGCGAAGTACGACAGGTTCGGCTGCTTGCCGCGCACCCGCGCCAGGTACGACGACGGGTCCTCGTCCTCCTCCATCGGCGCCGCGTTGCCGCCGAGCGCCTGCTTGAGCCGGGCCGCCGCGTCCCCGCCCTGCGAGGAGTGCGCCTCGTCGATGATCACCGCGTACCGCTTGCCGCCGAGCCCCGCGCCCGCGATCTTGTCCAGCACGTACGGGTACTTCTGCAGCGTGCTGATGACGATCTTCGCCGTCTCGTCCTCAAGCGCCTCCGCCAGCTGGGCCGAGTCGTCGTCGATCCGCTTCACCACGCCCGGCGTGTGGTCGAACTGGAAGATCGTCCGCTGCAGCTGCTTGTCGAGCACGTCCCGGTCGGTGATCACGACGACCTTGTTGAACACCGCGCTGGTTCTGCGCGGAGAACAGGTTCGACAGCCGGTGCGCCAGCCACGCGATCGTGTTCGACTTCCCGGACCCCGCCGAATGCTCGACCAGGTAACTGTGCCCCGCCCCGTGCTCCCGCGCGTGCGCCACCATCGTCTGCACCGCGTGCCACTGGTGATACCGCGGGAAGATCCGCGTCGAGGCATGCGGGCTCTCCTTCGCGCCCTTCTTCGCCGACGCCTGGATATGCATGAAGCGCTGCAGAATCTCCAGCCAATTGTCTCTGGCCCAGACCTGCTCCCAGAGATAAGAAACAGAATAATCATTCTGAACGGACCGTGGGTTCCCCGCGCCCCCCGCATTCCCCGCCCCAGCCGACCCGACGTTGAACGGCAGGAACTGGGTCTCCCGCCCGCGCAGCCGCGTCGTGATAAAGGCGCTGTCGGGATCGACCGCGAAGTGCACCAGCGTCCGCCTGGCGAAGAACAGGTCGTTCGGATCCCGGTCGGCCCGGTACTGCGCGATAGCGTCCTCGACGTGCTGCCCGGTATTCGGGTTCTTCAGCTCCACGGTCGCCACCGGCAGCCCGTTGACGAAGAACGCCATGTCCACCGACAGCCCCGTGTCCCGGAAGCTGAAGTGCAGTTGCCGCGCCACCGTCAGCACGTTCCTGTCGTACTCGGCGAGCGCGTCGGCCGCCAGGGTATGCCCCGGCCGCCAGTAAGCCAGGTCGATCAGCACCCCCCGGTCCTTGACCCCCTGCCGCAGCACATCCAGAACGCCACGCGAATCAATCTCGGAAGCGACCCGCTGCGCGAACTGCCGCATCGCCGTGTCCTGGTCGCCGCCATGCAGCTCAAGCAGGCGGTTCCACTTCTTCATCTGCGTCTTGCTGACAAACTCCCACAGCGCGCCGGTGTGTAGCCCAAGCTCGGCGCTGTACAGCCCGGACGCCTGCGCCCATCCCCGCTGGAGTAGCTCATACTCGACGCGGTCCTCAAACGCCCGCTCGCCAAGCGCCCCCGGACTCATACGGTAATCGCCCCCGTAACTGCCGCAGTAATCAACGCCTGCCGCCGTTCGGCGAGCAGGTCGTTTGCGGACCCCATCTTGCGCCGCGTTTCGCGAATGGCGGATATCTCTGCAGCTAGTTCAACTACGTGACGTTGACCGTCTTCCGGGATTGGGATCTTGTACTCCGCAAGTTGCTCGCCCGTCAGATGTGGAATAGTCGCTAGATTTCCGTCAGCGTTGAACACGCCAATGGCTTTCGCGTAGCGCAGCCAGTACATAAGCCATTCGACAGGTACGTGGCTTCGTGATCGGACGCGGTGAAGTGACTTCTGGTAGAAGCACGCCGATATCCGGCCATCCCAGACTGCGGCTTCCGCCACGCCAGCGCCGCCTTCGCAGACCAGCAGATCACCTGCTCGGACGCCATAGCGAACTCGTTCTTCCGGCTCGAATATCATGGTCGCCATGTCTTCAGTATCAATTTCATACCAATGAATATTAGCATTGCGCAGATACACTTGCTGGCCACTACCAGATGCACGCTCGGCGTTCAGCATTTTCCCTAGCAGTACGTCGAAGTAAGCGTAGACGGGGCCCTTAATGTTAGTTGTAGAGAGATGCTCATTGATGAGGGCGAGTTCGAGCTCTTCAAGGACCGAAATCTGAGAACGTCGGCTTGCCGAAAGAGCATCGATCCGGGCCGTCTCGGCGTCGAGGAAGTCGGCGATGCGTCTCTGCTCTCCGATCGAGGAGAGCGTGATAGGGATCTCTGCGAGGTCTTCCCAATAAAGCCTCCACTGCGCAGGGCGAATTCCCTTCGATCTGGCACCAAATTCGGCCGCAAGCCGCGTGGACCGAAGAAGGTGATGCATGAAGCGCGAATCGACGACCGGGTCGACAGAACATACAAGGTAGTCAGGGCTCACGATTCCGTGATGCGCCGAGATCCCAACCGACCCCTGCCAAGCCTTCATCTTGTTGACCACAAGGTCGCCAACGCGTACTTCCTGGTATCGCGTGATATCTTCAGGAGTCTTGTTGAAGTTATCGGACCTGGAGCCCTTTGGAATTACTCCGTGATCACGATAGACAGAGAGCACTTGTAGGTGAGTCAGGTTGGTGACCTCGCGTGGGCGAAGTAGATATCTCAGCCGTGTGGTGCTCATCCCGTCACCTCGCCCAGGAGCTTCTGGATCTGGGACTCCAGGTCGCGCAACTCGGCGTCGATCTCGGCCAGCGGGCGTGGGGGAGTGTAGACGTAGAAGTGGCGGGTGAAGGGGATCTCGTAGCCGACCTTGGTCTTGCTCTCATCGATCCACGCGTCTGGGACATGCGGGGTGACCTCGCGCGCGAAGTAGGCGTCGATGTCCTCGTCTAGGGGGACGTTCTCGTAGTCGCGCAGGTCGGGGTCCGGTAGGGGAGTGCCGTCCTTGGCCCGTTGGACCTCGCCCTCGGGGTCGGAGACGGAGACCGCAGCCCAGATCGCCTTCTCGTACGACGCGGTGGATGGCCAGAGCGCGCCGCCGGAGCGGGCCGCCGCGTGCAGC
Source organism: uncultured Actinomycetota bacterium (assembly GCA_963844925.1). Taxonomy (GTDB): domain Bacteria; phylum Actinomycetota; class Actinomycetes; order Streptosporangiales; family Streptosporangiaceae; genus Trebonia. The sequence continues at coordinate 166,501 of CAWJQG010000004.1, read as the reverse complement.
GCGGCCGAGGCCTCTTGCTTTGTCCACCACACGGTCCCGAGCAGTGCGCGCAACGCCTCGATCAGCGCGTCGCGACCGTCCCACTTCGTCAGGGGCTTCGCAACGTCAAGCGCGGCGAGGGTGTCCTCGGTGATCTCGAAGCGGAGCCTGAGCGGGCGCTCGACCGTGATCCGGTGGTAGCCGAAGTCGCGCGTCCCGAAGACCTTCACCTTCCCGTGGTCCGGGTGATCGGCGTCCGCCGCGACCGCCAGTGCGTCTGCGTACAGCTCGGTGATGTGCTTGATCTGGTCGTCGCTGATCTGCTTGCGCTTGTCGCCGAGGGACTTGCGCATCTTCTCCCACTGGTCGCGGGCGTCGAGCAGGATCACCTTGCCGCGCAGCGCCGGCGCCTTCCGGTTGGACAGGATCCAGAAGTACGTGGAGATGCCCGTGTTGTAGAACAGCTGGTCCGGCAGCGCGACGATGCCCTCCAGCCAGTCGTTCTCCAGGATCCAGCGCCGGATCTCCGACTCGCCGGACTCGGCCGCGCCGGTGAACAGCGGCGAGCCGTTGAAGACGATCGCCAGGCGTGAGCCACGGTCCTCGACCGGCTGCATCTTGGAGATCATGTGCTGGAGGAAGAGGAACGACCCGTCGTTGATCCTGGGTGTGCCGGCACCGAAGCGGCCCGCGTAGCCGAGGTCCTCCTCGTCCTCGACCTCCTTCTGGACCTTCTTCCACTCGACCCCGAACGGCGGGTTGGCCAGCATGTAGTCGAACCTCATGCCCCGGTACCCGTCGTTGCTGAACGAGTTGCCGAAGAAGATGTCGCCCCGCTGGTTGCGCAGCAGCATCTCAGAGCCGCAGGTCGCCCACGACTCGGCGTTGAGCTCCTGGCCGAACAGGTAGACCTCGGCCTTGGGGTTGATCGACTTGATGTGATCCTCGGCCGTGGTCAGCATGCCGCCGGTGCCGCAGGCCGGGTCGAGGATGTTGATGACCTGGCCGACGCCCGCGACCGTCTCCGCGTCCGGCGCGATCAGCAGGTTGACCATCAGCTTGATGACCTCGCGCGGGGTGAAGTGCTCGCCGGCGGTCTCGTTGGCGTCCTCGTAGAACTTGCGGATCAGGTGCTCGAAGACGTAGCCCATGTCGTGGCTGGACAGCTTGTCGAGGTCGTGAATCGAGGCGAACTTCCCGACCACCTGGTAGAGGATCCTCGATTCCGCCAGCCGGGTGATCTGGTTGTCGAGGTCGAACCGGGCGAGGATCTCCCGCACGTTCGGGGAGAAGCCGTTGATGTAGTCCCGCAGGTTCTTGGCGACCTGCGGCGAGTCGGCGGCGATCGTCGAGAAGTCCTGCTTGGACGTGTTGTAGAAGGGGAGCTTCGCCGCGAGCTCGAGCGGTCGCTGCTTGTTCTGGATGTCGAGCGCCGCGTCCCTGGCCCGCACCGCCTCGCGGGTCGGCGCCATCACCGCGTCGAGCCGCCGCAGCACCGTGAACGGCAAGATCACCTGGCCGTACTCGTGGCGCTTGTAGTCGCCGCGCAGCAGGTCGGCCACGGCCCAGATGTCGGCCGCCATCTTCTGGTGCGTTGGTCCCGAGGCGGCCGCCGCCGCGAACGACGGGGTGACGGTCAGGGCAGCGGCCCTCTTGTGATGCGTTGGCTCCGAGGTCACAGCTTGCTCGTCTCCCCTTCACTCACTGTTTTGGTCCAGCACTGCGCGGTCCGGCGCGAGAACGCCGGTGGTCAACCCGTGAATCGTCTGCTCGATCACTTTCTCGCTGACGTTCGCGAGTGACCTCAGCGCGGACTCCAGCTCAAGCAGCAGGCGGAACGCGTCGCCGTACCGGCGCTGCTCGGCGAGCGGCAGGCGGGGGATGCGGCAGCGGCGCAGATCGTCGCGGCTAACCGCACCCAGCGTATTAGCCACCGGCAGCGTACCGATGTCAGAGCGCAAGAACGTCGCGACGAAATCCGCGTCAAGCCGGGCCGCGTCGATCTCCAGCACCTGCGCAATACCGCTGATGTCCAGCGGGTGCTCGTAACCGTCCTCGTCGACCCAGGTAGGCGTGACCACGGGCGGCCGGCTCTGCGTCCGCAGCAGCACATCACCGACCCGCGGAACGGCGTCGCGCTGCTTGATCGTCAGCGCCCCGACCCGCTCAAGCTCGGCGAGCGTGACGTAGGAGATCCGCGTTCCCTGCTTCGGTGCCGCGAAGGACGGGAGTCCCTGCCCGATCCTCGCGTACAGCTTCGTGAGCCGTGCGGCAGCTCCGGCCAGGTCGACGGCGCTCGCCTCCGGCCGGACCGCGACGTAACGGGAGGGCAGCACGTTCGTGCCGGCATCGAGCAGCTCAAGGCGAGGAACCGCGCGGGAGACGGTCGGGTCGTCACCGTCAAGCAGGCGCTGCCAGGCGGCGAACTCGCGGGGCACGTCGATCGGGTCGCCAAGCCGCGACAAGTCGATCATCCGCACGGGACCGTCGTCCGGCCGGCCCACGGATCGGCGCAGCACCCACAGGCAAATGTCCGTGCCCCCCTCGGTTGCCATGCCCGGCGGCAGCGCGATGACGGCTCGCAGTACCCCGGACCGCACCAGCCCCGTCCGGATGCTCTCGCCCGACGCTTGCACGCAGCTGCGTTGTGACACGGCGACGACGGCGACACCCCGAGGTCGCAGGTGCGCGTAGCAGTGCTGCACCCAGGCAAGCTCGCTGTCACGCGGCGCCGGGATGCCGAACTCCCAGCGCGGGTCCGTGCTGAGCTCGGCTTCCGGCCACCCCGGCCGGTCGAACGGCGGCTCGCACAGGACGGCCGCGGCCTCGCCCAGGTACTGGCCGAGCTGGTTGTCGAGCAGCGAGTCCCCGGCGTGGATCTCGTAGGCCGCCCCGCTCGCGTTCTCGCTCAACCGCAGCCGCGCCGTCCGCGCACAGCCCTGGCTGATCTCCTGCCCCGCCAGCCGCACCCGATCGCCGAACCGGTCCGCCACCGCAAGCAGCGCCGTTCCGGTGCCGCAGGCCGGATCAAGCACGACCGGGAGACTTGCAGGCGAGCCAAGGAACGTCTCCGCCCAATAGTCGTCCCCGGACTGGCCGCCGGGAACGATCTCCCGAGGCAGTAGCGCCGCCATGGCCCGAGCCAGGAGGTCACCAGACCGCAGGTCGCTGATCGACCGCTCAGGTTCGCCGAGCCGCTGAGTCCCGGTATCGGTCTGACCGGCCGTGGCCAGCTGATCCGTCTTCCCGGTCGCCTTGAGCCACGCCTCAACCTCGGCCCGGTCAAACGTCGGGCTGTTAGGACTCCCGCCCACCGGCTGCGGAAACTCCCGATACCGCCGCCGCCAGTTAGACACGGCAGCCCGCCCGACCCCCGCCAGCCGCGCAATCGCGGCGGCCGTCATCTGCTCGGGCTCGCCTCCGCTCATGACGGCAACCTTACCTGGGCGCTCTGCCAACTGGCAACAAGTTGTGAACACAGTCATCGATGTACACATGAACGTGTAAGGACGCTATGATGAGGCGAGCCTAAGCGCTCAGTAATGAAGTTCGCTGCACGCCGGGCAAGCGCTTCCTTGAGGAGGGATCTTGGGCACCAGTACCTCTTCATCACGGACACACCGCTCGGGTGACGGACCGCAGTGGCAAGCACGGAGCAAGCTGAACGCAGGCACCAGGTTCCGCGCCAAGCTCGCCCAGGTAGACGTGGCGATGCACGACCTCGTGGAAGCCTGACCAACTCGTGCAGGCGGCGTAACCGAGGTGGTGCAGGGCAGGGTCGCCATCGAGACCCTGCCCTGCGACCGCGAAGGTGGCGGGGAAGTTTCTCGCCAAGTGGCTGGCCGGGTCCGTCGATCGCCTGCGTCACCTGCCGGGTCCTGTGTTGGCCAGGAGCGGCACGCCGATCACGGTGAAGATGATGACGAGCGCCGCTAGCACGGCCGGAGGGACCAAAGTCCAAGGACTCGGCCTGGCGCCTGCAGCAGCTAGCATCACGATGCAGTAGACCACGGCGGCGGCAGATGACCCGAGCTCGGGTATCCACACCCTGTATAGGTCGTGGTGAAATCGCCCGTTATCGGCATCGCCGATTATCAGCGCTGGCAGGAGGAGAATCCAGATCCCGCCCCAGGCAAGGAAAAGGCCTAGGGAGACCGCAAGCGCAACCCGTATGGCCCTCATGCCGTGCTGTCGGCGGTCGTGGCCAGCAAGCTGTGAGCAAAGAGGTCACGCCCTGCCCCAGCAAAGCATCCCAGCGCTGCGTGGAGCGATCTGTCATCCATGTCCATGATGAAACACCATATCTGCGGCAACGCTGGCCAGGCACGGGGTGACCCCGGCGTCATGAGCGAGATCGAGGTACCGTCGGCGCGCGCGGCGAAGTACCGGTAGGCATCGCTCAGGTCTCAGGTATCTTTCGCGCGCTCATGCCGCGCGCAGCTTCTCGCGCAGGAGGTACAGGCATGATTCGAGCACGTCATCCTGCAGCGCGTCCGGTTCGGCGAGAAGGATCTCGACGGCCAGCATCCGCGCCACGGGTGCGGGCAGGCTGGAGAGCGTCGCCGTGTCCGTCATGGCAGCATCCATCGCAGCGTCGCCCTTCTCGTCATTTCCTCGTTCAGCTTGTGGTACCTGTCGATCAGCGCCGCGATCGTCTCTGAGACCTGACGCCGCTCGGCTATGACTTGGAAGTCGTCTAGCTCCGCGACTTCACTGAATGCGTCATCCATGGGGCGTTCCCCAGGGCTGCGACGATGCGCACGCCCGCCCGTGCTCGGTGCTGTCTCGCGCGTCGCGCATGATCTCCGGTGAGCGGTTTCGGTGGCTTCCCGTACCTCTGGCGCGTTCGGCTTGGTGCCGGTCATGGCAGGTAGGTCCGCTCCGCGTCATGCTGCGCCTGAACCGCCAGTCGCAGCTCAAGGCCGGTCCACGTGTCCGCGATAACCGTCGTTTCCCATACCCCGTCATCGACGGGAGTCGGGTTGCCGGATCGAGTGGCTACCCGTGCTTTGCCGTCGCGAGATGACCACACGGCCCAGCCGGGGAAGCGCTCGGCTACCTCTGCGGCCTTCGCCGCGTCCGTCGTGCGCCGTGCCTGCGCTATCTCCGCTTTTAGTAGCTGGCGACTCGCCATGCCGTTACCTCCCTGGAAGCCTGGACCGGCACCCGCCGAGCGTGAAAGGCGGGGCGGGGAAGCGCCCGGCCGGTGCCGTGTTCGCAAGTGTTCCGAGAGTGATGGCGCACGACAAGGCGTATGGCACGATGGCTACATGACTGACACAACTGGCAGCAACGGCAAAGGCGTAGCCGGTCACTTCGGCCGTCAGGTGAGGCGCGACAGGCTCGCTCACGGGTGGTCGATCACCGAGCTGTCGGCGCAGACGGGCATCAACGCCGCGCACCTGAGCCGGATAGAGAACGGCAAGCGCCCGCCGACCGCGCGGCTAGCGGATGCCCTGGACAAGGCGTTTCCCGACCGGCGCGGCTGGTACCTGCAATGGTTCGATGACATCAGGTCAGCCCCTGAGATCCCCGCGACGTTCCGCAACTGGGCTGACTACGAAGACAAGTCCACGACACTGCGAGCCTGGACGCCGTGCATCATCGACGGGCTAGCGCAGACAGCGGACTACGCAACGGCCCAGATAGCCACGGAACCTGGCCTGAACCCGGCCACCAGGGACTCACGCCTGAAAGCCCGCATGGCCCGCCAAAAGCGCGTTCTTGGCCGCGTGAAACCCCCGCTGATAACCTTGCTGGTGGACGAAGCCGCGCTGTACCGCCGGCTGGGGTCGCCTGAGCTAATGGCCGGACAGCTGCACCACCTGCTGGACATGGCCGCCTGGCCGAACGTCGTGCTTCAGGTGGTGCCCGAGATAGGACATGCGTCGGTGGCGTCGCAGTACCTGATCGCGGACGATGCCGTGTGGTCAGAGCACGTAGTGACTGGCGGGGCGTATACGGACATCGAAACGGTGACAGCTACGGCGCTTAGGTTTGATACGCTTCGCGGAGAGTGTCACAAGGTCAGTGAGTCACTGGCGCTACTGGAGAGACTGGAGCAAGTATGGACTGGCGGAAATCGTCCTACTCGTCAGGTTCCGGCGGTGCGTGCGTCGAAGTAGCCGGCGATGGCATTGTCATGGTCCGCGACACCACCGACCGCCAGGGGCCGATGCTGGCCTTCAGCGCCGAGTCTTGGCAGGAGTTCCTAGGCACGATCGGCTAGCGGACATGCCAAAGACCCCCGGCTAACTACGAAAGCGTTGCGGCCCGGCGGGGGGCTGGTTACCACCATCATCGGGACGAACCTCATCCTCACTGCCGACAAGACCCCCGACGGCGGCGCAGCCGGCCGCACCGCGTGGGACCGCGTCGGGTTCATGAGCACCCGCCAGGGCCCCACCTACCCGCCCGACGTGCTGGAGCGGTTCACCGCGATCCTGGACGCTGACGGCGACCAGGTGACCACCGGTCGGTTCCCGGTCGTCAACGTCAACGACGCCTGGGAGCTGTACTCCACCCTCGGCCTCACCCTCCCGGGCATCGAGCACCACTACGAACAGACCCCGTGCACAAAGATCTATCTTTCCTCGACACTCTGCCAACCGAGTAGAACAGGCGCTTGACGACATGGGTTAACGCCCCAGGCCTCACCCGAGCATCCGATGGGTGCTCGATCTCCTGCCCCGCTCACCGCAGCAGGCAATAAATGCCATTACCGGCTATCTGAACGTGTAGGGCAGCCTGCGACCTGAAGGCCGCTCGCAAGGGCTTTTCGACGCCGCAGCTATCATCCGAGCTCGCTGGATCGACAACCTGGCCGCTGGCGTGGAGATCCTGTTTCGGCTCAGCCTGAGAGAACTCGAAACGCGGGCCGCGGCCCTACACCGGGAGCTCGGGTACGCCGTCGAACTGACGCGTCGGGCTCAACTGCTCGGCCAACGGCTGCCTCGCAGCCCTGGACGGCGTGCAAGAGTTGTTCGTACAACCGGCCGCCGGGATGCCGGATGCGCGATCGGCTCGGCGCTCGAAGTCGCACTGCGCCGCGGCGAGCTCACTCTGCCCGCCCCGGCGATGACCAGCACCGCGCTCGGCCCCGCCTTCACCCCCGGCAGCATCCGCACACTCCTGGCCGGCTGCGGGCTGGCCTTCCAGGACCACGGCGCCGACCTGCCCGCCGCCGTCGCCGCGCACCTCGCTTCAGGCCGCACCGTCGGCTGGTTCCAGGGCCGCATGGAAGCGGGCCCCCGCGCTCTCGGGCAGCGCAGCATCCTCGCCGACGCCCGCCGCGTCCAAGCCAGGGAGCACATCAACAACCGGATCAAACACCGGGAACCGTGGCGTCCGCTGGCCCCGGTCCTGCTACAGGAAGCCGCACCCAGCCTGCTCGGCACCAGCACGCCGCACCCGTTCATGATCGTCGCGCGCGAGGCCACCCCCGCCGCCCGGGAAGCCATACCGGCGGCCGTCCATGCCGACGGCACGCTGCGCCCGCAGACCGTCGCCTCTGACGACGAAAGCCCCTACGCCCGGCTGCTGGCCTCGTTCGCCGAGCAGACCGGACGAGCGCCGGCCCTGCTGAACACCAGCTTCAACCACGAATCCGAGCCGATCGTGTGCACGCCCCGGGATGCCGTTGCGACGTTCGCCGCGAGCCCGCTGGATGTGCTGGCCATCGAGTCCTTCCTCGTCGCCAAGGATTCGTGCAGGTGACTGTCCGATATTTTCCGCTTGCGGGCTGATATCTTTTGCCCGCCCACTGACTGACCACCGTTCGAATCGAGATGGGATCACCGCGATGACCAGCGCCGCCGAGGACACCGCCGTCGCCGAACGGCTTCGCGCCGAGCACGGCCCCGCCCTCACCATCGGCGAGGACTGCGACCTGCCCGACGACCTGGTGATCGAGCTCGACCCGGGCGCCCGCCTGACGATCGGCCGCCATGTCTCGATCCGGCGAGGCACCACCATCCAAGTCCATCGCGGCGCCACCATCGCCATCGGCGACTACGCCGCCGTCGGCGAGAATGTGTTCCTCTCCGCCATGGTCGGCATCCGCCTCGGCGCAGGCTGCGCGCTTTCCAACTACGTCGACATCCACGACCACAACCACCGCGAACGCTCCGCGGCGAACGTCCCCGACGGCCAGCTCACCCCGTGGGCCTCCGGGTTCGAGGCCGCTCCGATCGTCATCGAGCCCGGCGCGACGATCTCCAACAAGGTCTCGGTCACCGCGGGCGTCCGGGTCGGCGCGAACAGCCTCGTCGGAGCCAACGCGGCCGTCTCGCGCAGCATCCCCCCGGACACCGTCGCCGCTGGCGTCCCGGCCGCCGCACGGCGCCGCATCAACGGGACCACCGTCCCCGTCGCCGACGACCGGCGCACCCTGACCATCGGGTTCTTCGGCACCAGCATCATGGAGCACCTGGAGGGGTTCAGCACCCGACTGGCCGACCAGGCGAACCTTCCCGAGATCGGCTCGAAGGTGACCGTCGAGGGCTGGCGGCAGCGCGGGTGGGTCCACCGGCTCGCGCTCGACCTGCGCACCGGGCATCCGCAGGCGAGCTTCGACGTCCGCAACCACGGCGAGGGCGGCGCCACCAGCAGGGACATCGCCGGCATCGTCGAGCGCACTCTCCAGCAGGACGCCGTCGAATACGACCTGGTGTTCCTCGGCTGCGGCATCAACGATGTCTGGCGAGGCTTCCAGGGCCGCACCGCCGAGGCCGTCGATCTGCAGGAGTACATCGATTACCTCACCACGATGCTGACGCGGCTCGGCGAACGCTCCCGCCAACTCGTCGTGATCAGCGAGACCCCGTTCGGACCCGTCGACACGCCGGAGACGGTCGCGGCGATGAACATCGAACTGGCCGGCTACAACCGGGCCGCTGCCAGGGCCGCGGCCGGCCACGGCGCACTGTTCCTCGACGTCTGGGCGCCATTCACCGCGGCAGCCCGGCAGCTGGCCGCCGCGCCCGCAGCCCACGAGGCCGGCTTCCTGTGGAGCGACGGGGTCCACCTCACCGAACTCGGAGACACCGTGCTGCTGCGAGCAGCCGGGCGGCTGCTCGACGAGCAGCGGATCATCGACACGCTCCTGAACTACCCGCGCCTGGAGCGCGACCTGGCCCTGCACACGTACGCGGGCATGTTCGCCCCGTACCGGGACCGGGCCTGCTGACACCCGCGAGCGGCGCCGCCGGCCAGCTCGCGGCGCCGCGCTTGCCCGCTTCCCAGCGTCATCGCCCTCCTCCTGGAGTTGCCAGTGACCGGTCCTGGAATTTCACACTTACGCGCGCTCACCGCGGCACTTCCCGGCCTCGACACCGACCAACTCGAGGATTGGGGCTACCAGCTGGCCCGCCGTCTGGTCGCAGGCGCGCGGCTGTTGGTCGCCGGCAATGGCGGCAGCGCCGCCGAGGCCCAGCATCTAACCTCGGAACTCATCGGCCGCTACGGCCGCGAGCGACCGCCGCTCTCCGCGATTGCGCTGACCGCCGACTCCTCGTCGGGGCTGGAGCGGACGGGCGTCTGGCCGCTGCCGCAAGCTGCGGAAGGGTGACGCGCAGATAACTGCCCGTTCCAGATCGCCGGAATTTAAACGGCCTGGCGGCGACTGACTGCTAGGTGCCGTGGGGTTGGTAGGGCATGACGGCGGGGTGCTCGGGCGGTGCGATCAGGTTGTCGCCGGGCCATAGAGGGTTGCGCGGCCCGGGCAGGTCTTCGGTGAGCATTGCGAGCAGTTCGTCGCGTTCGGGGATGCCGAGGCCGGGCGGGACGGGGGCGAAGGGGCCGGTGGCGAGGAGGGCGGCGTCGATCTTAGGGAAGGCGAGCGGCATCGAGTCGCAGCGGTCGGGGGTGCGGGTGAGCGCGACGAGGGCGCGGATGACGGCTTTCCAGTCGTCGGTGATCTGGGGCCACAGGCCGCCGTTGTCGAGTTCGTAGTTGAGGGTGGACAGCGGGACGAGGCAGCCGGGGGTGCGGCCGGGGAACTCGGTCAGGCAGCGGTAGATCCGCCCGGCGTCGGGCTGGGGCAGGTCCGGGTGGAGCAGGGTGAGGGCGTGCACGATGACGCCGTTGACGGGGGCGGGGGCGCCGGGCTCGTCGTACGGCTCGTGCATCGTCAGGAGGTAGACGTCCTTGACCATGAAAGTTGGCCTCTATCTGATCATCGACACTAGTCGACCGTTATCTACGAGAACACTCTACTCGTGCGGCCGCGCCAGCGGGAACGAATCCCGGTGATCGCGCGCGGCGGGGGCGGGATTCCGGGCACGTTCGTGGCCTCGCCGCCTGCCCATGGAAGGCCGGGTACCGCCGCCAGGCCATCCAGTGGGTCCGCGTGGGACGTGCCCCCGCTTTGGACAAGCGCCATGGCGCTGTGGTAACGGTTGCGCTCCTCCGGCGGTGACCATGCAAACGTCTAGCCCCTGGCAGGCTAAGCAGACGGCCATTCCTAGAGCAGATCGCCTTCGAGGACGCTCTGGGTGATCTGGGGGCGGCCCCAGAGGGCTAGCAGCTCGTTGGAGATCGCCACGAGCTGGAGCGGGTTCCGGCCACCGTGCGAGTCGACGGCGGCGGCCGACAGGGTGCGCGGGACGGCGCCCGCGTCGAGGAGAACCCGCCATTCTTCCGGGCCGAGTGACAGGAATTCCAGCCTGGTCAGCCCGGCGATCTCCAGCGGGTCGGCGAGCGTGCCGGGCCTGGCCCGGAGGGTCCGCAGCCGGGGCAAGTCGGCGACCGGGGCGAGGCTGAGCGGGTCGCCCTCCCACACCCCGATGAACAGCACCTCCAGGTCAGGGTTGGCGGCGGCCTCGATGCTGCGCAGCGCGCCCCGGTTAACCCTGGCCACGGTGGGCATCTCGCCCCGAAGGCCGCCGCCGCGCAGCTCGGGAACGGCCCCCTCGACCAGGACGAGCGAGCCCAGGCCCATCCCGCCGGGCGTGACCTCCACGGCGGGGCCGAGCTCGATCAGGTGAAGCACGACCCGCCCGCCCCCTGGGAACTCCACCACGAACGAGATGTAGTTCATCCCGGCATCCGCGAGCGCCTCCCGCACCAGGGCGATCGGGTCCACCCAGGTCTGCTGTTCCACGGCCCTAACCACCGCGGTGGACATGTGCTGCAGCCCGGGTGACATGTGCCAGCCGGACCCTCCCCGGCAATCCACCTGGCCGTCCACGTAACCGCCTGCGTAGTCAACGCCCTGCTGGCTGCCCCACAGGGTCGCCAGCAGCGGCGCCCAGGTCGCGAAGTCACGGATCGCGGGCAACGGCGGCCTCCGGTCATTGGCGGTGATCATGACAAAACGCGATTAAACACCAATGCCGGGCCGCCGGTCCGGACTATCTACAGAAAAGCAGGGGTGCGACTCGTTTCGAGTGAGGGGTTAGGTCAGGTCCGGAGCGTGTACTCGTTTTGCGTGGTGGCGGGCTAGAGCCGCAGGTGTTCGCGGGCGAGGTGGAAGCGCCAACACATGCGGTCCGCGCGGATCCGGCAAAGCAGGGACTCGCACCCTCGTGAGTCACGTCCTGTAGAAGTCCTTCGCACCCCATTCCGCGACTGGGTAGGCTCACTCTGTCGCAGGCGCCAGGCAGCGTGGTGCCGGGGCCCGCACGGCAGAGGCGGATCCGGGCCGGTCCGCACGCGATTGACCCGCGTCCTCAGTTGGCTTGCTGTCTTCTTACTACTTAACAAAAGGCTATGGACAATGCTCGATATTGAGCTGATCAGGTCTGATCCGGAATTCGTGCGGGCGGCCCTGCTCAAGCGCGTAGACGACGTCGACTTGGGCCCGATCCTGGAGGCCGATGCGGTCCGCCGGAAGCTCACCAACGAGGTCGACACGGCCCGCTCCGAGCGGAACCGGCAGGCCAAGGAGATCGGCAAGCTCAAGGCGTCCGGGGCCGACACCACCGAGGCCCAGAAGCAGGCCGCGGCGCTGGGTGACCAGGTCACAGCGATGCAGGCCGCTCTCACCGAGACCGAGAAGATCCTGCACGACCTGCTGATGGAGCTGCCCAACCTGCCCGACGACCGTTCCCCGGTCGGTGGGAAGGAAGCCAACCGGGTCGTCCACACCTGGGGCAGCAAGCCCGACCTTGGCGCAAAACCGCTCGACCACGTGGATTTGTGCACCCGGCTCGGGCTCATCGACTACTCCCGCGGGGTCAAGCTCGGCGGTAGCGGCTACTGGCTCTACACCGGCCAGGGCGCCGCCATGGAATGGGCGCTGATCGACTTCTTCAATCGCGAGCACTACGCTGCGGGGTACCAGTTTCTGCTCCCCCCGCACATGCTCACCGAGGAGGCCGGGTACGCGGCCGGGCAGTTCCCGAAATTTCACGAGGACGTGTACCACATCGAGGAAGAGGGCGACGGCGGCCGCCGGTCCTTCCTGCTGCCCACCGCCGAGACCGCCATCCTGAACGTCTACCGCGACGAGATCCTCCCCGCCGACGCGCTGCCGATCAAGGCGTTCTCCTACACCCCGTGCTACCGCCGGGAGGCCGGCGGCTACCGCACCGAGGAACGCGGGACCATGCGCGGCCATCAGTTCAACAAGGTCGAGATGTTCCAGTTCACCGCGCCGCAGGACGCGGAGAACGCGCTGGAGGAACTCGTCGGCCGTGCCCAGATGCTGGTGGAGAAGCTGGGCCTGCACTACCAGACGTCCCTGCTCGCCACCCGCGACGCCAGCGCGAGCATGAAGCTGACCTACGACATCGAGGTGTGGCTCCCCAGCATCGGGATCTACAAGGAAGTCTCGTCCGCCTCCTGGGCCGGGGACTACCAGGCGCGGCGCGCCAACATCCGCTACCGGCCCGAGAAGGGCAAGCCGACCGCGTACATCCACACGCTCAACGCTTCCGGCCTCGCCACCAGCCGCCTCATGCCTGCCATCGTGGAGCAGAACCAGCAGCCCGACGGCTCCGTCGTCGTGCCGGAACCGCTGCGGGCCTGGCTCGGCACCGACGTCATACGGCCCCAGCGCTAATCGGAACTTCGGGGTGACCAGCCAAGAAGCCCCCAGCACACGCCGCGCAGCGCAGCGCGAGTGGCGCCTTGCGTCTGGCTGTCGCCCAAAACGGGTTCCGGTTCCGGGTCGAGGTCTACTACGAGGCAACCCTCGTCTGCGGGCTCGACGGCTTGGCCTTGGACCCGAGGGAAGTCCTCGAAGCGCGCCTCTTCAGGCTCAGCGAACTGCCGGCCGGGATGCCGGAAGCTCACCGGGAACTCGCCGCGGGACTGTGACCGCGCATCGTCTCGGCGATTTGCTCGGGAGGTCATTTCAAGCCTCCGCCCCTGGCGATGACGGCCCGGCATGTTCTCGGCATGCCCCCCGGCTTGGTCCCCGGCGAACCCTGGTGCCCTGCCTTCGGCTCGGCGGAGAGCGCGGTGCGCGGTCAGGACAGCAGGAGGATGGCGTCCCATCGCGTGGGGATCACGGGGCATGCCAGCCCGGCGTGGTCGGCAAGGGCGAGGGCGATGCCGGCCGCGCCAGTGAGCAGGCCGGGGTCATCGGATCGTGTGCCGGCCTGCGGGTGCTGGAAGGCGAAGGCGTGCGATGGGTCGTATGCGGCTATGGTGGCTGACGCTGCGAGGTCAGCCGTAGCAGCGTGGCTGCTGGAAGCGGTGGACTGCATGACTCCCGATGTTCCGTGGCAAATGGCTGGTCCTTCGGTGTCCCACTGCTGCGGGGCGCGGCTGGCCAGGGCGGCATGGGCGGATTCTCCGGCGTCGATGGCGCTGGGACTGCCGAGCGCGTGACCGGCCAGGATGAGGGCGCGGCCGATTCCGGCGGCACCGTAGCACCAGGCGTCGCGTCGCCCGGGTGCTGGCGATGGTTGCGCGCTGTCGAGCTCGGCGCCGGTGACGTGCGGCGGCCAGGCGCCGGTGCCGGTGACCTGCCATCCCAGGAGCCAGCGTGCGGCAGCCTCGATGGCGTCGGCCTGCCCGCTGACCAGCCAGCCTGCGGACGCCGCAATCGACAACAGGGCAAGCGGCCCTGCTATCCCGTGGGCAATCCCGGTCTCCGCGACTCCTGATGGCGGCACCCCCCCGGCGGATGTGTGGCCTTCGGCGGGCAGCCACCAGCCTGGGCGGGTGCAGCTGCGCGGGGTCGCGATCATCGTGGTGAGGGCGTCCAGTGCGGCCGTAAGCCCTTGCTCGGCTTCGCCGTGGCCGGCTTCGATGGCGGCGAGCAGGATACGGCCGGTGCCGGAAAGGCCGGTGATGACATCGTATAGCGCCCAGGACGGGACGGCTGTCCCGTGGCGGAGCCGCTCGCGCCAGTCGGTACTTGCCTGGGTAGCCTGCGCGGACAGCCACCGGACGGCCTTCGCCGTGGCGGGGAGCTGCGGGCCGGGATCGGTGAGGTAGCCCTGGCCGATTATCAGGGACGCGGCTAGTCCTCCCGGGGCGGCGAAGATGCCCGGGCGGGCAGTGCCCGGAGTGCGGGCGGCGGCTGACCAGTGCGCGCGGGCTGCTGCGGTGAAGACGGGGCTGACCGCGGACATGCGGGCGTGCAGGAGCGCCGTTCCGGCAAGTCCCTGCAGGCAGGCTCCCGGCCTGCCGGGCACGGCGGCACTGACCTGTTCGGGGTCGAGAAGGCGCTCGGCGACTGTGACCGCCTGCTGCGCGCTTGCCTCGGCGGTGCTCATGTCACTGGCTGATGTCGGCGACGACGGGCCTGCCACTGGCAGTGCCCTGGGAGAAGAGCAGGTCAGCCGCGAGTGCCCGGACGAGCGGTTCCAGGTCAGCCTGCCCGAGGAGCCGATTGACGTGCATGTGGATCACCGATGACGCGCAGCAGGCCCGCCGCTGCTCGGACAGGGCAGCCTGGTAGGCGGCCAGCGCGGCGTCGCGCCCGGCCCACGCCGGGTTCCGCAGGGGACATCGCCAGCCCCGCGTGACTGGTGCTGGCGGCTGCCCGCGTGCGGGGCCTCAGGCCGACCAGCCCACGACGGCCGGCGCGGTCGACGTGGCGTCCCGTCAGCGCTGCCTCACCCGCGCCGGTGGCGCGGGCGATCGAAGCGGCGGACAGTGCCGCGATGACGATGCGCTCATCGACATCCCGCGTGGCCGCCAGGACGTCCAGGGCAAGGCGGGAGTCGGCGGCGAACACCTGCTCGGCAGCCGCCATCGCCACCGGGGTCCCGCCATAGCGCTCGGTCTCCTGCTCATAGGGCTCGACGGAGAAGCCGCTCGCCAGCCGGGACTCGGCGAGCTGCCCTGCCAGCGCGGCCATCGCGGGCAGGACCCGGCCGGCCAGGGCGGCGGGCTCGGAGTGGAACCGGACTCGCAGGTGAGGGCCTGCGTGGTCGGAGTACCTCAGCCAGAACCACTGCGCGGGAAAGCCCCCGGCGAGGGCGCCGACCCGCGTGATCACCTCGTCCTGGCAGCTCGCCGGGGTCCGGATCACCAGCGAGAGCCAGTCACCGCCGGGCAGGTGGAGCCCGTCGCCCGTCCGCCTGACATGCCTGGGCAGGGCGAGTGTGCGGGGAGCCGCTGATGGCGGGAGCCTGGCGGGCTCCGCCCGGGCAAGTGATACGACGAGCTCCAGGGCATGCTGCCCGGCAGGCCCCATGACCACGCCCTGGGTGGCGCCGACCCCGCCGGGCTGCTCGGCGACCGCGTGGGTGCCACGCCGGACGTAGCGGCGCAGCAGGGCACGGTCGTCGGCCCGCCGCAGGTCCAGCGGAAGCGCCCGGTCGTGGTCCTGGACGACCACGACAGCGGGCGGGGACGGCACTGCCGTCCGCCGCCACTTCTCGACAGCCGCATCCCATCCGCCGGCGGTGTCGGCGGCGGCCGTGATCACCGGCGGCGGCAGGGTCCACCGGGCTGGCGCCAGGATCGTACTCCGGTAGCGGACGCGCGGCTGGAACGGCGTGCCCGCCAGGGGGCCCCACGACCAGCCCCGCCAAGGACGGCACCCGGAATTCCCGATCAGCCGGAGCAGCTGGGCGACCGGGGGCAGCAGCTGGGGCGACAGCCGCGAGTACAGAACCGGGACGACCTCCCGGCCCAGGCGCTGCGACCACGCCGCGAGACGATGCCCGTCCGAGACCAGCAGCAGGTCATCCGGCTCCAGGTCTCCGGGACGGGCGGGAACGCCGAGGGGGATGCGGTAGTCCCCGAATCCGGTGGGTGCCGCCAGGGTCGCGCCTGTCGCCGCCCGGGCCCGGACGGCCAGCTCCGCGACCGGCGCGCCGTGTCCTCGGCCGACCGCGTGCTCCAGCCCGGACAGGAGCGACGCGAACCGGCCCGCGGATGATCCTGCGGTCTGGGTATGCCCGCCGGGGCACGCCGCAAGGCGCAACCCTCCGGCAGCCGCTGCCTCCGGGGAGTCGGCGACGACCCGGACGTAGATCTCGGCGGTCGGCGGCGGGGCTGCCTCATCGTGCCCGCAAGCTGCCTCCAGCGCCTCCACGGTCGCCGGGCCCAGCTCGACCTCAGCGCTCTGCTCCACTGCCGCAGCGGTCATCAGGGACGCGAGGATGGCTACCGCGTCTGGGGGAAGGGGTGGCTCGCCCGTGCCCTCGTCGGCGGTGCCGATCCCGGTGACGGGGTCAGCCGCGTCGAGAAGCCGCACGAACCGGTGCTGGCCGTACCTTGCGACGAACCGGTCGTGATACGCCCCCAGGGGGTCGGCGCTGCTGCCGATCCGCCACAGGATGCCGGCGGCCTCGGCCGCCTCCTCTGCCAGTCGTGCCGGCAGGACCAACTCCGCGTCCAGGGCCACGTCGGCGCAGAAGGGAGGTTGCTCATGAGCCAGGACGCGATCTGCGGCGTCCTGGGCCGCGACCAGCGCCGCTCGCCGCTCAGGGGAACCCGGCGGGAACCGGTCGGCATGGGCGAGATATGCGCGGACCGACGTCAGGCCGTCGCGCAGGCGGTGCGCTTCGGGGATCCTCTGCAGGAGGTGGCCCAGCGGGTCATCGCCGCCGTTCTCCGGGAGCAGGTCGGTCGCCAGGAACCCGCAGCGCACGAGTTCCAAGATCACGCCGCGAACTGTCTGCTCGGGCGCTTGCGGCCACCTGGAGGCCACGGCGGCCAGGATCCCGCTCCAAGGTGCCGTGTGGGCGCACGCCGTCATGATCAGGGTGGTGGCGTCGGTCGCGCGGGCGGTGACCCGCCGCACCCCCGCTCTGCCAGGCTCTGCCTGCTGCTCGCGCTCCCACCGCCCGCCCCGCCGTACCGCCAACGTGTCGGCTGACAGTGCGAGCAGCGGCAGGACTCCCGGGTCGTCCAGCACGGCGGCGGCCACGCCGACCAGCCACGCGGGATGGGGGACGGTGCGCGCCCGGTGCGCGCCCCCCACCGTCAGGGCAGGCGGGCCATTCTCCGTGAGCGACGCGCGGGCGACGCCGGCGAACACCCCATGCGGCGTCGCCCGCGCCCGCGCCCGGAGCGTGTAGCTGCGCACCGTCGCGGCCCTGCGACCGTGCAGCGGCTTCTCCGCAGCACCCGCCACGATCGCGCTCGCCTGCCGGGACGCCAGGAACATGCCCTCGGCAACAAGCGGGTTCACCGCGCCTAGCCCCGCGTCATCCTCCACCTGGCTGGCCAGCGGGAGGAGCGGCACCCTGGCCAGCGCGGGGGCACCGGCAAGCGGAACGAAGACCCGGCGCCCCACGCTCAGCCGCTCCCCGCGCTCTCGGTCCTTGTCGTTCTCCGCGCGGACCCCGGTTCAATCCTCGTCAGGGCGGGTCGCAGGTGAGGCAGGTATCGGTGCAGGTGTCGTTCGTGCAGTCCTCGGTCGACATGCTGGGGAGCTCATGAAGCGGTCCGGTCTGGACGCAATGCCATGGGCTTTGGGTGTTTGACCGGTTGTGGGTAGTTCCTATTTTTGGTTACTGTGGGTAGTTTCCTTCCGGCGGGCATGCCGGAAGCCGGGCGTGTCACGCCGGTGGTGGCCGGGTCCACGGCCCGGCTGGGGCCTCGCTCAGGCGGATATGCGATGTTTCTGCTGGTCAGGCTGGGGTGTTTGCCATGGTGATGACGGCGGGTGCGATCCGGGTGACGGCGTCGGCGGGTCCGGCGTGCGCGAAGGATGAGGGGGACTTGGATTTCCGGGCGCGGTGCCGGTTCCGGTCGGCGACGTTGCGGTATTCCGCGATCTCGCTGGTCACGGCTTTGTAGCAGGCGTGCCCGAGGCGGATCGCAGACAGGACCGACCGGACGGCACGGGCGAAGGACAGGTCCCGGGGCCGGACCGCGAGCCCGGCCCGGCGCCCTTGCCGCGGGGGCGCGGCGGCGAGCGCGGCGTCGCGGACGACGCCGCGGGCCATCCCGGTGCCGGCGGCCCAGGCGGCGAGTTCCTGCGCCACCAGGTCCGGGGCCCCGGAGCGGAGCATCGGCCCGGTGCCCGGGCCAGCGCCGTGCAGGCTCGCCTTGGCCTCCCGCAGCGCGGTCTCCGACCCGTCCCACCGCCACTTGTAGAGGGCGGCCAGCTCGGCGGCGGGATAGTCCTCCCAGTCCATCAGGTCGGTGATCAGGCAGAACATCTCCGGCACCTCCTGGCCCTCCACATCGACGAAGTACTCGATCACCCGGACCGTGATCGTGACGCCGTCGCCGGACAGCTCGGCCCGGTAGGAGCCGTCGGGCAGGATCGGCGAGGTCCGCTTCAGCAGGATGTCGCTCTTGAGCCTGATCAGCACGTGCGTGCAGGCGATCATGCGGGCGATCCGGGGCGCCCCGTGGTAGTTGCGGTCCATCAGCCAGATCCAGCCCGGATCGAGCAGGGAGGGGAAGCACTCCATGGCCTCGTCCAGCAGCTTCTGCTCCGCGGCGGCCTTGTCCGTTCCGGCGGGCCCGTGGGGCATCGCGAACAGCGCCCGGCACGAACAGCAGGTCAAGGGCAGCGCCCGCAGGCACGGGTACGGGCCGGAGTCATCGCCCGTGCCGACGGTGCCGAAGAACGCCCTGTTCGCGGGCGTGTCCGGGACCCGCAGCAGCGTCCCGTCCAGTGACCCTGCCCGCAGCGGCCGCCTCGTCCCGGTGGTCACCGCACCTGGGCAGCCCTGCTCCTGGTGCTCCCGCCAGGACGAGCCCAGCACCAGGTCCCGCAGCTCCTCCAGGGGAACCGGGCCGAGCGCGTTCCGCCAGTCCCCGGCCGCCCGCGCCACGCCGGCCGCCACGGCCGCGCCCACGGCACCAGCGCCAGGTCTCCCGCCAGCGCGGCGATCACGTCCTGGACCCGCGCGTCCGGCATCAGCGTCATCAAGACGATCACCCGGATCATGAACGCCCTGGCCAGCAGTCTTTCCCGTTCCCCCTTCACGAACCGGGCGGCCAGCGGCGCCCGCCCCGCGATCCCGCCGGCGGCACCCGGCCCGGCCTTGGCCTCCAGCGGGCCCAGCGTCGCGTGATGCACCGGGCTGCCCTTCGCCCGGACCTGCCCGTCCCGCCGCACCTGCGCCCCGGTGACCGCGACCACCTTGCAGAACACGACCGCGCCGCCCGTGCGGAATCCTCTCCGTGCCCCCGATGGCCAGCGCGGACCGGTCCGCGTCACCCAGGTCCCTGCCGCTCTTCAGCGGCGAGGCCACCAGCTCCGCGGGCACCGCAACGATCATCCCCGGTGAAACGGGCACGGCACGCGGCGGGACAGGGTAAGAAGACACGCGAGGCTCCGGCTGGGAAGAGTGAGATCTAGGCAATCCCTCTTCTATCCGGAGCCTCGCCCGTCTCGCAGGAAACCGGAACAACAAGCCTGCGGCCAGGAACCATCACGCAGAGCAACCAGGAACGGAACCGACGCTCAACCGTTTCGCCTTAAAGCCGCTGGCATTGGGTCTGGACGTCCAGGGAGAACAGGTCGCCAATCTCGTCGGCAGGAGCCTCGGCAGCGCTCATGCCGATTACGATACGCCACCATTCCGGCGCTTTCCATAACTATTGCGGCTCATCTGGCTGGTTCCTGGATGACCAGGACCGTACTGTGCCGCTTCTCGGCCACGATCATGGCCGGCGCCGGTGCGGGCCTTCCTGCGGGATGGACCTCAATGCGCAGGCCCGACAGCCCTGGGCGAGCCTCCGACCAGGCGCGGATGCAGCTGGCCATCTCGCCGGCCAGCCACTGTGCGTCAGGACCGTACGCGCACGCGCCCAGCTCCATCATCTTCTGGCTTTCGCCGTCGGCCGCAGGGCGGCGGATCATGTATCCAAGCGTGCCGGAGGAAAAGCAGCCCATACTGCCCCACGCATACAGCGGAGGGACCAGCCCTCCCTCAACCGCCCGGTCCAGCGGGATCACCCGGCAGACCTGCGCGCTGCTCCCGGCCAGCCAGAAGTCCAGGTGATCCAGCGGCTTCCGCGGCACCACCACCCCGGGCCATGCGAGGGCCGGAGATCCGCTCAGGGCAGCGCCGAGCGCGGCGAAGTCGGCAGGCTGCCCGTCGTCGACACGGAACCGCACGCCGCTGTTCACCGGCAGCTCCACCTCGCGCTCCTCGACCGCCTGCGGTCCGCGCATGGGCATGAACCCGCACTCGTTGACCGACACGCTCCGCCAGGTGTCCCCATCGGGCTCCAGTGCGACGGTCCGGGTGATCCCCCGGATCCGCAGCGGCAGGACCAGCCGGCCTCCCGGGGCCAGCTGGTCGCGCCACGCGGGCATGACCTCCCAGGCCCCCGCCGTGACGATGATGCGGTCGTAGGGGGCATCGTCACTGTAGCCTTCCGTGCCGTCCCCGTGGATGACCCGGACGCGGTCGTAGCCCGCGGCCGCTAGGCCGCGACGCGCGTCGGCTACCATCTCCGCCCCGATGTCGACCGTGGTCACGGAGCCGGATGGCCCGGCCAACTCGGCCAGGCACGCCGCGTTGTAGCCCGTCCCCGCGCCGACCTCCAGCACGCGGTGACCCGGCTGCACGTCGAGCTGGTCCAGCATCGCCGCGACCACGCCCGGCCCCGACGCCGAACTGATCGCGACCCCGGCCGTGTCCCGGTGCGTGACCACCGACTCCCGCCCGTACGCCCGCTCCTGCGACGCTTCCGGCACGAACAGGTGCCTCGGCACCGCCCGCATCGCCGCCTCCGTCGCCGCCGACCGGATGCCACCCCAGCTCAGCAGCCCGTCGACCATCGCGGCGCGCAGCGCCTCAGCATCGGCGGAACCCGCCACGACCCCAGGAGTACCCACGTTGGCAGCTTAGCGTCGGCCGGGGATCCCTTGCATGGAACTCGCTCGGCCGGCGGAGCCGCGCATGGGGCGCTCGCCTCGCCTCACATCTGCTGCTGCGCCATCGGCTCTGGCCGCCTCACCGGCAAGTGGGGGTACCCGAGGGAAGTCCTCGAAGCGCGCCTGTTCAGGCTCAGTGACCTGCCGGCCGGGAGGCCGGAAGCTCACCGGGAACTCGCCGCCGGTGCTGTGGGACATCGATCACACGCTGACGGAGAACCACGGGGTTAACAAGGAAATCTACGCGCTTGCCTTCGAGTTGCTTACCGGCAGGCGCGCGGAGCAGCCTGCCCAGACCGACGGGCGCACCGAGCCGGAGATCATGCTGAACATGCTCGCCGCGCACGCGATCGAGGCCGGTCCCGGGTATCTCGCGCGGATCCCGGAGTCGCTCGTGTCGGCCACGGAGGCGAAGTCCGGGACCTTGCGGGAGCGCGGGCACGAGCTGCCTGGCGCCCGCGCCGCGCTTGCCGCGTTCCAGTCGGAGCCGGGGATCGCCCAGTCGGTGCTCACCGGGAACATCCGGCCGAATGCGGTCACGAAGCTGTCGGTGTTCG
Source organism: uncultured Actinomycetota bacterium (assembly GCA_963844925.1). Classification (GTDB taxonomy): domain Bacteria; phylum Actinomycetota; class Actinomycetes; order Streptosporangiales; family Streptosporangiaceae; genus Trebonia. The sequence goes on along the minus strand of CAWJQG010000004.1, from coordinate 144,766 downwards.
GGCTCGACGGCTATATCGACTTCGACGCCGGGGGCTACGGCTCCGATGACAAGGTGCGCGCTAATCTCGTGGGGATCGCCCAGGCACGCGCGTCCGGCCGGTACGGCCAGGTCTTCGACAAGAAGAACACGGTCCTCGTCGGCGACACGCTCCGCGATGTGCAGGCGGGGCTGCACGGCGGCGCGCGGGTGATCGCGGTCGCGACCGGGACCGACAGCGAGCAAGCCCTGCTGAACGAGGGGGCGGATATCGCCTTGCCCGATCTTCGGGACACGCGCGCCGTTACAAAGGCAGTCGCCGACATCGCCGGCTAACAACTGGCCTTGGCGACCGCAGCGCTGATGGCGGCTGCCCTACGGTGGCGGGTGAGCTTGGGGGAAGGGATGACGACGTGCGCAGACGGCAGCTCTTGGCGGCGCTCGGCGCGGCGGCCACCGGCGTGGTCGGCAGCCGGGTGGCCGCCGCCGTCCCGCCGGACGGGCCTGCGGACAGCAGGATCGGCGAGCTGCTGGTCGGACGTGTGCGGGATGCGATGCTCGGCCTCGTGCCCGTCCCGTCTCGGGTACCGGCAGGCGCGGTGCGGGCGGCGCTGGACGGGGCGCTGGCGGATTTCCGGGGCAGCCGGTACGGTCGGCTGTCTGTCAGCCTGCCCCGGCTGATCTCCGCCGGGCACGGGCTTGCGGCCGAGAGCGATGATTCCCGTGAGCGCGATGCGCTGCTGGCGGGGATCTACACACTGGCGACGCGGATGCTGATCAAGCTCGATGACCAGCAGCTTGGCTGGATGGCCGCCGACCGCGCCCGGGTGCTGGCCTTTGGCGGCGGCGACCCACTGGCCGCGGGCGAGGCGGCGCGGAACCTGGCTGTGCTCGCCCGTAAGGCCGGCTGGCACGACCAGGCGGCGTCCATCGCGCTGGCGGCTGCGGCGAGTCCGCTACTGGGCGGGCCGGGTTCCCGGCTGACGGCCGAGCGCGGACTGCTGATCCAGTCCGCCGCCTACACGGCTGCACGCGCCGGGGACAGGGACACGATGCGGGAGTTGAGCGGCGAGGCAGCCTCGATCGCCGCTGGACTCGAGGGCCGTGTGTTGCTTCGCGATCACAACGGAGGATTTACTCCCGCGACGGTGGAACTGCACCGGGTCTCGGCGGAGAACTACTCGGGCGATCCTGGCGCGGCGGTCGCGGCGGCGCTGCGGATCGTTCCCGCGAGCCTGCCGACGACCGAGCGCCGCGCCCGGTACTGGACCGACACCGCCCGCGCCTACGTGAACTGGGGGCGGCGCGACGACTCCGTCAGCGCGCTGTTGGCCGCCGAGCGGGAGGCCCCGCAGGAGATCCACGCCCGCCCGGCAGTCCGCGACCTGGTATCCGGTCTGCTGGTCACCGGGCGGACCGGCCCCGAGCTGCGCGGCCTGGCCGCCCGCTGCGGCATCACCTGACCAGCTCCGGCATCGCGTCGAACGACGGCGCGCGAAACAGCCTCGCGAAGCAGCCCGGACCGTGCCGTGCGTCCAGCCACGCCTCCAGCGGGACGAGATCGCCGTTTATCATCGCCGCGACGAACTGTGGTGACGCAGCTATGAACGATCTCCTGGCCAGGCTGTGGAGGCTCGGCAGGCCGCTTCAGTGGCGGTTCCTGTGGGTCATGCACTCCAAGTTCATCTGCGGCATCACCGGGGTCGTCCGCGACGATGACGGGCGAGTGCTGCTGTTGCGCCATCGGCTCTGGCCGCCGGACCGGCAGTGGGGGTTCCCCACCGGGTACGCGAACAAGGGCGAGCGGCACGAGGACACCATCGCCCGTGAGGTGCGCGAGGAAACCGGCCTTGCCGTCAAGGCGGGGCGGCTGCTGAAGGTCCGCAGCGGGTTCCGTTACCGGGTCGAGGTCTACTACGAGGCAACCCTCGTCGGCGGGCTCGACGGCTTGGCTCTAGACCCGAGGGAAGTCCTCGAAGCGCGCCTGTTCAGGCTCAGCGACCTGCCGGCCGGGATGCCGGAAGCTCACCGGGAACTCGCCGCGGGACTGTGACCGCGCATCGTCTCGGCGATTTGCTCGGGAGGTCATTTCAAGCCTGCGCCCCTTCGTCTGCCTGCGGATCGTGCTGCGCTGGAAGGCTGCTGCTGCGTGATCACCGTCGAGCTCAGGTGGAGCACACGGACGTCTGGCCGTTGTTGCAAGCTGTGGGCGAGTGACGCGGAGACCACGGTCCGTTCAAGATGGCCCGTTGGGTTACACGCAGGTCGGGCTCATCCCGCACCTCGCCAGTAACCACGAATAATACGAGATCAGAGCGCTTGAAACGCTGTGTATCTAATTGGATACGTAACTGTTAGTTGCGTGTCAATTGATGCCATTGTCGGACTTGGATTGAATTGGCGCTGTTCTGAGCGATAGCCTTTAACGGCTCGCCCGCGGTCGACTGGGACGGGAAATCCGACACCAGGATCGTGGTGAATGTTCGGGTCACGGCGGGTGCTGGCCGCATTCGGTGTTCTCGGGGCCGCGTGCCTGGCGCTCGCCAGCGCGGCACCGGCCCGGGCCGTGCCGGGCACGGCGAGCCAGGCGGGCCCGTCGGCGGTGCAGTCGGATGAGTGGTGGTTCAGCGGTCATCGCGCAGGACAGGCAGAAGCTGCAGGCGGCGCAGGAAAACCACCAGCGCCGAAACCAGACTCCGCGGGCGGCTTGCCGCAGAGCTCGGCGCGGTGCTAAGCGGCCTTGTCTCCAGTGCGGAGCGCGCGGTCTCGTCACTCCGGCAGCCTCAGAGCTTCGCGGTGACGAACCAGGCGCTGCCGTTGCTCACCACGTCAACCGCGTTGTGCTGGGATCGCAGTTGGTATGTGGTCGCCCCGTCGATGCTCTGGCCCGCGGTAGAGGCAATGGTCACCGCATGCGCGCTGGAATCTATCTTCTTCACGGTGTACGCCTTGCCCGGGCAGAGGGAGGCGTTGGGAAGCGTGACCTTGAACGCCGCCGTGGCCGCGTCCGCGAGCACATAACGGTCGCTCTGCGTGCAGTTATGTGCCGACGTCGTACTTATGATTAGGTCGTGCCACACCGCGGTCAACTGAGGATCGGCGTTCAGCTGCATGTAGTTGATCAGCTTGACGGAACCGCCGCTTTGAACGACTATTCCCGCTGTCGCGGTATTCTGCTGCGCGACATTGATGAGGGTGGCTACCTCGGCGTTTCCCTGTCCCGAGAAGAAGATGACCGGTTTTGCCGTCCCTGTCCAGGCCCGGACGTTGGAGAATTCCCAGCCCCTCGCTATGCCTGTTACCTGAATCCAGTATCCGCTGCTCACGAGAGAGTTAGTAGTGAACAGAAGATCGCGCACGGAGACCGTGGCAACGGCGCTGCCGCCGACAACATTGAGCAGTTGGCCGGACTCTTGCGACTGTATGCCCTGTATGGTCGTCTGCACGGGAGCGCCAACGAACTGGAAATCAATCGCATTATTCGACGGCTGACCGCCGTACCATTCGAAGCCACTGGCATTGCAGTAGACCCCGGCTCGGCACTGCGCTGCAGACGAATTATAGGCAACATAATCATATTGATTGCCGGACATGCCGTTACCAAAGTAGAATCCGTACAGGTACAGCGTGCTGTAAGCGTAGTGGGCGTTCCCCGCTCCGGAAATGATGACGTCGCGGATCGTGGTGCCGTCAACTTGGCGAGTGGTGCCGGACGGCGCGCCCATCCGCATGCCGCAGGCAAACCTTAGGTTCCCGACATAGATGTTGCTGAAGATGTTACCCGTGGTTGACCTAGCCGCAGCGGTCGTCCACGTGAGATTTATCGCGTTCGGCAGCGCTTGATCGCCTGCCGCTTCTGTGCCGTCCCCCATTATGGAGAATCCCTGAAAACTGCCCATGGCCGAGCCGTCGATGTTCAAGACGGCGTTCTTGAAGCCCGTGCCTGTGGCTAGCAACATGCTGAGCTCCGCTCCGGCGCCTGCAAAAGCGAAACCTTCGACCGACTGGATGAGCAGGTCAGAGGTTACCTTATATTTGCCAGGAGGCAGGTAGACCCCCGCGGTCGGCAATCTGGTGTTCGCAGCCGGCGAGGCATTCCCGGTGGCGGCATTGATAGCGGAATTGATCGCGGCCGTATCGTCGGTGGTGCCATCCCCCGCGGCCCCGTAGTTCCGCACGTTTACTGGGTCCGCAATCGGCGGACTCGAGGCTGGCGTCGCCTTGGCCCCCGCCGAAAGCTGCTTACCAGTAATCGCGAGCGCCGCGCCAGCTCCCGCAGCGTGCAATAGCTGCCTCCGGTCGAGGCTAACCATCTCGCCACCGCAGGACTGAGTTGCGCAGGCGAGCGTTGGCTGCGGCAGGTGAGGTGTTGTTCATGCGGTCATCCTGTTACTCTGACGTTGCGGAGGCGTTCGCGAGCGATTGCAGGTTGGTGGCGACCTCGGCAAGCCAATCCGTTTGTCTCACAGATTTTGGTATGGGAACATTTCCGCATGGATATTGCGGAGGCCCAGGCGTTCACGGAGCAGTGGGTCAGGGACTGGAACGCCCACGACGTTGACGCGCTGCTCGCGCACTTCACCGACGACGTCGTCTTCACCTCTCCGGCGGCCGTCCGCCTGCTCGGCGGTGACGGGGTGATCCGGGGCAAGGAAGCCCTGCGGAAGTACTGGTCCGAAGGCGTCCGCCTCATCCCGGACCTGCACTTCGAGGTGCTGGCCCGGTATTAGTATCTCGTCAATGCGCTGCGGCGTTTGCGATCGCCGAGGCGAGGTCCGCGGGGCGGCTCCACATCGGCCAGTGCCCGGTCGGAAGGTCTACTAGCTCGAGGTTGCGAAGGGTGGCCACCTCCGCCATCATCGGGTGTCCCTGGCGGGCCATTTGCATGATCACTTCGGAGGAGTACGAGCAGGCGATGATCGTCGACGGGACGTCGCGCCGGGAGTCGTTCTTGAGGTGCAGCGGCTCCCGCACGACCGGTCCGGGCTCCGGCACCGCCTGGGCGCGGAACCGCTCGAGGTCTTCATCGCTGAGGCCGTCGAGGCTTGCGCGCAGCTGCTCGAACGGTGGCAGCGGCACCTCCTCCGCCTCGGGTGGCACTGAGGCGTCGGAGGCTGAGCCGTCACCGGATGGCCCGCTGTCGACGTAGACGACGCGGGCGACCGCGGTGGGATCTTGGTCGAGGAGCACCGAGGTGGGGTATCCGGCGCCGCTGTGCGCGACGAGGACGACGGAGGAGCCGTCGGCGGCAGCAGCGTGGACGGCCGAGCGCAGCCCGTCGGCTTGCTGTGCCACGGTCGTCGACGCACGATGGGGGTCGTTGCGGTCAAGCCCCGGCAGGGTGACCGCGATGACGTGGTAGCCGCGCCCACGTAGCTCGGCGGCGACAGCGTCCCACGCCCAGGCACCGAGCCAGTAGCCGGGGACGAGCACGATCGTTGGAGTGCTGGGTGTCTTGGTGTCCATGCCCTCATACTTCTCCGGGGGCACGACGACCGTATGTCACTATTTTGGTCACCATTCCTGCGATGATGGCGGAGTGAATCGCACCGAGCGCCTTCATGCCCTCACCGAGTCGCTGCGCCGGGCCGGCACGCGTGGCCGCACCGCGCAGCAGCTCGCCGACGAGTTCGAGGTAACGACCCGCACAGTCAAGCGCGACCTCGCTGCCCTCGAGGCCGGCGGCCTGCCGGTCTGGGGGAGGACGGGTCCCGGCGGTGGCTATGGGCTGGCGGAGAGCTCGTCGCTGCCGCCGGTGAACTTCACGGCGGCACAGGCATTGGCCCTCACCGCCGCCGTGGCCGTGACGGCCCAGGCGCCGTTCTCCGACTTGGCCCGCACCGCGACCCGCAAGGTGCTCGACGTGCTCGACCCGGCCGCCCGTCGCCGGGCGGCGGCCCTGTCCCACCGGATCTGGGTCGACGTCCGGCCGAGCGCGCCCCGTCCGGTGATGTCTGTCCTCGAGGAAGCGCTCATCGACCAGGTCACCGTGAACCTCGCATACACCGACGCCCAGGGGCGGAGCACACGGCGCGAGGTGGAGCCGATGATCTTCGCCCTCACCCGGGGCCGGTGGTTGCTGGTCGCGTGGTGCCGGCTGCGTGGCGACATCCGGTGGTTCGACCCGTCCCGGATTCGGGGCGCGACGGCCACCCGTCGCCCCTGCACCGGCCACGACGTCAGCGAGATCGGCACCCCGCCCGAGCGGGCACGACCGGTCGGCGTCTGACTCGCCGCAATGCCTTCAAACTAGAGATAGTTGGGCGATTCGCTAGTAGGTTTTTTGGCCAGGTGTCACTGGGCGGGAGGCGCAAGTGGCGGAGGATCCGGGTACTCCCTCGATGGGGGCGCAGGCGGTGGGTACGCAGGGGATACTCATGCCGGGGAGCAAGGTCGCGGGCTACGTGATCGAAGAACAGGTCGGGGCGGGCGGGATGGCGATCGTGTACCGCGCTCGCGACGACGTGCTCGGCCGCCTGGTGGCGGTCAAGGTACTCGCTCCCGCGCTCGCGTCGGATGAGGAGTTCCGGGCCAGGTTCCTGCGGGAATCGCGGGCGGTCGCCGCGGTCGACGAGCCGCACATCGTGCCGGTGTACGGGGCGGGCGACGCCGACGGGCTCCTGTACATCGCAACCAGGTTCGTGGCCGGCGGGGACCTGAGCCGCCTGCAGCGCGCCGCGGACGGGCCGCTCCCGCCGGCCCAGGCGGCCGATCTCGTCTCCCAGGTCGCCGGCGCGCTCGACGCCGTGCACGCCATCGGTCTGGTGCACCGCGATGTCAAGCCGGGCAATATCCTCGTCGAGAGGATCCCCGGGCGCCGCGAGCACGCGTACCTGTCGGACTTCGGCATTTCCAAGTCCACCGCCGCAGGCGCGACCGGGCTGACCGCCATCGGCCGGTTCATGGGCACGCCAGACTACTGCGCACCAGAGCAGGTAGTCGGCGGCCTGGTCGATGGGCGCGCCGACCAGTACGCCCTGGCCTGCGTCGCGTTCAGCCTTCTCGCCGGCACCGTGCCGTTCGGCCACGGCGACGCGCTGTCGAGGCTCTTCGCGCACGTCAATACCCCGGTTCCGGCACTGACCGCCATCCGGCCAGAGGTGCCGGCCGCCGTCAACGGGGTCCTGACGAGAGGCATGGCAAAGAACCCCGCCGAGCGCTACGAGTCCTGCGCCGCGTTCGCCTTGGCGCTCCGCGGTGCGCTTGGCATCGGGGCAGGCGCTTCCCAGGGTGCCTCGCTGCCGCCGCAAGCACAGGGTCCCTTCACGGCGCCGGGAGACCTGGGATATCAGCAGACCGTCACGGGCGGAGGATGGCAAAACCCCTCAGTTCCGCCAGATTCCGGGGGCTGGCAGGGGTCTGGAGTTCCTTCAGGCCCGGTCGGCGCGTTCCCGCAAAGCGCAGGCGGCGCGGCCACAGCCGGAACTGGGCAGGCTTGGCCGCAACGACCTGGACAGGTGCTGCCAGCCCCCGGCCAGGGACAGCGTCCTCCGCGCCGGAACACGGGCCTCATCGTCGGAGGATCGGTCGCGGCGGCGGTTCTCCTGGTGGCCGGCGTCATCGTGGGCGTGACCCTGGTGGGCCAGCACGGCAAAACCGGTGGTTCGCCGACGCGAACTGCTTCAACCGGAAGCACGACCCCCCTCGCCGCCGCGGCCGACCAGACGGGGACCGCATCGCTCGTCGGCACGCTCGCCGCGCCCGATGGCGGCCCCATGAAATACGCGCTCTTCAGCGCGGACGGCAATTACATCGCCGCCGCCAGTACCGGGGCCGATGCCTACGTATTCAGCGCCGGAACCCTTAAGCGCATCCAGACGATGTCCGTCGGGGGTAACGACGTAGCGGACCCGGTGTCCTTCTCGCCCGATGACAACACGCTGTACGCCGTCGATCCCACCGACGACGAACTGTACGACCTGGACATCGCGACCGGGAAAACCGCTCACCGCTATCCCATGCCCGCCGGTTCGGCACTGGGGTACAGCTTTGGCAGCAGCGTGCTCGCCGCCATCAGCGCGGACGGCACCGTGGCCGAGTATGAAATGGCCAACGACAAGCTTTACGCCCAGGTGAAGAACCCGGGGAGCTCGGCCGTCGCGACCGTCCGGCCCGACGGCGACGGAAAGTACATCCTCATCAGCGACACCAACGGCGTGGCGTATCTCGTAGACGCGCTGTCGAACCAGGTCGTCGGGACCTTCCACTACCCCTACTCGGGTTCCACCACCATCTTTCCGCAGGTCAGCCTGGATGGGAATACGGTCTACGTCCCCGGCGGCTCGGCGGCGGCCGCGAAACTGTGGGGCACGGTGACCGGGACCTACATCACGCCAACGGACCCACGCTGGCCGACGACGGATGGCGGCGTTACTTTCGGCGTCGACAGCGAGTACGCCTTCACGTCTCCGGCCTACGCCTCGGAGGTGGTGGACATCTGGAACATCGCGACGCGCACCCATGTCATCACCCTGACCGTGCCCGGCGGCGCCAACGAGGAGGTTCTGAGCGTCGGCCCCGGTGGCAGCGAGCTCCTCTCGACCGGCTCACTGGACGTCAGCACGGGAACCTTCAGCAAGCTGGACATCTGGAGCATCCCGGGGTAACAGGTCGGCTGCGGCGTGCCCCATTACCTGAGGGAGTCACCACGGTCCGTTCGGGATGATCTGATTTTTCTTTTTGCGCTTCGGAATCCAACACAGCAAGGAACGGAAACAGCGCGGCGGAATGTCGTAGCGCCGCCCTAGCATGTCTCTCATGACGGGCGGGAGCGGTTTCGACGAGATCGCCTGGCTGCGTGCCAACAGCCCGGCGTGGCGGCTGCTGCGTGCCGAGAACGCGCCGCTGGTGCTGAGCTTCCTGGACCAAGTGTTCGTCAACGGCAACGTCCGTTCCATCCCCGCGGCCGAGCTGGCGAGTCGGCTGGATGATGAGCTGTTCGCGCTGAACGAGCGAACCCCCGGCGGCTTCCCGAAAGCGGCCAGGGCCTACCTCGACGACTGGGCGAGCCCACAGGCTGGATGGCTGCGCAAGTACTACCCCGAGGGCAGCGACGAGCCGCACTTCGACGCCACCCCGGCGGTCGAGAAGGCGCTCGCGTGGGTGCGAGGGCTAGGCGAGCGCGAGTTCGTCGGCACCGAGTCGCGGTTGAACACGATCTTCGAGCTGCTGCGGCAGATCGTCTTCGGTACCGAGACCGATCCGCAGGCGCGGATCGAGGAGCTGCGCCGGCGCAGGCAGCAGCTGGACGACGAGATCGCGCGCATCGAGGTCGGCGACCTCAGCATGCTCGACTCAAGTGGGGTGCGCGACCGCTACCAGCAGTTCTCGGCGACCGCGCGGGAGCTGCTTGCCGACTTCCGCGAGGTCGAGGAGAACTTCAGGAGGCTGGACCGGCAGCTGCGGGAGAAGATCGCGGGCTGGCACGGCGGCAAGGGCGAGCTGCTTGACGACGTGCTCGGCAGCCGTGAGTCGATCGCTGGCTCCGACCAGGGCAAGTCGTTCCAGGCGTTCTACGATTTCCTGCTCTCCCAAGCGCGCCAGGAGGAGTTGTCCGGCCTGCTGGACAGCGTGCATGAGCTGACCGAGATCGCCGAGAGCGACCCGCGGTTGCGGCACATCCACTACGACTGGCTGGACGCTGCCGAGCGCACCCAGACGACAGTACGGCAGCTCTCCGACCAGCTCAGAAGGTTCCTCGACGACCAGGTCTGGTTTGAGAACCGCCGGGTGATCGACATCCTGCGCGGCATCGAGTCCCGCGCCCTCCAGCTCCGCGAATCAGGAAATATCCCGATAACGATGGAAATCGACACGGCGACGCCCGCCATTCGGCTGCCGATGGAGCGCCCGCTGTACGCCCCGGTCCGCAAGCCCCGCATCGACAGCACCGGGGTAGCGCCGGCCGGCGAGGCCGAGGAGACCGACCCGGCGAAGCTGTTCGAGCAGGTCTACGTGGACCCCGGGCCGCTGCGCGGCGGCGTCCGCCAGGCGCTGCGGCGCGCCCCGCAGATCGGGCTCGCCGAGCTCATCACGCAGGCGCCGCTCACGCACGGCCTCGCGGAACTCGTCACGTACCTGTCGCTCAAGGACGACGCGTTCGCCATCGTCTACGACGACCGGCACACCGAGCAAGTCAGCTGGACAGAACCCGACGGCCGGGCCCGGACCGCCACGCTTCCCCGGGTTACCTTCACGCGAACTGGGAGCGTGGCCCGATGACCGCGACGACCGAGCCCGACCTGTCACAGGCGGTCACGCAGCTGATGAAGGGCGTCGTCTACCGCGACACGCATGAGAAGGCCTGGCGGCACCTGCTCGCGCTCCAGGCGCAGGTGCGCGACTACGTCGCCGTACTCGGCCTGCTTGTCGTCATCGACGAGGCCGAAGGCTACGCGTTCCTCCGGCAGCGTCCCGCCGATGATCCGGACGAGGCGAACCAGCTGCCCCGCCTGATCCCGCGCCGCTCGCTGTCCTTCCACGTCAGCCTGCTGCTCGCGCTGCTGCGCAAGAAGCTGGCCGAATTCGACGCGCACGGCGGCGATTCCCGGCTCATGCTCAGCCGCGAGCAGGTCACCGAAATGATCCGGGTGTTCCTCCCGCCGACGAGCAACGAGGCGCGGCTGACCGACCAGATAGACGCGCACATCAACAAGGCGGTCGAGTACGGCTTCCTCCGCCAGGCGAAGAACACCGAGCAGGTCTACGAAGTCCGCCGAATCCTGAAGGCCTTCGTGGACGGCCAGTGGCTCGCCGATTTTGACGAAAAGCTAGCCGAATACGCTCACCTAGTGACCGGGACCGGGGACGAAGAATGACACAGCCGCTCAGCGGATTCCGCCTGGCTCGTCTTGAGCTGTATAACTGGGGCACTTTCGATCGCCGCGTCTGGACGCTGCACGCGAACGCCCGGACCGCGCTGCTTACCGGCGATATCGGCTCGGGTAAGTCCACCATCGTGGACGCGGTCACGACGCTGCTATTGCCGGCCAATCGCATTTCGTACAACAAGGCGGCCGGCGCGGAGACCCGCGAGCGTTCGCTCCGCTCGTATGTCCTCGGCTTTTACAAGTCAGAGCGCAATGAGGTCACCGGCACCACGAAACCCGTGGGCCTGCGTGACGGCACTAAATTCAGCGTGCTACTCGGCGTATTCCGCAACGAGGGTTACGACGCCACCGTCACGCTCGCGCAGGTGTTCTGGATGCGCAACGCCGACGCCGCCGGCCAGCCGGATCGCTTCTACGTCACCGCGGATCGGGCGCTGTCGGTGGCGGGGGATTTCGACGATTTCGGCACCGACATGGCGCTGCTGCGCAAGCGGCTCCGCGCCGACTCAGGAATCCGGGTACACGACGGGTTCCCCGAATACGGAAAGGATTTCCGCCGCCGCCTCGGCATAGAATCGGAACAGGCGATGGAGCTGTTCCACCAGACGGTCTCGATGAAATCGGTGGGAAACCTCACCGATTTCGTCCGCGACCACATGCTCGAGCCGTTCGACGCGGCGAAGGCAACCGCGAACATCATCGCCCACTTCGAGGATCTCACCAAGGCGCACGAAGCGGTGCAGCGCGCCCAGGCGCAGCTCACCGCTCTCACCCCGCTGCTGAAGGACTGCGACGCCTACGACGCGGTGAATTCCGAGATCAGCGCGCTCAACGCGCAGCGCGAGGCGCTGAAATATTACTTCGCGGACGCCAAGGCCGAGCTCCTCGACGGGTTGCTCAACAAGCTTTCTTCTGAACGGACCGGGCTTACTGTCCAGCGCGACGGTCTAGACGATCAGCTCAAGGGCCTGCGGGAGCGGGAAACTCAGCTTAGGGTCGACCGCGCCGGGCACGGCGGCAACCGGCTCGCGGAAATCGAGCGGCAGATCGATGAGGAGGGAAAGACCCGCGCCGCGCGGATGGCCCGTGCGCAGCGGTTCGGGAACCTGCTCGGCGAGGCGGGCCTGGACCCGGTGCAGACCGCGGCGCAGTTCGCGGCGCGCCGCGGCGAGATCACGGCGGCGCACGAGCGCGCCAGCCGGACGGCCGACGACTGCCAGCAGCGGCTGAAAGACATCGCCGGCGACGAGCGCCCGCTGCGGGAGGAGTCAGCGAAGGTCGGCGCGGAACTGCGCAGCCTGCGCGAGCGGAAGAGCAACATTCCCAAGCGCAACCTCGATATCCGCCGGCTGCTCTGCCAGGAGCTAAAGCTCACCGAATCGGCCCTCCCGTTCGCCGGCGAGCTGATCACTGTGCTTGAGCACGAGTCGGACTGGGAAGGCGCCGCCGAGCGGCTGCTGCACAGCTTCGCCCTGTCGATCCTGGTGCCGGACGACCACTACACGCCAGTCGCCGACTGGATCAACGATCACTTCCTCAACGGGCGGGTGGTGTACTACCGGGTGCCGGCGATGGCCGGCGCGGGGTCACGCGATACAGGGTCCCGCGATGGCCGGCGCCTGCGCCCGCCTGCCCGCTCGGCGAGCCGGAACCCGTTGTCCGCCAAACTGGACGTCAGGGACACGCCGTTCGCCTCCTGGGTGGAGGACGAGCTGGCGACCCGGGCCGATTACGAGTGCGTCGCCTCCATGGAGGAGTTCCGCCGCACGCCGCGGGCCATCACCCGGGCGGGGCAGATCAAGGGGTCGGGCGGGCGGCACGAGAAGGACGACCGGTTCCGCATCGACGACCGCAGCACGTACGTGCTCGGCTGGACCAACGAGCGGAAGATCGACGCCCTGCTGCGGCAGGCAACCGCGCTCCAGGGGAAGCTCAGCGCCCTCACGGACGCCGAGGCCAAGCTCAAGGGGGAGCTGGATGCCGCGATCAAGCGCGGCCAGGTGCTCGCCGGCCTGGACCAGACCAGCGAGTTCGCCGAGATCGACTGGCAGTCCGTGGTCAACAAAATCGCGGGGCTCAAGGACGAGCACACCAAGCTCAAGGCGGCGTCGGCGGAGCTCGCCCAGCTGGACACCGACCTCAAGACGGTAACCAGCGCGATCGCCGACGTCGAGCGCATCAAGACAGCGGCAGAGGGTCGGCTCGGGGCCGTCGAGAACCGGATCGGCGACGCTGAGGACGGCCTGCGCGAGACGCGGAAGATCCTCGGCGAGCCCGGCTTCGCACAGGCCGGGACGCACTTCGCCGCCATCCGCGACCTCCTGGCGAAGGCGGGCCACGAGCCACCAGGCACCGCCGCCGCCTGCGACAAGGCCGAGACCGCGTCCGCTTCGCTGATCATCGACCTCACCGAACGGCGGGCCGACCGGAAGACCCGGCTGAGCAGCCGCATCGTCAACGCGATGGGCGAATTCCGCCGCCAGTACCCGGTGGAGACATCCGAGCTCGACAACGCCGTCGAGTCCGCGGCCGGCTACCGGGACCTGCACAAGCAGCTCATCGACGACGACCTGCCCCGCTTCCAGCACCAGTTCAAGACCTACCTGAACCAGAACACGATCAGGGACATCGCCACCTTCCAGTCGCAGCTGAACAAGCAGGCCGACGTGATCAGGGAGCGGATCGACACGATCAACGCCTCGCTGGTCGGCGTGGACTACAACCCCGGCCGGTACATCAAGCTGCTGCAGCAGCAAACGCCGCATCAGGAGATCCGCGACTTCCGTCACGACCTGCGCGCCTGCACGGACGGCGCCGTGTCGGCCGGCGCCGGCGACGGCGACGACCAGTACTCCGAGCAGAAGTTTCTCCAGGTGAGCCGGATCATCGAGCGCTTCCGCGGCCGTGAGGGCCAGACCGAGACCGACCGGCGATGGACGCGGTTCGTCACGGACGTCCGCAACTGGTTCCTGTTCGCCGCCTCCGAGCGCTACCGCGAGGATGACACCGAGTACGAGCACTACGCGGACTCGGCGGGCAAGTCGGGCGGCCAGAAGGAGAAGCTCGCCTACACCATCCTCGCCGCTTCCCTGGCGTACCAGTTCAAGCTTGAGTGGGGCGCCGCGAAGTCGCGGACGTTCCAGTTCGCGGTCATTGACGAGGCGTTCGGCCGGGGCTCGGACGAGTCGACCAGATTCGCGCTTGAGCTGTTCGAGCGGCTTGGCCTCCAGTTGCTGATCGTGACACCGCTGCAGAAGATCCACGTCATCGAGCCGTACGTGTCCGCCGTCGGGTTCGTCGACAACCCGACGAGCAGCGCGTCCCGGCTGCAGACGCTCACGATCGAGGAGTACCGCGCCCGCCGCGAGGCGCACCTGCTCGCCGGGGTCGTTCCATCGACCGTCCGCGTTGCCGCCCCCGTCCCCGCCCCCGTCCCCGTGGCCTGAAATGGCGCCGTCGGCCTGGACCCGCCCCGCCGATGTGCGCGAGGCGGTTCGCAGGAAATGGGGCACCCTGCTGGCCGCCTATGCGGCCGACCGGGAGTGGGCACCGCTCGACTTCCCGCTGCGCGGCCCCGGCCCAACCGAGATCGGCGAGCGCCTCGGCGAGGTGCAGAAGTGGGCGGGGGAGTGGGAGCAGGCGGCCCGCGGTCCGCTGCGCGTGGAGTACAAGAAGATCGGCGGCAGGCATATCGGAGCCAACCTGATCCCTGGCCGGGCCTGGGTCGACGGCTACGAGCAGGCGTGGGCGCTGCTCGGCACCGCCGCCGAGGTCCGCCGCCTAGCGGATCTGACCGAGCAAACTAGGGCTGCTTGTCCGCGCCTGGTGCCCTGGCTCACGACCCATCCGGTCAAGGCGCTCGCCCTCGCCCGAGACTGGCCCCAGCTCCTCGCGACCGTGGCCTGGATCGACCAGCGCCAGACACCGGGGATGTACCTGCGGCAGGTGGACGTGCCCGGCGTCGATACGAAGTTCATCGAGCGGCACAAGGGCGTGCTCACCGACCTGCTTGACGAGCAGCTAGGCGCGAACCGGATCGATCCGCAGACCCGTGACTTTGAGGCCCACTTCCGGTTCCGCCGCAAGCCCGGCTACGTTCGGTTCCGCCGTTCCGCCAACGACAGCGCCGTCGGCGACAGCGGCTTCAGCGAGCTGACCGTCCGCGCGGGGGAGTTCACCGCCCCGCCGCCGGGAATCACCCGCGCCTACATCGTCGAGAACGAGATCACCTACCTGGCGTTTCCGCTCGCCGTCGGCGCGATGGTCATCTTCGGCGGTGGCTACGCGGTCCCCGTACTCGAATCGCTGGCCTGGCTCAGCGCCCTAGACGTCATCTACTGGGGTGACATCGACACTCACGGCTTCGCGATCCTGAACCGCCTGCGGCACTACGTCCCGCACGCCCGATCCATTCTGATGGATCGCGCCACTCTCCTCGCCCACCGCGAGCAGTGGGTGCGCGAGCCGATCCCTACGGCCGCGGCCCTCGAACTGCTCGAAGCTGCCGAACAGGCCCTCTACCGCGACCTGGCCGTCGGCGAATTCGGCCCCGCCGTCCGCCTGGAGCAGGAACGCATCAGCTTCGCCTCGATCGAGCAGGCCCTGGCCGCCTTGCCAGCGGTCTCCCGTCTCGCAGGTGCGGGTCCCGAGTGCCCTCAGACGTAGCAGCAGGGCGGGTCAAGGTCGTCCGCCTAGTCGATGTGCGTCGCGATCGGGGTGCCGAGTTCGACGGTGCGGCTCACCGTGCAGAGGCGCTCGTGGGACTGCCTGACCGCATCCGGCAAGATGGCGCGGGCCTTGTCGCCGGCCTCGCCGTCGGGGAAGGCGATACGGAATGTCACGGTGATGTCGGCCAGGTGATTGCCGCTTCTGTCCCTGACCTTTTCCGCTCCCACCCCGACGTAGAAGCGGTCGGGCTCGGCGCGGCGCGACGTGAGGATGTCGACGTCGACCGCCGTGCAGCCGCCGATCGCGGCCAGCAGGAGATCAACGGGAGTGAAGTCGGTTCCCTCGCCTGTGCCGATCGTGATCCGACCGCCGCGGTCGTTCGTGACGGTGTACCTGCTGTTCTCGATCCGTACGATGCTTACCTGGCGGTGCGTTTTCTCAGCCATGGCCTCCACGATGCCACACAGCCCGGGTCGCGACTCGTGGGCACGGACCAGGATGAGGATTTCGCTGCCCGGGAGCTCAACGGCGGCTCGGTGCCCAGTCCTTGCCCGCCATCTGCTGACCGAGCCGGCGGTGCCGCAGCCAGCGGCGCGCCAGCTTGACCAGGTGAACCAGCACGAGGACCGAGAACCCGTCGAACAGGACGCCGGCGAAGATGACCCCGGCCGCGGTCCCGTCACCGTCAATCAGCTGAGTCCCGAATCCCCAGTTCCACATTGGTTCGTGCACCGGGAACGGCTGTCCGAGCGGCACCTGGTCCGGCCAGGTCACGTTGGCACCGCTGGCAAGCACGCCATTGGTCACGGTCGTGCACCCACTCCGACCGCAATCTTGGCCGTACGACATGGGGAGGAAAGTAGAGGTGTTCTCCGCGCCGGCGACGTACGCGACCCCGTCAACCAGGCCGGGCAGCGCGGCCACCCCGATCCCCAGCAGGATCAGCATCAAGATCCAGCTGAATATCCACGTGAACCGGTGCCGCGGCGGGTAACTGTAGGCGTGCGCCCGGGCCGGGTAATGCGCGGTGCGCTGCATGGCCTGCTTACGCACGCCTACGCCGCGCCGACGCAGCTTCACCGTGTCTACCACGGAGGCGACAATGCCGACGATGGCGACGACTGTCAGCAGCAGCACGAGGATCGCGGCGACGGCCAGGCCCGGCCCGCTGCCATTGGGGTCGAGCGATCCAAGCAGCCCGCAGACCACCACCCAGGCCGCGACGCTGATGACCGTTACCCAAATCCAGCCGCGCCGCCGGTGCAGCAGCCGGACGGTGGCGGCAACCTCTGGATCGGAATCAGTGCCCGCAGAATCCAGTGAACCCATCCCTTTAGCGTAGCTTCGGACGGGTTTGGGTCGCAGCCCGGACCGGTAAGACGGCTGCCGCCTAGAAGCGGTAACTCGTGTTGATTCCGGGCCAGTCAGGACCCATGGGTCGATGCACTAGGTTGGTGGCGACAGTGTTGCTGACTACGACCGTGTACGGGGACTGTGGCGCGTGTGACAGGGGACCGTATGGCCGCGGGGGCCGCCAGTGACCCCTTGGCTGCGGTCGCAGCGTTGGTCGCCGAGGCCGGGGTGGGCAAACGCCGACTGCGGGAAGTTCTGGCGATGCTGACCGAGCGCCGGCAGACAATAGATAGCCTCGTCCGCGCCTCGGCACTGCCTCGGAGAACCGTGGAATCGCTGTTGCGGGCTGCGGATAGCGACCTGGACCGGAATGCCCCTGGATTCGAGATCCGGGCGGACCGGGTTGCCGTCTACCGTGATCGCTTCGCGGTTGACCAGTTGCGCCGGGACCAAATCCCCGATCCGTACAGGACGCGGCTAGCCGCGCACAGCGCGCTGGTCGCGCAAACCGATGCTGACATCGCTGCTGCGCCTGCGGGACGGGAAGCGCTGGATCACGTCGCGGCTACCGCTGAGACGGTAGTGCGGAGGGCGCTGTGGCTGAATGCGACTTTCGACCTAACGGGAGCGCGCCTCCTTTGCATCGGTGACCACGACTTGTCGTCGCTGGCGATTTGCGCCCTCGTCCCGGGGGTTTCGGTGACTGTGGTGGATCTGGACGAGCGGTTGCTCGAGTTCATCGACGCTTGCGCCATACAGCGCGGATATGACGTGCAATGCCTGTACGCCGACTTCCGGTTCGGCATCCCCGACATCCTGGCAGCGTCGGCTGACGTCGTCCTCACCGATCCGCCCTACACGCCAGAAGGGGTGGGGTTGTTCCTCGGCCGAGGGGTGCAGGGATTGCGGGACCAAGCCAACGGGCGACTCGTGATGGCGTACGGATTCAGCTCGCTGCACCCAGCGCTGGGGATGAAAGTCCAGCGCGCCGTGCAGGAGCTCGATCTGGTGACCGAGGCGATCCTTCCGGCGTTCAACCGCTACCACGGTGCGCAAGCCGTGGGCAGCGCAAGCGACCTGTACGTCCTCCGGACCACATCGCGTACCTTTCAGATCCTCGACAGGAAACTCGCGCGCGCGGCGGTGAACATTTACACCCGCGGCGACCACTCTCTGGAGGGCAAGTCCGGGGGGCTTGAGCCAAGCGTGGCCCAAGCCGTCATCAGCCTTCTAACGGGAACGGAAGACGGCAAGCCGTCGCTTCTCGTGGGCGCGGACTGGCCGGCGACGGCAGCAGGGACGGCGTCCAGCGACCTGGGGCCGCTGCTGGCGTCAGGTATGCCTGCCTCGGCCGGCCGCCGGCCGCCGCTGGAGGTTGCGGTCAACCTTGCTGACGACCCCGGCCCGTGGCTGCTGCGAGCGCTGGCGGCGGTGAACGCGGATCGCCTGGCGGCGATCGTCCCCAACAACCATCCGGACCTGGCGAGCCAGGTAACGCAAGAGGCGCTGACCAGGCTGGTCGCAGCGAAGTACACCCTGCGCCTGCGCCGCAGCAGTCCCGTGGCCAGCTACGCCGTTGTTGAGGCCACCGCAGTCAGGCCCGAGCCCGGGCCAGCGCCGGTGGCGCACGATTTGCTGTGCCGGGCACATGGCAAGATCGGGAACGTGTGGCGGGAGGCACTGATCCGGCGTGCTGCCGAACAGCTAGGCAAGCCGTTGACCAAGAATGAAGCGCGCTCGGTAATCGCCGAAGTCGTCACCCGGCAGTCGTGGCTGGACGCGAGACTGATTGACCTGCCGCGGTACGCGATACGGACCTTGCTGGATGATGCTGAGGCATCCGCCGGGGCACTGGCCTGAGCCACCTGCCCGCCCATCCGCTTTATACGGGCCATTTTCGTGCCTTTGGGCAGGACGGCAATTCACAGGGCGCGCCGCTCAGATATCGGCATTTCGGACAATTGGAGTAATCGGCGAGAAGGTTGGGGAATGCGGGGCAGGTGGAGCGATAAATCTGTTGGTCCGGCCGGTCGGCAAGGCAATATTTTGCTTCGTTAGCAGGGTGTTATTTTCTTTCCCGCGGCGCATGAGCAAGATCTTTATCGTTTGGCGTGGAGGTAGGCATTACCCTCGGCCGCCGGTCCCCGCTACCAGGCGCCCGCGGGGACCTGTCAGGCAAGCGGCCGTACGCGGCCGCCCAAACGTCGTGAGGCGAGTAGATGCACGCTCCCAAGCCAGGCCGCAGGCTGAAAAGAAGCGGCCGGAACCTATTCATCGTCACGGCGGTAGCCGGCGCGACGGCGCTGATCGCCGGGCAGGCTGCCGCCGTCACGGTAACGCCGGCCAGCGTCGCGCCGTCGGCGCTGCTGCGGCCAATGACGCCGGCGCTGGCCGCGGCGCTGTCGGTGAACGTTAACCAGCACGTCATCGTCATCATGAAGGGCCAGCCCGCGCAGGACCGGGTGGGCAGCCCGGCGGCGGCGACCCGCGCGGGCGCGATCCACGGCGCGCAGCGGCCGTTCATGACCGAGCTGGCGCAGGTGCACGCCACCAACATCAAGTCGTACACCCTAGTCAACGCGTTCGCCGCGACGGTGTCGGCCGGTGAGGAAAAGAGGCTGTCCGCGAACTCCTCGGTAGCCGAGGTCATCCCGGACGCGACCATCCAAGGCGGGAACGACATCCCGTCCGCGCCCGCCACGGCAATCACCAAGTCCACCGAGTCCACCAAGTCCGACGCGTCGTCGCCGACGCCCCACGTGATCCCTGGCGCGTGCGGTCGCAACGGCCAGGTGCAGCTCGCGCCGGAAGGCCTCTCGCTGACCAATACGGCCTCCGACAACCCGCGACAGCCGACCGCGCAGAAACTCGGCATCACCGGCTCTGGTGTGAAGGTCGCCTGGATCGCCGACGGCCTGGACCCGAACAACGTCAACTTCATCCGTCCCAACGGCAAGTCCGTGTTCAGCTCCGCGACGGGCGGCGACTACGAGGACTTCACCGGTGCAGGCCCTGGCGCGCAGACCTCCGGCGACGAGGCGTTCCTTGACGCCAACCAGATCGCCGGCCAGGGCATTGCGGTCTACAACGTGAACGGCTTCGGCGCGCAGTCTTACCCGACGCCGTGCAACATCCGCATCCTGGGGGTCGCGCCCGGCGCCAGCCTGGTCGGCCTGGACGTGTTCTCCGAGAGCACCACCGATACGCTCGACACCACAGAGTCCAACTTCCTTCAGGCGATCAACTACGCGGTCGAGACCGATCACGTGAACGTGATCAACGAGTCGTTCGGCAGCAACCCGTTCCCTGACGTCACCGCGCTTGACGCGACCAAGCAGTTCGACGATGCCGCGGTCGCGGCGGGCGTGACCGTGGTCTCGTCAACCGGTGACGGGGGCTCGGCCGACACGATCGGCTCGCCCGCGACCGACCCGAACGTGATCTCGGCCGGCGCCTCGACCCAGTTCCAGGCCTACGCGCAGACCAACTACGCGCTGGCCCGCGACTTCGCCAAGTCGGGTTGGCTGAGCGACAACATCAGCTCGCTCAGTTCCAGCGGCGCCGACGAGACCTCCGGCACGGTCGACCTGGTCGCGCCTGGCGACATCAGCTTCGCCTCCTGCGACGCCAGCGCGAATTACTACGGCTGCGTCAACTTCAAGGGCCAGTCCTCTGACATTGAGGAGAGTGGCGGAACCAGCGAGTCCTCGCCGTTCGTGGCGGGCGCGGCGGCGCTGGTCATCCAGGCCTACGAGAAGGCCCACGGCGGTCAGGCACCGACTCCGGCGCTGGTCAAGCAGATCCTGACCAGCACCGCCACCGACCTGGGCGCGCCGGCCGTCGAGCAGGGTTCTGGCCTGCTGAACAGCTACAAGGCGGTCGAACTGGCCGAATCCATCCATACCAGCAGCGCCTCGCCGCGTCCGGTCGGGGACACGCTGGAGCTGTCAAGCACCCAGCTCAACGGCAGCGGGAATCCCGGGTCCGCGCGGAGCTGGCGGGAGACGGTCACCAACACGGGCTCCAGCTCCCAAACGGTGTCACTGAGCGGCCGCACCTTCGGCCCGGATAAGAACGTGCACACCGGCAAGGTGACGCTGAGCGACAAGACTAGCCCGCAGGTGGCGAACTACCAGGGGCTGGCCAACAACTACGGCGTGTTCCACTTCAACGTCTCGGGCGGGCAGCAGCGGCTGGTCGGCTCGATCGCGTGGCCGGGCAACCCGACGTACTGCCTACAGCAGGGGTGCGAGACGGGGTTGAACTCCCGGGTGCGGCTCATCCTCGTCGACCCGCTCGGCCGGCTCGCGGCGCACTCGCTGCCGCAGGGACCGGGCAACTTCGGCAGCGTCGATGTGGTGGACCCGGCCCCGGGCCAGTGGACCGGCGTCATCTTCGGTGACGCCGCCGCCGACGGCGGCACCAATGGTGTCGTCCCCTGGCGGATCGCCACCGAACAGGCCGTCCCGTTCGGCTCGGTGTCTCCGTCGCACGCGGTACTGGCGCCTGGCCATAGCCGGACCTTCACGATCCGCGCGACCACGCCATCCTCGCCGGGCGACTCGGACGGGTCGGTCGTTGTGCGCTCGTTCGGCGGGACCACCTCGATCCCGGTGACGCTGCGCAGCCTTGTTAACGTCAGCGCCGGCGGTCAATTCAGTGGCGTGCTGACCGGTGGCAACGGGCGCGATCCGGGAGAGGGCCAAGAGGGCTTCTACCGGTTCCACGTCCCGTCCGGGGTGAATGACATCACCGGGAACGTGAGGCTAGCCAACGATCCCAACGACCCGGTTGGCGGCTACCTGGTCAGCCCCGACGGCGACACCCTCGGCTACGGCCAGAACAGTCTGAACGGGACCAGCGGGCTCTCGCTCGCCGCCTACACCCTCGACCCGGTGCCTGGTACCTGGACCCTGGTCGTCGACTTCGCCGAGCCAGTGCAGGGGAATGAGCTCTCCGACCCGTTCACCGGGGACATCGTGTTCAACCAAACCCGGGCCTCGGCGGCCGGCCTGCCCGACAACGCCTCAACCGCGCTGCCGGCAGGGAAGCCGGTGACTGTTCCGGTGACGATCAAGAACAACGGCGATGCGCCCGAGGACTTCTTCATTGACCCCAGGCTCGACACCGACGAAACGGTCACGCTGGCGGCGATCCCGCCGACTACTGACACCGTTTCGCTGCCGATGACCGGCGACTTCCCGGTCTGGTTGGTGCCGACCGAGACGTCGAGCGTGTCGGTGGCGCAGCTCGCGTCGCTGCCCGCCATGTTCGACTACAGCCCCTTCGCCGGCGATCCGGATATCGCCAGCGAGCAAAGCGGCAGCGGTCCGCTGTGCGCGACGGGCGAGTGGTCCAGCTACGCCCCGACCGGTGGCACCGTGACCGCCGGCCTGTGGGAAGGCGGCCCGACCGAGTGTGGGCCGTACTCGCATACGGCCCCGGCGGGCACCGCCACCATCTGGATGAACGCGGTGACCAAGGCGTTCGACACCTCGGTGAGCACGCCGCAGGGCGACCTGTGGCAACTGTCCCTCAGCCCGTCGACGTCGTTCGCGCCGATCACCATCAACCCCGGCCTGACGGCCACCGTCAATGTGACCATCACGCCGAGCGAGGCGGCCGGCTCGGTGGTCAGCGGCCACCTGTACGTGGACGACACCGCTTCCGGCGTCCCGCCGTACGACCAGTTCACTGGCGACGAGCTGTCCGCAATCCCCTACAAGTACACGGTCGGCAGCTAACACCTGACCGGTAACCGGGCCCGGCGCGCCACCTAACAGGCGGCGCGCCGGGCCCGCGCGTTCAGTCCGTCCGAGTGATGCCATGGGCAATGAAGTCCCAGACCTCGTCGGCGGTGACGGGGCGGGCGGTGGCGCCATCAGGTTCGCCCAGGTTGGGCAGACCGCTGGTCTGCGCGGTGAACATGACGGTTTCCATGGTCAGCGCAGCGATGCGGCGCGGCTGGAGGCCCGTGCGCAACTGCCCGCCGTCGGCGACCGCCATGGTCAGCGCGGTGAGCAGGTCAAGCAGCGGCGCGTGGGCGCGACGGACCTCGGCCGGGTGGGACAGCATCAGCCGGGGGGCGAACTCGGTGAAGAGCGGCCGGTGCGCGCTGGGGTCGGGGCGGGATAGCTCGAAGAGCAGCTCGACGGCGGCGCGCAGCGCGTCCACGGGGTCGGCCCTGGCGCCGGCCGCGGCGACGATCTGCACCGTGGTCCGGCGGAGCGCGTCTTCGAACAAAGCGAGCAGGAGCTCGTGCTTGCCGTCGAAGTGCTGGTAAAAGCTGCGCAGTGACTGGCTGGAGCGCTCGACGACCTCTTGCACGGTGAAGTCGGTGGTGCCCTTGTCGCTGATGACCGCCTGGGCGGCGTCGAGGAACCGCTGAATTCGCTGCTCGGCGCGGAGCGTGGCGGCACGGGTAGACCGTTCTACCGCCCGCTGCCGCCACGTCGGCTCGTCTGCACGGGGCGAGCTCGCAATACCGGCCCTGTCCTGCGTCATAGGCACAACCTTACTCCACGATTACGTTAGGCGACCTACCGCCCAGGTGAAGTGCAATTCTGTAGAATGAGAGCGCCGCTACCGTGCACAGAGTATGACGAATTCCGTGACGGTTTTCCCAGCTTCTCCGCGGCTCTCGTGCCTCCTCTCTCCGGTTCCCGCGGAAATTACCTGGCCATTCCCTCTTGTAAACGACCGGGAGCGCACGGTGGCTCAGGTGGTGAGCGCGATCACGCGGCTCGCGGCCGACAACGGGCTGATCGACGAGGTCGTGGTGATGGACTCGGACGCCACCGACGCGACGGCGCGGGTCGCGGCGGAGGCGGGCACCACCGTGCACCATGCGGACCAGGTGGCGCCCGACCTCGGCACCTTATGAATACGTTTTACCGCTTATGTCACCCTGTCGGATGCCTGGCGCTACGATTTCTGCCGGGCAGGGAAGCCGACCGGACCGGCGCGGTGAAGGGTGCGACGATGACAGAGGGAAACGGGGACCAGGGACTCGGAGCACCGCAACCCTGGCAGCCGCAGGACGGATCTCCGTCGGCCGTGCCGCCGCGGAGGAAGCGCCCGCGATGGGTCATTCCCGTCGCTGGGTGTGGGACCGCCCTGGTGCTGCTCATCGTGACCGTAGTGATCCTGGCCGTGCTCGGGGCGCATAAGGCAGCCGAAGAGGAGAGCACGTCCACCCTCGCGCCTCCGGTACAGCAGATGCCGCCGACGATATTGCCCGATGCCTTGTTCGCAAAACTGACCCAAGATATCCAGAACAAGAACGAGAGTGGGTTCCTGAGCCTGGTGGCTCCGGCTGCCAGGCAGGTCGTCCGGTCCTGGTGGGCGAATCAGCAGGCGATCGGCTTCACGACTGGTGCCATTATTTCGGCCGGCGAAAATGCCGGGGTAAACGTGGACGGGTCTGGCGACGGCACGCTGACCATTCTGGCGGGCACGCACAGCCCGCTCGACCCGACCGGGAGCGACGGGCTACCAAGCGTGCCTTGCGAGCAGTATCAGGTAGGGCTGCATTTCTCAAGCCCGACCGCGACCGGTGAGATCACCTCCTGGCGGCCGCTCGACAATGCACCCTGGGACCAGGGCATCCAACTGTACGTTCGCAAATCAGCTCACGTGGTGGTGGCAGGCGACCCGGGTGACAGCGCCCTGGTCAACCAGACTCTTCCGCTGGCCGAGGCCGCGGCGGAGTACGACATCAAGGTGCTCGATCACGTCAACCACTATGACCTGCACCAGTCAGGTTTTATCGTGTTCGTGTCAAGCAAGGCGGTCACGAGGAACGCGTGGTTCCGTAGCGGCCAGCAGCCGACGGGATGGTCCGGTGACGCGTACGGCGGCCTCACGTTCCCGCTCCAGGGCGCGAGCGGAGACCAGGGCGGCATCACAAGCAACGTTTCCGATGACGCGGTCGGCGGTGCCAGGGTCATAGCCGTGCCGTATCAGCAGGCCGGCGAGACCGCGCACGCCGAGACGGCGGTGCTCGTGCATGAATTTATCCACGACATCCTGTTCCCCGATAATTCCGGGCTCTATGACAACAGCAATCCCGTGCCGGCCTGGGCCAACGAGGGAATAGCTGTCGCCATGCAAGACCTCTATCTTGAGGACACCGACCCGGTGCCCGCAAAATACGACTTCGGCGTGCTCGCAAACGCGCTGCAAGCGCTGCCCTCAAGCTACCGGAGCGGGCGGCTGCCTACCACACTCCAGATCTACGATGAATCGGAGGCGGTGGGTTATGACTGGTATCAGGTAGCAGGAAGCGTCTATGAATACATTGCCGTCCACTATGGCATGAGTCAGATGTTCGCTGCCGCTGTGCTCCTTACCTCCAACGAGCCCACCCCGTTTGGCAATGTCCTTGCGTCGAACCATAACGGGAACCTGGTCTTCTATTCGTCGTCCAGCATCGAGAGCGGCTGGCAGGCGTGGCTGGCGGGCATGTAAGCACGCCAGCGTCCCCGGAGGATCGGGCTGGCGAGCTCGACGAGCCCGGCGGCCCTGACCTAGGCCAGGGCCATGGCGATGGCGTGCAGGGCCAGGCCGACGCCCGCCCCGACCACCGTGCCGTTGATGCGGATGAACTGCAGGTCGCGCCCGAGTAGCAGCTCAAGCTGGCCCGAGGTCTGCTCGGCGTCCCAGCGCTGGATGGTCCCGGTGACAAGGCCGGCCAGCTCATCGTGGAACTGGTCGGCGAGTGCCCGCGCCCCCGACTCGACCACGCGCTCGAGGCTCTCTTGAAGGGCGGAGTCCGAGCCGAGGCGTCGCCCGCCCGCGGCCAGCGCATCGGCCAGCCGCCGTCGCAGCTCGGATTCCGGGTCGGCCGCCTGGATGCGCAGCGTCTCCTTGGCGTTCTTCCACAGCGACGATGACCAGTCACGGAGCAGGGCGCTGCCCAGGACCTCGCGCTTGATGTTCTCCCCGCGCTCGCGCAGCTCCGGGGATGTCTCGAGGCGGTCAGGGAGCCCGGCGATCCAGCCCTCGAACTGCTTGCGGGTCTCGTCTTCTGGATCGGCGGCCATCGCGGCCAGCCGTTCGCGCAGGCGAGCGTACAGGCGGTCGAAGGCCCGCCCGTACACCATGTCAGGCACCCAGCGGGGCGCCTCGGCCTCGAACCGATCGCGGAGCTCCTCGTGGTGCTCGGCGAGGTACCGGTCGGTGCCGGACGTGATGGTGTCGAACAGCTCGGCGTGGTGCCCGCCCGCGATGATCACCCGAACGAGCCGTCCGGCCAGCGGCGCCACCTCGATGGAGTCTGCCGCCCGGGTCAGCTCGGCGGTCAGCACCCGCTGGACATCCTCGTCGCGCAGACCCTCGGCCGCCCGGACGACCATGTCCGCGGCGTGGCCGGCGAAGCGGGCGGCGTTGCCGGTCTCGGCCAGCCAATCGGCCAGCCGGGAGGCGATCTTGGCGGAGCCGATCCGCTCGGCGAGAACGTCGCCGTTGAGGAAGTTCTCCTGGACGAACTGGCCCAGCGTGGCGGCGAACTGGTCCTTGCGCTCAACGATCACCGCGGTGTGCGGTATCGGCAGCCCCAGCGGATGGCGGAACAGCGCAGTCACCGCGAACCAGTCGGCGACGCCGCCGACCATCGCCGCCTCGGCGCCGGCCTGCAGGTAGGAAAGAAAAGTCCCGTGCGCGCCGACCGCCGTCACGACCACGAACAGAATCGTCACCGCCCCGAGGAGCGCGGTGGCCCGCCGGCGCGCGGCGGCCAGGCGCCGCGTTCGCAACTCCACCGACTCGCGCTTGATCGTGGATGCCGGCGAAGCGGACATCGGCGCGGCAGGTTCCATCGGACAGCCCCCGGTCGGTCGGCGGGGCGGCGAATTCCCGCGACCGCGTCAGGCGAGTAGTTCCATCTCAAGTCATCCCAAGTCTTGCAGGAAGACCACAGTCACTCACACCGGATGTCCGGATCCCGACCTAATAGATAACAGCAAGAAGCGCGAAGCGCCGCGCCTCAATGCCGCACCGTCCGGCCCCCAGCAACACGGGGGAACCGGACGGTGCCGACGCTCACTGCTCAGGTCACCCACACGCCGCGGCGAGGTTGCCGATCGCGGTGGTCAGGCCAGGCGTCGCCTGCGCCGGGGTCTCGTTGCTGGCCTTCTCGAGCGCGGCGATGAACGAGGCAACGGCGGCCTTGCCGCCGGGCGAGGTCAGCTGTGCCTGCTGGCTGCTGAGCGTGCCCAGGTACGCCTTCAGGGTCGCGGACGCCTTGGACGTCGACTCGGTCGCCAGTGGCTCAAGGGTGGTGACGACCCCCGAGCTGATCTTGTTGATGATCGTGCAGTCCGCCGCCGACGGCTTGGCGGAGGAGCCGGCCGCGGTCGAGCTGGCCGGCGCCGAGGCGGACGTCGCCGGTGCCGACGCTGTCGGCGTGGAGCTAGCCGACGAGCTTGACGAGCTGCAGCCCGCGATGAGGGCGCCGCTCGCGGCTAGCACGGCCAGAATGGAAAGCGATGAGCGTCTGGACATATCAGGAACCTCCATGCGAGTGGAACGGAGCGTTGCATCTCATGAGAATCTGGTTCTAACATAAGGATCAGCCAATGTGACCTAGATGGCAATGGGAAATCTCATCGATCCCCGCGGCGGAAGGGACGCCATCATGCTCCCGAGCGACGCCAAGATCATCTTCGGTCGATGACCACGTTATTGAGCATCCTCGGGTCTGGCCAGACCGCCAAGCCTCTAGCGTGAGAACGCTCCAAAGTTACGCAGGGCAGTGTAAGGTCGCTCTCTGTAATCCTTGACGGCCTGGTGAGACTGGTAGGGGAGCGCCCATGCGATCGATCGCTGTGACGGCAGGCGTCGTGCTGGCTGCCGCTCTGGGCATTCCGGCCGCGGCGTCCGCGGCCGTCGCAGGAACCGCTCCGGACGTCGCGGGAACGGCGCGGGCCAGCGCCAGCCCCGAGCATCCGCTGTTCGCCGTGTCCTGCGTGTCGTCGAAGTACTGCGTCGCCGCCGGTTCCGACGAGACCGCCGACGGCGGAGACGGCGGGCCGCTCGCGGAGACCTGGAATGGCCGCGCCTGGGCCGCCGCGGGGCTGAAGGTTCCGGCGGGCACCTCGAGCGGCGCCCTATCCGGGGTGTCCTGCAAGTCGCAGAAGAGCTGCCTCGCGGTCGGCGACTACCTTCTGCCGAACGACGGCTCTCCGGAGAACGACAACACCGGTACCCTCGCCGAGTCGTGGAACGGCAGGACCTGGACGGTGGCCCGGCCGCCGGCGCCGGCCGGCGCCACCTCGGCGGCGCTCAGCGGCGTGTCCTGCGTGACGTCGGCCGACTGCGTCGCGACCGGCGTGTACACCCAGGCTGACGGCACCTCGGCCGGACTCGCGGAGCTGTGGAACGGGCGCGCCTGGGCCCATGTGCCGGTAAAGCTGCCAGCTGGCAGCGCGGGCGGCGCCCTGTTCGGGGTGTCCTGCGCGTCATCGAAGAGCTGTGTCGCGGTCGGCAGCTACGGCAACGCCGATTTCGACATCGTCGCGCTGGCCGAGTCGTGGAACGGCAAGACCTGGACGGCGTCTGAGCCGTCAGCGCCGGCCGGCGCCACGATGGCGGCTCTCCAAGGCGTGTCGTGCGTGTCGCCGGCAGCTTGTGTCGCGGTCGGCTGGTACACGCAGGCGAACGGCGACCCTCTTGGACTCGCCGAGTCGTGGAACGGCAGCCGGTGGACCGAGGTCCCGCTGCCCAAGTCCGATGGTTACGGCGAGCTGTCCGCCGTGTCGTGCGCGTCGCCGAGGTACTGCCTCGCGGTCGGAGTCGGTGATGGCAGCGCTCCCGGCGGTACCGAGGGCACCCCCTCCTCCGACATATGGAACGGCAAGAGCTGGAGCTTCGAGAAGGCGCCGGCGCCGCCGAAGGGCGGCGGCACCCCCGCCTCGAGCATGCTGCAGGGCGCCGGGTGCCTGTCGGCGACGGACTGCGCCGCCGTCGGCCAGCTGCTTCTCGGAAGCGACGAGCAGTTCCAGTACGGCTTCTCCGGCTTCTGGAACGGCAAGGCCTGGAAGCCCACCGCAACCGCCTAAGCGTCGGAGAGATGCCTGCCTATCATGTGCCCTGGCGGACGAACACCGCGGGCATGAGTTTGGTGGGCGGCGGGGTGGAACACGGGACCGTTCAGGATGAAAGGAATTCGGTTTCTCCTGAACGGTCCCGTGCTGCGCGTGACTGGCTCGGTTTACGAGCCGAAGGCGATGGCGGTCAGCGCCGAGTTGAGCGCGGTGGCCTGGCCGCCGCCGCTGATGGTGGTGGTGACGGTGCTGGTCGCCGTCGAGATCACCGAGATCGAGCCGGTGTACCCGTTGCCGACCCAGACCTGGGAGCCGTCAGGTCACCGATCACCCGGACCACGCGCGACGTCGGGCCTGCGCACTGGTGGTCTCGTTGTTGCGGTTGACTGGGTCAAGGAATTATCGTTGACTCAGTCAACAGAAGGAGGGCCGGTGGCCGGTTCGATCATCGTTCAGCCCGGAACGGCGGACCCGACGGCCGCGCAGGTGGCCCAGGTCCGCGCGTTCAACCGCTTCTACACCAACGTCATCGGCGTGCTGCACGGCATGTACCTTGACTCGCCCTACACGCTGACCGAAGGCCGGCTGCTGTTCGAGATCGCCAGCCACGGCGGCGTCGAGGTGTCCGAGCTGCGCAGGGCACTCGATATCGACGCCGGTTACCTGAGCCGCGTGCTGACCCGGTTCGAGGCCGAGTCCCTGGTGACCAGGCACCGTTCGGTGACCGACGCGCGCCGCCAGAAGATCCGTATCACGGAGGCCGGCCGCGCGGCCAAGGCGGAACTCGACCGGCGCTCCGCCGCGCAGATAGCCGTGCTCCTCCGACGCGCCGACTGCGACCGGCTCCTCAACGCGATGCAGGTGATCACCTCGGAGCTGGGCCAGCCGGAAGAAAGCGATCCCTCCGCATTGGCGACCGCCTCCGCACAGGAGACGCGGGCGCCGAAGACGCCCGAGGGCAAGACAACCGGAGGCGAGACCGCTCCGCGTGTCGTGACGCTTCGCCCATCGGGGCTCGGCGACCTGGGCTGGGTGCTGCAGCGGCACGCGACCGTTTACGCCGACGAGTTCGGCTGGGACGCCAGCTTCGAGGCGCTCTGCGCGCGCATCATCGCCGAGTACACGATCCTTCGCGACGCCCACCCGGACCGCACCGCCGGGTGGATCGCCGAGGTGGACGGCAGGCCGGTCGGCTCGGTCTTCTGCGTCCCTGACAGCGAGACGACGGCCCGGCTCCGTTTGCTGCTAGTCGAGCCATCGGCGCGCGGCCTCGGCCTTGGCGCGAAACTCGTCGGGCAATGCCTCCAGTTCGCCCGCGAGACCGGCTACGACGACATCACCCTGTGGACCTACGACCTGCTGGC
Source organism: uncultured Actinomycetota bacterium (assembly GCA_963844925.1). GTDB lineage: Bacteria > Actinomycetota > Actinomycetes > Streptosporangiales > Streptosporangiaceae > Trebonia. The sequence goes on along the minus strand of CAWJQG010000004.1, from coordinate 114,530 downwards.
TGCGGCCCGCAAGGTTTACCAGGCGGCCGGCTTCACCCTGACCAGTGAGTCCTCTGACAACGCCTTCGGCCACCAGATGATGAGCCAGACCTGGTCCCGCGACCTACAGTGAGGGAAACGGTCCGTGAGCGCTCCTGATGGCAACATGCGCGCCAATGCCAGGCTGGCGCTGATCGCGCTCACGGCGTCCACCGCTTCGCTTGACGTCACCGCGTTCCTCAGGCTCGGCGGTGTCTTTGCCAGCGTCATGACGAGCAACCTGGTCTTCGTCAGCATCGCCGTGGTCAAGACCGAGGCAGCCTTCGGCACCCGTTGCGCAGTGGCCATCCTCAGCTACGTCTGCGGCGTCGCCATCGGCTCTGCCATCGCCCAGCCGTCCGGCCGCGAGAATCGCCTCGGCACCAGGCCGCTCAGCCTGCTGCTGACCGGAGAACTCGCGATCCTCGTCGGCTACACGATCTGGTGGGTGATAATCGGCGGCCATCCGAAGGGCTGGACCCAGGTCGTGCTGCTAGGCGTCATCGCCTGCGCCATGGGCGGCCAGAGCGCCGCCGCCCGGCAACTAGGTAATCCGAACGTCGGCACCACCTACCTCACCGGCACCCTAACCTCTCTGGTCAGCAGCCTTGCGGCGCACCGCCGCCCTGACCCCGAGGCGGTGGCGGTCATACTCGCCCTGCTCGCCGGCGCCGCCGCCGGAGTAGGCCTCCTCGAGGCCGCCCCGATCACCGTCCCGCTGCTGGCCCTCGCCGGCGTCGGCACCACGGTCGCCCTCTCCTGGCGAACCGGATCAATGGCCGAAAGTTAGTGAGTGATCGGCTCACTTACACATAGACTCACTGCCGTGACCCCCAAACGAAGCACGCGCGAGCGGTTCCCCGAGGTGATCGCCGCCGCCGTGCGAGTGTTCGCCCGGGACGGCTACCGGTCCGCGCACATGAGCGATGTAGCCCGGGAGGCGGGGCTATCGGAGGCGGCGCTTTACCGCTACGTCGATGGCAAGGAGGGCCTGTTCGTGCTCTCGATCAGGCACGCCCTGCTGCTCGAGCCGCTGCCGGAGGAGGACGACCCGGCCGGCGCGTACCCGCTGAAGGCGCCGCCGCTGGCCGAGATGATCCTGCAGGCGCGCGAGTTCGTGGCCGAGGCGATCCCGTTCGGATCGCTTGCGGAGGCACTGGAGATGCCAGAGACCGGCGACCCACGGGCAGAGCTCGAGTCGATCATGCGCGAGCTGTTCACGCTGGAGGAGCAGACCAGCGTGGCCGCCGACATGATCGAGCGGTCCGCCCGCGAACTGCCCGAGCTCGCCGACCTGCTGAACAGCGGACTGCGGGCCCCGGTCCTTGCCGCGCTCACCGGCTACCTGGAAAGCCGCGCTAACACCGGCCAGCTCCGGGCGACGCCGGACACCGCCGCGACCGCGCGGCTAGTCCTGGAGACGCTGACCTGGTTCGCCCGGCACCGGCTGTCCGACCCCTACGGCGCGGCGATCGGCGCCAAGCTGGCACAGGACACCGCCGTCGACGCATTGCTGCATGCCCTAGTCCCCCCGCAGTATCTGACAGAGCAGTATCAGGAGCGCACGTGAACGCGATCGAGGTCAGCGCCCTCGCCATGAGCTACGGCGATCGCCAGGTGCTGCGCGGCGTCGATTTCGAGGTGCGCAGCGGCGAGGTCTTCTGCCTCCTCGGCCCGAACGGCGCGGGGAAGACCACCACCGTCGAGATCCTCGAGGGCTTCCGGCAGCGGACCAGCGGCACGGTCAGCGTGCTCGGCATGGACCCCGCCGCCCAGCCGGCCAAGCTCCGCGAGCGGATCGGGATCGTCCTGCAGGAGTGCGGCTTCCCCCGCCAGGCCCGGGTGAAAGAGCTGATCGACTGCTGGCGCTCCTATTACCCCAAGCCCCGGGGCACCAGCGACCTGCTCCATGTGGTCGAGCTCACCGAGGACAGCAACACCCAGGTCCGCAAGCTCTCCGGCGGCCAGCGCCGCCGCCTCGATCTGGCGCTCGCGCTGGCCGGCGACCCGGACCTGATCTTTCTCGACGAGCCGACCACCGGCTTCGACCCGGAGTCGAGGCGGCGCTGCTGGGAGGCGATCGAGAACCTCCGCGCACTGGGCAAGACGGTCCTGCTCACCACCCACTACCTGGACGAGGCGGAGCGGCTGGCCGACCGGGTGGCGATCCTGCAGGACGGCCAGATCCAGGTCGCGGGCACGGTGCGGCACGTCGCCCGGCAGGCGGCCGTGCCCACCAGGATCTCGTTCACCGCGCCGCAGCGCCTGCGCAACGGCGAGCTCAAGCCGCCCACCTGCCTCGAGCTAACGGTCAGCGGCGAGCTGGCGGTATGCCTGGCCGCGTGCACCGAGTCCGCCTCGGTCGCGCTGCGCGAGCTGCTCGCCTGGTCCGTCGCGAACGACCTGGGCGATCTCGACGACCTGTCCGTCGTCGCCCCCACCCTGGAGGATGCCTACCTCCACCTGGTCGCCGGAGGCGGCCGAATGAGCGGGGTCGCCGGAGGCGCCCGATGACCCGGGTCGTCATCCTCGCCGCCCGCCAGGCGCTCATGGAGCAGCGGACCTTCTGGCGCAGCGCCGAGTACGCGCTCTTCACATTCGCCCTGCCGCTCGCGCTGCTGCTGCTCATCGGGTCGACCACCGCCAACGGGGATCTGCCGGGCACCGACGTCGAGGGGCAGATGATCTTCGTCCCGTCGATCATCGCCTTCGGGGTTATCGTCGCCGCCTACGTGAACCTCGGCGCGAAGCTGGCCACGCTCCGGCACGACGGCGTGCTCAAGCGGATCAGGACGACTCCGCTGCCGGCCAGCGCGTACCTGTCCGGCGTGCTCGGCTCAACCGCCGCCACCACCCTCGCCATCACCGCGTCCATCATGGCGATCGGGGCGATGGCGTTCCACGCGGTGCCGAGGATCAGCGGCCTGCCGGAGATCGCCGGCGGCCTCGTCCTCGGCGTCGTCTGCTTCGGTGCCCTCGGCGTGGCGCTCAGCTCGCTCGCCCGCAGCGCCGAGTCGGCCTCGCCGATCGCCAACGCCAGCTACCTGCCGATCGCGATCATGTCCGGCATCTTCGACCCGACGTTCAGCGTCCCCCGCTGGCTGTCGGTCGTCGTCGGCCTCCTCCCGGTCCGCGCCCTCGCCCAGATCCTCGAGCAGGGCTACACCCCAGTCGGGCACGCCTCCATCGCCGACCCGTTTGTCCTCCTCGCCTGGACCGCCGTCGGCTGCGCCCTAGCCGCCTGGCGCTTCCGCTGGCACTGACCAACGAAAGGCCAAAATCGGGTCCCGGCGCTGCCCATATACACCAAACGCCCCGGCTCGGGGTGGTTAAGTACATCTGATCAGTACATGTCGTCGTAGGGACAGATCTACAATGGATGGGCGCTTATCTGAGTCGCGGCTTCTTTGCTGACACTCGCTAGCTGCGCAGGCGCATACGGCATCGTCAGAGCACCAAATATAAACGAATAATCGATCGTAGGAGCCTTGCGGTGACCGGATACAAGGACCAGGACGAGCGGGAGCGGCAGGACGCTTGGACCGCGCTCGACATTCGCATCGACATCCCGCATCCTGCGCGTGTCTACGACTACATACTGGGCGGCAAGGATAATTTCGCCGCCGACCGGGAGATGGCCGAGGTCGGGCTCCAGCACATGCCCGAGATGCGCGTCTCTTCGCTGGAGAACCGCGCCTTCCTGGTTCGTGCGGTCCGGTTTCTGGGTGACGCGGGCATCCGCCAGTTCCTCGACATCGGCACTGGGCTTCCGACGAGCCCGAACACCTACGAGGTGGCTCAGGAGGGGCGTCCCGACGCCCGGGTCGTCTACGTCGACAACGACCCCATCGTGTACCGCCACGCCGAAGCCCGGATGAGTGACAACAAGAACGTCGCGGTGGTCCCGGCCGACCTGCGAGACGTCGACGACGTGCTCGCCCAGGCCGGCGGTCTGCTTGACTTCGGTCAGCCCGTGGGGCTGCTCTTCATCGCGGTGCTCCACAACATCCTGGATACCGACGATCCGGCAGGCATCGCCGCTCGCTACCTGGCCGCCCTTGCGCCGGGCAGTTACATCGTCATCTCCCACTCCACCGACGAGTTCTCCCCGGAACGGACGCACGCTGCGTCAAAGGCGGCGGCAGAACGCGGGGCCACCTGGCTGCCGCGCTCGAAGGACGCGATCGCGCGCATGTTCAACGGGAGGACACCCGTCGATCCCGGCCTCGTGCTCGTGTCGCAGTGGCGCCCGGATCGCGAGCCTGGCCCCGAAGCCGACCAAGCCTGGACCTACTGCGGCGTTGCTCCGGTCTGACGCAGACGAAAGGCCTGATCATCGGGCGGCAGTCGGTCAGTTCCGCGCTATGGCGTGAGACGCCTCTCAACCCGATGGACCAAGCGCCTACAATCGCATACACTGTCCCACATGGTAGCGACAAGTCCATCGTCCGTCCGATTCGAGCCGCGCGTGCTTGAGCGGCTCTCCGCCTTCGTCGCCGTGCACCAGGAACTGACGCTGTCGAGTGCCACCAGCCGGCTAGTCGATGAGGCACTCCGGGCGCGCGAGCACCCGCTGATCACGTTCAAGGACGGCCCCGCCGGGCGCAGGGCCCGGGTGGTCGGCGGCCCCGACGTCTGGGAAATCATCGGCGCGGTGCGGTCGGTCAGGGAGAGCGAGCCGGAACTGCCTGGAGATGAAGCCCTCAGCGTGGTAACCGAGACCTCCGGTGTGCCGATGCCGTTCGTGCGCGCCGCGCTCGCCTACTGGGGTGACTACCCGGAGGAAGTCGATGCCTTCCTTGACCGGGCGCGTGCCGAGGCCGGGCAGGCGCAGGCGGCCTGGGAACGGCAGCAGGAACTGCTCGGCGGATGAGCGGGAGGACGACCGGCGGGCCTCGTGACAAGCCCGACGCCCTGCTCCTTGACGAGATGTTCTCGCCTGCGATCGCTGTCGAGCTCACGTCGCGGGGGATCGACTGCCGGGCCGTTGCCGCCGACGTCTTGCTGCGCGCTCAGTCAGACCTGGAGATCTTCGACACCGGGCTGCTGGAGGGCCGGGTCATCGTGACGAACAACGTCCCCGACTTCGAAAGCCTGCGGCGGGCGCGCGAGGCGTTCGGGGCAGAGTTGCCCGGTCTCATCTACACGTCCGACCTCATGTTCCCCCGCACCAGGTCGTACGTCCCCCGGCTCGCGGCGGCTCTTGCGACGGCGGCCGCCACCCATCAGACGGCCCGTCGCGGCGGCGTCCTCTGGCTACGACCGCTGACCTGACGCCGGTGCGGGCGAGCCAGCCACTCTCGCAGCCCGTCCCCGGCGCCCAGAGATAACCACCCTCCGCTGGCAGGTAGCGGCACCTCCGCCAGCGGCCCGCAGGCACGGTTCGAGTTCCTGCCCGTCGCCCCGCATGAACCAGCCATCGTTCGCTGTGCCGGCGACCTCGACGGCTACACGCACTGGCCGACCATCCTGCGGTCCGCGCGGGTGCCGTCCCTTGCGAGCGCCGGGCAGGCCATCGACGATCCCGCGATGGGAGTCATGTCGGTGGCCTATCACGGGGCGGACTCGGCGGTCATCGACGCCTTCGCATCCGGAATCCTCTCCCTGAGCCCCGGCGAAGCGAAGAAGTACTATGAATACGGGCTCAGGATGTCACCCGAAGTCGTACGCGACGCTCTGGAGCAACTCATGGCAACGAAGTACAACGAGCCTTTCAGCAAGCTCGGCCTGCGCTACTACGGTCAGGGCCGAGAAGAAGGTCGAGAAGAAGGCCTGGAGCAAGGCCTGGGCAGGCCTGGTGGCGGGCGAGCGTGGCACTGTGCTCATGGTGCTGAAGGCCCGCGGCCTGCAGGTCAGCGAGAGCCAGTGCGCGCGCATCGACGCCTGCGACGACCTGGCCACACTTAAGGGGTGGGCCGAAGCCGCGCTGACCGCCGCGACTGCCGACGATCTGTTCAAGTAATCGCGGCCCGATCCCTACCACGCGCCCCGGAGAGACCGCCTGCCCACCGCGGCACTTTCCAGATATCCGTAGGTTCCCTTGTTGCGGAGTTCGGTGGCAGCGTCGACCAGCGCGCCGAGGGCGGCGAACGCCAGAGCGCCGCCGACCGAGACCCGGCTCACGCCGACCCCGGCGAGCTCGCTAACGGGCGGGGTACCGGGCATGGCGAGGACGTTCACCGGGCGATCCACCGAGGTGACCAGCTGCCTGATGTCGCTCAGGCTGGTCAGGCCGGGGGCGTACAGCACGTCGGCCCCGGCCGCCTGGTACGCCTGCAGCCGGGTGATCGTGTCCGCCAGGTCCGGGCGCCCGTGGAGGTAGTTCTCGGCGCGGGCGGTGAGCACGAGTCGGGCACGCCCGGCGTGCGCGGCCTCGACTGCGGCCGCGACCCGCTCGGCCGCCAGACCGATGTCATAAATGGGGTCATCGTCATCGCCAGCAAAGTCCTCCACCGAGCAGCCGGCCAGCCCGGTTTCCGCGGCGAGTGCGACGGTCCGCGCGACACCGCCGGGGTCGTCGGCGAAGCAGTTCTCCAGGTCAGCGGACACAGGTAGGTCGGCAGCCGCGACGATCGCGGCAGCATGCGCCAGCGCCTCGTCGCGGCTCACCGAGCCGTCCGAGCGCCCCAGCGTCGCGGCGAACCCGGAACTCGAAGTGGCGAGCGCCTGGAACCCCAGCGAGGCAAGCAGCATCGCGGATCCCTGGTCCCATGGATTCGGCAGCAGCAGAGGGCTTCCGGGGCGGTGCATCCCGATGAACCTGGCCGCCTTTTCTGTCTGGCTAATCATGGCCTGAACCTACCGCCGGACGCAGCGGCGCCGCAGGGCCGCCTCGCCCGTGCTACCCGACGATGGCTCGCGGTCATCGCCTTGGCTGAGGATGTCATCATCCATCGCCGCACCCCCAAGAGCGGCTTTCCGTTGCGGCCAGGGCGGCGAGGCGGGTCAGGGACTGGCTGATGACGTCCTGCTGTCCGGCCAGTCGGTGCGCCTCCGCCTCGGGGATCTCGACATGGACCGTGATGCTCGTCGCCGTGCCGCCGTCGAGCGCCGCCAGCCGCCACTCGAAGACCAGGTCCGAGACCAGACAGGAGATCGTCACCCCCGACTCGGTGACGTGAAGCTGCTGCGCCATCGGGAAATCGGGGTAGCCCTGCGGATACATCGTGTACTCGTCGCCCTGGCCTGGCTCGACGGACCCGACGCCGGCCCACCAGTCGGGGAACCGGGCCGGGTCGTAGAGAAGCTTCCACACATCCTCCGGCGGCGCGTCACAGCGCGCCCGGTCCTCGAATTCAGGCATCATGGCCTCCCAGCGTGGCGATGTCCGCGCGCAGCGCGGCTAGTTCCTTCGCAGGCTCGATGAGCGCGGCAACCGGTGGCCGGCCCAGGTCGATGAGCGCCGCGACGTACCGTTGCCCGGCCTCGCTGTCGTGTTCGGCCCGGCCTTGCCCCGCACGGCGGAGCCATCCCGACTCCGCTTCGCGCAGCCGCCTGGCGGCGAGTGACGGGTTTCCTCGCCGCAGCGCGATCAGCCCCTGCACATGGGACATCCGTGCCACCAGAGTGTCGGGCAAGTCGGCGGGGGAGACCGGCTCGAGGGCGGCTTCGCGCAGCTCGCGCTCGGCCTCGTCAGGCCGTTCGGCCCTGGCCAGCGCCTCGGCGCGCAGCAGCCGGGCGAGCGGCCGGCTGACCGGGGCGCCAAGATCGAGGGCGAGGCCGAGTTCGCCGGCGGCGGTCCGGTGCTCGCCGGCCGCGGCCGCGAGCATGCCGCGATCATGGTGCACCAGGCCCTCGAGCTCCGGCAGCCCGACGCGCTCCGCGGCCCCGGCCGCGGCGTCGCACGCGACGCGCGCCTCGCCGGGCCGGCCGAGCAGCCGCAGCAGCGCCGTCCGGGCCGAGTGCGTGTACACGCACAACCGCAGCAGCCCGTTGGGCGCAACCAGCGGCAGGCAGCGGTCCGCGAAGTCCAGCGCCCGCGGCAGGTCGCCCGCGCACGCCGCGGCGCTCGCGGCGTTCGCCAGGCAGCTGTACGCGAGGTCCGGCCGTCCGGCGGTGCCTGCCGCGGCGGACGCCGCGATGAGCGGGGCGTAGCTCTCGGTGAACCGGCCCGCCCGGAGCAGGGTGTGCGCGCGGGCCACGTCGACGTCATGGTTCAGCCGGCTGAACCTCGGCGCCGACACCCGGCCAACCTCGCTCAGCAGTCTTTCCGCCTCGATGAGCAGCTTGCCCGCCTCGTCCGGGTCGCCGGCGACCGCCTGCGCCCAGGCCATCCCCGCCAGCGACTCGGCCTGGATCAGCGGATCGCCGTCGCCCTCTCGGCCGAGGAAGTCCAGCGCCGCACGGTAGGAGCGCAGCGACTCGCGCGGGTGGCAGATCCCGCCGCGCAGCCAGTGCCCGCGCCGAACCCACGCGGCCGCCTGCGCGTTGCCGTCATCCGGGGCGATCAGCTCGAGCGCACGGCCGAACGCCTCGTCGGACTCCGCGAGCTTCCCCTGCCACGCCTGGACCTCGGCCAGCTCGATGAGCAGTTCCGGGTCCGGCCCGGCGCCGGCCCGGCCGGCCAGGGACGCGGCCTCCGCCAGGTACGCCGCCGCCTCGGGAAGGGCCGCGACCGCGCGGGCGGCGGCGGCCGCCCGGACCAGCTGGCCGGCCGCCAGGTCGTCCTGGCCGGCGAGCCGCAGATGCCGGGCGATCTCGGCGGTGTTCCGGGCCGGGGTCAGCCGGACGGCGTCGCCGCGCGGGGCCCGCTCGCGCAGCCACGCGGCCAGCGTCTGGTGCAGCCGCGCGCGCGCCGGGTCCGGCAGGTCCTGGTAGACGGCCTCGCGCAGCAGGTCGTGCCGGAAGCCGGTCCGCTCCGCGCGGAAACGCAGCAGGCCCGAGCCGAGCGCCTCCGCCGCCGCTGCGGCCGGGCTGGCGAGCAGCGGCAGGGACGCGACCTCGGCCCGGTCTAGGTCGCGTCCGGCAGCCGCGGCGAGCTCGGTGAACAGCCGCGCGGCAGGGCTCAGGCGCGCGATCGCCTGCCGGGCGGCGCCGGCCAGCCCGGCCGCCGGGTCCGCGCCGCGCGCCGCGGACCGGGCCGTCTCCACCGCCAGCAGCGGGTTGCCCGCCGCCAGGCGGACGATGTGCGCGCGGTGCGCGGCCGGGAGGTCCGCGGCCGACCTGACCAGCTCGTCGAGCGCCGCCGCGGGCAGCGGCCCGAGGTCGAACTCGGCGGCCAGCGTGCCGCGGGCGCGCAGCGCGCCGAGCACGGCGTCCAGCTCGGGCCGGGGCGGCAGCCGCCGACTGGTCAGCACGAGCAGCACCGGCTGCCGGGCAATCCGCCGCCCGGCGTAGGCCACCAGCTCGAGGCTCGGCCGGTCCGCGGCGTGCAGGTCCTCCAGTGCCAGGGCGAGCGGCCGGCCGCGCGCCGCCCAGGCCAGCAATGCCACCGCCGCCTCGAAGAAGCGGATCCGGTCCAGGCTCGGCTCGGTCGTCGGCACTCGAGCCCCGGCGCGGATAGCCGCGAGCGGCGTGTCCCAGCCGCCGTCGCCATCGGGCGGGAACTCCGGCACCGGCCCGGCCTGCGCGATCAGGTCGTCAAGCAGCTCCGACCACAGCGCGAACGGCGCGGCCGCCCCGGGGCCACCGGCCACCGCGGTGGCCGTCAGGGCGCCGTCGGCCGCCGCCGCCGCGAGGACTTCCCGCGCGAGCCTGCTCTTCCCCATGCCGCCGTCCCCGCTGATCGCGACGGCAGTTCCGCCGCCGCCGCGGCTGGCCTGCCAGTGCCTGAGCAGGGCGCGCAGCTCCCGGTCGCGTCCGACCAGCCGCGGGCCGCCCGGGTCGGCGATCGGCTCAGCTGGCGAGACCGGCCCCGGTGGTGCTTCCCGCAGCGCCGCGATAAGCCGCGTCGTCTCGGCCGCGGGGCTGACCCCGAGCTCCGCGCCCAGCCGGGCGGCAAACCGCTGGTAGGCGGCTACCGCTCCAGCCGGGTCGCCGTCGGCGACGAGGAGCCTGATGAGGTCGCGGGCGGCCTGCTCATCGAGTGGCCTGGCCCCGGCGCGCTTGGCCGCCCAGCAGCGTGCCGTCCCGACGCTCCCGTCGGCCTCGGCGGCGGTGGCGAGTGCCGTGTAGGAGGCGCACAAGCGGTCCCGTTGCTCGTCTCGGGCGTCGAGCACCCAGTCCGCGTCGAACTGGCTCAGCAGGTCGCCTCGGTACAGCGCGATCGCCTCCCGGGGACACCCGGCCGCCAGCAGCCGCTCGAGCTCGCGGACATCGATCACGAGTCCGTCGCCGGCCAGTTCCACGTAGTCCCGTCCGGTCTGCAGATACCCGGCCGCGGCCGGCCCGAACGCCGCCCGCAGTGCCCACAGCGCACTGCGCAGGCTCGCCCGGGCGCTGGCGTCCAGGACGTCGGGCCACAGCACGGCGGCGAGCCTAGAGCGGCTGTGCGGGCCGGGCCGCAACGCGAGCAAGGCCAGCAGCGCGCAGGCCCGTCGGCTGGTCGGCAGCGTGATGGCGGCGCCGTCGAACTCGACCTCGAGCTCGCCGAGCAGGCGGACCTCAAGCACGGCCATGCTCAAGTATCCGCCTCGCCATACCCCGGCCGCCAGCTGGCTGGCCTCCCTTCCGGGCTTTGACGGTGGATTGACGGTGCCGCGGGAACCTGACGGCGATCGAGTAGAACACGGAAGGAGAACTCGATGAACGCCACAACCACCACATTCGACAAAGAGGCGCTGCGCCGCGGTATCGAAGAGCGAGACGCGGCGACGCTGCGCGCCCTGTACGCGCCGGACGCCGAGATGACCGTCGTCGACCGGAACGCCCCGCCAAGCGACCCCCGGGTGCTGCGCGGCCGTACGGCGATCGGGGAGTACCTCGATGAGACCTGCGGACGCGACATGACCCACCGGCTGGAGCGAGTGGTCGTCTCCGGCGACACCGCGGCCTTCACCCAGGCCTGCCGCTACCCGGACGGGACACGCGTGCTTTGCCTGGCCATGCTGGACCTGCGCGACGGGCTCATTGTCAGGCAGACCGCCGTGCAGGAATGGGACGCGTGAGCGCCGCCATGGGACATGACGCCAGTCAGCACACGGAACACCGGGACTTCGCCGCCCCGGACGAGGTGCGCGGGTTCGGCCACGGCAGGCTTGAGCTGCTGCGCGTGGGCGACAGCGAGATCGGCCGGCTCGTCCTCCAGCCAGGCTGGCGCTGGTCGGAGCACGTCAAGCCGATCGCCGGCACGGAACTCTGCGAGGCGCCGCACTTCCAGTACCACGTGGCGGGCACGCTGCGCATCGCAACCGCGGACGGTGTTGAGTTCGACGCCACACCAGGCCAGGTGACCTCGCTGCCGGCCGGGCATGACGCCTGGGTGGTCGGCGACGAGGAGGTCGTCGTTGTTGACTGGTGGGGAGCCAGTAACTACGCAAGGTTACCGGCCGACGGCGGCGGCAACAGCCCGCCCGACGTCATCGACCGCGCAGGGGGCGGGCTCGAGCTCGTGCGCTGGCGCCCCGGTCAGCCGGTGACCTGCTTCAGGTCGCCCTCAAGCGCGGTCAGGTCGAAGCCGGCCGGGTTGAGGCCGTTCGCCTCGATGAAGTCCTCGCTGATCACGGCGAATGACTCGTCAGCGTAGGCGTTGTAGAACCCCCAGCTCATCGGCTTGATCTCGCCCCACGTAACGACGTAGAGGTTGTCGGCGTCGTAGGACACCGCGGGGATGCAGTGGCCGTTGTCCGGGTTCGGCGCGGCGCTGCCGACCGGGCCGCCTGGCGGCACCACCCAAGGGACGGTGAGCATGTCGCCCTGCGTCGCGAAGTCCGGCAGCGCCACCCCGATGTAGATGCTCCCGAAGAGCCAGCAGGCGCTCTGCGCCTGCACTTGGTTCTGAAGGTCGATGCTGGCGAAGGCCAGTACCTTGTGACTGTCGACCCCGGCCCGGCGCCAGTACTTGAGCACCGACAGCATGTCGCAGCCCTCGTCGGGGGGCGGCGGGGTGCCCACGAAGTGCTCGTAGAACGTGAGCACGCTTGGCGGCGGCACGGTGATCTCGGCGGTGGCGTTAGCGGTCCAGTTCTGGATCATGTGCCCGGCGGCAGCGCAGGTGCAGTCACCGTACTGGTCGTTGTAGTACATCGGCCAGCTTGCGACCTTGGCGCCGTAGCTGACCGCCGTCGGCGGCGACGGCAGCGCCGGCTTGACGTAGGTGGCGAAGCGCATGGTCCTGTCGTCGATGACGGGGCGATTCTTCCCGAGCCGGTAGGCCATTGCCGGTCCTCCCTTTGGTATATGACGAATGTTCCCCTTGCCTGGGCGCTGGCAGCGGGAAAAAAATGCGCGGCCCGAATGTCCGGGGAAGCGCATAGCGGGCGCGGGCGACCACCTGTTAACCCCGTGTCGCTTATCCCCGATTTTGACCTGACCGGCCTGCGCTCCCTTTCCCCGAGATACCCTGCGTGCCCAGCCGAGGCTATTTTCGATCCGTCGACCCCGAATGTCAATGCCTACTCAAGAAAACAGACCGGACTCTCTATTATGTCCATTCTTCTCTCTATTCTCAGTTCTCCCTCAGGTCGCAAAAATTTGGCGATCTGGGTACTTGAGGCCTGCGTCCAGCTATGGCGCGAGGCGGACGATCGCCAGATCGAAACTGACAGGACATACCGTGACATACTTTCGTCAGGAGGCAGCGGCGGAAAGGCGGTTGCATGAGCCCCCTGAGCAGTCGACACAGCTGGATCCGGGACGTCATCGCCGTTGGCGTGGTTATCGTGGTGTTCGCGCTGTGGCTGGCCCCAGGCTGGGGACTCACGGCCGAAATCTACTTCGTGATCACCGTGGTGGTTGGCATCGCATGGCTGGGTTACCTGGCCTGGGCGCTTGCCACCGGCAGGGTGGGCCTGAACCACTGGGCGCCCACGGCGCGGCGGCAGCGCAGACTTGAGCGCCGCGCGGCCGAGGTGGCCCGGGCTGACGCCCTGGTGCAGCAGCAACGACTGGAGGCCGCTCTCTCCCGCGGCCCGTACAAGCCGCAGGCAGGATCCCCGCCAGGATCGGACCCGGACGCGCAAGCGCGCCGCGCACTGCTTGAGGCTGTAGAGCGATACGGCGGCCTCAGCCCTGAGGCACGAGCCGCGGCCGAGAAGGTGCGGCGGCACACGGGCTAAGCTGCACCGCTTCGGCGCGCTTAACGCGCCAGCGCGGGACCCGCTGACCTGGGATCAGCGGTCTGGTTCGTACTTGAAGGAGAGCTGGAGCTTGGTGCGATAGGTGATCGCCCCGCCCTCGTCCAGGTGAATGTCCTGCTTGATGACCTCAGCCACCCGCAGATCGCGGAGCTTCCCGGCGGCGGTCCTGATCGCCTCCGCTGCCGCGTCTTCCCATGAAGTGCTGCTTGTCCCGATGATCTCGGTCACTCTGTACACGCTCATAAGCCCCTCCTCCGACCATGTGCGGCCCGCTCCGGGGCCCCTGCGGCCAGCCTTTCACAGAGCCACCCTGCCCGGTCGTCAATGCAGGCCGTGTCGCCACCTGAAAGCCCTCGTCCAGCTCCGAGGTCGAATGCAACCGGACGCCGTCCCGCTCCGTCTGAGTAGGCAGACAAGCAGGACGGGGTGGGGCAAATGCGTAGAGATGGCACCGGGACCGACGGACAGCCGGAGCCGGAGCAGCAGGGGATGTCGCGACGGCTGATGCTCGTCGGCAGCGGCGGCCTACTGCTCGGACTGGCCACCGTGGTCGGATGCGCCCCCGCCAGGCTGGCGGCCGGCCCGCTGGATGCCGGGCCGAGCCGATCGACCAGGGGCGCTGGGGCGGGTACGCGTAACCCGTCTCAGGTCCGCAAACCCGCTCGGGTGACCAGCGCTGGGGCGCCACCGCGACCGGCCACGCACCCGAAGCCGGAGCACTCCACGCCGGCCACCGACGGCGTGGCCCCGGCGGAGCCGGTCTACTACGTCGACGGCGGCCCGAAGGCCATCGCCCTGACCATCGACGACGGGCCGAGCCCGATCTACACCCCGCAGGTCCTCCAGATCCTGGAGAAGTACAAGGTCGCTGCGTCCTTCTCGATGGTCGGGGAGAACGTGACCTACTACCCGGAGATAGCCAGGGAGGTCGCAGACGCCGGTCACGCCATCGTCAACCACACCTGGAACCACGCCGACCTGGCGCTGCTGAGCGCAGCCCAGACGCGCAGCGAGATCGCCAGCGCCACCGACGCCATTCATGCCGCAGCGGGCGAGACCCCGAGAATGTTCCGCGCGCCATACGGCGCCTGGTCGCAGGCAGCACTCGAGTACTGCGCGAGCGAGCACCTCATGCCGCTGGACTGGTCCGTTGACCCCAGAGACTGGTCGATGCCGGGCGTCCGCGAGATCGTCAGCAACATCATGGCGAACACCCGTACCGGCTCTATCATCCTGGAGCATGACGGCGGCGGAAACAGGACCGAGACGGTGGCCGCGCTCAAGGTCGTCATCCCCCGCCTGCTCGACGCGGGCTACCACTTCACCACCCCGTAACCCCAATTCAAAACCCAGTAAGTGGAACGCTCGGTGGTTCTACCGGCCAGCGCCATTGCTTGTAGCCGGGGTTAATCGGGTCGTGGTGGATGGGCCGAGTAAATACCAGCTCTACCGGGCTATTTTCCTGATCCGTTCGGAATCGACGTCCGGGTCGGAGGCATCCGGGGCGGCGGGGCCGAGGTCGGCCGTGCCCAGGTCGTTGTCGCCGATCAGCTGGAACTCGCCCTCGTCCGGCTCGTCCGGACTGACGCCATCGCCGGGCGGCTGACCGACGGGCTGGCGTGGCCGACCGCCGTGCTTGGGTACTGGCTGGCGCGCGTGCGGGGCGGCGACGTCGTCGTCGCCGGACTTCGGATGCGAGTAATGCCCTGACGTGTTCTGGCTCATGGCTTCCCTCCACTGCCTGGTGTCTGCCGAGGCCGACACGGATTACCTGCCCGGCCCGACCGCGCCTTAAAGGCAGAAATGGGACGTCCAGCTTCGTTCCCGACCTTCGTCGTGCAGCTCACGACGCGACCACCGGTGCCCCGGGACTGCCCTGGCGATCACCGAGCGCTAGGCTCATACGCAGTTACTCGTGTCGATTCAATGGCGAACACCTTCAGGAGTACCTGTGACGCAGACCCCGCCTTACCAGGTGACCGATCCCGCGACCGGGAAGGTCACCGAGACCTTTCCCTTCGCCACCGACGCGGAGGTTGAGCAGGCCCTGTCGGCCGCCACGGCTGCTTTCGCCGATTGGCGCAAGCGACCGGTCGCCGAGCGCGCCGCAATCGTTGCGCGGATCGGCGAGCTCTTCACCGAGCGCGCCGCCGAGCTGGCCGCGATCATCTCCAAGGAGATGGGCAAGCGGCCCGCGCAGGCGGTGGGCGAGGCCGAGTTCTGCACCGACATCTTCGACTACTACGCGCAGAACGGTCCCGAGCTGCTGAAGGACAAGCCGCTGCCCGGCCGTGACTCGGCCCGCGTGGAGTACCTCCCGGTCGGCCCGGTGCTCGGCGTGATGCCGTGGAACTACCCGTATTACCAGGTCGCCCGGTTCGCCGGCCCGAACCTGGTGGCCGGCAACACCGTCATACTTAAGCACGCGGAGAACTGCCCGACCTCGGCGCTGGCGATCGACGCGATCATGCAGGACGCCGGCCTGCCCGAGGGCGTCTACGTGAACATCTTCGCCACCCACGAGCAGATCGCCACCATGATCGCCGACCCTCGGCTCCGCGGCGTTTCGCTGACCGGCTCCGAGCGGGCGGGCACCGTCGTCGCCGAGACGGCCGGCCGGAACCTGAAGAAGGTCGTCCTCGAGCTCGGCGGTTCCGACCCGTACATCATCCTCGATACCGACGATGTCGCGATCGCGGCGAAGACCGCCTGGGTCACCCGGATGGAGAACGTCGGCCAGGCCTGCAACTCCAACAAGCGGATGATCGTCATGGACAACGTCTACGACGACTTCGTCGCAGCCCTCGTCAAGCGGGCCTCCGGGATGGTCCCGCGCCAGCCGGGCGACGATTCCCCGACCGCCTACAGCCCGATGGTCTCCCGCAGGGCTGCGGAGAACCTGCTCGCGCAGGTGCAGGACGCGGTCTCGAAGGGCGCGACGCTGCACGTGGGCGGGACGATCGGCGAGGGAGACGGCGCCTACTTCGCTCCGGCCGTCCTCACCGGGGTGACCCCGGACATGCGGGCCTACCGGGAGGAGCTGTTCGGCCCGGTCGCCGTCGTCTACAAGGTCAGCGACGATGACGAGGCGGTCAAGCTCGCCAACGTGGTCGACTTCGGCCTGGGCGGCGCGGTCTTCTCCACCGATGAGGAGCGGGCGTCCCGGGTCGCCGAGCAACTCGAGGTGGGCATGGCCAACGTGAACACCCCCGCGGGCGAGGGCGCCGACCTGCCGTTCGGCGGGACCAAGCGGTCCGGCTTCGGCCGCGAACTCGGCCCGCTCGGCATCGACGAGTTCGTCAACAAGCGCCTCTTCTACGTCCAAAAGTAACTTCTACGTCGAGAAGTAGCCGCCTCCCGTGGACCAGTGGACACGGCAGGCGGCACGGAAACCTCGCATTAAGGGCTTTTTTCGTGTCAGTATAAGAATGTGACACAGAGCGATATTCCGGATGCTGTCCGTAAAAGCAAGGTTGCGACCGTTGCCGGATGGCGGGACGCCGGGATCACCGAAAACCGGCTGAAGGCGCTGGTGCGCTCGGGCAGGCTGGTGCGGGTACGGCGAGGGGTGTATGCGACCAAGCCCGCGATTGACTACGCTGCGGTTAACCCTCGCCGCGGGCACGCTCTTCAGGTAGCCGCCGTGGGGAGCGCGGTTGGCCGCGACGCGGTCGCCAGCCATCACTCCGCTGCGCTCGTCCATGGCATCAACCTGCTGAACCAGCCCATGGACACGGTCACGCTGACCCGTCCGCCGGCGAAGCGCACCAGCAGACTGCGGTCCGATGGCGTCGTTTTCCACGCCGCCGAGCTGCCCGCTGACCACGTGACCAGTCGGTACGGTCTTTTGGTGACCACGGTCCCGCGAACGGTCATCGACCTCGCGCGCACATCACCGTTCCGTGAAGCGGTCGTCGCGGCTGACTCGGCACTGCAGGCCGAGCTCACGATGAAGGCCGATCTCGTGACCGTCGCCGGCGTGTGCCAGCGGTGGCCGGGAATTCAACAGGCGCGACGGGTAATCGAGTTCAGTGACGACCGCGCCGAATCGCCCCTTGAGTCATGCGCGCGGGTCGCCTTCGCCGATGCGGGCCTCGAACCGCCGGAACTCCAGGTCACCATTCACGGCCCGGACTGGTCCTTCCGCGTTGATCTCTGCTGGCCCAAGCACCGCGTGATAGCCGAGGCGGACGGGCTGGCGAAGTACAACAGCAGGAGGGACCTGGCTAAGCAATTCGAGCGCGACCGGCTGCTGCGTGACGTCGGCTACCAGGTGATCCACTTCACCTGGCACGAACTCATGCACACACCAGAGGTCGTCATCGGCCGGATCCGCGCCGCCATCGCCGCCAGGACCGGGTTCTAGCGCGCTCAGGAGGGTTTTTGGCGCCGCCCAAGAAGGGCTTGGCGGGCCGCCCAGAACGGTGGTGTTATCGCGCCCGCAAGGACGGCGTTGCGCGAGGCGTTACGCGCGGCCAAGGAAGGGACTTTGCATAGCTCCCGGACATTGCATAGCTCCCGGACAAAATAAACGCTTCAATCATGACTAAAATGTCCGGCCGCTATGTAAAGTCGAAAAAATGTCCGGCAGGTATGCAAAGTGGCCGTAAGCTGAGTGGAAGGAAGGATTGCTGGGAGTCGTCGTGCTGCTGTGACGTCGGCAGGCCGAGCCGTGAGCGGGATTGGGAGGAACGGCTGAATGGACGATCTGGACGATCCGTACGATCTGGACGCCCTGGCGGAGGCGCTGCGGCGGTTCGACCGGGTGGCGGTCCCGCTGGACGGGCGGCGCGCGGCGGCGGTGGCGATCGCCATCTCCGACGGCGCCGACAGCCCGGACGGCGCAGGCGGTCCGGCCATCTTGCTCACCCGCCGCGCGCCGAGAATGCGGGCCCACGCGAGTCAGTTCGCCCTGCCGGGGGGCCGCCTAGACGCGGGTGAGGACGCCGTGGACGCCGCCCTGCGCGAGCTCACAGAGGAGGTCGGCGCCATTGCGGACCGCTCGGCCGTCCTCGGCATCCTCGACGACTATCCGACCCGCTCCGGGTACGTCATCACGCCGTTGGTGGTCCGGCTCGACGCCGGGCAGCGGCTGACCCCCAACCCCGCGGAAGTGGCCGAGCTGTACCGGATCCCGCTCGCCGACCTGGACGTGACGCCCCGGTTCCTCGCCATCCCCGAGTCGGACCGCCCGGTGATCCAGTTGCCGCTCGTCGGCCACTTCGTGCACGCCCCTACGGCCGCCGTGCTCTATCAGTTCACGGAGCTGGCCCTGCATGGCCGCGTGACCCGCGTCGATAACCTGGAACAGCCCGTCTTCGCCTGGCGCTGACCATCCCTCGACTCACTGATAACAGCAAGAAGCAGCTGCGCGTCTATCAGGTTGCTAAGGGGCCATTACGTCGGTGCCGCCCGTTTCAGGTCCGAACTCGTCGGTACCGCCCGTTTCAGGTCCGAACTCGTCTGTACCGCCCTTTTCCGGGCCGAACTCGTCTGTACCGCCCTTCTCGGGGCCGAACTCGTCGGTGCCGCCCTTCTCGGCCCCGAGGATGTCGCTGCCGCTGGTCTCGCCCGCAGGCTCGGGAACTTCAGCCGTCATGTCATCCTCCTTCGGTGTTTGCCTACCGCCAGTCTTGATCAATTACTCCCGTTACGCCAGCGCCAGCCATGATCTGCGCCACTGACGGCTTAAGCGGGCGCTGTGACAGGAGTCCACGGTCCGTTCGGAATAATGGATGCTGACTTTGGTTTTGATGGGGGACAAACGGGACTTTCAAGGTGGCAGTTCACCGTGGCAGAAGGAGGAGCCGATGACGGACGGCCAGGTGCGGGCGCTATCGGACGGGAACAGCATTCCGCTGCTCGGGCTCGGGGTCTGGCAGGTGCCGGACGGGACGCGGACGGTGAACGCGGTGCGGTGGGCGCTTGAGCTTGGCTACCGGCACCTCGACACCGCGCAGGCCTACGGCAACGAGGATGGCGTCGGGCGGGGGCTGCGCGAGTCCGGGGTGCCCCGCGAGGACGTGTTCATCACTACCAAGTTCAACCCGAACCGCTCGGACCCCGCTCGCGAGCTCGAGGGGTCACTGAAGCGGCTCGGCGTCGACCAGGTCGACCTGTACCTGGTGCACTGGCCGCTGGGTGGTCCGTTGCGCGCCTGGCCGGGCATGGAGAAGGCCAAGGAGCGCGGCCTCGCGCGCTCCATCGGGGTCTCCAACTACAGCGCCGCCCAGCTCGAGCAGGTGGTCGAGTCCGGGACGGTCCCCCCGGTGGTCGACCAGGTGCAGTTCAGCGCCATGGAGTATCGGCGCGGGCTGCTTGCGGCGGCCGAGCGGCGGGACATCGTGCTCGAGTCCTACAGCTCCCTCGGCACCGGCAGGCACCTCAGGCGATCCCCGGGTGGCGGCCATCGCCGACCGGGTGAGCCGGACCCCGGCGCAGGTGCTGCTCCGCTGGTGCGTGCAGCATGGCGTCCCGGTCATCCCCAAGTCGACGCACCGGGAGCGGATCGCGGAGAACGCGGACCTCTTCAGCTTCACCCTGTCCGACGAGGACATGACCGCCCTCAACGCCCTCGACACCACGGGCGGTACCGACCAGGCCAACGAGAGCACCTGGTGGTAAAGATCCCAGTCAGCTCTCCCAGACAACCTGTCAGCTCGTTCTGAATGAACCCAGGCCCGGGGGCGACGCCGTCTAGCGGCCGCCGATGTCGAGGTCGCCGGACAGCGCGCGGATCGTCCGCAGCTGTGCGGTAATCTCGGCCGCCTGCCGCTCGCTGAGGTCGGGCAGGCCGAACGCGGCCTGGTTCAGCGCCGTCGTGGCCTCGTCGGCGAGGGCGCGCCCGTCTTCGGTGATGGTGGCGAGGACGATCCGCCGGTCGGCGGGGGAGAGCTGGCGCTGCACCAGGCCGCGCAGTTCCAGCTTCCTGATCGCATTGGTGACCGAGGCCGGGTGGACCATGAGGCGCTCGCCCATCTTCCCCATCGGCAGCGAGCCCCGCCGGGAGAAGGCGAGCAGCCGCAGCGCCTCGTAGGCGGCGAAGGTCAGGCCGTACGGCTTGAGCGTGTCCTCGACCCGGCTGAGCAACAGCTGCTGGACGCGCATGACCGTGGTGACGGCGGCCATGTGGTCGGCCGCGTCCGGCCACCGGGCGCTCCACTGCCGGTGCGCCTCAGCTATCGGGTCAAACGGCTCTCGTGCGGCCATGCGGTAACCGTACGCGCTCAGCCGGAGTTGACTAGACCCCGACTTTATTTTAATGTCCAAATATTGATCGTCCAAGTGATTGGAGGGATCTCGTGGCGGCGTCCAGCACTGCCCCGCCTGCCCCGGCCGGCAATGACCTGCATGCGCCGGTCCATCCGGTACGGTTCGTGACCGCCGCCGCGCTGTTCGACGGCCACGACGCCGCGATCAACATCATGCGGCGGATTCTCCAGGTGCAGGGGGCCGAGGTGGTCCACCTGGGCCACGACCGCTCCGTCGCCGCGGTGGTCGACGCGGTGCTCGAGGAGGACGCCCAGGGCGTCGCGATCAGCTCCTACCAGGGCGGCCACGTTGAGTACTTCGAGTTCCTGGCCGAGTCGCTCGCGCAGGCCGGCGCGGGCGACGTCAAGATCTACGGCGGTGGCGGCGGCGTTATCGTGCCCGCAGAGATCGCCCGGCTGAACAGGGCCGGAGTACGGATCTTCGCACCGGAGGACGGCCAGCGCCTCGGCCTGCCGGGGATGATCAACGAGCTGATCCGGGACTGCGACACCGACCTTGCCAGCCAGCCGCCGCGGCTTGAGGCGGTGCTCGCGGGGGAGCGGCGGGCCCTCGCCCGCGCCATCACCTGCCTGCAGGCGGGCAAGCTGCGGGACACCGCTGACAAAGACGCACTGACCGCCGCCGCCGGCGCCCGCCACGTCCCGGTCCTCGGGATCACCGGCACCGGCGGCTCCGGCAAGTCGTCCCTTACCGACGAACTGGTCCGCAGGCTCCGCACCGACTCCCGCGACAAGCTCCGGGTCGCGGTGCTCGCGGTCGACCCGACCAGGCGGCGCGGCGGCGGCGCGCTGCTCGGCGACCGGATCCGGATGAACGCACCTGAAGGCGACCACGTCTTCTTCCGCTCGCTCGCCACGCGGGGCGCCCGCGAGCTGCCGGACAACATCGGGGACATCATCACCGCGTGCAAGGCAGCCGGCTACGACCTGGTGATCCTGGAGACCCCCGGCATCGGCCAGGGCGACACCGGGGTGACCGGGCTCGCGGACGTCTCGCTGTACGTGATGACGCCGGAGTTCGGCGCCGCCTCCCAGCTGGAGAAGATCGACATGCTCGACTTCGCCGACGTGGTGGCGATCAACAAGTTCGAGCGGCGCGGCGCCGCCGACGCGCTGCGGGCCGTCTCCCGCCAACTGGTCCGCAACCGGGAGGCCTTCGGGGCCAGGCCCGAGGACATGCCCGTCTTCGGCACCAGCGCGGCGACGTTCAACGACAACGGCGTCACCGCCCTCCACCAGCACCTGGCCGGGATGCTTGCCGAGCGCGGCCTGCCGCTGTCGGCGGGCGTGCTGCCCCCGGCCGTCGGCCGGGTCTCCACCGACGCGACGCCGGTCATCCCGATCGCCAAGGCGGCCTACCTGGCCGAGGTCGCGGCGACCGTCCGCGGCTACCACGAGCAGACGGAAAAGCAGGTCGCGGCGGTGCGGCGGGTGCAAAGGCTCGGCGATGTGGTAGCTGAGCTTTCTGGTGATATGGAACGGTCCGTTGCTCCGCCCCTATCGCTCACTGCTCCCGGCAACGGGCCGGACGCCACCGCCGCCGCCGACGGTCAGGCCGCCGACGGTCAGGCCGCCGACGGTCAGGCCGCCGACCGGGAGGTATCCGCCCGGACCGTCAACGGGCTGCTGTCGTCGGCCCGCGAGCAGGTCACCGCCGACAGCGCCGCGCTGCTTGACCGCTGGCCGCAGATCGCGGTCTCCTACTCCGGTGACGAGCAGGTCGTCCGGGTCCGCGACCGGGAGCTGCGCACCGCCCTGACGCGCGAGTCCCTCTCCGGCAGCAAGATCCCGCGGGTGGCGCTGCCGCGCTACGCCGACCACGGCGAGCTGCTCCGGTTCCTGCGCAAGGAGAATCTCCCGGGCTACTTCCCGTTCACCGCCGGGGTGTTCCCGTTCAAGCGGGAGGGCGAGGACCCGGCCCGGATGTTCGCGGGCGAGGGCGACCCGTTCCGCACCAACCGGCGGTTCAAGCTGCTGTCGGAGGGCAGCGAGGCGACCCGGCTGTCCACCGCGTTCGACTCGGTCACCCTGTACGGCCGCGACCCGGGGGAGAGCCCCGACGTCTACGGCAAGGTCGGCACCTCCGGCGTGTCGGTCGCGACCCTGGAGGACATGAAGGCCCTCTACGACGGGTTCGACCTGTCGTCGCCCACGACCTCGGTGTCGATGACGATCAACGGTCCCGCCCCGACGATCCTCGCGTTCTTCCTCAACACCGCCATCGACCAGGGCCTGGACGCCTTCGCGGCCGAAGAGGGCCGGGCGCCGAACGAGGCGGAGGCGGACTCGATCCGGGAGCGGGTGCTCGCCAACGTGCGCGGCACCGTGCAGGCCGACATCCTCAAGGAGGACCAGGGGCAGAACACCTGCATCTTCTCGACCGAGTTCAGCCTGCGGATGATGGCCGACGTCCAGGAATGGTTCATCGCCAACCACGTCCGCAACTTCTACTCGGTGTCCATCTCCGGCTACCACATCGCCGAGGCCGGGGCCAACCCGATCAGCCAGCTGGCCTTCACCCTGGCCAACGGGCTCACCTACGTCGAGTCCTACCTCGCCCGGGGGATGGCGATCGACGACTTCGCGCCGAACCTGTCCTTCTTCTTCTCCAACGGCATGGACCCCGAGTACACCGTGATCGGCCGGGTCGCCCGGCGGATCTGGGCGGTCGCGATGCGCGACCGGTACGGGGCGAACGAGCGGTCGCAGAAGCTCAAGTACCACGTGCAGACCTCCGGCCGGTCGCTGCACGCCCAGGAGATGTCCTTCAACGACATCCGCACCACGCTGCAGGCGCTCTGCGCGATCTACGACAACTGCAACAGCCTGCACACCAACGCCTACGACGAGGCGGTCACGACGCCAAGCGAGGAGTCGGTCCGACGCGCGCTGGCCATCCAGATGATCATCGGCAAGGAGTGGGGCCTGGCGGTGAACGAGAACCCGCTGCAGGGCTCGTTCATCGTCGACGAGCTGACCGACCTGGTGGAAGAGGCGGTGCTGGCCGAGTTCGATGCGATCAGCGCCCGCGGCGGGGTGCTCGGCGCGATGGAGACCGGCTACCAGCGGGGCAAGATCCAGGACGAGTCGATGCTGTACGAGCAGCGCAAGCACGACGGCACGCTGCCGATCATCGGCGTCAACACCTTCCGTAACCCGAACGGCGCGGACGCGGCCGGCGCCGTCACCGAACTCGCCCGCGCCACAGAGGAGGAGAAGAAGTCGCAGCTCACCCGGGTCCGCGATTTCCAGCAGCGGCACGAAGAGGAGGCCCACGCGGCGATGGCCGCGCTGCAGGAGGCGGCCCGGTCGGGCGACAACGTGTTCGCGGTCTTGATGGACGCCGCCCGGGTGTGCAGCCTGCAGCAGATCACCGAGGCGTTCTTCGAGGTCGGCGGCCAGTACCGGCGCAACGTGTGATCGGCGCGACATCCTGACCGGCGTTGGGCTGCGTCGCCGTTGAGCCGGGGCGGCGTTGAGCCGGGGTGGCGTAAACCGAACCGGACAGGCGGAGCCACGCGTGCGTTCCGGATGATCGGAAGTTGACTTTCTGGGAGGGCAGATGCCGCCGGAGGATGATCTCGGCCAGCCCGTGCCTGCGGCCCGGCCCGCCCGCCGGGTGGTGTCGCTGGTCCCGTCGCTGACCGAGTCGGTCGCGGTCACCCGCCCGGACGCGCTGGTGGGCGCGACCATCTGGTGCACTCATCCCGGGGACTTGGACGTGCCGCGGGTGCGCGGCACCAAGAACCCCGACCTGGCCGCGATCGCCGCGCTCAGGCCCGACCTCGTGCTGGCCAACCAGGAGGAGAACCGCCGGGTCGACGTGGAGCGGTTGCGGGCGGCCGGGATCGGTGTCTGGGTGACCGTGATCAGGACGCTGGACGAGGCGTTCGCGTCGCTGCGCCGGATGTTCGCC
This sequence comes from uncultured Actinomycetota bacterium, assembly GCA_963844925.1. Classification (GTDB taxonomy): domain Bacteria; phylum Actinomycetota; class Actinomycetes; order Streptosporangiales; family Streptosporangiaceae; genus Trebonia. The sequence goes on along the minus strand of CAWJQG010000004.1, from coordinate 90,150 downwards.
GACGGGCTCGGCTGGCCGGAGCCGCCGTGGCTGGCCGAGGCGGAGCGGGCCTGGCGCGACCCCGCCCCGGGTCCGCGCATCCGGGCGGCCATCCCGATCTGGCGCGACCCCTGGATGGTGGTCGGCTCGGCCACCTTCACCGGCGACCTCGCCGCCCGCCTCGGCCTCGACAACGTCTACGCCGATCACCCCGAGCGCTACCCGCACGTCACCCTGGACGACCTGGCCGCCCGCGAGCCCGAGCTCATCGTCTTGCCCGACGAGCCCTACGCCTTCACCGCGACCGACGGCCCCGAGATGTTCCCCAACCAGCGGACGGCCCTGGTAGCGGGCCGTGGCCTCACCTGGTACGGCCCATCCCTCGTCACCGCCCGCGCGCAGCTCGCCGAGCAACTCCGATAGGCCCACGCGCCGCGCCCGTAGATAACAGCAAGAAGCGTCGTACGGCGCCGCCTTAGGTCAAACTAATGATGGCCTGGACGGGTATGACGGGCACGTCGAGACGATCGTGGACCGTTGTGTACATCCGGGTGTACACAACTGTCCACGATGGCCGCGCTGGTCTGCGCCGCCGGCCGAACCAGGAAGGAACCGCGTCATGAGTACCGCCGAAGCTGCCGCCACGGCCGTCCCGACCTCCGATGAGCTCTTGGCCCGGATCCGCGACCTCGGGCCGCTGATCGAGAAGAACGCGGCCCGGGGCGAGCAGGACCGGCGCGTCGTCGAGGAGTCGATCACGGCGCTTACCGACGCCGGGGTCTTCAAGATCGCGCAGCCGCGCCGGTACGACGGCTACCAGGCCTCGGTGCGCACCATGCTCGACGTGTCGGCCGCCGTCGCCGAGGCCGACGGCGGTACCGGATGGGTCGTGGCGCTGTGCAACGTCTGCGCCTGGCTCACTGGCCTGTTCAGCGAGCAGGCCCAGGACGAGGTCTGGGGCGCCGACCCGGACGCCAAGGTCTCCGGGGTGCTCGCCCCGAGCTGCGAGTCGGTCAAGGCCGACGGCGGGTTCCGGGTCACCGGCCGCTGGTTCTACAACTCCGGATCCTGGCACTCCAGCTGGGCGGTCCTCGGCTTCCCGATCGTCGACGCCGACGGGCAGATGATCGACCAAGGGCTCGCGCTCATCCCGTTCACAGATCTACAGATCGAGGAGACCTGGTTCGTCGCCGGGATGAGCTCGACCGGCTCCAACTGCCTGATCGCCACCGACGTCTTCGTACCCGGACACCGCATCATGCCGGGCCTGACAGCCCTGGAGGGGCAGTATCCGACCGAGCACGCCGACGAGACGCTCTACCGTTCCGCGTTCATCCCGGTGCTGGCACTTATGCTGGCCGGCCCCCAACTGGGGATGGGCCGAAAGGCGCTGGAGCTAGTGACCAGGAAGGCGGACGCGAAGCCGATCTCCTACACCTTCTACGCCGCCCAGGCCGATTCAACGGCGTTCCAGCTGCAGCTCGCGCAGGCCGCCCTGATGATCGACACCGCCCACCTGCACGCCTACCGCGCCGCCGACGACATCGACCGGGCCGCCGAGGCCGGCGTCTACCCGGACCTGGTCCACCGAGCGCGGGTCCGCGCCGACACCGGCTGGGCGCTCGAGCACATCACCAAGGCCATCGACACCCTGCTGTTCGCGCACGGCGCCGGTAGCTTCGCCGAGGTCAACCCGCTCCAGCGAATCTGGCGCGACTCGGCCGTGGCCGCCAGGCACGCGGTCGCCCTGCCTGTAGTCAACTACGAGATCTACGGCAAGGCCCTACTCGGCCGCCCGGACCAGCCCACCGTCTTGATCTAAGCGCGGCCCGGCACCGCGCCCGGCCGCGCCTTCACCGCGCCTTCACCGCGCCGTCACCGGGCTGGATGTCCGGTAGCTTGACTTGCTGTTTTGCGTGTTCGCTGGGCCGGAATCAGCTGAATAAGAGAGTATTTAGGTACATTGCGTGCACCAGCCGCGAGGGTAATAATCGGCAAAGACTCGTATCGGGGCGAGGCAGGTTCGGGCTCACCGGTGGCATCGGGAAAGTAGCGGGCTGGTATGTCATCTTTGAATCTGCCGGAAGGCGGACCCTTGACGGGCGCTGCGTTCGAGGCTAACCAGATCGCCGTGTGCCTGCAACGGGTACGCGAGCCGGTGCACATCGTCGGCACGCCCGATGGCGGCCCGCGCGGCCTGGCGCTTGGGAGCCAGCTAGTCGGCCCCGGCGCCGCGGGCTGCCCCCAGCTGGGCACGCTGCCGCCGCTGTTCCCTGAATGGCTCGGCGATCGCGACTTCGGTGCGGTGCACGGGGTTCGCTTCCCGTACGTGGCTGGCGAGATGGCGCGGGGCATCGCCACCACGCGGATGGTGATCGCCATGGCCCGCGCCGAGATGCTGGCCATCTTCGGCGCGGCCGGGCTTGATGTCGCGGCCATCGAACGCGCGGTTCACGAGCTCAGCAGGGCGCTTAGCGGCAACCGCGGATGGGGCGTCAACCTGATATATTCGCCGGCCGAGCCCGCGCTTGAGGAACGTACGGCCGATCTGCTGCTGCGCAGCGATGTCCCGATCATCTCGGCATCGGCGTACATGGACATCACGCCGCCGCTGGCCAGGTGCGCAGGAGCCGGGCTGCGGCTCGACCCGGCAGGCCGGATCGTGCGGCCGGTGCGGATCTTCGCGAAGGTGTCCAGGCCCGAGGTGGCCGAGAAGTTCATGTCGCCTGCTCCGGCCGGCCTGCTCGCTGCGCTGGTTGCCCGCGGCCAGCTGACCCAGGACGAGGCCCGACTGGCCGCGCAGGTGCCCGTCGCCGAGGACGTGACGGTCGAGGCAGACAGCGGCGGCCATACCGACAACCAGCCCCTTGGCGCGATGCTGCCAGCGATCCTGGCGCTGCGCGACGCGGTCGCCGCCCGCTGCGGTTACCACCGTCGGATCAGGGTCGGCGCCGCCGGCGGCCTCGGCAGCCCGCAGGCCGTGGCCGGCGCATTCGCGCTCGGGGCCGCCTACGTGCTGACCGGGTCGGTGAACCAGCTTGCCGTCGAGTCGGGCGTGTCGGACGACGCCCGCGCGCTGCTGGCGCAGGCGGACCTCGCGGACGTGATGATGGCACCCGCCGCGGACATGTTCGAGATGGGCGTCCGGGTCCAGGTGCTGCGCCGGGGCACCATGTTCGGCCCGCGGGCCGGGAGGCTGTACGAGATCTACCGCGAGTACTCCTCGATCGAGGAGCTTCCCGCGAACGTGCGTGGCGGGCTGGAACGAGAGATCCTGCACGCCAGCCTTGATGAGGTCTGGGCGCAGACGGTCAGCTTCTGGCAGCTGCGGGACCCGGCTCAGCTCGCACGGGCGGCCGAGGATGCCAGGCACCGGATGGCGCTGATCTTCCGCTGGTACCTGGGAAACTCCAGCCGCTGGGCGGTCGAGGGTGACACCTCGCGGCGGGCCGACTACCAACTCTGGGCCGGGCCCGCCGTTGGCGCGTTCAACCGGTGGACCGCTGGCAGCTTCCTCGCCGAGCCCGGCGAGCGTACCGTCACCCAGATCGCGCTCAACCTGCTTGAGGGCGCCGCCGTTGTCACCCGGGCACACCAGGCACGCACCTATGGGGTGCCGGTCCCGTCGCATGCTTTCACGTTCGTTCCGCACCGGCTGCGCTGAGGGCAGCTCCCGCTCGCTGCCCGCCGGGGTCGTCTCGATGACAAAGTATGCTTCCAGTGACGCGGCAACGGTGGCGAACGGCCGGCCTTTCTCGGCAACTCGTCGGCACTGAATTTCACCGACGCGAACACGGCGGCGGAGGTCAGAGGATGACTAGGTCCGGTGGTCCAGATCGCGGCGCACCCGCTGACGAACGCGGCGTCGACCGCAGCAGCACCGGTCGCGCGGTTCCGATCGCCGTCGTGGGACTCGCCGCCCTGATGCCCGGGGCTCGCGACACGGCCGAGTTCTGGCACAACATCGTCACCGGCCGCGACCTGATCACCGAGGTGCCACCCGACCGCTGGCCTGCCGAGGAGTTCTACCACCCCGACCCCTCGACGCCTGACACCACCTACAGCCGCCGCGGTGCCTTCCTGCCGGAAATCGAGTTCGATCCGCTTGCCCACGGCCTGCCGCCCGCCACGCTCGCGGCCATCGACCCCGCCCAGCTGCTGGGCCTGACCGTCGCCGACGCGCTGCTGGCCGACCTCGACCGGAACCTGGCCGCGCCGCTGGATCGTGAACGCGTCAGCGTCATCCTCGGCAGCTCCACGCTCAGCCGGGTCGGCACGATGGACGCGCGCATCCAGCGTCCGCTGTGGCTCAGAGCCCTTCGCGAGCAGGGGATCGAGGAAGCCCAAGCGCAAGAGGTCTGCAACCGGATCGCCGAGCAGTACGTGCCGTGGCAGGAGGATTCATTCCCGGGCCTGCTCTCCAACGTGGTTGCCGGCCGGATCGCGAACCGCCTCGACCTGCACGGCACCAACTGCACCGTCGACGCCGCCTGCGCCAGCTCACTCGCGGCGGTATCGGCAGCAGTGAACGAGCTGGCGCTGGGCAAGGCGGACCTGGTCGTCACCGGCGGTGTGGATGTGACCAACAACCCCCTGATGTACGTGTGCTTCAGCAAGACTCCGGCGCTGTCCCCGACCGGCGATGCCCGGCCGTTCTCCGCGGACGCCGATGGCACGCTGCTCGGCGAGGGACTGGCGATGCTGGGGCTGCGGCGACTGGACGCTGCCGAGCGGGACGGCGACCGGATCTACGCGGTGATCCGCGGGCTCGGAACCTCCTCCGACGGCAGGGGTGGTGCCATCTACGCGCCGATGGCCGCGGGCCAGGTGCGAGCGCTGCGGCGGGCGTACGAGATCGCCGGGTACGGACCTGACACGGTGGAGCTGGTGGAGGCGCACGGTACCGCGACCCGCGCCGGGGACGCCGCCGAATTCGAGTCCCTCAGGCAGGTCTTCGGCGAGACCGGACGGCCGGACGGCGGGTGGTGCGCGCTGGGTACCGTCAAGTCCCAGATCGGCCACACCAAGGCCGCGGCGGGCGCCGCCGGACTGATCAAGGCCGTGCTGGCGCTGCACCAGCGGGTGCTTCCCCCGACCATCAAGGTGGCGAAACCCAATCCCGGCCTCGGCATCGAGAGCAGCCCCTTCTACCTGAACACCGCGGTGCGCCCATGGACGCGTCGCGCGGATCACCCGCGCCGGGCGTCGGTCTCGAGCTTCGGTTTCGGCGGCGCGAACTACCACGTGGCGCTCGAGGAGTATGGCGGGGGCGATGCGTCACGAGGTCGGTCTGCTGCGCTTGTCCGAGCCGCCGCGAGCGAACTTGTACTCGTCAGCGGCGACTCGCCGCAGGACCTGCGCGCAGGCCTCCTCGACGGTGGCGGCGGCGAACGCTCGATCCCAACCCTGGCCGAACTGGCGGTCGAATCGCAGCGCGATTTCGACCCTGGCAAGCCGTGCCGGCTGGCGGTGGTCGCCACCGACGCGGGCGACCTGCGCGAGAAGCTCGACCGCGCCGCGGCGATGGTCGCCCGGCAGCCCGACGCGCCGTTCGCCCTTCCCGGTGGCGTCTGCTACGACCGCGGACCCGCCGACCCGGGCCGGGTCGCGTTTGTCTTCCCCGGGCAGGGGGCGCAGTACACCGGGATGGGCGGCGACATCGCCATGGCCTTCCCCGCGGCGCAGAACGTCTGGGATTTCGCGGCAGGCCTCGACGTGGGCGGACGGGCTCTCGGCGACGTCGTGTTCCCGGTGCCTGTCTGCACCGATGAGCAGCGCGCCGCGCAGGAACTTCGGCTTACCGACACGCGCTGGGCGCAGCCGGCGCTGGCCGCGCACAGCCTGTCCATGCTCGCGCTGCTCACGTCGATCGGCGTCGAGCCCGACTGCGCAGTAGGCCACAGCCTCGGCGAGCTGGTCGCACTGCACGCCGCTGGCGCGATGGACGCGATGAGTCTGCTGCGACTGGCCCGGCGTCGAGGCGAACTGCTGGCGCAGATCGACGCCGAGCCCGGCGCGATGCTCGCGGTCGGTGCGGATGCGGACGCCGCCGCGTCGGCGATCAAGGAATCGGCCATCGCTGACCTTTGGCTCGCGAATGTCAACGCGCCGCGGCAGACCGTCGTCTCGGGGACCGTGCGCGCGATCGAGGCACTGCACGGACGGCTGTCCGCGGCCGGCGTCACCGCGCGCCGCCTCGCGGTGTCGGCCGCGTTCCACAGCCCGCTGGCGCGCAGCGCCGTGGGGCCGCTGCGCGAATTTCTGGAGCAGCTCGAGCTGACCGCGCCGCGTATCGACGTGTACGGCAACGCCGACGCGGCGATCTACCGCGGTGAGCCCGACGCGATCCGCCGCAGGCTCGCCGAGCACCTCGCCGCGCCGGTCAGGTTCCTTGACCAGATCGAGGCGATGTACGCCGACGGCGTGCGGACGTTCATCGAGGTGGGTGCCGGGTCCGCGCTCACCGGACTGATCGGGCAGATTCTCGGCGACCGCGATCACGTGGCGGTCAGCCTGGACAGGCGCGGCCGCGACGGCGTGACCGCGTGGCACGAAGCCGTCGGCCGTCTCGCAGTGGTTGGCGTGCCGATGGATCCGACCAAGGTGTCGCAGGACTGCCATCCAGCTTCATCGAAGCCAACGCCACGCGCGGCCCCTCCTCGAATGTCCGTGCGCATCACTGGAACGGGCTACACCACGCCTTCCGCGCCGAAGCCAACCCAAGCGCCGCCGAAGCCGGCGCAAGCGTCGCCAACGCCGCCCGCGCAGGCCCATCCCGCATTGACCCTTCTGGAGCCCGCCGCCCCCATGACCGAGTCCGACCCCACCGCCCAGTGGCTGGCCGCAGCGCAGGAGATGCAGCGCCAGACCGCGCAGGCGCACATGCACTTCCAGCGCGTACTCGCCGACTCCCACCAGGCCTTCCTCCAGCTGGCCGAGAACACGTTCGCTGCCTTCGCCGGGCAGCCGCAGCCGCTACCGCAGCAGGTCCCGGCGCCCGTCCCCATGCCCGCGGCGCTCGCCCGCACGCCCCCAGCGATCGTCTCCACGCCCCCGGAGATCGTCTCCACGCCCCCGGCGCCCGAGCCGCAGGCTGTCCCAGCACCCGTCCTTGAACCGCCGGTCCCGCAATCGCACCTTCCCGAGCCTTCGCCGGCCGAGTTCGCCGCGACCACCGAGCCACTGAGTCTGGCGCTGCTGCTCTCCGTCGTCGCCGACAAGACCGGCTACCCGGTGGACATGCTCAACGGCGGCATGGACCTGGAAACCGACCTCGGCATCGACTCGATCAAGAAGGTCGAGATCTTCGCGGCGGTCCGCCAGCGCGCCGAGGGCCTGCCGCCGACCGAATCGCCGCAGATGGCTCAGCTCTTCGAGGCGCGCACGCTGGACCAGGTCCTGCGCAGGGCCACCGATGGCAGCGCAGGGCCGGCCGTCGCCGATGCCGACGCCGGAGAGCCCGATGCCGACGCCGGAGAGCAGAGTCCGACGGTGGCAGTACGCCGAATAACGGTGCGGCCGGTCGCCGCTCCAGCGTGCGGGCTGGCGCTGGTGGGCCTGGCGAACGGGCCGATCACCGTCGTCGACGGTGGCAGCGGACTCGCGCCGGCCGTGGTCGCGCGGCTCGACGCGCACGGCATCACCGCCTCGGTCGGGGACATGCCCGAGCGCGACGCGTGGGGCGCGATCCTGCTGGGCGGGCTGGCACCCGTGTCCGACCCAGAGCAGGCCGGATCGGTGAGCCGAGCCGCTTTCCAGGCCGCTCGCAACGTGGCCGCCAGCATGCAGGAGCGCGGCGGTGTATTCGTGACCGTGCAGGACACCGGCGGCTGCTTCGGGCTGAAAGACCCCGATCCGCAGCGCGCCTGGCTCGGCGGCCTTGCGGCGCTCACCAGGACCGCGGCCAAGGAGTGGCCGTTGGCGGCGGTCAAGGCCATCGACTGCCAGCGCGGCGGCCGCGGTAGCGCGGCCGTCGCCGCCGCGATCGTCGACGAACTGCTGACCGGCGGGTGCACGCTCGACGTAGGCCTGCGCGCCGACGGCACCCGATGGGCCCTTGCCGACAGCGAGCCCACACCAGCGCCCGCGCTCGAGATGCCTGCCAACGCCCCAGTCCTCGTGGTCTCCGGTGGCGCACGCGGCGTTACCGCTGCCGGACTGCTCTCCCTGGCGTCGGCATGCCAGCCACGCGTGCTGCTCATCGGACGCACCGCGCTCGCCGACGAACCAGGATTCCTGGCCCCGGCCCTAGATCAGCCAGCCCTGACCAGGCTGCTGGCGCAGCGGTCGGGTTCAAATGACACCCCGGCGGAACTGGCCGCCCAGGCTCGCGCCATCCTCGCCCAGCGAGAGGTGCGCGCGACGGTTGCCGATCTCGCGCGGGCGGGCGCCACGGTGCGCTACGCCGCGCTCGACATCACGGACCGCGAGGCACTGCGCCGCGCGCTGGAATGCGCGCGACAGGAATGGGGACCCATCACGGGGGTCATACACGGGGCCGGAGTCATCGCGGACAAGCGCATCGCGGACAAGACCGACGACCAGTTCGACCTGGTTTACGCCACCAAGGTCGCGGGCCTGCGCGCCCTGCTCGACGGATGCGCATCCGACCCGCTGCAACTGCTGTGCGTCTTCTCGTCCGTCGCGGCGCGCTACGGCAACCCGGGGCAGTGCGACTACGCGATGGCGAACGAGGTCCTCAATCAGGTGGCGTGTGCCGAGCGGCAGCGGCGACCGTCCTGTCGAGTCCGCGCGCTCGGTTGGGGTCCCTGGGAGGCGGGCATGGTCACCGCGTCACATGCCGCACACTTCACCAGCCTCGACGTACCGCTCATCCCGCTCGCCGCGGGCGCGCAGGCCTTCGTCGCGGAACTGGGTACAGCCGACGACACGGCCCACGTGCTTCTCGCCGCCGTGCGCGAGCGTGACGGCGGCCTCCTCGCGGCCGGGCCGTCAAGAGTGCTCGTCGAGGCCACAGTCAACGCGCGCACGCATGGCTTCCTGACCGACCACGCCCCGGCCGACGTACCTGTGCTCCCGCTGGCGATGGCAATGGAGTGGTTCGCCGCTGCGGGACGCATCCGCCACCCCGACCGCCCGACCTCCCTCTCCGACATCCGGGTGTTGAACCGGATCGAACTCCCCGACCTGGCGGCCCGCGGCCATCGGTTCACCATCGAGGGCACCGAGGCTGAGCGCGATCCAGCCGAGCGCGATCCAGCCGCGCTCGACCTCCGGCTGACTTCATCAGCCGGCACCGCATCAGCCGGCACCGCATCAGCCGGCACCGCATCAGCCGGCACTGCGCACTACCGGGCACGTCTCGTCGCGCCGAACGCACCGCCGCAACGGTGGACCGCGCTCGACGCGATGGGCGAATCAGTCACCGAGTCCATCTACGAAGCCGCCGTGCTGTTCCATGGCCCCGATTTCCATGTTCTGCGACGGGTGGAGGGCCTGTCCCGGCACGGAGCCGACGCGAGGATCGTCGGGGTGCGCGCCATGGGCTGGCCCGGCGGTCCTTGGTGGACGGACCCGGCCGCGATCGACGGCGCTCTGCAGGCGGCGGTTCTCTGGGCCAGGCAGGCCACCGGCGTCGCAACGCTGCCCATGGGCATGGACGCGCTCCGCGTCCATCGCACCGGACCGGCCCCTGGGACGCTGCGCTGCCTGGTACGCGCTACATCCGCCGCCGCCGACCAGGCCCGCTGCGACATCGCGCTACTCGATTCCGGCGGTGAAGTCCGCACCGAACTGCTCGGCGTTAGCCTCATCCGCCGTCCCGACATGGAGTCAGCACACGACGCACGCGGTTCGGGCACGGTTGCCGTTGCCGCCACCGCCGCGCCGGCGCGTCCCGCATGACCGGTTTTCCCGGCGGGATCGGGGGGGTCGTACCCCCCGGAGCCAGCAGAGCCTGCCCGGACGCGCCGGGATTCGAACCGATCGCTGTCGTCGGCCGCGGATGCGTGCTACCCGGAGCGCACAGTCCCGAGCAGTTCTGGGAGAACATCGCCTCCGGCCGCGTCAGCCTGGATGCGGTGCGGCCCGAGGACTGGCGTCTGCCGCCGACTGGGTTCGGCGTCGGCGTCGGCACCGGTTCAGGACCAGGCGCAATGGCGACGGCCGGGCTCGTCAGAGGCTTCGCCGAGGTCTTCGATCCCGAAGGCTTCGGCGCGGACGCCGAGCAGGTCGCGGCGTACGACCCGGCGCTTCAGTGGGTGCTGCATGCGGGCCGGGCCGCGTTGCGCGAGGCAGGAGACCACGCGCGTCCGGCGCGGACCGGGCTCATCCTCGGCAACCTCGGGTATCCGAGCCGGAGCCTGGCCGCGTACGCCGAACGGATCTGGCTTGCCGACCACCCGGACCTGCAAGCCGCCCTCCCTGAAGTACCCAGCGCGGCCGACGCCCGCGCCCGCTTCTGCTCGGGAATGTGGGCGCACACGGCAGCGAGCGCTCTCGGCCTGCAAGGCGGATCTCTCGCCCTCGATGCGGCGTGCGCCTCCGCGCTGTACGCCGCCAAGATCGCATGTGACCGGCTGCATGACGGTACGGCGGACCTCATGCTCGCCGGCGCGGTGAGCGGCTGCGACGGGCTGATCATCAATTCCGGATTCGAGGTTCTGGGTGCGCTGAGCCCGTCCGGCCGCAGCAGGCCGCTCCAGCGCGGGGCCGACGGGCTCGTCCCGGCCGAGGGCGTGGCCCTCCTCGCGCTCATGCGGCTCCGCGACGCGGTGGCCGCGGACGTCCCGGTCCTCGGCGTCGTGCGCGGCGTCGGGCTATCGAACGACGGGCGCACCGGCGGGTTCCTCCTTCCTGCTGAAGAAGGCCAGATCCGCGCCATGCGCGCGGCGTACGAGCAGGCGGGATTCGGCCCGGAGACGGTGGAACTGCTGGAGTGCCACGCCACGGGTACACCGCTCGGCGATGCGGTCGAGGCCCGGTCGACCGCCCGCCTCTTCGGCGGACGACAGGAGCCACTGCCGATCGGCTCGGTGAAGTCGAACGTGGGCCATCTGCTGACCGCCTCGGGCGCGGCCGGCCTGCTCAAACTCCTCTCCGCGATCAACGATGGAACATTCCCCGCGACGGCCGACGTCGCCGATCCCATCGACGAGCTCCGCGACGGCCCACTGCGCCTCCTGACGGCGAACGAATCGTGGTCGGGGCGGCGGCGACGCGCGGCGATCAGCGCCTTCGGGTTCGGCGGCAACAACGCCCACCTCGTCATCGAGGCTTTCGACGGCGTACCGGGGAGGTTCAGCGTCGCGGTGCCCGGAAACGTCCCTGCCCCCGGACGCCCTGCCCCCGGACGCCCTGCCCCCGGACGCCCTGCCCCCGGACGCCCGGCGCCTGCCGAAATCGCGATCGTCGCCATCGGCGCTCGAGTCGGCGGGATGGGAGTCGACGCGCTCCGGGACGCGATTCTTAGCGGACAGATCCCCGACAAACACGAGCCCGACATCGAGGTCGGGCTCGATGGCCTGCGCTACCCGCCGCGCGATCTCGGCGAGGCGCTGGGCCAGCAGGTGCTCGTGCTTGAGGCCGCCCGCGAAGCAGTATTCGGGATCGAGCTACCCGCGCAGCGCACGGCCGTCCTCATCGGAATGGGCTGCGACCCCGAGACCGCCCGGGGCAGCGCCAGCCAACGCCTGCACGCCTGGCTGTCACAGCGTGAATCAACGGTCGGCGCAGGGGCAGGGGCAGAGGTAGGGGACGGGTTCAGCCCGCCGGTGACCGCCGCCCGCGTCCTGGGCGCGATGGCGAACATCGCCGCCAACCGCATCGGCGGACAGCTGGGCCTGGCAGGCCCGGGCTTCGCCGTGTGCGCCGAGGAGGCCTCCGGGATCGCGGCACTGGTACTGGCCGCCCGGGCACTGCGGACCGGGGAAGTCGATGCCGCGCTCGTCGGCGCGGTCGACCTCTGCGACGAGCCCGTGCACCGGGCCGCCGTCGCGGAACTCGGCCTCGCCGCGAACCCAGCCGACGCAGCCGTCATCCTCGTGCTCAAACGCCTTGACGACGCGCGACGCGACGGCGACCCAGTCATCGCGCTCATCGACGCCGAACCAGGCCGATCCGCGCCTGCCGAATGCTTCCCGGTCGACCTGTTCGGCGCGCCGCACGCCGCCCGCGGCCTGCTCAACGTGGCCGCCGCGGGACTCGCCCTCCGGCATCGCGCCAGGCCGGTCGCGGGACGGCGCGCACAGCCCCGCCTCGGCGCGACCACAGTCGACGTCGTTACCTCCGTGCTTGGCGCCCCGTCGGCCCGCGTCCGGCTGCGCGCCGCCGACGCCGACCCCTGGACCGCCGGTCCGGTGCCCCGGCCGCACATCTACTCGGGTGCGACGCGATCCGACGTGCTGGCCGCCGTCGCCGGCGCCCGCGAGAGCGACGTCGGCCCGGCCCGCCTCGCCGTCCTCGCACGCGACCCCGCGCACCTGGCCGGCCAGCTCGTCGCCGCCCGCGCCTGGCTCGACGGCGACGCGCTGCGTCCGCCCGGCGTGGCCTTCCGCGAGACCCCGATCGTCGGTGAGACAGCGTTCGTTTACACCAAAGGCTCGGCGTTCTACCCGGGCATGGGCTCCGACCTTGCCCTCGCCTTCGCCCCGCTGGCCGACGGCATCGACGAGGCCGCCCTGGTCTCCTGGATCTACGAGGGCCGCCAGAAGCCAAACGACTCCCTCGACCAGATCCTCGCCGTGGGCTTCATCGCGCGCCTGCACACCCGGATCACCCGCGAAGTGCTCGGCATCGAGCCGCAGGCCGCGATCGGCTACTCATCCGGGGAATCGGCGGCCCTGGTAGCGCTCGGAGTCTGGAACGACGTGACGGCCATGTCCGTCGACGCGCGCGCCAGCGGGCTGTTCACCCGCGACCTGGGCGGCGAACTGCGCGCCGTGCGCCGCTTCTGGGCACGCAACGGCATCGTCGGCGAGCGGTGGGCCGGCTACATCCTGTCGGCAGCTCCGGAGCAGGTCCGCGCCATGGTCGCCGACGAACGGGCCGTGCACCTGACGGCGGTCTGCGCCCCAGGAACCTGCGTGGTCGCCGGGGAGGAGCAGGCCTGCGCGGCGTTTGTCGAGCGCTTCGACCCAGCCGCCCGCATCCGGATCCAGTACGACCTGGTGGCGCACGCTCCCGAACTGGTCGATGTGCGCGACCGCTGGCACGCCCTGCACCGCCGCCCGACGACGAGCGTGCCAGGAATCCGGTTCTACCGCGGCGCGACCGGCGACTGGTACCACCCGACCGAGCAGACAGCCGCGGACGCGATCACCGAGCAGATGCTCTCGCCCGTCGATTTCCCCAACGTGATCGAGCGCGCCTGGCAGGACGGCGTCCGGGTGTTCATCGAGCACGGGCCCGCCGCGCAGTGCACGAATTGGATTCACCGTATCCTGGGCGACCGCGAGCACGTCGCGGTGGCCCTGGACACGGTGCGCGACCAGGGCTTGTGGTCGTTGTCGGCAGCGGTCGCGGAGCTGGCCGCCGCAGGCGTCGCGGTACGGCACGACGCGCTGGCGGCCTATCTCGCGACGTCCCCTGCCCGGCCGAAGTCGAGCGGGGCAGCGACGATCAGCCTGCCGAAGCGCCTCCCCGCGCCGGTGCTCGAACAAGCGGCTCCGCAGTACTCAGCTTCCGTTAACTCAGCTTCTGAGCACTCAGCCTTTAGTCACACAGCTTCTAGTCACACAGCTTCCGAATACTCGCTGATGGAGCGCGCCCCGGACCTCGCTCCCAGGCCGAACGGCCACCAGCCGCTCGTAGTCGACCCTCCGGTGCCGCAGCCAGGCCTGCCCCGCAGCCGGCCTCCCCGCAGCCGGCGGCGTCGGCCTGGCACGCATCCATCATCGCCGCCCACAAGCAGTACCTGGACGTCCAGGCCGCCGCGCACACGCGCTTCCTGACCGGCCGCGCCTCGGCCGTGAAGCTTGTCGCGGCCGCGTCCAGCCAGGGATTGCCAGTTGTCCGCGCGGTCACCCACGGCGTCGTCCCCGCACCGGCAGCCGCGCCGGCAGCCGCGCCCGTGGTCACACCAGTAGTCACTGCGCCGACGACCGGGCACCCTGGCCCTCGCTTCGACCGCGCCCAGCTCGAGCACCTCGCTTCGGGCCGGGTCTCCGACCTGTTCGGGCCGATGTTCGCCGTCCAGGACGCCGATGTGCGCCAGACCCGGATGCCCGGACCGCCCCTGCTGCTCGCCGACCGGGTGGTCGGTATCGACGCCGCGCAGGGCTCGCTTGGCAAGGGCATCATCTGGACCGAGACCGACGTGCACGCCGACGCCTGGTACCTCGACCCCGCGGGCCGTATGCCCCCCGGCCTGGTCGTCGAAGCGGGCCAAGCCGACCTGCTGCTGATCAGCTGGCTGGGAGCCGACCTGCGCAACCGGGGCGAGCGGGTCTACCGCCTGCTCGGCAGCGATGTGACCTTTCACGCCGCGCCACCCGGGCCCGGCCAGACGCTCTCCTTCGAGATCCGCGTCATCGGGCACGTCGTGCACGGCCCGGTCCGGCTGTTCTTCTTCGAGTACGACTGCCACGCCGGGGACACGCTGCTGCTCACCGTGCGGGACGGCCAAGCCGGGTTCTTCAACGACGACGAGCTCGCCAGCACCGGCGGCGTCCTCTGGGACGCGGCTGCCGTCAGCCCGCCTCCGCACGCGCCGCAGGATCCGCCCGCCGTCCGGTGCACGCGCTCTGCCTTCGGCTCCGACGCGGTCGGTGCCCTCGCCCAAGGCCGTCCCGACGTTTGCTTCGGTCCCGGCTGGGAGGCGACGCGCGCCCACGTGCGTACCCCGCGGATCGGATCGGGGCGGCTGCGCCTGCTCAACGAGATCCCCGTCTTCGATCCGTCCGGCGGACCGTGGGGCCGCGGCTATCTCAGGGCCGAGACAGCCGTCAGCCGCGGCGACTGGTACTTCGACGGCCACTTCCGTGGCGACCCGTGCATGCCCGGCACCCTCATGTCCGAGGGCTGTTTGCAGGCCGTCTCGTTCTACCTCGCCGCCTGCGGGTACACCGTCGCCCGTGACGGCTGGCGATTCGAACCGGTGCCGGGGCGCACCGCGCGCATGCGCTGCCGCGGTCAGGTCACCCCGGACAGCAAGCGGCTGACCTACGAGGTCTTCGTCTCCGAGGTTTCGGCCAGTCCGTTCCCTACCGTGATCGCCGATGTCCTGGTCACCGGCGATGGCGTCAAGGCCCTGCACGTCGCGGACTGCGCCGTGCGGCTGGTGCCGGACTGGCCGCTCGAGCACTGGCGGCAGCTCGGCCCGCCGGCTGTCCAGCGCACGGCGCAGCCCGTACCGCTCCAGCAGCTTGGCGGCCTCGCCGGGCACCGTGACGCCGAGCCAATCGCCGAGGTCGAGGGAGTGCCTCTCGGCTACGCCTCGCTGCTGGCCTGCGCCTGGGGCAGGCCCACCGACGGGCTCGGACCGATGGCCGAGGCGTTCGTCGGCGCGCGGCGCGGACCTCGCCTGCCCGGGCCGCCCTACCACTTCATGAGCAGGATCATCGCGGTCGAGGGTCGGTACCAGGGGATGGCGGTCGGCAGCGCGGTCAACGCGGAGTACGACGTGCCCGACGAGGCCTGGTACTTCGCCGACAACGCCGAGCGCACCATGCCGGCCGCCGCCCTGATGGAGATCGCCCTGCAGCCCTGCGGATGGCTGGGGTGCTACGTCGGCAGCCCCGTGCAGATCGACGCGGAGCTGCTGTTCCGCAACCTCGACGGCGACCTGCGGGTGCTGCGCGAAGTGCGGCCGGGCACCCGCGTCGTGCGCACCCGAGCCGAGCTCGCCGACGTGTCCCGAGCCGCGGGAATGATCATCGAGACCTTCCGGATCGAGTGCCACGCTGACGGAGAGCCGCTGCTGGCGGGCACCGCCGTATTCGGGTACTTCCTCACCACGGCCTTCGAGCAGCAGCCTGGCCTGCCGCCGTCGCCTGCCGAACGCGAGCGCCTGACGCAGCCGTGCCAGCACGCCCCTGCGCTCTACCACTCCGACCCCGCGCGCCGCGCACGCCAAGCCGGGCCCATGCTGATGATGCTCGACCGGATCACCGGCTACTGGCCAGCAGGCGGGGCCGCCGGTCTCGGACGGCTGCGTGCCGAGAAGGACATCGACCCCGGCGAATGGTTCTTCCGCGCGCACTTCTTCCAGGACCCGGTCATGCCCGGCTCGCTTGGCGTCGAGGCGATGTGCCAGTTGCTCCAGTGGTACCTGATGGAGCGCGGTGCGACGGCGTGCCTGCCCAGCTCGCGATTCGAGCCGATCATGACCGGCCAGCCGCTGACCTGGAAGTACCGCGGCCAGGTCCAGCCAACCGACGGCCAGCTCACCGTCGAACTTGAGATCACCGCGGCGGGCCAGGACGACCACGGCAGGTATGCCCTCGCCGACGGCTGGCTGTGGGTGGATGGCCGGCGCATCTACCACGTGGCCGGCCTCGGCATGCGGGTCGTTCCGGGCGACGAGCCACCGACAGGAGCCACGGCGTGACCAAGCAGGCCCTACCAGGTGTCGTGGCGGACGACATCTTCGAACGGGCGGCGGTTGAGCTTGTCGATGGGCCGCAGCGGCCGATCGGCGGGGTAGCCGACGCCGATGAGGTAGGCCACGTGGTGATCGTCGGGCACGCCGAGGGTCTTGCGCGCAGCCTCCTGGTCGCCGACTGAGGAGTGGCCGGTGCCGATGCCGAGGTCGGCGGCGGTGATCATCATCGCGTAGCTGGCCTGCCCAAGGTCGTAGTAGTCGATCAGGCGGGTGCGGCCGTCGTCAGTCACGGGGACGACCAGCGCGATGGCGGCGGCCGCCCCGGCGATGTGCCCGGCGCCGCGCCAGACGGTGGACAGCGCCTGGAGCTGCTCCGGATCGGTGACGATGATGAATTCCCAGTGCTGCCGGTTGGACGCCGACGGCGAGCGCCAGCCTGCCTCCGCGATCCGGTCCAGGGTCGCGGTCGGGACCGGGTGGTCGGCCTGATAGGTGCGGACGTTGCGCCGGGCTCGGATGGCGTCCCAGGTCTCCATAGACGGACATCTCCTTCGTTGTCGCTTCGTCGTGCCGCTAGCCGTGTCGCTCACGGCGCGGTGTCGCCTGAGGTGCGTGTCGCCTCAAAGTTCAGTATTGCCTGAGGTGCGGCATCGCCTCGAAGCAGCCTCGCCACATCCCGCGCGTGGTCGCCAGGCGAACGACCGGACCATGAACAGGTAGACGAAACGGATGAGCACGAGCGCCGAACTTAAGCAGAGGTCAGGCTCTGCACTGGGTTTGGCGCAGCACAGGTCACCTTGGCGGTCCGGCAGCTGCGCGTGCCGGCCCCGGCCTGGCGGGACCGCGTTGCGGGAGAGGGCTGTAGATCCTCACCTCGCGGCGCGCGGATAGGTGCGCACCAGGGACTGGATCAGGCTGTCGTGGGTGGGCGCGCAGATTAGGCCGTGAGCATTGGTGGGCCCGGGGACGGCAGCCCACCAGGCCTTTGTCAGGTGGCCCCACCAGATCGAGGTCCCGGGGAATGCCTTGCGGACCGTGGTATTGCTCGCGATTCCCGCGTCCAGGCATCCAGGAGCCGCTAGCAGCGGGCCGCCCCTGGCTTGCCACTCGACGTCCGCCCACACCCATCGGCGGTTTGGGCGGCCAACCGTCCCCCAGTCATCCGCCACAACGTCGACAAGCTGCAGCCCGCGCCCGGACTCGCCCAACTGGCCCGCGTCGCCTGATCGCGGGGCTATCGCCGGGGTCTTAGCCGAGCCCTGATCCCCGATAACGACCCTGGCCAGGGCGGGCGCCCAGTCGATATCCACGCTGAACTGACCGCCAGCCTCTCCGCTCCGGCTATGGACGATGGCGTTCGTGCACAACTCGCTGGCCAGCAAAAGCACATCCGCACGAGCGGCGCAGTCCGGCAGCAGGTCCTCGAGCCAGTGCCGCACCTCGAGAACCTGATCAGTGCCGCCCCGGAACTGGCGGGTCCACCACGCGATGACGGGGGACGGCCTCGGTGGGGAGAAGATAATTTCCCGAAGGCCTATGTCGTAACTAGCAGGCGCGGTCATGCTGCCGCTCCGAGCGAAATCGCAGAGGTTGCCACCACGGTCCTGATCGAGAACCGGACTTCGCGTCCCCCGAGATGATGAGCGCATGTCATCTCCTTCGAGTCACCCGCCATGGTCGGCTGGCGCTTGCTTACCAGGAAGCCACAGCCGCGGGGGGTTGCGCGCGGCTGCAACGAGGCGTTGCAAGCGTTGGCAACACTTTCTGGCAAAAGGTGCGGGACGGCGGTCGATTAATCACGGATGATAGATTTATGTCCGAGGTATCCTGCTTGCCGGCCTCCGTTCTCAAGCCGCTGGATCCTGATCTCAGGCCCGAGGTACGGGTGTGGGTGGATGAGCTGCGGTCGGTCTGGCAGGCCACCGGATTGTCGATGGGCCAGTTCGCCGTGCTGCACCCGTTTGATAAGGGCACCATTTCCAGATACCTCAGCGGCCACCGCGTCCCCGGCGAGCGCCACTTCCTGGATACGCTGCTCACCACGCTGGAGACCTACGGACAGCCGGTCACTCCCCCCGTGCGCGAGTACCTGACCGGTCTCCAGATGCGCGCCTTGGAGGCCGCGCATCCGCACGAATACCGGGTACGGCTGGTCAAGGATGAGCTGGAGCTCGCACTCACGGGCAGGCTGGAAGCTGAACGCTACGCCCGCGTGCTAGAGGAACAGCTGGCCGAGCGCAACCGTGAGATCCAGGAACTTACCGAGGACAGGAACCGTCTGCGCGCCACCTTGGATGCGGAATACGCGCGGTTGATACAAGAGATCGAAAAGCTCTCCAAGGATCTAGCCCTAGCCCGGTCTCGCTCAGTCCGCGCCGATCAGCGCTGCGCGGAGCTTGAAGCCGTCCTCGATGTAATAGACCAGGCATATTTCGACAAAAACCAAGACGTGGATGTTCCGCCTGCGGTCCCGTACGCGGATTGGGGCAGCATCGCGTCGCGCGTTCTTCCTGTTGATGACCCCTACGCAGTTGCCGACTTCCTGAGCCTGCTCGATCGACTGCGCTTGCGCGATCACGCTGGGCGACTCGCGGACAGGGTCATCGCGCATTTCAGCGACCGCCGCCATTCCCCTGACGGCATGGTGAAACAGGACGGGCTTCTCCCGCTACTCGCGACCATGAACAGGCTGAGACTCTACGAGCAGGCCGACAGGTTCTCCACTCTGCTGGGCTACACCAGCAACCGCTATCTCCGGCGGAACTCTCCGGCGGTGGAGGGCCGGTTTTCCTGACAACGCGACCGCCTCGTGGACGACTGGCACGAGTCTTCGCGCCGGCCGTGCCACCGGCAGTCGGCCCGTAGCATCGAGAACCCCTGGGGCCCTGGGCGAATAGTCGCAAGCTATGCAAAGAGGGAGTCAGGGGGCCCTGCGCGACTAATGGGATATCGCGCAAGTCGTCCCACCTGGGGTGCGATCGGAAGCTAGTGTGAGAACCCCCTAGTAACCAGATGATTACCCAAGCAGCTGCTTGGCGAATGACGTGAGCGCCGCAGTGCCCAACATCTCGATGCCGATGTTATCGCGAAGGCGCACAGCTTCGAATCTGACACCGAGCCGGAGGAACTACAGGCCCAGCGCCGCAGAGAGGCCAGTTCATGGGAAATCGCCGACGTGATCGCTGAGAGGCCGGTTGTGCCCGACCATGCGCGAAGGCAAGAAGAGGCCCCGCTGCTGAGTGGCCGGGAACGGGTCATCCTCGAGCTTCTCGCAGATGGGCATACGGACGAGACTATCGCCCGCAAAACTAACATTTCCGTCCGAACTTGTCGGCGAATTATCGCCGCTATGATGAATAAGCTTGAGGCCCAGAGCCGTTTCCAAGCGGGCGTATTCGCCGTTACCCGTGGCTGGCTGGAACCACCGTCGTGATCTCGGACAGCTCGGACAGCTCGGACAGCTCGCACAGCGCCGGGCCGGAATGAATGCCGTGCGCGCGGTTCATGACGACATCGCCGAGCTCCGCCGCCGTGCCGCGGGCATTGGCGCCGCCGTATCCGTTGACCACTGAGAACATCCCCCAGAGGACGTTCCAGGGACGCAGCTCACCGTTCTCATCCGGGAACAGCTCGGGAGTCGGCCGAACCCTTCGCTGCAGGACGTGGGGGCTGTCGAGCGCGGCCTGCAGCTTCCCGCGCCACTCCTGCGCGGTGAGGTCCGGCGCCCAGCCAAGCACCACCCCCCGATTGCCGTAGAGCGACGTCGGCTTGAGCACAAGGTCGTGCCGCCGCGCGATGGCGTACTCGATGAGGTCGACGCGCTCGCCGTCCTCCAGCGTCACCGAGCCGGGGCGCAGGATGCGAGTCCATGGCAGCAGACGGTTCACGCTGGCCGCTTCCTCGTTGCTGAGCAGCCCGTGATTGTCCTGGTCGGAGAGCATCGCGAGCGCGCCCTTACTGGCGTAGGCGGCCGAGTCAAGCGGCGTGAAGATCTTGACCTCGCCCCGCTCCGCCGCGTCAATGACCGGGTCCAGGATCTCGGGTGCCTCCAGCATCTGCGAGATAGCGAAGGTCCGGAAGACAATGTCGACTGGCTTATCGTCCAGCCAGACCCGCCCGCCCCTGACCTGGAGCTGCCCGATGTGGCAGGGATACGCTTCCAGCCCCAACTCCCGCCAGCGGGCGCAGAGCAGCCGCATGTAGGCGCTCTCATTCTCGAAGCTGCTCGGCCAGTCGGTCAGCGCGACTACCGGAAGGTCACCCGGTTCGAATCCGCACTCCACAAGCACGTTGTTCACCTGCTCGCGCAGGGTGTCCACGAAGCCCAGGTTCCGATCGGCGGCGAACTCAGCGAGCAGCGGATGCTCCAGCAGCCCGCGGCAGATGTCGGCATTGTCCATACCGCCGATCGAGCTGCCTATGTTGAACTCAAGGAGCTTGAACCCGTTGTCCTGCACGAACAGATCCGCCCTGGCCTGACGTGTCATCGCTGATCCTCGGCCGCGTACCGCCGCGGACACTTGCACCTCATTCAGGCCCGCGGCGCGCGCGAACGCGGCAAAGTCGCCGGCGAAGAGCTTATCGGGCAGGCTGCTCAGCGCCCCGAGAACGTTAGCCACATCGTTGAAGGCCGCAACACGGTCGGCGTAGCCAAGGAACACCGGCCGCGAAAGGAACGTCTTCTTGTAGAACGCGGCGAGCAGCTCCGACTCCGGCAGCTTTCCGATCAGCTCGTCGGCCTTAGCGCCCCAATCGGTCACCCTGCTGAGGTAATCCGCTGTCAGTGACACGCGGTCCATAGGAGTCCTCCTCGAAGTCTTCCTGGGTAGTCGAATGCGGAATATCGAATGCGGAGATGTGATCAATTGGCGGTCGCCTCCACAGGTTCGGCCGCGGGGACAGGCGGCTGGATGCTGACGGCCTCGACCGGCAACGAGCGCTCGGTGGCCAGCAGAATGGTGCCCCCCAGCAGCGCCGTAGCCGTTATCACGAGCCAGGGCAGTCGGCCGTCCCAGGCGACAAGCAGGGTGAACAGGCTAGGCGCCAGAGCGCTGGCCAGCGCCCAGGAGGACTGGTACACGGCGAGGTATCGCCCGCGCACCGGGGCCGGCGCCGCCGCCTGGGCCAGCGCGCTCGCGGCCGGGCTGTGCACGAGCTCCGCGACGGTGGCGACTACGACGCAGGTCATCATCGCCGCCAGCACAACCGCCGTGCTCCGCGGACGGAAGCTGCCGAGGACGATCTGACCGACGAAGGCGATCACGAACAGCGCCGCCCCGGCCGCCGCCATGCGATTACGGGTGCGGAAGCGGCGGAGCGCGAACGCGCAAACCGGGACGCCCAGGGTCGCGCACAGCAGGGTGTTGACGATGAACGCGCTGCCGATGATTCCCTGGGGTACGCGCAGCCAGCCGATGGCGTAGACGGGGAGCAGGACCGTCAGGGAGTTGTAGCCGATGGCCAGCAGCAGATTCGCGAGCGTGAGCATCAGAAACGGATGGTCCTTGGCGACCAGCTTGTAGCCGCCGCTCCTGGCAACCCGGGTGCGCTCACCCAGCGGGCTGGCCGGGGTGCGGGTGGCCAGCACTGCCGCGATGACGAAGCTCGCGGCGTTCAGCCAGGCGGCGGCGACGTAGCCGGAATTGCCCGCGGTGGCGATGATCAGCGAGGCGATCAGGGTCCCGCCGCCGAGCCCGGCGTTGCCCAGGCTCCGGGACAGTGCCTGCATCCGATCCCGATCGGTGCCCGCGAGGAGTTCGGAGAACCTGGCCTGCAGCGTGCCGGGCGCGGCCCGGGTGCCAGCGGCGGTGACCAGCGCGAGCAAGCCGAAAAGGAGCAGGCTGTGCGCGAGCGGGTAGAGGGCGAAGCCGATCGCCCGCAGGAGATACAGGGCGATCTGCACCTTGAGGGCACCGAATCGGTCCACGGCGCCCCCGGCCAACGGCAGCGCAGCCATAGCGATCAGGCTGGTGACGGTGAGCACGAGGCCAATCGACGACAGCGGCAGGCCGATGACGTGCCGGAAGAAGATCAGGCTGAAGGGTACGTACATTCCCGATCCGGTCGCGTCGATGGCGATTCCGGCGATCAGGGCACGCTCCCCCTTGAAGCGGGGACGCAGAAAGGACATTCCTGTCTCCAAAAATGATCCGCGATGGTCGGCTACGCGATTTCGTAAAAGCCAGGACCGTCCAAGTAGCGCGCTGACACGCAATCCCGGGCGACGGCGCTGTCGGTCTCGTGCGCCAGGAACACCCGCAGCGGGAAGCTCCAGTCATCGACGGAACGGCTGATCGGACTGCCGGGGACCACCCGGAACACGGCGCCATGGAAACTCTCGAGCCCCTGCAGTTCCGCCAGCTTGGGATAACTGATGAGGCGGCCCACGGCGGGCGAGACCATATTGACGATCCTGGCGTGCTTCTTCAGCTCGTAGCCGCTACGCCACCGCTCCATGAACCGTTCGGGATCGCTGCACGCATCGACGGTCCAGTCCAGCTGGCTCTCGCCGATCGCGGCCTCGGTCGGAACGTGGACGTCGGCCCCGCAGACGCGAGCGCCGGTCTCGATGAGCCGTGGTCCTTCCGGAGTCAGCTTGAGCTCGGAGTGCGCGGCCCCGTTGCGGATGCCGAGGGCGTCAAGAGCCAGCAGGGTGTGCTCGACCAGGGCGTCCTGCTCCGCGCCGTGGCGGGGTAGCAGCTCTGCGCCGGCGGGCAGGTCCCTGACGCCGTTCGCGCTGAGGTGATGCATTTTCCAGATGTCGGTCACGTGATGCCTGCCGTGCAGGCTCACGGTGTTCACGATGTACTCGTTGCCGATGAGGTACTCCTGCGCCAGCACCGCCTCGTTCTGCTGGCCGAGGACGCTCTGGGTGCCGATGAGCTTGGCGAACCCCGCGCCGACCTCGTCGGCGCTGTCGCAGAAGAAGACGCTGTCGTTGCCCGCGCTGCTCACCGGCTTGAGCACGACACGGCCCGTGTTCTTCCGGTACCAGTCGAGCAGGGTGTCCAGATCGGTGGCCAGCAGCTGATTGGTGCCCGGAACTCCGGCCTGCTTGACTGTCTCGATCATGCGGAATTTGTCCCGCCTGGCGCGGCTCAGCGCGGCCGCGTTCGTGGGCAGCCCGAGCTTCTCGCTCAGCTCGTCGGCGAGCATGACCGCGCGCTCGATGCCCGGCAGCAGACCGACAGGCGCGTACTCGGCGATGGCGGCGACCGTCGCGGCGACGTCTCGGTCATGGACGATGTTGGCGGCGAAGTCCTCAGGCCGGAAGCTCGGCGCGTAGACCGCGGGAATCGTCGGCGTGCTCTGTACATGGATGCAATCGACGCCGCGGGCCCTAAACAGCGGGGCGAGACAGCGCGCGCTGGCGAAGGCGTCGACGATCACCACCGCGCGGCGATCTGCGCAAGTCATTGTCATCCCGCCGATCAGGCTTCCCACGGGTCGCGCTTCTCGTGCTCCGCGGCACCGGCGGCGGCGATAGATTTCGCCAGCGCGGTCTTGACGGGGATGCCAAGCCGTTCCGCCGCGGCGACCACGTCCTCATATTCGGGCTGGACGTTGACGACCTGCCGCCGGTACCGCGCGACCTTGACACGAACAGAGGCGGCGCCTAGCGCGACCGTGGTCAACTCCCGCTCCAGTTCATTTTTGTCCACCCAGTATTCGCGGGTTCCGATCGTGGAGGTCTCGGCCGTGATCGTCTCCCTTACGGCCAGCAGGGATAGGGGCGAGCAGAGAGCCGAGAGCATGTGGGCGGGACGTCCCTTCTTCATCAAGATGGGTGTGAGCCAGGCATCGGAGGCTCCCGCCTCCAGCAGCCGCGTCAACACATGCGGCCAGATTCGCGGGTCGAGATCATCGACGTTCGCGTTGACGACCACGGCCCGCGTCCCGGGCGGCAGGTCATCACGCTGAGCGCTCCCGAGCACCACCCGGACGACGTTCGGCACCTCCGCGAGGTCGCGAGCGCCGGCTCCGATTCCGGTCCTGAGCAGGCGCAGTTCAGGCATGCCGCCCCACGCGGTGCAGAGCGAGAGGATGAGCGCCACCCCGGTCGGCGTGGCCATCTCGCACTGGAACCCGCCTGAGCTGGCCGATGCCCCGTCTTCGGCCAGGAGTCGGAGCACAGCGGGCGCGGGAACGGGGATCTCACCATGGGCGCCGCGGGTCCGTCCGTTTCCCAACGTGACCGGCGTGGCCATAGCTGTGCGGATGCCCAGCTCATGGGCGGCCGTGCACACGCCCACCACGTCGGCGATCGCGTCGAGGGCGCCGACTTCATGGAACTGGACGTCATCGACGGCGATCCCGTGAACAGCGGCTTCGGCCTGCGCGAGACGCGAGAACACCGCGTGCGCCCGGTCCCGCACGGGTTGCGGGAGAGCGGCCTCCGACAGCATCGCGCGAATCGCATGCCAGGTGCGGGTAGCCGGACCTGGATCGGCATCGACGTGCACCTTGTTCGCGGACAGGCCGCAGCGCTGAACCTTCTCGACGCGGACGCGGACGCTGCCAGGAGCGACCGCGTCGACGGCCCGCTGGACTGTCGCGATGGATGCTCCCGCATCGAGCAGGGCACCGAGGAGCATGTCGCCGGCCACTCCCGACGACAGGTCGAACCAGGCAGAAACCACCGCGGTCATGAATCCACCGACATCGGTCGACTGCTGGCGGAGCGCACCATCCGGCGCGTCATCCGTGCCGCTACCACAGCGGCGCCGAACCCGTTATCGATGTTGCACACCGCTACGCCAGGACTGCAGGAGTTGAGCATGGTGAGAAGAGCGGTGAAACCACCGAAGGAGCTGCCGTAGCCGATGCTGGTGGGCACCGCGATGACGGGGATGGCGACGAGTCCGGCCACCACGCTCGGCAACGCGCCGTCCATGCCGGCGACGACGATGAGGCAGTCCGCG
The DNA here is from genome assembly GCA_963844925.1 of uncultured Actinomycetota bacterium. Classification (GTDB taxonomy): domain Bacteria; phylum Actinomycetota; class Actinomycetes; order Streptosporangiales; family Streptosporangiaceae; genus Trebonia. The sequence goes on along the minus strand of CAWJQG010000004.1, from coordinate 64,749 downwards.
GCGTCCAGTTCCTCGCGCACGGCGAGCAGCCGATGCAGGCCGGCCACTCCGACATCCCGCACGAGCTCCACGGAGCAGCCGAATTCCTTGGCGACGAACGCCGCCTCTCGCGCCACTGGCTCGTCTGTCGTCCCGGCCGTGACAACGAGGACCCTGCCGTGCGGACTCAGCGGTTCGCCGATCGCCGCGCACCGTGCCCCCCGGTCGATCCGCACGTCGGCGAATGCCTCGGACACCGCGTCCAGCGCTTCGTCCGGCAGCCGGGTCGCGACGGCGGGACAGCCCGCGTTCTGCCGCGCGAGCGCTTCAAGCAGCGCGACGGTCTGAGCGGCCGTCTTACCCGCGCCGTACACCACTTCAGGGTCGCCTGTGCGCAGGGCCCGATGGGTGTCCAGGCGGGCGAACCCCAGATCCCTGATTCCTGTCCTGTCGGTGTGGCCGGAGAGCGGGCCCTCCACCAGCTCGCGGAGGGCTTCCTCGGTGGTCCTGGTACCTGCGGACACCCGTTCCAAGAGCGCTAGAACCCGGTCACGATTCATCGCTCCGCCCCTTTGCGATCTCGTTGAGCGAACCTGATCGAAATCCCAGGAGGTCGACCTCTGCCGTCGCGAACCCGGCTCCTCGAACAGCGTCAAGCGCGCTGGTGCAGGCAGCGACGCCTGCGACGGCGGACCGATCGACCTGAATCAGAGCACGCCCGCCCAGATCTCGGACCCGCAGGTTGTACGTATCGATGCCGGCGCGGCGCAGGCTGCCCCGGAGCGCGAGCTCGGCGGCCTCGACCCGGGCCAGGCGCTCACGGGTAACGGTCAAGCCGTAGGCGATCCGGCTGGAAAGACAGGGCGACGCCGGTTTGTCCCACGTGGTCAGCCCCCAGGCGCGGCTCGCCGCCCGAACATGGTCTTTGGTCAGGCCCGTGTCGGCCAGCGGCGTGATGACGCCGTGCAGAGCGGCCGCGCGCATGCCGGGGCGGAAAGGGTCGGTCAGGTCGTCCGCGTTGGTCCCGGTCGCCACATGGGCGAAGCCCCGTCGGGCTGCCAGCGCCAGCAGCCGCTTGACCAGCTCATCCTTGCAGTACCAGCAGCGCGAACGTGAGTTCTCACGATACCCGTCTGACTCAAGCTCATGAGTGTCGACAAAGGTGTGGTTGGCATCCAGGTCCCGGGCGATTTCCTGCACGGCGGTCCGCTCCGCTCGTGCGAGGCTCGCCGAGTCGCCGGTGGCGGCGATCACCCGCTCGCGGCCCAGGGCACGTATCGCCGCGGCCAGGAGCAGCGTCGAGTCGACGCCGCCGGAGAACGCCACGACAACCGAGTCCAGGCCAAGCAGCAGATCGTGGAGCACGCTGAGCTGCCCGGTGGGGACTTCGCCGCAGCCCGACGGAGCGCTCGTGCGGGCCGCCGCCGATGGCACGAGGGTCATGCGATGTCCAGGGCCGACATCATCGGGCGCAGCTTCGCGCAGGTCTCCGCGTACTCGGCCTCGGGGTCGGAGTCGGCCACGATGCCGCATCCGGCGTAGAGCGACGCAGAGCGGCCGTCCAGCAGGGCGGAGCGGATGGCGACCCCGAACTGGCCTTGACCGAATTGATCGGTCCAGCCGACGACCCCCCCGTACCAGCTGCGGTCAAGCCCTTCGTTGGCGGCGAGCCAGCTGAGCGACTCCTCGCGCGGATGACCGCCGACGGCCGGCGTCGGGTGGAGGCGGTCGACGAGGTCGAGAATGCCCGCGGGCGAGTCTTCCGGCAGTCGGCCGCGGATCTTTGTTGACAAGTGCTGTACGTTTGCCAGCTTGACGACGCTGCGTGGTGCCTCCGTCTTCACTTCAACGCAGGACTCCCGGAGCGCATCGTCGAGCATCCGGACGACCACGTCGTGCTCATGCTGGATCTTGGCGCTCCCGACCAGCTCGCTTTCGAACGCCGCGTCTTGCGCGGGAGTGGCACCTCGCGGCGTTGTGCCGGCCAGCCCCAGCGCGTGCACTCCGCGGTTGTCCACCCGCACCAGGTACTCAGGCGTGGCGCCGAGGAATGTGTACCGTTCATGGTCGATGGCGAAGAGCGTGGTGCCGGGGTTGCCGGTGCGCAGCCTGTGCACCGCGGCCGGCACGTCGAACGGCGCGGATGCGGTCACCCGGAACTCGCGGGCCAAGACCACCTTCTCGATATGACCGTCACGAATATGGTCAGTCGCGTGGCGTACCAGCTTCCTCCATTCGTCGGCGGCTGGCAGCTCGGCGCTGGTGTAGGTGCGCTCGCGTGCGGGTTCGGCTGGGTGAGCCCAGGGCGCCTGCTCGCGGCCGTCCTCCCAGCGGAGGCAACGTTCGGCGAGGCGCACGAGTCCGTCGGCGACCTGCTCGGGGTCGCTGTCGTGAAACAGCATCGCGTTGAGGCGCAGTTCGGCGGGGACGTCACCAGCCGGGGCCGCCGACGCGGGCACCCTGCCGCGAACCTGCAACGCGGGCACCCACATCAGGGCGTCGGGGAGCCGCCGCTCGCTCGCAGTGTCATCGGGGCTGAAGGCGAAGGCGCCGATCGCCAGGGGCCCATCGCCCGAGGACAGCGAGGCAGCCGCGGCCGCGCCAGTGACCAGGTCTCGCGATAGCGCCGCCCAGCCGTCGCGGACGGACGCCATCCGGCTCGCACCGCGACCCCGCAGCTCGCGCGCCGTCCCGATGGCGAGGATGAGTCCGTGGTCCCACGCCGATTGCCAGAAGAAGGAGCGTGCCGCGCCGCTTCTGGCGTGGCTCCAGATCGCGACCGGGTCGGCCAGCTGCAGTCGCCTGGCCCAGCTGACGAGGACCGGGCGCTGACCACGGCGGCCTCGATCACGGCCGTCTCGGCAGGCGGCGAGCAGGCTTGCGCGGTCGGCGCCGCTGAGTATGCCATCGCGGCGCTCTGCGGCGACCGAGGCGGTGCTCGATGACACAGCTAATACACCCCCTCTATGGGTGCCTGGGCGCCGTCAAGCACGAGGGGCCTGACGTCGGCCAGCCCGTCTTGCGGGTGCTTTGACGTGGGCGCGATGCGCAGCAGCGAGTCGCGCTCCAGGGTCCAGGGCAGCAGCAGATCTCGCGAGATCAAGGTGATCTTGGCCTGGCCGCGCGCGCCGTAGTTCACTAGCGTGCCGGTGTCCTCGGGGTCGACCACTCGCACGCGGCTGAACGGGTGGAAGGGCACGAAGACGCAGCGCTCGTCTTCCTGCTGGCCATGCCTGGGGCGCTGTGGCGCGATGCCCATCATGGTGTTGCCGTACAGGCCGACGACAGCGGCCTGCGGGAACAGCTCTTCCTCGAAGACGCGCAGCGTCTCGGGACTCACGCTGGTACCCGCCCAGAGGATGCCACGCACCTTCCGTTGGACCATGTCGAGCAGCTTCGAGTCGTCGGCCAGCGCTTCCAGCACCGACGGGGTGGCGAAGAGCACCGAGACGGGCTGGCTGGACAGCACGTCCTGCGCCTGCGCCAGGATGTGCTGCACATAGCGAGCCACTTCGTCCGTTCGCCCCTGCCTCGCGCAGGTCTTTACCCAGCGCGGGTCGAAGTCGACATAGTGGCAGAACGTGCCGCGCAACTGCGCCAGCAGACCGACGGAGCGGCCGACGATGTGCGGCCCCGTAGGACCCAGGTGCAGCCAGTGGCCGGCATCCCTTCCGGGAAAGCCGTGATCGGCGAGGACTTCGCTCACCCAGTGGACACCGTTGCGGCGCGACCGCGATTCGACGATGCGTTTGGGACGTCCGGTGGTGCCACCGCTATCGAATACCTGAAAGTCCCATCCGCACAGGCCGATCCCGGCCGGAACCAGGGCATCGACGGGTATGTCTCGCCATTCCTCGCTGACGTCGGGAAAGAGATCGAGGTCGTCCCATGAATGGATGTCGTTCAATGGGTTGAAATCTAGTTCGGTAGCGCGCTTTAGCCAGTAAGGAGAGCCGGTCGCTGGGGAGAAATGCCACCGCATCGCCGCCCTAATGAACTCCTCAGGTTCGAGGTCGGCGGTGAACGGCTCGGCCGCGTTGTCAAGCATGCGCTGTCTCCTGTAGATACGGAAATCCGCCCGACGAGACCCGGGTATCTGGCAGGTTACCAAGGTCACGTCCGACCGGGCGGAATCGAGCCATCTCTTGGCAGTATCCTGCCAAGAGATGGCAGAATACTGCCAATGAATGCGCCGGGCAGGACCGGCCTGCTGTAATTATCATCGTCGCCTTCACGTGGGCGGCGGAATCCCAGGTCAAGCAATGGAGCAGCAGGCCATGAAGATGATTGATATCAGCCAGGGCTGGTACCAGGGAATGCCGTCCTACGATGCGCCCTGGTACCCGAAATTCTCTATCCGCAAGGCCATGACTCCGCAGACCGATCCGGCGGATTGCGGTCGGACATTTTCCGATCTCCAGATTTTCCCGCACAATGGCACGCACGTGGAGTCGGGGTTCCATTTCTTCGAAGACCGCGAGAAGATCGACGAAGTTCCGCTGGATACCTTCGTTGGCCGCACGTGCATCGCGGACCTCTCGTACAAGCGCGACCTAGAGCCTGTCACCGGGGCAGAACTGGAAGAGGAATTGCGTGCCGTGTGGCATCCAGGCGACCGTCTGCTGGTACGCACCGATCACCCGAACCGCTATCTGGGGCGCGCGGACTACTGGGACAAGCCGCCGTTTCTCACCCTCTCGGCGGCTGACTGGATGGTGGACAACGGCGTTGCCCTCGTCGGCATGGACTGCATCACCGAGCGGCCGGACGACAGGAGCGGGCAGGTACATCGACGCCTGCTGGCCGCTGGCATCCCGATTCTTGAGAACATTCAGAACCTCGATCAGATCACCTGCCAAGTAGCCCAGCTGGTGGCGCTGCCAGTAATGATCGCGGACGTGGAGGCAGCGCCTGCTCGCGCCGTTGTCTTCGACGGATGGCCGTTCTAGTGCCAGCTCGAACGGGCGCCTAGGCAGCGGATGGCGATGACTTGCGATCTGACGGCTGTTGCCCTCGCGACAGCGGAAGCTCCGAGCGCCGCCGCGGTCGCCCGCGCGGTCGAGCAGGCCCTAGATCTGCTCGGCGACCCCTTCGGCCAGATAGGCAGGGGCGACCGAGTCGTCATCAAGCCCAACATGTTCCAGCGAAAAGCGGGCTTCAGGACCAGCCCCCAGATCCTTCTCGCCCTAGCCGCGAGAGCCTCGTCGCGCGGGGCTGAGGTTTTTGTCGCCGAGCGCACACAGGTGCTCAAAGAGGTACTCGATGGCAGCCCTGTCCATCGGTACGCCCAAGTGGTCAGTTTCGACGACCGGCCACTGCGCATCGCGCAGGTTCCGGGCGCTACGTCGCTGCGGGTGCCTATCGCGATCCCCGACATCGTCCTGGAGTGCGATTTCTTCATCGGGGCACCGCAACTGAGGACTCACTCCAGCGTGGTGCTCACCAACGCCATGAAGAACCTGATCGGCCTGCTGCCCGGATTCACCACACGCATCGTCCATATGGCAGGGGTACAGGAAGCCATCGTCGATCTTAACCTGCTCCGCCCGCAGCATCTTGTGGTCTGCGACGCTCTGACTGTCATCGAAGGGAACTACCCGATGGCGGGCGATTGCCGCGAGGTCGGTATAGTCGCGGCCTCGCGCAACGCGGTCGCGCTTGACGCCACGATGGCGGCGGTCGCCGGCGTTGAACCGTGGGAGCTGGCCTACCTGCGCGATGCCCATCAACGGGGACTGGGGCCGATCGACCTCGCCGACATCGAAGTAAGAGGCTCCCGGGTCGAGGATGTAGCGTTCACCATCGAACGTGCCCCGGCGGACATCGCTCTGCCGAGGGAGGGCATCCACATCTACGCCGATACGGCGTGCGAGGACTGCCGTCGCTGGCTGGCGGCCGTCATCCACCTGCTCCGCAACGAGCTGCTGCGCTTTCCCGGGGAAATGACGATCATGTCCGGGCCGCTGGAACACCTGCCCGAGCTGCGTGGCGCGGTGGTCCTGGTGGGCAACGCCATGTATGAGCACCGGGAGGCCGGCGTCTACATCGAGGGCTGCCCACCGCGGGCCATCCAGGCCGCCGGTTTTCGCTACGCGATGGGTTACCCGGTCTCTGATCAGGAGCGCACGCAGTTCCGTGTCCCGGCCGGTAAACCCGAAGACATCGGCAGGCTTGCTTGGCCAGCACCCGAGGAGCTGGTCTGACATGCTGCTGCCCATACCCGTGCTCCGGGCCGGACAGGAGCGGACTTCGCGTGACACGCGCGTATTGCACGGCGTGAACGGCGCGCCGCTTGCCCTGGTCCATGAAGCTCCTGCCCTGGTGACGAAGCTGACAGTGCGTGCGATGCGCCAGGCGCCACGGATGCCCCTGGACGAGCGGCTGGCGGTGCTCGCCGACGCGGGCAACCTCTTCGCCAAAGCGACGTTGAACGGACAGACGCCAGAGGAGTACTGCCGGGTTCAGGCGTTGGTCTCCGGTGTGCCAGTCAGCGTGGCCCGTCAGACACTCGGCCGCATGAGCGAGGACTGCGGCCTTCTCGCAGACGTGATAAGCAGGCAATGCCCCGTCGGGGCGTGCCAAACGGCTCGGTGGGTGCGCCGCGGCTCCGTCTTCGGTGTGGTGGCGCCCAGCAACCACCCCGCTACCCACGGCGCTTGGCTGCAGGCCGTCGCCATGGGGTACCGGGTCGCGGTACGGCCGGGTATGCGTGATCCGGTCACCCCGCTGCGCCTGGTGCGGGCGCTTCTGCGCGCCGGCCTCGATCCCGGCTGGATCAGCCTCCTGCCCGGGTCCCATGCCGCGGGCGAAACCCTGGTGGACGCGGCCGACTTGGCCTTGGTCTACGGCAGCGAGGCCACGGTGGCTCGGCTGCGCGGAAGCGACCGGGTACTCGTGCGCGGGCCGGGACGAAGCAAGATCGTCGTGGACAGCCCGGTAGACGCCGCGACGCTGGACTACCTCGTGACCGAGATCGCCGCGGACGGCGGCGTTCGGTGCACCAACGCAACCGCGGTCTTCACCTCGGGCGACCACAGGGCGCTGGCTGAGTCGCTGGCGGAGAGGCTTGCCCGGCTTCCGGCCCACGTGGTCACCGACGACCGGGCGGTCCTGCCGGTCCGCCCGGTGACGGAGGCAGCGGGCATCAGGGCGGCCCTCGACCGCGCTGCCCAGGGCGCGGTCGACGTGGCGGCCCGCTACTACCAGGCGGGCCCGCTCGCCGTCGTCGATGAGGGTGCCGTGGCGCTGCGTCCCGCGGTCATGCGCGTGGACAGCTGCGACCATCCGGGGCTGGGCACGGAACTGCCTTTCCCCTGCGTGTGGGTGGCACCGTGGCGCCCGTCGGACGGCGTGCGGCCGCTGGACAACTCGTTGGCTCTCACCCTGCTCACCGACAATGCCTCGCTCGTCACCGAAGCGCTGGAGGCGCCCGGCATCCGGACCGTCGTGCGGGGCACGGTCCCCGCTTGGTGGCGGAACCCGTACCTGCCGCATGACGGGTACCTCGGTCAGTTCCTCAAAGAGGCGCGTGGATTCGCCGCGTCATGAGCCCATCGAGCTATCAAGGTGGTTGACATGTCTGCTGCATGCCCTGACATCCCTATCATCGTTCTTCCGAAGAACAACGTGCTGCGAGGAGGCACCCGGCTTCCCGGAACGGTCGAGACCGCCCGGCTGACAGCCATCACGGCGCTGACGCTCCTGCGGGCCGAGTTGCTGAGCCCGGATGGCGGCGAGGGTACCGCCGGGGTGTCGATGGATGCGGCGGTGGACACGGTAAGCCGACTGGCCATCGAGGCCATGGTCACCCCGATGGACGCCGCTTCGCTGCAGCCGATTGTCCCTAACCATGAGTACTTCGGAGTCAGAACCGCGAGCATCGACGACACCTACCTCGTCTCCGAAGTGACGACGATCGTGGCGCGGGCGCTAATCGACCTCCGTACCGCACGGGTGAATCTGAACGACCAGGCCGCGGAGATCCGCGCGATGATCGAGATCCTCAAGAACCTGGTCTCGGGCGACGGCGGGTCCGCGCCGCGGTCGGCGCGCGACTCGGCCGGGTGCGGGGCCCAGTACGTTCCTGGCCGCGATGAACTGACCCGGTGGGTCATCACCCACCACCTCTACTTCGTGCTTAACCTCGCGGCGGCGGACGCTGTCTCCCGCGCGGTCGCCGCGCTGGCGGAGGCCGACCGCGACGCGGCGCTCGCCGCCCTCCAGCAGGCCACCGTGTACGTCCACGGATTCACCGCGGCCATGGTCCACTCCGGGGACATGTCCGCTCCGTGCTACAACGCGAAGGTCCGACCGACGATGCAGCCGCCGGCCGTGCGGACAGCGCTCACCGGCCGGACGCAGCCCGAGCACCGTGCCTTCAGGAAGGCGATGCAGAACCTCGTCAGGGTTTCCCCCGAACCCTTCGCCAAGCTGGCCGCGGAGGATCCCGAGCTCGCGCTGGCCCGCGATGCCTTGCTCGAAGCCGATCTGCACGACATCGAGCGCCACATCGTCGTGACCGCGGCGCTGGTAGGAGACGGTTTCTCGATCGTGCGAGGCGAAGAATCGTCGGAAAGCGCGATCGCTGTGCTGCGCATGATGCGGCACACCCGAGCAATGGCCTACTGCGACCTGATGAAGTTCGGCGACCCGGTCGGCCGCAGCGCACGCGAGCACTAGCCTTCAAGGGTAGAGGAGCTGTCCGGCGAGATAGGTGATCAGCATCGACAGGGCGCCGATGCTCGCCGTGCGGACTATCGGGACCACGGGGTGGACGCGCGCGATCCGCGCGGCGACCCATCCCGTCAGCGCTAGCGCCGCCAGGACGATCACGAAGGTCACGGGCGCCCTGGACGGTACGGGGATCAGCACGATCGCCAGCCAGGGCAGCACCGCCCCGGCCGCGAACGCGGCGCTTACCGCGAGCGCGTCCCGGAACGGGGCGGCCAGCGAGTCGGACCTGATGCCGTACTCCGCCTCGGCATGGGCCGCCAGCGCATCGTGGGCGGTCAGCTCGACGGCGACCTGCCGGGCCAGGTCGGGGGAGAGGCCGCGCGACACGTAGAGCCCGGTGAGCTCATCGAGCTCCGCGTCGGGCGCGGTCTCCAGCAGCGCTTGCTCGGCGGCAAGCTGGGCCGCCAGCCGGTCGCGCTCGGCCCGCAGCTTGGAGTACTCGACGGCGCCCATGGCCAGCGTCCCGGCCACGAGCCCGGCGAACCCGGCGAAGAGCAGCACGTCGGAGCTGACGTCGGCCCCGGCGAAGCCCTCGCAGAGGCCGGCCGACGTCAGGATCCCGTCGGTGGCCTCCGGGATATGCGGACGCATCAACCCGAAGACCGTCGTGGCCGCCTTCAGCGGGCTCGCCTCCCATAGTCCAGGCGATGGCGGTATATTCACCGTCCGTTCAGTGCATCGCTGCCTGTTCGTTGCTGTTTGTTTACCCATATCCGACCTGGTGAGACGCTGTCTGGCGGTGTGACCGCGCTGCCGGTGGATCTCAGTATCTATATGCTGGTACTAAGTTCCTATCAGCATGGCAACGGCACCCCGCAGCAGGGGACCGGCGTGAGCCGGGGGATCGGTGAAAGGAGCGTTTTTGAGCAGGCCGTCGGCGCGGGACCGGCTCGCGGAAGCCGCGTTCGCCCTGTTCGGCGAGCGCGGGTACGAGCAGACGAGCATAGATGACATTACCGAGCGCGCGGGCTTCGGCCGCACCACCTTCTTCCGGCACTACCGGTCCAAGGAAGACGTCATCTTCCCCGACCACGACCGGCTCCTGGAGCAGATCGGGGAGCGGCTGCGGACCTCAAGCGACGGCACCGCCCTGGTCGCGGTCTCGGACGCGGTCCGCCTGGTGCTGCGACATTACGTCGCCGAGGGCGACCTGGCCCGCCGCCGGTACGCGATCACCAGCGCGGTGCCCGCGCTCCGCGACCGCGAGATCGCCAGCGTCGCCCGCTACCAGCGGCTGTTCCGCGAGTTCATCGCCGGCTGGATGGGCGACCCGGGCGAGCCGGCGTCGCTGCGGGCCGAGCTGATGGCCGCGGCCGTGGTCGCCGCTCACAACCACGTGCTGCGGCGCTGGCTGCGGGGCGAGAGCCCGGACCCGCTGGCCGCGGTCGATCAGGCGCTTGGCCAGGTCATCGACCTGTTCGCCGGGCCGGACGGCAGTGTTGCGCGGGGCGGCTCCTTGGCGAGCGGCGCTGACGAGGTGGGCGTTGAGGAGGTCAGCGCGGGCGTCGACGGGACCACCATCGTCGCGTTCCGCACCGATCAGGACATCGACACGCTGCTGCCCGCCCTGCGGCGATTGATGGCGTGAGCCGACCCATGTCTAATGGTCACGTGCAGACATGCCACGGCATCGCCGACCTTCGCGGGACCCTGAATAAGGCCGAGTTGACATGCCGGTAGACAGGCTGCTGCCCGACTCGGACGCCGAGGATCTGCTTGGCCTTACCCGCGAGATCGCCGTCAGCGAGCTCAAGCCGATCGCGAGCGAGTACGAGGCGGCGAGCAGGTTCCCGCGCGAGCAGTTCCGGCTGCTCGGCCGGAGCGGGCTGCTCGGCCTGCCGTACCCCGAGAAGTGGGGTGGCGGCGCGGTCAGCTACGAGGTCTACCTGCAGGTGCTCGAGGAGCTTGCCGCGGTCTGGATGACCGTGGCGGTCGGGCTCTCGGTGCACACGATGTCGTGCTACCCGCTGGCCATGTTCGGCACCGACGAGCAGCGCGCGGAATGGCTTACCGACATGCTCGCGGGCGACCTGCTCGGCGCGTACGCGCTGTCGGAGCCGCAGGCCGGCTCCGACGCGGCGGCGCTGTCCGCCCGCGCGGTCGCCGACGGCGACGACTACCTGGTCAGCGGGACGAAGGCGTGGATCACCCACGCCGGGCAGGCCGACTTCTACACGCTCATGGTCCGCACCAGCGACGACCGCGGCCGGGGCGTGAGCTGCCTGCTCGCTGACGCCGCGACGCCGGGCCTGTCCGCGGCCGCCCCGGAGCACAAAATGGGCCTGACCGGCTCGCCCACCGCGCAGCTCCTCCTCGATCAGGCGCGCATCCCGGTGCGCCGCCGGATTGGCGCCGAGGGCGACGGGCTTACGTTCGCCCTGGACGCGCTCAACTCCGGCCGGCTCGGCATCGCGGCGTGCGCCGTCGGCCTCGCCCAGGCGGCCCTGGACGAGGCCGTGGCGTGGGCGATGCAGCGCACCCAGTTCGGCAAGACGATCATCGACTTCCAGGGGCTGGAGTTCCTCCTCGCGGACATGGCGGCCGGCGTGGAATCCGCGCGCGCGACCTACCTGGACGCCGCCCGCCGCCGGGATCGCGGCATGGAGTTCCGCCGCCAGGCCTCGATCGCCAAGCTGGTGGCCACCGACATGGCGATGCGGGTGACCACCGACGCCGTGCAGGTGCTCGGCGGTTACGGGTACACCCGCGACTTTCCCGTCGAGCGGTACATGCGCGAGGCGAAGGTGCCGCAGATCTTCGAGGGCACCAACCAGATCCAGCGGATGGTGATCGCGCGGGAGCTCCGCAAAGCCTGACGGCGCCCGCCGGCTAGAAAACCCAAAAGCACAAGACCAGTTCTTCTGAACGGTCCCGTGTTCCACCTTTCCGCGTCAGTCCATAAAGGCACCGCCGTTGACGGCGAGCGCCTCTCCGGTGATGAACCAGGCGTCCGGGCCGGCCAGGAACGCGACCACGCGAGCGACGTCCTCCGGCGTCTCCAGCCGCCGCAGCGGCGTGTCGTCGATCCAGAGCTGCTTGACCTTCTCCGGCTCGACGCCGCGCAGCCCGGCCTCCCAGCCAAGCTCCCGGTCCTGCATGGGCGTGGCGACGTAACCCGGGCAGACCGAGTTGACCGTGATGTTGTGCGGGGCGAGCTCGAAGGCCATCGCCTGGGTGAGGCCGACGACGCCGAACTTCGAGGCCACGTAGTCGGCCAGGTAGGGCACCCGGCCCTGCTTTCCGGCCATCGACGCGGTGTTGACGATGGTGCCTGCGATGCCGGCGGCGATCATGACGCGGGCGGCCGCCTGGCCGCACAGGAAGATGCCCTCGAGGTTGACCGCCAGGGTCTGCCGCAGGTCGGCCGGGCTGGTGTCGATGAACGACTGCATCTTCGAGATGCCCGCGTTGGACACCCACACGTCGAGACCGCCGTGGTCGGCCGCCACCTGCCCCGCTACCAGGGTGGACGAGTCCGGGTCGGTGACGTCCAGGTACTTGGCCTCGCCGCCGAACTTCGCCGCGGTCTCGCGGGCCGCCTCGAGGTCGAGGTCGGTCGCCACGACGGTGAAGCCGCGTCCGGCCAGTTCGGTCGCGATCGCCCGCCCGATGCCCGACCCTGCCCCGGTGACGACGGCGATCTTGTTTTCCCTGTTCTCGGTGCTGTTCACTGTGCGCTGCTCCTTACGGTCCTGACGGCGAGCCGGTGTGAGATGGGGGTAAGCGCGGCGCCGGCGTCAAGGTAGACCTGGTAGGCCTCCGCGTACCGGTCCTTGAGCGACGTGTCGGGTTCGATGGGGTCGCCGATCGTGACCACGGCGGCCGCCCAGTCTGGGAGCAGCCCGGCGCCGACCGCGGCGGCCAGCGCGGCCCCCAGGGCCGCGCCCGGATGGTCGAGGATCGGCTCAAGCGCCACGCCGAGCGCGTCGGCAAGTATCTGCTTCCACACCCGCGACTTGCTGCCGCCGTTGCTCACCCGCGCGGTCTCCCGCAGCAGGACGCCGCGCTCGGCGAAGATCTCGGCGTGCTGCCGGAAGCCGTACGCGATCCCCTCGAGGATCGCCCTGTACAGGTCGCCCCTGGTGTGGCCGAGGTGCAGGCCGAGGAACGCGCCGCGCAGGTCCGGATCGTGCAGCGGCGACTTCTCGCCCAGGAAGTACGGCAGGCAGATCAGCTCGGCCGGCCCCGCCGCGGCGGCCTCGGCCTCGAGTTCGGCGACCGGGGCGCCGCCGCTGACCGACTGGAACCAGCGGATCAGGCTGCCGCTGGTGGCCATGCAGCCGTTCGGCAGCCAGAGCCCCGGCCGGGGATGGGCGTCCAGGTAGAGCCGCGCATCGACGAAGACGTCGCCCGTGACGACCAGGATGTCGCCCGCGCCGCCCAGCTTGACCAGCCAGTCGCCCGGGCTGGACAGCCCGGCGGCGTAGGCGCTGAGCACGTGGTCGGCGCCGCCCACGACGATCGGGGTGCCGGGTAGCAGCCCGGTCGCAGCCGCGGTGGCGGCGGATACCTCGCCGATGACGGTGCCGGGATCGGCGGCCGGGGGCAGCACGGCGCGGTCGATTCCCGCCTGGTCAAGCCAGCCGAGCAGCGGGTCGAGGAAGGACCCGTCGCGGAGCGCGTACAGCCCGCTCTCGATCGCCCAGTTCCGCTCCACGTGCGGGCGCGCGCCGAGCGCGACCGCGAGCCAGTCGTAGGAGCCGAGCACCGTCGCCGTCTGCGCCCACGCCCGCGGCTCGTGCCGGGCGAGCCAGAGCAGCGTCGGCGCCACGGACTGCTGGGTGAGCGCCGACCCGGTCAGGGCGGTGAAGTCCAGGCCGGGCAGCGCGGCGGCGAGCTCGCGTACCTCGTCCTTGGCCCTGGTGTCGTTCTGCAGGATGGCGGGGAGCAGCGGCCGGCCGGCGACGTCCGCCGGGATGACCGCGGGCACCATCCCGGTGGCGGCGACGGCAGCCACGTCGGCGGCGGTCACGCCCGCCTTGCGGAGCACCTGGGGCACCAGGAGGCAGACGTTCTCCCACCACTGAGCGGTCTCCGCCTCGGCCCAGCCCGGATGCGGGGAGCTGAGCTCAGCCGGGCGGACGCGTCGTAGAGCGGCGTCCCCGGCAGGGCCGGGATGTGCGCCATGGCGATCAGCGGCTTGCCGTCGGGGAAGATCCTGCGGAACCGGGACAATCTCACTCCTGATGCTCTCGGGACTGCCTGTCTTATGTTTTTTAACACGAATGTCCGTCTTGCCCACCATCTTGGTGGTCAGCCGGTTGCGGGAACCGAGCCGGGGCCCGGGACCGCGACCAAGCGATGTATAAGAAATCGGAAACATCGGAACCCACAGCGCCGCGGAAGCGTCAAAGCGTCATGCTGAAGAGGAACCGAATCATCGCCGTCACTACCGCGGGAGTGGCGGCGGCCCTGGCGGCAGGGGTATTCGTCGCGCTCGGGGTGAACTCGGTCGGGACTGCCAAATCGGGAGACCGGGCGATTCAGGTAGCCAAACCGCGAGACCGGGCGCTTCAGGTCGCACCGTCCGTTGACGAGGCACAGGTAACGGGTTACGCCGGGAGCGCTCTCGACGGGGAGCTGTCGGGTCCGGTGTCTGTCGTGCTGCATGGCGCGTCTGCGGCGCGCATCGACCAGCTCATCAAGGGGCTCCCGGTGAGCAACCCACCCGGGTGCATGGAGAGCGCGAAGCTGTTCCAGATTAAATCCACCGACGTCGCGGGCGCTAAGCAGGGCATTGACGTGGCGGGTGACTACTGCGCTGGCTTTGTGTTCATAATCTCGTATGGCAAGACCGTGACCCGGATCGACAGGAACTGCGCTCTGACCTCGGCCGTCCGCCGGCTACTTCCCGCGACCGCGACCGCCACTCAGCGCGGCTTCGATGCGTGCCAGTCAGGCAGTCTCGCTAGCCAGTCTCGCTAGCCAGTCTCGGGGTCGCCGGGGAAGCGGCCCGCTTTTGCTCGTCTTTGCTCGTCGACGGGTTGCCGAGGAAGCACCGACCACCTGCTCATGATCAGGCTGCGGTAGCTTAGCCACGTGGGAGATTCGGCATGGGGGTACGCGGTCGCCACGATCGCGCGGGATGGTGTTCCGCTCAGCTTCTACATCTCCGCTCCGCGGCTAGGCACGCCGGACGACACCGTTCGCGCAGAATCGGCCGTAGCGCAGGAGCAGGCGGATGAGGTGCGCGGGGTGCGGGTCCGCCCCCAGTTGGTCGTAGTCGACGACCTTGGCCTGCCGCCGGCCGACAGCGCCGACGCCTATCTCCGTCTCCACCTGCTCTCCCACCGGCTCGTGCGGCCTAACTCCATGAACCTGGACGGGATCTTCAACGTCCTGCCCAACGTGTGCTGGACGTCCCTAGGACCGGTCGCCGTCAGCGACATCGGCGCCGCCCGCCAGCGGGCGCTTGCCCTCGGCGCCCACCTCGAGGTCCGCTCGGTTGACAAGTTCCCGCCGATGCTCGATTTCGTCGTCCCCAGCGGCGTGCGCGTGGCCGACGCCTCCCGGGTCCGGCTGGGCGCCCACCTGGCGGAGGGCACCACCGTCATGCACGAGGGCTTCGTCAACTTCAACGCCGGCACACTCGGGCCCTCGATGGTGGAAGGCCGGATCAGCCAGGGCGTGGTCGTCGACGCGGGCACCGACATCGGCGGCGGCGCGTCGATCATGGGCACCCTGTCCGGCGGGGGCAAGCAGGTCATCTCGATCGGGCAGCGGTGCCTGCTTGGCGCGAACTCGGGACTGGGCATCTCCCTGGGCGATGACTGCGTCATCGAGGCCGGGCTCTACCTGACAGCAGGCACGATCGTCACGCTCCCCGACGGCCAGCGGGCCAAGGCACGAGACCTGAGCGGGCGGGACGCGCTGCTGTTCCGCCGCAACAGCGTCAGCGGGGCGGTCGAGGTCATCGCCAGGTCGGGCGCGTGGGGCAGCCTTAGCGCGGATCTCCACGCCCACCATGGCCCCGTCGTGTTAGGGGCGACCGCAGCCGTTGGCCCGGCGTTTCCCTCGCAGGTTCCAGGGGCATTTGAGGCTCATGGGACTGACGGCAGGATTCGGGGGATCGCGCGCCCGCCACGGTGGCGCCTGGGCCTGTGCATCGCTGACGCTGGCGGCGTCGCTCGGCGTGGTCGCGCTCACCGGTTGCAGCAGCAGCACCAGCGGCAGCAGCACGACCAGCGGCCAGGCCGCCTACTGCGCGGACCGGACCAATCTTGAGAATTCCATTAAGGGGCTGACCAGCCTCAACACCAGCAGCGGCGTCAGCGGCCTGAAAACGCAGGTCACCGCAGTCGTCAACGATGCCACCAAGCTGGTCAGCTCGGCCAAGGACGACTTCCCCAACCAGACCAGCGCGATCACGTCGTCCATTAACGCGCTGAAGAGCTCGGTCAGCGGGCTGACGTCCAGCCCCTCCGCCGCCCAGATCTCAACGATCACCAAGGACGCGGCCACCGTGGTGAGCTCGGTCCAGAGCTTCATCAGCGCGAGCGCCTCCCACTGCAGCTGACAGAGTGCTGGGGCCCGCCGCCATCGGCGTCTGAACGCGGGGGCGATCGTGTGCGGCTCGGCACTGCCAGCTGGCAAGCAGGATCAGGGCACCGCGCGCAGCCGACGAGTAGCGATTCCGGATCACGCTGGCATCAGAGCCAGCCCACAGCCACCCGCCAGCGCCCCTCCAGACGGGCAGGTAAGTTAGGCGCATGCAGGAGAACAGGGCCCGGACGGTCACCGACGCATTGCGGGATCGTGGTATCGACGCGCATCTGCACAATGAGGGAATCGACATCTACGGCGTCCGCGTCGTGATCGGCGGCGGGCGCGAGGCCGTCTGGGGCACCGAGGGCACGACGTCCCTAGAGGCCGAGGTGCTGCTCGACGGGGATCTCGTCGGCTTCATCCCGGAGATCCCCGGCTCGGCCGACTTCGACGACGCGCAGGTCGCGGACGCCATCGCCCGGGCCGACTACGACGAGCCGGTCGGCCACGAGCGGGCCCAGGCGCCTCCGCCCGCCCGGCCGCTGATGCGCGAGGGCGGCCTGTTCCGCCGCTTCATCGACGGCTTTCGCTACGACTCGAACTCCTAGCCTGCTGCGCACGCTCAGTCACAAGCGAGCTGGCCGGGTCAGCTAGCCGAGGGTGCACTCCCATCCCTCTCGCCGGGCTCCCGCTCTAGGCTGCGCACGGAGCCGCTCAGCGCGGGCAACAACTAGATATCGATCGTGTTGATAGGAATAACTGATCACCCCCCTGCCGACCGCTATTGGACGCGCGGCTCGGGCCGGTCGCAAGCTGGAGGGAGAGCCGTCGGGATACGGCTCCAGCCGGGGTGGCGGGAGGTCGCCGCAGGCGCCGCCCTAGCCAGCTCGACTTAACTTCATATAAAATCGGTCGGGAATCAAGGAAATGTGCGTATCTACCGACTGGAGAGTGTGATGGGCGTGGTGCTGCACTGGTTCCTGCCCACCAACGGCGACTCCCGCACCGACCTTAGCCTGGGCAACGCGGTTGGCGCGGCCGGCAGCCGGGCCGTCCAGGGCGGCAACGAGCGCGTGCCGGACGTCGGCTACATGGGCCAGATCGCTCGGTCCGCCGAGCAGCTAGGCTTTGCCGGCGCGCTGACCCCGACCAGTTCCTGGTGCGAGGACGCGTGGGTCATGACCGCCGCGCTGACCCAGGTCACCACCCGGTTCAAGTACCTGGTCGCGTTCCGTCCCGGCTTGATGTCGCCGACGCTCGCGGCCCACATGGCCGCCACCTACCAGCGCGTCTCCGGCGGCCGGCTCCTGCTCAACGTCGTCACCGGTGGCGACGATGTGGAGCAGCAGCGGTTCGGTGACCACCTCGGCAAGGAGGCCAGGTACGAGCGGGCCGCCGAGTTCCTGCACATCGTCCGCGAGCTGTGGAGCGGCGACCCCGTGACGTTCGCGGGCCGCCATTACGACGTGCGCGGCGCGCAGATCGTGCCCGCCCCGACCTGGCCGGAGATCTACCTGGGCGGGTCGTCGGCCTCCGCGCTCGACGTGGCCGCCAAGTACGCCGACGTGTACCTGACCTGGGGAGAGCCGCCGCAGGCGGTCGCGGAGAAGCTGGACGCGGTGCGGACGCGCGCCAAGGTGGCCGGCCGCGAGCTGCGGTTCGGCATCCGGCTGCACGTGATCACCAGGGACACCGCGGCGCAGGCCTGGGAGCAGGCCCAGCGGCTGCTCGACGGCCTCGACCCGGCCGCGATCGAGCGTTCGCAGGCCATCCAGCGGGCGTCACAGTCCGAGGGGCAGCGCCGGATGTCCGCGCTGCACGGGGGGCGCACCGATTCTCTCGAGGTGTCGCCGAACCTGTGGGCCGGGGTAGGCCTGGTCCGCGGCGGGGCGGGTACCGCGCTGGTCGGCAGCAACGAGGAGGTGGCCGAGCGGATCGCCGAGTACTACGCGCTCGGCATCGACGAATTCATCCTGTCCGGCTACCCGCACCTGGAAGAGTCGTATCAGGTCGGCGAGGGCCTGATCCCCGTACTGCGACGCCGAGGCCTGATGGCGCCGCGCACGCTCACCGATTAGTACCGGAGGCTTGCCATGATCACACAGCCGACTGCCGAGCCGCTCCGCTTCGCCTATCGGGCGGGCGCGCGGTGAACGGCACCTCGACCGCCACGGCCGCGCGCGCTGCGGTCGTGACGTCGGCGGCGGAAGCGATCACGGCAGCCCGCGCCTATGCGGCGTCAATAGCCGACGGCGTGATCGCGCGCGACCGGGCGGGCAAGGTTCCGTACCCCGAGCTGGCAGCGCTGGACGCCAGCGGACTGCTCGGGATCACGGTCCCGGCTGCCTGCGGCGGGCCGGACCTGTCCCCGGTGGCGCTGGCAGAGGTGATCAGGACTATCGCCGCCGTGGACCCGGCGATCGCCCAGATCCCGCAGGCCCACTTCCTCTTCATTGACGTGCTCGCCGTGCACGGCTGCCCCGCACAGCAGCGTCGGCTGTTCGCGGACGTGCTGGCCGGCGCCCGGCTGGGCAACGGCCTGGCCGAACGGGGCGGCAAGCACGCCCAGGACCTGAAGACCCGGCTGCATCGCGGGCCGTCCGGCCCGGAACTACAGCTGGACGGGAAGAAGTACTACTGCACCGGCGCGATCTCGGCCCGCTGGATCGGGGTCAGCGCGCTGGACGATCAGGACCGCCTGGTCCTGGCCTTCGTCGATCGGCACGCCCCGGGCGTGACCATCGACGAAGACTGGGATGTGATGGGCCAGCGCGCCACGGTCAGCGGTACCGCGACCTTCGACCGGGTGCCGGTCGATCCCGAACTGGTCGTCCCCTACGCGAGTGCGTTCGAGGTGCCGCAGCAGCTCGGCGCGCGGTCCCAGCTGGTGCACACCGCGATCCAGGTGGGGATCGCGGGCGGCGCGCTCCGCGACGCCCGCGAGTTCCTTTCGGCCAAGGCGCGCCCGTTCTTCGAGGCCACCAGGGCCGGCTGGGCGCAGACCGCCGCGACCGACCCGCACACGATGCACCGCTTCGGCCGGCTCGCCACCCGGGTGGCGGCGGCCGAGGCACTGCTGTCCTCGGCCGCGGCCACGCTGGCGGAGGTGACCCGCTTCCCCCCGGACGCCGAGGCGGCGGCGCGCGGCTCGATCGCGGTCGCGGAGGCCAAGGCGTTCGCCAGCGACACGGCGGTCGAGGTGGCCGGCGATCTGTTCTCGCTAGCCGGGGCCAGCGCAGCCGACGAGCGCTACGACCTGTCCAGGCACTGGCGGAACGCCCGCACGCACGCCAGCCACGACCCCGTCGATTGGAAGTATCACCATGTCGGCAACTACCTGCTCAACGGCGTCCTCCCGCCCAACCACGGGCAGCTCTGAAGTGACTGTTACCGACGACCGGAAGCTGGACGCCGGCGATGTGTCGGCCGTGGAATTCCGGAACGCGATCGGCCACTTCGCCACCGGCGTCACCGTGATCACCTCGGTCGATGCCGACGGCCAGCCGGTCGGCACCACGGCCAGCGCGGTCACCTCGCTCTCGCTTGACCCGCCAATGATCCTAGTCTGCTTTGACCGGTCCAGCCGGACGCTTGAGGCGCTGATCGCGCACGGCGCGTTCGCGGTGAACGTGCTCGGCGCACGGCAGCAGCACCTGTCGGCCAACTTCGCCAGGCGCGGGCTCGCCGCGGCCTGGGACGAGGTCCGGCACCGCCGCGGCCGCAGCGGCAGCCCGCGGATTGACGGGGTGATCGCCACCCTGGAATGCAGCGTGGAACATCGCCTCGACGGCGGCGACCACGAGATCATCGTGGGCCGGGTGAGGGAGGTGGAGACCACCGACGACGACGCAGCCCCGCTGATCTACTGGCGCGGTCGCTACCTAGTCTCATAGCGGTTGTCCTAGGCGCCGGTTTCAGGCGTCCAGTTGCGACGGGGTCATGTTGGCGCCGCTGATGATGACGGCGACGCGCTCGCCCGGCGCGGGCGTGTAAGCGCCTGTGAGAAGGGCCGCGACGCCGACCGAGGCGGCCGGCTCGGCCGCGATGCGCGCGGTCTGCCAGAGCGTGCGCTGGGCGTTGCGGATGGCGTCGTCGTCCACGAGCACCACGTCCTCGACGTAGGCCTGGGCAATCGGGAAGACCAGGCCGCCGACGCGGCGCGGGGCCAGGGCATCCACGGCGATGCTGTCGGCCGGGGCGTCAACGGGTTCGCCGGCCGCCCGGGCGCGGGCGAGGGTCGGCGCGCCATCGGGCTCCACACCGATGACCCGGACTGTGCCCGCGAAGTACGAGGCGATCCCGGCGATGAGGCCACCGCCGCCAACCGGTACCAGCACCGTGTCCAGCGGCCCGGCCTGGTCGTCGAGCTCGCGGGCGAGCGTGGCCTGGCCGAGTATGGTCTCCCGCTGGTCGAAGGCGTGCACGCTCATCGCGCCGGACGTGGCGATCCACCGCCGCGCGGCCTCCAGCGCGTCGGCGTACCGATCGCCTTCGATGACTAGGTCCGCCAGCTGGCGGATGCGCTCGATTTTGGCCGGGGAGGACACGGTGGGCACGAAGATCCTGGCCGGAATGCCCAGCCGGTGCGCGGCATACGCGACGGCGATGCCGTGGTTGCCGCCCGACGCGGCCGCCACCCCGGCCGGCGGCACGTCCCTGAGCAAGAGGTTCGCGAACGCGCCGCGGGCCTTGAACGACCCCGCGCACTGCAACTGCTCCAACTTGAGGGTCACCGGCCCGGTCAGGTCGAGCCGGACGACCGGCGTCCGACGCAGGTAGGGTCCGATTGTCCGGTAGGCGCGGTCAATGTCCGCACGCGTAATCACGAGCTGCTGCCCAGCCGGGCGGTGCCCGGGAGCTCGATGTCACCAGTCACGGGCGAGTGCCTCCTTGGCCTGGGCGATCCGATCCTCGTCGCGCTTGTAGAAGACCCACTGCTTGATCTTCGTTCCCCTGATCAGGCCCGCCCGGGAGAGCAGCTTGAGATGCTCGCCGCAGGTCGGCGCGCTGACGCCCAGCTTTTCCGCGATGAACAGCGCGCACACGCCGTCTCGGATCAGATCGCCGTCACGTTGCGGCGGGAAGTTGGCCACCGGGTCACGCAGCCACTCCAGGACCTGAAGGCGCTTGCCGTTGGCCAGGGCCTTCACGAGATCAACGTCAAGCACAAAGTTATTATGGCAAATGGCTAACTAACTGTCTAGATTGCCAACGGCTTGGCATTAGGAGGTGCGGTCCTCGACCGTTGCGCTCGCGCCGCTACCCCCCTGCGGCCGCGCTGTTCATATCGCTGATCACCTTGCGGACGGCCGCGGATGCCCAGTTGCCCTCGGCGATCTCCGCGGCGCGTGCCCTGAGCTGCCGTCTGGACAGGTGATAGGGCCTGGGGTCGATGATCTTGTGCTCGCACCTGAGCGCGTGCAGCAGCGCGATGAGCGCGGCGGTGCGGACGTCCGGTGCCTCCCGCTGCACGAGTGCCTGAATCACCAACTGGCGCAGCTGTTCCTCGTGATGTGCGTCCTGGGCCGGCCATGAGCGGGTGGGGAAGATGCCCAGGGTTCTGCCCTGCGCGCGACGGACCGCCCCGCTCCGGGCCAGCCGCTCGTAAAGCGCCAGCCGCAAGTTCTTTCCCAGCGGTCTGCCCTGGCGCTTGATCAGGATCTCCAAGGCTGCGTCGAGGACCTCGTCGCCGGCAGGCGAGGGGTCACGGACGATGATGCGGCCCGGCTTGCCCAGGTCCCCGTCACCGGACAGGTCCACCTTGCTCATCATGGTCAGCTCGGCCATGGTCGCGCCGCCTAGCCCGACATCGACCTGTGCTGATGGCACGGACAACCGGCCGCTGGCGTTGTCGGTAACCAGGAGCAGAAGATCCTCCGTGAGCAGCATGCCCGCCACGGTACGTGGCCGCTGCGTATTCGGCGCGCCAGACGCGCCGGAAAGCCCGGAACTCAGACACGCGCGTCAGGGGCCGCCGCGCCGTCTGGCCGCTGGCGGTCGTGGCTAGGGTGGCAGTAACAGACAGGAGCGCACATGCCACCCACGCCGGAACCAGAGCACCTGAGCGGCCGTCACCGCGACACACTGCACCAGATCTTCGAGCACCCGGTGAGCCACAACATCGAGTGGCACGCGATCGTCTCGCTGCTCGAGGCCGTCGGTACCGTCTCGACCCGCCACGACGGCAAGCTCGACGTGTCCGTCGGAGCCGAGAAGGCGTTCCTCGACCCGCCTAAGGGCAAGGACATCGACGCCCAGACCGTCGTCGACCTGCGCCGGATGCTCGCCGCCGCCGGCTATCAGACGGCCTGATCTCCATCCCGGCCGCGCCGCCGGGCGCGTTGGGAACGGTCATCCCGACTAGGGTTTCGATTGAACGGTCCGTTGGTTCCCGTCTCAGCCACACCACGACCGCCCCTGTCGGCGGACGCGGACGCGTGGTCGTTTGCCCTGGCGGGCGACCGGGTCAGTCCCTGGTGGACGTGCCGTCGACCATGCGCAGGAGCCCGTCGGGGTTGGATTCGCGGACCGCGGACGGCAGCAGGGCGTCGGGGACGTCCTGGTAGGCCACCGGGCGCAGGAACCGGTCCATCGCCAGCGTGCCGACCGAGGTGGTGCGGCTGTCGGAGGTGGCGGGGTAGGGGCCGCCGTGCACCATCGACGGCACCACCTCGACGCCGGTGGGCCAGCCGTTGAAGATGATCCGGCCGGCCTTCCGCTCGAGGACCGGGAGCAGCTCGGCCGCCAGCGCGGCGTCGGCCTCGGCGGCGTGCAAGGTCGCGGTGAGCTGCCCGTCCAGCGCCCGCGCCACGTCCACGAGCTGGCCGCGATCGGCCGCGCGGACGATGACCGACACGGCGCCGAACACCTCGTCGTGCAGGTCGCGCGCGGCCAGGAACTCGTCTGCGGTGGTGGCGACCAGCGCCGCGCAGCCCCAGCCCGCGCGGTCGGTCTCGGCGCCGTGCGGGCGGGCGATGACCTCCGTGCCGCAATGGGCGGCGAGCCGGGCCACGCCGTCGGCGTAGGAGGCGGCGATGCGGCTGGTCAGCATCGGGGCGGCGGAGCTGGCGGCGATGGCGCCGCGGGCCGCCGCGGTGAACCGGTCGAGGTCGGGGCCGTCGAGCCCGATGATGATCCCCGGGTTGGTGCAGAACTGGCCCGAGCCGAGCGTCAGCGAGCCGACGAACGCCGCGCCGAGGTCCGAGGCCGCCTCCGACAGCCGTCCAGGCAGCAGGAACACGGGGTTGACCGAGCTCATCTCCGCGTAGACGGGGATAGGCACCGGCCGTGCCGCCGCCGCGGCGACGAGGGCGAGCCCGACGCGGCGCGACCCGGTGAAGGCGACGGCAGCGATGGCCGGGTGGGTGACCAGCTCGATGCCGACGGTCGGGCCGTCCGCGTACACCATGGAGAAGACCCCGGCGGGCAGCCCGCTCGCGGCCACGGCGCGGGTGACCGCGGCCGCGACGATCTCCGAGGTGCCCGGGTGGGCCTCGTGCGCCTTGACGACCACCGGGCAGCCGGCCGCCAGCGACGAGGCCGTGTCGCCCCCGGCGACGGAGAAGGCGAGCGGGAAGTTGCTCGCGGCGAACACCGCGACCGGCCCGACAGGAACGCGGCGCTGCCGCACGTCGGGCCGTCGGGCGGGCTTGCGGTCGGGCAGCGCGTGATCGATCCGCGCCCCGTTCCAGCTCCCTTCCCGCAGCGCGGCGGCGAACAGCCGGAGCTGACCGGTGGTCCGCGCCACCTCACCGGTGAGCCTGGGCATCGGGAGGCCGGTCTCGCGGCGGGCGCGCTCCGCGGCGGCGTCGCCCACGGCGTCGATCTCGTCGGCGGCGAGCTCGAGCAGGCGGGCGCGCTGCTCGATCGGGGCGGCGCGGAAGGACTCGAACGCGGCCTCGGCGAGCTCCGCCGCGCGGGCGACGAGCTTGCCTGCCGCGAACCGGTACGCGGGGTCGAGCGCGGTGCCGTCGCTGGGATCGACAGCGCGGAAGGACCCGGCGTCGCCGAAGACGGCCTCTCCGGCGAGGTACATCGCGCCGACGACACCAGCGGACCCGGTTTGCGTTTCGGCTGTCATGGGACCTCCCTATCGCTGCTTTTCAATGCTGGCCTTCCCCTCTGTACTACCAGCCCTCTCTGTACTACCAGCGCGCCGGCCTCACGGATGCCGCCGACACCGCGAAGGAGTAAAAGGGATAGTCGGATGGGCGGCATCGACGTCCCGGTCAATGACGCGGGCATCGGCGCGATCGGGACCCGACTTATCCGCTTGATCCGCAAGCGTGTCCAGCAGCAGACGGTAGTCATGGGCGGTGACGGCGGAGCCACGGGACCGTTCCGAATCCTTGTGCTTTTGACTTCGGCCGTTCGCGGGGAGGTAACGGCAGCGGTCGAAGTTCCACGATCCCTGGGAGGACCCGATGACCCGTTCTATCGCGTGGGACAAGGTGACCCACGCTGACGTGCTGCGCGCGATCAGTGAGTACGACCGGCTGGGGCCTCAGCAGTTCTTCGCTGAGCACGGTTTCGCGCCGACCACGACGTATGACCTGATCTGGGAAAAACGCGCGTATCCGCCGAAGGCGATCCTGGGCACGGCCTACGAGCTCGCCGCGGGCGAGCGCCTTGCCTCTGGTGATTTCGAGGGCGGGAAATCCGGTGCTGTGAAGGTGCTCGGGGAACTCGGGTTCACGGTCGAGCCGCGACACCCGGCCGGGTAACTCCGCTGCGGCACCGGTGAGCAGTGCTCGATCTCGTGCAGGCTGCGTCATGCGCAACACCCTGCGCGACTGCGTCAAGAGCCAGGTCGCGGCGGACAAGTACCCGCGGGACGTGTGGTTCGTCGATGCGTTGCCCAGGGAGCGACGGGTAAGATCCTCCAAACGCGACATCTTCATTCCGCCCGATCTGACCGCAATCGGAGGCTGACCGCACTGTGAGGCTGCTGCTGCTCGCCCCGCCGGGTGCCGGCAAGGGCACCCAAGGCGAACGGCTGGCGGCGTGGTCCGGCGCCCAGCACATCGCCGCGGGTGATCTGCTGCGGGCCGAGGCCCAGGCCGGGAGCGACTTGGGCCGCGAGATCGCCGCCTATCAGGCCCGCGGTGACCTGGTCCCCGACCGGATCGCGTTCGACCTGCTCATCCCGGTGGTCACCGCGGCGGCCGCGCGCGGCGGATTCATCCTCGACGGCTTCCCACGGACCCTCTCACAGGCCACCGAGGCGGCCGAGCTCGCGGCTAAGCTCGGCGTGACGCTGCAGGCGGCGATCTACCTGGACGCGCCGGAGCCGGTGCTGATGCAGCGGCTGCTGGGCCGCGCCAGCCAGGACGGGCGCACCGACGACAGAGCCGACGTGATCCGGCACCGGCTCCGGGTGTACGCCGAGACGACAGGCGCGCTCGTCCCTTACTACGCCGAACGCGGCATCCTGGTCACCGTCAACGCCGACCAGCCGCCCGACGCCGTCACCGCCGACATCCAGGCCCGGCTGTCCGGCCTGCGAGTACCGGGCGCGGGTACAGACGACCGCTGAGATCAGGGGCGGTGGACCAGCCGAGGGCCGCCCGGCTTTCCTACAGCGCCCGTCGGATGCCGCCGAGAGCGGCCATAGACAAGACGGCGAGCACGATGGTCAGCGTGAGCACGGCGGTGAAGTCGCTGACGAACTCCGACAGCACGCCGACGCCGACCACCGGGACGATCAGGCCGCAATAGCACGCGACGAAGTAAGTGGATACCACCTGGCCGCGCTGCCCGGGCGGGGCCAGCCGGTTGGCGGTGGCCAGGCTGCCGAGGAACACCGCGCCCACGGCGATCCCGCTCACGATCGTGCCGGTCAGGAACAGGGCCATGCTTGCCTCGGACAGCGCGGCGGGCAGCAGCGCCAGCCCGACCAGGAACAGGCCAAGGCCCGCCAGCATGACGCGCCGGCTGGCGAACCGGGACACCGCAACCTGCGTTACGGCACCCGCCGCCAGCAGCGCGAACACGACGGCCCCGGCCACGGCGTGGCTCCGCTCGTGCAGCACGCTGCCCAGGAAGGTCGGGGCAAGCGCGGTCAGCAGCCCGATCAAGGAGAACGCGGCGAACCCGGCCGCGGCGGCCGCGATGAACCCGCCCCGGCCCTGCTTGGGGATGCCGAGGCCGGCGAAGCGCAAGGTCGGGCGTCGGCGCGGGCTCACGGTCTCGGGGACGAAGAACAGGCACAGGCCCGCCGCCGCCAGCACCGCCAGGTAGATCTCGAACACCAGGACCGTCGGGTCCGGCGCGAACTGGGCGAACAGCCCGGCGATCAGCGGTCCCAGGCCCAGGCCGCCCATGTTGGCCGAGGTGGCCACCAGCGATGCCCGGCGGCCGGCTGAGGCCGGGGCCAGTTCGGTGAGCGCGGCCGTCGCCGTCCCCGTGGTCAATCCGGCCGACAGGCCGGACAGGATCCGCCCGATGAAAAGAAATCCCACGTCCGGGGCGAGGATGAACACGATCGTGCTCACCGCGCTGCAGCCCAGCGCCACCGCCAGCACCGGCCTACGTCCGGCCTGGTCGGAGGATCGCCCCGTGAAGAGCAGTGCGGCGAGAACGGCGACGGCGTAGACGGCGAAGATCACCGTCACCAGAACCGCGGAGAAATGCCACTGCGCCTGGTAGATGACATACAGCGGGGTCGGCAGGGTGGTGCCGAGCATGATGCAGGTCAGCACCACCGCCACCAGCCAGAACGCGACCTGGCGGGGTGCGCTCGGCCGTCGCCCGGCGGTCGGCGACTCGTCCAGGCAGTCAATGCAGGGCCGGTCCGGAATTCGCTGCGCAGCGGGCGAGGATCTCTGCACGGGCTAAGCCCCCGTTCCGGTCAGGACTTCCCGTCGCGGACGCCCTTCTCCACCCTATCGCCGAGGCCCTGGTCCGCCTTCCGCGGGTCATCTCAGTGTCCTCATCGCTTGCCTGCCGACCAGCCTCCCAACCCGCTTGGTGACCCGGCCTCACCCGGTTTTGGTGAAACACGCGTGCGTTCAGGATGAAAGGCTTTTTCCTTGAACGAGGAGTGGTTCGGGCGGGTCAGCCCGGGACTCGCGTTCAGCCGTCGCGTTCCCCGCTGCCGATGCAGTCACGGTGCGTGAATGGGACTCGTGCATGGCTGGCTGGTCAG
Source organism: uncultured Actinomycetota bacterium (assembly GCA_963844925.1). Taxonomy (GTDB): domain Bacteria; phylum Actinomycetota; class Actinomycetes; order Streptosporangiales; family Streptosporangiaceae; genus Trebonia. Next base: position 37,406 of record CAWJQG010000004.1, on the reverse strand, counting down.
GGAGTGAGGATGGCCCAGCCGTGCGGGCCGAGGCCGATGCTCGCGTCGGGAGTTCCGGCCTGGTGGAGGTCGCCGGTTCCGGCCAGGATGGTCCGTGCGTGGGGTGCGGGCAGGCGGGCCGGGGTGTCTGCGATGTTGAGTGCGGTGATCAGCCGGCGGCCGTCGTGGTGCGCCTCGTAGGCGACGTGCGTGTTGGCTAGGTGCACGATGCTGGTGCGAGCGTGGTGCAGCCAGGGGTGGCGGCGGCGCAGGCCGATGAGGTGCTGGTGGAGGCGGTAGGTGCCCCACCCGTAGGGGGCGAGCTGGGCGGGGGTGAAGGGGAAGGCGGGGCGGATCGCGTCGTCGCCGCCGGGGCGGTCTTCCTTGATGCCGCGGAAGGCCTGCTCGTCGCCGTAGTAGACCGACGGGGTTCCGCCCACGGTGAGCAGGACCGCGAGGGCGTGCGGCAGGTGGCGTGGGTCGCGGAGCTTGCTGGCCAGCCGGGTGACGTCGTGGTTGCCGGCGAAGGTGTACGGGGCGAAAGCGGCGGTGAAGGCGTTGTGGCGGTCCAGCGCCCAGGCGAGCTCGAAGAAGTTGGCGTCGTTGAGGCTGCTCCAGATCGCCTTCCACAGCTCGTACTGGGTGACTGCGTCCATACCCGATTCCCGCGTGATCGCCGGGTAGTCGCCGTGGATGACCTCGCCGACGATGTAGGCGTCCGGGCGGACGGCGCGTACTCGGGGCAGGACCTTGGCCCAGAAGGCCGGGGGCACCGCGTAGGCGGCGTCCAAGCGCCAGCCGTCGGCGCCGCGTTCCAGCCAGTGCGTCATCACGGCGGCGACGTGGTCTGCGACGGCGGGCTCGTCGTGGTTGAGGGCGACGAGCTGACTGTGCCCTTCGAAGGTGCAGTAGCCGGGCTCGGTTCCCGGCCGGGCGCCGTCGGGCCAGGTCAGGCGGAACCAGGAGGCTGCCGGGGCCGCCGGGCCCTGCTCCAGCACGGCGGCGAAGGCCGGGAAACCCCGTCCGACGTGGTTGAACACCCCGTCGAGCAGGATCCGCAGCCCGCGCCGGTGGGCGGCGTCCGCCAGGCGGGCGAAGTCGGCTTCGTCGCCCAGCCGCGGGTCGATGCGGAAGTGATCGATGGTGTCGTAGCCGTGGGTATGCGAGGCGAACACCGGCCCCAGGGCGAGCCCGGAGGAGCCGAGTTCGACCGCGTAGTCCAGCCACGCCTCCAGGCGGCCCAGCCGGTGAACGACCGCCGTATCTTCCCCGGGACTCGCCGGGGCACCGGTGAACCCCAGCGGGTAGACCTGCCACCAGATTGCATGCTCGACCCAGCTCGGCAACGCCCCTCCTAGTGATGATCACTCACTAAACTCTAATGACCATACATCACTAGGCCTGGTAGCGTGCAACCGTGACCCGCGCCGACCGCCGCCCCCGCCAGCGCCTCGACCCCGCGCAGCGCCGCACGGCGATCCTGGACGCGGCGCGCGGCGCGTTCGCCCAGGCCCCTTACGGCCAGGTCAGCCTCGCCGCGGTGGCCAGCGCGGCCGGCGCGTCGGAGGCCCTGGTGCACAAGTACTTCGCGACCAAGGGCGCCCTGTACGCGGAAATAGTCCGGGAGGCCATCGAGTCTCTGCTTCAGCGGCAGTTCGCGGCCGACGCCGCGCTCGGCCCGGGGGCCACCGCCCGCCAGCGGCTGGCCGCCTCGGTCGAGGCCTACCTGGACTTCGTCGCCAGCGCACCGGAAGGCTGGGCGGCGCCCTTGCGCGACCCGTGCGACGGTGCCGCCGAAGCAGCCAGCCTGCGCGCTGCGGCCCGGGACCGCTACGTCACCTTGCTGCGCGCCGTCCTGGGCCTGCCGCCGGGCCAGCCCCGCGACCACGCCCTGCACGGCTACCTCGGGTTCCTCGACGCGGCCTGCCTGTACTGGGTCAACGCAGGCTGCCCGCGCGGCCAGCGCCCGGCCCTCACCGCTGCAGCGCTCGGCGCCCTCGACGGCGCCCTGGCCGCCCTGCCACCGGCACGTATATAGACAACTTTAACGCTGCCTCGCCACTGGCCCGCGGTGCCAGATCCACCGGCGGCGATTCGCGCGGCACCAGGTGAACGTCTGGGGGAACGCGGCGGCCAGGCGAGTAGAGTCGCGGGATGGCGACGGCGCGGAGCAGGCCCCCCAGCGGATACTCCGCCTGGCGGCTAATCGCGGACGAGCTCCGTCGCGAGATCGTGAGCGGTGCGCGGCCGCCAGGGACGAAGCTGCCCCCCGAGGGCGAGCTCGCCGAGCGCTTCGGCGTGCACCGCAACACCGTCCGCCAGGCCGTCGCCGCGCTGGCCGCCGAGCACCTCGTCGTTTCCCGCCGTGGCAGTGGGACGTTCGTCACCGAGCACACGGTGCTGGTGCACCGCATCGGCGCGCGCACCCGCCTCAGCGACAGCCTGGGCCGTCGCGGTCGCGCCGCGGGCCGGCTGCTTGAGTCCGCGGTCGAGCCCGTGCCGCCCGCCGAGGTTGCCGAGCGGCTCCTCCTTGGCGACGGCGCAGGCTTGCGGCTTGAGACCGTGCTTGCGGTCGACGGTCGCCCTCTCGCGCGCGCGACCCACTGGTTCGTCGCCGAACTCGTGCCCGGGCTCGCGGAGCGCTTCAGCGCCACCGGGTCGATCACGGCGGCACTGCGGGCCATCGGCATTGACGATTACGTGCGCGTCGCGACCACCGTCGGCGCCCGGCACGCCACGGCGGCCGAGGCAGCCGACCTCGGGCTGTCAGCGGGCTCGGTCGTGCTCGTCACCCGGTCCCTCGACACCCTGGCCGACGGCACGCCGCTGCAGATCGGCACCGCTCGCTTCGTCGCCGACCGCGTCGAGCTCGACATCGGGCACGCGGATCTCGAATGGGACGGGCAGGCATAGGAAGCCGGCCCGACACGAGTTCGCCCGGACGCGTAGGTCCACAGGTGTAGTTAAGCTGAAACATAGGTGAGCTTGCGCTTGCCCTTTCGGTCGGCGCGCAAGAACGCAAAAAGACGGCACCAAATCTGGTCATCATGACCAAAATCAGTAACCGCCAACGTCCCGACGTCGCGTCTTAGGTTGTCTTTACCGACGCTACGCCGATTCCGGCGCGATGTGGCAACCAGTGGGTTGCAGTCGCGCTAACTTAGGTCGCGAAAATATGCACCACCAAAACCGAGGTGTACCCATTCAAAACCAGCTCTGTTCGACCGCCATGATCACGAAGGATTTATTCCTGGCGAAGGATCCGAATCCAATAGGTGCACTAATCCTTCGTGATCACGAGTTCGAGCATGGATTGGCGTGGCCAGGCGCTCCGGCCAGGGATGGAGCCGGCGCGTACCATCGAGCGGTGGCCGAAGTCCGGGAGTGCGCGAAGTGCGGGACACCGTTCACGCCGCGACGCGAACACGCCCGGTTCTGCTCCCCGCGCTGCCGGATGGCGTGGAACCGCGAGCACGCGGGCGTGGCCGCCGCGCCCGCCGTCGCGATCGACTGGTCCGTCATCGCGATGACCGAGGCGGCCGGGCGGCTCGCCGTTGCGGGGACGTGGGACCTGCAGCGGGTGGCGGCGGCCGTGGGCGAGACCGTGTGGTGGGTCACGCTGGTCGACGCGACCCTGGTCCGGTACCACCCGCGCGACTACGAGAGCGCGCTGGACAGCAAGGCCGTGCGGCGGCGGAAGACGGAGGTGACCCTTGAGGGCCTCCGGTACGTGCGCAACCAGCTGGGCAAATCCGTCGACCCGGTCGAGTTCGTCCACCCCGCCATTGGCGCCGGCGGCGCCGGCGGCTGGGCCTGGCGACCGCTGCCCGAGCCGGGGCTCGACGGACTAGCGCCGCGGGCACGGCAGTGGGAGCTGAGCCGGTACCGCGCCTACCAGGGGCAGCTGGCCGAGCGCGACATCGCCCGGACCTTCACCCGCTGCACGGAGTTCCTCGCCCAGGCCGCAGGCCTCGTCGGCCGCAGCGCCGCCATGCCGTAAGCTCCGGAGATCTTCCCCCGCCCCGACGCGACCAGAGGCACCAGAGGCACCAGGCACACCAGGCACACCAGAGAGGCAGCCGCATGACCGTCACCAGCGAACAGGTCGCCGCCCTGCCCAAGGCTGAGCTGCACCTGCACATCGAGGGGACGCTCGAGCCCGAGCTCGCGCTCGAGCTCTCCGCCCGCAACGGCGTGGCGCTGCCGTATCCCGACGCGGCGGCGCTGCGCCGGGCGTACTCCTTCAGCGACCTCGGCTCCTTCCTCGCCCTCTACTACGAGTGCATGGCCGTGCTGCGCACCGCGGAGGACTTCGCCGATCTCGCCGCGGCGTATCTCGCCCGGGCCCAGGCGGACGGGGTCAGGCGGGTGGAGATGTTCTTCGACCCGCAGGTGCACGTGGCGCGTGGCGTCCCGCTGACGGAGGTCATCGGCGGGCTGCGGAAGGCGGCCGACCGCAGCGCGGAAACCGAAGGCCCGCAGGTCGGGCTGATCGCCTGCTTCCTGCGGGACCGAGGGCCCGCCGACGCGGCGAGGACGCTGGAGGCGCTGGCCGACCACGCCGGCCAGCTGCTCGCCGTCGGGCTCGACTCGGCCGAGGTCGGCTACCCGCCCGGCGACTTCGCCGAGATCTTCGCCGCCGCGCGCGGGCTCGGACTGCCCGGCGTCGCGCACGCGGGGGAGGAAGGACCGCCGGAGTACGTCTGGCAGGCCATCGACCTGCTCGGCGTGGCCCGCGTCGATCACGGCATCCGCAGCGTCGAGGACCCCGCGCTGCTCCGGCGGCTCGCGGCCGACGGCACCGCGCTGACCGTGTGCCCGCTGTCCAATGTCCGGCTTCGCTGCGTCCCCACGATCGCGGCGCACCCGCTGCCGACCCTGCTCGACGCCGGGGTCAAGGTCACCGTCAATTCCGATGACCCCGCCTATTTCGGCGGGTACATCGGCGACAACTACCTGGCGCTCGCAGCGGGGCTCGGCCTCGGTCTCAGCGACCTCGCCGTGCTCGCGGCCAACTCAGTGGGCGCCTGCCTCGGGTAGCAGGGGGCGTGCGTAGGGCAGCGATCCAATCTGTGTGGAATTGAGGTTTCTCGTGCTTCTCTCAGGGCACCAGTTGACTACATGAAGTGAATATGTGGTGACTCTTCGTGTCCGCAATGACTTTCGAGGGGGGAGTCGTGGCAGTGGCCAGCATGCCGATGGGGGGAGCTCACCCGAGGGCGGGCCTAAGCCCGTTCCCGCCGATCGCCGATTACGGATTCCTGTCCGACTGCGAGGTGTGCGCGCTGGTCGCGCCCAGCGGCAACGTGGAGTGGATGTGCCTGCCCCGGATGGACGGCCCGAGCATCTTCGCCGCGATGCTCGACCGAGGCGCCGGGACATTTCGGCTGGGGCCTGCCGATGTCGTCGTCCCGGCCGGGCGGCGGTACCTGCCCGGCACGATGGCGCTGGAGACGACGTGGGCTACCCCGGGCGGCTGGGCCGTGGTCCGTGACGTCCTGCTGGTCGGGCCGTGGCGCCACCACGACCGGAGATCCGACACGTACCAGCGGGTCCCGGAGGATCACGCGGCCGAGCGAGTGCTGTTGCGGACGGTCCAGTGCCTGAACGGCTCCATCGATGTCGTGCTGGAATGCGAGCCCGCGTTCGACTACGGCCGCCAGCGCGGGAGCTGGCAGCACACCGGCAGCGGTTACGGGCACGCGGAGGCCAGGCTGGGGGACGTGCCGCAATTCCGCCTGACCACGGACCTGAACCTGGGGTTCGAGGGCCCGCGGGCGATCGCCCGGCGCCGCCTGCAAGCGGGGGAGCAGGCGTTCTGCGCGCTGTCGTGGGGCGACGGGAGTCCGCCAGAGACCTTCGACGAGGCACACCAGCGGCTCTTCAGGACCACGGATTTCTGGCACGAGTGGATCAGCCGGGGTGACTTCCCCGACCACCGGTGGCGCGGCTACCTGGAGCGCTCCGCGCTGACGCTGAAGGGCCTGACCTACGCGCCGACCGGGGCGCTGATGGCGGCGGCGACAACGTCGCTGCCCGAGACACCCGGCGGAGAGCGCAACTACGACTACCGTTACACCTGGCTGCGCGATTCGACGTTCATGCTCTGGGGCCTTTACACGCTCGGCTTCGACCGGGAAGCCAACGACTTCTTCTACTTCATCACCGACCTAGCCGAGCACCAGGCCGATCTGCAGATCATGTACGGGATCGGCGGGGAACGCGAGCTGACCGAGCGGACCCTGGATCACCTGTCCGGCTATGACGGCGCGGGGCCGGTCCGCATCGGCAACGGCGCCTGGGACCAGCGCCAGCACGATGTCTGGGGGGTGCTGCTCGACTCGGTCTACCTGCACACCCAGTCCCGCGACGGGCTGGACGAGCGCCGGTGGCCGATGCTGGTGCGCCAGGTCGAGGCCGCGATCCTGCACTGGCAGGACCCCGACCAGGGGCTGTGGGAGGTCCGGGGCCCGGCCCAGCACTTCACCGCCTCCAAGGTGCTGTGCTGGGTGGCGGCCGACCGCGGCGCGAAGCTGGCCGAGATGCGCGGCGATCCCGACCATGCCCGCAACTGGCGCAAGGCAGCCGACGAGATCCACGAGGACGTCTGCGCTAACGGCCTCGACGAACGGGGCGTTTTCACCCAGCACTACGGCACCAACGCCCTGGACGCCTCGCTGCTGCTGATCCCGCTGCTCGGGTTCCTGCCGCCGGATGACCCCCGGGTGCGCGCGACGGTGCTGGCCATCGCCGACGAGCTCACCGAGGACGAACTGGTCCTGCGATACCAAGTGGCGGAAACCGACGACGGCTTCGAGGGCGAGGAGGGGACGTTCACGATCTGCTCGTTCTGGCTGGTCTCGGCGCTAACCGAGATCGGCGAGGTGGAGCGTGCCCGGGCGCTGTGCGACAAACTGCTGTCCTACGCCAGCCCGCTGGCGCTGTACGCCGAGGAGATCGATCCGCATTCCGGGCGCCACCTCGGAAACTTCCCGCAGGCCTTCTCGCATCTGGCGCTCATCAACGCTGTCATGCACCTGATCCGCGAGGACGAGTGCGGCACCGCCGCCGTACCCCCCGGCCTCAACCTGCGCCCGGAGGCCGCCGCCGTCGCCCCGGACGAGCCAGCCCAGGCCCGGTGAGCTGACGCCTCCACTGGAGCAGGCGGGCCGCTTCGCTCCCATCCAGCGCCCAGATCACCAGGCGGACAAAGGTAGCCTAACCCGCATGAATACTCCCAAAGAGGTCTCCCCGGAGTATGCCGAGAGCCTAGTAAGCCTGCTCTGCATGATGGGTGACCTTGATCGCGAAGCCTTGGGCTTCCTGGTTGGCCACATGGCGTCGAAGAACCTGGACCTTGCCATCGAGGCGTACGGCGCGCTGATGGCGACCGAACTGCCATCGGGAGGCTCGTAAATGGCCTGGAGGCCGGTTCATGGCGCGCCGACCACGGGGTGGCCGTAGCTCTCGCTGAGCGGCCCGAGGTCCGGTTCGCCAAACGCGTCGCGCATCGCCTGAAAGGCTCTGACCTTCTCCTCGCCGAACCGCCGAAGGCGGGCCGCGCACGCCGCCGCGGCGAGGAACACCGGGGGAGCCGTCTTGGAGTGGAACTTGTCCGCGTACATGACGAGCCGCTCTTCGCCGGTCTCGGCCAGGTAATCGGCGGGCGGGATCGGGAGCTGCTGAGCGAGCACGTCGTCGCGGCTGATCCCGACCCCGGTGTGGTGGGACGCGAACCTGCAGATGGCCTCGGGAAGCCCCTCCTCGCGGAGGAGTTCGTATCCGAGCACCCCGTGGCGGATGTAGTTCGCGTGGCCGAGGCTGCCCGCGTCGTCGTAGAGCCGGTACACCCCGATGTCGTGCAGCAGGCTGCCCGCCCGGACCAGGTCAACGTCAACGTCGAGGCCGGGTCCGGGGCGGGAGCAGAGTTGCTCAGCGATGGCGCACACGATCACGCAATGCGCGTAGACGAGGTCAAACGCACCCGTCGTCGGCGCGTGCTTCTCATGCAGGACCAGGATCTCCTTGTCGGTGGGAATCCGCATGCCACCGCAGCGTACTGTCTTGCGAGTTCTCCGGGCGAAATAGAACCGGCGCAATCCACCTACCTATCAATTTGCACCAGACAAAACGGGTCAAAGCGGGCGTAAAACTGGTCAGAACCGATAGGAAGACGCTGAAGAGTGGTCAGAACTGATAGAAAGGTAAGACAAGTAAGGATAACAGCAAGAAGCGAAAGGCCTCCCCTGGGTACTGGCTGCGCCATGAGCCTGGCCAGCAGGCCGCGACGGGGGCATGCTGAAATGCAGCCCGTCGGCTCAGCGTTCGACCGGGCGACCGCGTTCGCCGAGTGCGGGCGCAGTGACGGACGCGCTCGGATGAGCACGCCGGTGACGAAAGGGAGGATCGTCGTGCCTGTGCTCGACGGTGTTATCGCCGCCCTGCTCACCCCGGTCGACCGGGCGGGCCGGGTCGACCACGGAGCGCTCAGGCAGCTGGTCGAACGGCTGCTCAGCCGTGGCGTGACCGGCATCAGCCCGCTGGGCTCGACCGGCGAGGGGTACAGCCTCGACCTGGACCAGCGGCTCGCGGTGGTGGACACCGTCGCGGCGTCAGTGCTGCCGGGCACGCCGGTCATCCCCGGGACGTTCGCGCACAACCACGAGCAGGCCGTCGCGGAGATCGCCGCCTACGCCGACCACGGTGGCACCGCGGTGCTGGCGGCGCCGCCCGCGTACTACCCGCTGACGCCGGCCGAGCAGCGGGGATACTTCGCGCGCCTCGCTGACGCCACCGCGCTGCCCCTGGTCATCTACAACATCCCCGTCTTTACCAAGATCACCATCGACCCGGCGGTCGCCGCGGCACTGGCCGGCCATCCCCGGGTCGCCGGGCTCAAGGACTCCGGCCGGGACCTGAACTACGCGGCGCGACTGCTTGACGCGGTGGCCGCCGCCGGCCCCGCCGCGGCTGACTTCTCGCTGCTGACCGGGACGGACTCGATGATCGTCAGCTACCTGCTGGCGGGCGCGCGCGGCACCATCTGCGCGAACGCGAACATCGTGCCCGAGCTGGTGCGCGCCGCCTACGACGCGGTCCTGGCCGGCAAGCTTGACGACGCGCTGCGGCATGAGGCCGCGCTCCGCGCGGTGCAGGCGGTGCTCCCGGCCGGGGCGACCGCGGCCTACAAGGCGGCGCTCGCCGCCGCCGGAGTGGGGGAGCGGTGGCTCGTCCCGCCGCGGCTGGCGCTCACGGACGCGGAGACCGCACGGCTCGTCGACCGGCTCACCGCCCTTGGCGTGCTCTGATTCTGAACAAGAAAGAGCAGGATCAAAGGCAGCTTAAGAGGAACGCACGCGGCTTACTCTCCAACAGTAAGCCGCGTGCGTTCAGGCTAAAGGACGGAGCTGGCGGCCGCTGCCTTCCGCCGACGGCGCAGGATGGGCTCGGTGTAGCCGCCACACCAGCGCGCTTCCGAGGACGGCCGCGACGAGGATCGACGTCGTGTGGCCGACCGCCGCTACCTGCAAGGTGCTCAGCCCGTCGAATATCCCGCCGACGACGATCAGCAGAAGAAGATCGGCCGCGGCCGCGATCCGCGCTGGCCACGATCCGTGCAGCACCGCGATCGCTATGGCGGCTACCACGACATACGACGGCCCCACATCGATAATGCGCGAATCCGATTCCGGGAGCAGCCCGTGCGCGATCCGGTAGGCGACTATCCCCTCGCTGACCAACGTGCCCGCGACATGTCCCGCGCCGCACACGACGACCGTCCGCCAGTTCCCGAGCACCCGGTTCGCGCCGAACATGGCCATGGCGATAAGCAGCGGCCACGCCACGGAATACCCTGACGGAACGAATGCCGACGCGACCATGCACCCCAGCGGGTCATGACGCAGGTTGACCACGTTCGTGCTGGCCCATCGCTGCACCGCCGACTGGCCAGCAGGAGACAGGGCACCGAAGGCAATGTCCACGGCGACGAACCCCGCCAGGTAAGCCCAGGCGGCCGCGTACCGGCCAAGGCACCTCGCAACGACCGGCATCCGAAAGGACATGCCGTCATTGTCGCCGACCATGCGCCACGGTAGCACTCCACGACCAGCAGGCCCGTACTCGCTGGGCGAGGCCCGTGCCTGCGGGGGAGCCTCAGGCCCGGTGCGGGGCAGGCGCGAGCAGGCCCAGCGCGCGAGCACGATCCACGGCGCCCGCACGGCGGTGCGCGCCAAGCTTCTCATACACGTGGCGCATGTGCGTCCGGACGGTGTTCGCCGACACGGACAGCTGGTCGGCGATCTCGGGCGCGGACAAGTTGGTGGGCAGGTAGCGCAGGATACGAGCCTCGCAGTCGGTGAGCGGCTCTACTAGCTGCGGCGGCGATCCCCCAAGAGCTCCATGATCGGTGGGGAGCGGCATCCGCTCTGTTCCCTCTGGGGCTAGCAGGCCGAGAATCTCCGAGATCAGTGCGGCGTGTGCGGCGCAATGCCAGGCGTGGTGCCTGAGCAGCTCCGGCGCGGGATGAAGGACGAATGCGAAGAGCGCGCGGTCGCGCTCGACGAGATCAAGCGCGCGCTCGAGGGCGCGTCCGGCTGCGGCCTGGTCGCCGATCGCGTCGCAGGCGATCGCGTCAAGCAGGGAGGCCTGAATCGTCCAGCCGCCATTGGCCACGGATGCGGAGCCTGCCAAGACGGGCGCGAGCTCGGCGATCGCCGCCCGCTGGTCGTCCTGGGCGAGCCGCAGCGCCGCCACCGCGACGCGCATTTCGCCGCGTTCACGCTGCTCGCTCAGCTCGGTCAGGGCTCGCTCGACGCGGCCAATCTGGCCAAGCCGCGCCAGGACCTGCACCGTGTGCGCTCGCATGACCACCGCCGCGGGGTGCCCTGGGGCAAGCAGCCCGGCCAGCGGCTCGGCGGCCTCGAAAGCGGCCAGCGCCTCGGCGTCACGGCCATGAGCGAGCGCGAGCATCCCGCGAGCCTGGCCGAGCAATAGGCCCGCGGCCGGCTGGGCCTCGGGTCGAAGCGCCCGCTCGGCCTGGTCGAGCAACTGTTCCGCCTCCGCAAGCCGCAGTTGCCAGACCCTGGTGGCCCCGAGAGCCAGGTAGGCGACGGCAACGGCCGGCTCCTCGGCCCAGCCATGCCGCTCGGCCAGCTCCGCCGCCTCGGTGCTCCGCTGCACCGCCAGCGCGAACGAACGGAAGCTCGCCGCCCACGCACTGTGCGCCAGCGCGGTGGCCTCGAGGAAGGGCCGCCCGATCCGGCGCGCCAGGGCGACGGCTAGCTCGAGATGCCGTTCCGCCTCTTCGGCGCGTACCGACCAGAGCTCGGCCGCACCCAGGCTGACCAGCGTTAGCGCCCGCAGGTCCTCGCCGACCCCGGTCACGAGCGGCGCGGCTCCCGCGGCTCCCGCGGCTCCCGCGGCGTCAGCGGCCTTGGCGGCGGGAGCAAGCAGCCGCTGCGCCTGCTCGACCGCGACCGGCAGGTCACCGCGCTGCGCGGCAATGGCCAGCGTCGCGATGGCGAGGACGACAGCGAAGCGCCCGCGTCGGTCCGCGGGCACCGATACGGATCTCTCGGTCGCGAGGGCAAGATGCCGCTCCGCCGCTACCAGCGATCCACGGGTTACCTCGTCGCCCGCCACCAGCGCGGCCAGTTCCGCGTCGGCCGTCTTGGCGTCGGCCGGGAATCCGGCCACGAGCTCGCGCACGGTAGCGCCCTGACCGTCGAGTACGAGATCCAGCAGGTGGTCCGATAGCGAGCGGACCGCCAGATCCCAGTCCTGCGCCGCCTGGGAGTGGCGGACCGCCTCGACCACATACCCGTGCTCGGCGTACCACTGCGCGGCGGCACGATGCAACCCGGGAAGTTCGCTCGGCGCGCTGCATCGCAGCTCGTGCTGGAGCAGTTCGGCGAAGAGCTGGTGGTAGCGGTACCAGGACCGGCGGGCATCCACCGCGATCACGAACGCGCCGGCCTGTTCCAGCTCCCGCAAGATTCGTTCCCCGCCTGCCCCCCCGCGCAGCACGTCGGCCAGCGGGCCGCTGACCTGCTCGAGCACCGAGGTCCGCAGCAGCAGCTGCCGAACCTCCTCCGGCTGCCGCTCCAGCACCTCAGCCAGCAGGTACTCAGCGACCGTACGCTCGCTGCCGGAGAACTCGGCCGCGAACCGCTCCGGATCCGGATGCCCCGCCAGCGAAAGGGCGGCCAGCCGCAGCCCGGCCGCCCAGCCCTCGGTCCGCTCGTGCAGCAGCGCCAGCGCCGAATCCGGCAGCACCACTCCGGCCGCCTCGAGCAGGGCCCGTGCCTCGTCGAGGGTAAACCGGAGGTCGGCGGCGCGGATCTCGGTCAGCTCGCCCTCCAGCCGCAACCGGTGCAGACCCAGCCGCGCCTCCTCGCGGGTGGCCAGCACCACTCGCAGTTCGGCTGGCCCGCGCTTCACCAGCAGCTCAAGCTGGCGCAGCGCCTCCTTCGAGTCCAGCTCGTGCACATCGTCGATCACCAGCCAGATCCGGTCAGGCAGCGAGCCCAGATCCGCCAGCAGCCGCTCGGCCGCCGCCCAGCCGCCCAGATCCGGTGCCGCCGTCGCGGCCCGCACCAGCGTGGCGCCGGCCGCGGTGTCGCGCAGCGCGTCGGTCACCGAGGTCCAGAATCGCTGGTGATCACTTTCCCTGCCCGCTGCAGAGACCCAGGCCGCGCGGTCGGCCAGCCCCGCCTCGCCGATCCAGGAGCGCAGCAAAGAGGTCTTGCCGCTCCCGGCCGGCGCCGATATCTGGGTGACGCGCGCGGCCGCGCCGAGCCGAGCGAACAGCCCGTCGCGGCAGACCATCCCTTCACTGACGGCAGGGACAGCAGCGCCGGCGGGGACAGGAGCGGCCCCGGCATCGGCGGTCTGGGTGCGGACGGCAGGTCTCATGACGCTCTCTGAATGTCGACAGCTTCACTAGGCGTGTTGTTAACATTCCCTGATGTGATCAGTTCTGTCTTCCCGGCAGGCATCAAAATAGAGGGGGGCACCGGTCCGCGCGCGGCTGACGGCCCGCGTCGGCGCGAAGATCATCAGGGAGTGGAACGGGAGCGCGCTTCGCCCCGCAGGCAGCAATGGACCTGGCAGGCGCAGCCACGCGTCCGTTCGGGGTCGGAGGACACCGGGTACCAGCAGTACTACGTGATGAACAGGCTCGTCGTCGGCCGAGTGGCTCGCCGACCGCAACACCTGACGGAGGTTCCGACCATGTCAACGGAGAAGCAAAAAAAGGCTGCACGACGGAACATCGAGAAGGCTCGTGAGGTGCAGCGCGAGCGTGCCCACGGAGAGGACATCCCGCGCAGTTCGGAGGGCCTGAGCACCGCGGAGAAGGATCGCTTCCCTGACGCGGAGTTCGCCTTCCCGGCCGAGCGCAAAGAACCCCTCAGTGACGCGGCGCACGTGCGAAACGCAATTGCGCGCTTCGACCAGGTGGAAGGGGTCACCGACGAGGAACGGGACCAGGCCTGGCAGCGCATAAGGGCAGCGGCCAGCACGTACGGCGTGCACATCGCGGAGGAGGACTGGCGCGACCTGTCCCACGGGGGGAATGACAGCCGCTTACGGGACCGCTCGCGCTCGGGTTGGCTTGGCCGGGGGGGTTCCGTGGGACTGGGGAGCGACGTGGGCGGTGATGATGATCCCCACCGTCATCAACAGCAGCGAGGCGACCTGACCGAAGATGGCCACCGGACTGGTGCGCAAAGCGACGCCCAGCCACAGCACGCCGAGCGCGATAGAGACGACCGGGTCGGCGGTGGTGATGATGGCCTGGACCGGCGCGAGGAACGTGCCCGCCTGGAGGGCATCCTGGTTGAAGATGAAGCCGAGCGGGCCGACGACCGCGAAGAGATAGATCGGCCAGTTGGTGAACACGTGCGCCGGGCCGCCGCCAAATTCGGTGGTCACCAGCTTGATGGAGAAGGCCGCCACCCCGTAATTCACACCGCAGGCCAGCGCCAGCGCCAGCGGCCGCAGGTCAGGTTTGCGCGCCGCCACCAGCAGGCAAAATCCGATCACCACGACCAGCCCGATGATCAGCGGTATCAGTACTCCGAAGCCAAGATCCCCGTGGCCAGCCGACGGCCGCCCGGCGACCAGGAATCCGGCGACCCCAACCGTCGCCGCGCTGACTCCCGCGAACAGGGCGATGAGACCTCGTCTCCCGCCTGGCTGCTGTTCGCCTCTCCGGTAGGCCAGCCACCGGGAGATCAGCACGGCGAAGACAAGGTCGCAGACGAGCAGCGGCTGCACCAGCGCCAGACTGCCCAGATCGAGCGCCACCACCTGCAGGGCGAACCCGACGATGTTCGCACCGATGGCGATCAGCCACAGCGGCTGCCGGACCAGGTCGAGCACGATCCGGGGCGACCCGGTCCTGCCGGGTTGCACGCGTTTGGTACTGCGCTGGTCCGCGACGGCCGATATTCCCAGGACCAGCGCGGCGGCGAGGGAGGCCACCACGGCGAGCTGAGTGTTCATCGTCTACCCGCCGGATCCGGGAACGGACGTGCGCCGGGCGGCGCCGCCGGGCACTACACCGCAGGGGTCGGCGCGAAGCGGAACCCGATGCCGAGCCTGCGCAGCACGGCTCGCAGCCACAGCACCGAGGCGCCCACTCCGGCCCCGATCAGCACGACTGTGGTAATGGCCCAGATCAGCACGTAGGTCTTGAGCGGAACGGTGGCGAGCAATGCCCCCAGGCTGAGGGCAAGCAGCAGGAAAATGCCCGCCCACAGCCACGTCACGCGCTGGAAGAACGGGTGCAGGCTGGGCTGATAGCACTCTGGGCAGCGCAACCCGATCACCTCGCCCGCCAGCCGGGCGGCCAGCGGGCTGTGCCCGCGTGCAGTGCGCGCGAACACGATGCACAAGCCAAGGTTGGCGAGCGGGAAATGCACCAGGAAGATCCACAGGTTCCCGGTGGCCACCGCTACCACGCCCTGGACGGTGAGCACGACCAGCGCGATCGTGAGCAGGCTGGGAATGGAGCCGGTCACGAGCTTGCGGATCCCGGCCGTGACCCAGATAGCTCCGAGCATGACCAGCACCCCGGCATTGATTCCCCACAGCCAGGCGGCGAGGGCATAGCCGCCCAGCGGGAGCCCGAAGGACTCGAACAGGTTCCAGCCGGTGGAGCGCAGGAGCTGTACCGGCCGCGGCAGTTCCAGGCACTCGGGCATAGCTGCCACTCAGCCGGAGCGCTGGCCCGCGCGGACAGTCACGCATCGGTGGCAGTCACGCTTTCCCGCGCAACGGGACATGAACGAACAGCTCCTTCCGGTCCGGCGGCGCCGCTGGCCTGTCAGCCTGGGCGGGCACCCACTCGGCCTGCGGTGGCAGTAGATACCGGGCCTGGTTCAGGTGCTCTGAATACTGCCGGTCGGCGTTGTAGACGGTATTGAATTTCCAGATCATCTTGGCGAAGTTGGTCTGCCCGCGGAGCAACTGCCGGGCCACGATTCCGCTGGTCTTGGCCAGCGCCGCGACCCCGAGGTGCTTGCGGGCCAGCACCGACTGGGTCTTGACCAGTTCCTGGTAGAACCGGTGCAGCGGCAGCCGGGTCGGCAGCACTGCGTGCTGCACGTCGAACAGCCGATAGTCCAGGGTAGTCAGCCGCCGGGACTCCGTCAGCCAGGTCTCCGTCCCCGGGTACGGAGTCTGCACGGTGATGTTCACGATCTCCGGGACGCTCATCGCCCACTGGCGGACGAACGCGAACCGGGCCTCGTCCCAGTCCGGGTCGGCGATGATGTTGATCGCCACCGACAATCCGATCGACCGGGCCACCTCCAGCGCCCTGTTGTTGATCGCCGGGGTGGTCCGCTTCCGGAACGCGGCCAGCCCCTCCTCATCGAGGGCCTCCAGGCCGAGGAACATGTAGTTCAGGCCCAGCCGCTTCCACCGGCGGAACACCTCTTCGTTGCGGAGCAGCACGTCGCAGCGGGTTTCCAGGTAGTACTGCTTGCGGATGTGACGGCGTTCGAGCTGGCGGGCGATCTCATCCCCGTCCTCGGCCCTGATGAAGGCCACGTCGTCGACGATGAACACCCCCGGCTCGGCGATGCGGGCCATGTCCTCGACGGCGGCGTCGGGGGACAGGCGGCGGTAGCTGCGGCCGTAGAAGGTCCAGGCGCTGCAGAACGAGCAGTTCCAGGGGCAGCCGCGGGTGAACTCGATCGACGCGGCCGGGTCCATCACCCCGATGAAGTACTTGCGGCGACGGCCCCCCAGATGCCGGGCGGGAAGAGGATCGTCCAGGCTGTGCAGCATCCTCGGCGGGGGACCGGTGCCGTCCTGGCTGACCGCCCCGGGCACTTCCCGCAGCGCCCGGTCGGGCAGCGCCGCGAGCAGCGCGGGGGCCCCGGTCTCGCCCTCGCCCTTGAGCACCACGTCGATCGCGCCTTTCGCGTGCCCGAGGACCTGCTCGGCCACGAACGAGACGCTGTGGCCGCCCACGAAGACGAAGCAGCCCGGGAGCATGACCTTGATCTGCTTGGCCAGGTCCACGACCTCAGGGACGTTGGCCAGGTAATTGAGGCTGAACCCGACCGCTTCCGGCTGGAACTCGGCCACCTCGCGCTCAAGCTCAGCCGTCCGGTAGACCTGGAGATCCATCATCCGGACGTCGTGGCCGTCGGCCAGCAGCGCCGCGGCAACCCGCTCTAGGCCGAGCGGCTCGAGCCGCAAGAAGATCTCTGAGTACATGAGCGCGCTTGGGTGCACTAGCAGGACACGCATCAGACAGGCCTTCCGTCGTAGGACCCAGGGGGCATGGGGGGCAGGTGCCCCCCATGCGCGGGGGAGGTGCAGGCGTCGCTCACCGCGCGGCCGGGGTGCGGGCGCGCCGGTTCAGGAAGCGCACGAACTCCGCGCCCTCGCGCATCCGGCGGGCGGCCATGTCGGGCCGGCGCAGCATCTCGGCTGACATCTCCGCCAGCTTCCCGGCGCGGAAGTAGAACCGCCGGTAGAACGCGTCCACCGAGTCCAGGATCTCGGTGTGCCCCAGGTGCGGGTAGGACAGGGCGGCCAGCTGGGTGCCATCCTCGCTGACCAGGGCGGCTCCTTCGTCATCGGCGGGCAGCCACCCCTGCTCGACGGCCTGCCGGTACAGCTCGGTGCCCGGGTAGGGCGCGGCGACCGAGACCTGGAGACTGTGCGGGTTGACCTCGCGGGCGAACCGGATCGTCTCCTGGATCGTCTCCCGGGTCTCCCCGGGCAGGCCCAGGATGAACGTGCCGTGCACGGTGATCCCCAGGTCCCGGCAGTCGGCGGCGAACTGGCGGGCCCGGTCCACCCGCAGGCCCTTCTTGATGTTGATCAGGATCTGCTGGTTCCCGGACTCGTAGCCGACCAGGAGCAGGCGCAGCCCGTTGTCCCGCAGCACCTTGAGCGTCTCGCGGGGCACGTTGGCCTTGGCGTTGCAGGACCAGGTGATGCCGAGCCTGGCCAGCCCGCGGGCGATGGCCTCGGCCCGGCCCCGGTCGTCGGTGAACGTGTCGTCGTCGAAGAACAGCTCCTTCATCTGGGGGAACAGCTCACGCGCGAGCGCGGCTTCGGCGAGCACGTTCTCGACGCTGCGGGTGCGGTACCGGTGGCCGCCCACGGTCTGCGGCCACAGGCAGAACGTGCACCGCGACCGGCAGCCCCGCCCGGTGTACAGCGAGAGGTAAGGATGCTGGAGGTAACCGATGTAGTAGTCCTCGATGCGCAGATCCCGCTGGTAGACCGGGGTCACGAACGGGAGCCGGTCCATGTCCTGCAGAATCTCCCGGTCCGGGTTGTGCAACACCTGCCCGGCCGCGTCCCGATAGCTGAGGCCGTCGATGGAAGCCAGCGGGCGTCCTTCGGCCACCTCGGCGACGGTGAAGTCGAACTCCTCCCGGGCCACGAAGTCAATCGCCGCCGACGCTGCCAGCGAGCGCTCGGGCTGCACCGCGACCTTCGCGCCGACCATGCCGACCATCAGCGACGGGTTCGCCGCCCGCAGCGCCTCGGCCGCCTTCACGTCCCCCGGGAAGGTCGGCGAGCTGGTGTGCAGCACCGCCAGCTCGTACTCGCGCGCCGAGGGCACCACGTCCTCGAGGGACAGGCCGGCCGCCTGGGCATCCACCAGCTTGCTGCCAACCACGATCGCCGCGGGCTGAGCCAGCCAGGTCGGGTACCAGTACGACCGGATCTCGCGCTTGGCCTGGTACCGGGCCCCGGCCCCGCCATCAAAACCCGCATACGACGGAGGATTGAGGAAAAGCGTGCGCATCATCTGGATCCGGCTCCTCTCGGCGCTTGCTCAATTCGGTGCGTCTTGGATTCAGTGCGTCTTCACTGGTGACCGGGGCGGATCCCAGGCCGGCTCGGCGACGTCCGCTGGGGCAGGCTGCAGGTCCAGGCCGATCCGCTGCAGGGCAGCCACCAGAGCGGGCTCCCAGCGCGGCGGCGGGCTAGCCGGCGGCGCCTGGCCGGCGCCCTCATCGCGCAGCGCCAGAACACCGTCCCGCAGAGCCAGGACGCTGGCTGTAACCCCTTGAGGAGTCATAACGCACGCGTGTGCTCCTCCCAGCTCCAGCTCGTGCAGCAGGTTGTCGCGCCCATGGCCCGGCATGACGTCGAGGAGCAGCAGCGGGCGCCCCACAACCCGCGCCTCGGCGCAGGTGACGGCGCCGGGCAGGGCGATGACCAGGTCGGCCGCGGCCATCAGCGCTGGAATCTGGTCGGTATAGCCGAACGGCGTGATTCGGGGCGTCCGGGCGGCCAGTTCCCGGAAACGGTGCTCGAGTCGGCGGTCCCGGCCCGCCACCGCCAGCACCTGGACGCCGGCCTCGGCGAGCGCCCGCACGCTCTCCGACAGCGGACCGAATCCCCAGCCGCTGTCGATGGCCAGCACGCAGAAGTCCGACAACGGGACGCCGAGCGCCGCCCTGGCCCGCTCCCGGGTCGGAGCGGAGTAGAAAGCGGACCGCACCGACGGCGGCACGATCGCCACGGCCGCCCGCGGCAGGTAACGCCGGACCGATGCCGCTGCGGCGGGCGAGGTCACCAGGAAAAGGTCGGTTCCCTCGGCCACCCACATCCGGTGCACCGCCACGTCGGTGCAGAGCACCACGGTGCGCAGGCCGGGGGCCTCCGCCTTGAGCTTGGCCGCCGCCGAAGCACCGGTGGCGAACACGCTGATCAGCAGGTCGGCCGGGTGGCGGTCCAGCTCTGCGCGGAGCGCGGGCACCAGCCGGGCGCTGGCCGCGCGGTCCATAAGATCAGCCAGCCGGCTTCCGGTCCGCAGGTGAGCGAAGTGCAGCCCGTCGTACAGGCCAGGGACGGCGACCAGGCGGTGGAACAGCGCCGCGCCCACGCCGCCGTGCCAGGGCCCCAGCAGGGACATGCTGTCCAGGCGGCGGGTCCGCCATCCCGATCGCTCCAGCACCTCGGCGCAACTGCGGGCCATCATCTCGTGGCCGAGCCCCAGGGGCCCGCCCAGCAGCACCGCATCCTTCGTCATTGAGCCTCCAGCGCCGCAATCCCGGCCGTAAGTCGTGGACCAGCGCACTCCGCGGCCGGGCCGTGGAGACCAAGCTCCCGTGCTATGAGCCCGGTTCTGATAAGTCGGAGTTCAGCTCCCCGATGATCCACTCGACCATGACGGCGAGCAGGCACGCGGTAGCGGCGAGCAGCAGCGCGGTCCGTGCTTCCTTCCCCATGACGTCTCCCTTCCAATGGCACGATGCCGTGACGGGCCACAGTCGCACCCGGGCCCGCCACCGCTTTCATCTGCGGCAAGCCTGACCCCCGAGTAGATGAGGCGACATCACCAAATCTTGATGATTTGCGTTTGCGCAAATCAGCTGAATTGCTCCGAGTGCTGGGCAAACAGCACATGGCGCGCTGCCCCTCGTCAGCCGCACGCCAGTGCGTTAAGCATTCCTCTGAACGCCTAAATCACCTGAACCAGGTGATGCCGTCTCACCAAAGCCGGCGTGACACTGCAAGCTGCACTTCTGGTCGTTTGATGACTCGAACAGGTCTGGGCCGGACCGCGGCCGCGTGCGCCGGCGGCGGGCCGTGACGTGCCGGGCCGCGATCGCAGAAGAGGTTCCCATGGGCATCGTCACCGCAGACGCCAGCTCCCGCTCCGCGGCCACCCGGCTCGCGGCCCGGCGCGGTGTCCAGCCCGGGGGCGTTGCCCTGGTGACCGGCGCGTCGTCGGGGATCGGGGCGGCGGTGGCGGGCTGGCTGGCCGCAGACGGGTGGCGGCTCCTGCTGTCCGGGCGAGACGAAGAGCGCCTGCAGGACGTCGCGGCCCGCACGTCGTCGGCGGCATCGCCCGTGCTGGTGCTGCCCGAGGATCTGGCGACGCCGGACGCCGCCGAGCGGCTCGGCAGCCGGGCGTTGGACGCGGCCGGCCGGGTCGACCTGCTGGTGGCCGGGGCGGGCGTCGGCTGGGCCGGGCCGTTCACCGCGATGCCGCCGGGCCGGGTCGAGGAAGTCCTCATGGTCGACCTGGTCTCGGCCGTCGAGCTGGTCCGAGTGGTGCTGCCGCAGATGCTGGCCCGCCGCCAGGGCCAGGTGGTGCTGGTGGGGTCGATCGCCGGCAGCGTTGGGGTGGGCGGCGAGGCGGTGTACTCCGCGGCCAAGGCGGGGCTGAGCGCCTTCGCCGAGGCGCTCCGCTATGAGCTGCGCGGGACCGGGGTGCGGATCATGCACGTCGTCATCGGCGTGGCCGACACCCCCTTCTTCGCCCGCCGCGGTGCGCCGTACCTGCGGTCCAGGCCGCGGCCGGTGTCGCCCGCCCGGGTGGCCAGCACGATGTGCGAGGCCATGCTCAGCGGCCGCGACGACGTCTATATCCCTGGCTGGACCCGGCTGCCCGGCATGATCCACGTCACCGCGCCGTCCCTGTACCGCCGCCTGGCCGCCGCGTTCGGCTGACTATCAGCGCGTCGGATCACCCCGGGCGGCCCGGCGCGGGTTCCCAGGTTGTCACCGTGATCTCGGCGTCGCGCAGGTGCTTGAGGGCGCGGCTCTCCCGGGTGTATCCAAGCGGGGTGAAAAAGAAAGTGTCGAGCGGGAACCAGATTCCCACCCACACCAGCACCCACCCGGTCGTGTCGAGGATGATATTGCCGGTTTGACCGACCAGCCTGGTCTCGAAGATCACCAGGAGGTACCCGATGACCACGATGGGAACGCCGACCCACAGCGAGCGGAGGCCACCCAGCCGTACCGCGCGCCGCTCGCGTTCGTTGTAGCTGATGCGCTGGTCGCAGTAACGGCGCAGCGCCACGCGGAGCCGGTCGCGCCAGGCATCGTCGAGCTCCGCGGTCGGCAACGAGAGCTCGAGCCGGACCGGCCACCGGATGGGCTGCGAGCGGAGCACGCTGAGGCAGTACTCGACGCCGGTGAGGTAGTTGCGGTATTCGGAGAAGAGGTCGGTCTGGGCCAAGGCGAACATCTCCTCGGCCCGGTTGAGCCGCAGCTCGATTACCTGACTCCTCCCGCGGTTCATCGCACTACTCTAAGTCACCAGACAGACGCGGACGCGGGGGCGCGGCCGGCTGACCTGCAACCACACCCGCAATATCGGGTCTGTGCAGTGCTGTCAGGCATGCGGAGCCGGTACCCTGTTAGGACTCCGTGTGCCGACGCGACGGTCAGCATCTCGGGCGCATAGCTCAGCGGAAGAGCATTCGCCTTACAAGCGAAAGGCCGCTGGTTCGAACCCAGCTGCGCCCACCTTTTTCGAATATCCGTCCGTGTCCCCAGCCGTTCGGGAGCCTTCGAGGTCCGTGCGGCATCGGCGTCTGTGGTATCAGGGGTTGATTCGCTGCCGATTGGCACCGTGGTTCAGCGTCGCTCACCCGGCCGCGCTGGAGCCGTGAGCGCCAGCCCCGAGCCAGATCTTGTCACAATTAGTAACTTTACGATTACTGAGAGTGCTATGCTCTGAAGATGTCATTCTTGGCATCTCGCTCGGGGAGAGGAGCTGGTCTTATGCAGGAGGATGGCACGGTCCCCGAACCCGTCGGCCGCGTCAATGCCTGGGTGCTGACCGAGCTGCCGAACCTGAACCGGGACATACTGGCTCGGCGGCGTCCGCCTGGTGACCTGCGCGCTGAACTCGAGCGGTCCGTTCTCGCGGACCTGCCGCTCCCGGAATCGCTGACCGCCGCCGAGGCGCAGCAGACGGTGGTGCTGCTCGGCCTGGCCGGTGCGTCGCTGGCCCGGCATTATCAGGAGCTGAGCCGCGATCACCGGGCCACGCCGGAACGTGCCTTCGACCGGTGCCCGGTCGGTGCTGAGGCGATACCGTTCGGCGCTTATTTCGGGAGGCTTGCGGATCGGACAGGCACGGGTCACTGTCACCGGGACAGCTATGCCGCGCTGACCCGGTGGAATGTTCCGACCACCGAGGTGTGGTGGGCCGGCGAGCGCATTGCGGTGCTGGCGGGCGTGTTCGGTGACGGGCTGGTGCGCACCTATACCGGTATTGCGGACGAGCAGCGGTTCTTCGAGTTGATCAAGGTGTCGGAGGCCATCGAGGGGGCGGTCAACGCGGCCCTGATGCCGTTGTCAGACGCCACGCTCGACGTGCGCGACCCGGAGGCGCTTGATCGTGTCCGGCTGGCCGTGGCGCTGCTGGCGGAGCTGCGCCGGGTAAATGCTCACTTCGCCGCGCTTGCGCCCGGAGACGGCCTGCGGGCGGAGTACTTCATGGACGTCTTCCGGCAGTACGCCGTGCACTGGACGCACGATGACATCCCGCCGAGCGGCGCCCAGGATCCGGAGGCGATCGCTCGGGACTGCCTGCTCGGCGTCCAGACCCCCGATTACCAGGCACATACCGAGCGGATCTTCCCGGCCTTGCTCGCCACGGAACGGGAGCGGCTGACGCGTCTGATGGGGCGTCCGTCGCTTCCCAGCATCGCGCTGCGATCACTCGGAATAGGCGAAGCCGAGCTCGCGGAGATGTCACCAGCCCGGCTGCGGGAGACCGTTCGGCCGGCACCCGGTGCTGGCCGCCCTCTACGTGCTGCTGGCTGCGCACGCGCGGATGTCGGGTGTCCATCTCAAGATCGCTCAGAAGTACCTGTTCGCTCCCCAGCGCCAGCGTGAGACGGCCGGATTTGGTGATCCGCACGTGGTGTCGAACCGCTATGGCACCACGGGCATGGATGAACGGTATCTCCTGGATCTGACCCGGGCCCGCCATCAGCATGCGCTCGCTTGCCTGCGCGCTCTCTCCGGCGGTGAGCTGGACGCCGTGGCCGGGCTCGACCAGGCGCGAGCCGGGCCGGCCGATCTGGGCAGCCTCGTCCGGTTCACCGGGCCCGCCGCCCGCCCGGCGGCCTGGCTGGTGAGCGCGGGGGAGCCGCCCGAGGCCCGGTACCCGCGGGCAGGCGCCGCCGCCGCTGCGAGGGGGCGATGATGGCGGAGCCCCCTTCAGAGAACCTGACCGGGCCGTCTCCGCGCCTTAGCTCCCTCGTCGGGCCCGAGCAGCTGCAGGCGCTGATCGATAACACCAACGCCGTGATCTACATGCGCGACCTGGACGGGTGTTACATAGTGGTAAACAAGGAATACGAACGCCTGTTTCATCTGCGGAGAGAGGACATAGTCGGCCTGACCGACCATCAGCTGTTCCCCGCCGAGATCGCTGACGAGTTTCGCGCCAACGATCTGCGGGCGGCCTCAGCCGGCGGCCCGGTGCACGTGGAAGAGGTCGCTCCGGGCGCTGACGGCCCGCGCACATACATCACGGTGAAGTTCCCGTTGCTCGACGGCGCGGGCAAACCATACGCGGTGTGCGGTATTTCAACCGACATCACCGAACGCAAGCGGACCGAGGAGCAGGTCCGCAAGCTCAACGCGGAGCTGGAGCAGCGGGTGCGCGAGCTTGACGCGTTCGCCTATTCCGTGTCGCATGATCTGCGTGCCCCGCTGCGCTCGCTGCACGGGTTCAGCGAGATCCTGCTGGAAGACTACGCCGGCAGCCTCGATGATGAGGGCCGCGAGTACCTGCAGCGGATCCAGGACAACGTGGCCCGGATGGGACAGCTGATCGACGATCTGCTGATGCTTTCCGTCGCCGGCCGCACCGGGCTGAAACATGAGCAGGTCGATATCGGCGCGCAGGCAAGCGAGATCATCGCCGGGCTCCGTTTCGCGGAGCCCGGCCGCCGAGCCGAGGTGGTGATCGCCGACGGCCTCCTGACGACAGGAGATTCGCGCCTGATCCGGCTTGCGCTGGAGAACCTGCTGTCCAACGCGTGGAAGTTCACCGGCAGACGCGAGCACGCCACCATCAGCGTGGGCGCGGTCGACCAGTCCGGCGGCCGGGTGTTCTTCGTCCGCGACAACGGCGCCGGGTTCGACATGCGCTACGCGGGAAACCTGTTCGATCCGTTCCAGCGGCTGCACCCGGCCTCCGAGTTCGAGGGCAGTGGCATTGGCCTGGCCATCGTGCAACGTATCCTGCGCCGCCACGGCGGCGGGATCCGGGCCGAAAGCGAACCAGGGAAAGGCAGCACGTTCTTCTTCACCTTCGCGCCTGACGGCCCAGATCGGAGCAATGGCCCATGAATAGCAAACCGATTCTGCTTGTCGATGACAATCCTGACGACGTGACGTTCACGTTGCGGGCATTCAAGCAGAACAACATCAGCAACGAGATTGTCGTCGCGGTCGATGGCGAGCAGGCCCTCCAGCTGCTTCTGCCGGAGACCGCGCTGTCATTCCAGCCCGCGCTGGTGCTGCTGGATCTCAAGCTCCCCAAGGTCGGCGGCCTGGAGGTGCTGCGGCGCGTCCGCGCCGACTCCAGGACCCAGTCGCTGCCGATCGTCGTGCTGACCACCTCGAGCGAGGATGCCGATATCGACCGTTCCTACCAGCTCGGCGCCAACAGCTTTGTCCGCAAGCCCGCGGTGTTCAGCGAGTTCGTCGGCGCGGCCAAAATGCTGGGAATGTACTGGCTGCTCGTCAACCAGCCGGCACCCCAATGGCAATCACGGGGCTTGGCGTAGTGCCAGTTCGCGCCCTGGTCATCGATGACAGCGACGACGATGCGCTGCTGATCGTCAGCCACCTGCGCCGCGGTGGCATCACGCTGGCGTACGAGCGCGTCGAGACCATCCAGGAGCTGGCCGAGTCGCTGGCGGCCCGGCCGCCGGACATCGTTCTCTGCGACTACAACCTGCCCGGTTTCAGTGCGCAGGACGCGCTTAGAATGCTGCAGGACAGCGGTCTCGACGCGTCGTTCATCCTCGTCTCGGGGGCGGTGGGCGAGGAGACCGCTGCCGCGATCATGAAAGCCGGCGCGCACGACTTCATCCTCAAAGACCGGCTGTCCCGGCTTGTCCCGGCTGTGGAACGAGAGCTGCGGGACGCCCAGGCACGCCGACAGCAGCACGGCGCCGAGGCCGCCCTTCGGGACAGCGAAGAGCGCTTCGATCGGGAGCGTGAGCGGATGGACAGGGAACTACGCCAGGCCGACCGGCTGGATTCTCTCGGCCGCCTGGCCGGCGGGATCGCGCACGACTTCAACAACGTCCTCGCGGTGATCATGGCCTACGCCGGCGAGCTCACCAGTTCCCTGCCCGACGGTCATTCCGCAAAGCCGGACGCGCTCAAGATCGTGCAGGCGGCCGAGCATGCTGCCGCGCTCACCCGGCAGCTCCTGATCTTTAGCAGGCTGGCGCCTTCCCAGCAGGAGACGCTTAACCTCGCCAGCGTCATCACTGACATCGAGCAGCTACTGCGGCGGACCATAGGCGAGGACATCGAGTTCCTGACTCTGATTCAGCCGGACCTGTACCCGGTCACCATCGACCGCACGAAGCTCGAGCAGGTAATCATGAACCTGGTCATGAATTCCCGTGGCGCCATGCCGCACGGCGGGCGGCTATGCATCGAGGCGGCCAACATCGACCAGGGCGGCGGGGCGCCGTCCGGTTCCGGCGGAGAGCGCAAGCTGGTCTCGCTGACTGTCACCGACACAGGCTCAGGCATGACCCCCGAGGTCGCCCAGCACGCCTTCGAGCCGTTCTTCACCACCAAAGGCCCGGGCCAGGGTACCGGTCTGGGCCTGTCCACTGTTTACGGCGTGGTCAAGGAGGCCGGCGGTGACATCAGACTTCAGTCCCAGCCGGGCAGCTCGACCACGATCACTGTCCGCCTGCCCGCAGCGGACCAGGAAATCAACCGCGCGCAGGTCACCCGCCCCGCCGCGGCGGGGGGCCTCGGCCGGGTCATCCTGGTGGTAGAGGACGAGGACGCGGTACGCGAAGTGGTGACGCGCATCCTGACAAGAGCCCGCTATCAGGTCATGCCGGCCGCCAGCGCGAAGGACGCGCTGGAGATTATCACCAACTCCGCGGTTCGGATCGACGCCATGCTGACCGACGTGGTCATGCCCGGCATGCCGGGCCCGCAGCTCGCGGACCGCATGAGGGACGCGCGCCCTCAGGTACCCGTCGTGCTCATGTCGGGCTACACCGCTGGAGCACTGCCCGGCGGCCGGGCAGTCCCCGGCGATCTGCCCTTGGTGCACAAGCCTTTCAACGCCGAGACACTGCTCCAGCAACTGCAGGACGCCCTGACCTAACCGCAGGCGACCGGCTTCAGGCTTCGACGTGCACGGGGTGCGATAGTACCGAGTGCTGGAGGTATCCGAGCTCGTTCCACTCCGAGGCGTCCGGTTGGGTGTTGCCGCGCTCGTCGGTGGCGCGCACCCGGAGGGCGTGCTCGCCGGGTTCCGGAGTCCAGGCGAACTGCCAGCGCGCCCATGCTCCCGGTATATCGGGGGAGCCTAGTTCCGCGGGCCGCCAGGGGCCGTCGTCGATGCGGTACTCGACTCCTGCGATCGCATTTTCCCCGGCGAACGCGCGTCCGCGGATCAGCTGCGGTTTCGGCCGGAGCCGGGCTGGCCACGGCAGCTCGGTCAGTGCGGAAACCGGCAGGGTCGTGATCGCCGGGCCGCGGGCCGGACCGTCGCGCGGATGGCGGGGACCGATCAGCACATAGTCCTCAGTGTTCCACGGCACGTACAGGCGTTCCTGGCTGACCTCGATCCGGGAGAGCCACTTTATGCAGGCCGCGCCGAGCCAGCCGGACATTACCACGCGGGCGGGGAATCCATGATCAGCCGGGAGGATCTCCCCGTTCATGGCCAGCGCGACCAGGGTGTCGTCGGCCCTCGCCTTGGCCAGCGGCATCGGCCGGCGGGCCCGGATCTCGTCGAGCGACTCGGGCATGACCTCCCGCGCACCCGGTCTGAGGTCGGCCGGTTCAAGCAGGTCACGCAGCCGGACACCGGTCCACTCGGCCGTGCCGATCGCGCCGCGCCCCCACTGAGTGCCCTTGAATGTGAACCCGAATTCGTTACCGAGCAACACCCGGCGGTTGCCAGCGCACTCGATGGTGCGGATCACCGAAACCAGCGGGAACCGGTTCCACAGCTCGTCGTAGGTGTAGGTGACCGGCTGACGCACGCCGTTGCCCTCGATGCGAAGCGTCCAGTCCGCCACGTCCACCGGGGGAGTGGGCGCGTGGCTGCGGATGAAGAACCGGTGGTTCGGGACGAGATAGCCGGGCATCCGATCTGCCCGGGTCCCGTAGTCCAGCCCTGTACCGGTGTCCTCCATCAGCTCCGCTGGTGTCGGCTTGACGACCTTGCGGCCGGCTGGCGGAGCGACCGGCCGCGCAGCGAGGTCCGCCGGCGTCGGCCTCGTCATGACGATTTCTTGCCGGGCGCGGCAGTCACGGTTTCATTGGCCGCGGCCCGGGATCCGCTCGGCGAGCGCCGCCCGCGAGGCGGGCGCCGGGAAGGGGTCGGCGAAGTACTGGGTCTCGTGCGTTACCAGGCCGTCGGTGAATTCCATGATGCTCACCGAATAGGTGGGCGCGCCGTCATAGGTGATGATGCACTCGCTCACCCACAGGTCGCCGCCACCGGAGATCCGCAGCACGGTGAATCGGCGTTCCGCCGGGTTCCCGCCGCGCTGTGCCTCGATCGTTGACCGGCCCCGGAAGCGCTCGCCTGACTGCGGGTAGTCCAGGATCGCGTCCGCGGCGTAGATCGCGTGCTCAGTGTCGCCGTCCCCGCGCTCGGAGGCCGTCCAGTGCTGCTCTATCCCGGTCCGGATCTTGGTGTCATGATCCATTGCCCTGTTCTCCTAGGTCGCATGAGTCCCCGGCGCTTGCGCCATCCCATCATCCCCCGAAGTCATGACCGCGCCTTCGCAGGCGTGTACCCGCAGCGCACCTGCCGTATACCCGGCTCAACCGCCAGCGGTGAAGTCGATCCGGTCGACCGACTCGCCCCGGCCGACGAATGCCATGGCCACCATCTGCGGCGGGAACAGGCCGTGAGCGACAACCCCCGGCGTCGATGACAACCGGGCGGCCAGCGCCGCCGGGTCCTCGACCGGCCCGTGGTAGTCGGCGATCACGCCGCCATCCGGGCTCAGCGGGACGTCGCGCAGCGAGGCCGGGGCGACCCGGCGCATGGTGGCGCGCAGCCCGAAGGACATCAGCTCAAGGGGGACAGGCGCGCGCAGGGCAGGGACCGGCTTGGCGGAGTCGGCGATAACGACGAACCGGTCCGCGGCCCCTGCCACGATCTTCTCCCTGGTGTGGGCGCCGCCGCCGCCCTTGACTAGCCAGCCGTCCGGGGAGATCTGGTCGGCGCCGTCGATGGTGATGTCGAACCGGTCGATGCTCATGACGTCCTCGATCCGCAGGCCCAGTTCGCGCGCGGCGTGCTCGGTTCTCGGCGACGTGGCGGCGCAGACGATGTCGAGGGATCGCTTGGCCAAGGCCGGGAGCAGGTACGCCACGGTCGTGCCGGTGCCAAGCCCGACGGTCATGCCGTTCTCGACCAGCTGAGCGGCCGCTTCCGCAGCGACCTGCTTCTCTCGTTCAATGCTCATATGCGGGTGCCTCCAGGCGGTGATCGTTGCTGGAACCACCGTACGGTCAGCTGTCCGGAGGGAAACGACGGCCTCGGCCTGTCGGGTCCCGACGTCAGCAACGAATGGTTCCGACGGCGGTCATTCACGGACCCGGATGAGGGCCAATCTGCCCCGAATTTGAGTCCAATTTTCGGCGGCATGCAGGTCCCTTTTCTGCTGTTATCCTGGTGTTTCACGCCAGGGAGCAGTGTCGTGGATGGGAGCCGTCCTTGTGAGCCGTCGGGGTTGGGCGTTGTTCGCGGCGATGTGCGTCATCTGGGGGATCCCCTACCTGCTGATCCGGGTGGCGGTACGCGACGTATCCCCGGGCACGCTGGTGTTCTTCCGCACGGTGATCGGCGGCACCGTGCTGCTGCCGATGGCGTTGCGGGCCGGGGGGTTCCGCTGGGTACTGCGACGCTGGAAGCCGCTGGTCGCGTTCGCCGCCCTCGAGCTAGCGATTCCGTGGCTGCTGCTCGGCAACGCGGAGCAGCACCTGTCGAGCTCGCTGACTGGGTTGCTCATCGCCGCGGTCCCGTTGGTCGGCGTCCTGGCCGGACGGCTCACCGGTACCGGTGATCACGTCGACGCCCGCCGATGGTCGGGGCTGCTGCTGGGGTTGCTCGGGGTCGGACTGCTGGTAGGGCTTGATCTCGGCAGCCTGAGCGGGCTGGCCCTCGTCGAGGTCGGACTGACGGCCGTCGGCTACGCGACTGCGCCGATCATCATGGCAAGGCACCTGTCGGACCTGCCCCGCTTCCCGGTGGCGTCCGCGGCGCTGCTGCTGTCCGCCGTGGCCTGGGCGCCGTACGGGCTCACCCATTGGCCGCGCCACGTGGCCGCCACCGGCATCGCCTCGATCGTGGTCCTCGGGCTGGTCTGCACCGCGCTGGCGTTCGTGCTCTTCTTCGCGCTGATCGCCGAGATCGGCCCGGCGCGCGCGACGGTCATCACCTACGTGAACCCCGCGATCGCGGTCGCCTTGGGCCTGTTGCTGCTCAACGAGCAGTTCACCGCCGGGATGGGGCTCGGATTCCCGCTGATCCTGGTCGGCTCGGTGCTAGCAGCCACCACCGGCCGTCCCGCGGGCCCGACCGACCAGGCCAGCGTCATCCGGGCGCCAGCCCGCTGGACTGGTCGTGATCATCGGGCTACGGTGGGCGACCGAAGCTGATGTGTCGGAGCTAGACTGCTGTCACCAGGCGGGAAGGCTAACCATGACAATCCCATCAGTGCAGGATCCCGGCTTCGGGTTCGTCCCTGGTGATCACGTGTGCGCCTTCTACAGCAGCCGGAGCGCGCTTGATGACATTGTTGTTGATTACGTCACCAAGGGCCTGCAGGCGGGGAGCAAGGTCCTCTGCATGGTCGACCGGCCGTCCGCGGTGCAGAGCAGGGTCCCGGCCCAGCTCACGGCCAGAGACGAGATGCTGCATGTCCTCACCGAGGACGAGGCGTACATGCCGGACGGCCACTTCTGCAAGGACGCGTTCATCCAAGACATGAAGACCAGAATTTCCGAGGCGTCCGATCACGGGTACAACAGCTTCCGTGCCGTCAGTGATGAGACCTTCATCGTTCGAAACGGCGTGGACATCAGGGAGTGGTTTGCCGCGGAGTCGGAGCTGAATGAGATCGTTCCTGAATTTCCGCACTTCTTTTTCTGCCTGTACGACCTTGACCTGTTCGACGGCAAAACGGTTATGCGCGTGCTCAAAACGCATCCGCGGGTGTACGTGAATGGCATCCTCATCGGCAATCCGCATTACCAGGCAGACCGGCGACCTCAAGGAGCCGGGGAGGCCTAGGCTGAGGTCGTGAGGGCAGAACTGCCCGCCGTGGCCGAGGCTCGGATGGCGGCGCTCCGGTCCAGCGGCACCTGGGGGTCCGCGCTGACCGCGGACGAGTTCGCCGCGATCCGCAGCGTGGACTTCGAGCCGGTCGGCCAGGTGTTCGGGGCGGCCGTTTACGCCGCCGGGGCCGCCAGCGGATACGGCTGCCCGGGGGCGCCGGGATCGCACGCCGACGGTTCGCCGCCTCGGCCGGCGACTCAGGTGTCCGGGCGGGGCGGCGCAGGGTCGTTCGGCCCGCTGGTGCAGGCCATGGACCAGGCGCGGCACACCGCCGTTGACCGGATGATCACCGAGTGCGCGCAGCTCGGCGGGCACGGCGTGGTCGGCGTCCACGTGTCCCGGGGCACATTCCTCGGCGGGACGCAGTTCACGGTCATCGGCACGGCGGTCCGCGCGCCCGGTGCCGCGCACGGGCGATCGGCGCCCTTCACCTCCGACCTGTCCGGCCAGGATTTCGCCAAGCTGATTACCGCGGGCTGGGTACCCGTGGGACTCGTCCTGGGCATCTCTATCGGGTCGCGGCACGATGACCGGGGCACGACCCGCCAGGCGCGCTGGATCTCGGGCAACGCCGAGGTCGCCGGCTGGACCGAACTCGTCAGCCAGTCCCGGCACGACGCCCGGCGTCAGCTGGAAACCGACGTCGGCCGGCTCGGCGCCGAGGGCGTGGTGATCGCCGCGATGCCGATGCGGGTACGCCAGCGCGACTGCCCGGCCGTCGTCGGCCGCCGCGACCACATCGTGGAGGCAAGCCTCATCGGGACCGCCGTCGCCCGTTTTTCCCCTGCCGAGCAGCGTGCTGCCCGTCCGCCGCTGGCCGTCATGTCGCTCGACCCGCAGCGGCGCCAGGCCGCCAGGATCCGCATATAGCCCCCTCGGCGCAGGCCCGCCATCGGCTCCGTCCCCCCGCCGACCCCCCCGGCCGTTAGCTGAAGTCCACCGTCACCTTCTTGATCCCGACGACACCGAGCACCTGGGCGAGCATCGCCCGGGTGCTCTGTTCCCCGGCGGCGAGCAGCGCCTGGTCATGCTCGGCCGCGCCATGGATCTGGCTCTCCGCGGCCACGTAAAGCGGGCGGTACCCGTTGGGATTGTTCCTGAAGTCCTGGGTCACGCCGTTGACCACCCCATGGCTGCTCGTAATGGAGCAGACGGCCGGGTTCAGGTCGGCCGGGCCGATGGCGGGCGCGGCCATCCGCACGGTCACGGCCGCGTGGACTGGTCGATGGTGACGTCCTTCTTGGAAAGCCCGCTGAGATCGACGACGGCGTCGTCGGTGCCGCTGCCCTCGAGCTCCATTTGATTGCAGACCAGGAAGCAGGGGATTACCCCCACGCTCTGGGTGATCTTCACGTCCACCGCGTAAGAGCGCGTCGCCACGTGCACCTGCTCGATCTTGGTGAGCTTCCCGAGTACCACTGTGGTGGAAATCGTGGTGTGTGAACCGAATGGGTTAAGCTTCTCGATCTTGGCTATCAGCAGATAAGCGGCGACTCCCGCGATTACCACGACGACGATGACCGTGCCGATCATGCTGCCAAACAGGTGACCGACGGAAATTGCCGCTGCGCTTAGCCGCCTTCTCACTGCCCGCCGCGGCCATACGCCTGGTGTCGCGCTGCTGTCCGGTGTTCTTCGCCATGTCCTCACTCTCCGCCTTTTAGCGCCCTTTCCCGTCTACCCAGCGAAGAGCGGATAACCGTGCAGTCAGCCGCCTATTTGACGCGGCGGATGAACGCGCTGGTCAGCGCTGGCTCGTCTCGGCGCTGAAGGGCACAAGCAGTTGCTCGCCCGAGCACCACCAGCTTGTTCGCCCGTCGACCGCGGCAGATCATCCCGAACGCACGCGTGGTTCCGGCAACCGGTCTGCGGCTCACCCCCGGTGAGCAACCTGAAGAACCGTGTCCATGATCTCCGGTCTGGCCTGATAGACGACCTTGCGGCTCTCGGCCCGGTGGGGCGGCTGCCCCGGTGGGCTACTCGTGCGCCGTTGGGTTCTCAGTCCGGCTCGTTGCGGGTGAGCGCGTGGAGAGCATGATTGAGGTCGTCGATGCGGTGGTGTAGTTCGCGCTGGAGCCGCTGGGACAGGCGGTCCCAGTCCTCGGGCCCGGGGACCTGGCCTTCGGGCAGTTCGGCCAGGGCGGTCCGGATGTCGGCGATGGACAGGCCGACGCGCTGGCAGGCGCCGATCATGGCGACGCGGCACAGGACGTCGCCGTGGTAGCGGCGCTGGTTGCCGGCGGTGCGGTCGCTGGTGATCAGGCCCTGCCGTTCGTAGAACCGCAGCGCGGAGGGGGCGACGCCGCTGCGCGCGGCGACCTGGCCGACCGTGAGCCCGGCCTCGTGCCAGTCGAAGGATTCCGGTTCCATGGCTGCTCCGCGCTCTGCCGTGCCTCGATCGGCGGTCCGCGGGTGAATGCCTGTCCGCGCGCCCTTGACTTCAACATTAGTTGAGGTTCTAGGGTCGGCTGCAGTGAAGCTGCCCGGCCGGGGCGGCGATGGACGCAGTGGAGGAAATCATCGTGATCTTGGTTACCGGGGCGACCGGGACAGTCGGCCGGCAGGTAGTGGCGCAGCTGAGGGAGCGGGGCGTGCCGGTGCGCGCGGTCACCCGCGATCCCGCCTCGGCCGGGCTGCCGGGTGGCGTGGAGGTGGTGCGCGGCGACCTGGCCGATCCGGCGTCGCTGGAGCCGCACCTGGCGGGTGCGGACTCGGTGTTCCTGGTGTGGCCGTTCACCGCGCCCGAGCTGGCCGCCGACCTGGGCGCGCGGGTGGTCGAGATACTGGCCCGGCGGGTCACCCGCGTCGTTTACCTGTCTGCCCAGGCCGCGGCCGGGCGGCCGGGCTCGTTCTGGGCGACGATGGAGCGGCTGATCGAGGCCTCCGGCGCGGACTGGACGTTCCTGCGGCCGACCGGTCTCGCGGCCAACACGCTGATGTGGGCGGATCAGATACGTGGCCAGGGTGCCGTCCGGTGGCCCTACGGCGCGGCGACCCGGTCGCTGGTCCACGAGCGCGACCTCGCCGCCGTGGCGGTCCGGGCGCTGACCGAGGACCGCCATGCCGGCCAGAGATACCTGCTGACCGGGCCGGAAGCCCTCACCCAGGCCGACCAGGTGCGGATCATCGGCGAGGTGACCGGCCGCGCCGTGCGCTGGGAGGAACTGCCACCCGAGGAGGCCCGCCGGCAGCTGCTCGCCGCCTGGGGCGATCCCGGCTTCGTGGACTCCGCGCTCGCCACCTGGGCCGGGCTGGTCACCCAGCCGGAGCCGGTTACCCGGACGGTCGAGGAGATCACCGGCATCCCGGCTCGCACCTTCCGGCAGTGGGCAGCCGACCGCGCCAGCGATTTCCGGCCGCCCCCCACGGCCGAGGTGGCCGGCCGGTACGTGTCCGCGTTCCGCGCCGGCGACCTCGACGCGGCCCTGGGGCTCCTGGCAGCCGACGTGCTGCGGGTCGCGCCGCTGGAGACCGGCGACGGGCCGGGCGAACTGCGCGGCGTGCAGCAGATCATGGACCACAGCGGCAGGCTCAACGCCGACTACCAGATACACGCCGTCCAGATCGACGACCCGCTCGTGCGCGGCGATCAGTTCGCCGTCCGGTTCGCCTTCGACCGGACCCACCTGCCGACCGGCAAGCGCGAGACAGCCGTGAAGATGTCCCTCTATACCGTCGCCGACGCCGCAATCGTCCGCGAAGAGGTCTACTACCACACGCCCCCGCACACGCCGGGACACTGACAAGACCAACCCGGGATGACGCACCATGCGGCGCCGACGAAAAGCAGTGAGCTCCACCAAGCGAAGCTTGACCTTCGAGCCGACTCGAAGGCTTACCGTGGCGTCCATGATCATCCGCCTGCACGGCTTCCGGGTGTTGCGCGTCACTGAGGATGCCGATGAAGGCGGCGCTGGGGTTGCCGATGTCGCGGGCATTTGAAAGCCCCGCGGCTGGGGGGGCGCGGGGGTAGCCGCGGGCGGTGGTGTGGATGAGGGCGGAGTGGGATCGGCCCAGGGCGCGGTGCCGGGCTCTCGCCCGGCCCGTTTCCCTGGACCGTCCCCCGCACCGGACATGCCCGTTTCCGGGCATCCGGCGCTCCACAAGCCCGCTGGGCTCGGTGCTTGCGGCGTATCCATCCGATGACCTGCTGCCAGGTGTAGGCGCGCAGGTAATCGAACGTCGCAGAGGACACCCCGGGCCGGAAGAGGCGGTCCAGCCCCGCAGCACCGGGTTGAGCTGGCGCAGCAGGACTTCCAGCGGCAGGTTGACGTCCTGGCGGCAGATCGCCTTCACCTTGGCCATGACCGATTTGACGGCCTTGCGGGCCGGGTAGGTGTAGACGTACCGCTCTTGCGTGCCCCGCTTGCGGTGCCGCTGGATGCGCCACCCCAGGAAATCGAGGCCCTCGTCGATATGGGTGACCAGGGTCTTCTCCGGCGACAGGCGCAGGCCCATCGTCGCCAGCACCCCGGCGATCTCCTCCCGCAGCGTCTCGGCGTCCGCCCTGGTGCCCCTGACCATCAGGCACCAGTCGTCTGCGTAGCGCACCAGCCTGACGTTCGGCTGGCCTGCCCAGCCGGTTGCCCCGCCAGTCGAAGTCGGCGAACTCCAGCCCCCGGATGTCCACGCCGCGCAGCCCGAGCCTGGTGATCAGCAGGATGATCGCGTAATCCCGCTTCCCGCACGGATTGTCCCGGTCGATCGCCTCGACGATCCTGGCCACCTCGCCCGGATCCCCACCGACGGGATCCTGGCCTGCCTGGCCGAGCGGGCAGCCGGGACCGCCAGCAGACAGGCGGCATCCACGAGGCCGTCGGCGGACGCGAACCGCAGAAACGACCGCAGAGCGGCCAGTTTCTGCTCGGCAGTCTTGACCTGGTAGCCGGCCAGCGTCGCGACGAACGCCTCGATCGCCGCGGCGTCACAGGCAGCCAGTCCGCCGCGGGTACCGGTGAAGGCGATGAACTCCCCGGCGATCGTCCCGTAGGTGCGCACCGTCGACACCGAGCGGTCAGTGGCGCGCAGGTGCGCCTGGAACCGGGCGGCCGC
Organism: uncultured Actinomycetota bacterium; assembly: GCA_963844925.1. Classification (GTDB taxonomy): domain Bacteria; phylum Actinomycetota; class Actinomycetes; order Streptosporangiales; family Streptosporangiaceae; genus Trebonia. Next base: position 1,558 of record CAWJQG010000004.1, on the reverse strand, counting down.
CTCGGCGCCGGGACCGTCCAGCTTGCTCACCGACCGGTTATACCGGCGCAGCACCGCCCCGTGAGCCTCGTACTCGCCGAGCATCCGGGCGACCCTGAACAAGTACACATCGGTTTGCTTCAGGGTCCGGCTGCTCCTCCATGCGTCCGCTCGCTCTTGCGGTGTTTCCGTGCGGACAGGAAAGCAGGTGCGCTGATGGCTGGGACAATAGTTCGGGAGAGCGTGAAGGTCGCCGGGACGGCTGGGGAAAGGTGTCTGGCTTCTCCGCCTGCTACCTGTCGAACTGACACCTGCCGGGCTGACCGCTACGACACACCCGCGGTGTCCTGCTCCGCGGCGATCCGCGCCAGCTGGACCCGGGAGGTGATGCCGAGCTTCCAGAAGATGTGGCGCAAGTGGAACGCGACGGTGTGCGTGCTCAGGTACACCCGGTCCGCCACCTGGCGGTTGCTGAGCCCCTGGGCTACCAGGTCGGCGACCCGCCGCTCGGTGCCGGTCAGGCTGTTCCAGCCGAAGGCCGGCCGGTCGGCGTGGGCCCAGTGGCGGAGGCGGTGCGGCGGCCCGGCAGGCTGGACCGTACGCGGGCCAGGTCGTCGGCGTCGCCGAGCTCTTCGTACTGGGCGTAGGCCTGGCCGAGCAGGGTCGTGGCCCGGTCTCGATTGCCGTGCCCGGCCCAGGCGTTCCCGGCGTCCTCCAGCGCGCCGTCCCGGGCGGCCGTGTAGCGGCCGGCGGCCGCGCACAGGGCGGTGGGGTCCTGCTCGGTCAGCCCGCGGGCGTGGTCGGCGGCGGCTACCATATCGGCGTCGCCTGGCGTGATCAGGGCCAACCGCTGCGTCTGTCTTGCCAGCGCGGTCGCCCGGTCCCGGTCGCCGTCGGCGAGCGCGCCGCGCACCAGCAGCACGGCGCCTTCCGGATCGCCTTCCCGCCGCCGAACAACGTCAGTCGCAGGTGCTTCTCGAGGTCCTGGACGTAGGCGTAGACGTCGGCTTCCGGTCGCATCTCGCCTCCTCCGTCCCCCTGCGGGCTCTAACGCCAGCTTTGCTGGGGACCGGGGCCGGGCGCATCGACCTGACCGGGCAATTCCGTTACCCCCGCAGGACAACCAGGGCGCCGAGGTTATGACTGGCGTAGCACCTGCAAGGTCCGGCACGCATTGGTGGCGACGAAGGTTGAACTGGACGTCAGGCAGCCCGGATCGTGGCGGGACACCTGGCGGATGCGCCGGAGGCGGTATTTGAGCGTGCTGCGGTGGACGGACAGTGCCTTGGCCAGGCGTCGTAGTTGCCGCCGCAGACGAGGTACTCGCTCAGCGTCAGCACCAGCGGTGTGCCGTGCTCGGCGTCGTAGTCGATCAGCAGGCCGAGCCCTTGGTCACGACGTCCATGGCCGACGTGTCGCCCGCCGTGGCCAGGATCTTGTAGATCCCGAGATTGTCGAACAGCGTGATCCGCTCGGGGCCGCCCGCCGGTGTTCTGGATCGCAGCGCCAGCTCCGCTTCTGGGAGGAGTGCCGGGAGGGTGTCGAGTTCCGGGCAGATGGCCGCCCACTCCGATCCGGC
>CAWJQG010000003.1:0-231124 GCA_963844925.1 uncultured Actinomycetota bacterium | reverse complement strand
CGGCCGGTCGACGGGCTTCCACCTTTCGGCGAGCGCTATTGTTCTTAAGTCACGCAGAAATTGGTGAGGGGTGTGGGGTAGCCAGTGTGGTTCAGGCGCAATGCCAAGGGAGCTGAACAGGGAGCAGGCAACGAGGCTTTTTCTGCGGCTGTGTGCCGGCCTTTCCCTGGAGAAAAGAGGATCAGCAGCTATCGGGAAGTGGGCGGAGCGGAGTCCCGCCAGTCTACTCCGGGCACAGTCGATGGCTGTACCGTTCACCGGCCGTGCGACGGAGCTAGCCAGCTTGATGGCATGGATGGACGGTCCGGCAAACGGCAGGGTGATGTTGCTAGCGGGGCCTGCCGGCAGTGGCAAGACAAGGCTAGCTGTGGAATTCGTGCGGCGCCTACGGTCCAGTCCGCAATGGCGGGAGCGTCGCTGGAGCTGCGGAATCGTCCAGCCGGACAACACCGATGAGCTGGTAAGAGCGATCGGCGCTACACGTCACCCAATGTTGCTGGTGGTGGACGATGCGCAGAGCCACATAGCAACGGTTGTCGCTCCTCCAGTGGCAGCCCTCAGCAGGCACCGCGACGATCCAGCGATACGAGTTGGCCTCCGTCCTGCTCGCGCGGAGCCTGGTGGGAGCCCGCTGGAGCCTTGCGACTAATTGCTGACGACGTTCCGGTGCTTGCGGAGGCCGGAGCCGCCATCAGCTTGACCAAACCAGGGCAGCCCGCGGAGCAGCAGGAGATGTTCCAGCGCGCGTTGGACGCATTTGCCGCCGGATACGGCAGCTCTGCCCCCAATGCTGGGCTTAGCCTGGCCGTCGACGCATCTATCCCGCTGATCCACACCACGGCCCTTATCGCGGTCCGCCAAACCGCCGACGGGACACTCGATCTCGGATCCGATCAGAAGATCGGCCGAGCGAGCAGGCCGTTGATCGATTGCTTAAGTACGAATCTGCTTGGTGGAATGCGAATTCCGATTACCTCGGCGCCGCCAACCTGGTCTTTGACGATATAGCCATACAGCAGGCGGTCGCACTTGTTGGACTCCTGGGGGGTGACTGACGAGGCCCAAGCCGCCTTGATTCTGCGGCGTCTCCCAGTCTTCAGGGATGCCGTGCCGCTGGCGCTTGATCACTTGGTTCAGTGGATACGGGATTTGTACCCGTCGGATGGTGGTGTGCTGCAGCCCGCCATCTTCCTGCTTCCTCTCGTCACCGGGGAGTTGGGGGCAATCGACCATCTAGATGAGCTCTTGGACGGCCGGCCCGTCGGCCTGCCCTGACGGGCGCTTGAGGTCCTGTCCCGCGCCTACGATCACTACCCAGTCGGTGCCCGGCATCTTCTCCTGGAAACAGCCGATTGCCACGAGTGTGTCCACGCTCGCGTGGCGTGCGACTGAACTCGCCCGCGATGCCGCCAATCTGGATTTCGCCGAGGCGATAGCTCAGCGATTCATGTCCTTGAATCTCGACCTCTGATACTATGACTGAGATTGTCACACGCTTGGGCACAGACCCGCCTCCGGCGCTAACGCCGATTTTTCTTGCCCTGCAGTTGCGTCTCGGTGCGCACGCCATTACGCACGGAGACATCGCTACCGTGACGCTGACTGCGGATCGTATCGAGGGATATGGGTGCAGACTTGCGGATCAGTCGCGCGTCGACCTCGCGGAGTCCGCTTATCGTGCTGGCGTGGCGTTGTGGCGGGAGGCGTACGCGGCTGATCCGGGTAGGCACGGCGCGGGCTTGGCGAGGGCCCTGACGAATTTTGGGGCCAGCCAGAACAACGAGAGATGGTGATGCGGTGCTGTCGAATTCGGAGGCGGTGGCGTTGTGGCGGGAGGCGTGCGCGGCTGATCGGGGTAGGCACGGCGTGGGCTTGGCGAGGGCCCTGACGAATTTTGGGGCCAGCCAGAGCAACCTGGGGAGAGATGGTGATGCGGTGCTGTCGAATTCGGAGGCGGTGGCGTTGTGGCGGGAGGCGTGCGCGGCTGATCCGGGTAGGCACGGCGTGGGCTTGGCGAGGGCCCTGACGAATTTTGGGCCAGCCAGAGCAACCTGGGGAGAGATGGTGATGCGGTGCTGTCGAATTCGGAGGCCATTGCGTTGTGGCGGGAGGCGTACGCTGCCGATCCGCTAGGCACGGCCCCGACCTCGGCAGGATCCTGACAAACCAGGGGATCTCCCTTGTTGAAACGGCACGCGAGGCTGGCGCGGTTTCAATGAATACGGAGGCGGTGGCACTGTGGCGGGAAACATGTGTGGCTGCCCCGATCACGTATCGCGCTGACCTTGCCAGAGCGTTGGGATCGCTGGGGATCAGCCTCACGGAGATTGGCCAGACGTAGCAGCGCTGGAGGCAAAGACGGAGGCCGTGGCACTGTGGCGAGAGGCATATGTCGCCGACGGGGACAGATACCGCGTCGGCCTGGCGACCGCCCTCACCAATCTGGCGGCCTGCAGAGCAACCTCGGGCGCGAGGTCGACGCGCTGCAGAGCAGTATGGAGAGTGTCGCCCTCTGGCGGGAAGCATGTGCGGCTGCCCCGGCTAGCTCTGGCGTTAATCTCGCCAGAGCACTTGGAATCCTGGGTAGCAGCCTCGCGGACCTCGGGCAGGAGACGGCTGCGCTGCAGGCGAAAACCGAGGCAGTGAGTCTATGGCGGGACACATTCGACGTCGACCCCGACAGCTGCCGCGCTCCTCTCGCCGGAGCCTTGGGGGAACTGGCTAAAAGCTTGCGCCGCCTTGGACGAAACGACGAAGCGTATCCCGTCCAGTCCGAAGCTGTCGCCTTGCACCGTCACCTGGCCACTGCCGATCCCCGTACTCACCGGGAAAATCTCGCCAGGTCGCTAGTCAACCTTGGCGACATTCTTCGGGCCACCGCCAGGCCTGAGGAAGCACGAGTGGCCAATCGTGAGTCGGTCGAGATCCTCCGCGCCATCGCAGTCAACGCGCCGCCTGTCCACGCGAGGTTCGCGGTTGCCGCCGCGCGACGCGATGGAATGCTGCATGACCTTCGTTATAAGGCCGCCACAAGTATGCCGCACTAAAAGTCGCCGTGACCCATAGGAGGGTTATGGACTTCGAAACCTATCTTCTTGCCAAATATAAATAGCCGCTGTAAGGTACAGTATCAAGCGTGCAACTTGGAGGTGAGCTTAGTTGACCACCATCGGTATTTTGCATCCAGGTAGTATGGGCGCGGCCGTAGCGCATCAGCTTACCGGACGGGGGATGCGCGTCCTGTGGAGTTCGGCTGGTCGTAGCAAAGCGACTATTACCAGGGCAAATGAAGCAGGCCTAGAGCCTGTCGCAGACCTCGCCACGCTTGTTTCTCGGTCGGGCATCATCATCTCTTTGTGTCCCCCGGCGGCTGCTGAAAGCGTTGCGCAAGAGGTGGCTAGGATCGCATTTGAAGACCTCATATATGTCGAGGCAAACGCCGTTACGCCGCAGCGCGTCCGCAAAATCGAGCAGATTATCCACCCGGCAACGATCATCGACGCAGCGGTCATTGGCTCGCCGCCCGGCAACGGAATACGTGCTACTCTCTATATGTCAGGGCGATCACAAGTTGTCGATAAGATAGCTGGGCTCTTCGACGCCACTGACGTCAACGTCAGCGTGCTTGGCACTGAGGTCGGGAAGGCCTCGGCCCTCAAAATGGCTTACACGACTTTCCAGAAGACTTCGCGAGTGCTCGCCGCTATTGCTTATGCGACCGCCGAAGCGGATGGTCTCGCGGACGAGCTTCTCAAGCTTGCCGCCAATCGTCCAGGCAGCTATCTCAATGACACCGACTATATCCCAACGACCGCCGCCCTTGCTTGGCGCTGGGGCCCTGAACTCGCCGAGGCAGCCGATTATGCGCAGACGAACGGGCTGCCCGGAGGAATCATGCAGGCTGCTGCCGAGGCCCTTAGTCGATGGAACGACGTCCACGACGCAAAGCTAGGCGTAAATGAAGTCCTCATTCGGCTAAAAGACAAATCTGAGGTGAAAGAAAATGACTGATAGAGCGGACGAGAACGGCGCAGCGACCCTCGTCCTAATGTGCGGGTTTGGCGGGTCGGGAAAATCCGAGTCCGGGAAGCTCTGGTCTGCTAGTACTGGTTGGACAATCCTGGACAAGGACACAATAACCCGACCCTTTGTGGAGCGGCTACTGGAAGTCCTGGGAGGTGACCCAGATGACCGAGACACGCAATTTTATGTCGAAAACGTTAGGCCGCTTGAGTATGACTGCCTCATGAAGGCAGTCTGGGAGAATTTGGAATGCGGTAACTCGGTAGTCGCGGTGGCGCCATTTATATATGAAGTTGTCAATGCCAAATGGATCTCCCATCTAGCGCGGCGCTGTGCCGGGCAAGGTGTCCGACTGGAGGTCTTCTGGGTCGATACAGATGAAGTCACCATGCACCAGCGGTTGACGACACGAAATGCTTCTCGAGACACGTGGAAGCTGCTCAATTGGTCGATGTATACTAGCCGAGCCGACTTCACGGTGCGGCCCGCCGCTGAGTACCACCTCATCGACAACCGAATGAGCTCGCCGCTTCCGCTGGCGGAGCAGGTGGAGTCTGCGGCTCAGCGGATCGTAGGTAGTCGGGGGTGACCAACTTTGTCCTTGCATAAATCGCACCGGCTGTTGAACTTAGATACGGCTATGCTGGGGTAGCGATCAATGGTTTACTAAGGAATGGTAACCTGGTGATACTTGTCCGCTCGCTCGACGATCTCACTGCCCTAAGCCACGAAAGTAGCAGGAGTTCTGATAGTCGAAGCGTCGCCCTGAAGAACGTGGCGGTTGACGATAACCTGGGCATCGATGCACTGTCCGCGGACAGATTCACGCTCACCGGCTTTCTCGCTCAAGGTAACCTTACCATTCGTTCGTGCCGCATCGAAGACCTAGTAGTCGACCACCTGACTGCGGATGGTCTGATGGTAAGCAATTCCCGGATCGGACGCCTTACCATAAGGAACACAACAATCGGTTGTGACGTCACGATTAGTGATACTTCACTCACATCGCTTGATTTGCACAGTTGCAGCCTCACGTACTTGGAGAGGCTCCGTATTGAGCAGGATGTGCTGTTCGCTGGTTTGCGCGGTTCGATCACCATCAATAACATGCAGGCGGCCTCGATCGCGTTCAAGAGTCAACTCGTCACGGGGCGACTAGGTCATCCGGCCGTCGAAGTTGATAGGCTGAACATCAGTGAGGATATTATCTTGGACGACCTGTGGCTGTCCAAGCTGAAGCTCAATGACTTGAGCATACGTAACCTCGTGCTACGGCGGGTCAGGCTCGACGAACCACTCTGTATCAGTGCGCTGCGGTCTAGAGAATCCATTCGAATCAATGGCCTAGTAATTCCCGAAGCCGGTAGCAACGAAACAGACAGCGCGATAGTTGATAGTGATATTAAGGGCGTCGTCGATGTTTGCGACCTAGAACTCCCGGATACAGGGGAAAGTTCGCCGGGGTCGAGACTGCGTTTCCTAAATTCTACGTTGGCGCGCCTCACGGCCTCTTCCAAAGCTCCGTCTGTAGTGAGCCTTTACCGCTCATCTGTTACGACAACATTGAGCGTGCCAAATGGTGATGCGCGTTACGAACTGGGCGACGACAGCAATATAGATAATATCGATCTATCGGGACAGACGTTTCGTAATTCGTACCAAGTCATGCAGTTTCTCAATAGTATCTTCACTGGCGTCAGTTCGATTGCACTGGAATCTCTACGCAATGCCCTGGCGCGGCGCAGTCGTGCGAGTGAGGTCGACCTTATCTATTATATCACGAGGCAGCGAGAGTCGACCCAGCTCCGTGGAGTGCAGAGGTATTTCAGCGCAATTATTCTTGGCGGCGGGCTCGGCTGGGGGGTACGCATTATTAATCCCGTGCGCACGCTGCTGATCGGCATCATTGCAACTGCTGTCTTCCTAGACGCATTCGGCGTGCTACGTTCAGCACACGAGGGACCCCTCAGTCCATCCGCCTGCGGACGGGCGCTTATCGTGTCGAGCGCGCTATGGTTTAACATTGGTATTGGGACGCTGTCTGAGCTGACATCATCAGTCTGGACGTTGCTAGGCGTGATATTCACATCTTCAGGCCTGGTGCTTACTACGCTCATCGTGGGCGTGATCATCCGCAAGATCGTGCGGTTACCCGCGAGCGGCTGCCGCTAGTGGGCTGATTCCGGCCCAGCTAGATCGCCGGGTGATGGCACTCGCCTCGGGCGATGACGGCGCGCAGCCGGAATTCGGAGTCGAGCAGGACGATGTCGGCGGCCAGCCCGGCGCGCAGCGAGCCGGTGACGTCGTCCAGTCCCAGGCGGCGGGCTGGCGTGGTGCTCGCCGCTCTGGCGACGTCGGAGACGCTCAGGCCCACGGCCGTGATCGCGCGGCGCACCACGAACTCCATCGAGGCGGTCGAGCCGGCGATGGCCCCGGTGCTCCCGGCGAGGCGGGCCACCCCGCCGGAGACGGTCACGTCCAGCTCGCCGAGCCGGTAATTCCCGTCCGGCCTGCCTGCGGCGGCCATCGCGTCGGTGATCAGCACGAGGTTGCCGGGGCCGGCCGCGCGGGCCGCCAGCCGGACAATGGCGTCGTGCAGGTGCGCGCCGTCGGCGACGACCTCGCACGTCACCTGGCGGTCAAGCAGCGCGCCGGCAGGCCCTGGTGCACGGTGGTCGATGGGCCGCATGCCGTTGAACAGGTGCGTCGCGTGGCTGACGCCAGCGTCGATCGCCTCGGCGGTGACCTCGGCGGAGGCGTCGGTGTGGCCGGCGGCGGCGATGACCCCGCCCGCCGCCGCGGCGCGGATCACCTCGGCCGCGCCCGGCAGCTCGGGGGCGATTGTGATCATCCGAAGCCAGCCACGGGACGCGGCGTGCAGTCGCGCGAACTCGGTGACATCGGGCGCGGTCAGGTAGCGGGGATCCTGGGCGCCGCAGCGCGCTGCCGACAGGAACGGTCCCTCCAGGTGGATGCCGTCAATGACGCCCTCATCGGCCAGGTCAGCCAGCATGGCGACCCGGCGCTCCAAGAGTCCGACGGGAGCGGTGACGAGGCTGGCGAGGGTCCGGGTCGTCCCGTGCGCGCGATGGAAGGCCGCGGCCCGGCGGGCATCATCGGGGCCGCCTTCGGTGAACGAGGCGCCCCCGCCGCCGTGCACGTGCATGTCGATGAAACCGGGGAGCGCCCAGTGAGCGCGGCGGGCAGCAGGCGCCGGCGGTTCGCCGGGAAGCACGGCCTCGATGCGACCGTCGGCGATCCGGATCCAGCCGGGCGCGAGCACGCCGTCGGGCGTCACGACGTGCTCGGCGGCGATGATGGCGGGATCGCCCGATACGGCCGGACCGCCGGTCAATCCGACCCCGAGCCGGGCGAGCCGGGCGAGCCGGGGTACCGGCCGCGGAAGCGGATCAGCGGGTCGCCTGCCTCCGCCACGTAGAGCACGCCGGACACCGAGGAGATGACGAGCAGATGGTCGCCCGCCGGGACGCGGCGGGCGACCGAGCATTCCAGGGCGGCCAGCCCGCCCAGCGGGATCAGCGCTCCGGAGTCGGTTCCGCGAGCGTGCGGCACCGCGTCGAGGATGAGCCGCGCGCTCGGCCGCCCGGCGGCGGCGAACTGCCCCGCCAGCAGCTTCTGCGACGAGGCGAGCAGCGTCACGGCGAACCGCGCGGCGGGCAGCGACGGGCGGCTCAGCACCTCGGCCGGGTACGAGTCCGCGATCAGCGACACCACGACCATGGGCGGGTCGAGGGAGACCGGCATGAACGCGCTCACCGTCGTGCCGATGTCATCGCGGTCGTCCGCGATCGTGAGCAGCGTGACCCCCGCCGCCCAGGCCGACAGCGCAGAAGAGAGATCATCGCCTGCGGCAGACATCAACGGTCCGTTCAATATCAGCTGATCTTCCACACCCCGGGCAGGGCGAGCGGTCCGTACGGCGGGAGACCAGCCGCGGCCGCGAACTGCCACGCGGGACCCCAGCCGTTGGTGAACAGCGCGGCGAGCGCGCCCGCGCCAAGCGGCGCCGCTGCGGCGGGCCGCGACTCGCTCGACTCGGCGGGCCGCAGCTGGTCGAGCGGGCTGAGCCGGGGGTAGACCCGGGCCGGCGCGTCGTCCGGCAGCCCGGCGCGGCGGCGGGCGATCGCGATCGCCTCGCGCATGCCGCCGGTCTCGTCGGCCAGGCCGTTGGCCACGGCGTCGGCGCCGGTCCACACGCGGCCGCGGGCGAGCTCGTGCACGCGCCCGACGTCCATCCGCCGCCCAGCTGCCACTTTTTCGGTGAAGTCCGCGTAGACGGCGTCGAGCCAGGAGTTGATCCGCGACCAGTCCGCCTCGGAGAACGGCCGGGATGCGGAGAACATCGTCGCGTTGCCGGCGCCGTCGGCCGCGGAGTCGGTTGACACCCCGGCCCGTCCCAGTAGCTCCTGCAGCACCGGCTTGCCGAGGATGACTCCGATTGAACCGGTAATCGTGGCCGGCTGCGTCACGATCACGTCGGCCGGGGCCGAGATGAAGTACCCGCCGGACGCCGCCACATCGCCCATCGACACGACGACGGGCTTGCCCGCCGCGCGGACCCGCACCACCTCGCGCCAGATGACATCGGACGCGGTGTAGGAGCCGCCGGGGCTGTTCACCCGCAGCACGACGGCGCGCGCGCCCTCGTCCGCCGCTGCCGCGCGCAACGCGGCCGCCACGGTGTCCGAGCCCATCCCGCCGCCGCCGGGGCCGCCGCGCCCGCTGCGCCCGTGCTTGATCGCGCCGTGCGCGTAGATGATCGCGACGAACCGCTCGGGCTGCCCCGGCGTCAGCTCCTGGACGCCGCTGCGCAGGCGGCGCGGCAGGTCAATCAGCGAATGCGTGCGCTGGTAGCGCTGGAGGTAGAGCAGCGTCGCGTCGGCGACGGTCTCCTTGCGGACCTGGTCGTAGACCTCGTCCCGGTAGAGCAGCCCGTCCACCAGGCCCTCTGACAGGGCCTGCGGCGCGAGGAACGGGCCGCGCGCGAGCAGCGCTGTCGCCTGCTCGCCGGTCAGCCCGCGGCCGGCCTCGATCGCCGCCGTGAGCTGCTCGGTCACGGACTCGGCCAGCCGCGCGGCCGCCTCCCTGGCCGGGCCGCTGAACCCGGTCTCGGTGAGCTGGTCGGCGGCCGACTTGTACTCATACCGCTTGGCGGACTGGAAGTCGATGCCGAGCTTCTCCAGCGCGCCGTGCAGGAAGACCTGCTCGACGGCGACGCCGGTGAGGCCGAGCGTGCCCGTGGGCTGCAGGTAGATCCGGTCGAACCCGGTGGCCAGGAAGTAGGGCACGTTGCCGCGGACGAAGTCGCCGAACGACTCCGCCCAGGCCACCGCGAGCTTTCCCGACCGGCGGAACTCGAGCACGGCGTCGCGCAGTTCCTGGATCTTGGCGATCCCGATCCGCGACCCGCCGACCTTGACCACCAGCGCGCGCACCCGGTCATCGGACCCCGCCCGCTTCAGCCCGTCGAGCAGGTCGGGCAGCCGCGTGCGGCGTATCGTGAGAAGCGCCGCCACCGGGTCCTGCGGGGGTCCGTCAACGATGCCGTCCGTCAGGTCGAGCTCAAGGATGAGTGGCCCGGTCCTGCGCTGCCGCATCCGGACGATCTGCCCGGCAAGCTTCGCGTCTGCCATGCCGCTAGCTTAGCGGGACGAGAAGATCATATTTAGCTATCCGAACGTAAGGGGGTGACAACGCATCGCTAGCATCGCGGGCACGGTGGTGGTCGACGTGGCCAACGTGATGGGCGCCCGGGCCGACGGCTGGTGGCGGGACCGGGCGGGCGCCGCTCTCCGGCTGTGCCGGGAGGTCGACGCGCTGGCGCGCCGCGGCGACGAGGCGACGTCCGAGGTGGGCGAGTGGGTCCTTGTCCTTGAGGGGCAGGCGCGCGCGGCGGCCGCGATGCTGCTGGCGGACGAGGGCGAGCCGCCGCTGGTGCGCTTGGTATGCGCGCAGGGATCGGGGGACGACGCGATCGTCGGCGTTGTCGCCGAGGTCGTCGCCCGAGAGTTGACGTGCCTGGTGGTGACCGCGGACCGGGAGTTGCGGCAGCGCTGCGAGGAGCTGAATGCCTCGGTTGGCGGCCCTAGGTGGCTCCTGAGGCTCCTGTAGCAGGGGCCGAAACCTGATGCGCATGCACGCTCAGCCTCGGTTCGTCAAAGGAGCTCGGGCGTCAGCCAGAGCACCGAGAGCGGCGGCAGCACGATCGAGGCGGAGGCCGGCCGTCCGTGCCAAGGCTTTGGTATGGCCTGGACAACCCCCAGGTTGCCCATGCCGCTGCCCCCGTACCCGGTCGCGTCGGTGTTGAGCACCTCGAGCCAGCGGCCCGCCAGCGGCAGCCCGACCCGGTAGTTCTCGTGCGGCATCGCGGAGAAGTTGGCGATGCAGGCGAGCACCGGGACGCTGTGCTCCTGATCGCCGAACCGCAGGAACGACAGCACGTTGCCGTGCGCGTCGTTGGAGTCGATCCAGCCGAAGCCGGCCGGGGTATAGTCCTGGGTCCAGAGGGCCGGCGATTCTCTGTAGCGCGCGTTGAGGTCGCGGACCAGGCTTTGCACGCCGGAGTGGTAGCCGAACTGGAGTACCCACCAGTCCAGGCCATCCTGCTCTGACCACTCGCTCCCCTGGCCGAACTCCGATCCCATGAAGAGCAGCTGCTTGCCCGGATGCGCCCACATGTAGCCGAACAGCGCGCGCAGGCCGGCGAACTGCCGCCATTCGTCGCCGGGCATCTTGCGCAGCAGTGAGGACTTGCCGTGCACCACCTCGTCGTGCGAGAGCGGCAGCACGTAGTTCTCCGAGAACGCGTACACCATCGAGAACGTCAGCTCGTTGTGGTGGTACTGCCGGTGGATCGGGTCATGCTCCATGTACCTGAGCGTGTCGTTCATCCAGCCCATGTTCCATTTGAAGCCGAACCCGAGACCGCCGAGGTGCACCGGCCGGGAGACTCCCGGCCAGGCGGTGGACTCCTCGGCGATCATCATGATCCCGGGGACGCGCTTGTAGCAGGTGGCGTTGACCTCCTGCAGGAACGCGATCGCGTCGAGGTTCTCCCGCCCGCCGAGCGCGTTGGGCGTCCACTCGCCGTCGCGCCGCGAGTAGTCGAGGTAGAGCATCGACGCGACCGCATCGACCCGGAGACCGTCGACGTGGAATTCCTCGAACCAGTAGATGGCGTTGGCGACCAGGAAGTTCCTGACCTCTGAGCGGCCGTAGTTGAAGACGAGCGTGCCCCAGTCGGGGTGCGAGCCGAGCCGCGGGTCGGCGTGCTCGTACAGCGCGGTGCCGTCGAACTCGGCGAGCGCCCACGAGTCGCGCGGGAAGTGCGCGGGCACCCAGTCGACGATCACGCCGATGCCCGCCTGGTGCAGCGTGTCGACGAGGAACCTGAAGTCGTCCGGGCTGCCGAACCTGGAGGTCGGCGCGTAGTACGAGGTGACCTGGTATCCCCACGAGCCGCCGAACGGGTGCTCGGCGATCGGCAGGAACTCCACGTGCGTGAACCCGAGGTCGGTCACGTAGGCGGCGAGCTCGACGGCGAGCTGCCGGTACGACAGGCCCGGCCGCCACGAGCCGAGGTGCACCTCGTAGACGGACATGGGGCTGGTCAGCTGCTGCCGCTGCGCGCGCTCCGTCAGCCAGTCGCCGTCGGCCCACTCGTAGGCCGACTGGTAGACCACGGAGGCGGTCGCGGGCGGCAGTTCCGCATAGGTGGCCATCGGGTCGGCCTTGTCGCGCCAGATCCCGTCAGGTCCGCAGATGGAGTACTTGTAGCGGGCGCCCGGGCCGACGCTCGGGCACGAACAGCTCCCAGACCCCGGCGCCGCCGAGCGAGCGCATCGGATGCGCCTGCCCGTCCCAGAAGTTGAAGTCGCCGACGATCCTGACGCCGCGCGCGTTCGGCGCCCAGACGGCGAACGCGGTGCCGGTTTCTGACGGCCGCGCGCCGAGCGCGTGCCACAGCTGCTCGTGCCTGCCCTCGCCGATCAGGTGCAGGTCGAACTCGCCGAGCGTGGGGAGGTGCCGGTAGGGGTCGTCCTGCAGCTTCGGCTCCCCGGTCTCGTACTGAACTTCAAGACGGTAATCAGTAACGGGCCCGGCTGACTCTGGCACCGTCACCTCGAACACCCCCTGGTGGCGGTGCGGCACCGGGTAGCGACTGCCGTCGGCGAGCACGGCGGTCACTTCGACGGCCAGCGGGCGGAGCGCGCGGATGGTCACGCCGTCGGGGCCCGGGTGGGCGCCGAGGACGGAGTGCGGGTCGTGATGCTGACCTGCGACGATACGTTCGATCTCGCCGAGGGAGACCGTTTCGTCCTTCGATAGCACTTTAGAACTCTGCCAGTGAGTCAAGCGGGATGGACAGCCAGGACGGGCGGTGCCTGGCCTCGTACAGCACTTCGTAGACGGCCTTGTCGAGCTCCAGGGCAGTCAGCAGGACCTGGTTGGCCGCCGGGTCGAGCCCGCCGGCCTCGGCGTACCCGGCGCAGAACGCCGCGGCGTTCCTGCGCACCCAGTCGCGGGCGACGGCGTTGAGCGCCGCCTGATCGGGATGGCCGATGAGCTGGTGGCGGGCGGCGTAGTCGAACGACCGGAGCATTCCCGCGACGTCCCGCAGGGCCGACGATCGGGCGCGTCGCTGCGCGAGCGGGGTGGCGGGCTCGCCCTCGAAGTCGAGGACGACCCAGCCGGTCTCGGTGCGCAGCACCTGGCCCAGGTGATAGTCGCCATGCACCCGCTGCACCGGGAACGGCCCCCGAAGCTTGGCGAGCGCCGCGTAGGCCGCGCCGATCATGTCGGCGTGCTTGCTGAGTTCGGGCACCGCGGCGACGGCCAGGTCGAGCTTGCGGAACATCCGCTCGGTGAGCTCGCCGACCGCTTCCGCGGTGAGTTCGTCGGTGCCGAACGCGGCGGCCAGGTCGGCGTGGACCTGGGCGGTGGCGGCGCCGAGCCGGCGGGCCTCCCCGGAGAAGTCGCCGCCGGCGTCCGCCGCGCGAATAACCGTGCTTGCGTACAGGTCCCGCACGCTGGTCGCGGCGAGCGTCCAGCCGTCGGTGGCGAGCCGAAGGTACCTGGACAGGATCGCCAGGCTGGTGAGCACGCCCTCCAGCCTGGTCTCCACCCAGCCGAGCGGTTCGGCCACCTGCGGCGAGCCGAGGCCGGCGAGCGCGGTGGTGACCTCAAGATCCGGGTTGGGCCCGGGAGAGAGCCTGCGGAAGACCTTGAGGATGGACTCCTCGCCGAAGACCAGGCTGGTGTTCGACTGCTCGCTGGTGAGGACGAGACTGTCCAGGTCGGTCTCGAAGTCCGCGCCCTCGACCTTCCGCATCTGCAGCGCTCCGAGGTTGGCGTTGGACGCGATAGCCCCGAGCAGCGGCTTGGTCAGGTCGGCGTCGTGCAGTGCGTCGTAGGCGATCCTGACCCCGGCCGGGCCGTCTCCGACCGGGCCGATCCTGACGTGCTTGAGCCTGGCGGGCAGCTTGCGGCGCAGCCCGACCAGGATCTGGTAGTAGTCCCCCGTCGTGCCGTGCGACACCGCGACGATGAGGTGCCGAAGCTCGGGATCGCCGGCCACGAGTTCGGTGTCCGCCACGATCGCCAGATCGCGAGGTCCCTGTCCCTTGCCCGCAAACCAGCGCTGGCTGCCTAGCCATGGTGCTAGTGCGTCCTCGATCGCCATTGGCCTCGCGCGCTCCTATCCCCTGGGGGAACGACCCCCGGTCCCCGGCCATCGGGGTTTCTAGGTAGACGACAAATTAGAGCACATACGGCGCATCGGTCATTCAACTGCGTCGCGGTTCATCGGTCATGATCCTCCCTCGCGAGAGGGAGCTGAAACCAGTAGAAACCGTGGCCGGGCAAAGTCAGCAGGTACGGAAGCTCCCCGATCGGGGGGAATGTGACGCCGCCCATGCACTCCACCGGGGTAACGCCGATGAACCGGCGCAGGTCGAGCTCGACTGGCTGCGGGAACCGCGACAGGTTGTTAACGCAAAGGATCCGGTCGGTTGCGTCGTGCTCCTGCCAGGCGGTCGTCGCGTCATGCTCCCTGACGAACGCGAGCACGCTCGGGTTGGACGAATTGAGCTCGTCGTACGTGCCGAGACCGAAGACCGGGTGCCGCTTCCTGATCTCGATCATCCGCCTGGTCCAGTGCAGCAGCGACTGCGGGTGGCGCTGCTGCGCCTCGACGTTGAGGGACTGGTAGCCGTAGATCGGGTCCATGACCGGCGGCAGGTACAGCCGCTGCGGGTCGCTGCTGGAGAACCCGCCGTTCCGGTCCGGCGTCCACTGCATCGGGGTGCGCACGCCGTCGCGGTCGCCGAGCCAGATGTTGTCGCCCATGCCGATCTCGTCGCCGTAGTACAGCACGGGCGAGCCGGGCAGCGACAGCAGCAGCGCGGTGAACAGCTCCAGCTGGTTGCGGTCGTTGTCGAGGAGCGGGGCGAGCCGCCGCCTGATCCCGATGTTGGCCTTCATCCGGGGATCCTTGGCGTACTCCTTGTACATGTAGTCGCGCTCTTCGTCGGTCACCATCTCGAGGGTCAGCTCGTCGTGGTTGCGCAGGAAGATGCCCCACTGGCAGCCGGTCGGGATCTTCGGCGTCTGGGCCAGGATCTCCGAGATCGGGTAGCGCTGCTCGCGCCGGACGGCCATGAAGATGCGCGGCATGAGCGGGAAGTGGAAGGCCATGTGGCACTCGTTGCCGCCGGTCTCCGGGTCGCCGAAGTACTGCACGACGTCGGCGGGCCACTGGTTGGCCTCGGCGAGCAGCACCCGGTCGGGGTAGGCGGCGTCGATCTCGCTGCGGACCCGCTTCAGGTACTCGTGCGTCTCCTTGAGGTTCTCGCAGTTGGTGCCCTCGCGCTCGTACAGGTAGGGCACCGCGTCGAGGCGGAAGCCGTCGATGCCGAGATCGAGCCAGAACTTGAGCACCTCGATCATCGCGTCCTGGACCTTGCGGTTCTCGAAGTTCAGGTCCGGCTGGTGCGAGAAGAAACGATGCCAGTAGTACTGGCCGCGCACCGGGTCGAACGTCCAGTTCGAGGTCTCGGTATCGACGAAGATGACCCGCGCGTCCGCGAACTTGTCCGTGTCGTCGGCCCAGACGTAGAAGTCGCCGAAGGGCCCGTCCGGCTCTGACCTGCTGGCCTGGAACCACGGATGCTGATCGCTTGTGTGGTTCATGACCAGGTCGGCGATGATCCGCATGCCGCGCCTGTGCGCCTGCTCGACCAACTCCACGAAGTCGGCGATATTCCCGTAATCGGGAAGGACGCGCAGGTAGTCAGCGATGTCGTAGCCGCCGTCACGGAGCGGTGACTCATAGATGGGCAGCAGCCAGATGCAGTCGATCCCCAGCCACTGCAGGTAATCCAGCCTGGCGGTGAGGCCCCTGATGTCGCCGGTGCCATCTCCGTTGGCATCCTGGAACCCCCGGATGAGCACCTCGTAGAAGAGGGCCCGACGGTACCACTCGGGGTCGCGCGGTTGTTCGAGGGTGAAGTCGGGCACCCGTTCGCCGGGCGGCGCGGCGAACGGAAGAGCCGTCACGGGTGGTTCTGATGCGGCTGCTGGTAGCACGATTGCCGGCTCGTGTTCTGACACGGCGTGAGTCTCCTGAGAGTGCGCGATTGCCGCATGCCAGGCTAATCGCGCATCGCTGCGGCCTAGTCACGCGTAACGGTGAAGATGTGTGCTGTCCGCACGGCAGGATCAAGGCGCACGTAGTTGGCTTGGCCCCAGCTAAAGATCTCGCCGGTGAGCTCATCGGTGACCGTGAACCCCTCGTGCCAGTCCATTCCCAGCGCGGGCATATCAAGCCACACCGTGGCTTCCCTGGCCTGGTGCGGGTCAAGATTCACTACAACCAGGACGGTATCTGCGGCGGTCCCGTCCTGCTCCCCAGACTGCGGCGCTGCCTGCTCGGAGGGTCTCTCAGAGATCGTACCCGCCCTGTAGACGCGTTTGGAGAAGCAGATCAGCTCTGGCTGATCCACCGTATGGAAGCGTAGATTACGCAGCCAGTGCAGCGCCAGATGCTTTTTTCTGATCCGGTTCAGATCGGTGATAAACGGCGCGATACCTAGCCCGTCGCGGACCGCGGTCTCCCAGTCACGCGGACGGTACTGGTACTTCTCTGAATCCAGGTACTCTTCGCTGCCCGGACGGAGCGGCGTATTCTCGCATAGCTCATAGCCGGAGTAGATACCCCAGGATGGGCTGAGCATGGCAGCCAGGACCGCGCGGATTTTAAACGCGGGCACCCCGCCGTGCTGCAGGTACTCGTGGAGGATGTCGGGGGTGTTGGCGAAGAAGTTCGGCCGCATGAACGCGGCCGACGGCCCGGACAGTTCGGTGAGGTACCCAGTCAGCTCGTCCTTGGTGTTGCGCCAGGTGAAGTACGTGTAGGACTGGTGGAAGCCGACCTTGGCAAGGGTGGCCATCATCGCCGGGCGGGTGAACGCCTCGGCGAGGAACAGCACGTCCGGGTCGGTCTTGCGGATGCTGGCGAGGAGCCGCTCCCAGAACTTGAGCGGCTTGGTGTGCGGGTTGTCCACCCGGAAGATGCGGACGCCGTGGCTCATCCACAGCCGGACGATCCGCTCGACCTCCGCGTAGATGCCCTCGGGATCGTTGTCGAAGTTGATCGGGTAGATGTCCTGGTACTTCTTCGGCGGGTTCTCGGCGTAGGCGATCGACCCGTCGGCCCGGGTGGTGAACCACTCCGGGTGCTCCTTGACCCATGGGTGGTCGGGCGAGGCCTGCAGCGCCAGGTCGATCGCCACCTCCAGGCCGAGCTTGGCGGCCCGGCCGACGAACGCGTCGAAGTCCGCGAACGTGCCGAGGTCCGGGTGGATGGCGTCGTGCCCGCCCTCGGGCGCGCCGATCGCCCACGGCGATCCCGGGTCGCTCGGCCTGGCCTCCAGGGTGTTGTTCCGCCCCTTGCGGAACGAGGTCCCGATCGGGTGGACGGGCGGCAGGTAGACGACGTCGAACCCCATGTCGGCGACCGCCTCGAGCCTGCGGGCGGCGCTGCGCAGCGTCCCCGACACGGGATCCCGGCGGCCCATCGGGTCGAACTGGACGCCCTCGGAGCGCGGGAAGAACTCGTACCAGGCCCCGTAGAGGGCGCGCTTGCGCTCCGCCAGCACCGGCAGCCACCTGGACCTGGTCACCTGGTCGCGGAGCGGGTACTCGCTGAGCACCGCCGCGACCTGCCGCGTCCGCGCCGCCGCGAGCCGGTCCCAGGGCGGCAGGCTGCGATCGCGCAGCTTCTTGGCGAGCGCGTTCAGCGCCGTGCGCGCCGCCGCCGGCCGGGACGCGCCGGGCGGCTGCCTGATCGACCGCGCGGCAAGCTCGAAGAGCAGCGCTCCCTCGGTCAGCATGAGCTCGACGTCCTGGCCGCGCGGGACCTTGATGTGCGCGTCGTGCGCCCAGTGCGCGATCGGGTCGTTCCACGACTCGACGTGGAAGTGCCAGGTACCCTCGCTGGTCACCGTGACATCGGCACCGTAACGGTCGGTCCCCGGCGTCAGCTCGCGCATCCGGACCAGCGGGCCAGCCGGCCGGCGGGATCTCGCAGCACCACGCCGGCTCCAAGTACGCCGTGCCCTTCTTTGATGACGGTTGCGCTGACCTGGAAAGTCTCGCCCGCAACGGCCTTGGCCGGGCGGCGCCCGCACTCAACCGAGGGCTCGATGTCAAGGATGGGGATACGTCCAATCACGCCGTCACCGTATCCAGTTATGCTTCGCAAGGGAAACGCCGACCCAGTAAACGAATGATCCTCTATAATGACTGCATGTGAGAGCGATTCGACGTTTCACCGTCCGCGTGACGCTTCCGCAGCCGCTAGCGCCGCTGCATGACCTAATGCTCAACCTCCGCTGGTCCTGGCACCCGCCGACGGTTGAGCTTTTCGAGTCGATCGACCCGGCCGGGTGGGCCGCCTCCGGTGGTGACCCGGTGGCGATGCTCAGCTCGATGCGACCAGGCCGACTCGCTGACCTCGCCGTTGACGAGGATTTCCTGCGCCGCCTGGACGCGGTCGTCGCCGACTTGCGCGGCTACACCGGTGAGCCGCGCTGGTACCAGTCGGACGAGGCAGGCGCGCCGGGGTCGCTGCCGAACGCGATCGCCTACTTCTCGCCGGAGTACGGCATCACCGCCGTTCTCCCGCAGTACTCGGGCGGCCTGGGCATCCTCGCGGGCGACCACCTCAAGTCGGCCAGCGACCTCGGCGTGCCGATCATCGGGGTGGGCCTGCTCTACCGGCACGGCTACTTCACCCAGTCGCTGTCGGCAGACGGCTGGCAGGCGGAGCGCTACCCGGCCGACGACCCGAACGGACTGCCGCTGACGCTGCTGCGGTCGCCCGACGGCGAACCGGTGAAGGTCTCGGTCGGGCTCGCCGACGGCAAGCTGCTCACCGCCCAGGTATGGCTGGCGCAGGTGGGCCGGGTGCCGCTGCTGATGCTCGACTCCTACGTTGAGGAGAACGAGCCCGCGCTGCACGAGGTGACCGACCGGCTGTACGGCGGCGGGAGCGAGCACCGGCTCCGCCAGGAACTGCTGCTCGGCATCGGCGGCGTCCGCGCGGTGCGCGCCTTCTGCGCGATCACCGGCCACCCCGAGCCCGAGGTGTTCCACACCAACGAGGGGCACGCCGGCTTCCTCGGCCTGGAGCGGATCAGGGAGTACGTGGCGTCCGGGCTCTCCTTCAGCGAGGCGCTCGAGCTGTCCCGGGCGGGCACGGTCTTCACCACGCACACGCCGGTGCCGGCCGGCATCGACCGGTTCCCGCGAGAGCTGATCGAGCGGTGGTACCACTCCGGCGCGGAACCCGGCATCGAGCTTGACGAGGTGCTCGCGCTCGGCGCGGAGACCTACCCGGGCGGCGACCCGCACATGTTCAACATGGCCGTGATGGGCATGCGGCTGGCCCAGCGGGTCAACGGCGTGTCGGTGCTGCACGGCGAGGTGAGCAGGGAGATGTTCGCCGGCCTGTGGCCCGGGTTCGACACCGCCGAGGTGCCGATCGGGTCGATCACCAACGGCGTGCACGCGCCCACCTGGGTCGCGCACGAGGTCTCCGACCTGGGCGACTCGGCCGACGTCGCGTCGGCCGACGCCGGGCGGCTGTGGGCGATCCGCCGCCAGCTGCGGGCCCGGATGGTCACCGAGACCAGGCGGCGGCTGCGCGAGTCGTGGCAGCAGCGGGGCGCGTCCGGCGCCGAGCTGACCTGGATTGATGACGTGCTGTACGAGAACGTGCTGACGATCGGGTTCGCCCGCCGGGTGCCGTCCTACAAGCGGCTGACGCTGATGCTCGAGGACCCGCAGCGGCTGGCCGGGCTGCTCCTCGACCCGGAGCGCCCGATCCAGATCGTGATCGCGGGCAAGGCGCACCCGGCCGACGAGGGCGGCAAGCGGCTCATCCAGCAGATGGTCCAGTTCACCGACTCGGAGACGGTGCGCCGCCGGATCGTCTTCCTGCCCGACTACGACATGGCGCTGGCCCGGTACCTGGTCCAGGGGTGCGACGTCTGGCTGAACAACCCGCTGCGCCCGCTTGAGGCCTGCGGCACGTCGGGCATGAAGGTGGCGCTCAACGGCGGCCTGAACCTGTCAGTCAGGGACGGCTGGTGGGACGAGTGGTACGACGGCGGCAACGGCTGGGAGATCCCCACGGCGGACGGCGTCGTCGATCCGGGCCGCAGGGACGAGCTCGAGGCGTCCGCGCTGTACGAGCTGATCGCCAAGTCGGTCGCGCCGTTGTACTACGACGTCGGCGCCGACGGCGTGCCGCACGGCTGGGTCGAGATGATGCGGCACGGGCTGCGCAGCCTCGGCCCGCTTGTCCGGGCGGACCGCATGGTCGGCGACTACGTGACCAACCTGTACGCGCCGGCCGCGCGGGCCTCGCGTGCGCTCGCGACGGAGGGGAACCGCCCCGCCCGCGAGCTCGCCGCGTGGAAGGACCGCATCCGGCGGAGCTGGGACCTGGTGCGGATCGAGCACGTCGAGGCCGACGGCGCGGAGCCGTCCCTCGGCGCGGTGCTCGACGTCCGGGTCATCGCGTCGCTCGGCGAGCTGACCCCGTCAGACGTCCGCGTCGAGCTGGTCTACGGCCGCCTTGGCGAGGACGACGACATCGTCGAGCCGTCGTACGTGACGCTCACCGCCGACACTCTGTCCGCCTCCGACGGCCCGCTTGGCCGCTTCTCGGGCTCGGTAGAGCTGGGCCAGCCCGGTCCGTTCGGCTACACGGCCCGGATTCTCCCCGACCACCCGCTGCTCGCCACCCGCGCCGAGCTTGGCCTGGTCACCTATCCGCAAGGGCCGGCCGGCATGTCAACGGGGGACCTGCGCTAATCGCCAGAGAGCCGACTAGCCGATCTGCAAGCGGCGGCTGCCATCAGTGTGACGTACTTCGCGTCCGAGTTGCCCCGATTTATGGGCAGAGCTGATGGTGGTCGCTGCTTGCATTTTCGGCATGGGATGCTGTTCCTCTTAAACAAAACTGGTAGTATCGTTTCGTATAGGGGGAATTATGCAGACGCAGCTCAGGACCAGAATCGGATTCGTGGGCCTCGGCTCTATGGGGGCACCGCTCGCAGGCCGATTGCTCTATCGCAACCAGGTGTTCGGTACCAATCGCACCAAATCAAAGGCAAGCGCGCTCATCGCCGAGGGCCTTATCTGGCGCGACACGCCGCGCGAGGTCGCCGCCGCGTCGGAGGTGGTGTTCAGCATGGTCACCGATGACGCGGCGCTCGCGGCGGTCACCTCGGGGCCGGACGGCGTCCTGGCCGGTCTGCGGCCGGGCGCCCTTTACATCGACATGAGCACCGTGAGCCCGGGTGCCAGCCGCGAGCTTGCCGGGCAGGTGCGCTCGCGTGCCGCCACCATGATCGACGCGGCCGTCTCCGGCGGCGTTTCCGCAGCCGAGAGCGGGACCCTGGCGATCATGGTGGGCGGAACGGAAGCGGGGTACCGGGCGGCTGAGCCACTGCTGCTCCGGCTCGGCAGCACCGTCACTCATGTTGGCGGGAACGGACAGGGGCTCCTGCCCGACAACTGCGACATCGCCCGGCGGCACAGGAGAATGGCGACGACATGAGCCAAGCCATCGTGCCTGCGCGCGGTCGGCCGCGCAGCGAGACGGCCCATAAGGCGGTCCTGACAGCGGCGGCGGACCTGCTACTCGAGCACGGCCTGTACGCGGTCAGCATGGATGCCGTCGCGGAGCGGGCTGGGGTCAGCAAGGCCACGATCTACCGCTGGTGGCCAAAGAAGGAAATCCTCGCCCTCGACATGCTGTTCACCGAGTGGTCGGCCGTGACCCCGCAGCAGTACGAGAGCGGGCTGCTCCGCAGCGACCTGATCGCGCTGCTGCGCGCCTGGACCCGGCTGGCCAGCAGTCGGCACTATGGCCGCGTAGTCGCCGCGCTGCTCGCGGAGGCGCGGACCGACCCGGCCTTCTCCGCCGAGTACCAGCGGCGCATTCTCGAGCCGCGCCGGGACCAGGCCCGCATGATCTTCGCCGACGCCGTCGCCCGCGGCGAGATCCCGGGGGAAACGAAGGTCGAGGTGGCGATCGACCTGCTCTACGGTCCGCTCTACCATCGGCTCCTGCACGGCCACGCCCCGCTTGATGATCAGTTCGTCGATGACCTCGTCGACATGGCGCTGCGCGGCATCCTGCCGGTGGCTTAAGCAGCCTCCAACGCCGAGCGCCAGCCGCAGCCTGGGACGTCTTTACATAGCTCCCGGACAAAATAAACGTTTCAGTAGACCTGAAAATGTCCGGCAGCTATGTAAAGTCGAAAAAGTGTCCGGCAGCTATGAAAAGTGGGAGCAAGAAGCGAGGAGGAAGGGTCTTTTGGGGCTGAAGGAAGACGGGATAGGCCGCGTCGGCCCCGAGCCTGCGCCGTGGGTGGTCATGGCTGACCCGGACGGCAACGAACTCGACGTGCTGCGGGCGCTAACTCCCGACGAACGTCGCGTCGCGTCGCGTCGGGTCGGGTTGTGCTGTGCTCGCCGCAGACCGGCCCTGGAGGCGCCGGGGCGGCGCTGTAGCTTAGGGATGCCGCAGGTTCGCGGGTGGTGCGGGTGGTGCGGGTGGTCTCGGCGTGGAGGTGGCGGGCGTGGGCGAGTTCGTGCGGATTGAGGTCGCGGACGGGATCGCGACGATCCGGCTGGACCGGCCGAAGATGAACGCGCTTAACGCGCAGGTTCAGGACGAGATCGCGAGCGCGGCGGCGCAGGTGTCGGCCGACAGCGCGGTTCGCGCGGTCATCCTCTACGGCGGCGAGCGGGTCTTCGCGGCGGGCGCCGACGTCAAGGAGATGGCGTCCATGGGCTACCCGGATATGGCCGAGCGGTCGGCCGCGCTCCAGGGGTCGTTCACCGCCGTCGCCGACATACCGAAACCCGTGGTCGCGGCGGTCACCGGGTACGCGCTCGGCGGGGGGCTCGAACTCGCGCTCTGCGCCGATTTCCGGGTGCTCGGCGAGAGCGCCAAGGTCGGGCAGCCGGAGATCCTGCTCGGGATCATCCCCGGCGCCGGCGGGACGCAGCGGCTGCCGCGGCTGGTCGGGCCGGCCAAGGCCAAGGATCTGATTTTCTCCGGCAGGCACATGGGCGCCGCCGAGGCCCTGGCCATCGGCCTGGCCGACAAGGTAGTGCCGGACGCCGACGTCTACCAGGCCGCCAGGGACCTGGTCGCGCAGTACGCGGCCGGGCCGGCGCTGGCGCTGCGCGCCGCCAAGCAGGCCGTCAACCGGGGGCTTGAGGTCGATCTGGCCGCCGGGCTGGAGATCGAGCGGCTGCACTTCGCGGCGCTGTTCGCCACCGACGACCAGAAGGCGGGCATGCGCAGCTTCCTGGAGAACGGCCCGGGAAAGGCCGTTTTCGAGGGGCGCTGAATTGCCCGCGGGGGGACCGCCCTCCGGCATGGGGGGCTCCCGCCCCCCATTCCCCCCGGCCCCTGCGCCCCCGATCATGGGGGCTTGCGCAGCCCCCATACCCCCGCGGTGGGGACGGCGCCATGATCGCGCCGTCCCCACCCGGTGGCTGAGGTGCAATACTTCAAGTGTGACTGAGCCTGATGACGCGCTCTCGCTTGAGATGGTAACGGCAGCGCTGCGAGCGGACGGCAACGACGCCGCCCTGTACGCCAGCGTCCTTACCAAGTCCCTGAGCGAGGCATTGCCACCGGGATACGTGACGGTGGATCGCAAGCAGTCGATGTCCGACCGGATGCGCGGCCGTCCCGGCGAGATCGCCAAGATCGCCGTCAGGCTCGGAGACCAGGTCATGACGCTCGCGGTGAGCAACGGTCGTCCCGTCGCGGAGATCTGCCGCGAGGTCCGCGGTGTGGTGCTTTCGCGGCAGCCGGTGCCGCTCCAGCAGTGGGCGGCCGCGCTGGCCAGCGCCCTCGTCGCCAACGCCGAATCGAACGCGCAGGCAGCCGAGGCGCTGCGCCGTCTTGTCATCGGCTCGTTACGCAAAGCTGCTAGAGAGTAATCAAGGTTTTATAGAAATCCCGGGTGCAGCACATACTCTGAGAGAACGATGCCTGCACTGGATTCCCTCCCGCGCAAGATCGGCCCTTACCGAGTTCTGGAGAAGATCGGCGAGGGCGGCATGGGCGTGGTCTACCTCGCCAGCGACGCGGCCAACCGACAAGTCGCCATCAAGGTCCTCGGGCCCGCGGTGGCCAGCGACCCCGCCGCCCGGCTGCGCCTGGCCCGCGAGGTGGAGACCATGCGCCGGGTCAGCAACCCGTATGTCGCCGCGGTGCTCGACGCCGATATCAACGGGCCATCACCCTACGTCGTTACCAGGTACGTTCCCGGCCAGACGCTGGAAGCATCGGTGCGCCGCAGCGGCCCGCTGCGCGGGGGAGCGCTGCTGCGGCTGGCCAGCGGGCTGGCCGAGGCGCTTGCCGCCATCCACGCGGCCGGGGTGGTGCACCGCGACCTCAAGCCGGGGAACGTGATGCTCGACGACGGGCAGCCGGTGGTGATCGACTTCGGCATCGCGCACATCCAGGACTCCACCAGGCTGACCAAGACCGGCCTGGTGATGGGCACCCCCGGCTACCTTTCGCCCGAGATCATCGAGGGCAAGGAGGCCAGCGGGGCATCCGACGTGCACTCCTGGGGCACCACGATGGCCTACGCCGCCACCGGCCGCCAGCCGTACGGCACGGGCGATTTCCAGACCGTCTTCTACCGGGTGCTCGCGGGCAGGCCGGAGCTCACCGGCGTCCCGCCTGCGCTGCTGCCGCTCGTGACCGCCGCGCTCTCCACCGACCCGCTGGCCCGGCCGACCGCGCGCTCGCTGGTCAGCCTGTGCGCGGCGTCGGTCGCGAACGGCGCCATCCCGCCCTACGGGACCACCCGGCTGCCGAACGGCGCTCAGCTGACGCTGACCGACGCCGGCGGGGCAGCGCCCGTGCCGATAAGACCCGACGCCGCGATGAGACCCAACGGTGCCCCCGCGTACCGGCGCACGGACTGGCCCGAGTACCGGTCGCCGGCCCAGGCCGCACCGGACGTGATCGACCTGCTGCCGCCCGTCGATTACGCGCGGCCGGGCGCGCAGCTCGCCAACCAGCCGCAGGGGACGCAGTCGCAGCCGCCGCAGTCGCCGGGAACCGGTCGGCCGCAGTCGCAGGCGCCGGTACCCCCCAGAGCGCCGGCACCACCCCCGGTCGTCGGCCATGGCCTGATCGGCCTGGCTGCGGCGGTCGGCGCCGTCGGGCTCAGCCTCCTGCTCCCGCTCGCCGGCACGATCCTCGCCCTCGGCGTCATCACCCTGCTCCGGGCGACCGACACCGCGCAGGCGTCGCTGTCGGAACGGCGCAGCGTGCGCGGCGCCCGGCCGAGCGACATCCTCTTGGTGATCGTCACGGCCCCCTGGACCGTTGCCCGCGCGCTGCTGAAGACCGCGATCATCGCACCGCTCGCGTTGGTCGTGGCGGTGCCGGCCGTGATCGCGTCCGTCATCTTCGCCCGGGCGGGAACGCTGCCGGCCGCGCTCAGCTGGGGCGCGGGCGCGGCCGTCGCCTTTTACTGCGTGGGCCCTGGCTCGCGCGCCCCCCGGCGGCAGCTGCGGCGGATGTCCGCCGCGGTGATCCGCTCCAGGGGCGTCATGATCGCCGCCTGCATCTCGGCCGTGGCGCTGGCCCTCGCGGTGCTCTCCTCGGCATTCTCCCAGCCGCCGCTCATCTGGCCGGCCACAGCCTCGACGATCCCGCACCTGCTGCCGACGATCAACGTGCTGCCCTCACTCGGCGGGACGCTGCACGCCATCCAGCGGTGGCTGCTCAGCAGCACCGTGGGCATGCTGCACCTGCCCTGAGCCGTAATCGGCCAGCGGCCGGACCAGGCCGAGGGATATGACCAGGTTGGCCAGCCGGGCGCGCCGGTTGGTGCCCTCCGGCACCCGGAACTTTCCGTACAGCCGGAGCAGGTGCTGCTTGACCGCGGCCTCCGTCACGGTCATGTCGCTGGCGATCTCCTTTGCCGTGGCGGGCGTGATGAACGCGTCGTCCGACAGCGCCGGGCGGCAGAGCGAGATCAGGACGTCAAGCTCGCGGCGGGTCAGCTCCGGTGCGGTCGAGCGGCGCTGCTCGACCTCGGCCGTCGCTTCCTCGGAGGGCAGTCCCACGATCCGGCACCGCGCCGAGCCGAAGGTCAGCACGTCGCCGTCCGCAAGCACCCGGCGGGCGATCGGTCGTCCGTTAACCTGGGTGCCGTTCCGTGATAATCCTAGGTCGGCCAGGTAAAAATAGGGTCCGCGGCGCACGATTTCGGCATGTAGTCGGGATACGCTCGGGTCATCAAGCCGGACATCCACCCGGAGGCCCCGGCCGATCGTAGTTACCTCGTCGCGCAGCGGAATTGCTTCCGCGGTGTCCTCAATACGAATGCAAGGCTTGTCCACGCCAGACCTTCCCGTCTAATAGGCGACGTGACGCTTATCTCACCCTATCGTTAGTCGGGAATTTCCCCCAGTACGCGCGTCCGTGCTTGGCCGCTGACCGGTAAACTCCCTCGTGAGCGGCCAGAAGGTCGGCCGTCCGCACGCGGCTGACCGCGGGAGACGATGATGGGGTCCGAGTCCAAGCACGCGTCGGCCAGGGACCACCGCGCCCGTGACGACGGGAGCGTCGTCGCATTCATCCCGTACCTGGCTGTCTTGGTCTGCGTGGTCGCCGGCGTTTACATCGCCTGGCGCCAAGGCTCGGCGGGCGGCGGACAGGGGGCTGTCGTCGGCGGCGTCGCGCTGGTGGTCGGCGCTCTCGTCCGACTGGCTCTCCCCGCCCGGCTGGTAGGCCTCCTCGGCACCAGGAAACGGGTAACCGACGTGTTCACGCTCACTGTCCTCGGCGTCGGCCTGGTTGTCGCGGGCCTGGTACTGCCGCATTAGGGCCAAGGGCCAAGTCGGCTGGTTCGAGGGGGCGCAGCGTTTCCCTCACCCCCGCGCGGCAGGTATCTTGACGTCGAGAAGAAATCTCCAGAGCAGGAGCTGGAAACACGATGGCCACGATCATCTACACCCACACGGACGAGGCGCCGCTGCTGGCGACGTACTCCTTCCTCCCCATCGTCTCCGCCTATGCCCAAAAGGTCGGCGTGGAGTTCGAGACCCGTGACATCTCACTGGCTGGGCGCATCCTGGCTCAGTTCGGCCTGGCCGACGACGCGCTGGCCGAGTTGGGTGCGCTGACGATGAGTCCCGAGGCCAACATCGTCAAGCTGCCCAACATCTCCGCCTCGGTCCCCCAGCTCAAGGCCGCGATCAGGGAGCTGCAGGCCAAGGCGTACGCGCTCCCGGACTACCCGGAGGCGCCCTGGACGCCGGACCAGACCGAGATCAGGGCGAAGTACCACAAGGCCATCGGCTCGGTGGTCAATCCGGTGCTGCGCCAGGGCAACTCCGACCGCCGCGCCCCGCTTCCGGTGAAGGCCTATGCTCGCAAGCACCCGCACGCCAACAAGCCCTTCGGCAAGGACTCGAAGACTTCCGTAGCGACGATGGGCGGCCACGACTTCCGGGCCAACGAGAAGTCGGTCACGCTGCCCGCCGACGACACGCTCAAGGTCGTCCTTGAGACCACCTCCGGTGAGCAGAAGGTGCTGCTGGAGTCGCTCCCGGTGCTGGCCGGCGAGGTCGTCGATGCCACCGTCATGCAGGCCGCCAACCTCCGGGCCTTCCTGGTCAACGCGCTGGCGCAGGCTAAGGCCGAGAACGTCCTCTTCTCGGTGCACCTTAAGGCGACCATGATGAAGGTCTCCGATCCGATCATCTTCGGCCACGTGGTGAGGGCCTACTTCGCGGACGTCTTCGACAACTACGGCGACGACCTCGCCGCCGTCGGCCTCTCGGCCAACGACGGCCTTGGCGCAATCCTGGCCGGGCTGCCGTCGCTGCCGAACGGCGCGGAGATCAAGGCGGCCTTCGAGGCGGCGCTCGCGTCGGGCCCGCGGCTGTCCTACGTTAACTCCGACAAGGGCATCACTAACCTGCACGTGCCGAGCGATGTCATCGTGGACGCCTCCATGCCGGCCCTTATCCGCAACGGCGGCAAGCTGTGGGGGGTGGACGGCGCCGAGGACGACACCCTCGCGGTCATCCCCGATTCCTCCTACTCGGGGGTCTACGCGACCGTCATCGAGGACGTGAAGAGGAACGGCCCGCTCGACCCCGCGACGATCGGAACCGTCCCCAACGTCGGCCTGATGGCGCAGGCCGCGGAGGAGTACGGCTCGCACAACAAGACCTTCGAGATCCCCGCCGACGGCACCGTTACCGTCGTCAACCAGGCCGGCGAGATCCTGCTCGCCCATGACGTCGAGGCCGGCGACATCTGGCGAGCCTGTCAGACCAAGGACATCCCGGTCCGCGACTGGGTGAAGCTCGCCGTCACGCGGGCCCGCGCCGCGCAGACCCCTGCGGTCTTCTGGCTCGACGAGTCACGCGCCCACGACGCCGAGCTGATCAAGAAGGTCGACGCCTACCTGCCCGAGCACGACACGGCCGGCCTGGAAATCCAGGTCCTCTCGCCCCAGCTGGCCACCGAGTACTCACTGCAGCGCATGCGGCAGGGGCTCGACACGATCTCCGTTACCGGCAACGTGCTGCGCGACTACAACACCGACCTGTTCCCGATCCTCGAGGTCGGCACGTCGGCCAAGATGCTCTCCATCGTGCCGCTGATCGCGGGCGGCGGCCTCTTCGAGACCGGCGCCGGCGGCTCCGCCCCCAAGCACGTCCAGCAGCTCGTCCAGGAGAATTACCTGCGCTGGGACTCGCTGGGCGAGTTCTTTGCGCTGGTGCCCTCCTTCGAGCAGTACGCCGAGTTCGCCGGCGTACCCGCCGCGAAGGTGCTGGCCGACGCGCTCGACCGGGCGACCGGCACGTTCCTTGACGAAGACCGCAGCCCGGGGCGCAAGCTGGGCACGCTCGACAACCGCGGCTCGCACTTCTACCTAGCGCTGTACTGGGCCCAGGAACTGGCCAAGCAGACCGACGACGCCGAGATCGCCGCGGCGTTCAAGGGGCTGGCCGAGACGTTGGCCGCGAAGGAGCCCACGATCGTCGCGGAACTCCTCGCGGTCCAGGGCAAGACTGCCGACATCGGTGGCTACTACCTGCCCGACGCCGAGAAGACCGCTGCCGTGATGCGTCCCTCGAAGACCTTCAACGAGGCGCTCGCTGCTCTGTTATCTCCCGGGGGACGCCCCTGTACCCCGCTGACAGTGACCGGCTAGGTTAGTCGGATGGGTCGGCTAAAAGAACGGGGAGATTTCACGAATGGCACGCAAGGGCAAGGTAGCCGTCATCGGGGCTGGCTTCTATGGATCGACCACCGCGCTGCGGCTGGCTGAGTACGACATCTTCGACGAGGTCGTGCTCACCGACATCAGGGACGGCTGGGCCGAGGGTCTCGCGCTGGACCTGAACCAGGCGCGGGCGATCGAGGGCTTCGAGACCAGGGTGACCGGCAAGACGACCGGCGCGAACGGCGAGGGCTACGAGGTGCTGGCCGGCGCCGGCGTCGTGGTGATCACGGCCGGGCTGCCCCGCAAGCCGGGTATGAGCCGGATGGACCTGATCGAGGTCAACGCCAAGATCGTCCGCCAGGTGGTGGAGAACGTCGCCAAGCACGCGCCGGAGGCCGTGCTGATCATCGTCTCCAACCCGCTCGACGAGATGACCGCGCTGGCGGCGAAGGTCTCCGGTTTCCCGACCTCGCGCGTGCTCGGCCAGGCCGGCATGCTGGACACCGCCCGGTTCTCCTTCTTCGTTGCGGAGAAGCTCGGCGTGCCGGTCGGCTCGGTCAAGACGCTGACCCTCGGCTCGCATGGCGACACGATGGTGCCGGTGCCCTCGGCGTCCTCGGTGGACGGCAAGCCGCTCGCCGAGGTGCTCCCCGAGGCCGAGATCGAGCCGCTGGTCACCCGGACCCGCAACGGCGGCAGCGAGGTCGTCGCGCTGCTCAAGACCGGCTCGGCGTACTACGCGCCGTCGGCCGCGGCCGCGCGGATGGCGAGGGCCGTGGCCGAGGACACCGGCGAGGTCATGCCCGTCTGCGCCTGGGTCGACGGCGAGTACGGCATCTCCGGCGTCTACCTGGGCGTCGAGGCCGAGGTCGGGGCGGGCGGGGTCAAGAAGATCGTCGAGCGCGACCTGACCGACTCCGAGCTCGCCGGCCTGCGCGAGGCGGCCGAGGCCGTCCGCGCCAAGCAGGCGGATGTGGCTTCGCTCTAGGCCCTGACTTCAGGTTTCACCTGTCTGCTTGCCTAGGCGGCGTGCCGCCGGCGAGGGGACAGCCGCAAGGAATTGCGGTGCTGCCCAGCCGTGATCTTTGAAAGTCATCGAGAGTATGGAACGGACCGTTGCTTCGCGTTCCAGGGGAACTAGGGCGAGCACCGAGCCGCCGAAGCCGCCGCCGATCATCTTCGCCCCGTACGCGCCCGACCCGATGGCGACGTCCACGGCGGCGTCAGCCTGCGGCCAGGAGACTCCGAAGTCGTCCCGCAGCGACGCGTGCCCCTCGGTCAGCAGCGCCCCGACATACCGGTACGTAACGGCGCTGTCCGCATCCCCGCCCACGCCAGCCTTATCCCCGCCCACGCCACCCTCATCCCCGCCCACGCCACCCTCATCCCCGCCCACGCCGCCCCCGTCCTCGCGCCGCAGGGCCGACGCGATCGCCCGGGCGCGGGCGCTGTCGGTGACCACGTGCCGGGCGCGGCGCCGCAGCACGGGGTCGGCCAGCACCTCAACCGCGTCAGGGTCGGCCACCGCGCCGAGCGCCGGCACGCCGAGCAGTAGCGCCGCCTCCTCGCACTCGGCTCGCCGCGCCGCGTACTCGCCCGATACGAGCGCGTGGGTAACGCGGGTATCGACGATGAGCGCTACCGCTCCCGCGGCTGACGGTCGGAACGGCACCTGCGTCCGCGCCAGCGTTCCGCAGTCGAGCAGCATCGCGTGCCCCTCCCGGCAGAGCAGCGCCGCGGACTGGTCGACGATGCCGGTGGGCGCGCCGACGAACTCGTTCTCCGCGCGCTTGGCGATCAGCGCCAGCTCCCCGCGCGCGACCGTCAGGCGCGACAGCGAGCACAGCGCCAGCGCCACCGAGCACTGGAGCGCGGCCGATGACGACACGCCCGCCCCGACCGGCAGGTCGGAGTCGATATCGATCGACGCGCCGGCGATGTCGAACCCGGCCGCGCGCAGCGCCCAGGCCGCCCCTGCCGGGTAGGCCGCCCAGCCGGTCACCGAGCCGGGCGCGAGCGCGTCAAGCGCGACCGTGACCGTATCGCCGGTCTTCTGCTTCGACCGCAGCACCAGCAGCCCGTCGGCGCGCGCGGTGGCGGTCGCGGTTACGCCCTGGGCGAGCGCGAACGGGAGCACGGAGCCCTCGTTGTAGTCGGTGTGCTCGCCCATCAGGTTGGCCCGCCCCGGGGCGAACCAGACTTCCGTGCTCAATGCCGCCGTCCTATCGCCGCTGCTGGCCGTGCTCAGCTCGCCGCTTCCGGCGATGCCCGCCGCAACGGGCGGAAACTTTATCCGGTCTAGACTGACGGCAGAAACTGGCTTCGGACATAAATGTACGGGTAACCTGCCGGGACAGCAGTCAACGGGTGGGCAGCGGAGGAAGTCGGCGATCGCAGCGTGAGCAGGGTCGTCCTGGACGTGATCATCGTCCTCGTCATCGTGTCCATTGGCGGGTTCTTCTCTGCCTCGGAGATGGCGCTCGTCTCGCTGCGCGAGACCCAGGTGCGCTCGTTGAGCAGGCGCGGCAGGCGCGGCGCGAAGGCCGCGCGGCTCGCGTCGGACCCGAACAGGTTCCTGTCGGCCGTGCAGATCGGCGTGACGCTGGCGACGCTGGTGTCGGGTGCCTTCGGCGCGGACACGCTCGTCGGGCTGCTGCACGGCTGGCTGGTTCGGCACCAGGTGTCCGACGATGTGGCGTCCCCGCTCGCGTTCGGGATCGTCACCATTTGCATCACCTTCGTCAGCCTGGTGCTCGGCGAACTCGCGCCCAAGCGGATCGCGCTGCAGCGGGCGATGTCGCTGGCCCTTTTCTCGGCCCCGCTGCTTGACCGGATCGCAACGCTCGCCCGGCCCGTGGTCTGGCTGCTGTCGGTGTCGGTCAACGTGGTCGTCACGCTGCTCGGCGGCGACCCCAGGCAAGGCCGTCAGGCGATGACCGAGCAGGAGGTCCGCGAGCTGGTGGTCGGCACGCAGACGCTCAGCGCGGACGAGCGGCGCATCGTCGGTGAGGTCTTCGACGCCGGGAAGCGGCAGATCCGCGAGGTGCTCATCCCCCGCACCGAGGTCGAGTTCCTCGCGGCCGGCACCTCGGTCGGAGAGGCCGCCCAGATCGCCGCCAGCGTTCCTTACTCGCGGCTGCCGGTCTATCAGGACTCCTACGACAACATCGTCGGGTTCGTGCACATCAGGGACGTGCTAGGCCCGGCCGCGCCGGACCTCTCGACGCTCGTCGATCAGGTAGTCAGGCCGATCAAGTTCCTGCCGATCAGCAAGACCGTGCTCGCCGCGCTCTCCGAGATGCGCCGCGAGCGGGCCCACATGGCGATCGTGGCCGACGAGTACGGCGGCACCGCGGGCATCATTACCCTCGAGGATCTGGTCGAGGAGCTTGTCGGCGACATCAGGGACGAGTACGACACCGGCGAGGCGGCGGCGAAGAAGCTCCCGCGCGGCGAGGTCGAGGTGGACGGCCTGCTCAACCTGGACGAGTTCGAAGAGCAGACCTTGATCCGCCTCCCCGAGGGCCCCTACGAAACCGTCGCCGGCTTCGTGCTCGCCGCCCTCGGCGAACTCCCCGAGCCGGGCGCCTCGGTCGATGTCCCCGGCTACACCATCACCGTCACCGAAATGGACGCCCGCCGCATCTCCCGCCTCCGGGTAACCCCCACCCCGGAGCCAACGCCGGAGCCCCCCGCCCAGCCCGACACCCCCGGGCCCAGCCCTTCAGGAACCGGCCCCTAGGTGGATTGAACCTTGCTCAGCTAGCGGGCTCGCACCCGTTGGGGCAATGATCACGAAGACTTTTTTCATGGCGAAGGATCCGTATCGTATAAGTGCACCAATCTTTCGTGATCACGGCCGATCACGGCCGATCACGGCCGATCACGGCGGCCTTGGCAACTCTGCTCAGGGCTGGGCGCCTTCGGCGAGCCAGTTGGCGAAGGTGTCTACCTTGCTGGCGGGCCAGGCGCCGTCGCAGGGCATCGAGCCGTCTTGGAGGCGGGCGAGGATGGCGTCGCCGTGGGCGGCGACGTCGGCTGCCGACCACAGATCGAAGGCCCTGCTCATCGAGGTGCGGTCTTTCGCGCGGAACAGCGGCTTGATGTCGCGCTCGAAGCTCAGGGTGGCATCAGGCATGGGCGTGACTCCTGTCATCGTGGACGGTTCCTGAGGTTCATGTCCCGAGTTGCTGTGTCCCAAGCGTGAAGGGAGGCCCGCTCGCGGCGGTTCTCCGGCCTGCCCGCCGGCCAGCCGGAGGCAACTACACTGTGCCGTTACACGGGAGTCCTGGTGGAAGGCGGTCGGTGTGTCTGGGCCTGGTGGGTTTGACACCGTTCTGGTGCTCGACTTTGGGGCGCAGTATGCCCAGCTGATCGCCCGCCGGGTGCGTGAGTGCCACGTCTACTCGGAGATCGTGCCATCGACCATGCCGGTCAGCGAGATGCTGGCCAAGCAGCCGAAGGCGATCATCTTGTCCGGCGGCCCGTCCTCGGTGTACGCCGAGGGCGCGCCCAACGCGCCCGCGGGGCTCTTCGACGCAGGGCTGCCGATCTTCGGCATCTGCTACGGGCACCAGGTGCTGGTCAAGGAGCTTGGCGGCACGGTCGAGCCGACCGGCGCGGCCGAGTACGGCGGCACGCCGCTGCAGGTCCTGCCGGCGGGCGGGCGGCTGCTTGGCGGGCTCGGCCCCGAGCTCAGCGTCTGGATGTCGCACGGGGACACCTCCACCATCGCGCCGGCCGGGTTCACGGTGACCGCGCGGACCGCGACCACGCCGGCCGCGGCGGTGGAGAACCCGGAGCGCGGGCTTTACGGTGTGCAGTTCCACCCCGAGGTGATGCACACCGAGTGCGGGACGCAGATCCTCCGCCGGTTCCTCGAGGCGGCGGGGTGCCGTCCCACGTGGACCATGCTGAATATCGTCGAGGAGCAGACCGACCGGATCAGGGAGCAGATCGGCGGCGGGCGGGCGATCTGCGGGCTGTCCGGCGGCGTCGACTCCGCCGTCGCCGCCGCCCTGGTCCAGCGAGCCATCGGGGAACGCCTGACCTGCGTGTTCGTCGATCACGGGCTGCTGCGTAAGGGCGAGGCGACGCAGGTCGAGCAGGACTTCGTGGCCGCGACCGGGGTCAGGCTGCACGTGGTGGACGCCGCGGCGGAGTTTCTCAGCGCGCTCGCCGGGGTCACCGACCCCGAGGCGAAGCGGAAGATCATCGGCCGCGAGTTCATCCGCGCCTTCGAGCGCGCGGCCCGGGATATCACCCGGGAAGCGGGCGCGCACGGCGAGTCGACCGAGTTCCTCGTCCAGGGCACGCTCTACCCGGACGTGGTCGAGTCGGGCGGCGGCACCGGGACCGCGAACATCAAGTCGCATCACAATGTGGGCGGGCTCCCTGACGACCTGAAGTTCCGGCTCGTCGAGCCGCTGCGCTGGCTGTTCAAGGACGAGGTGCGCCGGGTCGGCGAGGAGCTCGGGCTGCCCGCAGAGATCGTCTGGCGGCAGCCGTTCCCGGGCCCCGGCCTCGGCATCAGGATCATCGGCGAGGTCACCGCGGAGCGGCTGGCGATCCTGCGCGAGGCGGACGCGATCGCCCGGGCGGAGATGACCGCGGCGGGCCTCGACAAGTCCGTCTGGCAGTGCCCGGTGGTGCTGCTGGCCGACGTGCGCTCGGTGGGCGTGCAGGGCGACGGCAGGACCTACGGCCACCCGGTGGTGCTCCGCCCGGTGACCAGCGAGGACGCGATGACGGCGGACTGGGCCAGGCTGCCTTACGACCTGCTCGCGCGAATCTCGACCCGGATAACGAACGAGGTCCGCGAGGTCAACCGGGTGGCTCTCGACATCACCAGCAAGCCGCCGGGCACCATCGAATGGGAGTGAGCCTGCTGAGCTGAGTCACCGGGCCGGTGAACTCGGAGCACGCGTGCGTTCGAGCTGAAGATTTTGACCGCGGGCCGGATATCGGGAGAAAACTGCTACCGGATGGGCGGGCGGAGCAGCGCCTCGGCCAGCGTGAGCACGGTGTCCTCCAGGGACGCGATGCGCGCCATGATGTCGCCGCTGGCGGCCTCGACGGCCTTGGACACCGCCTCGTCCAGGCTCATCGACTGCCCCTCGACGGCGGACTCGATCGCGCGCACCCGGTCGTACTGATCGTCGAGCCGCTCGTCAAGCCGCTCGAGCCGGGCGGTGAGCTTGCTGTCGAGCGCGCCGAGGCTGGCTGCCAGGCCGTCAAGCGTGGCCGCGATCGCGGTGGCGCCGTCGAGGGCGTCAAGCCGCTGGCGTATGTCCTGCAGCGCGGCGGCCGTGGACCGCTCCTCGATGATGTGGTCATGCACCGTGCGCGCGAGCAGTTCGCGCATCCGGTCGGTGGCTACATGTTGACCGTTGTAACCGGGGGGGCCGGACTGGCTGGCACGCAACAGCAAGTGGTTGTTGCCCGACTGGTCCATCGTGCTCCTTCAAGCGAGCGCTCCTGGGAGTGAGAGTGGAGCGTGATCACCTTAGTAGCTCTTCGTGGTCGCCAGTGCGCAAGCAGCTAAAAATCTCGGCCGGCGCACAGCGTGGCCGACAGGCCGGCGGGCCGTGTTGACTCGGATCAGCGGCGGCGGCTAGTGTTCGGGATTAGCACTCACTGATGTAGAGTGCTAATGCGACGAGGCAGGTCTGACCCCCGCGACGGCAGGCTGGCCCTGGTCGCCTCGCAATCAAACTTTCCATTACCGTTCCGGAGGGGGAGGTCAGATAGTGACGACCGCCACCAAAGTTGTTATCAAGCCGCTCGAAGACCGCATCGTGGTCAAGCCGCTCGAGGCTGAGCAGGTCACTGCGTCCGGGCTTGTCATCCCGGACACCGCGAAGGAGAAGCCCCAGGAGGGCAAGGTCCTCGCGGTTGGTCCGGGTCGTTTCGACGACAAGGGCGCACGTGTACCCGTCGACGTCAAGGTCGACGACGTGGTGCTGTACAGCAAGTACGGCGGCACGGAAGTGAAGTACTCGGGCGAGGAGTACCTGGTGCTCTCGGCCCGCGACGTGCTCGCGATCATCGAGAAGTAGTTCCAGCGCCCGTGCGTGCACCCGGGCGGCCCACCACGTGGGACGCCCGGGAGCCCGTCGGCGAAACCCAGGTCCAAGTACCGCACCTGATCCAACCGTAGGTTGAGGTAAGTCAATGCCCAAGATCCTGGAGTTCGACGAGGACGCCCGACGCCACCTTGAGCGTGGCGTGGACAAGCTCGCCGACACCGTTAAGGTGACGCTCGGCCCGCGCGGCCGCAACGTCGTCATCGATAAGAAGTGGGGCGCTCCCACGATCACCAACGACGGCGTGACCGTCGCCAAGGAGATCGAGCTGGAGAACCCGTACGAGAACCTTGGCGCCCAGCTCGCCAAGGAAGTCGCCACCAAGACGAACGACGTCGCCGGTGACGGCACCACCACGGCAACCGTGCTCGCGCAGGCGATGGTCCACCTCGGGCTTCGCTCGGTCGCGGCCGGCGCCAACCCGATGGACCTCAAGCGCGGCATCGACCTCGCCGCCGCCGAGGTATCCGAGCGGCTGCTCAAGTCCGCCCGCGAGGTGGAGGAGCAGACGGAGATCGCGCACGTCGCGACGATTTCCGCGCAGGACCCGAAGCTCGGCGAGCTCATCGCCGAGGCGTTCGCCAAGGTCGGCAAGGACGGAGTCGTCACCGTCGAGGAGTCGCCGACGATGGGGATCGAGCTGGAGTTCACCGAGGGCCTCCAGTTCGACAAGGGCTACGTCTCGCAGTACTTCGTCACCGACCAGGAGCGTCTTGAGGCGGTGCTCGAGGACGCTTACGTCCTCGTCCACCAGAACAAGATCTCCTCGATGGCGGACTTCCTGCCGCTGCTAGAGCAGGTCGCGCAGACCAAGAAGCCGCTGCTCGTGATCGCCGAGGACGTGGAGGGCGAGGCACTCGCCACCATCGTCGTCAACAAGATCCGCGGTCTGCTCAACATCGTCGCGGTGAAGGCCCCGGGCTTCGGCGACCGCCGCAAGGCCATGCTGGCCGACATCGCGACGCTGACCGGCGCGACCCTGGTAACCGAGGACCTCGGCATCAAGCTGGAGTCCGTCGGCCTTGACGCCCTCGGCACCGCCCGGCGCGTCGTGGTGACCAAGGACACCACCACGCTCGTGGACGGCGGCGGCGACCAGACCGCGATCCAGGAGCGGATCCGCACGATCCAGACCGAGATCGAGGCCACGGACTCCGACTGGGACCGCGAGAAGCTGCAGGAGCGGCTGGCCAAGCTCTCCGGCGGCGTCTGCGTGCTCCGGGTCGGCGCGGCCACCGAGGTCGAGCTCAAGGAGAGGAAGCACCGCCTTGAGGACGCGATCTCGGCCACCCGGGCCGCGATCGAAGAGGGCATCATCGTCGGCGGCGGTGCGGCGCTCGTGCAGGTCGCGACCGGCCTCGACGACCTCGGCCAGACCGGCGACGTGGCCACCGGCGTGACCGTCGTCAAGAAGGCGCTGTCGGAGCCGGCCCGCTGGATCGCGCTGAACGCGGGCCAGGAGGGCTCGGTCGTGGTGGCGAGGATCGCCGAGCTGCCCGCCGGGCACGGCTACAACGCCGCCACCGGCGAGTACGGCGACCTGCTGACGCAGGGCGTCATCGACCCGGTCAAGGTCACCCGCTCCGCGGTGCAGAACGCCGCTTCCATCGCCGGCATGCTCCTGACGACCGAGACTCTGATCGTCGAGAAGCCGGAAGAGGACAAGGCGGAGGCCGGCGACGGCCACGGCCACTCGCACGGGCACTCGCACTAATCTGCGAGCGCACCACCGCGCATTACGGCGAACGCGGGGGCCACGGGACACCGTGGCCCCCGCGTTCGCCGTTTGACCAGATCGATCGCTGCGTGCTTCGAGTGCGCAAGCAAAAGTTCAAAATCAAGCAAAAACGGTCCAAGGTTCACTGCCAGATGCCTTAGGTGGGTGATTGCGCCTATTATCCGGCTATGCAGGGTGCTGCGGGGGTTCTGGTCGGCGGGCGGTACCTGCTCGTGGAGCCGGCGGGTCAGGGTGGCATGGGCCGGGTCTGGCGCGGCCATGATGAGCTGCTTGACCGGGTGGTGGCGGTCAAGGAGGTGCTGCTGCCGCCGCAGACGCCGCAGGAGCGGGCCGACCTGGTCGCCCGCACGATGCGGGAGGCGCGGGCGGCGGCCCGGCTGGACCATTCCGGCGTGGTCACGATCTACGACGTCGTCGAGCACGACGGCGCGCCGTGGATCGTGATGCAGTACGTGCCCGGGATGTCGCTGGGCGCTGAGATCGCCGCGAGCGGGCGGCTGCCGTGGCAGCGGGTGGCGGAGATCGGCGCGCGGGTGGCGGATGCGCTGGCGCACGCGCACGCGGCCGGGATCGTGCACCGTGACCTGAAGCCGGATAACATCCTGCTGTCCGGGAGCCGGGTCATCGTGACCGACTTCGGCATCGCCCGGATCATCGACGCCACGACCAGGCTGACCGGCACCGGGACGCGGATCGGCACCGCCCATTACATGGCCCCCGAGCAGCTGGAGGGCAGCGACGCTGGTCCGCCGGCGGACATGTGGGCGCTTGGGTCGACCCTGTACACGGCTGTCGAGGGCAGGCCGCCGTTCGTCGGCCCGACCCTGACCGCCGTCATCACGGCCATCCTCACCCGGTCGCCTGACCCGCCGGAGCACGCCGGCCCGCTAGCAGAGCTGATCGGGGCGCTGCTGGGCAAGGACCCGGTCCTGCGCCCGGCCGCGCAGGACGTCGCCCGGGCAATCGCCCGCGGGAGTTCCGCGCACCCGGTGACCGCGGCAGGCCCGATCCCGCCGGCAAAGGCCGTACCAGCGGAGGCCGTACCAGCGGAGACCGTATCGGCCATGCCGACGGAAACCGCCGTCCGGCACCCGTCCAGCGCTGCCGCGAAGTCCCCCTATCAGACACCGCAGGCCGAGTATTCGCCCACGCCGCCTGCCACCCCGCAGGCCTGGCAGCCGGCTGCCGCCGGCGGTCCGGACGGCGCATGGACGCCGCCGCAAGGAGCTTCCGGGGACGCGTCGGCGCAGCAGGGAGTGCCGGGTGTCCGTCCGCAGCGTCGGAGGCGCCGCACTGTGATCGTGACGGCGGTCGCGGTGGTCCTCCTGCTCGCGGTGGTCGGGTGGCTGGCGTACCGGCCATCAGCCGCGGCCACGCCGCCTCTGGTGTGGGCAGCGACGCAGGCGCCGCTGCCCGCAAACGCGGCCAGCGGAAGCGCGCAGTACGCCTTGCTGGGTGACGTTGCGTGCCCCGCCGCCGGCAGCTGCGTCGCGGTCGGCTCTTACGGGGCAACCGGCGAGAGCGGCGACGCGGCCTTCAAGCCCCTGATCGAGACGCTTTCCGGCAGCACATGGGTCGCGTCCGGCGATGTGGCCGGCGCGCGGGTTTCCCAACTCATCGGGGTCGATTGTCCTGCGCAGGGCTCCTGCGTGGCCGTCGGCGATTACATCACAGGCGTGGACTCTACCCCTGTCGTCGCGACGCTCTCCGACGGCACCTGGACCGCGACCGGCCTGCCGCTGCCAGGGGACGCGGCCCGGAGCACGTACGCGTTCCTCGAAAATGCCGACTGCCCGGCGCAGGGCACGTGCATCGCCACCGGCTTTTATAACGACCAGAACGGCGACTCGCAGGCGCTCATCGAGACGCTGTCCGGCGGGAGCTGGACGGCGATGCGGGCCCCGCTGCCTGCAGGCGCGGTTTCCGCCAAGACCACAGTGACGACCGTCCTCAACGGCGTGAGGTGCCCAGCGGTCGGCTCGTGCGTCGCGGTCGGGCAGTACGCCGAGCGCGGCGATGCTACCGCGGCCTTCGCCGTCAGGCTGTCGGGCGGGACGTGGACGCCGACGGCAGTATCGCTGCCGGCCGACGCGGCGGCAGACGGCCAGCTCGCCAGCCTCTACGCGATCTCCTGCCGGGCACCGGGGAACTGCGCGGCCGTCGGGCACTACACGAGCAGCGGCGGCCAGGGCCGGTACCTGGCCGAGACGCTGTCCGGCGGCACCTGGACCGCGGCGACACCGCCGCTGCCTGCGGGTGCCCCGGCGACCCAGAAATGGAACCCGCAGCAGGCCGCCCCCGCCCTGCAGGCGGTCGCGTGCCCGGCGGCCGGCTCCTGCGTAGCCCCGGGGACATACATAGCAGGCAACGGGGCGGTCGACGGCTCGATCGACACGCTCTCGGGCGGGACGTGGACAGCGGCCAGGGCACCTCTGCCCCCCGGGGCCGCAACCACGAAGCAGGGGGCCGCCTTCGGCTGGGCCGTCTGCCCGTCCGCTGGCAACTGCGTCGCCGTCGGCAGCTACACGACGCAGGCTGGCGGCGGCCAGGCCCTCATCGAGACAGCCACCGGACAGACCGGGTAGGTGGGCAGCGATGCCACCACAGCATCACCCGGAAGGCCAGCCACGGTGAAGCTGTTAAATAGGATGGACAGCATCCCGCCGTTACCAGCTGCTATTTCCCGTAGCCATCAGCCGTGAGGGCACCATGACCGAGTCACCGAAGTTTTCCCCGGTAGGGCTTACCTACGACGACGTGCTGCTGCTGCCGGCCCACTCGGATCTGATGCCGAGCGAGGCGGACACCGGCACCCGGATCACCCGTAAGCACCGGCTCCGCATCCCGGTCGTCTCCTCGCCGATGGACACCGTCACCGAGGCCCGGATGGCGATCGCGATGGCGCGCCAGGGCGGCGTCGGCGTGCTGCACCGCAACCTGTCCATCGAGGAGCAGACGCAGCAGGTCGATCTGGTGAAACGGTCCCAGGCCGGGATGGTCACCGACCCCGTCACCTGCGGCCCGGAAGCGACGCTGGCGGACGTGGAGCGGCTCTGCGGGCATTACCGGATCTCCGGCGTGCCGGTCACCAGCGATGACGGCACCCTGCTTGGCATCGTGACGAATCGCGACATAAGGTTCGAGTCCGATCTGTCCAGGCGGGTCGCGGACGTCATGACCCCGATGCCCCTCGTCACCGCCCCGGTCGGGGTCGAGGGAGACGCCGCGCTCCAGCTGCTCAAGCAGCACAAGATAGAGAAGCTCCCGCTGGTCGACGCGGCTGGGCGGCTGCGCGGGCTGATCACCGTCAAGGACTTCACCAAGAGCGAGAAGTTCCCGAACGCCACCAAGGACGCGGGCGGCCGCCTCGTCGTGGGGGCGGCGGTGGGCGTCGGCGAGGACGCCAAGCTCCGCGCCCAGTCCCTCATCGAGGCCGGCGTGGACTTCCTCATCGTGGACACCGCGCACGGCCACGCGCAGTCGGTCCTTGACATGATCGCGCAGATCAAGGCGAACGCCGACGTCGAGGTGATAGGCGGGAACATCGCCACCCGGCAGGGCGCGCAGGGGCTGATCGACGCGGGCGCGGACGGCGTGAAGGTCGGCGTCGGCCCCGGCTCGATCTGCACCACCCGGGTCGTCGCGGGCGTCGGCGTCCCCCAGGTGACCGCGATCTACGAGGCGAGCCTGGCCGCCCGGCCGGCCGGCATCCCGGTCATCGGCGACGGCGGCCTGCAGTACAGCGGCGACATCGCCAAGGCGATCGCGGCGGGCGCCGACGCGGTCATGCTCGGCAGCCTGCTGGCCGGCTGCGAGGAGAGCCCGGGCGAGATGGTCTTCGTCAACGGCAAGCAGTACAAGATGTACCGGGGCATGGGGTCGCTCGGCGCCATGCGCAACCGGGAGCGCGGCAAGTCCTACTCCAAGGACCGCTACTTCCAGGACGACGTGCTGCGCGAGGACAAGCTGATCCCGGAGGGCATCGAGGGCCAGGTGCCGTTCCGCGGGCCGCTCTCCGCGGTGGCCGACCAGCTCGTGGGCGGACTGCGGATGGCCATGGGCTACTGTGGCGCCCGGACCATCGAGGAGCTGAAGGAGGCCCGGTTCGTCCAGATCACCTCGGCCGGCCTTCAAGGAGAGCCACCCGCACGACGTGCAGATGATCGTTGAGGCCCCGAACTACAGCGGCCGGAAGTAAGGGAAGTTAAGAACTCCTGTGACTGACATCGAGATCGGGCGCGGCAAGACCGGGCGCCGGGCGTACTCACTCGACGAGATCGGCATCGTGCCCGCCCGCCGGACCCGCGACCCCGAAGAGGTCTCGATCGCCTGGCAGATCGACGCCTACCGGTTCGGCATGCCGTTGATCGCCTGCCCGATGGACAGCGTGGTCTCGCCCGCGACGGCGATCGCGATCGGCAAGCTCGGCGGCCTCGGCGTGCTTGACCTCGAGGGGTTGTGGACACGGTTCGACGATCCCGAGCCGCTGCTGGCGGAGGTGGCCGAGCTCGGCGAGGAGGCCGCCACCCGCCGGCTCCAGGAGATCTACGCCGAGCCGATCAAGGAGGAGCTGATCGGCCGGCGCATCGAGGAGGTCTCCCGGGGCGGGGTGGTCACCGCCGCCGCGCTCTCGCCGCAGCGCACCGCCAGGTAT
The DNA here is from genome assembly GCA_963844925.1 of uncultured Actinomycetota bacterium. Taxonomy (GTDB): domain Bacteria; phylum Actinomycetota; class Actinomycetes; order Streptosporangiales; family Streptosporangiaceae; genus Trebonia. The sequence goes on along the minus strand of CAWJQG010000003.1, from coordinate 188,797 downwards.
CACAAGGCTGTGGTGGACGCGGGCGCGGACATCTTCGTCATCAGGGGCACCACGGTCTCCGCAGAGCACGTCTCGGGCCGGGCCGAGCCGCTCAACCTCAAGCAGTTCATCTACGAGCTCGACATCCCGGTCATCGTCGGCGGCTGCGCCACTTACACGGCGGCGCTGCACCTGATGCGGACCGGCGCCGCGGGCGTGCTCGTCGGCTTCGGCGGCGGCAGCGGCCACACCACCGCCGCCGTACTCGGCGTCGCGGTGCCGATGGCGTCCGCGATCGCCGACGTGGCCGCCGCCCGCCGCGACTACCTCGACGAGTCCGGCGGCAGGTACGTGCACGTGATCGCCGACGGGTCGATGACCCGCAGCGGCGACATCGCCAAGGCGCTCGCGCTCGGCGCGGACGCGGTGATGGTCGGCTCGCCGCTGGCCCGCACGCACGAGGCGCCCGGCCGCGGGTACCACTGGGGGAGCGAGGCCAACCACCCCGAGCTGCCGCGCGGCGCGCGGCTGCGGGTCCCCGCGATCGGGACGATCGAGCAGATCCTCAACGGCCCGTCGACCGTCCCCGACGGCTCGATGAACCTGATGGGCGCGCTCAAGCGGACGATGGCAACGGCCGGCTACACCGAGCTGAAGGAGTTCCAGCGGGTGGAGGTCGTGGTGACACCGCCCGACCCGCGGCGGCGTTAAACTTCGTGCGCATGACCACTCGTCGCGTCCTCTCCGGCATCCAGCCGACCGCTGATTCGTTTCACCTGGGGAACTACCTGGGGGCGGTCACGCAGTGGGTGGAGCTGCAGGCGACCAGGGACGCGATCTACTGCGTGGTGGACCTGCACGCGATCACCGTGCCGTACGACCCCGAGACGCTGCGCCGCCGCATCAGGGTGGCCGCCGCGCAACTGCTCGCCGCGGGTCTCGACCCGGAGCGGTGCATCCTGTTCGTGCAGAGCCAGGTGCCCGAGCACACCGAGCTGAACTGGATCCTCGGCTGCCTGACCGGGTTCGGCGAGGCCAGCAGGATGACCCAGTTCAAGGACAAGTCGGCCAAGGGCGGCGCCGACCAGGCGTCGGTCGGGCTCTTCACCTACCCGATCCTGCAGGCCGCCGACATCCTGGTCTACCAGGCCGACGAGGTGCCGGTCGGCGAGGACCAGCGCCAGCACCTGGAGCTGTCGAGGAACCTCGCCCAGCGGTTCAACCACCGGTTCGGCGAGACGTTCACCGTGCCCGAACCGTACATCGTGCCCGCTGTGTCCAAGATCACAGACTTGCAGGATCCCGCGAGCAAGATGTCCAAGTCGTCGTCGGCGCCGCAGGGCATCATCGACCTGCTCGACGAGCCCGCCGCGATCCGCCGCAAGATCAACCGCGCGGTGACCGACGCCGAGTCAGTGGTCCGGGTCGACGATGAGGCGAAGCCGGGCGTGACCAACCTGCTGCGGATCTACTCGGCCCTGTCAGGCGACCCGATCGGCGACATCGCCGCCCGGTACGGCGACGGCGGCTACGGCGGGTTCAAGAAGGACCTCGGCGAGCTCGTCGTTGACACGTTCGCCCCGATCAGGGAGCGCACGGTCAAGTACCTCGCCGACCCCGACGGCCTCGACGCGCTGCTCGCCGACGGCGCGCGCCGCGCGCGCAAGATCGCCGGCCAGACGATGGTCGCGGTCCGCGACCGCTGCGGCTTCCCCCCGCTGAGTTCCTAAAGTCAGTCGGAGGAACGGTCCCGGTCTTCGCGTAACAGGAGTAACTGGACGTCAACTGGCAATCAGCACGATTGCGGGACGATTCAATATTCCAAGGGTGGAAACGCTAGAGGAGCACCCATCTCGCGCATTTCTGCGGCGAGGTGCTCCCCCGGCGCCACCTGGAGGCCTGTCATGACGATCGAGTGGAATCCTTCCGCCGGACCGACGCTCGGAGTCGAATGGGAGGTGCAGCTCATCGACGCGAAGACGCGCCTGCTCAGGCAGGATGCGGCCACCGTGCTTGCGGACCTGCCGGGCCTGCTTGAGAGCGGCGAGCACCCGAAGATGCGCCATGAGCTGATGCAGTCCACCATCGAGGTGGTGACCGGCATCTGCGGGACCGTCGCCGAGGCCAAGGCCGACCTCGCCCTCTCTTTGAAGGATTTGCAGCGCGTCGCCGAGCCGCACGGCATTGTGCTCGCCAGCGCGGGTACGCATGCGATCAGCCATTGGCGGGACGCGAAGATGGCGCCGAGCCAGCGGTACGCCGAGCTCGTCCAGGAGATCCAGTACCCCTCCCGCAGGCTTCAGACCATGGCCGTGCACGTGCACGTTGGGTTGCGGGACGAGCACCGCGCGATGCCGGTGGTCAACGCCCTGGCCGTCTACCTTCCGCACCTCCTCGGCCTCACCGCTTCCAGCCCCTACTGGTGCGGCGAGGACACCGGGCTGGCCTCAAGCAGGTCCGTGGTCTTCGGCTCGCTGCCGCACGCGGGCCCGCCGCTTGGCCTGCCGGACTGGAAGTCCTTCGAGGACTACATGGCGGGCCAGCTGCGGGCGGGGACGATCCGGACCATCAAGGAGGTCTGGTGGGACGTCCGGCCGCATCCGGACTTCGGCACGGTAGAGATCAGGGTCGCCGACGCGGTTCCCACCTTCCGCGAGGTCGGCATGCTGGCCGCGCTTGTCCAGTGCCTGGTGCACCTGTTCGACACCCAGATTGACCGGGGGTACCGGCTGCCGTCGCGCGCGGCCTGGGTGATCGCCGATAACAAGTGGCGGGCCATCAGGCACGGGCTCGACGCGGCCATTATCACCAGCGATTCCGGCGCGACCGCCCCGCTGCGCGACGAGGTCTATGAGCTCCTTCGTGACCTGGAGCCGGTAGCATGGCGCCTCGGCTGCGCCGAGGAACTCGCGGTCGCCACCGAGGTGCTCGAATGCGGCGCCTCGTATGAGCGGCAGCGAGCCACGCTCTGCGGCGACGGCGATCTGACAAGCGTGGTGGACGCGCTCGTCACCGAGTTCGCGGAGGATAAGTTCGTCCGCTGCGGGGATGGTGGTCATCGTGGATGACCTGCGCAAGGAAGATCCTTGAGTGAGCAAGCCGACCTCGACGACGACAGACAGGTGTTCCGCTCGCCCGCCGCGAGGGCGATCTGGTGGCTCTGGACGCTGTTCGCGGTGGCCAACCTGATCGATCTGGCGGTGCAGGGCCGCGATCACCTGTCGGCGGTCGCCGCGTGCGCCCTGCTGCTCGTCACCGGGATCGTCTACGCGGCCGCGCAGCGGCCGCGCATCATCTCCGGCGCCAACGGCGTGACGATCGTCAACCCGCTCCGCGAGCACCGGGTCGGCTGGCCCGCCGTGGTGGGATTCGACGCCACCGAGCTGCTGCGGATGCGCTGCTCTTGGTTGACCGAGGACGGCGCCGAGAGCGAGATGCGGGGGTTCTACGCCTGGGCGGCGCACTCCTCGCGCCGCAGGCAGGTCGCCGCGGAGCTGCGGGCGCAGCGACAGGCGCGAGGCCGCAGTCCCCGGGCTGGCTTCGGGGGGTTCGGCGCCGGGCCGCGCGACGACGCCCCGCCGCCCGCGCCGCTCGGGCTCGACGTCGCCGTCGTGGTCGCGGCGCTCGGCGAACGAGCCGAGCAGGCCAAGCTGGACGCACCCGACCTGCGGCCGCAGCCGCCGGTTTCCACCTGGTCCTGGCCCGCCATCGCCGCGATCGGCGTCCCCGCCCTGCTGCTGGCGATCGTGGCCGTCCTTTAGACGGTTCAGCTAGGCGTGCGGGCCGCGCTGCGGCGCAATTTCAGGAACTCCAACATGCCGCCAGAAAAGGCTGCCCAGCAGCAGCGGAATCACCGTAGGCTTAGGCAGCGTGGCCCTATACGCCGCCTACGGCAGCAACATGGATCCGGCGCAGATGCTCCTGCGCTGCCCGCACTCCCCGCAACGGGGCACCGGGTGGCTTGAGGGCTGGCGCCTGACTTTCGGAGGCGAGGAGCTCGGCTGGGACGGTGCGCTTACCACGGTCGTGGAGGACGCCGCCGAGCGTGTCTTTGTAGTGCTGTATGACGTCCCTGAGAACGATGAGAAGGAACTCGACGTCTGGGATGGGGTGAACCTCGGCTTCTACAGCAAGATCAAGGTCCGCGTGCAGGCCCTGGACGGGGACGTGCTGGCCTGGCTCTACGTGCTCGACGCCTACGAGGGCGGGCTGCCGTCGGACCAGCGGCTGACCATCCTGGTGGATGCGGCGATCAAGGCGGGCGCGCCCGCCAACTACGTGGACTGGCTACGCGCCCGCCCGTCAAACCCGCCTGCTGCAGGTACCTAGCGCGGACGCGGCGAATCGATTCTGACCACTTTTTTCCACCTTCCTATCGGTTCTGACCATTTCTATGTCCGCTTTCATATGATTTGGCTGGTCAAAAGTGATAGCAAGATGGAATTCTGCGGCTTGGAGGCGGGTGAGCTGGGCGGGGAGCTTGCCGCTGCGCGGGATGACCTCGCGGCCCTGCCCGCGGAGGTCGCGATCGCCTGGCTGAAATCTCGCAGCCGCCGGAGTGACCCTGACCGCCGACGACCTTGAGCGACTCGAAGGTGCGGTGCCCCGCAGCGCGGGTAGGCGACCGGTCCTCGTTCGCCGCACCCGCCACCGCGCGCGAAAACCGCGACAGCGTACAACCCAGTGGTGAACATGCGGGATAATTCCTTTACGTGACCCTGCCACGTCCACGCGTCGCTATCCTCGGCGGCGGGCCAGGCGGCTACGAAGCCGCTCTTGTGGCCTCCCAGCTCGGTGCCGAGGCAACAGTCGTCGATAAAGACGGCCTCGGTGGCGCCTGCGTGCTTACCGACTGCGTTCCTAGCAAGACGCTGATCGAATCGTCATCGACCATGACCTCGCTCGCCCGCTCGGCCTCGCTCGGGATCGAGCTTGCCGACGGCGCCAATCCCGAGCTCGGGGTCGACGCGCCCGCCCTGTACACGCGGATCAAGGCCCTGGCGGCCGCGCAGTCGGACGACATCGCCGAGCGCGTGGCCGGCGAGGGGATCAGGATCATCCAGGCCAGAGGACGGCTGACCGGGCCGCACACGATCGAGGCGGCCGGCACGACCGTGCAGGCCGACGTGGTGCTCATCGCCACCGGGGCGTCGCCGCGGGCGCTGCCCGACGGGGTTCCCGACGGCGAGCGCATCCTCACCTGCCGCCAGATCTACGACCTGCCTGAGCTGCCGGAGGAACTGATCGTGGTCGGCTCCGGCGTGACCGGGGCCGAGTTCGCCAGCGCCTTCCAGGCGCTCGGCTCGCAGGTCACGCTGGTGTCATCGAGGGAACGGGTGCTGCCGCACGAGGACAAGGACGCGGCCATGGTCATCGAGGGCGTCTTCCGGCGCCGCGGCATGAACGTCCTGGGCAAGTCGCGGGCCGAGGCGGTGCACCGCAAGGGCGACGGCGTGGTCGTGACGCTCGCCGACGGCCGGCAGGTAACCGGCTCGCACTGCCTGCTCACCGTCGGCATGGCGCCGGCCACCTCCGGGATCGGCCTCGCGGAGGCGGGCGTCTCCCTCGACTCGCGCGGCTTCATCGAGGTGGACCGGGTATCCCGCACCGCCGTGCCCGGCGTGTACGCGGCGGGCGACTGCACGGGCGTGCTGATGCTCGCCTCGGTCGCCGCGATGCAGGGCCGGATCGCGATGTGGCATGCGCTGGGCGAGGCGGTGCACCCGCTTCGGCTTAGCCATGTGGCGTCCACCATCTTCACCGACCCGGAGATCGCCTCGGTCGGCGTCTCGCAGGCCGCCGTCGACCGCGGCGAGGTCAGCGCGCGGGTCGTCAAGCTGCCGCTGGCCACCAACCCGAGGGCGAAGATGGGCGGCTTCCGCGACGGCTTCGTCAAGCTCATGGCCCGCCCGGGCACCGGTCTCGTGCTCGGCGGCGTGGTCGTCGCCCCCCGGGCCAGTGAGCTCATCCTGCCGCTGTCGATCGCGATCGAGCAGAACCTGTCGGTCGACCAGATCGCGCAGACCTTCTCGGTCTACCCGTCGCTGTCCGGCTCGGTCACCGAGGCCGCCCGCACGGTCATGGAGTTCGCGCCCGACGTCATCCTGTAGCAACCCGGCACCAGCGCCCGCTCCTCGCGCGTTAGGCGAGGGCTCGCCTGATGATGATGTCGGCTCGGTCGGGGGTGCGCTCGCGGGCGAGCATCTGCTCCTCCTGGGCGGCCCACTGGTCCCAGTAGGGGGCGAACGTCTCTTCGTCCCGGTCGAGCGCACGCGCCTTGCGGATGGGGGAGGGGACCTCCAGCCATACGAGCAGGCTGGTGAACGCGGCGGCGCGACGCGCCCCGGCCCCGACTCCCTCGACGATCAGCGCACCGGGAGGTTCGAGCGGCACGGGCTCGGCCCACTCCCGGGCAACCCAGTCGTACCTCGGTACGCGCGCCGCCTGGCCGCGCAGCGGCTGAAGAACGTCGCCGACGAGAAGGTCAATCCCTTGCTCGAGCCCGTCCCAGCCGCCGTATAGGCCCTCAAGCGACACAACGGGCGCGTCCAGTTGGCCCGCCAGCGCCGCCGCCAGCGACGTCTTCCCGGCTCCCGACCGCCCGTCGATCGCGACCACCCGCGTGGTTCCGGCCCTTGGAGTCGCCCGCCTCAGCGCCAGCGCAATTTGCCTCGACCTATCACTCACGACGCTGCTCACTCAGTGCGCCGGGCGGCCGATGTCGGGGTCGTCGGGGACCTGGAGGCCGTGCTGGTGCAGCCGGGCGGCGCGGATGTCGGCGGCGCTGATGGCAACCGTGCCGATGCTCGCCACCAGAGCGAACAGCGGGACCGCGATCCGGAGCCAGGGCGGTCCGGGCAGGAACGCCAGCGCTATGCAGATCGGAACCATCAGCACCAGGAGCCGCCGGATTGTCCGGCCGCGCCAGCCCGCGTCGGTGAGTTCGTGCCGCACCCACTCCTGGTTCTTCGGGGGCAGCCGGAACCCGATCGCGAACAGCAGCCAGCCCGCGATGCTCGGGTCTCCAGGCAGCTGTGGCAACTCCGGTTACTCCTTGATCTGGCAGATCTCGGTGTCGGCCGAGACGGTCTGGCCAACCTCGACGGCCAGGCCGGTGACCGTGCCGTCCTTATGCGCGGCCAGCGGCTGTTCCATCTTCATCGCCTCGAGGATCACCACCGTGTCGCCCGCCTTGACCGCGGTTCCCTCGCCCGCGACGATCTTCACGATGGTGCCCTGCATCGGCGTGACCAGGGCGTCGCCACCCGCGCCGCGGGCCTGCCCGCGGGCGCGGCGGCCGGAGCCGCGGGAACGACTCGGCCGTTCCTGCGAACCCGCGCCCGAACCGGAGGCGGCCGCGGCCGACACCGACAGCACCGCGGGCACCACCACCTCGAGCCGCTTGCCGCCGACCTCCACGGTCAGCCGCTCGCGGGCGGGCTCCGGCTCGGTCGCCGCGGCCGGCTGCGGTTCGAGCTCCGCGGTGAACTCGGTCTCGATCCAGCGGGTGTGCACCCCGAAGCTGTCGCCGGCGAACGCGGGGTCGTCGACCACCGCCCGGTGGAACGGCAGCACGGTGGGCATCCCGCCGATGGTGAACTCGGCCAGCGCGCGGCGGGACCGCTCGAGGGCCTGCGCCCGGCTGGCCCCGGTGACGATCAGCTTGCCGATCAGCGAGTCGAAGGCCTGCGGCACGGTCTGCCCGGCGCCGTATCCGGCGTCGAGCCGCACGCCGGGCCCGGACGGCGGGTTCCACTCGGTGATCGTGCCGGGCGCGGGCAGGAAGTTCCGCGCCGGGTCCTCGGCGTTGATGCGGAACTCGATCGAGTGGCCGCGCAGCACCGGGTCGTCGTAGCCGAGCGGCTCGCCGTCGGCGATCCGGAACATCTCCCGCACCAGGTCGAGCCCCGCCACCTCCTCGGAGACCGGGTGCTCGACCTGGAGCCTGGTGTTCACCTCGAGGAAGCTGATCGCGGCGTCCTGGGCGACGAGGAACTCGCAGGTGCCCGCCCCCAGGTAGCCCGCCTCGCGCAGGATCGCCTTGGACGCTGCGTACAGCTGCTCGACCTGCGCGTCGGACAGGAACGGGGCCGGCGCCTCCTCGACCAGCTTCTGGTGGCGGCGCTGCAGCGAGCAGTCGCGGGTCGAGACGACCACCACGTTCCCGTGCCGGTCGGCCAGGCACTGGGTCTCCACGTGCCTGGGCCGGTCCAGATAGCGCTCGACGAAGCACTCGCCGTTGCCGAATGCCACGGTGGCCTCGCGGACGGCCGACTCGTAGAGCTCGTCGATCTCGTCCATCTCGCGGGCGACCTTGAGGCCCCGGCCGCCGCCGCCGAAGGCGGCCTTGATCGCGATGGGCAGGCCGTAGGCCGAGGCGAACTCCCTGACCTCGGCCGGGCCGCTGACCGGGCCATCGGTGCCAGGGGCGAGCGGCGCGCCGACCCGCTTGGCGATCTCCCTCGCCCTGACCTTGTCCCCGAGCGCCTCGATCGCCGCGGGCGGCGGGCCGATCCAGGTGAGCCCGCTGTCGATCACGGCCCGCGCGAAGGCGGCGTTCTCGGCCAGGAAGCCGTAGCCTGGGTGCACGGCATCGGCGCCCGCGCGCCGGGCGATTGCGATGATCTTGTCAATGTCCAGGTAGGTCCGCGCCGGGGAGGACCCGTCAAGCGCGTACGCCTCATCGGCGGCCCGCACATGCTGGGCGTCGAGGTCTTGGTCGGCGTAGATGGCGACGCTGGCCAGGCCGGCGTCCCGGCAGGCACGCGCCACCCGGACCGCGATCTCGCCGCGGTTCGCGATTAGAACTTTGCGCAATTTCGGCCCCTGGGGAGAGCTGGCATTCTGATTCGTCGTAGCTGGGTGGAGTCTAGATCAGTACCGTATGGAGCGTGCTTATGTGGGTACCCGCTGTCTTAGGATGAGCGGAGAATATCTGCTGCACGCGATCTCAGCCGACGTCGGCCAGCGCTCGCGTCTGCACTTGTCTCCCGGTGGAAGCCCTTCCTCAACCGAAGCGTGATCTCAAGTACGTAGAGTGAGCGCTACGGTCGGGCCGCAAGGCACCCGCCGACGGTGACGGATCGTCGTCGATCCGTTGCCTGATTCTCAACAGCAGGACATCCTCGCACCGCACGCTACGCACTGAGCGCCCGGCGACCGAAACTACGAGCTCGGAAGGAGCCCCGGTTGCACCTCAAGACCAGGGGGGACCTGCCGTGAGCGTCCTCGCCATGCTCGCCGCTGCCGGTGCGGTCGTCGCCTTGTGGGCCGGTGCGACGCGATATACGGGCACGGTGGCCCGAGGGTACCGCTGGCTTGGCGGCGCCGCCTTCTTCTGGTTCGCCGGGCTGATCATCTCCCAGGTTCTCGCCGGGCCGATCAGCTCCACCGGGCTGACGCTCTCGCTGGCCGACGTGGCACCGCTGCTCGCGCTCGCGTCGGCGGCGGCCGGGGTCATGGTGCTCGCCGAGGGGGAGAGAAGGAGCGATTCCGGCCCCGTACTGCCCGGTCTTGCCGACGGGTACGTGATGGCGGTCGCGCTGCTAGTCATCGGCTGGGTGCTGGCCTTCGGCGCGGAGTTCCACCATCTGGGGGAGCGGCCGCAGACGTTCCTGGTCGACCTGCTGCACCCGCTCGCCGACCTGGCGGTGCTCGGCGCGCTGCTGCCGGTGCTGACCGCCGCGTGGCGTCGGGTACTCGTCCCCTATGTGGCGCTGCTCGTGCTGACCGGCGCGGACTCGCTCGGGGTGGGCGCGCGGATCTACGGCGGGCATCAGGGGATCCTTGAGCAGCTTGCCGTGATCGTGGCCGCGTGCCTGTTCGGCCTGGCCCCCTGGGTGGAGACCATCGCCGCGCGGTTCGACCTGCTGCCGTTGCGCAGCCAGAGCCCGGCGCGCGACGCCGACGCCGGTGAGCACGCCGAAGCCGGGCTGTCCGGACTGCCGGGCGTGCTGCGATCGCCCGTCACTAGCGCGGGCGCGGCCACCATCATCGCGGCCGTGGCCGTGGTCATCGCGACGTTCGTGGTCATCGTGAACGGGCTGGCGAGCGCGCCCGCGTCCGGGCTGGCGCTAGTCATCGCGGGCGGCGCGGCGGTGCTGGTCGTCGGGGTGCGGATCCTCATGCTGGTCAGGGAGAACGGCGTCGCGGTGCGGATGTGGCGCGAGGCGAGCAGCAGCCTCCGCGATTTCGCCGACCGGACCGGCGACATGGCGATGATCTGCGACCTTGACGGAACCATCAGCTACGCGAGCCCGCTGGTCTCCGCGTTCAGCTACGCACCGGAGGCGCTGGTCGGCAAGCCGCTGAGCGTGTTCGTCCATCCCGAGGACATCGCGGCGGCGCGGGCCGTGGTGGCGGCCGTGGTCGGTGTGCCCGCCCAGGAGGCGCTGATGGCCGCCCCGGCCGACGGCTCGCCTCAGCCGCGCCCGGCCGCGCGCGGTGGCGCGGGCGAGGCCGCGACCGCCGCAGCCGACGTCGACGGCCGCTTCAGCTGCCGGGTACGGGCCGCGGACGGTACCTGGCGGCACGTGGAGTGCGCCGTCCTGCTCTACCGGCTGCCCGGTGAGCCCGCCCGGCTGCTGGTCAGCATCAGGGACGTCTCCCACCAGGTCGCGCTCCGTCAGCAGGTGACGCATCTCACCTTCCACGACGGGCTGACCGGGCTGCCGAACCGCGCCTACGTGGAGGAGCGCGCCCGGGTGGCGCTGGACCCCTCGGCCGAGCGGCCAGCCGGCGTCATCTTCCTTGACCTAGACGGTTTCACCGAGGTCAATGACCTCGTCGGCCACGGCGCGGGCGACTTGGTGCTCGCCCAAGCGGCGCGGCGGCTGCGCGAGGTCGTGCCGGCCCAGGAGACCGTCGCCCGCTGGGGCGGCGATGAGTTCGCCGTGCTGCTCGAGAACGCGGCGGGCGCCCAGGAGATCATCGAGCTGGCCGAGCGGCTGGCCGTCGTCGTCGCGGGAGCGCCGTTCCGTATCGCCGACCGGGAGATTGGGCTGACCGCCAGCGTCGGCGTCGCCCTGGCCGACGGCAGCGCGCCCAGCGTGGTGCTCCGCAACGCGGACGTGGCCATGGCGCGGGCCAAGGACAGCGGCGGCGGCCGGGTGGAGGTCTACGCCCCGCAGATGCACGCGGACGTGGTGCGCCGTCTTGACATGGCGAGCGACCTGCAGCGGGCGATCACCCGGGAGGAGCTGGCCCTCCAGTACCAGCCGATCGTGGAGCTCGCCACCTCGCGCGTCGTCGGCGCCGAGGCCCTGGTCCGCTGGTGGCGCGGGGACGAGGCGGTTTCGCCGCGGGCGTTCCTGACGGTGGCGGAGGATTCCGGGCTCATCGGGGCGCTGGGCGAGTGGGTGCTGCGCAAGGCCTGCGCCCAGGGCGCCGCCTGGCGGGACGCCTCGTGGGACGTGGGAGTGTCGGTGAACATCGGCCTGCGGCAGCTGAACGCCCCGCAGTTCTCCGCCCAGGTGGCGGCCGCCCTCGCGGAGAATGGCCTGCCGCCCAGCTCGCTCACGATCGAGGTGAGCGAGCGGATGCTGGTGGAGGACGCCGGGCTGATCGGCGACCGCCTGGCCGAGCTTCGCGATCTCGGCGTCAAGCTGGCCATCGACGATTTCGGCACCGGCTACGCCTCGCTCGCCCATCTGCGCCAGCTGCCCGCGGACATCATCAAGATCGATCCCTCCTTCGTCTCCGGACTCGGCGTCGATCCGGTGCTCACGCTGCTCACCAGGACCATCGTGCAGGTCGGCCGGGACCTGGGTATGCAGGTAGTAGCCGAGGGCATCGAGCAGCCGCGCCAGCTGGCCGAGCTGAAGGAGATGGGCTGCGGCTACGGGCAGGGATTCCTGGTGGCCCGGCCGATGGCGGCCCCCAGCGTGGAGGCGCTCATCAGGACGGGGAGCGTCCAGAATCCCGAAAGCTCTGGGCAAGTCGTCTCAGATAGTGAGACTAAGCCAGTGATAATTTGACGTGAGGCAGGCTTGTGGGTGAGGGTGTATGTGTGATGCGGAACCACATCCTCGTACTTAGCTGGCGCGCAGATAGCTAACCGGCTAATTTCTGCGCGCTCCCCTCGACTGCCGCCCGGCACGAGGGGTTTTTTATTGCCCCCGCCGGGGGGTACCGGGGCCAGGGGTATGGGGGGCGGGAGCCCCCCATGCGGGAAGTCTGGCCCCCGGAAGACAGCCGCCGCACAGCGTGACATCGTGACAAGGAAGCCACCCGATGACCGAGCAGACGAGTCCAGTCCCTCCCAAGGCGCACGCTCCCTCACCGCTGGACATCCCGGCGAGGGGCGCCGCTACCAAGCCGGCGCCGTCGCGGCCGGCCGCCCCCGCGCAGCCCGCAGGGGCGTCGCAGCCGGCCGCGTCGCAGCCGGCCGCCCCGTCGGCGACCGCCGTCAAGGTCACCGGGGCGCAGGCCCTCGTCCTGGCCATGGAGCGGGTGGGCGTCGAGGTGGTGTTCGGCATCCCCGGCGGTGCCGTGCTGCCCGCCTATGACCCGCTGCTCGACTCCAAGCAGATCAGGCACATTCTCGTCCGCCACGAGCAGGGCGCCGGGCACGCCGCCACCGGCTACGCGCAGGCCACCGGGCGCACCGGCGTCTGCATGGCGACGAGCGGTCCGGGCGCCACCAACCTGGTCACCCCGCTGTCCGACGCCTACATGGACTCGGTCCCCGTGGTGGCGATCACCGGCCAGGTCTCCAGCAGCCTGATCGGCACCGACGGGTTCCAGGAGGCGGACATCTCCGGGATCACGTACCCGATCACCAAGCACAACTTCCTCGTTACCAAGCCTGAGGACATCGCCCGCACCATCGGCGAGGCCTTCCACCTGGCCAGCACCGGCAGGCCGGGCCCGGTGCTGGTGGACATCGCCAAGGACGCGCTGCAGGCGACCACCGAGTTCAGCTGGCCGGTCGCGTTCGACCTGCCCGGCTACCACCCGGTCACCCGGCCGCATTCCCGTCAGGTCAGGGAGGCGGCCAAGATGATCATCGAGTCCAAGCGGCCGGTCCTCTACGTCGGCGGCGGCGTGATCAAGGCCGACGCCTGGGCCGAGCTGAGGACCCTGGCCGAGCTCACCGGCGCCCCGGTCGTCACCACGCTGATGGCGCGGGGCGCGTTCCCCGACAGTCACCCGCTGCACCTGGGCATGCCGGGCATGCACGGCACCGTCGCCGCGGTCGGCGCGCTGCAGCGGGCGGACCTGATCGTGGCCCTCGGCACCCGGTTCGACGACCGGGTGACGGGCAAGCTCGACTCGTTCGCGCCGGACGCCCTGGTCGTGCACGCCGACATCGACCCGGCGGAGATCTCCAAGAACCGCCGGGCCGACGTGCCGATCGTCGGTGACTGCAAGGAGGTCATCGCCGAGCTGATCACTACCGTGAGCACCGAGCACCAGCACAACCGCAAGGGCGACTACACGCAGTGGTGGGCGCAGCTTGACCACCTGCGGCAGACCTACCCGCTCGGGTACGACGAGGAGGACGACGGAAGCCTCGCCCCGCAGTACGTGATCGAGCGGATCGGGCAGCTGGTCGGCCCGGACGGCGTCTACCTGGCCGGGGTCGGGCAGCATCAGATGTGGGCGGCCCAGTTCATCGGCTACGAGAAGCCGCGGACCTGGATCAACTCCGGGGGCGCGGGCACGATGGGGTTCGCCGTCCCGGCCGCGATGGGCGCCAAGGTGGGACTGCCCGAGGCGGAGGTCTGGGCGATCGACGGCGACGGCTGCTTCCAGATGACCAACCAGGAGCTGGCCACCTGCGCGATCGAGGGCATCGGTGTCAAGATCGCGATCATCAATAACGGCAACCTGGGCATGGTCCGCCAGTGGCAGACCCTCTTCTACAACGAGCGGTACTCCAACACCAACCTGGGTGACAGGAAGACCGAGCTGCAGGGCACCCGGATCCCCGACTTCGTGAAGCTGGCGGAGGCCTACGGCTGCATCGGCCTGCGCTGCGAGCGCAAGGAAGACGTGGACGCGGTCATCGAGCAGGCGATGGCGATCAACGACCAGCCAGTCGTGATCGACTTCATCGTGCACAAGGACGCGATGGTCTGGCCGATGGTCGCGGCCGGCACCAGCAACGACGAAATCAAATTCGCGCGGGGCCTGGCACCCCGCTGGGAAGGGGACATCAATGAGTGACAAGCACACGCTCTCCGTCCTGGTCGAGAACAAGCCCGGTGTCCTCGTCCGGATCGCCGGCCTGTTCTCCCGGCGCGGGTTCAACATCGAGTCGCTCGCGGTCGGGCCGACCGAGCACGCTGAGATCTCCCGGATGACGATCGTGGTTGACTGCGAGGAGCACCCGCTCGAGCAGGTCACCAAGCAGCTCAACAAGCTGATCAACGTGCTCAAGATCGTCGAACTCGAGCAGACGCAGGCGGTGCAGCGCGAGCTGATCCTGATCAAGGTCCGCGCGGACGTCGACAGCCGGTCCAAGGTCCTCGAGACGGTCGCGCTATTTCGCGCGCACGTCGTCGACGTGGCGCTCGACGCGGTTACCGTCGAGGCGACCGGCAGTCATGACAAGCTAGACGCACTGGTCAAGGTCCTTGAGCCGTTCGGCATCAAGGAGCTCGTCCAGTCCGGCACGATCGCCGTCGGCCGCGGCGGCCGGTCCATCACGGACCGCACGCTGCGGCCCCTTGAGCGTTCTGCCTAGACAGAATCAAACGAGTCATATCGAACGGACGCGTGGCTTCGCCATCGTCCGCCCATTCACCAGATGCAGAAAGAGGCCATACCAGTGGCAGAGATCTTCTACGACGACAGCGCCGACCTCTCGCTGATCCAGGCGCGGCACGTCGCCGTCCTCGGCTACGGCAGCCAGGGGCACGCGCACGCGCTTTCGCTGCGCGACTCGGGCGTGGATGTCCGGGTGGGCCTGCTCCCCGGGTCGTCGAGCCGGGAGAAGGCCGAGAGCGACGGCCTGCGCGTCCGCACGCCGGCCGAGGCGTGCGAGGAGGCAGACCTGGTGATGGTGCTGATCCCGGACACCCTGCAGCGCGAGGTGTACGCGGAGGCGATCGCGCCGTCGCTGGTCGAGGGGGACGCGCTCTTCTTCGCCCACGGCCTGGCCATCCGTTACGGCCTGATCCAGCCGCCGGCCAACGTGGACGTCTGCATGGTCGCTCCGAAGGCCCCGGGCCACCTGGTCCGCCGCCAGTTCGCCGAGGGCCGCGGCGTCCCGATGCTGGTCGCCGTCGAGCAGGATGCCACCGGCAACGCGCTCCCGCTCGCGCTCTCCTACGCCAAGGCCATCGGCGGCACCCGGGCCGGCGTGCTCAAGACCACCTTCACCGAGGAGACCGAGACCGACCTGTTCGGCGAGCAGGCGGTGCTCTGCGGCGGCCTCTCCGAGCTGATCAAGGCCGGGTTCGCCACGCTCGTCGAGGCCGGGTACCAGCCGGAGGCGGCTTACTTCGAGTGCCTGCACGAGGTGAAGCTGATCGTCGACCTCATGTACGAGGGCGGCATCTCCAAGATGTACTGGTCGGTCTCGGACACGGCCGAGTTCGGCGGTTACACCCGCGGCCCGCGCCTCATCAACGACTCGACCAGGCAGGAGATGCGCAAGATCCTGGCCGAGATCCAGGACGGCTCGTTCACCCGCGAGCTGGTGGAGGAGATGGACGCCGGCAAGCCGAACTTCCTCAAGCGCCGCGAGGCCGAGCAGAACGAGCAGATCGAGCAGGTCGGCGCCGGCCTCCGCCCGCTGATGAGCTGGCTCAGCGAGGACGAGTAACAAACGCAGGAAGAGTAAGCCGCGTACGTTCCATATCAGGAAGTTAGGGTTTGACTTTATGGGAACAACCATAAGGCTCGCCGTCATCGGCGGTGACGGCATCGGCCCCGAGGTGACGGCCGAGGCGCTGAAGGTGCTCCGGGCGGCGACGCCGGACGTCACCTTCGACGCCACCGACTATGACCTGGGCGCGCGTCGCTGGCACCGCACCGGCGAAACACTCCCGGACGCGGTGCTCGAGGAGATCAGGGCGCATGACGCGATCCTGCTCGGCGCGGTCGGCGACCCGACCGTGCCGAGCGGGGTGCTCGAGCGCGGGCTGCTGCTGCGGCTCCGGTTCGAGCTCGACCACTACGTCAACCTGCGGCCGGTCCGGCTCTACCCGGGCGTGACGTCGCCGCTGACCAAGGGGACGCCGGAGTCCATCGACATGCTGGTCGTCCGCGAGGGCACCGAGGGCCCGTACACCGGGGCGGGCGGCGTGATGCGCCGCGGCACCGCGCAGGAGCTGGCCACGCAGGAGTCCTACAACACGCGGTTCGGCGTGCAGCGGGTGGCGCGGTACGCGTTCGACCAGGCGATGAAGCGACCGCGCAAGAAGCTCACGCTGGTGCACAAGACCAACGTGCTCACCTTCGCCGGCGATCTCTGGCAGCGGACGGTGGACTCGCTGGCCAAGGAGTTCCCCGAGGTGTCCGTCGAGTACCAGCACGTGGACGCCGCCTCGATGTTCTTCGTGTCCGCGCCCGAGCGGTTTGACGTGATCGTGACGGACAACCTGTTCGGCGACATCCTCACCGACCTCGGCGCGGCCATCGCCGGCGGCATCGGCCTGGCCGCAAGCGGCAACATCAACCCGACCGGGGCCTACCCCTCGATGTTCGAGCCGGTGCACGGCAGCGCGCCCGACATCGCCGGGAAGTCCACGGCCGACCCGACCGCGGCGATCCTGTCCGCGGCCATGCTCCTTGCGCATCTGGGCATCCCGGCCGCCGCGGCGAAGATCGAGCAGGCGGTCGCGGACGACGTCATCGAGCGCCAGGGCCAGTGGCAGGCGCGCACTACCGTGGAGGTCGGCGACGACGTCGCTGACCGAGTATCCGGATAGCGGCAAACATCCGACATATCCAGGTACTGCATTAGGAAGGAACGATCAGTGATGACCACCAGCCCCCCCACCGAAATCGACTTCGAGATCCACCCGTCCCAGGCACGGGTGCCAGCCGCCGAACGTGAGCGGATACTGGCGGCGCCGGGGTTCGGCCAGGTCTTCACCGATCACATGATCACCCTGCGCTGGTCGGCCGAGCGCGGCTGGCACGACGGCAGGCTAGAGCCGTACGGCCCGTTCGCGCTCGACCCGGCCACCTCGGTATTCCACTACGGCCAGGAGCTCTTCGAGGGGCTGAAGGCATACCGCCAGGTCGGCGGGTCCGTGACCATGTTCCGGCCGCAGGCCAACGCGGCGCGGTTCAACGCCGGCGCCCGCCGGATGGCGATGCCCGAGCTGCCCGAGGAGACGTTCCTGCGGGCGCTTGAGCTGCTCGTCTCGCAGGACCGGGAGTGGATACCCGCGGGCGAGGGGAATAGCCTCTACCTGCGCCCGTTCATGATTGCGACGCAGCGCGGCCTGGGGGTGAACCACCCGTCGGCGGAGTATCTCTTCTGCGTGATCGCGTCGCCCGCGGCGTCCTACTTCGGCGCAGGCAAGACCGTTCGGGTCTGGCTGTCGGAGGACTACACCCGCGCCGCCCCCGGCGGGACCGGCGCGGTCAAGTGCGGCGGCAACTACGCCGCCGCGTTCGCGGCGCAGCAGCAGGCCGTGGACCAGGGCTGCGACCAGGTGGTCTGGCTGGACGCGGCCGAGCACCAGTGGGTCGAGGAGATGGGCGGCATGAACCTGTACTTCGTGTACCGGTCGGGTGCCGATGCGCGGGTGCTGACGCCCACGCTGACCGGCTCGCTGCTGCCGGGGATCACCAGGGACTCGCTGCTCCGGCTGGCCCCGACGCTCGGCATCCCGGCGTCGGAGGGACGGATCTCGGTCTCGCAGTGGCGATCGGACTGCGCGTCCGGCGCGCTGACCGAGGTGTTCGCCTGCGGCACGGCAGCGGTGATCACGCCGGTCGGCGCGGTGGACGGCGCCTCGGGGGGATGGACTATCGGCACCGGCGCGCCCGGCCCGATCAGCCTCCGACTCAAGGAGGAGCTCATCGGCATCCAGTACGGCCACCGCCCCGACCCCTTCGGCTGGGTCTACAAGGTCGCCTAGCCCGCAAGCCAGCGGTGAACCCGGCCCGCGTTCCGCGGGCCGGGTTCACCGCTTTGCCGTCATCGTGTCCCGTTTGCGGTGATATCAGCCGCTAAGGTCACACGATCACGGTTTTACGGGGCGAGGTGGGAGGCTGAGGCGCTGTCGAGGGCCGAGGTGAAGTGACGCTCTGTGACTATCGTTGTCATCGTTGCTCCACGGGCGGCGGGGATTTGGCGGGTGGTTAGTGGTGGTTGGCGGGGGTCCGGGATGGCTGAAACACCGGTCTGGCCGGGGTCTCGGGGCGGGTTCGGAGGGTCGTCTGCGAAGATTTTTAAGTTTCTGATCACGGAAAGCAACCATCGGAGCACTCGTTGGCGTCTTAGAGGATGACTGAGGCTCGCTTGGGGGGTTGCGGCCCAGTCATCGTGAGAGCCGGGCCTCATCTCGGGGGAGGCCCGGACTTCATGGCCGGCTCCGACCCTGCCGGCCGGCCCCCGTGGGCGCGTCTCGGCCACCGCCAGCGCCCGCGGGGGCCATCTCTCTTTCTGGACCGCAGCCGGAGCCGCAGGATAGCCGCAACCCCAGGCGCCCCAAGTGAGTCTCGGTCGCGAGTGGTCTCGCCCAGGTCAGGAATCTCTGTTGGCTGTCCGGTGTTGGTGCGGGTAAGCTCATAGCTGGCGGACATGCTTCACGTGGCCGTCTACAACTCAACAGGGGGATGAACGGTTTCGACTTCGGTGGTTGATCCTGGAGAAGCGAGCCGAGGGTGGCGGACGTAACCTCGTAAAAATGCGACCGCAAAACACAAGTGCCAACTCAAATAGCACTGTCAAGGCCCCTCGGGCCGCTCTTGCTCTTGCTGCCTAAGCAAGTTTAAGAGGACTGTCAGACCGGGAGTGCCTTCGGCCCGGACCCTGGCATCAGCTAGAAGGCTAAACTAGCCAGCCCGGTCACGGGGCAGGCTAGGAAATCAAACAGTGACTGAGCCCGTCGGCGTCTTGCCTGCGTGATCGCCGGGGCTGAGAAAAACAAAGCAGGCTGCGCTCGGAGAAGAACAGGAAAGGTCCCGAAGGACCAGGGTTCGATTCCCTGCATCTCCAAGAGCGCTCAGTATTAAACAATACTGAGCGTTGTTGGAGATGAATCGGGTGACACTTGGTCACCTGATTCCCCTGTTTCAAATGCCTCGCCATACCTGGCGATGATTTCTCCTGCCCACGCGACAGCGTCGTCGGCACGGATGCCCGTCGGCTGGGGCGTGTCCACAGCTCCAGGTTCTCGGGTCGATTGTCATCTTTGACGCCGTTGCGATGGGTCCGCAGCGGGAAGAGCGCGGGTGGTAACGGAGCCTGCTGGGGGCAGGGCGTGCGGCATCGACTGAGACGCCACCGCTCGTGATTTCCCCATGGCCGGCGCGGGGGCCGGGTCGGGCGCGATCTCCGGGGATGGCGTGGTTCCCAGATCGGGCGGGGCGACCGGGGCGGCGGGCGACCGAGGTGTCGTGCGGGGCGTCGTACGGCACGGAGTCGTCGGGCGGTGGCGGCGGGGCCGGGGGATTGGCGCGGACGGCTTCCTGGTAGGCGGCGCGGAGCTTGTCTAGTTCGGCCTCTGGGGCGGTGAACCAGCTGGTGGACCAGAGCCGGTGGACCCGCCAGCCGAGCCGCTCCAGATGCTCCTTGCGCAGCCGGTCCCGGTCCCGGACGCTGCCGGAGGCTCGGTAGCCGGCGCTGTCGGCCTCGACGGCGAGGATCATCCGGGACGGGTCGTCGGGGTGCGCGGCGGCGAAATCGACGCGATAGCCCCCCACGCCGTACTGCGGCACGACCGTGATGCCGAGCGCGGCGAGCCGCGCCGTCACGTCAGCCTCGAACGCGGTCTCCGAGCCGGCCCCAGAGCCGGAGGCTTCCACCGGCTTGCCGCCCGCACCGGCGTACTCCAGGTACTCGGCCAGCATCCGCGCCCCCGGCTTGGTGAGCTTGCCGGGATCCACATCATGGCTGGCGAACGAGCTGACCACGGTGAGGCGGTGCTTGGCGCGGGTCGCGGCGACGTTCAGCCGGCGCTCGCCGCCGGCCCGCAGCAGCGGCCCCCACTGATAGCGCATCCGCCCGTCGCGGTGCTTGCCGTATCCGACAGACAAGATAATCGCGTCCCGCTCGTCGCCCTGCACCCGCTCCAGGTTCTTGACGAAGAACGGCTCGGGCACGTCCTCAGCGAAGAACCCCTCTATATTCGCCGATCCCGCCCTCGTAAGCGCGGACCGGAGCGCGGCGTCGATCCGTTCCGCGTGGCGCATGCCGAGGGCGATCACCCCCAGGGACTCCGACGGCCGGGTCCTGGCGTGCTCAAGGACGAGCCGGACGACCTCGGTGACCTCGGCCGAGACCGAGGACTCCTGCCCGGCCGCGGCGTCCTGGGCCACCACCACGTGGCGCAGGCAGTCGTCGCGGGCCACGCCAGGGAAGGTGGTCAGCGCGCCGCCGTAGATCCGGTCGTTGGAGAAGGCCACCAAGCGCTCGTCCCTGCTCCGGTAGTGCCAATTCAGCGGACAGGTCGGCAGCAGCGGACGGAGCGCGTCGAGCACCGACTCGAACCCGGCGCCGAACGAGACCGTCCCCTCGTCGGACTCGTCGTCGTCCGACGGGTCACCGGAGTCGACCTGCCGGAAAAAGTTGGTCGGCGGCAGCTGCCGGTCGTCACCCGCGACCACCACCTGGTGCGCCCTGATCATCGAGCCAATCGCGTCGGCAGGCACGATCTGGCTCGCCTCGTCGAAGATCACCAGGTCGAACAGCCGGGTGAGCGGCAGCACCTGGCTGACCATCAGCGGCGACATGGCCCAGCAGGGCTTGAGCGCGAACAGCACGTCGCCGGTCTGGTCGAGCAGTCGGCGCAACGGCAGGTGGCCGCGCCGCAGCGCGGCCTGCTTGCGAATCACCCTCGCCTGCAGCGGGTGCTTTTCCACCGTCTCGCGCAGCTGCCGCGCCCACGCGCTGCGCACCCGGGCCCGGTTGGCGGCCAGGTGCTCGGTATCGCGGCGGCGGAAATCGTCGGCGATCTCGTCAAGAGCCGCGCCGTACTCCGCTCCGTAGTCGGGGTCGCGAACCCGGATCTGGTCCAGGATCGACCGGTGCCAGGCGTAGTCGAACGCCGCCGCGAGCAGGTCAGGCGCAGCAGGTGGGGTCTGCTCGCGGTCTCGGCGGGCGGATCCCCGGGGGGAATGGGGGGCTGGCCCCCCATTCGGGGGGTCACCGGGGGGTCGACCCCCGGGGGCAAGCAGACTGCCAGCCTCGTCAAGCAGGGGCGCGAGCCCGAGCGAACCGAATCGCGCGGCGTGCTCGTACAGCCTGGGCAGCTTCCACGGCGTCTCCTGGTCGGCCGCGAGCGCCGCCGCCGCTGTCTCCGGGTCATCCTCCAGGCCGGCCAGCGGGGCAAGCGCGCGCAGCGCCGCAAGCTGCCGCTCGCACTCGTCCCACGCCCGCGCGAGGGCCGGGTAGCCGGACGGCAGCCGCGGCTCGCCGACCGTGCCCTCCACTGCGCCGGCCGCGCGCGCGAACGCCGTCCACTCGGACTGCACCTGTCGGCGCAGCGCGCGGCGCTCGCGGAATCCCAGACCCGGCTGCCCGGCCGAATGCAGCAATCTGAAGAGATGAGCAAGCCGCGTGCGTTCCTTATAACTGACAGAGGCCGCAGGAGGCAGCCCCGTTTCGCTGCACGCGACGGCCAGCCGGGCGGCCAACTGCGGCAGCGTCCGGCTGGACAGAGTCACGGCAAGCTCTACGGCCTCATGCGCCTGCGCGCGGCTGCGGATGGCCGCGCCGAACCAGGGCGTGCTGTCCGGGCCTAGCGCGAATCCGCCGAGCCGGGTGAACTCCCGCAGATCGTCCCTGATCTCGTCGGCAAGGTCGGGGGTTATCTCCTCGGGGGCGGCGAGCCGTGCGCTGACCCGCGCGTCGGCGGGCACGCCGTGCAGCGCCGACTGGACCTGGTAGGCGGAAAGCCGCCACGGCTCGTGCACCCGGTGCAGCGCGGTGGCGTGCCGTCGCAGCCGCTGCTGGCGGTCGGTAAGCCGACGGTGCAGCGCGGTGGTGTCCGGTACGGTAGCGTGCTCGGCCAAGTCGAGGGTCCCGCCAAGATCGGCGGCGATCCGCTGCCGGTCGCGGGCGCCTTCGTGTATGTCGAGCACCAGCTCGCCGAGGTTGACGCCGACAAGACGGGACAGCACCGCGTCGATCGCCGCCCGCTTCTCGGCGACGAACAGCACCTTCCGGCCGCGCGCCACCATCGCTGCGATCAGGTTGGCGATCGTCTGGCTCTTGCCGGTGCCGGGCGGCCCGTGGACGACGAGGCTGCGGCCGGCCACTACCGCATCGATGGCGCTGCGCTGCGAGGAGTCGGCGTCGAGGACCGAATAGTCGTCCTCCGGCGTGTCGGCTGCGTTGGCGCCGTCCCCGGCGTCCGCAGGCTCGGCCGCTACCAGCTGCTGCGCGTGCGCATCGCCAGCGATCGCGGCCACCAGGTCGCTGTCGGCGAGCAGGTCGCCGGCCGCCTCAAGGTCGCGCACCATTGGCAGCTTGGCGTAGGTGAACGTGCCGATGACCTTGCGTTTTTCGATAGCGAAGCCGGGGATATCGGCCTGCGAGGCGGCCTTGGCGAGCTGCGCGGCGACACGCTCGACGCTGGGCTTCTCGATCACCGCGCCGAACACGCTGGCAAGCTTGTGCAGCAGCACCGGGTTGACCTCGACCTCGTCGTCCAGGGCCAGGTCGAAGTCGTCGTACCGCGCCCTGGTGGGGGTGATGGTCAGCCCTCTGAGCAGCACCGGCGCGGCGGGCTCGAGGAACAGCTCATCCCATCGGGCCAGCCCGACGGCCAGGTAGCCCGCCCGGATTCCCCGCTCCTCGGTGAGCTCGCGCGCCTTGCGGTAGATCGTCTGCATCCGGTGGATGGCGTCGGCCCGGATGTCCGCGTCCTTGAACAGGCGGGTGAGTTTGGCGGCGCCGGTCTTCTCGAACCGTTCCATCGCGTCGGGGTCGGCGGTTGCCAGGTCAAGGGTGCCGGCCCGGCGGTCCTTGTAGTAGAGGAGCGTGTTCCTTCCGCCGAGATCGGTCAGCGCATCGATCCACTGCCGCTGCGCGGCCGCGACCAGCTCATTTCGGCGGGCGTCGTTCGGTTCGGTCACGTGCGGCCCTTCTCGCGGGGCTCACCCGCTACCCCACCGGAAAGTGGACAAACGCAGTTCTTGGGCGGCGCGCGTAGCCGATCATTACCATTCTGCGTCCGAACACGGGATAATAGGGCGACGGATCGACACGGTTGTTGTTGACCGGTGACGCCGTGGCGGGGCCTGGCCGTCTGCGGTTCGCTTGAGGATTGCGTCAGGAAGGGGATGCAGCATGGCGGCGATGAAGCCGCGGACGGGCGATGGCCCGCTCGAGGTGACCAAGGAGGGCCGTGGCATTGTGATGCGCGTCCCGCTTGAGGGCGGCGGCAGGCTCGTTGTCGAGTTGTCCGCCGACGAGGCCGCGAAGCTTGGCGACGCACTGCAGGCGGCGGTCGGCTAGGGGCTAATGTTGACAGACTCGTACATCCATCCGCATGTCCGATGTCATTGCCTTTCCATCGGACATGCCCTAGGGGTCGCCCCCCGGAGATGACTGTTCCTATCGCTTGATTGCTGCGAGTATGCCGCCCGCGATGGGCAGCAAAAGCGGCACCAGACGCTCATCGGCCGCTACCATATCGGCCAGTTCGATTGCGCCGTCCTCGGCCGGCCCCGCGCTCGGCGGCAGCGCGTCGTTGAAGACGACGATGCCGCCGACGCGGAGCAGTCGCAGCCCGGCGGTCAGATAGTCCGGGTAGTGCGCCTGGTCCGCGTCGCAGAACACCAGGTCGTACGCACCGTCGGAGAGCCGTGGCAGCACGTCGAGAGCGCGGCCGAGGATGAGGCGGGCCTGGTTGGTGGCGAAGCCGGCCTGTCCGAACGCCTTGCGCGCCAGCCGGTGATACTCGGGCTCGGTGTCGACGCTGGTCAGCACCGCGCCGGGGCGCATGCCGCGCAGCAGCCAGATGCCTGAACTTCCGCAGCCGGTGCCGATCTCGACGACGGCGCGTGCGCCGATGCCGGCCGCGAGGAACCGCAGCGCGGCGCCGACAGCCGGCGCGACCGGCTCCGTGCCGCCAAGGTCGGCGGCGTTGGCTCGGGCGGTGAGCAGTGGTTCGTCCTCAACCACCTGAGCCGCCTCGTCATAGTCGATGACTGGCCCCCTTAGCGAAGCATTCTTAACTGCCGGTGAGCCTAGCCAATTTCGCTGGTCCGCGGAACCTTATGCCGCTGGTCCGCGGAACCTTATGCTAGTCAGGACCGTTAGATAGTCGATGAGCGAGAGCATCTCCCTGGTGACAGAACCGGTGATCAGCGGACAAGGTGGTCAGGACGCAGACGCAGAGCCCCAGTGGGCGCCGCCCAGCTGGGACGAGATTGTGCGCGCTCATTCGACCCGGGTCTACCGCCTCGCCTACCGGCTCAGCGGCAACCAGCACGACGCGGAGGACCTGACCCAGGAGGTCTTCGTCCGGGTCTTCCGTTCCCTCGGCAGCTATACGCCGGGCACCTTCGAGGGCTGGCTGCACCGGATCACCACCAACCTTTTCCTCGACGGAGCGCGGCGGCGGCAGCGGATCCGGTTCGAGGGCCTCGGCGATGAGCTCGCGCGGCGGTTTCCCGGCAGTGCGGCGTCGCCCGCCGAGGCATGGGACGACACCCATCTCGACGGGGACATTCAGGCGGCGCTGCAGGCGCTGCCGCCGGATTACCGGGCCGCCGTCGTGCTCTGCGACATCGAGGGGTTCTCCTACGAGGAGATCGCGGCCACCATGGGCGTGAAGCTCGGCACGGTGCGCAGCCGCATCCACCGCGGCCGCGCGCAGCTGCGCGCGGCCCTCGCGCACCGGGAACGGCGGGTGCGGGACCGATGAGCCATCTGGGGAACCTGATCTCGGCCCTTATCGACGGCGAGCTTGGCGGCGTGGAGCTTGACCGGGCCAACGCGCACCTGGCGGGGTGCGCTGCCTGCCGGGCGGAGGCCGCCCAACTGCGCGAGCTCAAGCGCGAACTGCGGACTCTCGGCGACCTTGACGGCGCGGACGCGGTTACCGGCCGGCTGCTCGCGATTGTCGGCCCGGGGTGCCCGGGCACCCTAGGTGGCCCGGGCGGCCTGGTGACGGCCCGGCCGCTGGAGCGGCAGCCCGGTCGGCGCGCGCGACGTCGGCGCGGCCGTTACGCGATATGGAGCGCGATGTCGCTCGTCGTGGTCGGGGTCGGCGCGGCGGCCTTCGGCATGGGGGGCACGCCAGCCGGCAACGAGCCGCAGATCACGCCGCAACTCGAGGTATTCGACGTTCAGCACGCGATCACCTCAGGCGATGTCCCGTTCGCTGACCCCGCAACCACGCCGGCCAAGGAGCCAGCGAAGGCAATCGTGAAGGGGCCGGTCAGCGCGTCCCTCCTGCGGGCTGCCGAAGAGGCGACAAGGCCGTGAGGTGCCGCCCTGGACTTCTCGTCAGCGCGGCGGTAACGGTGACCATCCCCGGCGCGCTGGCCGTCCTGGCGATTCTCGGGCACGATCACGCGGTCGCGGGGACGGATGCAATGGCGGTGACCGCGCTCAGCGAGGATTCGGCGGTCGGCCCGCCCCCGACCGGGACGGACGCGGCTGTGCGCAGCTCGGTCGCCGAAGTGCAGCGAACGTCGGGCGCGCCGGTTATGGTGCTCAGCGACGTGGCCGCCGGCCAGCAGGCGTTCGCCATGAGCCTGCTGGGCAAGGCCGCGGTCGCCGGCCAGGAAACGTCGTATCAGGGCGTTGAGCTGACCTCGCAGTCGGGCGTGGACGGCACCGCGATGATGGTCTCCCAGGTGTGGCACCAGGGCGGCGGGCTGACGCTGATCCGGACGTCAAGCGGCGCGACCTCGGTCGTCTCCTACGAGTCCGGTGGCCCATCGCAGGCCGGCGTCTTCGGGGTCACCAAGGCGATGGTGGCGCTGCTTGGCCAGCACTACCTCGCCGTGTACCGGGGCACCGGCGCAGCGGACGGACGGGTTGCCGCGATCATCGAGGTCTACCGGTTCGACGGCACCCTGGCCGCACGGTTCTGGCTGGACAGCCGCACGCTGGTGCCGCTGCGGCGTGAAGTATTCGATGCGTCGGACAAGCCGGTCAGCGACGACGCGTTCGTCCAGGTGCGGATCGGCGCGCTGGCGGGGCGCCCGGCCCCGCCGACCGTCAGCGCGGCGCCAGGCCCGGCCTGGGTCACGGCGAGCTCTCCGGGCGCGCTGCTCGCCTCGCTGGTCGGCCAGGGCTGGCGGTTGCCCGCCACCTTGTCGGGTACCCTGCCGCTGTACGCGGCGTCGCGGACCGGGATCGGGACCGGCCAGGTGACTGACCTTGAGTACTCGGACGGGCTCAATGCCATCTCGCTCTTCGTCCAGCGCGGGACCCTGGCACCGTCGATGCCCGGCTGGCGGCCGATGAGCCTGGACGGGCGTCATGTCTATGTCTCCGGGCATTCGGTCACCTGGTCGGGGCTCGGCCTGGTTTACACGATGATCGCGGACGCGCCGCCGCAGACGGTGACGGAGGCGGTCGCCGGGCTGCCGGACGGTGCCCAGCCGGGGCTGGTCGACCGGCTCAGGCACGGCCTCGACAAGCTGGCTCACCTGGTTGACCCGTTCCGATGACGGTTTACAGTGGGTACCAGTGTTGTTCGTCCGACGGAGAGCTGAGTGTTTGACCTATCCCTGACCAAGATCTTGGTCTTGGCCGTGATCGCGCTTATCGTCTTCGGGCCGAACGAGCTGCCGAAGGTGGCCGCTCAGGCCGGTCGGATGCTTCGGGACCTGCGCAGGATCGCTGAGGGCGCGAAGGCGGACCTGCGGGAGGGGCTCGGCCCCGAGTTCCAGGACTTCGACTTCGACGATCTGAACCCCAAGACCTTCGTGCGCAAGCACCTGTTCGACGAGGCCGAGCAGCAGGCGCTGTTCGATCAGTTCTCGTCCACCACCGCCGCCACGACTGCGGCGATGACGCCCGCGATCGCGGGCGAGGCAAACGGGAACGAGAACGGGGCGAGAACCGCCCTGCGGGATGGCGAGCAGCCGCCCTTCGATTTCGAGGCCACCTTAGCGCGGGCTGAGGCTCAGCATCCGGCCCGCCAGGCCGCGCCCCTTGCTGGCGAGCGAATCGGCGACCTTGGTCAACTGCAGCGCAGCGGGCGACGCCGGGTCGGCCAGCACTAGCGGCGTGCCGTTGTCGCCGCCCTCGCGCAGCCGGACGTCGAGCGGGATCTGGCCGAGCATCGGCACGGTGGTCCCGAGCAGCTGACCGAGCGCTGTGGCGACCGTCTCGCCGCCGCCGCTGCCGAAGACGTCCATCTGCTCTCCGCAGTGCGGGCAGAGCAGGTACGACATGTTCTCGATCACGCCGGCGACGCGCTGCCTGGTCTGGGTGGCGATCGCCCCGGCCCGCTCGGCTACCTCCGCGGCGGCGAGCTGCGGGGTGGTCACCACGAGCAGCTCGGCGTTGGGCAGCAGCTGGGCGAGCGAGATCGCCACGTCGCCGGTCCCCGGCGGAAGGTCGAGCAGCAGGTAGTCGAGGTCGCCCCAGAACACGTCGGCGAGGAACTGCTGCATTGCCCGGTGCAGCATCGGGCCGCGCCACACGACCGGCGTGTTGCCCTTGGTGAACATGCCGATCGAGATCACCTTCACGCCGTGCGCCGAGGGCGGCATGATCATGTTCTCGACGGGGGTGGGGCGGCCGGCCACGCCGAGCATCCGGGGCACGGAATGCCCGTAGATGTCGGCGTCGACGACGCCGACCTTGTGCCCGGCGGCCGCGAGCGCCGCCGCCAGGTTTACGGTGACCGACGACTTGCCCACGCCGCCCTTGCCGCTCACGATCGCGTAGACGCGGGTCAGCGAGGCCGGCTGGGCGAACGGGATCACCGGCTCGGCCTTGCCGCCGCGCAGCTGGGTCTGCATCGCCTTGCGCTGTTCGTCGCTCATCACGTCGAGGTCGACCCGGACGCCAGTCACCCCGGGCAGCGCCGCGACCGCGGCGGTGACCCGGGAGGTGATGGTCTCGCGCATCGGGCAGCCGGCCACGGTCAGGTAGACGCCGACGTCGACCAGGCCTCCGGCGCCGACGGACACGGACTTGACCATGCCCAGGTCGGTGATCGGGCGGCCGATCTCGGGGTCGTTGACGCCGGCCAGCGCGGTCGTGACCTGCTCGGGGGTGGGCGGCGGGGAGCTCATGCCCTCATGTTATGCGGCGGTTAAACGTGACGGGCTCCTGCCCAGTGGATAAGGCAGGAGCCCGGTGAGCAGGCGTTTGCGCTAGCTCTTCGCCTTCTCGCCCTTCTGCACGCCGTCGTTGCCCCACCAGCCGCCGCCGCTGACCACGGCGCCGGTCGCCGGGTTGAGGATGACCGGCTGGAAGTGCGGGAGGGTCCGGAAGTCAAGCAGACCGCCGGGGGCGTCGAGACTGCCGGAGCTCGCGTCGAACGAGCCGGGGATGCGCTCGCCGCGCAGCCAGTTGTCCTCGATGAACTTCACGACCGAGGTCGTGTCGGTCAGGTTGTCGCTGACGTAGTTCTCCCGGGTGTACGGGGAGATGATCACCATCGGCAGCCGCTGGCTGTAGCCGCAGCGGCCGTTGGCGGTGCCGACCGTGACCGCGACCTCGGTGCACATCGCGGTGTCGATCTGCGTGGTGGTGGCGGTGGCCGCGCTGGCGTTGGACCCCTCGATGATCGTCGGGGCCTGGTGGTCGTACCAGCCGTCCGAGTCGTCGTAGGTGATGACGATCGCGGTCGACGGCCAGTACTTGGACTTCTCGATCGAGTTGATCGTGTTGACCAGGAAGGTCTGCTCGTCGGTCGGGTCGGAGTAACCCGGGTGGCCGTCCTCGTAGGCGGGCGCCTTGAGGTAGCTCACCGAGGGCAGCTTGGCGCCGTCGGTGCCGTTGAGCGCGTCGGAGAAGTCCGATATGTCGTACTGGTGGTTGGCCTGATCGGTGTAGCCGATCTGGGCCGGCGAGCTCGGCGCCAGGTGGGCCGGGTTCGCGGTCGACGCGTAGTACTGGAACGGCTCGTGGTGCGGCACGTAGTCGTTGGTCGCGGAGCCGCCGATGTTCTCGTGGGCGGAGCCGCAGACCGGCAGGGACTCGGTGGTGCCGGGCGCGTCAGAGGTGCTGGTCGGCGCGAAGCCGCCCTCGAACCAGCCCCAGCTGACGTTCGCGCTGTTCAACAGGTTGCCGATGTTCTCGCCGGTCAGCGCGGCCAGGGCGCCGTCGGTGGCGTGGTTGCCGTCGGAGCAGTCGTCGTAGTACGGGTCCTCGTCCCCGTACAGCGTGCCGAGGCCGGTGGACGAGTTCACGGAGACGATCGAACTCGACGTCGATGCCTGGCCCGGGTCGGTCGTGTCCCATGCCGGGTTGAGCGCCTCCGCGCCGCTGGTGTTACCGGAGGTCACGTTGACCGCGCCGGGGGTGGACGGGCCGAAGCTGGTGTCCCAGTCGTTGTCGCTCATCGAGTAGTACTGGGCGTAGTTCCAGAGCCCGGTGACCGTGTTGCCGTCGAAGTAGTCCATGACGATGCCGGGCGGGCAGTACTCGACGCCGCAGCCGTTCGTCGGTGTCGAGGACTCGGTCTCCTGGACGAACATGTCCATCTTGCCGTTGTCCTCGGCCAGCTGCTCCGGGGTGTAGCTGTGGTTCTGGTCGGAGGTGAGCGCCTCGGAGTGGGTCAGCCGCTGCGGGTCGTACTCGTTCGGGTTGTCCGTCAGCAGCGGGCCGATCGGGCCGCTCTTCGTGATCTTCGAGTAGAGGCCGTTCACGGTCCGCGTGCCCGGCTTGGCGTAGAACGGGGTGCCGTCCGTGTTCGCCGCGTACGGGTAGGTCCCGAAGTAGTGGTCGAACGACTCGTTCTCGTCGAAGATCACCACGAGGTGCTTGATCGGGGTCGAGGTGCGGTCGCTGTAAAGCGCCCGGGACACGAGCGCGGGAGGGTGGTATCCGGCGAAGGAAACCTTCGCCGGGGCCGTGCTCGCGCTCGCCGCGGTGGCGCCCGCCGCCGCGCCGGCGCCAAGGGCCACCGCCGCCGCGACGGCGAGGTAGGGCCGGAGCCGCCTACCTCTGACCTTGGCTAGTGGGCTAATGCCCATTCTCAGCCTCCTGAGATCTGCTGGACTTCATCGACCGGCGCCCCGGAAGGCGGCCGCAGGGGAGCGCTCGGGCGCAACCCCGTGCCAGACCATTTCATAGTTGATTTAAGTGCCAACGCGGGCAAACTGACGCCCAGGCAAACGAGAGGTCAACAATCAGTACTGGGGCAGGAGGCGCTTAGAGTTTTCTCCGCGTTGAATGCATGCTCAGAGTGTTCCCAGCGCGAGCCCAGAGCGCGATCAGGCGAGCATCGCCCGGCCGTAGTAGTCGCTCGGCCCGGTCACGCCGGGCAGCGCCAGGAAGTACCCGCCGCCGAACGGGCTGATGTAATCGACCAGTGGCTCGCCGATCAGCCGGGTCTGCACCGCCACGAACTGGCGCTGGATGTCCTGCTGGAAGCAGGTGAAGATGAGCCCCATGTCCAGGTCGCCGACCTGGTCGAGGCCGCGGTCGTAGTTGTAGCCCCGGCGCAGGATCTGACTCGGCACGCTCCCCGGCGTGCGCGGGTTGGCCAGCCGGATGTGCGCCGTCAGCGGGACGGTGTCGCCGGTCGGGTCGGCCGCGTAGTCCGGCGTCGCGAACAGCGAGTCGCCGTCGAGCGGGAACCCGGTGGCCCGCCGCCGCCCGATCATCGTCTCCTGCTCGCCCACGTCCACCCGGTCCCAGAACTCGACGAACATCCTGATCAGCCGGACCACGAAGTAGCTGCCGTCCGCCGTCCAGGCCGGGCTCGCCAGAAACGCCCGGCTGCACCCAGACGAGCGAGTCCATCGCCGCCCGCGAGGTCACCGACGGGTTCGCGATGCCGTCCATGAACCCGAGCATGTTCCTGGGCGCCGTGCCGGCCGGCCGGGCCGGCGAGGCGAACCCGTCGATCCGCCAGTTGGCCTGCATGCCGCCGCGGGTGTTTTTGGCGATGTCCCGCAGCGCGTGCATCACAGTGTCGGCGTTCCCCGCGCTGAGCTGGAGGATCAGGTCACCGCCGCACTGCGCCTGGTCGAGGTTGTCGTTGGGGAACGACGTCATCGGGATCAGGCGCGCGGGCTGCCGTGCCGCGAGCCCGTACCTGTCGTCAAAGAGCGTCGAGCCGACCCCGAACGTCACCGTGAGCCCGTCGGGCACCACCGTCGGCCCGAGCACCCCGGAGTCGGCCGGCGGCCCGCCGATGCCGACCGCCGGCGGCGTGCCGCCAGCGGTCAGGAACCGGGCGCGGTCGGTCACCGTCTGGAACAGGTCGACGAGGTCCGCCCGGCTCTCCGCGGTCGCGTCGAACGACACCACCGTCGTGGCCTTCGACGGCGCGGGCAGGATGCCCGCCTGGTGCTTCCCGTGGAACGGCACCGGGGGCAGCAGCCCGTTGACGACGGCCTCGTTGGCCGCGGCGGCGTCGGGGTCGGCGGGGGCAGTCCGGTAGGCGTACCCGGCCGCGGCGCCCGCGGCGCCGCCGGCGATCACGCCGCCCGCGACACCGCCGGCCATGCCGCGCAGGAACGATCGCCGCGCAGGCGGGGGCGGTGGCACGGGCGCAGCAGTCGGCTCGGAGTCGGGGGCTTGCGCCGGGCCGGACGTGTCAGAAGTCATTGGCCATGTTCCTCGGCTCCGTGATTGCCGCGATGGGAGCGAGTTCCTGCAGCACCTGTCCGCAGGCCGCGTCGATCGCCTGCCGGGTCCGGGTGGGGAGCGCGGAAACCGGAACCCACCAGCCGTCTGGCAGCCGTTCCTTCTCCAGCAGTGACTGCAGCTGGTCCAGCCCGGAGTAGACCGAGGACAGCCCTGGGTACCTGGGCGCGAGCAGCGGGTGCAGCAGGGTGATCAGCACCCTGCTGGCGGTGATGGCGGCGGCCGTGCTGGCGAGCGTGGTCCCGCTGCCGTAGTCGTCGTGGGAGGTGAGCTGGAACTCGAGTGCGTTCTCGATGACCTCGTGGGCGCGCCGTCCGAGGTCAGAGAGCGTGACCTCCTGGGTCGGCCACCAGGTGACGAGCTTGTCGACGTTGCTGTTGAGCGTGGCGGCGACCGGAACGAGCGACGTCAGGGACTGCCCGTGCCACAGCCCGTACTCCAGCCGGTAGAAACCGGTCCACTGCGGGCTGTTCACCCCGACCGCGTCCGCCCGGCCGTCGATCTCGGTGTCGAAGTTCCCGAATGCGTCGTAGGCGTCGCCGAGCGTCTCGTACTGCAGGTGCGCCGTCAGCCAGTGGCGGCGCGCCGTCGCCAGGTTCCCGCTGCGGACGGCGGCGGCGAGCGTCGCCGTCTCCGACGCCATCACCTTGATCGCCGCCTCTTCCTCGGTCGCGTACTTCTTGGCCAGCGGGATGAGGTCGTTGTAGGTGATCGGCAGGATCGCCGGGGTGCCTGTCGCGTGCCCGGGCACGGTGACGGTGACGCCCTTGGTCGGGTCGAAGTCGGCGAACGAGCAGAGAAACGCGTACTTGCCCGAGCCGACGTCCAAGGTCATGGGGGTGACGGTGGCGGGGCCTGTGTTCTCGACCTCGGCGTAGACAGCGCCGTTGGCCGGGTCGATCAGGTCGATCTCGGCGCCGCCGGTCCCCTGGTTGTTGATCTCGAACGTGTGCCAGCCGGGGTCGGGCACCGACCAGGCGCTGCCGCACTGAGTGCTGCTCACGGTGATCACATCCGACGGCTGGCCGCCGCCCGAACTGCATGCGGTGAGGCTCGCCGCGAGCGCCGCCCCGACGGCGGCGAACTGCGCGGTGACGCGCAGGCGTCTGGTGCCCATGGGCACAAACGATAGGCACGGTTTCGGCTGGGATGTCCGCCGAGATGGTGCTGAGTTCAAACGTTCACCTGCTCCTCAACTCCCGGACATCTCCTCAACTCCCGGACATCAAGAAGTAAAAGGTAACCGGGCTGTCATAACGGGCGGGCGTGTGCGGGCAGGCCACGCGGGTAAAGCCTGTAGCGACGTGAAGGACCGAGCGGTATGCCCGCGTTGCGGAAGCCGTGCGCACGCTCCTACAGCGTGGTCGAGCGCATGGCGCTGCGACCTGCACGGCGAAATCAGCCCGCTGGCCCCGACCCGGCTGCCGACCCCTGACGGACTGCGCTTGCTCGCCAGCCGCGCTCGGGTTCCGGTCTGGCTGCCCTGGCCGCTGCCTGCGGGCTGGCTGGTCAGCGGGTTTACCGGCGCCGGAGACGAGCGCACCGGCGCCATCGCGTCGGCCGTCGCGCTTTCCGGGCCCAATCCGCTCGGCGGCCCGGCCGACCTGCTGATCATCGCCGAGGAGCCGGGGGTCGGCCTCGGGGCCGGCCTGGCCGGGCTGGTGGGCCCCGACCCGGGCGACGGGTTCGCCAGCCGGGCGCCCAACGCCACGGTCAAGGTCGCCAACCACGAGGCGCCGCTCTGGCTGGTGGAGTCGGCGGGCAAGGCGGTGTTCGCCGGCGAGGTGGCGGCGAGCTGGCTGTGGCTCGTTTTCTGGCCGGACACCGCGGGCGCGCTGCTTATCGAGCCGTTGCCGCTGCGTGACCTGCGCGATCCCGAACAGGATCTGGACCTCCCGTTCGGCGCCCTCTGCACGCGCCTGCCGGCCTGACGCCCGCGCGCTTGCCGGCCTGACACGGCGAAGGCGCCTGGCGGTCGTGCCGATACGATGGCGGCCGTGCGCATCGACCTGCATGTTCATAGCAACGCCTCGGACGGCACCGACGACCCGGCCGAGGTGGTCCGCCGCGCCCGCGCGGCCGGCCTTGACGTCATGGCGCTCACCGATCACGACACGCAGGCCGGGCTCGCCTCGGCGCAGGCCGCCCAGGCCGCGCTGGCCCATGAACTGACACTGGTCCCCGGCATAGAGCTGTCGTGCCTGCTCGACGGGCGGAGCGTCCACCTGCTCGGCTACCTGTTCGACCCCGACGACGACGAGCTCAGGGCGGAGACGGCGCAGATCCGCGACGATCGGACCTACCGCGCGAAGGCGATGGTCGCCAAGGCGCGGGAACTGGGCGCGGACGTCAGCTGGGACCAGGTGGCCGCGATCGCGGGCGGCGCGGTCATCGGCCGCCCGCACATTGCCCGCGCGCTCGCGGCGGCCGGCGCCGTCGATACACCGGCCGACGCGTTCACCGCCGACTGGATCGCCGACGGCGGCCGCGCCTTCGTCGAACGCTACGCGGTCGAACTGCCGCGCGGGATCTCCCTGGTCAGGGCCGCAGGTGGCGTCCCTGTGCTGGCCCACCCCCGATCGCCGGGCTACGAGATACCCGACGAGGTCATCGCGCGACTGGTCGATTCGGGGCTGTGCGGGATCGAGGTGTTCCATCCCGACCACGATCTCCGGGAACGGGACCGGCTGACCGAGCTGGCGAGATCACTGGGCCTGATCACCACCGGCGGGAGCGACGACCACGGATCCTTCAATAACCACGGCCTCGGCGTCGAGACGACGCCGCCAGAAGAGTACGAGCTGCTGCTCGCGCTGGCCGGCCGGCGGCCATGACGTTCTTCCTGCAGGCGTTCGTCACGCTCTTCGTGATCATTGACCCGCCGGGCATCGTGCCGCTGTTCCTCGGTCTGACCAGGGGCCGGCCGTTGCGCACCAGGCGGCGGCTCGCCTGGCAGGCGGCGGTCGTGGCGTTCAGCGTGATCGTGGCGTTCGCGCTGTTCGGCCGGGTGATCCTGAACTACACGCAGGTGCAGATCGCGGCGCTCGAGGGGGCCGGCGGTCTCCTGCTGCTGCTCGTCTCCCTCCAGCTGCTAACCGGCAAGACGGAAGAGCCGACCTCGAGCGAGCGGGCCAAGACCAACGTCGCGTTCGTCCCGCTCGGCACGCCGCTGCTCGCCGGACCGGGCGCGATCGTGGCGACGATGCTTTACGTGCAGCGCATCCACAGCCCGCTGAACGTGGTCGCGCTCGCCCTGGCGATTGCCGGCGTCGCGCTGGCCGCCTGGCTGTCGATGCGGTTCGCCGAGGTCATCCACCGCCTCCTGACCGACAACGGCGTCGAGCTGCTGACCAGAATCGCCGGCCTCCTGCTGTCGGCGATCGCCGTGCAGCTGGTCGCCGAGTCCGCCCTAGCCTTCGCAGCCCAAGCCAAGTAATCCGGGTAATAGAGTGACCCAGGGCGCATAGGGTCGGCGCCTGAGTTGGGGCGCTTTTTGGTGGGCGCTTTTTGGTGGGCGCTTTTTGGGCGGAGGTGCGGTCGTGGAAGCTCGGGTCGAGCGGGTGTCGGCGCCAGAGGTCGCGGGGCAGGTGTCGCAGGCGGTCGGTGCGGAATGCAACGCCTGGCTTGTCGGGGACGATGACGAGGTGATCGTGATCGACCCGGGGGAGCACGCGGACGCGGTGCTCCAAGCGGCCGGCGACCGCGAGATCCTCGCCGTGATCTGCACGCACGGGCACGCCCGGCACGTGGCCGCCGCGGTCGAGGTGGCGGAGCGGGACGAGGCGCCGGTGGCGCTGCACCGGTCGGACCTCCTGTTCTGGCGGATGACGTACGACGATGTCGAGCCGGAGATCGAGATGGCGGCCGGCGGCCGGTTCGACGTCTCCGACGTGGCGCTCGAGGTCATCCACACGCCGGGTCACACGCCCGGCTCGGTCAGCCTGTACTGCCAGGACCTCGAGGTCGTGTTCACCGGGGACACCCTGGCGGGGGTCGGGCCCGTTCCGCACGAGGGGGAGTACCCCGACTTCGCCGGGCAGCTCACCGCGATCGGCGAGCGGCTGCTCGACCTCCCGCCGGCGACCAGGGTGCTGCCGGGCCACGGCGAGGAGACGACGATCGGCGACGCCGCGAAGCGCTTCGACGGCTGGGTGACGGCCGGGCCGACCATAGCGGTCCTGTTATGGAGCAGCTCGGCTTCGAGGGCATGCCGAGGCGGCTCTACTCGTGCACGCCGACCCGCCTCTCGACCTGGCTGGACTGCCCGCGCCGCTACCGGATGAGCTACCTGGATCGGCCGGCCCCGCCCAAAGGACCGCCGTGGGCGCACAACAGCGTCGGCGCGAGCGTGCACAACGCGCTCGCGGGCTGGTGGCGGCTACCGCTGCCAAGGCGCACGGTCGGGGCGGCCGGCGCGCTGCTCGCCACGGGCTGGATCAACGAGGGGTTCGCCAGCGACCCGCAGTCGGCCCGGTACCGGGACTGGGCGCGCGGCCTGGTGGAACACTATGTTTCCGGTCTCGACCCGGCGGACGAGCCGGTCGGCGTGGAGCGGACGGTGGCGACGCGCACCGACGTGATCGCGGTCTCCGGGCGGGTCGACCGCCTTGACGCAAGGCCGCGCGCGGACGGCGCGGAGGGGACCGAGCTCGTCGTCGTCGACTACAAGACGGGCCGCCACGTGCTCTCGGTGGACGACGCGCGCAGTTCGCTCGCGCTTGCCCTGTACGCGATCGCCGCCTCGCGCACGCTGCACCGCGACTGCCGGCAGGTGGAGCTGCATCATCTGCCGAGCGGCCAGGTGCTCGCCTGGACGCACACCGGCGAGAGCCTGGCGCGGCACCTGCGGCGCGCCGAGGAAGTAGCCGAGGAGTGCGCCGGGGCCGATGAGCGGATGCGCGCGCCGCTGCCCGCGGCCAGTTACGACGAGGTGTTCCCGCCGAAGCCGTCGCCCGGCTGCGGCTGGTGCGACTACCAGCGGTTCTGCCCGGAGGGCCAGCAAGCCGCCGCCCACCGCCGCCCCTGGGACGCGCTCGCAGAACTGTTACGCAGACAGACGAAGCGATTCATCTTTCTATCAATTTTGAATAGACAAATCATATCAAAGCGGACATAAAAGTGGTCAAAATTGATATGAAGATGAGCTAAGTGGTCAGAACTGATATGAAGGCGGCCTGGGGAGCCGGAGGGCGCAGTCGCGGGTCGGGATCGGGGTGGCTGGCGGGTGCTGCTGGAGGGGTTGGCCGGGTCGGCCTGGTCGGGGCCTCGACGGCGCTAGCGCTCGGTGGCGTTCCAGAACGTGGTGAGGGCGTGCGCGGTGGTGGCGGGGGCCTCGACGTTCGGGTTATGCGCCGCGGCGGGGATGCAGATGCGTTCCGCGTTCAGCCGGGCGGCCATATCCTGTTGCAGCGCGGGGAACCAGGCGTTGTCGTCCTCGCCGTAGAGGACGAACGTCGGGATGGACCTGGCGGCCAGTTCGCCGGTCCTGTCCTCGGCGTTGAGCAGATCGGCGGCCATCGTGACCAGGCCGCTTGGGTTGTTGCCGAGCATGCGCTCCTCGAGGAACGCCAGGATCGGCGCGGCCACGCCGGCCGCTACCGCCTGCGGCCTGAGCGAAGCGCGCCACATCTCCGCCACCTTGTCCTTGAGGTCCGGGTTCGGCGTGCCGTCGATGTGGGTCAGGAAGACGCGGAGCTCTTCGGCGCGCGGGCCCGGCAGCGCGCCGGGTCCGGAGCTGAGCAGGGTCAGCGAGTCGGGCGTGTAACCGCCGAGGACGGCCGAGCGCGCCACCAGGCCGCCGAAGGAGTGGCCGAGCAGGTGCGACGCCTGCGTTGCCCTGGCGACCGCCGTGATGTCGGCCCCTAGCTCCGCGATGGCGTAGGCCGCGCGGTCGTCCGGGCCTCGTGTCTGGTACTGGCCGCGCATGTCGATGGCGATGACGCGACGGCCCGCCGTCGCGAGCTGGCCGAGGATCGCGGTGAAGTCTTCCTTGCTCCCGGTGTAGCCGGGAACGAGCAGGGCCGTGCCGAGCTCGCAGGGACCGGCGGCGGGCACCGCTTCGAGCGCGGCGAACTCGCCGCGAGCCGTCTCGATGGTCGCGCGCCGCGTCCCTTCGGGAAGTTCAAGGGAAGTGGGGGTGGACACGTCAGGACTCTGCGGCCGCCTCGGGGCCGACCTCGCGGCCGCCGCGCGTGCGCCGCCTGCGGCGCGCACGCGTCGCGGCGGCGGACGCGCCGTCGCCGACGGCCTCCGTCGCCATTATGTCGGTGCTGTCGCCGCGCGCGGACGCCGTGCCGACGGTGGTCTTCGTCGTCCGTGACCGGCCGCGCGGGCGGGGGGCGCCGCGCTGGGAGCGGGTCTTGCCGGTCTCGCCGAGGTCCTCTTCCACCTCGGCGGCCAGCCCGGCCCTCGCGCCCCGCAGCTCACGGGGCAGGGTGCCGGTGGCGCCTGGCGGGATGGACAGGTCGGTGAACAGGTGCTCGGAGGTCGAGTAGGTCTCCGCGGGCTCCGGCTGGCCGAGGCCGAGTGCGTCGTTGATCAGCTTCCAGCGCTGCATGTCGCGCCAGTCGACGAAGGTGACCGCCACGCCCGTCCGCCCGGCCCGGCCGGTGCGGCCGATCCGGTGCACGTACGCCATCTGGTCGTCCGGGCACTCGTAGTTGATCACGTGGGTCACGTCATCGACGTCGATGCCGCGGGCCGCCACGTCGGTGGCGACGAGCACGTCAACCTTGCCGGTGCGGAAGGCGCGCAGCGCGCGCTCGCGTTGTGACTGGCCTAGGTCGCCGTGGACGGTGGCGGCGGCGAAGCCCCGGTCGGTCAGCGCGGTGGACACCTGGTCGCAGGCGCGCTTGGTCTGGCAGAAGACCATGGCGAGGCCGCGGTCCTTGGCCTGCAGGACGCGCGCCAGCACCTCGATCTTATCCAGGTGGTGCGTCCGGTAGACGTACTGGGCGGTGAGCGGTGGCGGCGCGGACTCGCCCGGGTCCTCGGCGCGGATGTTCATCGGCTGCCGCAGGTGCCTGCGGGCGAGCGTCACGACTTCGCCGGGCATCGTCGCGGAGAACAGCATCGTCTGCCGGTCGCTGGGGGTAAGCCGGAGCAGCCGCTCCACGTCGGGCAGGAAGCCGAGGTCGAGCATCTTGTCCGCCTCGTCGAGGACGAGCGCGCGGACCCGGCTGAGGTCAAGGTTCTTGCGGTTGGCGAGGTCGAGCAGCCGCCCGGGCGTGCCGACGACGACATCGACGCCGGACGCGAGGGCCTCGAGTTGCGGTTCGTAGGCGCGCCCGCCGTAAACGGTGAGCACGCGCGCGCCAAGTAGCGCGCCCGCCCGCTTGATGTCGTCGGTGACCTGAATGGCAAGTTCCCTCGTCGGCACGATGACCAGTGCCGATGGCTGCTTCGCCGCGCGGTCGCCGACGAATATGGTCGCCAGCCGGTGCAGGATCGGGACGCCGAATGCCAGGGTCTTGCCGGTGCCGGTCCGCGCCTGCCCGATGATGTCCTGGCCGTTCATGGCCAGCGGCAGCGTCAGTGCCTGGATGGGGAATGTCGTGCGGATGCCTGCGGCTTCGAGCGCGCTGCAGATGACCTCATCGACACCGAGATCGCGGAACGGCACCGCATGGTTTAGTTGGGTTGTCAGGGGTTCCTCCGTGCGCTGGGTGCCCGGTGCCCGCACCACTTCTCTAGGCGCGGCGGCAGTCAGACAGCAGCGTCAATGTCAACGCGAACTGGGATGACGGCATTCCAGTCGCCCAATTGTTACCCACGGTACCAGACGTATCCCGACTTGCCGTTAGACCCGTTAGCCGATGTTGCCAAACCCTACCCGGCGGGCCTGGTCGGTGCTGAACTCGACGTAGGCGATCTTCTCCGCGGGGATGAGCACCCGGCCGCTCTTGCTCGTGCTGAGGGCGAAGATCCCCTTGCCGTCCTTGGCGGCGAGGGCGGCGGTCAGGTCGCGCTCGACCTCCTCGGCGGTCGCGTCGCTCTCCAGCACGAGCTCGCGCGGGATGGACTGAATTCCGATCTTGACTTCCATTTTTCTCCTTAAAAAGATTTGGTCAGTGGTGCGGGCCAGCCGCTGAGGTACCAGGCTTTATTACGTTTGGTCGGTGGTGCGCGGCCAGCCGCTAATGCCGCGCCACGCCAGCCGGGCGACGAGCTGCTCTGCGGCTTCCCTAGGGATGGAGCCGACCGTGCTGAGCCAGTACCTGGCGCTCACCTGGGCCATGCCGAGCAGCCCGATGGAGAGCAGGTGCGCCTCGTCGTCGGCGAGGCCGGCGTCTTCCTTGATCACCTGGCTGATCAGGTCGGCGCAGCGTCGGTCGGCCGCATCCAGGCGCTCGCGCACCGCGGGCTCGCTGGTCAGGTCCGACTCGAAGACGAGCCGGAAGGTGCCGGTGTGCTCCGCGATGTACTCGTAGTAGGCGCTGAACGTTGCGTTGACCCGCTGCCGGTTGTCGGCGGTGGAGCGCAGGGCCTCCTCCACGGCCTCGATCAGCCGGTCGACGCTCTCGTCGAGCAGCGCCAGGTAAAGCTCCTGCTTGCCGGGGAAGTGCTGATAGAGGACGGGCTTGCTGACCCCGGCGCGATCGGCGATCTCGTCCATCGCGGCCGCGTGATAGCCGTGCGCGACGAAGACCTCCAGGGCCGCGTCGAGCAACTGGCGGCGGCGGGCCAGCCGGGGCAGGCGGGTCCCCCGAGTGCGGGCGGTTGAAGCGGCGGTCACCATGTTCTCCGGGTCGAGGCGATGGTTACTAACGATAATCCTCATCGTCGTATCCCGCGTCCCGGGTTTGCTCGGCCGCGTCCCCCTCGTCCACCTCGAGGGGCACCTCCTCGAGCTGCTCGGTTTCCGGTCCGTCGCCTTCCGCCGTCACCGGGCGGTCCTGCTCGGCCGCGTCTTCGCTGGGTGTTTCCATGTTTAGTTCGCTCACTGATTGCCCTCCCGTGTGACGATAAAGCCCCTACCCGTTCCCATCATCGCAGTCCGATTGGGGCCAGGGGAAAGCTTGACGTGGGAATCGGCCTTCGAAAGCATTGCCGACCTGCAAAAACGGACAACGACGGAGGTATGCCCGCGGCCGTGTTCTGGGTAGAGGTTAGCCATGCGGAGCATCTGGGCCGGCGCCATCTCGTTCGGCATGGTCGTGATCCCGGTCAAGCTCTACGCTGCCACCGAGCAGCGTGACGTGGCCTTCAGGCAGGTGCACCGGGAGGACGGCGGCCGGATACAGTTCCGCCGGTTCTGCTCGGTGGACGGCCAGGAGGTTGCGTACTCCGACGTGGCCAAGGGATACGAGCTCGCCACCGGCGATGTCGTGGTGCTGACCGACGACGATCTGAAGGAGCTGCCGCTCGCTACCGCGAAGCGGATTGACGTGCTGCACTTCAGCCCGGCCGGGCAGCTGGACCCGATCCTGGCCAACAAGGCCTACTACCTGGAGCCCGAGCCCGCCGGGGTCCGCGCCTACGCGCTGTTCCGCGACGCGCTCGAGCGGTCGGGGCGGGTAGCCGTGGCCAAGGTGGCGATCAGGCAGCGGGAGGCGCTGGCGGCGCTGCAGGTGCGCGAGGGCGTGCTCGTCCTGGAGACCCTGCTGTGGCCGGACGAGGTGCGCGCGCCGGACTTCAAGTTCCTTGACGAGAACGTCGACGTCCGGTCGCAGGAGCTGAAGATCGCCGCCTCGCTGATCGACACGATGACCGAGGACTTCGATCCATCGCTTTACAAGGACACCTACCGGGAGGCGCTCGAGGCGCTCGTCCAGGCGAAGATCGAGGGCAACGAGGTCGTGCGGCCGGCCGGCCAGTCCGCGCCCGCGGACAAGGCGGGCGGCCCCGTCGACCTCGCGGAGACGCTCCGCGCCAGCGTCGAGGCGGCCAAGGCGAGCCGCGCGAAGTCAGCCGAGCAGGCAACCGATAAGCCCGAGCCGCCGGCCAAGCCCCGCAAGCCCCGCAGGCCCGCGGCGCCCCGCAAGAAAGCGTCGGCATGACAACCGATCGGGGTCAGCCTGTCGCGCACTGGCCGGGGCGGATCGTGAAGCTCGGGGAGAACGAGCAGGTGTACCTGGCGGAGACAGCACGGTCCGTTAATCAAGATAGAGATCTTGTCCTCTGCGTGCACGGTATGACCGGCGCGGCGACGAACTGGACCGACCTGATGGCCGAGCTCGCGCCCGACTTCGACTGCGCGGCGGTTGACTTGCCCGGGTCTGGGTACTCCCCGCCGCCGGCCAACCGGTCCGGGTACTCGATCAGGGCGCTGGCGGCGACCGTGATCGGCCTCACCGAGACCCTGGGCCGCGGTCCGGTCCACCTGGTCGGCAATTCGATGGGCGGCGCGGTCTGCATCCGGGTCGCCGCCGCCCGCCCGGACCTGCTGAAGACGCTCACGCTGGTCTCGCCGGTGCTCCCCGACCGGCGGCCGCATCAGGCGACGTTGCACTTCCCTCTGCTCACGCTGCCCTTTATCGGCCAGCGGCTGGTGCGGTGCTGGGCCACGGTGCCGCCGGAGAACCGCGTGGCAGGTGTCTACAGCAAGTGCTACTGCAACCCCGCCCTGCTGCACCCGGACCGGTTCGCGCAGGAGGTGGCCATGCTGCGCAGGCGCGACGAACTCGGCTACGACGAGGCCACGCTGGTAGGCGCCGCGCGAACGCTGGTCGGCGAGACGCTCAGCCTGCGGCCGTTCTCGCTCTGGCGGGCGGCCGAGCAGATCACCGCCCCGACCCTGGTGCTGTTCGGCGACCACGACCGGCTGGTGAGCCCGGCGCTGGCCGTCCCGGCGGCCCGCGCGTTCAGGAACGCCCGGGTGGAGGTGCTGCCGGACACCGGCCACGTAGGGCAGATGGAGCGCCCTGGCATTGTCGCCGCCCGGTTCCGTGAGATGGTGGACGGGGCGGGAATGCCGGCCGCCGGAACTCGGTTGTCGCCAAGCGAATTGACTACAACCTGACTGGAGTTTGCACAGTGTCGCTGCCACCCCTGGTTGAACCGGCCGCGGACCTGTCGGTCGATGAGGTGAAGCGCTATTCGCGCCACCTGATCATCCCCGATGTGGGCATGGCCGGGCAGAAGCGCCTCAAGAACGCGAAGGTGCTGGTCGTTGGCGCGGGTGGCCTCGGCTCGCCGGCCCTGCTCTATCTGGCCGCGGCGGGCGTGGGCACGCTCGGCATCGTGGACTTCGACACGGTCGACGAGTCGAACCTGCAGCGCCAGATCATCCACGGCGTCTCGGACGTGGGCAAGTCCAAGGCCGAGTCCGCCAAGGAGTCGATCGCCGAGGTCAACCCGTACGTGAAGGTGATCCTGCACCCCGAGCGCCTCGAGTCGGACAACGTGATGGAGATCTTCGCGCCGTATGACCTGATCATCGACGGCACGGATAACTTCGCCACCCGCTACCTGGTCAACGACGCCTGCGTGCTGCTGCACAAGCCGTACGTATGGGGCTCGATCTACCGGTTCGACGGCCAGGCGTCCGTCTTCTGGGCGGATTACGGCCCGTGCTACCGGTGCCTCTACCCGGAGCCCCCGCCCCCCGGCATGGTCCCGTCCTGCGCCGAGGGCGGCGTGCTCGGCGTGCTCTGCGCGTCGATCGGCTCGATCCAGGTCAACGAGGCGATCAAGCTGATCGCCGGCATCGGCGAGCCGCTGTCGGGTCGGCTGATGATCTACGACGCCCTGGAGATGTCGTACAAGACGGTCAAGATCAACAAGGACCCGGAGTGCGCCGTCTGCGGTAAGAACCCGACGGTCACCGAGCTGATCGACTACGAGGCGTTCTGCGGCGCGGTCTCCGAGGAGGCCGAGGCGGCCGTCGTCGGCTCGACTATCTCCGCGAGGGACCTCAAGTCGATGATCGACTCTGGGGACGACTTCTTCCTCGTCGATGTCCGCGAGCCCAACGAGTACGAGATCGTCTCGATCCCGGGCGCCACGCTGATCCCGAAGGGCGAGTTCCTGAACGGCTCGGGCCTCGAGAGGATGCCGCAGGACAAGCAGATCGTGCTGCACTGCAAGAGCGGCGCGCGCAGCGCCGAGGTGCTCGCGGTCCTCAAGTCGGCGGGCTTCGCCGACGCGGTGCACCTCGGCGGCGGCGTCCTGGCCTGGGTCAACCAGGTGGACCGGTCCCTGCCCACGTACTGATCAAGTGCGGGCGGGGTATGTCCTGCTACGTGCGTTGAGTTGCGGGCGCGGGTGACTTGCGGGGAGGCTGCCGTGAAGGGGGACCGCGTGGAGATCGTGGTCGACGCCGGCGAGGGGACCAGAACCTATGAGGTATCCGCGACGCGGGCTGGGCGGCGGGTCGAGGTCAGCACCGGGCGCGGCATCGTCGAGGTGACCGAGGTCACACGGACCGGGAGGGCCGTGCGGACCGCGAGGTTCATGGCCAGCCGGGTGATTGCCCTAGTAGAGCACCCGGCGGACACCAGCGCCGCAGATTAGCGGGCGTCGGCCCGAGCCAATAGCATGCGCGGATGGACCTTCTTGAGCCGGTAACGCAGCCGTACGCGTGGGGATCGCATACGGCCATCGCGGAACTGCAGGGGCGTCCCGCCCCGACTCCGCAGCCGGAGGCGGAGCTGTGGATGGGCGCGCATCCGTCCGCGCCGTCCGGGGT
The DNA here is from genome assembly GCA_963844925.1 of uncultured Actinomycetota bacterium. Lineage (GTDB taxonomy): Bacteria > Actinomycetota > Actinomycetes > Streptosporangiales > Streptosporangiaceae > Trebonia. The sequence goes on along the minus strand of CAWJQG010000003.1, from coordinate 144,320 downwards.
GCAGCGGCCGGGCGGCCGGACCACGCTCGACGCGCTGATCGCGGCGGACCCGGTCGGCGAGCTCGGTCCGCTGTGCGCGGCCGAATTCCGCGGGCGGCTGCCGTTCCTGCTGAAGGTGCTGGCGGCCGAGACGGCGCTGTCCATCCAGGTGCACCCGTCGCGGGCGCAGGCTGAGGCCGGGTTCAGGGCGGAGAACGAGCGCGGGCTCGCCCTCGGCGACAACTCACGTAACTACACCGACGACTGGCCGAAGCCGGAGATCCTCTGCGCGCTCACCCCGTTCGAGGTGATGGCCGGGATGCGCGCCCCGGCGGACGCCGCCGCGCTGCTGAAGGAGCTTGCGGTCCCCGAGCTCGACCCGATCACCGCGATCCTGGCCGGGGCGACCGGACCGCAGGCGCTGACCGAAGCGCTCGCCGCCATCCTGGCCTGGCCCGACGGCCGCCGCGCGGCGCTGGTCGATGAGGTCGTGCGCGGCTGTGCGGCGGTCGCCGCGCACGGCGGCCCGTACGCGGCGGCCTGCGCCGCGGCCGTGCGGCTCAGCGGCGAGCACCCGGGTGACCTCGGCGTGGTCGCGTCGCTGCTGCTCCGGCACGCCGTGCTTGAGCCGGGCGACGCGGTCTTCATGGCGGCCGGGGGGCTGCACGCCTACCTGCACGGCACCGGGGTGGAGCTTCTCGCCAACTCCGACAACGTGGTGCGCGCCGGGCTGACGCCTAAGCACATCGACGTGCCCGAGCTGCTTAAGCTCACCGATCCAGCGGTCGCCGTGCCGGTGCTCGAGCCGCGGCCGCTCGGCGGCGGCGTGTTCGGCTACGACTCGCCCGCACCGGAGTTCCGGCTGTACCGGGCCCAACTGCGCGGCGGCGAGGTCGAGCTGCCGGGGGCCGGCGGCCCCCGGATCGTGCTCTGCATCGAGGGCACGGCGGTGCTGCGGGCCAGCGGCGGTGCGGCCGATGGCGGTGCGGTGGACGGCGAGCACCTTACGGTGGGTCGCGGCGAGTCGTGCTTTCTGTCGGCCGCCGACGGAGTGGTCACCGCGGCCGGGCCGGCGACCGTGTTCATCGCCGCGAGCGGCGAGTCTCAGTCATAACAAAAACGGTTCGCTGACGCGTTACCGGTCAATGCAAGCCCTACCATTTGCATGTGGCAACGGAATACGGCGGCACATACGGCGATCAGCCGTGGCGCGAGGCCCCGCCGCAGTCCCCGGGCCAGCCAAGGCAGGGCGACGGGCCGCCACCGCGCGGGGCGCGGCAGCCCAGCTCGCGGCCGCGCCGCCGCCTGTCGGCCAGCACCGCCATCGCGGGCATCGCGCTCGTGCTCGGCCTGATCGGCCTGATCGTCTCGCTGTTCGGGGTGGCCACGCAGATACTGCCACGGCGGTTCACGGCGGAGCAGCAGCGGGAAATCGTCAACTGGGAGTTCGGCCGGAACTGGCGTGTGCTGTCGGCCGGCGCGATCTTCCCGACCTCGGTCGGCTACCCGCCGCCCGCCGTGCTCGACGGCGGCTCTCCGCTGACGCTGACCGCAGGGCGGATCGGCATCGCCCGGCAGGCCGCCTGCCGGGCTGCCAGCGACCCCGCCGCCGCCGCGGTACTCGTCCGCAACGGCTGCTCGACCGTGCTGCGGGCCACCTACACGGACGGGACCAAGAGCTACGTGGTGACCGTGGGCGTCGCGGTGCTGCCGTCCACGGCGCAGGCGGCAACGGCCGTCAAGGAGCTCGGCCACGCGGCCGATGTCGGGGGGATCGCCCCCGGCGTGCGCACGGTGCCCTTCAAGAACACCGCGGCGGCCTGGTTCACCAACCAACGGCGGCAGCTGTCCGGGTCCATCTGGGTCGGCACCTACGTGGCGCTCTACACGGTCGGCTACGCCGACAGCCGGCCACGGGAGCCGGTCTCCGGTGACAGCTATGCCGGCAACGAGATGACGAGCGTGGGCCTGGGGGTGGCCCGGGCGGTGCTGGCCGCCGTCGCCCCGCCGGTGCCAACGCCGCACTGCCCGGGCACGCCCGGATGCTGAGCCGTCTGAGCTGCATGCGCCGTGCGCTGGTAGGCGGCGGCCTGGCCGTGGCGCTCGCGGCCGGGTCGGCAGTCTCGGCGTCGGCGGCACCGTCGGACCCGGTCAGGGACCAGCAGGAGTGGGTGCTTGACATGCTCAACGTCCAGCCTGCGTGGTCGCTGAGTGAAGGCGGCAACGTCTCCGTCGCGGTGATCGACAGCGGCGTGTACCCGAACGTGAGCGACCTCACCAACTCGGTTATCACCGGCAGCGACTTCACCAACCTGAGTACCAAGTCCGGCAACCCGAACTGGGGCCAGCACGGGACCTGGATGGCGTCGATCATCGCCGGCCACGGAGACGGCTACGGCAACGACGACGGCATCATCGGCGTTGCGCCGGAGGCCAAGATCCTCTCCATCCGGGTCATACCGGACACATCCGACCCGGGCTACCGGAAATACGACAGCGAGCCGGAGAAGCAGATCCAGCATGAGCTGGCCGAAGGCATCAGGGAGGCGGTCCGCGATCACGCCCAGGTGATCAGCATGTCGATCGGCTACTCGGCGGCGAGCGGCGAGGTCCGGGCCGCGCTCCAGTACGCCTACTCCCGGGGCGTCGTCCTGGTGGCGTCGTCGGGCAACTCGGGCAACAACGACCAGCAGCACATCCGCGGCGGCGACCACGGCTGGGCGCCGGTGTCGTTCCCGGCCGAGTACCCGGGCGTGCTCGGCGTGGGCGCGGTCACCATCGACCGCCAGCCGACCTCGTTCTCCAGCGGCAACCTCTCAGTCCAGGTCGCGGCCCCGGGGAAGTCGGTGCCCGCCCAGGGCAGGAACGGCCTGTACTACACGGTCAGCGGCACCAGCCCAGCGTGCGCGCTGGTGGCGGGCGTGGCCGCGCTGATCAAGTCGAGGTACCCGGGGATCTCGCCGGCCAAGGTGATCGAGGCGCTGACGAGCACCGCGCAGCAGCCGATGTCTGGCGGCAGTTACAACGTGCTCACCGGGTTCGGCATCGTGAACGCGTACGCGGCGCTGATCGAGGCGGGAAAGCTGGTGGGAGAGCGCCCGGCGGGCACGCGGGTCGCGCTTTCGGCGCATTTCGGCGGCGGCGCGGCGGCGGTCCCGGCCGCGCCGGCGGGGCCGCGCGGCCCCGGCCAGCTCGTGATATTCGTGCTGCTCGCGCTGGTTTCGCTGGCGGCGGCGGGCGGGGGGCTGGCGGTGCTGCGGCGGCGGTCGGTCCGTGGATGAGGAACTCGACGACTACTCGGCCCGGGTGCTCGACGCGGTGGACGCCATCCCGCCCGGGCAGGTCATGTCCTACGGCGACATCGCCGACTACCTGGGGGCCGGCGGCCCCCGCCAGGTCGGCCGGGTGCTGGCCACCTACGGCGGCGGCGTGGCCTGGTGGCGGGTGATCCACGCCGACGGCACGCCGGCGCCTGGCCACGACGCCTCGGCGCTCAAGCACTACCTGGCCGAGGGGACGCCGCTGCGGGCGGCCCCGCACATCCCGCCGGGCGGGCCGGTCCGCGTCGATATGCGCCGTGCCCGCTGGACGGGCGACTACCGCGAGCCGACGGGCGCGCCCCGCTGAACGTTTGCGTTCGACCTCGAATGTCAGTGGGGCGTGGTGGAATGCGATCCTGATGAACGGTTACCGACTCGTCCGCCGCGCGCCGGCCACCGATCCCCCCGCGCCGCCGGTCCTCGATGAGGCGCAGCAGCGGGTGGTCGACCACAAGGGCGGCCCGCTGCTCGTGCTCGCCGGACCCGGCACCGGCAAGACCACGACCATCGTGGCCGCCGTCGCGGAGCGGATCGAGCGGCGCGGCATCGATCCCGGCCGCATCCTGGTGCTGACCTTCAGCAGGAAGGCGGCGGGGGAGCTGCGCGACCGCATCACCGCCAGGCTCGGCCGCACCACGTCGGCCCCGCTCGCGCTGACCTTCCACAGCTACGCCTATGCCCTAGTCCGCCGGGAGTTCGTACTGGCAGGAGACCAGCCGCCGCGGCTGCTCTCCGCCCCCGAGCAGCTGCTTGAGATCCGCCGGCTGCTCCGCGGCGAGACCGCCGACGGCGCCGGGGACTGGCCCGAGCGGTTCCGTCCCGCGCTCGCAACCAGGGGCTTCGCCGAGGAGCTGCGCGACGTCCTGATGCGCGCGGCGGAGCGGGGCCTGGACGGCAGGGCCCTACGCCAGCTCGGCAGGCGGTGCAAGCGGGACGACTGGGTGGCGGCCGGGGCGTTCCTCGACCGGTACTCTGCGCGGTTCGACCTGGCGCCGGTACCCGCCTACGACTACGCGGAGATCGTCAGGATCGCCGCCGGACTGCTCGGCGCGGCGGCCACCAGGCAGCGGGAGCGGGACTCCTACGATGCGGTGTTCGTCGATGAGTACCAGGACTGCGACCCGGCGCAGGAGGCGCTGCTGCAGGCCCTGGCGGGGGATGGCAGGGACCTGGTGGCGGTGGGCGACCCCGACCAGTCGATCTACGCCTTCCGCGGCGCTGATGTGCGCGTGCTGACCAGCTTCCCCGACCAGTTCGCCGGCCCCGACGGCAGGCCGGCCCCGGTTATCGCGCTGCGCACCTGCCGCCGCAGTGGCCCGGTGCTGCTCGCGGCCTCGCGGCGGATCGCCCGTCGGCTGCCGGCCGCCCCGACGCCGGGACGCGCCACCCGGGGCGATGACCGCGACTCCGTGTCGCATCGCGCCCTCATTCCGGTCGGCGGCGGCCCGGTCGGCGAGGTGCGGATCTGCGTCGTCGGCACCCAGGCGCAGGAGGCCGCCGTCGTCGCGGACACGCTGCGCCGGGCGCACCTGGCCGACGGGGTGCCGTGGGGGCGGATGGCGGTCCTGGTCCGCTCCGCCCAGCGCCAGGTGCCGTCGCTGCGGCGCGCGCTCGCGGCCGCCGGGGTCCCGGTAACGGTGGCGGGAGACGAGCTGCCGCTCCCGGACGAGCCGGGCGTCCGCCCGCTGCTCACGCTGCTGCGCTGCGCGATGCAGCCCGACCGGCTCGACGAGGAGACCGCGGTCGAACTGCTGACCGGCCCGCTCGGCCAGACCGACACCCTCGGCCTGCGAAAGCTGCGGCGCGCGCTTGACGGCGCGACGCTGCGCGGAGGCGCTCGCCGACCCCCGCTGCCTGCACACGGTCAGCGACCGGGTCGCGGCGCCCGCCCGCCGGGTAGCGGTCCTGCTCGAAGTGGCACGGGCGCGGAGCAACGACGGCGGCAGCGCCGAGGACGTGCTATGGGCGGTCTGGCACGCCTCCGGCCTGGCGGCCCTGTGGGAACGGCAGGCCGAGCGCGACCCGGCCGCCGACCGGGACCTGGACGCGGTGCTCGCGCTCTTCGAGTCGGCCGCGCGGTTCGCCGACGACCTGCCGCCCGGCCGCCCGCAGTTGTTCCTCGACAGCCTGAGCGGTCAGGAGATCGCGGGGGACACGCTCGCCGAGCACGCGGTGCGCGAGGACAGCGTGCGGGTGCTGACCGCGCACCGGTCCAAGGGGCTGGAATGGGACGTGGTCGTCGTCGCGGGCGTGCAGGAGGAGGTCTGGCCGGATCTGCGGCTGCGCGGCTCGCTGCTCGGCGCCGACGAGCTTGCCGATGCCGCCGGGCCGGCCGGGGCGTCGGGGTCGGCCGGCTCGGCCACGGCCGGGACGGCGGGGCAGTTCAGCGACGTCGCCGTCGCCGCGCGCTCCGCCCGGCTCCTCGCGGAGGAACGGCGCCTCTTCTACGTCGCGGCGACGAGGGCCAGGCGGCTGCTGGTGGTGACCGCCTCGGGCGGTGACGAGCAGGACAACCGCCCCTCCCGGTTCCTCGCGGAGCTCGCGGGAGATGCCATCGAGATCGGACGGGCGGGCGCGGCCACTAGGTGGCTGGCGCTGCCCGCGCTCGTCGCGGACCTGCGCCGGACCGCCGCCGACCAGGGGCGGTCGCGCGCGCTGCGGGACGCGGCGGCCGGACAGCTGGCCCGGCTGGCGGCGGCGGGCGTGCGCGGCGCGGACCCGCGCGACTGGTACGCCCTGACCGGGCTCTCCGACTCCGATCCGGTCGTCGCGGCGGGGGAGCGGGTCCGGCTATCGCCGTCGCATGTGGAGACCTTCACCCGCTGCGGTCTTCGCTGGCTGCTTGAGTCGGCGGTGGGCGCCGGCCGCCCGGACGCGCTGCGCCATCTGGGCACGGTCATTCACGCTGCCGCGCAGCTCATCGCCGAGGGGGAGAGCGAGTCGGCGGTGGCCTCGCGGATCGACGACATCTGGCACCACCTGGACTTCGGTTCGGTCTGGTACGGCAACCGGCAGCGGGAGCTCGCCGAGCGTATGGTCCGCAAGTTCCTCGACTGGCACGCGGCCAACCCCCGAGAACTGCTCGCAACCGAGCAGGCGCTACGGGTGCGGGTGGGCCGGGTGGAGATCACCGGCCGGGTCGACCGGCTCGAGCGGGACGGCGAGGGACGCGGGGTGATCGTGGACCTGAAAACCGGAGGCAGCGCGCCCCGCGAGGAAGAGCTTGACCGGCATCCGCAGCTCGGGGTCTACCAGCTTGCGGTCCTGCTCGGCGCGTTCGAGCGGCTCGGCGTGACCGAGCCGGGCGGCGCCGAGCTCGTCCAGGTGGGCAAGGCCGGGCTGACCGCGAAGGCGCGGGTGCAGCACCAGCGTGCGCTGGCCGAGGACCCGGACCCCGCCTGGGCCGGCGAGCTGGTGGCCGCGGTGGCCACGGGCATGGCGGGCCCGGTCTACCGCGCCCGGGTGAACCCGGGCTGCCGGACCTGCCCGGTGGCGTCCTGCTGCCCGGTGCAGCCCGACGGCGCGCAGGTGGGTGAGTAAAGTCGTGTTACCCGATCGGGCGTCATGACAGTGCCGCCTCGATCGGGGATGCTGACTGTGCGCCAGCCTGCGGGCGATTAGCCGGGGGGGCAGCTCCGGGGGGGCTTGGGTGCCCCGGACCATTCACTGGCCCGGGGCACCCAGGCCGGGGTCGTCGGCTGCGGCGCGGGCGAATGACTGGTACGGCATGATCTCGCCCGGCTTGATCACGCCGTCCTCGATCGCGCGGGCGAGCAGGGCGTCCTTGCTCGGCGCGGTCCGCCCGGTGGCCGCGTACTTGGCGCGCGCGCGGCTAATGTACTGCCGGACCGTGTTCTCGCTGATCGACATGCGCCGCCCGACCGAAGCCTTCGACATGCCCTGGAACCACAGCAGCAGCGCCTGCCGTTCCTGCTGCGACAGCTCCGGCCGGGCCGGGCGCTGGTCTGCGAGCATCCCCCTGGCCTGCGACCGGGTCACGTACGGTCGGTCGGCGGCAGCCGCCAGCACGGCCTCGACCAGATGGTCGGCGCCCTCATCCTTGGACACATAGGCGTGCGCGCCGTGGTCCAGCGTCTCCATCACGATCACCGGATCGGTGTGCCCGGAGAAGGCCACCACCCGGTATCCGGCTGCCACCAGCTCGGGGATCTGCGTGGTGACCAGCTCGCCGGACAGCTCCAGGTCCAGGATGACCACGTCGGCCGACGGCCGCGGCAGGCCGCGGAGCCCGGTCAGGTCGCGCGCCGTCTGCACCAGCCGCACCCGCTGGCCGGGATCGGACCGGATCCAGGACGCCACCCCCTCGGTCACGACCGGATGGTCTTCGATGATCGCGACCGTCACCTGCTGTTCCATCGCGCCTCCGCCCAGAGCATGCCGTCGTCTTCCTGCTGTTCGATGGCGACCCCCTCGCCGGCTGCCGGCAGCCGGACGACCGCGCCGGTATCGGCGACGAAGCTGACGGCGATTCCGGCGGCCACCGCTGCCAGGGTGATCCGGGCCCGGCTGCGCGCGGCGGTAAGGATCGCGATGGCAGCGTCGGTGATCACCCGCCGGGCCGGGCCGGGCACCTGTGGCAGCGGCCCGGCCGTCTCGATCTCGATGGCGACCCCGCGCCGCTCGGCCACATCGGCACTCGCGTGCAGCTCGTGCACCAGCGATCCGAGCACGTCATCGCCCTCGGCCAGCAGTCGGCGCAGCCGGGCCGCCTGGACCGCGCACCTGACGCGCACCTGCGCGTCGCCCGGGTCGGCCGTCCCCGCCGCCAGTTCGGCGACCAGCGGGACCGCGTTTTCCTGCAGCGCCAGCCAGCGGGCGTGCCGGGCGGCCCTGATGATCTCCGCGGTGGCGGCCCGCTCGCGCGCGGCGTCCTCACTCCGCGCCGCCGCGGCGGCCTGGCCGGCGGCGGCATCCAGCGCCCTGACCCCAGCGGCGACGGCCACCTGGGCGCCGGTCGACCAGGCCAGCAGGGCGAGAAACCCGGCCAGGTCGGTGCGGTCCAGCCCGTCCCGCGCCTGCACGCCCAGGGTGGCCGCAGCCTCGGCGGCGAGGAACCACGCAAGCTCGGCGAACCGGCGGCGGAGCAGCACGAGCACGCCCGTCCAGCCGGCGCTTCCCCACGCCCAGTTGACCGCCAGCATCTGGCCGGCCGGACTCGCCGCCGCCGCGGCCGTGCTGGCGAGCAGCGCGATCACCGCCACCGCCCAGGCCGAGCGCCAGCCGGGCGCTCCGCGCAGCACCAGGACCGACCCGGCGGCGATCGCCAGAGCCATGACCAGCCACATGGCGCCCTGGAAGGCGAACGAGGCGTAGGCCGACCGGTTATGCAGCAGCTGCCCGCCCCCGCCGGCGATGTGCCAGCCCGCGACCAGCACGACCACAGCGATGGTGAAGGCCCGCTGATAGCGGCTGGACATCATCGCGGCCGGCTGCACGGCGGTCATGCCGGCCAGCTCACGGTGACGGTCGTGCCCGCGCCGGGACGGCTGGCGATCGCGGCCCGGCCGCCGGCCGCCAGCATCCGCCCGGTGATCGACTCGCGGATGCCCCGGCGGGATGGCGGGGTGGCGGCCGGGTCGAACCCGCGGCCGCGGTCAGCGATCTTGACGACCGCCCAGCCCGTACCGCCGGTGACGGTCACTTCCGCCTGGCCGGTTCCGGCGTGCTGCTCGACGTTGCGCAGCGCCTCGCCGACGCAGGCGACGAGCTGATCCGCGACCGGAGAAGGCAGCGTGACCGGGACGAGCCTCAGCCCCACGGCCAGGTCATCGGTGCTGGCCGCGGCCCGCTCCAGCCGCGGTCTCAGGTCAGTCAGCGGTTCCGACCCGCCCCACCCGCCCCGACCGCCCGGCAGCGCCGGGGCGCCCGCAAGCCCTTGGAGCACGCGCAGGTCCCGGTCCGCCTGCGAGGTCAACGCCGCAGACCGTTCGGCAAAGGCGCCGGCCGCGACCATGGTCAGGGTCGACAGCACGGTGTCGTGCAGCTGGCGGTGCTGCTCTCGCTCGTCAGCGCGCCGCGCCTCCTCGGCCCGGATCTGCCGCTCGGTCTCCAGGCCGGCGGCGACGATAGTGTCCGCTTGCCTGGCGCCGCCGCGGATCACCGTCATCAGCCCCGCGACGACGATCGTCTCTGCCACCAGCAACCAGCCGTCGGTCAGGTCGCCGGCTCCGAGCCCGTACGCGATGACCACGATCGCGGCCCCGGCCAGCCCGAGCCACGTCCGCAGCGCGATCTGCATGATGTACACCGACGTGCAGGCCAGCGGGAGCATCCACGTCGTGTTGTCCTGGATCAGCACGGCCGGGACCAGGTGCTGCTGCGCCAGCGCCAGCGCCGAGATAACCGCGGCGTCGGCCAGTACCACGGTCCGCGTCAACCCGGACCGCCGGACCCGCCACGCGAAGAAGGCTGACCACAAGCACAGCGCCGTCAACGGCGCGCCCAGCCACCAGCCGGAGATCTGCTCCGTCGCGGCCAGCACGGCTATCGCGGTGAACAGGACCGCGCCGCCAAGGCGCAGGGCGATCGCGTACCAGCCGGCCAGCCAGTGCAGGGCCTGGTCGGATGGCCCTGCTACCCGCGGGCGGCGTGGCGGCATGCGGCGGCCCGCTGGGGGCTGGGGCTGCCCCCCAATGGAATCAGCTGGGGGTTCCACCGGACCAGTATGGCGGCAGGACCGTGGCACCGGGAACAGTAACGTTTCAACATTTAGGCGGGCCGGCGGAGCTACGGTGCTGCTTACTGCTGAGCGGCGCTGGGTGGTTGCCGTGGCGGCTGCCGAATGTCGGTGGGCTCTGGTGGAATGACTTCGTGACGACGTATACGCCGGGGCAGCTGGCGCGGGTGCTTGGGCTGCCCGAGCCGACCACCGAGCAGGCGGCGGTGATCGGGGCGCCGCTCGGGCCGCTCGCGGTGATCGCCGGGGCGGGTTCCGGCAAGAGCGAGACGATGGCGGCGCGTCTTGTGTGGCTGGTAGGGAACGGCATGGTCCGGGCGGACCGGGTGCTCGGCCTGACGTTCACCAGGAAGGCCGCCGCCGAGCTGGCCGACCGGGTGCGCAACCGGCTGGACCGGCTGTACCGCGCGGGGCTGGCCGACGTTCAGGCCGACGCCGAGGCCCAGCCGGTGATCAGCACCTATCACGCCTACGCCGGCCGCTTGGTCAGCGACCACGCGCTCCGTGAAGGGCTCGAGCCGTCGATGCGGCTGATCACGCCGGCGCTGTCCTGGCAGCTCGCGGCCTCGATCGTGGCGGCCTACGACGGGCCGATGGGCGCGGTGCAGTGGACGCCGCAGACGGTGACCGCGGCGGTGCTGCAGTTGACCGGGGACCTGGCTGAGCATCTGCGGACCCCCGACGAGGTGCGGGCCGTGGGGGAGTGGCTGGCCAGGCAGGCGGCCGCGCTGTCAGGCAAGGTGCCCGCCGCGGCCCGGCGGGTGCTGGAAACGCAGCGGGCCCGGGAGCAGCTGCTGCCGCTTATCGATCGGTACATGGCGGCCAAGAAGGCGCGCGAGGTGCTCGACCACGGGGACCAGGTCGAGCTCGCCGCGCGAATAGCCGCACGCCATCCCGAGGTAGGGGCGGCCGAGCGCGGTCGCTACCACGTGGTGCTGCTCGACGAGTACCAGGACACCAGCCATGCGCAGCTGGTGCTGCTGCGCGCCCTTTTCGGCGGCGGCCACCCGGTTACCGCCGTCGGCGACCCCTGCCAGTCCATCTACGGCTGGCGGGGCGCGAGCGCGGGCAACCTTCGCCGGTTCACACATGACTTCCCCACCAGATCGGGCGGCCGGGCACCGGTCCGCCTGCTCTCCACCAGCTTCAGGAACACCGGCCGGGTGCTCGACGCGGCCGCGAGGCTCCAGGCGGAGCTCCGGGCCGAGGCGCCCGACGTGCCGCTGCTTGTCCCCGCGCCAGGCCGAAGCGACCGGGGCAGTGTGACTGCGGCGCTGCTGCCCACTGCGATCGACGAGGCCGACTGGCTGGCGGGCCAGGCGGCGGCGCTGCTTGCGCTCCCAATCGGCTCGGCGCCCGACGGCGGGCCCTGGCCGGACGGGCAGCCCGTCGGCGTGCGCCCGTCTGACATCGCGGTGCTCTGCCGGAAGCGATCGCAGTTCGCGGAGATTCGGCGGGCGCTTGCGGAGCGCTCCATCCCGTGCGAGGTGGTCGGCCTGGGCGGACTGCTGTCCGTGCCGGAGGTGCAGGACGTGGTGGCCACGCTGCGCGTACTGCACGACGCGTCCGCGTCGGACGCGCTGGCCCGGCTGCTGACCGGGCCGCGCTGGCGAATCGGACCGCGCGACCTGGTGGCCGTCGGCCGCCGCGCCCGCGACCTGGCCAGGGGCGTCGATAAGCGTGAACTTAATCCAGCGACGGATAACCACGAAGAGGATGGTGAGGTTCCGGCCGGTGACGCACTGTCGGAAGCGCTCACCGACCTCACGGCGGAGACCGGCTCGCTGGTCGAGGCGCTTGATGACCTCGGCGACCCGGCGGGGTACTCGGCGATCGGGCACGCGAGGCTGAGTGCGCTGGCCGACGAGCTGCGCTACCTGCGCGAGCACGTGTCCCGGCCACTTGCCGATCTGATCGCCGAGGTGGAGCGGACGCTCAGCCTCGACATCGAGGTTGCCGCGCGGCCGGGTGGAGATCTGGCGTCCGCGCGGGCGGACCTGGACGCGTTCACCGACGTGGCCGCCACGTTCGCGGGCGACCAGCCGGAGCCGACGCTCGGCGCGTTCCTCGCCTACCTGGCCGCGGCGCAGCAGGAGGAGTTCGGCCTTGAGACGGGGCGGGTCGGCGAATCGGACACGGTCAAGCTGCTCACCGTGCACGCGGCCAAGGGGCTGCAGTGGCCCGCCGTTTTCGTCCCCGGGCTGGCCGCAGGCGACAGGTCGCAGGTCTTCCCGGCCCGGCCCCGGGTTTCCACCCGGTGGGTCGACAACGCGCGGCTGATCCCGTTCCGGCTCCGCGGCGACGTGGCGGACCTGCCTGACCTGCCGTCGCTTGAGGCCGACGCGCTTGCGGCGTTCACTGCGGCCTGCGCCGCCCGCGACCTGGCCGAGGAGCGTCGCCTCGGCTACGTCGCCGCGACCCGGGCCGCGTTCTGGCTTGGCTGCTCGGGCTACTGGTGGGGCGAGGCGACCGCGCCGCTCGGCCCGTCGGTGTTCCTCACCGAGGTCCGCCAGGTCTGCGAAGCGTGGGCGACGGAGCCGGGAGCGGGGGAGCCGGCGGTGGGGGAGACAGGGACGCCGTCGGCGGCGGGAGGGAAGCCGCGGGCGGCGTCGATGACCGTGGCGGAGTGGGCGGAGCGGCCGGCCGAGGACGCGGAGAACCCGCTGCTGGCCGAGGCAGACGAGGCGGAATGGCCGTCCACCCCGGCCGGGCAGCATCGCGCGGCGGTCCACGAGGCCGCCAGTCTCGTCCAAGCTGCGAGAATCGCCGGCGTCGAGGATGCTGAGGATTCGGCTGACGCAGACCTGGACGAGCTCACTGAACAGGAGCGAGAACTGGTTGCCGCGTGGGAGCTGGACGCGGGCCTGCTGCTGGCCGAGCGCGGTCGGCAGCAGGCCCGGGGCGAAGGCCCGGTGGAGGTGATGCTGCCCGACCGGCTGTCGGTCTCCGCGCTGGTCGCGCTCGCCCGCGACCCGGACGAGCTGGCCCGTCAGGTGCGGCGCCCGATGCCGCAGCCGCCGGCCAGGCAGGCCCGCCGAGGCACCGCGTTCCACCTGTGGCTGGAGGAGCGGTTCGGCCAGCAGCGGCTGATCGACGACGACGACCTGTTCGCCGACCGGGATGACCAGGACCCGGACGAGGACCTGATCGAGCTCAAGGCCCGGTTCGAGGCGGGCGAGTGGGGCGGCCGGTGGCCCCGCCAGACTGAGGTCCCGTTCGACATGCTCATCGGCGATCGCCAGGTCCGCGGCCGGATCGACGCGGTGTTCGCCGACCCCGACGACGGCAGCTTCGACGTGGTGGACTGGAAGACGGGCCAGCCGCCCCGCAGCAAGGCGGAGAAGGACGCGGTGGCCGTCCAGCTTGCCGCCTACCGGCTGGCCTGGTCCGCCCTCGCTGACGTCCCGCCGGGCGTGGTCCGCGCCGCCTTCTACTACGTCCGCCACGACCAAACCGTCCGCCCCGCCGACCTCCTCGACGGGGCAGGCCTGGTCGCCCTGATCAACCGGGTTCCGGTAACCGCCTAGTGTCTCTGTCCTCCACCGATAATGGCCGAGTCACCAGGGTCGTGTGCCAGCCGCTGCCTGAAAGGTGCCGGTGGCTCCGTCCGCTGCGACCGTGGCGAGCGCGACTATTATCTCTGCCCCCTGCTCCACGGTGCTGTTTCCTGAGTGGTGGTTGAGGTCGGTGGCAACATAGCCCGGGTCGGCGGAGTTAACCATGATGCCCTCCGCGCGCAGGGCGCTGGCCCAGGTGACGGTGAGGGCGTTCAGAGCGGTCTTGGAGGATTTGTAGGCCAGCAGGAAGGCGCCGGGCCATGCGGTGAACGGCCCCTGAGGGTCGGCCGCCATGCTCAGCGAGCCGAGCATGCTGGAGACGTTGACTATCCTTGCGCCCTCAGCCCGGCGCAGGAGCGGGAGCAGCGTGTTGGTGACGGTGACGACGCCGAAGACGTTGGTCTCATAGGTAAGGCGCATTTGGTCGGCGGTCACCTCGGTCACCGGCGCCCGGTTCTCGACGCTGATCCCGGCGTTGTTGACCGGTACGACCTGCCGCAACTCCTGGAGACCATCGCCCTCAGCCAGGCCGTGGCCTTCCTCCCCGCTTCCACCGCGGCCCGCTACCCCCGCGCCGACCTCGTCTACCGGCCCGTCACCGGCCTCAGCCCAAGCATCGTCGCCGTTGCCTGGCAGCAAGGCTCACACTCGCCGGCCATCGCAGCCTTCGTCCGCGCCGCCGTCGACGTGGCTGTGCGCAACGCCGAAGCCGTTACCGCTGCCGCCCCTTGACAGCCCCACCATCCCGCAGTCGGCCAGTCCCGCACAGAGCCACCACCCTATCGGGTAACAAACATCACGCCTGTCACAGTTATTTCGAACAAAAGATCTTGGTAGCATCTCTTGCAGTACATTGATCAAACGGGTAGCCTAAAAGGGAGCAGAAAACCCGCGGCGCAGCCGCGAGGGGCGCTGCAGGGAAGGCCGCAGCTGGCACGGAAGGCGGCCGGAACCCCGGGAGGGAGGTGGTTCAGGATGTGCACGGCAGACGGGGCGGGTTCCGGCGCCGACGGCCCCGGGCTGGGGTTCGGGAGCGTGCTGGAGGCGCTGCGCGCGGGCCGCGCCATGGTGGACTACCTGAACACCCCCGCCGCCGAGGAGCTGGGCGGTTCCGCCCGGGGCGAGGCCCTGATCGCGATCGGGGGGATCCTGTCCGGGCTGGCGGCGGTGCAGAACGGGCTGCTGCGGCGGTTCGACGCCGACGGCGGCCACGACGCCGACGGGTACGCCAGCACCGCCGCCTGGCTCGCCTACAGGACCGGGCTGGGGCGCAGGGATGCCAAGGCCGCCGTCCGCCAGATGCGGCTGCTGGGCAGGCACCCGCTGTTGGACCAGGCGGCGGCGGAGGGGGCGGTGACGGTCTCGCGGGCGCGGGAGATGGCCGCCTGGACCGGCCGGATCAAGGACGAAGACCTCCAGCAGGACGCCGACCAGATCCTGCTGGAGGCCGCCAAGGCCGGGGCGGACCTGGACGGGCTGCGGGTCATCGCCCAGGCCGCCTACGAGGCCTGGCGCGCATATAGTATTGAACGCCTGCCCGACGGAGCCCTCCGCGCCAGCGAACCCCAGGGACAGGTCATCCAAAGCCACCCCCCGCCCACCATCCCCACCCGGTAACCCGCCGGGACCCCAGCCCAACCACGCCCCAGCCCCGCCGCCCAACCACGGCGCCCGCGACCCCACCTCAGCGCTCGATCATCCGCATCTGCGCCTCGGTGTGGTGCTCGCCCGCCGCCGCGGGCATGTCGTTGAGCTGCTGGATCTGCTCCTTGGTGAGCTCGATCGCGTCGGCGCCGACGTTCTCCTCGACCCGGGCGACGCGCCGGGTGCCGGGGATCGGCGCGATGTCGTCGCCCTGGGCGAGCAGCCAGGCGATGGCTACCTGCGCGGGCGTGGCGCCGACCTCGGCCGCGATGGCCTCGACCTGCTCCACCAGGTGCAGGTTGTGCTGGAAGTTCTCGCCCGAGAAGCGGGGGTTGCTCGCCCGTGAGTCGGTGGCGTCGAATTGGTCGGCGGACCGGATGTTCCCGGTGAGGAAGCCCCGGCCGAGCGGGGAGTAGGCCACGAAGCCGATGCCGAGCTCGCGCAGCACCGGCAGCACCTGCTCCTCCTGGTCGCGGGTCCACAGCGAGTACTCCGACTGGAGGGCGGTGATCGGGTGGACGGCGTGCGCTCGCCGGATCGTGCCGATCCAGGCCTCGGACAGGCCGATATGGCGGACCTTGCCCTCGGCCACCAGGTCGGCCAGCGTGCCCACGGTGTCCTCGATCGGCGTGTTCGGGTCGACCCGGTGCTGGTAGTACAGGTCGATGTGGTCGGTGCCCAGCCGCTTGAGCGAGCCCTCCACAGCGGTGCGGATGTTGGCCGGGCTGCTGTCGACATGCCACGGGCCCTCGCCGCGATGGGAGACCAAGCCGAACTTGGTGGCCAGCACCACCTGGTCGCGCCTGCCCTTGATGGCCCGCCCGACCAGCTCTTCGTTGGTGAATGGGCCGTAGATCTCGGCGGTGTCGATGAGGGTGACGCCGAGCTCGATCGCCCGTTGGATAGTCCGGATCGACTCGGAGTCGTCCAGGCCGTCCGCACCGTAGATCCCGGTCATGGTCATCGCGCCAAGGCCGATCCGGGCGACGTCCAGGTCCCCCAGCTTGATGTGCTTCATCGCGTGCGTTCCTCCGTGAGCAGATGCGAGCAGATGCGAGCAGATCCCCGCGTGTCACGATCCATCTAAGACCGCGCCGCCTCGACGAGGCAGTACCTGCCGATCCAGGTAATGGCAGGCCCCCCCAGTTCGGTCGCGCCTGGCGTAGCTTCGTATCCATGGACAGCCGAAACGAGATTCGTGACTTCCTCATCTCCCGGCGTGCCAAGATCACACCGGAGCAGGCGGGCCTGCCCGGCCTACGGCGGCAACCGGCGGGTGTCCGGGCTCCGCCGCGAAGAGGTCGCGATGCTGGCCGGCGTGAGCGTCGATTACTACATCCGCCTGGAGCGCGGCAACGCCCGCGGCGTCTCCGACAGCGTTCTGGAGAACCTCGTCCGCGCTCTCCACCTCGACGAGGCCGAGCGCGCCCACCTTTACGACCTCGTCCGCGCGGCCAACACCGGAGGACGCGCGCCCCGTCCGGCCAGGCAGCAGGTGCGGCCCACGGTGCAGCGCCTGCTCGACGCGATGACGATGGCCCCGGCCTACGTGCGCAACGGGCGGCTGGACATCCTGGCCGCCAACCGGCTCGGCCGCGCGGTGTTCGCGCCCGTCTTCGACAGCCCGGCCAAGCCCGCGAACATGGCCCGGTTCATATTCCTCGACCCGGTCGCGCCGGAGTTCTACCACGGCTGGGATCGGCACTCCAGCGACACCGTCGCCCTGCTGCGGGCCGAAGCGGGGCGGAACCCGACCGACCGGGCGCTGTCGGACCTCATCGGCGAGCTCTCCACCCGCAGCGAGATCTTCCGCACCCGCTGGGCCGACCATAACGTGCGCCAGCACCGGGCCGGGGTCAAGCATTTCCATCACCCGGTCGTCGGCGACATCAGCCTGGCCTACGAGTCGATGGAACTCGTCGCCGACACCGGCCTGGTCCTTAACGGCTACAGCGCCGAGCCAGGCTCGCCCTCCCAGGACGCCCTGAACCTCCTCGCCAGCTGGGCGGTCACCGCCGATCAAGAGGCTGATCACGAAACCGGCCAGGAAGAGCAGGCGCGCTAGCTAACGCGGGCGGCGGGTTGCGCAAAGATGGAGTCATGGAGATAAGCGCTGCACTCGACTACGTCCGCAGTCAGCACCACGCGGTGCTTGGCACGCTCAAGAGCGACGGAACACCCCAGCTGTCACCGGTGACCGTCGGCGTCGACGACGACGGTCACGTGGTTATCAGCACCCGGCAGGCCGCGTACAAGGTCCGCCACATCCGCCGCGACCCCCGGGTGTGGCTGTGCGGGTTCCCCGACGCCTTCTTCGGCCGCTGGGTGCAGATCGAGGGCACCGCCGAGATCGTTGAGCTCCCCGAGGCGATGGACGGCCTGGTCGCGTACTACCGCTCCATCTCCGGCGAGCACCCCGACTGGGACGACTACCGCGCCGCGATGGAGCGCGACCAGCGCGTCATCCTCCGCATCACCATCACCAAGGCCGGCCCCAACGTCAGCGGCTGACGCGATCCCGTGAGAAGCGAGCGAGCCCAGACTTGAACATATCGGCCAATAGTCATGATTGTGTGCCGTTCGGGTCGTATAGAGCCCAAAAGGGCACACGAAGATAGCAGCAGGACTGCGCTCCGAGCGCCGATATGGTGAGATGTCGGAAATTTCGGGCGCAAAGGAACTCGGGACCGGTGACGTAAGCGCCAGCACGGAAGGAAACAGCCGGACCGGTGACGCGAGCGTTAGCCCGGCTGGAAACCGCGGGAACGCAGGCGTGAGCGTTAGCCCGAAAAGAAGACGACGGCTGGCTGGTTTTCTGGCCCTGCAGACCGGAGAAGCGGGGGCGCGAGTGGTGCGCCCCCGCGCGTTCGGCCCCGACAGAGTGGTCTTCTCGGGGGCGGGGCCGACCAGCGCGGGAAGCACCACCGCGACCCCAGCGACCCCGCCGGAATGGTCTTACACAGACCGACCCACATAACCCGCCCAGGTACCGCTCGATCGTCTCCACCTTGGCGGTCATCGGGCCGACGCCTACCGGGCCGAACTCGACCGGCTCCACGCCAGCGCCCCCGACCCCGAGCCCGCCGAGCCGCCCGTCAAGACGGCCCGGCGGGGTACGCGCGGACAGGCCGGCCAGCCTCGGACGGCGACAGACCAGTGAACCGCTACGGGACCGAGGCCCCGGAGCACTGGCCCGCGTACCTCCCGGGCAGTTACGGCAGGCTGGAGGACCCGGAGGAGTTCTTCACCGAGTTGGGCGAGCAGGCCGACGCAGAGATCGAGGACAGGTACCTCGAATACGCGGGGCCGGACGTCGCCGGGGGAGAGCGCGCCACCGCAGCCGAAGCCGAGCAGCGCGCCCAGGCCGCCGAAGCTGACCGGACGGAAAGGTAGCCTACGCCATTCGTACGACCCTGGCCTGGGCGGGCTAGGCTCGGACCTATGCTCATAGCGTTCTCTGTTACCCCGCTCGGCGTCGGCGAGGGCGTCGGGGAAATCGTCGCGGAGGCCGTGCGCGTGGTTCGCGCCAGCGGCCTGCCGAACCGCACCGACTCGATGTTTACCACGATCGAGGGCGACGACTGGGACGAAGTGATGGCCGTCGTCAAGTCCGCAGTCGACGCGGTCGCCTCTCGCTCCCCCCGCGTCAGCCTGGTCCTTAAGGCAGACTTCCGCCCCGGCGTCACCGACGCCCTAACCTCCAAGGTAGAAACCATAGAACGCTACCTAGAACCTGAACCCGACACCGCCCGAGCTTCGCGCTGACTTGCGTGGCCGCGCCGAGCGAGCCGAGCAGCAGGCCGACGCCTACTGGGCGAACTCGACCAGTTCCGCTCCAGCGCCCCCGAGCCCGCCGGGCCTCCGGCGAAGCCCGCGCGGCGTGGCACGCGGCGAGGCCGCCTAGCCCAGGCAGGCGGCCGACCAATAATGAACCGCTACGTGGCCGAGGCCCTGGAGCACTGGCGCGCGGCGGCCGGAGGGCAGGGTCACCATGTAGTTGGAGCGGACGGCCAGGACGTAGCCGGCTCCCCGCTCGCGGATGCCCTTGCCCAGGTCAAGGCCGCCGTACACTTCTCGTCGGCCGTACGTCACGGCAGGTCATGCGGGTTTCCCGCCGGGCAAAACACGGCGCGATCCGCCCCATCAGGTCATCGAGCAGTCCCTGGTGCGCATCATGGTCTACCGTGGCACCAGCGGCTGCTGTTTGGTTGTCCTTTTCCACAAACTGGCATGATCACGGCAGCCGCGCCCGCTTTCCCGCACGTTCGGCCATCCGTAACCAGCGTGTAGGGCCACCGTGACGTTCCACCCGGATAAAGCGGTGTGACCTGCAGCTACGTAGCCAAGGTCACGATCTACAACTGCCGTAAATTGGCTTGGTTCGGCCCAAACACGCAATGAGTTGCGGTTCAAGAGTTGCCGGGCGAGTATGTAAATTTGTAGCTAGAATTAGTATCAGTGCAGCCACCGGATAGAACGGTGGGGGCGAAGGAAATTGAATAGATGCCCTGCTGCTGGTAGGTATGACTGGCTACGAAGGATGCCGCCTCGTCGGTACCATCGTATTGGAAGGTCTGCCGAGACCCGTCACCCCAGGTGATCTGGGCGCTGAGCACGCATCCTGACGTATCACTATAATTGGTGTCTTCGACGGTAATTTCGGGGTCCGAGCTTGTGCAATCGGCTTGGTTCGCCTGCTGAAACACGCAGCGCGAGGACCGGGCGGGGTCGGCGATGCTGGTCGCGACCGGGCCGCTGCTGGCGGAAGGAGAGGAGCCTCCGCCGTTTGAGGCCAGCGCGATGCCGGTGACCAAGGCTCCGACTACCACAGCGGCGGTAACGGTGGCGGCGACCGGATGCGTCCGGGCACGCCGAAGCATGCGCTGCCTGGCCGATTGCTCACCGTCGCCACCGCTGTTCCCGCCGCCCTCGGCCCGCAGGTGGGCGAGGTGCTCCTCATGGGCTACGTGCTCCAAATGCTCTTCGTGCGCCATGTGCTCGCTGTGCTCAACATGTTCTAAGGCTGGGTTGTTGGCAATGGTGATGACGGCCGGGGCGATGCGGGTGACTGTGTCCTTCGGGCTGGCGTGGACGAACGTGCTGGGGGACTTGGACTTGCGTGCCCGGTGCCGACTGTGTCTCGCGCAGTCCTTCGGCTGGCAGTTCAGCCTCGTCGGGCCGGTCGTCATCGTCGGGCTGGGCCAGGACACCGACCCAGCCGCCCTGTCCCCGGGCCAGATCGACGCCATCCTGGAGAAGATCAGGACACCGGCCGACTTACATCCGCCTTGTCGAGGCGGCGGTGCTGCCCCAGGGACGGCGCCGCCGCTCGGCGCGGTCATGCTGGCCACAGCCGCGACGTCTGCGCGCGAAATGTGCCTTGATCGCTGGTCCGGGTCTGTCATGGCGAGGTTTCTCCCTCCGGGGATGCGGAACCTGCCCCTTCTAGAGGCTGATCCGCCGGGCGGCGGCCCGGGCATGCTCCGGGGAAGCCCGGCCGCGAGCGAGCCGCTCGCGTGTGGCGGGCCATTATCGTCATGTGTCGAAGTCTTCGGGGGACCAGTGCGGGTCGAGGCTTTTGCCGTGGCCTTGCGGGCAGTAACCGTAGCCGGACCGGGTCACGTGCCAGTGCCGGTAGCAGTACTGCACGGCGCAGGTCCCGCAGTACCCGGCGTCATCGTAGAGCCCGGCGGTATGAACGCGGTCGTAGGTGCGGGGCATGGCGAACGCGTCGGCGATCCGGGCCGCCTCATCGGGGGTGATCGCGTTGCCGCCGCCGTTCCCGGCCGCGATGCCCTCGAACAGCAGCCACCACTGGTCCGGATCCCGGTACTGGCGGAAGGAGTTCTTCGCATCGCTCGCTCCACTGTTCCCATTCGGCGGGAAGCCCGCCGGGAGCGACCAGTTCGATCCGTGCTGATGGCGATCCGCAGGTCGCACATCGCAGTGCCGCAAACATGCCTATTGCCATGACGGTGATTATCGGCCGTCGGCATGCCGGGCGGCATCCCGCCCGCGGCAGACCTCCAACATCGATGCCACCAGCCTGGACAGCGTCTCCCATGACGCGCTCCGGGTCCCGTTTGCGGCCTAATCCTCTGCACCCGGTCGCCTGCGCCCGGCTGATCGGCGACATTACCGTGTTCACGGTGGAGACCTCGGGCTCGGCGCTCGCGGCCTCAGTTAGCTACGCGGGCATCCCCGCCAAGTGGGTCTGGGCCGGAACAGGCGAGATACCCCCGGGCGAGGTCGTGATGGAGATGACTAACAAGAGGGCATGGCCGATGCCCGGAGGGCTGTCTCTGGAACACTCCCTTGACTCTTAAGCGTCAAGCCGCCGATTACCACAGCGGATGCAGCAGAAAAGCGCAGCAACCGCACCGCCCTGGGAAGCAAAGATAGACCGTAATCACTACCTGACCAGCCATAATGACCCGCATCGACCTGTCTGCCTCTCGTTCGCATCGAGCGGATCAGCGATCCCTCAGTTGACGACGAGGACCAGGACGTCATCCTCATCCATGGCTTGCGCGGCCGCCCCCAGCGTTATCTCGATGAATCGGTAGAGCTGCGTGAGGCTTAGCTCGATCTTCTACACGCCCGTCGGCGTGATGGCGTTTTCCAGTACTGATACGAGGCTGCGGATATCAAGGCTGACAGGGTTCAACACGACCGCTTGCTTGCCGGCCAGGCTTTGCAGGCTCGGCGGCAGTTCGCAAACGGATGGCATCTTGGCTTCGTCGACCAGAACCGGGATGACCCGGACCTCGCGGCTGAGGGCAGTCTCGATCTCCAGCCGTACCCAGTCCTGCGGGTCGTCTATTCGTCGTCCGCCGTCACCCTCCACTGTCAGCCACCGGGGCCCTATCAGTGCGAGCAGGGCCGAGCATGTCTCTACCGCTGCCACGATCTCGGCAGCGAAGTCATCTCCCGGCCGGATCGAGTCCACGTCCTGGAATACCACGCCAGGACCGAACTGATCCACCAATTTGTCAGTCAGCCAGCGTGCGGGCCAACTGGCGTCTGCCCGTCTGTAGCTAATGAAAATCTTGGCTGACTTCGTGGCCCGCTCGACTTCGCGTTTCCCGAATGGCTTGCCGTCGCCTTGTTCGGGATCGTGAGCGTTCCCTGTTCCGTTCATGTTGCCGGACTGGTCCTCTGCCGCTCCTTTGCGCGCCCGGCTAGTCAGCGGCATCCGTCTGCGGCATGGTGAGCCTCCGCCAGGCGGAGGTGAACATCTGCTGGTGCGCGTCACTTCCGCCGCACGCGACGATGACCGCCTGGATTAGCGGAAGGGCGGGAAGCTCGCTGTCGGCGAGCGCGGCGTGGAGGGTGGAGGAGGCGTAATGCCGGCTGCACTGGTTCCTGATGACGTTCTCCATGACGCGGTAGGACGGTTCGCCTGCCCAGATGCGGTAGGTGCGCAGGGCGTCCATGAACTCGGCGGGTGTGCGCGCGGTGCTCGGGTCGGGGCAGAGGCTCAGGCCCGGGGCGTCGGGGACCATGGGAGCAGCGGTGACGGGGTAGTAGCGGCTCCGGCTCAGGTTCTCGAGCCTGCGGTTGAGTTCGTCGTACTCGTGGTGCACCACGATGAGCTCTTTGCGTGCCTCGTGGACGATCTGGTGCGCCTCGGTGAGGGCGTCCCGGGCGATGCCGAATGCGGTGCTTACGACATCGGAGTCGGCTCCCGCGGCGCGGACGCGGGCATGCGCGTCCCGCAGGGTCCGGTCAGCTACCCTGATCCGGTCCTGGCTGCGGTTGCGGTAGATGTCCGGCGTCACGGCGGCGGAAGAGGTGACCGGCCGCGCGTGACGGCCGGTGCGCGCAGCGTCTGACTGGGGCTTGCTCGTCTCTCCGTTGCGGGAAGACACTTGGGCATTCATAATCTTCCTTGCCTGGACTGTTTCGACGGATTCGGATGGGCTGGGAAACGGACGAACAGGCAACCCCGTGTGGAAGCGTTCTGGTGGGGCTGCCTTGCTACCTTGCACTGGGACGCTACTCCCGGTGCGCAGCGACTGAGGCGCAAATGGCAACTTTGCTCTGCTACCGGGCTAAGGCATTGCCAACTACCGCGCAACGCGCATTTCGTTCTTTTTACGTTCCACAACCCGCGCATCTGCACCGGAGCGTCCTGCCCGGACAGTTGTGGACAGCGCCGGACAGCACCGGCCGATGAGGTCATGAGCCGGCCTTGCTAATTGTCCCTATTTAGCGCAAACTTCGTGAAGCGCCTGATTGCTAGGTAGCCCGGCCGGATCGGCCGTGCTGCCGCAAGCTTGTTTCGACGGAACGGATGGGCTGGAAAGCGGACAGGCGGCAAGGCTGGGGGTCGCTCTGTGGAAGGAGCGGCCCCCGGCATGACCTGCGGTGATACCCCGTGACGCAATGGTCAAGAATCCCAGGGAATACTGCTGCGTAAGATTCGCCGCGTTAACACGGGATCCCAGTAATTTGCGCAAAAACACGAAGGCTGAGCATTCTCGAGGTCTCTGAAACCGCAATTCGCAAAGAAAATAACGATTTGGTATCCGAATTTTGTTAGCTTCCCAGCGGCGGCGGAGCATCGCACCATGAAGCCTTGCACGTTGAAAGCGCGGCTATCCTTCTGCCGGGGCAGCAGCCGTGGCGAGTCATCCCGTGGTTGACCGTAAGGGTCGCTGGCCACGTCATACGCCGACCGTGCGGGGACCGGCTAAGTCCGGCGCGGCCCCGATGGGGCAACGTGCATGCAAATTGCACAGGCATACTAGGCGGCGTTTGCGCACATTCATCAAATAAATGCAGCCAGGTCAAAGCCGAGCGCCCGGCCGATTAATCTCGCTCTAAATCCGCGATGTGCTTGCGAACCTGCCCAGGCTGGCTCTCGACGCTCTCAATGGAACCGTACCCAGCCGATCTTCGGGACCTTGACCTCGGCCCAGTTCCGGTTCAGCCGCCACACCTCCCTAGCGCCGATCCCGACCACCCGCGGCGCCGCGCCCGGTTACCCGTGGGTGCGGATCGATGTGAAGCTCGGCTCGGGCGTCGACCTGCACGCCGGGCAGCCCGGCCGGGTCCACGAGTCGATCGCCGGCATGGACCTGACCGACCCGTTCACCGGGCGGTCGCGAGCTCTCCCCATAAGAGCGCGACCCCCGCCCCATAAGAGCGACCCCCGCCCCATAAGGGGCTGACCGGGCATGGTCGGCTAATCTTGCGGGCATGAACGCGACGCCGCAGCCCCCGGAACACGCGACGACCAGCTACGCGCAAGCCGGCGTGGACGAGGAGCGCGAGCAGGAGGCGTTCGCCCGGGTGATGCGGCCGTGGCTGGCCCGGACCAGGGTCAAGTCACCGATGGTGACCGCCATCACCGGCCTGGCCAGCGGTTACTTCGCGACGCTGATGCACCTGCCGCCTGGGCCGCCGATCGCGCTGACCACCGACGGCGTGGGCACCAAGATCATGCTGGCCGAGGAGGCAAACCACTGGGAGCCGATCGGCGTCGACTGCGTGGCCAACAACGTCAACGACCTGATCTGCGTCGGCGCGGTGCCGCTGGCGCTGCTCGACTACATCGCCACCGACCGGATCGACGAGGCTGTCCTCGACGAAGTGGCCCGCGGCCTCTTCCTCGGCGCCGAGCTCGCCGGGATCGCCATCCCGGGCGGAGAGATCGCGCAGATCGGCGAGATGCTCGCCAAGTCGGCCAGCGGCAGCCCGACGCTCGACCTGGTGGGCACCGCGATCGGCGCGCTGCCGCCGGCCGAGGGCACGACCGACGGCTACCGGCAGGCGCTGGACGGCAGCGCGGTCAGCCCCGGCGACGTCGTCATCGGGCTGCCGAGCTCGGGGCTGCACAGCAACGGGTACTCGCTGGCCCGGCACGCCCTGTTCAAGAAGGCCGGCCTGACGCTCGACGACAGGGTGCCCGGCTCCGGCCGAAGGCTCGCGGACGCGCTCCTCCAGCCGACCCGGGTGTACGTGAACGCGGCCGAGTCGCTGTGGGCGGCGGGGGTCACCCCGCACGGCATGGCGCACATCTCCGGCGGCGGCCTGCTCAACATCACCCGACTCGCGGCCAACGTCTCCTACCAGCTGGACGCACTGCCGTCCGCGCCGGAGATCTTCGCCCTGATCGCGAACGCGGGCGACGTAGCCAGCGCCACCATGTACGCGACGCTCAACATGGGCATCGGCTTCTGCATCGTGGTCGCCGCGGAGGAGCAGCAGACCGCGCTCGACGCGCTCAAGCAGACGGGCGAGGACGCCGTCCGCATCGGCACCGTGACCGCGCGCCCCGGCCGCACGGTGGAGATCACATCGGCGGGCCTCGTCGGCAAGGGAGACGTGTTCCAGCCGATACGTTAGGGGCCATGGACGTCAGGGATTACATAGCGGCGAGCGCCGCGGATTTCTCTCGCGCGCTGCGCGAGTGGCTGGCCATTCCGTCGGTCTCGGCCGACCCGGCCCACCGCGGCGACGTGCGCGCCTCCGCCGAGTGGCTGGCCGACTACCTGCGGGAGACAGGCTTCCCCCAAGTAGAGATCTGGGAGACGAGCGGGCTTCCCGCGGTCTACGCGCACTGGCCCGCCGCCGACCCGGCCGCGCCGCGTGTTCTCGTCTACGGCCACCACGACGTCCAGCCTGCCGCTCTCGACGACGGCTGGGACCACGAGCCGTTCGCCCCGCAGCAGAAGGACGGCAAGATCTTCGGCCGCGGTGCCTCGGACGACAAGGGCCAGGTGCTCTTCCACGCCCTCGGCGTCCGCGCCCTGCTGGCGACGCGCGACGACGGCGCCCCGCCGGTCTCGGTCACGATGCTGATCGAGGGCGAGGAGGAGTCCGGCTCGCCCAACTTCGCCGCGCTCCTGCGGGAGCGCAAGGACCAGCTGAAGCCCGACGTGATCGTGGTCAGCGACACCACGATGTGGGCGGCCGACACGCCGTCGATCTGCACCGGCATGCGCGGCCTGGTGGACGCCGAGATCACGCTGGCCGGCCCCTCCCGCGACCTGCACTCCGGCTCGTTCGGCGGCGGCGTCCCGAACCCGGCCCACGTCCTGGCCAGCCTGATCGCGGGGCTGCACGACGCCGACGGCCGCGTCACGCTGCCCGGCTTCTACGACGACGTCGTCCCGCTCACGCAGGAGGAGCGCGCGCTGCTGGCCAAGCTCCCCTTCGACGAGGAGAGCTGGCTGACCGACGCGGGCGACAGCGGCGCCACCTACGGCGAGGCTGGCCACACCACGCTCGAGCGGATCTGGGCGCGGCCGACCGCCGAGGTCAACGGCCTGTGGAGCGGGCACACCGGCCCGGGCGGCAAGACGATCATCCCGAAGGCGGCGCACGCCAAGCTCTCGTTCCGGCTGGTCGCCGATCAGGAGCCCGCCAAGGTCATCGAGTCCCTCGAAAGGTACCTAGATTCCAATACCCCGAACGGAATCGTGACTACCGTCTCCGCTGGCTCAGGGGTCCGCCCCTGCCGCTCGGCCATCGACTCGCCGGGCGTTGCGGCGGCCCGCGGGGCCATGCAGCGGGCGTTTGGCACCGAGGTGCTCTTCACCAAGGAGGGCGGCAGCGGCCCGGAGGCCGACTTGGCCGACATCCTAGGCGCGCCGCTCGTCTTCGTGGCCGTGGGGCTTGACGCTGACCGCATCCATGCGCCCAATGAGTACGTGGATCTTTCCCGGCTGCTGCGCGGCGCGGAGTCGATCGCCTACCTGTGGGAAGAGCTCGGAGGCGTCAGCGCGGTGGACCGGTGAGCGCTCCGGCGGAGGTCGACTGGATCGACGACGGGCCGCTGGGGCAGCTGGCGCTCTCCCGGTCGACGGTTGACCGCGCGACGCAGCGCCGCGCCGACACCGAGTGGATCGAGGCGGGCTGGGCGGACCCGCGCAGCCGGGTGATCGTCGTCAGCAAGTCGCAGGCCCAGATCACAGAGGCCGACGGCCACCCAGAGCTCGTCTTCGTGGCGCCGGCCGACGCCCCGGAGGGGACCAGGTTCTTCCTCGGGCTGGACGCTGACGAGGTCGCCTACTTCGGGGTGAGCGCTACGGTCGAAGGCGGAGCATGGGACCGTTCCTCCGAATCGGAGGTCAAGCCGGGCCTCCCTGCGGCAGGTGGGCGCGCTGCTGAGCGACCGCGACGCCGGCCTTCTCACTCATGCCGTCGCGCTGGCGAACTGGCACGAGACGCACACGCACTGCCCGCAGTGCGGCGCGGCGACGGTGCCGGCCCCGGCCGGCCACCTGACCGTGTGCCCGGTGGATGGCACCGAGCACTTCCCTCGGCTGGACCCGGCGGTGATCATGCTGGTCATCGACCAAGACGACCGGCTGCTGCTGGCGCGGAACGCGCTGTGGCCCAAGGGCCGGATGTCGGTGCTGGCGGGGTTCGTCGAGCCGGGGGAGTCGGCCGAGCACGCCGTAGCGCGGGAGGTCTTCGAGGAGGCCGCGATCACCGTCGGGCAGGTCCGCTACCTGGGCAGTCAGCCGTGGCCCATGCCGCGCAGCCTGATGCTCGGCTACCAGGCGATGGCCAAGTCCGGGCAGTCGATCGCGGTCGATGAGGACGAGATCGGCGAGGCGCGCTGGTTCGGCAAGGCCGAGCTGCGCGCCGCCATCGACGCCGGCGAGCTGGGCATCGCGCCGTCGTCCTCGATCGCGCGTCGGCTGATCGAGCACTGGTACGGGGCGAAGCTTCCTGACGGGCCGGCCTGGACGGTTCCGAGCCGGTAGTGTGTGTATTCACAGGTATTGCACAGGTTTGTGTCGTTATTTGCTTCTTTACCAAAGCGACCTGTTTAGTAGACTATAGGCGAGGAGCGCGGAACGCGTGGAGGAGGTGGCGGGGCACGTGCAGATCGGAGCGCAACTGCTTGGCCGTGCGGACGCCGGACCTGAGGCCGAGGTGCCTGAGGTACCGCATCTCTTGCTCCGGCAGAAGCCGGACGGGACGCTGCTCGCGGTGGTCCCGATTCCCGGCACCGGCACGTCCATGGCGATCGTCGGCTACCAGGTCACCGCGCCCGGGACGATCAGCGCCGCGGCCGGTGGCGCGGGCGGGGCCGAGCGGTCCGCGGGCGGGCGGATGGGCCTGCTGCTCGACCACGATCAGCGCCGGCTCTGGGTGGACGGAGCCGAGGTCACGCTGACATTCCAGGAATTCGAGCTGCTCTCCTTCCTCTCGGCGCATCCGTCGACGGTGTTCACCCGGGCCGACCTGGTACAACAGGTCTGGCAGCGCGACTTCGACGCCGACAGCCGCACGGTCGACGTGCACGTCAGCCGGCTCCGCCACAAGCTCGGCCCGTCCTACGCCAGGTACCTGGTCACCGAGTACCGCGTCGGCTACCAGTTCCGGCCGGCGATCGCCTGACCCCCTGGCCCTAGCATTGGGTGGCAACGGAAGAAATGTAACCCATGGGCGGCATGGGTACGTTTCCGCGCAGCGGGGTAAAGGGGACGCATGGACGAGAGCAGGGCACGGGCTTTGCTGCGGGCGGAGCGGGCCGAGGTGGCGACGCTGCTGCGGGAGACCGAGGAGGCGGCGACGCTGGATGACCAGGCCTCTGACATTCCCCAGGACTTCGGGGACGCGGGTCTGCCGCTGACGGAAAATGCGGATGACGAGGCGGTCGCCGAGGAGCTGCGGGACCGGCTGGCGGCGATTGACCGGGCGCTGGCCAGGATCGAGGCCGGGACCTACGGCCGTTCGGTGCTCAGCGGCAAGCCGGTCCCCGAGGCGCGGCTTGAGGCGGACCCGGCGGCCGAGCTGACCGTGGAAGAGGCCCGCGCCCGCCGGTAAGTCGCGGCAACGCGCGTACCACCTGATCCGGGGCGACGCCCCGCGGCAGGTGCCATCCCCTCGGTATTGATTGATCACAAGGGTAATTGACCGGAAATGTAACAGAGGGCGGCGGTCGGGCCTGCAGCTCGCCGTCGCGCCCGACGAATTCAAAGTTATGGAACGGACGCGGCCTACTCTCGCCTGCACACTATTCCTACCAGCCTTTATCGCCGCGAACCGGCAGATCATCTGGCATACTGCGACGAATAACGCCCACGATGGGAGGGGGCTAGGGCGGTCGCGCCGCGATCCGCCGCCCGCTGTTGTCTCCCGAGGGCGCCGTCCATACGCTCCGGAGCGTGTCCGACAGATGGCCTCGATATCGGGCATTCTCTCCGTCCCCGGCAGGTGACATGATCCGCTTCAGCCACGGCGTCGACACCTCCGTGGGCCGCGTTCGCCGGGTAAACGAAGACAGCTATCTTGCGGTTCCGCCGATCTACGCGGTGGCGGACGGCATGGGCGGGCACGGCTCGGGCGACGTGGCGAGCAGGCTCGCGGTCGAGGCGCTCGCGCGCTGCGTGATGTTGCGCCCGCTGTTCACCGAGGCGGTGCTGCATGCGCTCGAGGAGGCGAACCGGGTCATCATCGAGCACGAGGGGCCGAACCGGATGGGCACCACGGTCACCGGCCTGGCCGGGCTTGAGAGCATGGGCGGGGATCGCCTGATGGTCTTCAACGTCGGCGACTCGCGCGTTTACCGACTGTCCGCCGATGGCCTCGAGCAGCTGACGGTGGACCACTCGGAGGTTCAGGAACTCGTCCTGGCCGGGGTGCTCACCCGCGAGCAGGCCCGCACCCACCCCCGTCGGAATGTCGTCACCCGCGCCCTGGGCGGCGGTCCCGACCTGGTCGCCGATCACTGGCCGCTGCCCGCGACCGGCGGCGACCGGTTCCTGATCTGCTCTGACGGCCTGTTCGGGGAGCTGCCGGACGAGGTGATCATGCCGCTGCTCGACATCACCAGTCCGCAGCAGGCGGCCGAAGCCCTCGTCGCGGCGGCCAATGAGGCGGGCGGCCACGACAACATAACCGCGCTCGTCGTGGACATCGACTCCTCCGATACCCCCGAGTTCCGCCCGGTCCAGTCAGCGGTGCCGGGCGAGGATTTGCCCGGTGGACTCAGCAGGCCCGCCGAGGCCGGCCGGGCCGGCCGAGCGGGGCGGGTCAGGCGGCGGAGCGGGCGGACCCGGTGGCGGCCGGGGAGCCACGGGCGAGCTTCCCATCGACGTCGGCCTGGTGGGCCTGGGCCTGATCGGCCCCGACTCGGACGGCTGGCCCAGGTAGAGCTACCCGGTGTCCGACGGCCGAGAGGACACGTGGAGGCCACACGTGGTTGCCGACGATGGGTGGAATGGGTCACTATCGAGGCGAGGGACGATGTGCTGACGGCTGACATGAGAAGGTCCGCCGCACCGCGAAGGGCGGTGATGCCGCGGGGTATGCCCGCGGCCAGGTGCCTGCCCGGGTGGCGCTGCCGGGGACGGCCGTGGTTTCCCGGTACGGCGGCTGCGGGTGTTTCCCTGCCGGCCGGAGTCATCGAGTGGGTAGCGGCCGAGGCCGGCCGGGTGACCGGCGTGGCGGTTATCCGGGGCGGGTGAGCTGGATGCGCGTGCTTGTCATCGAGGATCACGAGGACCTGGCCGGCGTGCTGGTGCGGGGGCTGCGCCGGGACGGGATGGCCGTCGATGTCGCTCTGGACGGGGGCGAGGGCTGGTTCAAGCTGGGGGTGTCCGACTACGACGTGGTGGTGCTGGACCGGGACCTGCCGGTGCTGCACGGCGATGAGCTGTGCCGTCGGCTGCGCGCGCAGGGCGCGGGGACTCGGGTGCTGATGCTGACCGCGGCGGGCGGGCCGCGCCGTGCCGCGGAGGGGCTGGGGCTGGGCGCCGATGACTACCTGGCCAAGCCGTTCGACTTCGTGGAGCTGATCGCCCGGGTGCGTTCGCTGGCCCGTCGGCCGGCGGCGGTGCGGCCGCCGGTGCTGGAGGCGGCCGGGATCCGGCTGGATCCCGCCATCCGGTCGGCGAGCCGGTTCGGCCGCCAGCTGGAACTGGCGCGCAAGGAGTTCGGCGTGCTGGAGGTGCTGCTGGCCGCCGGGGGCCGGGTGGTCAGCGCCGAGGAGCTGCTGGAAAAGGTGTGGGATGAGAACGCAGACCTGTTTACCACTGCGGTGCGTACCACGGTCAAGAAGCTGCGTCGCAAGCTGGGCGACCCGGACCCGATCGAGACCCTGATCGGGTCCGGCTACCGGATTCCGTGGTGAGGCTTCCGTCCCGCCCGACGGTGCGCGGCCGCCTGGCGTTGCTGCTCGCGGCTCTGGTGGTGCTGACCGGCGTGGTGCTGCTGACGGCCAGCTACTTGATCGTCAAGGCCACGATCATCAGCAAGATAACGGTAACCGATACCGGCGACTCGTCGTCCATCGTCGATAGTCATCACCTAGCGGTCGGCCCCGTGCCGCAGCTTCTCGTGCAGTACGCGGCCACGCTGGCGGTCCTTGTCGTGATCGCGGGCGTGCTGGCCTGGCTGGTGGCGGGGCGGATGCTGCGGCCTTTGCGCCGGATCACCGACACGGCGAGGCGGATCACCGGCGAGGACCTGCACGAGCGGCTGGCGCTTAGTGGCCCGGCCGACGAGCTCACCGAGCTCGGCGACACCTTTGACGGGATGCTTGCCCGCCTGGAGGCCGCCTTCACCGATCAGCAGCTGTTCGCCGCCAACGCGGCGCACGAGCTGCGGACGCCGCTGGCCGTGATGCGCGCCGAGCTCGACCTGCTGCTCACTGGTCCCCAGCCGTCACCGGACGAGGTCCGGGAGGCCGCGACGAGGCTGCGGCGCGCCGTGCTCAGCTCCGAGCGGCTGCTGGAGCGGCTGCTGAACCTGGCCCGCGGGATGCTCGGGCCCGGCGACCGCGAGCCGGTGCGGCTCGACGTGATCGTCCGCCGGGAACTTGCCGCGGTGGATGTGGTGGGCGGCACGCGCGCAGGGCCTGGTGATCCGCCCCGAGCTGGCCGAGGCGCGCGCCTACGGCGATCCGGGGCTGATAGCCGAGCTGGCCGGCAACCTCCTCGACAACGCCGTGAAGTACAACCGCCCGCACGGCTGGATCGCCGTCGACACGCACACCGACAGGAACCGCGCGGTCCTGGAGATCTCCAACAGCGGGCAGCGGATCGCCGACCCCGACCTGACCGGGCTGCTCGAGCCGTTCCGCCACGCCGACCAGCAGCGGACCGGTAACAGTTCCGGCCTCGGCCTGTCGATCGTCCGGGCCATCGTCGCCGCCCACGACGGCGAACTCGCCCTGCGGGCCCTCCCTGACGGCGGTCTCGCAGTCAGGGTAAGCCTGCCCGCCGCGCCGGCGCCCCGCGACGGGCAAGGACCCGTCAGTCTCACCAGATAGCGCCCGCCTGCGGCCGGTTTCTGTGGCTTCACCTGGCAGGACACGAAGACGCCACACGCGGCCGGTCACCATGACTGCTAACGGTGCCTATCCACCGGGAGCGGAGCAGGACGTGAACGATCAGGAGATGCCATGAAAGGCAAGGCCAGCCGCGCCAGCGGCGTGCGGCGGGGAAGCCGGCTGCGGCGGGATGGCCGCGTCGCGGCCATTCTTGTGTGCGTCGCGGCGTTCGCTGCGGCATGCGGCGGGCCGGGCGGCTCAGCCATACCGGGCTATGTCAACGGCACGCCGGGGACTGGTCTGGCCTTCGCCGAGTGCATGCGGGCGCATGGGGTGCCCGGCTTCCCCGACCCCTCGAACGGGCAGTTTAATCTCGCCGGGATCAACCAGGACTCGCCTCAGTTTGCGCATGCAGGCGGAATCTGCGGGTCATCGGGCGGGAACACCGGTGCTAGCCAGCAGGTCGAGATCGCGACGCAGGGGCTGAATTTCGCCCGGTGCATGCGCGGGCACGGCGTGACGGACTTCCCCGACCCGTCCGCGAACGGGAACGGGAACGGCGACAGCCAATCGTTCAGCTTCTCGGGCATCGACGCCGGGGTGGTTCAGAAGGCCCTGGCCACCTGCCGTCCGTTGCTGTCGGGCGGGAGTTCCGGCGGCGGGAGCACGCCGTGAGGACTGCTTCGGCCGGGGCGGCCGGAAACCGAGGGCGCGGCGCGAGCGGGGCCACCGGTGAGACAGAGACCGCCGGGCTTGCACAGGGCCGGCCGCCTGGCCGCGGGTGGCGGGTACTCGCCGGTGCCGTGGCCGGGGCGGTGGCCGTGGCCGGCGCGGCGGTCATCGTCGCGCGGCCGTTCAGTGGCAGCGGTCCGGGCGAAAGCGGGAGCGCCAGCCCGGACCAGGCCGTTACCGGCACGATCACCAGGGGGACCCTGATCTCCCAGACCTCCGTGCCCGCCACTTTGGGATATGCGGGCAGCTATACCGTGGTCAACCGGGTCCAGGGCACGTTCACGGCGGTACCCGCAGTGGGCCAGGTGATCCGCCAGGGTCAGGTGCTGTACCGGGTGGACGGGTCGCCAGTGCTCCTGCTGTACGGTCGCGTGCCGGCCTACCGGTCCCTGTCGGAGGGCATGACCGGGGCGGACGTGCGCCAGCTTAACCGTGACCTGGTGGCCCTGGGGTATGCCAGCCGGGCCGAGCTCGACCCTTCGTCTGATTGCTTCGGCGCGGAGACCGCGTATGCGGTGCAAGAGCTGCAAGACCACCTAGGGATGAGCCTGACCGGCGGCGTGAGCCTGGGCCAGGTGGTGTTCCTGCCGTCGGCGATCCGGGTCGCCGCGGTGCCGGCCTTCCCGGGCGGGCTGGCGGGTCCCGGTTCGCCGACGCTGACCGCGAGCTCGACGACCCCGCAGGTCACCGTCGCCCTAGGGGCGGCCCAGCAGTCCTACGTCCAGGCCGACGACGGCGTGGTGATCACGCTGCCGGACCTGCGGACGACCCCGGGTGTCGTCACGTCTGTGGGCACGGTGGCCACCGCGGCATCGACCGGTCAGGGATTGTCCGGATCGCCTGCCGCCGCCATCCCGGTGCAGGTGACGATGCTGGACCC
Organism: uncultured Actinomycetota bacterium; assembly: GCA_963844925.1. Taxonomy (GTDB): domain Bacteria; phylum Actinomycetota; class Actinomycetes; order Streptosporangiales; family Streptosporangiaceae; genus Trebonia. The sequence continues at coordinate 110,272 of CAWJQG010000003.1, read as the reverse complement.
GGCCGCGGCCGCCGGCCTGGACCAGGCACCGGTGCAGGTGTCGATCACCCTGGCCACCGCCCGGAACGCCCTGGCCGTACCGGTCACCGCCCTTCTCGCCACCACCAGCGGCGGTTACCAGCTGGAAGTCGCCGGCCCGGCCGGACGCGACCGGTTCGTCCCGGTCAGCCTCGGGCTCTTCGACGACGCCGCAGGCCTGGTGCAAGTCACCGGCCCGGGGCTGGAGGCCGGACAGAAGGTCGTGGAGGCGCAGACATGAGCACCCTAGCCCAGGACGGCCCGGCCGACGACGCGCAGCCGGTCCTTTCGCTGGAACAGGTGAGCAAGATCTATCCCGGCGCGCCGCCGGTGCACGCCCTGCGCCGGGTCAGCCTGATGATCCGGCCCGGCGAGCTGGCCGCCATTGTCGGCCCGTCCGGGTCCGGCAAGTCCACGCTGCTGCACGTGATGGGCACCCTCGACCGACCCAGCGCGGGGACCGTCCGCATCACCGGGCTGGACCCGGCGAGGATGACCGACCATGAGCTGGCCTGGCTGCGGGCAACCCGGATCGGTTTCGTGTTCCAGCAGCCCTTCCTCGCCGAGCACGCCACCGTCCTGGACAACGTGGCCGACGGGCTGCTGTACGCCGGGGTCCGGATCACCCAGCGGCGGCAGCAGGCCGCCGAGGCGCTGGACCGGGTCGGCCTGGGCTACAAGCTGGCGGCCCGCCCGACCCAGCTGTCCGGCGGGGAACGCCAGCGGGTCGGGATCGCTCGGGCGCTGGCCGGCCGGCCAGCGATCGTGCTGGCCGACGAGCCCACCGGCAACCTCGACAGCGCCACCGGCCAGTCCATCCTGGCCCTGATCGAAGAACTGCACGCCGACGGTGCCACCATCGCCGTCGTCACCCACGACCAGGCCATCGCGGCCCGCCTGCCCCGCCGGCTCGAGATGCTCGACGGGCAGATGACCAGCGACACCGCCCGGCTCGCCGCGGTCGGCTCCCCCGCCAGCAGCCATCCCGCCACCGGCGCCAGCCGGGACGGAACGGCGGCGACCCGGTGACCGCCAGCGCCCGGGCACGCCGTCGGCGGATGACGCCCGGTGACCTGGCCAGGGTAGCCAGCGTCGGGCTACGTACCCGCAAGCTGCGCGCGTGCTTGTCCGCGCTCGGCATCGCCATCGGGGTCGCCGCGATCGTGGCCGTGCTCGGCCTGTCGAGCTCGTCCGAGGCCGGGCTGCTGGCCCAGATCCAGCTGCTCGGCACCAACGTACTGACCGTCACCCCCGGCCAGAGCCTGACCGGCCAGCCCGCCGAGCTCCCGGCCACCGCGCCGACCATGATCGGGCGGATCAGCGGAGTGACCCAGGTGCAAGACGTCGGCTCGGTGCCCAACGCCGGCGTCTACCGCAGCCCGCTGATCCCCGCCATCGACACCAACTCCCTGACCGTCGACGCGGCCACCCTCGGCCTGCCTCGCACCCTGGGCACCAGCATCGCCCAGGGCAGCTACCTCAATGCGGCCACCGCCCGGGAACCGGTCACCGTCCTGGGCGCCGACACCGCAGCCCGCCTGGGGATCAGCCGGATCTTCCCAGGGGAACGGATCTGGCTCGGCGGGCAGTGGTTCTACGTCGCGGGAATCATGCGCCCGGCGCTGCTCGACCCCGGCCTCGACTCCGCGGCGCTGGTCGGGTTCCCGGCAGCCGAGCGCTACCTCGGCTTCGACGGCCACCCCTCCACCATCTACGTGCGCACCCAGATCAGCCAGGTCAACCAGGTCCAAGCACTGCTGGCCGCCACCGCCGACCCGGAAACCCCCAGCGCGGTAGCGGTAAGCCAGCCCTCCGCCGCGCTGATCGCCCAAGCCGACGCCCAGTCCGCGCTCAACGGCCTGTTCCTCGGCCTCGGCGCGGTAGCCCTGCTCGTCGGCGCGGTCGGCGTCGCCAACATCATGGTCATCTCCGTCCTGGAACGCCGCTCCGAGATCGGCCTGCGCCGCGCGGTCGGCGCCACCAAAGGCGACATCCGCATCCAGTTCCTGTCCGAATCAATCCTGCTCGCCCTCACGGGCGGCGTCATCGGGGTGCTCGCGGGCATCACCGCCACCGGCATCTACGCGCACGCCAAAGGGTGGGCCGTCGTCGTGCCTGCCCAGGCGTGGGCAGGAGGAATCGGCTCCGCCCTGCTGATCGGCGCCGTCGCAGGCCTCCTGCCCGCCCTGCGCGCCGCCCGCATGCCACCCACCCAGGCGCTGTGGACCGTGTGAGCCGTCACCCTGCCCCGGCCGTCCTCGGGTAGCTGCAGCAGGGCGTGCATTCCCGCCGCGATTCCGAGGACTTGCAGCTGCGGGGCGTGCCGGTGCAGCTCGGCTAGGAGGCGATCGCGTCGCCGCCGGTAGGTGAGCCGACGGCGGCGTACATGCCGGTCGTACCCGCCGCGGGAGATGAACTCGGCGAGGGTGAGCTGGTCGAGGGCACTGGAGTGCCGGTCGGCGGCCGCCTTCGCCTCGGCGACGTCGCCGAGGAGATGCGCCGGGACGGCGAGCCATCCCAGCCGCAGCCCGGGTGCCAGGGTCTTGCTGGCGGTGCCATACCCCCGAGTTCCGCCCGGTCCAGTCAGCGGTGCCGGGCGAGGATTTGCCCGGTGGACTCAGCAGGCCGGTCGGGCCGGCCCAGCGGGGCGGGACAGGCGGCGGAGCAGGCGTACCCCGCGCCGGCCTGGGCTCCACGGGCGAGCTTCCTATCGATGTCGGCCTGGTTGGCCTCGGGAAGGGCGGGGCGCTAGCGCCGGACGCGGAAGCGGAAGTGGGTGACCCGTGCGCTCTGGATGACCTGCGGGTCGTCGAGGAGCACGGGGGCGTGCGCGAGCTCGCCGAAGAATCGGATGCCGTCGCCAAGGAGCACCGGTGCCAGGTCGACGGCGAGCTCGTCCACCAGGTCGAGGTTGAGCGCCTGCTGGATGATGCTGGGGCCGGCCAGCGCGACGGCCTTGCTGCCCGCGACCGCCTTGGCCTGCTCGATGGCGCTGGCCACCCCTGCCGGGACGGCGGTGAAGGGCGCGTCGGGGGTCGGCCAGGACTGCGGCGGCCGGTGCGTCACGAGGAAGAGCGGCACGCCAAGCGGATGGTTGCCGCCCCAGCCGCGGGTGTGGTCGTAGACCCGCCGTCCCACGACGATCGCGCCGGTTCCCTCGATGATGTCCTGCAGGTAGTCGGCGCTGGCGGGAGTCACGTGCGAGACCATGCCCATGCCGGGCCAGCGCACTGCGGTGTCGCCGCTGTCGTACCAGTCGAAGAGGTGCCCGACGCTGTCGTCGGGGCGCGCGATGAACCCGTCAACGGACATGGTCAGCGCGCCGATTACGTTAGCCACGCTCGATCCTACTGACTGGGCCCGATCCATCGACGCTGCTGTCAGCAGCGGAATGACGCTGCCGCGGCAGGTATCTCGTATTTGAGATACCGTTTCATATATGGAGTTCCCGCGGCCGGGTGAGCCGGGCGTTCCCGAGATTCCTGGGCGGCCCGGGTTCCTGGGCGGCCCGGGGCTCCGGGCGAGCCCGCGCTTCCGGGGACGCGGGCCTGGGTGGACCCGCACGCCGACTTCCAGGACCGGCTGTACGAGCGGCTGCTTGAGAAGCGGATCGTCATGGCCACCGGGTTGCTCGACGATGACGCCGCCACCCGGCTATCGGCGCAACTCCTCGCCCTCGACGCCGAAGGCGACGAGCCGATCCGGCTGGAGCTGCAGAACCTGCGCGCCGACCTGCCGGCCGCTCTGGCGGTGATGGGCGTCCTCGACGTGCTCCGGGCTCCCTTGCACGCGCACGCCAGCGGCGAGATCCGCGGCGCGGCACTCGGCGTGCTCGCGGCCTGCCAGCGCCGGCTCGCCTATCCCAACGCGTCCTTCGCGTTGTCGGAGCCGCAGCTGGAGTTCGGCGGCACGGTGACCGCGGTGACCGAACGACAGCGGCAGACCGAGCGGATGGTGGACTCGCTCTACTACCGGATCGCGGAGGCGACCGGCCGCGAGGCCGACGAGGTCCGCGAGGACTCCCGGCGCGGGCGGACGCTCAGCACCGCCGAGGCCATCGGCTACGGCCTGATCCACTCCCGCGCACCCTCCCGCGACGACTAGCGCCCCAGTGGCCGCAAGGCGAGAGCAGGGAGGGTCGTCGTCAGCCGCCTTCAGTCTGGTGGATCTGCTCCGCCAGGTTGCCGATCGACATGTTCGCGTTGAGGAATGCCTCGGTGCGCGGGAGGCTGAGATGGAGTTCGGATGAGGTGCCGAGGGCTATCTCGCCCTGGTCCAGGGTGAAGTCGAGCGTGTGGCCGCCGTGGGTTCTTTCCTTGTTGATGAAGTGCAGGTGGTATCCGGCGACGGAGATGCCCTGCTCGTAGTCGGGAGTGCGGTACCCGGCGAGAGTCCCCGCGACGCCGTGGAACTCGGTGATGGGCTCGGTCGCCGTGGCCTCGGTCAGCGGCGGGTACGGCCGGGTTTGCGCCTCGACCGTCCGCGTCTTGACGTAGTTGAAGGTCCCGTCGACCCGTATCGCCTGGATCAGGTTAGTGGTGGTCACGGTCCGGTCGATAAGCCTCATCAGGTCAGCGCGGCTGGCCTGAACCGGGACGGGAGTGACCTGGTCGGGTCTGAACCAGGTGACGGCGGCGAAGGGCGTCTGGTCGTCGGGTGCGGCGATGCTCGCGCTTCCGTCCGACCGCAGGTGGTAGCAGGTGCCGTTGAGGACGATCATCTCGCCGTCAAGGTGGTTGAAGGTGCCCAGGCCGAAGTCACCGTGTGTCAGGAGTTCCGCGATGGTCACGTCACCGTCGTAGATACCCTCGAGCAGGGCTGCCATCGTGGAGGTCTGGTAGATAGCGGGACCGACCTTCGGGCTACGCAGCCGCGCGTGCTCATGGGCCAGCATCGTCCTCACATGGTGCCGCAATGCGCCTAGTGCCTCGCTGCTCACGTTCTGCGCCTCCTTGCTGTTCAGTTTCTGGACTATGCGCGGGGGAGGACGCGTGCGCCGCTGAAGCCTGGCCGACAGGCCCGATGCGCTACTTGGTCATGAGGCGGTCGACGCGGGCGACCGTGATCGCGTCGTCGTCGATTACGTACATGATCCGGTATGTCGCGGCTCGCAGCCGGTGGTAGCGGCCCCGGTGGAATCCCTCGGGCGGCGGGGGATAGGGGTCATCGGCCAGTGCCGCGACGGCCGCGCCGACGGCGCGCATGCCGTCCTGGTCATGCATGTACCGGCGCGCCGACGCGACGGCCGCCGGCGTCCACTCGATCCTCACCGACCGGCGAGCAGCTCGGCCATGACGTCGTTGTGCGAACGGGCGCCGGGCCGCCCGGCTCGCGCCCACTCGTCGTGCCCGGCGATCGTCGCCTCGATCTCCGCGTCCTCCAGGACCTCCGCCGGTGCATGCCGCTCGAGTGCGCAGAGGCGGCGGAGGTCGGCGAGGGGAACGATGGCGGCAGCCTCGCCGCCGAGGTGGATCACCTCAAATGGCTCGGTGCCGTCCGCAGGCTGCGCGCTCATGTCGTCCACCGTAAGGCATCCAGCCGCACCGCGAGGGCCGCCGCGCAGGGGACAGAGGATGATCTTGGGACCGCGCCGGGTTTCACGAGCACCGCAGTTGCTCGGTGGCAGACAGCGGGATTACCTGAAGTGACTGTAGGTCCATGGTGTAGGCGCGAGTATCCGCCGGAAGCGTACGCGCCGGCGGTACGGAACCACTGGCTGAACCTAGCGGGATGCGTTCACCTTCGCGTCGACGATCTTCTGGGAGGACCTGCACGCCGGGCACTGCACCTCGGGCTCAAGGTTCTCCGCAGTGCGCCGTTCGGGTTCGGTCGGGGCGCCGCTGTGGGCGTAAGCGTGGCCGCATATCAGTTTGATGGTCGTCTTGATCACCGACGGCCTACTTCCCGGGGCACTTACGCCCCGCTAGATGAGGTGCGGTGTCAGCGACTGGGAAAAGTGGATCAACGCCAAGGATGAGATCCCGCTTGTCGTTAAGGCGGCTGTCGGCCACTACCAGTTTGAGACTCTCCACCCGTTCAGCGACGGTAACGGGAGGCTCGGGCGGCTTGTCGTCGTCCTGCAGATGATCGAGGCCGGCACCCTTGACTATCCGGTGCTCAACCTCTCTCCATGGCTGAGGGCGCGGAAGGCGGAGTATAAGGACCAGCTCCTGAGCGTCAGCGAGACCGGCGACTACAACCCCTGGGTGCGGTTCTTCTGCACGGCTGTCGAGGCCCAAGCACAGGACATGGTGAGCCGGATCGAGGAGCTGCTGGCCGTCCGCGAGCAGATGCTGAGCATCGTCAGGGCCCACCGGCTCCGTGGCACTTCCGTCAGCATTGTCGATGATCTCATCGGCTACTCGTCGATCACCCCGTCCGCGGCAGCCAGGCTCCATAACGTGACATACAAGGCCGCCAACGATGCCATCAGGAAGCTTGAGGAACTCGGGGTTCTCCAAGAGATCACGGGCGCCAGCTACGGCCGCATCTTTGTGTGTCCTCAGGTGCGCAACATCGTCCTGCGTCCTTGACGTCAGTCGCCGTGACTGATCCACCAGCCTGTTCGGTCACCGTAACGCCGGACGGTCATCACGAACTCGCCCACGGTCGACGGCTCCCTGTGTCCAGTTCTCGAGCACGGCCACGATTCAATGGGACGACCTGCCCGGAGACCTCAAGGACGCGATCAGCGCCCGCACGGGCCGATCGCCGCCGGGCGGGCCGTGACCGCCGGGCAGAACTCCCCGCTTGCCGCCGTCCTCGAGACCGGCGACGGCCGCGTGTTCGTCGCGGGGCTGCCGACCCTGCGCACCTCGACGTATTCGCCCGCGCGAACGTCAACATGTGGGACGAAATCGAGAACCAGAACCCGATCCCGTGGGCGATGACGATGGCGCACGCGGCCCGCACGTGGCCACAGCACCGGGTCACCGGAATCTGAGCGAGGGTACGCAGAAAGGGCTTGCGAATATTGCGTTTGTTGCGGATAATGCATTTAGGGGCTGTGAGCGGTGCAGAGGAGTGATGCAGATGCCAGGCCAGGCTGGCGGGAAGATCAGGAGCGGCGACCGGGACGCGGAGCTTGCCTACCGGGCTGCCCGGCGGATCGGGGAGTACCTGACGACCCATCCCGGCGCTGACCCGGTGACGATCCAGGGAGAGCTCGCGGGTGAGGACGCCCTGGTCGTTCCGCGGGAGGCGGCCGTCCTGCTCGCCCAGGTTCTTGGGTACCTGGCGAACGACGAGGGCGTCACCGTCATGCCGGACTCCGCCGAGCTGACCACGCAGCAGGCGGCCGAGTTCCTGAACGTCTCCCGGCCCTATCTGATCAAGGTTCTGGAGGCCGGCGAGATCCCGTTCCGGCTGGTGGGGACGCACCGGCGGGTCAGGTTCCGGGACCTACGCGAGTATAAGAACCGTGACGACCTGAAGCGGCGGCGCGCGGCTGATGAGCTGGCGCGGCTGAGCCAGGACCTGGGGCTGTACTGACCGATGACCTTCACCGTGGTGTACGACGCTAACGTGCTCTACCCGAACACGCTGCGGGACCTGCTGATCCGCATCGCGCAGTCAGGCACGGTGCAGGCCAAATGGACCAACGCCATCCTCGATGAGATGACCCGGGCACTGCGGCGCAACCGGCCCGACATCCCGGAAGACAAACTGGAACGGCTCCGCGAGCTGATGAACAAGGCCGTTCGCGACTGCCTGGTGGCCGGCTACGAGCCGCTCATCGAGGGTCTGAAGCTCCCCGACCCCGACGACCGGCACGTCCTCGCGGCCGCGATCAAGGCCGGAGCCCAGGTCATCGTCACCCGCAACCTCAAGGACTTCCCCGAATCGGACCTCGGGCCTTGGAACGTCGAGGCCAAGTCGCCCGATGCCTTCGTTCTGGACCAGGTGCACATCAACGTCCCGGCAGTGGCGGCCGCCGTCCGGCAGATCGCGGACTCCCGGACCAACCCGCCAGAAGCAGTCGAAGACGTACTGGCCCAACTGGAACGAGACGGCCTCGTGGAGTCCGTCGCAGCCCTCCGCGCCGCCTAAGCGGGTGGCAGTGGTCGCAATGCTTCAGCACTACTGTCCGCGAGTGGGGGTTACCCGCCGAATCCGCCCGCCTCATCTCTGCCACGAACTCTCCAGGAGCCACCATGACTATGTATCCCGTCGTCTCGACGAACGTCCTCGCCGTCGGTTACGACCCGCAGATCCGCACTTTGCGAGTTCGCTTCCGCAGCGGCGGCACGTACGACTACTACGGGGTGAGCCCGACCCTCTTCAAGCAGATGCTCGTAGCGAACCCGTGGCGTCGTGTCGGTCGGCGCGTCAAGGCCCATAACTACGCGAAGGTCGCCTGACCAACGGCCGTACCGATCGGGCACGGAAGCGGGTGGTGGGAAGCGACTACGGGATGGTAGTGACGACCGGGGTCAGTCGGGGCACGCTGTCAGTACATCTCGCCGCGCCGCCGCTTAGCCTCGATCGCGCGCTGGACCTGGAGGCCGACAAACTGTACTGAGATGCTAACACGCGCGAACCCTTGTGCGACCGCAGGAACACTCGTCCGAGTTGCTGCGAAGCACAGTGCGTAGCGCGGCAGGAGCCGAGTGCTTACGAACGTCACGCGAAACTCCGGACGAGTGGAAGGTGGCATCGGCCAATCGGATCTGCTCAGCGGCGATGCCGAGCTGCCGGGTGGAGGACAGCGCGATTACTTGAAGTGCTGTATCAAGAGCACCGTCGTCTCAAGGCATGCTTGCGGGGTCTGCGACCGGGTAGTCATGGCCGGTTCCCATCCAGTGCCCGGTGATCAGCCACAGTTCGTAGTAGAGCAGCCATTGGCTGGTCCACGGGAGGATCGTGGCGGCTAGCAGCATGGACTCCTTCCACTCGCCGCGCACGTACAGGCACAGGTCGCTGTTGGAGTACACGTGCGGCAGCGAGGTCGCGCCCGGGTGGAATGCCGGTGGGGGATCGATGATGGCGACTCGGGGGGCGCGGCGGTGGCGGTAGGTCAGCCGCGCGGTGTACTGGCGGCTGACGGGGGTGGGCTGCAGGACAGCGGTGCAGCGTAGTTCTCCTGCGCGTACCGTTCCCTGTGCTTCGGGAAGGGCGTTCTTAATCGCGGCGAGTTGCATGCCGAGGTTAACCGCGCGGGAGGTGACCATGGCCATCGAACGTGTGCTCGCGTACCCGGGGCCCGGTGGACGAGGCGGTGGCGGTGAGCAGTCCAGTTGCCCCCATGCGCAGTTGCCTCCCGCTCATCTCGGCGGCGTAGCGCTGGTAGGACTTCATCACGGGCTCGCGATCGAAGGTCTCGGCCAGCCTGTTGTAGACGGCGTCCAGGCCCTTGCCTTCCAGGCCCGCGAGGTCATTCATTGTGGCCGTGATCTGGTCGTACCAGCGGTAGAAGGCCTTGCGCCGCTCGGGGTAGTCGTTCCACTTGTCGGTGAAGTTCTCGTCCTCGTGGGCGGGGTTAGGCACCCACCACTCGTCCCCGCGTCGCTCGACGAACTGGGTCATGTTGTCGATCACGATGCGGACCGCGGTGAACAGATCGGACTCGCCGTCGTAGGCGCGTCCGGCCAGGGTGGTGAGCAGGATAGACGGCGGCCGGTTGTCGAGGTCGGCGGCGAAGGTGATCATGCAGTGCCACTTGAGGATCTGGACGACGCGCTGCAGCGGCGTGCGGGTCCGCCACGTGGGTACGTCGGCAACGCTCGCATGACGCTTTTCCACGATCCGCCGGGTCGTCTCGGAGCGGGCTTTGAACCAGGCCGCGTAGCCGATCGGGTTGCTGTGCTGCCACCTGAAGAGGTTCTCGTCGGTCAGCAGGATGCCGGTCGGCGGGTGCTCGTCGTCGGGGATGACCGGAAGGACGTCCAGGTGGAAGCCCTGGTACCCCAGGGTCCAGCAGCGGCGCCGGGATTCAAGGCTGTCCGGCCCGTCGGTGTGCCCTTGGTCGGCCTTCCACTTACGATAGTCGTCGAGCAGGCGGCCGATCCGTTCCTTGAGCTCGTTCTGAGTGATGCTCTCCCGGGCCAGCAGGAGCCAGATGACCAGATCGATGTCGTACTCGCCCCGCGGGGTGGCGGGCCTTACCACTGTGCCCAGGAGGAACGACCCTTGAGGGTAGACCCGGCAGCCGGGGTTGCCGTGGTCGGCGAGCCAGGCTCCAACTTCCTCGTAAGCGCTGACAGCGGCCTCGCGAAGGTCTTCGGAGATGTCCAGGACGTCGACTGCTCCGTCCAGGAGCATCGAGAGCATCTCGGGGAGTGAGTCCATGTCATTCCTCACACTGTGGGTAGAAGGGGGCGAACACCGGTGCCTGGTGGTCGCAGAACAGGCGGTGGACGGCCGGAGAGGCGTCGCGGCTGACGTGGCCGGCCAGCCCGTAAAGCGCGTTGGTGTCGACCTTGTCCAGGGAGACGGTGCCGGTCGGCACGGTGGGGTTGAGCCGGAGCACGTCGTCTTTGCCGACCAGGTGGCGGATCTGCTTGGTGGCGCTCTCGCTCTGGGCGCGCATTAGCACCTCGACCGCGTCGCCAGCCCATACCATCAGGCCGCCGTGGTCGAGCCGGCGCCCCCGTTGGCGGACGTCGGTGGTGGTGCCGAGGCTGAAGACCCGGATGTCGTCGAGTGGGGCGCGGAGCGGCCCTGCGGCCTCGATGAGGGCGACCATGGCTGGATTGTTGGCCCACAGGCCGCCGTCTACCAACCGCGCCCCGTCCAGCGTAAGAGCGGGGAGGTACGTCGGCGCGGCCGAGGTGGCGAGGGCGACGTTGACGGCCTTCTCCCGCCAGTCTCGTTTCAAAGTCGGCAGGTGCGGAGTCCCGGCCAAGCAGGTACGGGCGCAGTGGGGCATCGCCCCTGGTCCTTTGCCCGATGTCGTCGAGCTCCTTGAGGCTCACGGGATCACCGTCATCCGTTTGCCTCTCGGCAGCAGCGACGTTGATGCCTTCTCCCTACCGTTCGCTGACCATCCGGTGGTGGTCCTGGGCACAGACAAGGATGACCGGGCCCGCTCCCGCTTCGACGGGGCACACGAACTTGGACATCTCGTGGTTCACGGAGAGCAAATCTGGGGTGTCAAAGAAGTCGAGACTCAAGCACACCAATTCGCAGCTGAATTCCTGCTGCCTGCCGAGCAAATCTATGACCAGCTCCCGACGACTGTCGACTGGCCCACACTGTTCGAACTCAAGCGGCACTGGCAAGTCTCGCTGGCCGCCCTGCTGATGCGTGCTAGGACTCTGAGGCGCATGACCGAAGGCACTTATTTGTCAGCTATAAAGACCGCGTCCGCCAGAGGCTGGCGACGTGTTGAACCTGTTCCCCTTGGTCAGCCAGAACAACCGAACAAGCTCCTCGGCTATCTCGCCTCGCCAGATAGCACCGCCACCCGGGCTGTGCTGCCGTCACAGATCCTGGAGAGCATAGAAACCGCGTCTATGGCCTGACAAGGGAGCGACATTCACGTGCGGGCGGCGTGCGTACTTCAATTCTCGGCTGACGCGACTGGCCGTACGGTGGTTTGCAGGTTCTCGCGCAGGATGTAAAGGTCGGTTTCGAGCGCGTCGTTCCCGAGCAATTCAGGTTCGGCCAGCAAGACCTCTACAGCCAGCAGCCGGGCCGGCGCGGTCACGTCTGTCTTGCTCATCATGGGATGTCCCTCCTGCTCCGTGGCTGTGTCATATGCGCCGTCGGGGGCGAACTGCTCACATCAGAACCTTCGAGCCCTAGGTCATGACGGCTGTCTCTCGGAACGCCACCCACGTAACCCGGTCTCGGGTCAGACGCGCCGTCCAGCCGCTGCCCAAGCGCCGGTATCCGCCAGTCAGCCAAGCGCCGCCGATCGACAGCGAAGCCCGTTCCACGCGCCCGGTGATCCCGTCGGCCAGCATCGCGTCTGCGACGGCCAGCCGCGCTTGCGTCTCATCGTCGGTGACGCCGCGCGCAGATCCGCCTGGCGTGCGTACGTCCCACAGAAACAGAATCATGGCTGGTCTTCCCCTCGATCGCGCGCCCTGGTCCGTGGTGTCGGCTGCACTGGGAACGCATGACAACGATGCGACACGCGGCTTAAGTTGGAAACGCAGCGGAACGTGGCTGCAATCACACGCCGTCGTATGCAAACCAGCAAAAGGGAGGGCACCCATGCCACGGGCACGGACTCTCACCCCCGGTGCCAGCCCCTTGCACCACTTCGGCAGCGAGGTACGCCGCGCCCGTGAGGCGGCGGTCATGTCGCAGACCGACCTAGGCGCGCTGGTGCCGTGCGACAAGGCAACGGTGAGCAGAATCGAGGCAGGCCTGACCGAGCCCGATGAGGCGTTCGCCAAAGCCTGTGACGTGGCCTTCCCTCGCATGGACGGTTGGTTCTGGCGCTTCTGGAAGGACTCGCAGGGCTGGGGGTCGGCATTCACGCCCGCCCTGCGCGAGTTCGCAGACTACGAGGCGGAAGCCCGCACGCTCAGGACGTTCGAGCACTCCGTCATACCGGGCTTGCTGCAAACCGATGACTACGCCCGTGAGGTGCTGTCACGGCACCCCCACGTCACCCCCGATCAGGTGACGGAGCGCGTAGCAGCGCGCATGGCGCGACAGTCGGTGCTCGAGTGCGCCGACCCAGCGGTGTTCTGGGTTCTCATCGATGAGAGCGTTCTGCACCGCGAGATCGGAAGCCCGAAAATCATGGCGGACCAGCTGGACAAGCTGGCGGAGATGGCGCGGCGTGCCACCGTCACGGTTCAGCTTGTGCCGGGCAAGGGGGCGCACATCGGCATGATGGGCGCGTTCATCCTTGCGGAGACGCCGGACGCGAACGTCGTCTACCTTGATCACTTCGCGGACGGCATGACGACCGACTCACCCGCTATCGTTGCTACCGTGAGCATGCGGTTCGACGTGCTCAGGACGGAAGCCCTACGCGGGTCGGAGTCACAAGAGATCTTTGAGGCAGCGGCGGAGACATGGAAGAAGTAGGCACGTGGCGTAAGGCAAGCTACAGCGCCACCAACGGGAACTGCGTTGAGGTAGCCGACGCCACGGGTACGGTCATGGTCCGCGATACCAAGGACCATGCCGGCGCGGTGCTCGCAGTGTCCGCCGACGCGTGGCAGAGGTTCACCAGCTCTCTCAAGTAGTCACCGGCAACGACGAACGGGCGCAGGTCTCCTATCGGTGAGCCCGCAGCGCGGGCGGCCCGGACCCGCCCGCCCGCCCGCCAAGCAAGGACCCCCGTGGCACTACGGATTCAATGGGATGACCTGCCCGGAGACCTCAAGGACGCGATCAGCGCCCGCACGGGCCCGATCGCCGCCGGGCGGGCCGTGACCGCCGGGCAGAACTCCCCGCTCGCCGCCGTCATCGAGACCGGCGACCGCCGGGTGTTCGTCAAGGGGCTGCCGTCCGGCCACCGGCTGGTGATCACCCAGGCGCGAGAGGCGGCGGCGGCCAAGCTCGCCAAGGGAATCTCCCCGGAGCTGCTGTGGCAGTTCGACGAAGCCGGGTGGAACGTCCTCGGCTTCGAGCACATCCAGGGCCGCGCCGCCGACTACAGCCCCGGCTCACCCGACATCGACATGGTGACCGGGCTCATGGAAGCGCTCGCCGCCATCGAGATCCCGCCCGGCCCCGGACCGTGGAAGCCCATTGAGACCCGCCTGAGAACCTACGTTGCCGACCCCGGCGACGCCCGGGTCTTCGTCGGCGCCGTGCTCACCCACACCGACTGGATGCCCGACAACATCATGATCTCGGGCGGCCGGGCCTGGCTGGTCGACTGGGCATGGGCCACCCCCGGAGTCGGCTGGACCGACCCCGCGTTCTGGCTGCTGCGGCTCATCGCCCACGGGCACACCATCGAGCAGGCCGAAGCCCAGGCCGCCCGGCTGCCCGCCTACGCCGCCGCCGACCCCGCGCACCTCGACGTATTCGCCCGCGCGAACGTCAACATGTGGGACGAAATCGAGAACCAGAACCCGATCCCGTGGGCGATGACGATGGCGCACGCGGCCCGCACTTGGGCACAGCACCGGGGCACCGGAATCTGAGCAAGGGCATACGCTGCCGTGCTCGGGGCTGCCCAACTCAGTTCGGCCGCACCGTTTGCGTCCGATCACAGTGGATTTCAGTAAATCTTGCCGCGCCGCCGCTTGGCCTCGATGGCGGCGGACCTGGAGGTCGGCCCCGTAGCGATTGCGAACGAGCCCGGAGACTTACGCGGGCAGAACGCCCTCCTATGCCAGTTTGAGCTGCTCGTCGCCGAAGTCGGCGATGAGCTTGAGGGTTCCGCCGAGCGCGGCGACGAACCGGCTCAGCACGTCCTGGGTGGAGACGTCGCCGCTTTCGATCTGGGAGACCCGCGCGACCGACACGCCCATCCGCACCGCGACCTGCTCCTGGGTCATCCCGCGCCGCTTGCGCATCTCCGCCAGCCGCCAGCCGCGGGCGTCGTCAAGCATCGCGGTGACCGCCGCGTCGAAGGCCTCCTGGCCGCCTGCCGTCTCCACGGCCCGCTCCAGGTGCCCAGAATCCCGCCAGCGTGACACGCCGCTCATTGCCCCATCTCCTTCCTGCGCCCGGCAAGGTAATCGTCGTAGAGCTGCTCGGCGCGGGGAATTGCCGTCCGATACCACTTGCTCCACTTCCCAGACTTGTCCCCCGCCACTAGCAGGATCGCCGCCCGCCACGGGTCGAAGACCAGCAGGATCCTGATCTCGGTGCGCCCGGACGACGGCGGCCGGAGCTCTTTCATGTTCGCGATCCGCGACGCTGTGATGGAGTCCACCAGTGGCCGGCCCTCTGCTGGTCCGTTGCGCTCCAAGACGAGGATCGCCTGGTTCACCAGCTGATGGCTCGCAGGGTCGGTTTCGTAAAGATCGTCAAGGAACGACTCGACCTCGCCCGTCAGCAGGATCTCCCACTCCGTGGCATCCTCCTCTCCTGCGTTCGCCATGCGCCGCACCTCCTTAAGAATATTATTAACCCGCTGGACAGGGCAACCCGCAAGCCGGGTCTCGCCGAAGCTGAAGCCAGCTTAGGAAGAGGCACTGACGTTCGACCGGTCCGCAAGCAAATGCCCACGGCGGGTCGCGGGGTAGCGGAGCGCGGTCCAAGCGACTGCTTCGGCTCGCCGCTTGACCATCCGGTAGACGCCGGAGCCGGTCATCGGCCCCGGTTCCGCGTCCCCAGCCACCGCGCCGGCGAGGTCTGGGCCCGCCCGTGCGACTGCCGCGCCTGGAAACCACAGGGACCGGGTCGGTCACCAGCCGCAGCGGGCTCTTGCGCGGACCGCCGCCGCCACGGGCAGCGGCGGGGACACCGGACTGGTCACAGGAGACATAGCTGTAGCCCCTCGTCTCGGGGGGCTAAGCACTCTTCTAAGCCGCGAAGCTAAGTGCCTAGCGCCGGGATGCTCGACCACAGCACCCCGACCGAAGGAGCCACACCGCGAGTAACCGCAGGTCAAGCCCGGAAGAGGCGCCCCCAGCAAGATTCGAACTTGCGCACCCGGCTCCGGAGGCCGGTGCTCTATCCCCTGAGCTATGGGGGCCCTGTAACACAGAACCTGAACGCAGAAAGGCTACCAGTCCCGGTCCGTGCTCGTGACGCGCGCAGGACACGCAGGGACACGCTCGGCGGGCCTACGCAAGTTCGCGCCGGAGGCGGTAGCCTCACCCAGTGTGACGCATGGTTTGGGGCGGGTGCTGGTCGTGGACGACGACGAGGTGATTCGGCAGCTTATCGCCGTTAACCTTACTCTTGAGGGGTTTGACGTATCGACGGCGGTGGACGGTCAGGACTGCATTGACAGGGTGCAGGCGATAGCGCCCGACGTCATCACGCTGGACGTGATGATGCCGCGGCTCGACGGCTGGGAGACCGCCATCCAGCTGCGCAAGACGCCGGAGACGGCGCATATCAAGGTCGTCCTGATCACGGCCCGCGCCCAGGAAGACGACATCGCCCGCGGGGCGAACGTCGGCGCCGATGCCTATCTCACCAAGCCGTTCGATCCCGGCGAGATGATCCGGGTGGTCCGCGAGCTGGCCGGCGCCCCGCCTGCGTAGCGCACAGTGATCAGCGGCGACCTGCGGCGCGCGATCGCGCGCGCCATCGCGGCCGAAGGGCTCCCGCCCGCCGACCCCGGCCTGCGCCCGACGGGCGTGCCGGGCCAGTACGCGTCCAGCGTCGCGTTCGCTTTCGGCGAACGTCGGCCCGAAGCAGCGCGCATCGCCACCCGTCTAGCCCAGAGCGACAACATCGCCCGCGCCGAGATCACCGGTCCCGGCTTCATCACCATCAGCATCGCCCCCGGGGAGCTCGCGGCCCTCCCCGAGCGCATCGCCGCCGCCGGCCCCGCCTGCGCCGCCAGCGACGCACTCGACGGCACGGCCGCCCCCGCGTCGCCCGCCGGCGACCCGCTCGCCGAGGCGAGCTGGGAGAAGGCCAGGGCGCTGCTCGCCGCGCAGCTGACCGCCCGGATGGCCGCCGCAGCGGGCGCGACGGTGACGATTCCGGAAGATATGGAACGTACCGTGTCTTCGCCTGGTCCGAAACAGTTTGCGGTCGGGGGCGAAGCACCGGTGGCCCGGGCCGTCGCCTTCGCCGGAGCCGATGCGGTGCGGTTCTCGCTGGCCAGGGCGACTCCCCGACGGCCCCTTGTGATCGACCGGCTGATAATCGCGCGGCATGTGCTGGGCAACCCCGCCTATGCTGTCAGGTACGCGCACGCCCGCGCCGCGTCCGGGTTGCGCTGGGCGGCCACCTCCCCAGCAGCGGCGGCAGTCCCGCGGCACCTGCCCGCCGATCCTGGTGAACTGGTGCTGCTTGACGCGCTGTCGTGGCTGCCGGAACGGGTTGCCACCGCCGCGCGCCGTGGCCGGCCAGACGAGTTCGCCCGGTACCTGGAGGAACTGGCAAGCGCCACCATTGCCGCCTTGATCTATCCGGGCGGCCCCGGAACCGCCCGGGTACCGTCTGACAGACTGGCCTTGGCCAGGGCGGCGCGGACCGGTCTTGCCGCCGGGCTCGGGCTGCTGGGAGTCGGCGCGCCCGACCGGCTGTGATGTTGTGACGTTGAGAATGGGGAAACCGCAGTGAGTCGTGTCGCCCACCCGGCCGGGCCCAGGCACGGGGACGTGCTGCCAGCCGACCACCCGCCGGCGCCTCCCGCCGACCTGAACGCGCTGTATGAGCCAGTCTGGCCGCGCGGCGCCGCGCGCCAGGACGGGGTGCTGACGCTCGGCGGCATGGACGTGCGTGACCTAGCAAACCAGTTCGGCACCCCGGTGCTCGTCACCGACGAGGCGGACGTGCGCAGTCGCTGCCGCGAATACATCGAAGCCTTCACAGCAGATCTTGGGGGGCGCGAAGCGCCTCCCCAGGGGGGGACGGGGGGACTGGTCCCCCCGTTCGGGGGGTCACCGGGGGGTCGTCCCCCGGGGGCAAACATCGCCTACGCGGCCAAGGCGTTCTGCTCGCGGGCGGTGCTCCGCTGGGTGACCGACGAGGGGCTAGGCGTGGACGTGTGCACCGGCGGCGAGCTGGCGGTGGCCCTGTCCGCCGGGGTGAACCCGGCGATGATCACGCTGCACGGCAACAACAAGCTCCCCGCCGAGATCGAGCAGGCGGTGGCCGCCGGGGTCGGGCACATCGTGGTCGACTCCTTCGAGGAGATCGCCCGGCTCGCCTACCACGCGGACCTGGCCGGCACCCGGCCGCGCGTCCTGGTACGGGTGACGACCGGGGTCGAGGCGCACACCCACGAGTTCATGGCCACCGCGCACGACGATCAGAAGTTCGGCTTCTCGCTCGCTTCCGCCGCCGCCGACGAGGCGGTCCGCCGGGTGCTGGCGCTGCCCGCGCTCGAGTTCGCCGGGCTGCACTCGCACATCGGCTCGCAGATCTTCGACACCGGCGGCTTCGAGGTGGCCGCGAGGCGGGTGCTCGAGCTGGCCGCGCGAATCCACGCCGAGCACGGCGTCGCCATCGAGGAGCTCGACCTGGGCGGCGGGTTCGGCATAGCGTACACGTCAGAGGACGACGCGCCCGAGGTGAAGACCCTCACCGCCGGGCTGCGCGCGATCGTCACCGCGCAGTGCGCGGCCTTCGGCCTGCCCGAGCCCCGGCTGACGATCGAGCCGGGCCGCGGCATCATCGGGCCCTCTACCGTGACGCTGTACGAGGTCGGCACGATCAAGAACGTGGACGGCATCCGGACCTACGTGAGCGTGGACGGCGGGATGAGCGACAACATCCGCACCGCGCTGTACGACGCGTCGTACACGTGCGTGCTCGCGTCCCGCTCCTCGGACGCGCCGCCGATGCTTGCGCGGGTGGTGGGGCGGCACTGCGAGAGCGGCGACATCGTGGTGCGGCACTGCTACCTGCCGGACGACCTGGCCCCGGGCGACCTGCTCGCGGTGGCGGGGACCGGGGCCTACTGCCGGTCGCTCGCCTCCAACTACAACCACCTGCCGCGCCCCGGCGTGGTGGCGGTGCGCGACGGCGCGGCCCGCGAGATCGTTCGCCGGGAAACGCTTGATGACCTGCTGCGATTGGACGTCGGATGACTGAGCCAAAAGGCAAGACGCTTAAGGTGGCGATGCTCGGCTGCGGCGTCGTCGGCACTCAGGTTGCCAGGCTGCTGCGTGAAGAGGCGACCGAACTCGCGGTCCGGTCCGGCGCGCAGCTTGAGATCGCCGGCATCGCCGTCCGTCGGCTGTCGCACCCGCGTCCGGGCATCGATCGCGACCTGCTGACAACCGACGCGATGGGGCTGGCGACCCGGCCCGACGTGGACGTCGTGGTGGAGGTCATCGGCGGCATCGAGCCCGCGCACTCGCTGATCCTGGCCGCGATGGAACGCGGCAAGTCCGTGGTCTCCGCGAACAAGGCCCTGCTGGCGGAGCATGGCGAGCAGATCCACCGCGTCTCCCGCGACTACGGCGCCGATCTCTACTACGAGGCCGCGGTGGCGGGCGCGATCCCGATCCTCCGCCCGCTGCGCGAGTCCCTCGCCGGTGACACCGTGCACCGGGTGATGGGCATCGTCAACGGCACGACGAACTTCATCCTCGACCGCATGGACTCCTCCGGCGCCGACTTCAGCGAGTCGCTCGAGGAGGCGCAGGCGCTCGGCTACGCCGAGCCTGACCCGACCGCCGACGTGGAGGCCTTCGACGCCGCCGCCAAGGCCGCGATCCTGGCCTCGCTGGCGTTCCACACCCGGGTCACCGCCTCCGACGTGTACCGCGAGGGGATCACCGAGGTGACCGCCGCGGACATCGCCTCGGCGAAGGTGCTCGGCCGGATCGTGAAGCTGCTCGCGATCTGCGAGCGCACCGACGAAGGGGTCGCGGTCCGCGTGCACCCGGCGATGATCCCCAGGACGCACCCGCTTGCCGCCGTCGGCGGTGCCTACAACGCCGTCTTCGTCGATGCGAAGTCGGCCGGCCAGCTGATGTTCTACGGCGCGGGCGCGGGCGGCACCCCCACCGCGTCCGCGGTGCTCGGCGACATCGTCGCGGTCGCACGGAACCGGCTGGCCGGCACCAGGGGCCCCGAGGTGACGACCTACGCGGAGCTGCCGGTGCGGCCCATGGGCGATACGCTGACGAGGTACCACGTATCGCTGGACGTGGCCGACAAGCCCGGCGTCCTCGCGCCGGTGGCGGAGGCCTTTGCCAGGCACGGGGTCTCCATCCAGGCGGTGCGGCAGACGAGCAGGGGCACCGAGGCGCTGCTGGTCATCGTCACGCACGAGGCGCGCGACGCCGACCTCGCGGCGACGATCTCCGAACTTCAGGCGCTGCCCGTCGTCCGCGCTGTGGCGAGCGTGATGCGGGTCGAAGGGGAGGAAGACCAGTGACCAGTTCGCCGGCCCCGGCGGTAACCACTGCTCGCGCGCCCTGGCGCGGCGTCATCACCGAGTACCGCGAGCGGCTCGCCGGTCACCGCCGGGATGCCGGCGGTCACCCTGCAGGAGGGCGGGACGCCGCTGCTGCCCGCCCCGGTGCTCTCCGCGCGCACCGGGTGCGAGGTGTACCTGAAGGTCGAGGGGCTCAACCCCACCGGGTCGTTCAAGGACCGGGGCATGACGGTCGCGATCACCGTGGCCGCGGCGCAGGGCGCGCAGGCGGTGATCTGCGCCTCGACCGGCAACACCTCGGCGTCCGCCGCCGCCTACGCGGCCCGGGCCGGCCTGACCTGCGCCGTGCTGGTGCCCAAGGGCAAGATCGCGATCGGCAAGCTGGCCCAGGCGCTGGTGCACGGCGCGAAGCTGCTGCAGGTCGACGGGTCGTTCGACGACTGCCTTGAGCTGGCGCGCAAGCTGGCCGTCGACTACCCGGTCGCGCTGGTCAACTCGGTGAACCCGGACCGCATCCAGGGGCAGAAGACCGCCGCGTTCGAGATCGTGGACGCGCTCGGCGACGCGCCCGACATCCACTGCCTGCCGGTCGGCAACGCCGGCAACATCACCGCCTACTGGCTGGGCTACCAGGAGTACGCCGATCTCGGGCTCGCCACCAAGCGGCCCCGGATGTTCGGCTTCCAGGCTTCCGGCGCGGCCCCGATCGTGGATGGCGCCCCGGTGGCGCACCCGCAGACGATCGCGACCGCCATCCGCATCGGCAACCCCGCGTCCTGGCACCTGGCCGAGGCGGCCCGCGACCAGTCCGGCGGCCTGATCGACAAGGTCACCGACCGGGAGATCCTCGCCGCGTACCGGATACTCGCCCGCGAGGAGGCGGTGTTCGGCGAGCTCGGCTCGTCGGCCAGCGTGGCCGGGCTGCTCGCGACGGCGACGGACGGGCGGATCCCGCCGGGCTCGCGGGTGGTCTGCACGATCACCGGCAACGGCCTCAAGGACCCGGACTGGGCGCTGTCAGGCGCCCCGGCCCCGACGACGGTCCCGGTCGACGCGGCCGCCGCCGCGGCCGCCCTCGGCCTGGCGTGAGCGCCTGGAGTGAGGGGCCGGTCCTCGTTCGGGTGCCGGCCACCAGCGCGAACCTGGGGCCCGGGTTTGACGCGCTCGGGCTCGCGCTCGGCCTGCACGACGAGGTCGAGGTAGCCGTGACGCCGGCCGGGCTGTCGATCGAAGTGTCCGGTGAGGGAGGGGCCGGGGTCGCGGACGCGGACGAGAAGCACCTCGTGGTGCGCGCGATGCGCGTGGGCTTTGATGATCTGGGCGTGGCGCAGCCGCCCGGACTGGCGCTGCGCTGCGTGAACCGGATACCGCACGGACGCGGGCTCGGGTCATCGGCGGCCGCGATCGTGGCCGGCCTGCTCGCCGCGCGGGCGCTGGTCGGCGCGAGCCTCGACCCGGAGGCGGTGCTGCCGCTGGCGAACGAGCTTGAAGGCCACCCTGATAACGTCGCCCCTTGTCTGCTCGGCGGGCTGACCATCGCCTGGGTGGTCGGCTGCGCGGCGCGCGCGATCCGGCTCGAGCCGCTCTCGACGGTGCAGCCGGTGGCGTTCATCGCGCCAGAACCGGTGTCCACCAAGGTGGCGCGGGATCTGCTGCCCCCGAGCGTGCCGCACGCCGACGCGGCGCGGAACGCCGGCCGGGCGGCGCTGCTCGTCGCCGCACTCACCACCCGTCCCGAAGCGCTGCTCGACGCCTCGGAAGACCGGCTACACCAGGACTACCGGGCGCCCGCCATGCCGGCCACGCACGATCTGGTCGGCCGGCTGCGGGCGGCCGGAGTGCCCGCGGTCACCTCGGGCGCGGGCCCGTCGGTGCTGGCGTTCCTGACCGGCGGCGGCGCCGGTGAAGCGGACTTGGCGAAGCTGGATTCAATCGCGCGAGAAACGGGTATTGAATGGCGCATAAGCCCGCTAGCCGTCGAGAGACACGGCGCCAGCGCAGTACCGAGTGGTCGGAGCACCCGGTGATGCACTGCCGTTGTCTCCCGGGGGGCCGACGTCTCACGCCCCCCGGGCTTCCTCGCCTGGCCGCTTAGAATCCCCTTTCCGCGACAGGATGGCTGCAAAGGAATGCCGTGGGCGCTGTCGGTGTTAGGCTGGGTGCAGCATCTGTTGCCCCTGTGCGGGGCAGGTGCTTGTCATCCAGACGTCGCCTGGGGGGTAACGTATACCTGCCCAGGGATCGGGCTCTTAGCATCACTCCAGGAGAGCGAAACGTTCCCCTGAGCATTACTCCACTGCACATCTTCACGCCGGCGGCTCCGGAGACGGGTCGCGCACACGGACAGACGCGACGTGCGGGAGTAGATGCCGAACGCAGCCGCGAGCGGAATCATGTGTTAATGACGGTCTCGCGAGCAATGCGATCGGGCTTGGCGCCACGGAAACCCGGGTCGAGAAGACACCTAGGCGGCCGAGGATCATAATGGAAGGACCATTAGTGAGCGACACCACCGAAGTCCTCAGCGGCGCGGCCCCCGCGTCCGAGGACCCTCCCACCGGGCACCCGGCCGCCTCCGCTGGCGCCCCACGGTCAGCGGGCCGCAACGGCGGCGACCTTTCCAAGCTGCTCGTCTCCGATCTGCAGCGGCTCGCTCAGGAACTCGGTATTCCCGGGACGGGGCGGATGCGGAAGGGGGATCTTGTCGCCGCGATCACGGAGCGGACCGGCGGCGTCCGCTCAGCCCCGAAACAATCAGCTACGCGAGCCGCGTCCGCGGGAGCCGACGTCGCTCGCCCCCTGAATCAGGACGCCATGGAAGCAGACACAACCGTCCGGTCAGGCATCGGCGAGTCCGCCCAGGCACAACGCGGCGGCATCGGCGACGCCCCGGCCAGCAGCCTCGTTGCCGACCGATCGGTCACCGTTGCAGCCCAAGAAACTGCGCCCGCCGCCGAGCAGGCCGCGTCGTCCAGCTCGGCGGAATCGAGTGCCGACGGGCAGAACGGCAGCCAGGACTCCAGGGGACAGGACGGCCGCCGGGACCGCCGTCGCACTGGACGCCGCGATGAACAGGGCGGCAACGGCCGCGATCAGCGCCGTGACGGTCGCGATAACCGCGACAGCCGCGAGCCTCGTGAGTCCCGCGATCTCGTGACGGCAAGCAACAGCCGGACCGGCCAGAACAGCCAGAACCCGAACAACGCTCGCCAGGGCGGCGGCAACGGTCCCATGGATGACGACGACGACCGCAACGGGCGGCGCGGCCGTGACCGGTTCCGCAACCGCAACCGGCGGCGCGGCGAGCGTCCTGGCGCCGAGCCGGAGGCGGTGATCGCCGACGACGACGTCCTGATCCCGATCGCCGGCATCCTGGACGTCCTTGAGAACTACGCATTCGTCCGGACCACCGGTTACCTGCCAGGGACGAACGACGTGTACGTCTCGCTTTCCCAGGTCCGTAAGCACGGGCTGCGCAAGGGCGACGTCATCGAGGGCGCGGTGCGCCAGCCGAAGGACGGGGAGCGCCGGGAGAAGTTCAACGCGCTCGTCCGCCTGGACAAGGTCAATGGCCTCGACCCCGAGGAGTCGGTGCGGCGGCCGGAGTTCGCCAAGCTGGTCCCGCTCTACCCGCAGGACAGGCTCCGGCTTGAGACCGACCCGACCAACATGGTCACCCGGATCATCGACCTGATCTGCCCGATCGGCAAGGGACAGCGCGGCCTCATCGTCTCGCCGCCCAAGGCCGGCAAGACGATGATCCTGCAGGCCATCGCCAACGCGATCACCAAGAACAACCCGGAGTGCCACCTCATGGTCGTCCTCGTGGACGAGCGTCCTGAGGAAGTCACCGACATGCAGCGCACGGTCAAGGGCGAGGTGATCCACTCCACCTTCGACAACCCGGCGGAGGCCCACACCACGGTGGCCGAGCTGGCCATCGAGCGGGCCAAGCGGCTGGTGGAGATGGGTCACGACGTGGTCGTGCTGCTCGACTCGATCACCCGGCTCGGCCGCGCCTACAACCAGGCGGCGCCGGCCAGCGGCCGCATCCTCTCCGGTGGCGTCGACTCGACCGCGCTCTACCCGCCGAAGCGGTTCTTCGGCGCGGCGCGCAACATCGAGAACGGCGGCTCGCTGACGATCCTGGCCACGGCCCTGATCGAGACCGGGTCTCGGATGGACGAGGTGATCTTC
This sequence comes from uncultured Actinomycetota bacterium, assembly GCA_963844925.1. GTDB lineage: Bacteria > Actinomycetota > Actinomycetes > Streptosporangiales > Streptosporangiaceae > Trebonia. Next base: position 86,178 of record CAWJQG010000003.1, on the reverse strand, counting down.
GAGGAGTTCAAGGGCACCGGCAACATGGAGCTCCGGCTCCGTCGCGAGCTGGCCGACAAGCGGCTCTTCCCCGCGGTCGACGTGGACGCCTCGTCCACCCGCAAGGAGGAGATCCTGCTCGCGCCGGACGAGCTCAAGGTCATCTGGCAGCTCCGCCGCGTGCTGCACGCCCTTGAGCCGCAGCAGGCCCTCGAGCTGCTTATGGAGCAGATGCGCAAGACGCGCTCCAACGCCGAGTTCCTGCTCCAGGTGCAGAAGACCACGGTTGGAATGGAGCGCGACAGGGGCTAGCACGCGCGGGAAATATTCACCAGGCCCAACTGGTTCAGCGGTCTGGCACACTAGATATCCCCAGGTTCCGGTTCACGCCGTGCCGACCTCCATGAGGGCGGGCGGCGACCCGGCGGCCAGGCAACCCAAGGAGCCAGCTAATGAAGTCCGACATTCACCCGACCTACCAGGCCACCACCGTGACCTGCGGTTGCGGTGCCACGTTCACCACCCGGTCGACCTCGCCCAGCGGCGAGATCCACACCGACGTGTGCTCGCAGTGCCACCCGTTCTACACCGGCAAGCAGAAGATCCTCGACACCGGCGGCCGCGTCGCCCGCTTCGAGAAGCGCTTCGGCAAGGGCCCGGTCACGGGGGCGGCTGCCAAGAAGAAGTAGCGACCTCGCCAGCGCCCGCGTGTCCAAAAGTCGGCACGCGGGCGTCTGCGTATGCTGCCTATGCTGCGAGAGAGAAGGGTTTTCACTTGTTCGACCGGTTGGGTGACCTGGCAAGCGAGCATGCCGAGCTTGAGCGCGCCCTTGCCGATCCCGGCGTGCACGCGGACGCGGATCAGGCCAGGACGCTGGCCAAGCGGTACGCGGAGCTGACGCCGATCGTGAATGCCTACCGGGAGTGGCGGCAGGTCGGCGACGACGAGCAGGCAGCCAGGGAGCTCGCGACCGAGGACGCGTCCTTCGCCAACGAGGCGCACGAACTCGCCGCCGCGCGGGCGGTCCTCGAGGACAGGCTCCGCCAGCTGCTCGTGCCCAAGGACCCGAACGACGCCCGCGACACGATCCTCGAGGTAAAGGCGGGTGAGGGCGGCGACGAGTCCGCCTTGTTCGCCGGCGACCTGCTCCGGATGTATCAGCGCTATGCAGAGCGGCACGGCTGGAAGACGGAGATCATCGACTCGACCGTCACCGGGCTCGGCGGCGTCAAGGACGCGACCGTGGCGGTCAAGGCGGGCCGGGGCGGCACCGGGGCATGGTCCCGGCTGAAGTACGAGGGCGGCGTGCACCGGGTGCAGCGGGTCCCGGTCACCGAGTCGCAGGGCCGTATCCACACCTCCGCGGCGGGCGTGCTCGTCACGCCCGAGGCCGATCCCGTTGAGGTGCAGGTCAACGATAACGACCTGAAGATCGACGTCTTCCGGTCCTCGGGACCGGGCGGCCAGTCGGTGAACACGACCGACTCGGCGGTGCGGATCACGCACCTGCCGACCGGCATCGTCGTCTCCTGCCAGAACGAGAAGAGCCAGCTGCAGAACAAGGAGCAGGCGCTGCGCGTGCTCCGCTCCCGGCTGCTCGCGCAGGCCGAGGCCGAGGCGGACGCGAAGGCCTCCGCCGAGCGCAAGGCGCAGGTGCGCACGGTCGACCGATCGGAGCGAGTCCGCACCTACAACTTCCCGGAGAACCGGATCTCCGATCACCGGGTCGGTTACAAGGCCTACAACCTTGACCAGGTGATCGACGGTGACCTGGACGCGGTGATCGACGCTCTCGCGGCCTCCGACTTGGAAGATAAGCTGGCCGAGGAATGAGCGAGGCTTGGTTCACGGCCGAGCGGGGAGCGCCGCGTGACGTTGCTGCTCGATGAGATCGCGCTGGCGACGGCGCGGCTGGCGGAGGCGGGGGTGGACTCCCCCCGCGCCGACGCCGAGATCATTGCGGCGCACGTCCACAACGTCAAGCGCGGCGAGCTGCACACGGTGCCCGACTCGGAGTTCGACGCACGGTACTGGGTGGACATCGGCCGCCGGGAGAACCGCGAGCCCCTCCAGCACATCACCGGCCGCTCCTACTTCAGGTACCTGGAGCTGGACGTCGGCCCCGGCGTGTTCGTACCCCGGCCGGAGACCGAGGTAATGACCGGTTGGGCCATCGACCGGCTGCGCGAGATGGATGTCGCGGAACCGGTCGCGGTGGACCTCGGCACCGGTTCGGGCGCGATCGCGCTCTCGATCGCCCAGGAGGTGCCGAGGGCCTGCGTGCACGCGGTCGAGGGTGATCCGCTGGCGAGGAGCTGGGCGGAGCGGAACATCACCCGCTACGTGGACTCCTACACCGCTGGCCGGGTGCTGCTGCACGCGGGCGACTTCGTGTCCGCCGACCCGCGCGACGGGCTGGAGGAGCTGGCGCCGTTGGCCGAGACGGTCGATCTGGTGGTCACCAACCCCCCCTACATCCCGCTCGGCTCGATCGTGCAGCCGGAGGTGGCCGAGTACGACCCGCCCGCCGCGCTGTGGAGCGGCGCCGACGGCCTGGACGCGATCCGCGCCGTCGAGCGGGCGGCGCGGTGGCTGCTGCGCCCGGGCGGCCTGATCGCGGTGGAGCACGGCGCGCCGCAGGGCGCGGCCGTGTTCTGGGTGTTCCCCGAGGAAGCCGGCTGGCGGGACATAACCAACCATAAGGATCTTGCCGGCCGGGATCGGTTTGTGACCGCCTCCTGGCCCGGAGAATGACCTTGCTTGCTGGTTGAGGCCCTCGCCGGTGGCCACGACCGCACGGGTTTCATGGCAAGATGGAGGCGATGAGCTCTCGATACGACTGCGCCGACACAAAGCAGCGGGAAGATGGCCTGGTCGCGGCGGCCACCGCCGTGCAGGAGGGCCAGGTCGTCGTGCTGCCCACCGATACCGTCTACGGCATCGGCGCGGATGCCTTCTCCCCGGCGGCGGTCGCCGCGCTGCTCGCCGCCAAGGGACGGGGCAGGAACATGCCGCCCCCGGTCCTGGTGGGCAGCGTGCGGGCGGCGGCCGCGCTGACCCAGTCGCTCGGCCCGTACGGCCAGGACCTGATCGACGAGTTCTGGCCCGGCCCGCTGACCCTGGTATTCCGCGCGAGCCCGACGCTCCGCTGGGACCTCGGCGACACCCAGGGCACGGTCGCGGTGCGGATGCCGCTGCACCCGATCGCCCTTGACCTGCTGCGCCGGACCGGGCCGATCGCGGTGTCAAGCGCCAACTTGCACGGCGCCCCGGCCGCCACCACCGTGGACGAGGCGGCCCAGCAGCTCGGCGACGGGGTCTCGGTCTACCTGGACGGCGGACCGTGCGCGGACAGCGTGCCGTCCACCATCCTCGACCTGACCGCGGCGATGCCGCGGCTGCTGCGGGCCGGCGTGATCGGCGTTGACGCGCTGCGCAAGGTCGTCCCCGTTATCGACCTGCCCGCCGGCAGCGCCCAATCGGTGGCCGAGGAGCTGAGCCCGGCCGATCGCCGGGCCGCAGCAGCGATCGCCACTGCCAAGGCGGCCGACGAAAGCAAGCCAGCCGACGTCGATCAGCTCACCGACCCGGGACCGGGCGCCTGACCGCCCGCCGCCATGCGCGAGTATCTCTACATCCTGATCATCGCGGCGGTGGTGACCTACCTCCTCACCCCGCTGGTACGGCGCGGCGCGATCGCCATCAATGCGCAGCACGCGCCCCGCAGCCGGGATGTGCACACGGCGCCGACGCCGTTGCTCGGCGGGCTCGCCATGTACGGCGGGTTGGTGGCCGCGCTGCTGGTCGCCGACCGGCTTAGCTACCTGCAGCAGGCGTTCCCCTCGTCCCGCACTCTCGTCGGGCTGCTGCTGGCGGCCGGCCTGCTGGTGTTCATCGGGGCTGTCGACGACCGCTGGGAGATCGGCGCGATCCCCAAGCTGGCCGGGCAGATCGCGGCCGGCGGCATCGTGGCGTGGTCGGGCGCGTTCATCGGCTGGGTACCGCTCCCCGGCGGCGGGACGCTGTCCCTGGAGCCGAACCTGAGCTACACGGTGACGATCCTGATCGTGGTGGCCACGATCAACGCGGTGAACTTCATCGACGGACTCGACGGCCTTGCGGCCGGGGTCGTCGGCATCTCCGCGCTGGCGTTCATGGTCTACTCCTACACGCTGACCAACTCGGTTCACATCCCGTCCCAGACGGTGCCCGCGGTGGTCTCCGCGGTGCTCGCCGGCGTCTGCATCGGCTTCCTGCCGCACAATTTCAACCCGGCCCGGATCTTCATGGGCGACACCGGGTCGATGCTGCTCGGCCTGCTGCTCGCCTACGGCCCGATCTCGAGCACCGCCCTGCTCGACCCGAACATCCTGGACAACTACGCGTCCTCGCAGCCGGTTAACCGGTTCCCGACCATCCTGCCGCTGCTGCTGCCAATCGCGATCTTGATCATCCCGTACACGGACCTGCTGCTCGCGGTGGTCCGCCGGATGCTGGCGGGCAAGTCCCCGTTCAGCGCGGACCGCCAGCACCTGCATCACCGGCTGCAGAACATGGGCCACTCGCACCGGCAGGCGGTGCTGCTCATGTACCTGTGGGCGGCGCTTTTCTCCGGCACGGTAGTCGGCCTCTCCGTGATCAGGGTCGACCTGATCTACCTCGTCCTGGCCACCATCGGGGCGGTGATCGCGCTGCTGCTCGCCACCATGCCGGGACTCCGCCCGTGGCGGTCCACCGGCAAGCGCGCGGCCGGGAGCAGGAGACGCAGGCCAGTGGCAGCAACCACCGTACGTTCAGCGCAGCCCTCAACCGCGACCAGCGGCCAGCCCCAGCCTGTCCGCGCGCCGATACCCGAAGCAGCCCCTCCTCTTCTCGCCGCGCCCGTCGCGCCGGCGGCTCCGCAGGCGCGGAGCCGACACGCCCGTAACACGGGGGCAACCAGACCGTAACTGGCGATCCCCGGCTAATCTGCTGTAACCTGCGGGAACGCTGAACGCACGGCGGTCCGTTGCACATGTGCGGATTTCTGCTGGCCGCAGCACTGTTGGCACCTGTCTCCGCTTGGGGCGGTCGCGGCCCCGCAGAATGGTCATGTAAAGTCATCGCCAGGTAAAGACAGAGTCAAGAACTTTGTGATAGCCTTCACAAGCAGGAGAGGCCCCGACTCAGAAACGGGGCGTCGCACTCATCCGAACTCACTGGAGAGCCAGGAGAAGATGGCGTACTACGGTCGTGTTGTGCGGTGGTCGATCGCGCTGACCAGCGTGGTCGCCGCTGTGGCCGTCGTCATCTGCGCGCTGATGGGCGGGGCCAAGGGCGTCTACGGATCGCTTATCGGCATCGGCGTCGTCGCGGTGTTCTTCGGCATCAGCATCCTGGCGGTCGGCCGGGCGGCGCGGGTCAGCCCGATGGCGATGATGGTGACCGCGCTCGGGTCGTTCGTGGTCAAGATCGTCGCGTTCATGATCGTGCTGGTCGCCATCGGCAAGTCCACGGCCTTCAACGGCCGGATGCTCGGCTTCACGGCGCTCGCCTGCATCCTCGCCTGGTCCGCCGCGCAGGCTGTGACCGCGATGCGGATGCAGACGCTGTACGTCGAGCCGGACGGGAAGAGCTGAGGGCGTGGCGGGCGTGGGAATGCGGAGCTATCGCCGTCCGGGTAGGTACGTCGCGCCCGGATCGGCTTCGGGGGCGCCACCCGGCACCGATGACGGACTCACGATGGGCTCCGGCTGGACCATCTTCAGCTACCTGATCTCCGGCATCCTCGCCTACGGCGGCATCGGCTGGGTGATCGGCCACTTCGCTCACATTGAACTGCTTTTCCCGATCGGCATGCTGGTCGGGCTCACCATCTCGACCGGCTGGATCATCTATCAGTACGGCCGGCCACATGAGCAGGGGAACCCCCCGAAGGGAGATGATCGGTGACCGGCGATATCGCGGCCGCCGCGGAGGGCTGCCACATTTTCAGCGGGTGCGGTTATCCCGCGCCCGGGTTGAATGACTTCTATTTCCAGAAGCTGTTCAGCATCGGCGCATGGAACGTCACCAAGCCCGAGTTCATCGCGATCCTGTGCGTCGTCATCATCGTCGTATTCTTCTGGGCGGCGTTCGCCAAGCCGAAGATTATTCCAGGCAGGACGCAGAGCATCGGCGAGATGGCCGTCCTGGCCGTCCGAGACCAGGTCGTGCGCCCGGTACTCGGCAAAAAGGGCGACCCCTACATGCAGTTCCTGGTGCCGCTGTTCTTCTGGATCTTCGTGATGAACATCATGGAGCTCATCCCGCTGCTCCAGTTCCCGCCGATGGCGCGGATCGGCTTCGTCTGGCCGCTCGTGCTGATGGTGTACGGCCTCTACTGGTACCTGGGCTTCAAGTCCAAGGGGTTCATCGGCTACTTCAGGTCCTGGATCCCCCAGGCCCCGTGGCCCATCCTGATCATCCTGATCCCGGTCGAGATCCTCAAGTACGTCTTCATCCAGCCGTTCACGCTCGGGGTCCGGCTGTTCGCGAACATGTTCGCCGGCCACCTGCTGCTGTCGATCTTCATGATCTCGACCTGGTACCTGACGAGCCTGTCGATCGGCCTGCTGTACGCGGCGGGCTCGCTCTTCATGGTGTTCTTCGTCTTCCTGCTCGAGATCCTCGTCGATGTCCTGCAGGCGTTCATCTTCACCACGCTGACCGCCACCTACATCGCGGACTCCCTGGAGCACGGCCACTGAGCCGCGCCGGGGGCCCACAGCTAATTTCTCCAGCTTTACAGCCCGGCGGGCAGGAGCCGCCGGACCGACCGAAAAGGAAGAACGAATGACACTCGCCGCAAACCTCGCCACCCAGGTGATCAGCGTCAACATCGGTGCCGTCGGCTACGGCCTCGCCGCGATCGGCCCGGGCATCGGCATCGGCCTGGTCTTCGGCCACGCGATCGAGGCCATGGCCCGCCAGCCCGAGGCGTCCGCCCGCATCCAGCTGTACATGTGGATCGGCTTCGCGCTGACCGAGGCGCTCGCGCTCATCGGCCTCATCGCCCCGTTCATCTTCAAGTACTAGAAGTCCGCTCCAGGGAAGTGAGGGCCGGATAAATGTTCCTCGCGGATTCAGCAACGCAGGACCCGCTGTTCCCGTCGGCGGCGGAGTTCGTTCTCGGGACCATCTGCTTCGTCGTCGTCTTCGGCATTCTCGGCAAGATGCTGCTGCCGCAGGATCCTCAAGACGCTCGCAGAGCGCGAGGACGCGATCGAGGGCGGCATCAACCGGGCCGACGAGGCTCAGGCCGAGGCGCAGGCGGTGCTCCAGCAGTACCGCGCGCAGCTCGACGACGCCAAGCACGAGGCCGCGCGGATGCGCGAGGAGGCTCGTGAGGCCGGCGCCCAGATCATCGCCGAGATGCGCGAGCGCGCCGAGGCGGAGGCCCGTCGGATCACCGACGCCGCGCAGTCCCAGATCGAGGCGGACCGCCAGCAGGCGCTGGTCTCGCTCCGGTCCGAGGTGGGGTCGCTGGCGACCGAGCTGGCGAGCCGCATCGTCGGCGAGTCGCTGACCGACACCGCCCGGCAGGGCCGGATGGTGGACAGGTTCCTGGCCGACCTGAGCATCCCAGGGCACCGCGGGCACCGGGGCCAGGCAGTAATGCGCGGCGCGAGCAGGGCCTCCTACGCCGATCTGCGCGAGCGGCTGACGGCCGAGGCGCGCGGAGTTGGTGACGGCCGTGCGGGTTGGCGACGAGCTGTTCGCCGTCGTCCGGCTGCTCGACGCCGAGCATGGGCTGCGCCGCGCGCTTGCCGACCCGACCAAGCCGTCGGGCGAGAAGAGGGCGGTGGCCGGCCGGCTACTGCACGGCAAGGTCTCAGCGTCCACGGAGCGGCTGGTGACCGAGGCCGTGGCGGCCAGCTGGGCGACCCCGGGCGAGCTGAGCGACGCGATCGAGCAGCTCGCCATCGAGGCGCTCACGATCGTCGCCCAGAACGAAAACTCACTGGACGACCTGGAGGACGACCTGTTCAGGTTCAGCCGCCTGGTCTCCGCGCAGCCGGGCCTGCGGTCCGCCCTCATCGGGACCACCAGCTCGGACGCGAAGGCGAGCCTGCTCGCCGGCCTGCTGTCCGACAAGGTCAGCGCGGTGTCGCTGAGCCTGATCACGCAGGTGCTCACCCACCCGCGCGGTCGCTCGCCGCAGGCGGTGCTCGACCTGTGCGCGTCCATCGCGGCGCGGCGGCGCGAGCAGCTGATCGCGGTGGTGCGGGTCGCCACGGAGCTGACGGCCGCGCAGCGGCGACGGCTCGCCGCCACCCTTACCGAGACGTACGGCAAGCGAATTCACCTTAATGTCGTGCACGATCCGGCGGTCGTAGGTGGTGTGTCCGTCCAGATCGGGGATGAGCTAGTAGACGGGACCGCGGCAAGCCGCCTGGCTGAGGTCCGGCGCAAACTCGCGAGCTGATTCGGCCGGCGACCGGCGGGCTCAGGGATTTTCACGAACGGAATGAGGAAGATGGCGGAGCTGACAATCCGACCGGATGAGATCCGCGACGCGCTAGCGCGGTTCGTCGAAGAGTACGAGCCCGCCGGCGCCTCGCGTGAAGAGGTCGGCACGGTCGTCGAGTGCGGCGACGGCATTGCCCGGGTCGAGGGTCTCCCCTCGGCCATGGCGAACGAGCTGCTGGAGTTCGAGAACGGCGTCCGGGGTCTCGCGCTCAACCTTGACGTGCGCGAGATCGGTGTCGTCATCCTGGGCGAGTTCTCCGAGATCGAAGAGGGCCAGACGGTCAAGCGGACCGGCGAGGTGCTTTCCGTGCCGGTCGGCGACGGATTCCTCGGCCGCATGGTCGGCGCGCTCGGCGAGCCGCTCGACGGCCTTGGCCCGATCGCGGACACCACGCTGCGCCAGCTCGAGATCCAGGCGCCGTCGGTCGTCCAGCGGCAGCCGGTGAAGGAGCCGCTGCAGACCGGGATCAAGGCCATCGACGCGATGACCGCGATCGGCCGCGGCCAGCGGCAGCTGATCATCGGCGACCGGCAGACCGGCAAGAGCGCGATCGCGATCGACACGATCATCAACCAGAAGGACAACTGGACGTCGGGCGACCCCACCAGGCAGGTGCGCTGCGTCTACGTGGCGATCGGCCAGAAGGGCTCGACGATCGCGGGAGTCAAGCAGTCGCTCGAAGAGGCCGGCGCGATGGAGTACACCACGATCGTGGCCGCTCCCGCGTCGGACCCGGCCGGCTACAAGTACATCTCGGCCTACACCGGCAGCGCGATCGGCCAGCACTGGATGTACGAGCGGCAAGCACGTCCTGATCGTCTTCGACGACCTGTCCAAGCAGGCCGAGGCGTACCGGACGGTCTCGCTGCTGCTGCGCCGCCCGCCGGGCCGCGAGGCCTACCCGGGTGACGTCTTCTACCTGCACTCGCGGCTGCTCGAGCGCTGCGCCAAGCTGAGCGACGAGCTCGGCGGCGGGTCGATGACCGGCCTGCCGATCATCGAGACCAAGGGCAACGACATCTCGGCCTACATCCCGACGAACGTGATCTCGATCACCGACGGGCAGATCTTCCTCGAGACCGACCTGTTCAACTCCGGTGTCCGCCCGGCCATCAACGTCGGCCAGTCGGTCTCCCGAGTGGGCGGCAACGCCCAGATCAAGGCGATGAAGAAGGTGGCCGGCCAGCTGCGGCTGTCGCTGTCGCAGTACCGCGACCTGGAGGCGTTCGCGGCGTTCGCGTCCGACCTCGACGCGGCCTCCCGCGCCCAGCTCGACCGCGGCGCCCGGCTGGTCGAGCTGCTCAAGCAGCCGCAGTACTCGCCGTTCCCGGTCGAGGAGGAGGTCGTCTCGATCTGGGCGGGCACCACCGGCCAGCTCGACGACGTGCCGGTCGAGGACGTCCGGCGGTTCGAGACCGAGTTCCTCGATTACCTGCACCGGTCCTACGGCGGGTCTGCTCACGGCGATCAGGGAGACCAAGGACCTGACCGACGACAACGTCACCACCCTCAAGGACGCGATGGACCAGTTCCGCCGCACCTTCGAGGTGACCGGCGGCAAGCTCCTCGTCTCCGACGACGGCGAGCCCGTTACGCCGCTCGCGCGCCGGCGAGGTCGACCAGGAGTCGGTCGCGAAGTACAGCGACGCCGGCCCCGCTCGACGGACGGCGAGTAGGCGCCATGGCAGCACAGCTTCGCGCGGTCCGGGCGCGGATCAGGGCGGTCAAGTCGATCGCCAAGATCACCCGCGCCCAGGAGCTGATCGCGTCGTCACGGATCGTCAAGGCGCAGCAGCGCACGCGGGCGGCCGAGCCGTACGCGCGCGAGCTCACGACGGCGGTCGAGGCCGTCGTGAGCCGCTCGACCACGATCATCCACCCGATGATCACCGAGCCCGAGACGGTGCAGCGGTCCGCCGCGTTCATCATCACCAGCGACGGCGGGTTCTGCGGCGCCTACAACGCCAACGTGCTGCGCGAGTCCGCCAGGCTCCGCGAGCGCAACACCGAGAACGGCACCGTCACGGTCAACTACGTGGCGGGCCGCAAGGGCATCGGCTGGCACCGGTTCCGCGATCTTCCGGTCGAGCGCGACTGGAGCGGGTTCTCCTCCCAGCCGACCTACGCGCAGGCGGAGGAGGTGGCCACGGCGCTGCTTGAGGCGTTCGAGAAGGACACCGCGGACGGCGGCATCGATGAGATCTACCTGGTCTCCACCGAGTTCGTCTCGATGCTCACGCAGCGGCCCGCGGTCCGCCGGCTGCTGCCGTTGCAGATCGAGGAGAAGGAGGGCGAGCGGCCCGGCGGCGCACTGCCGTCGTATGAGTTCGAGCCGTCCACGGACGTCGTCCTCGACGCGCTGCTGCCGCAGTACATCGCCAGCCGGATCTACTACGCCATGCTCGAGGCGGCGGCCTCCGAGATCGCGGCGCGGCGGCGCGCGATGAAGGCCGCCACAGACAACGCGAACGACCTGCTTGACCGGCTGACCCGGGAGGCGAACAACGCCAGGCAGGCCGAGATCACCCAGGAAATCAGCGAAATCGTCGGCGGGTCAAACGCGCTCGCTGAAGCGAACGCAGGGAGTGAGTAAGACATTATGACCGCACCCGTAACCGAGACCGAGGAGACGGCCACCGCCAACGGCCGCGTCGTCCGGGTCATTGGCCCGGTCGTCGACGTGGAGTTCCCGGCCGACGCAATGCCGGAGATCTACTTCGCGCTGCACGTGGACATCACGTACGGCGGCAAGACCCGCACGCTGACCCTCGAGGTCGAGCAGCACATCGGCGACGACGTGGTCCGCGCGATCTCGCTTGAGGCGACCGACGGCCTGGTCCGCGGCGCCGAGGTCATCTCCACCGGCGGGCCGATCTCGGTGCCGGTGGGCGACGTGACCAAGGGGCACGTGTTCAACGTGCTCGGCGAGCCGCTTGACGTGCCGGCCTCGTCGTTGAACGTGACCGAGCGGTGGCCGATCCACCGGCTCGCGCCGCCGCTTGACCAGCTCGAGTCGAAGACCGAGATGTTCGTCACCGGCATCAAGGTCCTCGACCTGATGACCCCGTACGTGCGCGGTGGCAAGATCGGCCTGTTCGGCGGCGCCGGCGTGGGCAAGACCGTGCTCATCCAGGAGATGATCCGCCGGGTCGCGAAGAACTTCGGCGGCGTCTCCTGCTTCGCCGGCGTGGGGGAGCGGACCCGTGAGGGCAACGACCTCTTCCTCGAGATGACCGAGTCCGGCGTCATCGAGGACACCGCGCTCGTCTTCGGCCAGATGGACGAGCCGCCGGGCACCCGGCTCCGGGTCGCCCTGTCCGCGCTGACGATGGCGGAGTACTTCCGCGACGTGCAGAAGCAGGACGTGCTGCTGTTCATCGACAACATCTTCCGGTTCACCCAGGCCGGCTCGGAGGTCTCCACCCTGCTCGGCCGGATGCCGTCCGCGGTGGGCTACCAGCCGACCCTGGCCGACGAGATGGGCCAGCTGCAGGAGCGGATCACCTCCACCCGAGGCCACTCCATCACCTCCATGCAGGCGATCTACGTGCCCGCCGACGACATCACCGACCCGGCCCCGCACACGGTGTTCGCGCACCTGGACGCCACCACCGTGCTGTCCCGGGCGATCACGGAGAAGGGCATCTACCCGGCGGTGGACCCGCTCGACTCCTCCTCCCGGATCATGGACCCGAAGTACATCGGCCAGACCCACTACGACGTGGCCCGCACCGTGCAGCAGATCCTGCAGCGGTACAAGGAGCTGCAGGACATCATCGCGATCCTGGGCATCGACGAGCTGTCCCAGGAGGACCAGATCACCGTCCAGCGGGCGCGGCGCATCGAGCGGTTCCTCTCGCACCCGATGTACGTAGCCGAGCAGTTCACCGGCCAGCCGGGCGAGTTCGTGCCGCTGGAGGAGACCATCTCCTCCTTCAAGGCGATCGCAGAGGGCAAGTACGACTCCTACCCTGAGCAGGCGTTCTACATGGTCGGCGGCATCGAGGACGTGGAGAAGAAGGCCAAGGAGCTGGAGCGCTAGTGACGGTCCACGTAGAGCTGCTGCTGCCGGACCGGTCGCTCTGGTCCGGCGAGGCGGGCCTGGTCATCGCGAAGACCCTGGACGGCGACATCGGCGTCCAGGCCGGGCACTCCCCGGTGTTCGGCATCCTGTCCCCTGGCAGCGTGGTCCGCATCCGTGAGGTGCCGGGCAATGACAGCCCCGGCGACGCGGTCCGGGCCGCGGTCCGGGACGGGTTCCTGTCGGTGACCGACAACCGGGTCTCGATCCTGGCCTCGTCGGGCGTGCTCGCCGACGAGGTGGACGCCGCGGCGGTCAGCGCCGACCTGGACGCCGCGGCGGCGGCGGCCGGATCGGCCGCGGCGGCCGAAGAGTCGCCCGACGTTCGGTACGCCCGCGCCCGGCTGCGGGCGGCCGGCGAGCAAGGCTGACGGCGGAGCGGCGGTGGTGGGAGCGCTGACGGACGCGGTCTGGATCTTCGCCGCGTTCCTGGTGCTCATCGTCGCCGCCGCAATTGCGCTTGCGACCCGCCGCTACCTGCTCGAGCGGAGCGGCGGGACGGTTGAGTGCGCCATGCGCCGTCCGGCTCTAGTCGGCAACTGGCGTCTCGGCCTGCTCTCCTTCCAGCGCGACGAGCTGTACTGGTACGGCGCGCTCGGCGTGCTGCTCCGCCCGGAGCAGGTCTTCCAGCGCCGCGGCTTGACGGTGGTCTCCCGCCGCCCGGCCGCCCTCGCGGAGAGCTCGGCGCTCGGCGCGGACCGCATCGTGGTCGAGGTCTCCGTCAAGCCGCCGGCCGACGCGTCCGGCTCGCAGGCCGGGGAGCACCTAGAGCTCGCCATGTCCGACTCGGCCCTCACCGGCTTCCTGGCCTGGCTCGAGGCATCACCTCCCGGCTCCCACCTAGAAGATTTTGGGTAAGACCCCGTCTGCCCGTTGACCGCCCGGGTGCCAGAGGACGTCTCCGCTGCCCGTGTTCGCGCTGCGGGCGAGGATGAAGAGCAGGTCCGAGAGACGGTTGAGGTACCTGGCGGGCCAGCGGCTGATGGTGTCGCCGTGGTCGGCGACAGCGGCCCACGCGCTGCGCTCGGCCCGCCTCGTCACGGCTCTCGCGGTGTGCAGCAGGACCGCTCCTGGGGTCCCGCCGGGGAGGATGAAGCTGCGCAGCGTCGGCAGGTCCGCGTTGTACTCATCGCAGGCGGCCTCGAGGGCGGTGACGTAGCTCTCGTCGATGCGGAGCTGCGGGTACTCGGGCGGCGTGGTCGGCAGCGGGGTGGCGAGGTCAGCGCCGCAGTCGAAGAGCTCGTTCTGGATCCGGCGCAGCAGCGCCGCCATCTCCTCCGGGAGCTGGCCGAGCGTGATGGCGGCGCCGATCGCGCAGTTGGCCTCGTCGGTGTCGGCGTAGGCGGCCAGGCGGCTGTCGGTCTTGGGCACCCGGCTGAAGTCCGTCAGTCCGGTGGTCCCGTCGTCACCGGTTCGAGTGTAGATAGTGGAGAGTACTACCGGGTTGTCCCGGCTGTCATCGGCCATGGCGACACGGTAACGCAATCACTTTAAGTAATCATCGTGAAAATGTGATTAAGTCTCTGGCCTGGGGTATTACGAAGAGCGTACGATACAGATCACGGAAACGTGACTAAGGGTAGTCACAATCGCGAATTCCGGGGTCCGGCGGTTCTCGGGGGCCCGCCGGACCCCGGTTTGCGCTATAAGGTACCCCTGTGTTCGACTACGTGATCGTTGGCGGTGGGAGCGCGGGGTGCGTGCTCGCGGCCAGGCTCGCCGAGGACCCTGGCACCAGAGTGCTGCTCCTTGAGGCGGGCCCGGACGCGAGCGCCATTGACGAGGTCCAGGTGCCTGCCGCCTTCAGCAGGCTCTTCCGCAGCCGGTACGACTGGAACTACGTGACCCTCCCGCAGGAGCGCGCGGACGGCCGCCCGGTCTACTGGCCGCGCGGCAAGGTTCTCGGCGGCTCGTCGGCGATGAACGCGATGATCTACATCCGCGGTAACCGGGCCGACTACGACGCCTGGCGCGACGATTACGGCTGCGCCGGGTGGGGGTACCGGGAGCTGTTCCCTTACTTCCTGCGGTCCGAGGACAATTCCCGGGCCGAGAGCCCCTACCACGGCAAGGGCGGCCCGCTCTCCGTCCAGGACCTGCGGCACAAGTCCGAGCACACGGGCCACTTCATTCAGGCCGCCATCCGGCGCGGCGCGGTCGCCAACGAGGACTTCAACGGGGCGAAGCAGGACGGCGTCGGCTACTACCAGGTCACCCAGCGAGACGGCCGGCGGTGCAGCGCCGCCGACGGCTACCTGGCGGGCAAGCCGAAGAACCTCACGGTGGTGACGGACGCCCTGGTGACCGGGGTGCTCATCGAGGGCGGCCGGGCGGCCGGGGTCACCTACCGGCATAACGGCCAAGACGAGACCGCCCGCGCCGGGGCCGAGGTGATCCTCGCGGCGGGCGCGATCGGCTCGCCCCAGCTGCTCATGCTCTCCGGCATCGGCCCGGCCGACCAGCTGCGGGAGCAGGGCATCTACGTGATAGCGGACATGCCCGCGGTCGGCGCGAACCTGATCGACCACCCGTCGGTCCCGGTGGTCTGGTCCACCCCGTCACTGAAGGGTCCGTGGGAGTCGTCCGGCAACGCGGGGTTCGCCCGCTGGCGGCTGACGCACAAGGGCCCGCTGACCTCCAACATCGCCGAGGCCGGCGGGTTCGCCCGGAGCGACCCGAGGCTGCCCGCGCCCGACCTGCAGTGGCACGTGCTTCCCGTCGGGTTCAGCCAGCAGGGCCTGACCGACCCGGCCAGGCGCGCGATGACCGTGCTGGTAACGCTGGCCCACGTGGCCAGTCAGGGCCGGCTCACTCTCGCCTCCAGCGACCCGCGGCACCGCCCGCTGATCGATCCCGGTTACCTGTCCGACGTCCGCGACCTGTCGGCGCTCGCGATCGGGGTGCGGATGGCGCGCGACTACGGCTCGGCCGCGCCGCTGTCGAAGATCTGCGCCGAGGAACTGTCCCCGGGGGACGGGGCGCAAACCGATCACGATATGCGCGACTACATCCGCGCCAACGTCGTGAGTGGCTATCACCCGGTCGGCACCTGCGCGATGGGCGGCGACGTGGGGCGCTCGGCCAGCGGCTACGACAGCGTGGTCGATCCGTTGCTCAGGGTCCGGGGCGTGGACGGCCTGCGCGTGGTGGACGCCTCGGTGATGCCGACACTGCCACGCGGCAACACCAACGCACCGACGATCGCGATCGCCGAGCGCGCGGCCGACCTGATCGCGGGCCGCGCCCCGCTGGCCCCGCAGGAGCCAGCGGGCGCGACCGTCCCCTAGCGCCTGCGCCGCTTCGGCTGGTACAGCCGCCCGTGCAGCAGGGTGACCAGCTTCACAATCCGGTCCATATCGCGCGCGTCGCGGCTGAACGTCGTCGTGCGCGCCATCGGCCGCATCCGCTGCCGGGTGACCGACTTGGCCCGGGAGAACTCGCGCAGCCCGTCCGGCCCGTGCATGCGCCCGAACCCCGATTCCCCGGACCCGCCGAACGGCAGCGCAGGCACCGCCGCGAACGAGATCACCGAGTTCACCGACGTCATCCCGGCCCGTAGCGCCCGCGCGGCCCGCATGCCCGCGCGCCGCCGCCTGGTGAACACGGCGGACCCGAGCGCGTACGGCGAGGCGTTGGCCAGCCGCACCGCATCGGCCAGCGACGGCACCGCGGTGACGGTCACGACCGGGCCCAACGTCTCCTCGCGCACCGCCGAGCTCGCCTCGGGCACGTCCACGAGGACGACCGGATCGACATAGGGAGCACGCACCGAGTCGAGCCCGCCGTAGACCGGGCGCCCGCCGCTCGCCAACGCGTCCGCCAGGTGCCGTTCCACGACGTCCACCTGCCCGGGAAGAGTCATCGGCCCGTACCCGGCCGCCCCGTCGTCCCCCGGCCGGAGCCGCGAAACTCGCTCGTTCAGCTTCTCAAGGAACGAGGGGTAGACACTGTCCACCACGTACACGCGCTCGACGCCGACGCAGGTCTGGCCGGCGTTGGACATCGCGCCCCAGGCGGCGGCGTCCGCCGCCGCATCGAGGTCGGCGTCGGCCGCGACGAGCAGCGCGTCTTTCCCGCCGCACTCCGCCAGCACGGGAGTGAGCGTCTCGGCCGCGGCCGCGAGGACCTTCCGCGCGGTGGCGGCGGAACCGGTGAACGCGAGCTTGTTCACCCCGGACCGAGCCAGCTCCGCCCCGGTCGCGCCGAGCCCGGTGACCAGCTGGAACACCGGCTCGGTCTCCCCGAATACCTCAGACAGCACCTCGGTGAACGACTGCGCCAGCCACTGCCCGACGCCGGTCGTCAGCTCGCTCGGCTTGAACACCACCGCGTTCCCGGCCGCCAGGGAGTACGCGATCGACCCCATGGGGGTGAACACCGGGTAGTTCCACGGCCCGATCACGCCGACCACGCCCAGCGGGTGGTACTCGACGGACGCCGCCTGGTTCATCATCAAAATCCCGGAAGGCACTCGCCGCGGGCGCAGCACCGACGAGGCGTGCTTGGCCGCCCAGTCCAGGTGCAGGATCGCGGTGACGATCTCTAGCGTCGCGTCGTCGAGCGGCTTGCCGGTCTCGTCGTGCACGAGCCGAACCAGCCGCCCCATGTACCGGGTGAGGTGCGACTTCCATGCCATCAGCCGGAGCCGACGCTCCGCGAAGGAAAGCCCGCTCCACCAGTGGGCGGCGCCCCGCGCCCGCCGCACCGCGGCCGCGACCTCGCGCTCACCGTCGATGCCGTAGGTGGCGAGCACTTCCCCGGTCGCGGGGTTGATCGACTCGAACGTGTCCCGCACGCTGCCCCACGCCGGCACCGTGGGTGAAACCGCATGACCTGCCATATAGCTCAGTAAACCACCGGAACAACCCGTCAGTGCCAACGATGCCGGGCCGTGATGACCGGTAGCGTGGCAGCTGTGCCCGACCGCCCGTACACGCTGCTGAGCTGCGCCGTCTCGCTCGACGGCTACCTGGACGACGCGTCGCCCAATCGCCTGATCCTGTCCGGACCAGAGGACCTCGACGAGGTCGACGCGCTGAGAGCGGCGGCCGACGCGATCCTGGTGGGCGCGGGCACGGTCCGCGCCGACAACCCCCGCCTGCTGGTCCGCGACCCCGCCCGGGTAGCCGCCCGCGAGGCAGCAGGCAAGCCCCCGCACCCGCTCCGCGTCACCCTGACCGCCACCGGCGCCCTCGACCCGGCAGCCCGCTTCTTCACCGGCCCGGGCACCCCCTTGGTCTACTGCGCGTCGGCGGCCCTGCCGGCCGCCGAGAAGACACTGCTCAACCGGGCAGTCCTCATCGACGCGGGCGCGGAACTCTCCCTAGCCGCCGTGCTCCAAGACCTTCACACTGAACGGTCCGTGGTGACCCTCCTCATCGAAGGCGGCGCCCAGATCCTCCGCGACGCCCTAGCAGGCAATCTCGCCGACGAGCTCCGCCTGGCGATCGCCCCGTTCTTCGTGGCCGACCCCTCCGCCCCGAGGTTCGCCCTCCCCGCCCCTTACCCCCACACCTCAGCGAACCCAATGACCCTGCTGTCCCTTCGCCAGGTAGGACAAGTGGCGGTTCACCATTACCGTCTAACAACCCGCCCGAGTCCGGTGCCTCAGCACTGAACCGCTTCCTCCCACCTGGTGGAGCTTGGCCGCGGCGGTGCTTCCCGCGCTGTCAGCCCCGCCCGGAGGAAACCCACTCCTGGCGGAGCTGAACGCGCGGTGGCGCACCACTCGCGGCCCCGCTCCGCCTATCCAGGTGTTTGTGCGAACGCCAACGTAACTGGTCCAGGAAGCTCTTTCACGGGCCGCCGCCCACGTCTCACCACGCCCATCCGTTAGCCCGCCCGTCTGGACAGGCCCCTGGACCCACCTGTTAGATAGGTGTCCACGGCCAGGGCCGCGGTCCGCGCTGTCCTTGCAGGCAGGCAACGCGCAGGCTGGCCTCATCGGCGAACTGGGAGTGCTCGGCCGCCTGCTGCGCGACGTAGCAGGTTACTCGTAGCTCGCGGATATCCCTGAGTACGGGAAAGCCGTCCCAGTTAGTGACGTCCTGGCCGTAGGCGTCGCAGAACTGCTGGTAGTCGGCAGGGCTCACCTGCCCGAACGTCACGTATTTGACTGCCGTGGACACGAGGTCCCATTCCGGTGGGCCGACTGAGCAGCGTTCCAGGTCAAGCAGGATGACATTACCGTCCTCGGTCGCCACGACATTGCCGGTCCAGGCGTCACCGTGCACGACGCACGTGGGCATAGAGTCGCTGAGCTCCGTCCATTGCCGCTGTAGCCCGACGAGTGTATCCGCTAGCCAGGCCCGGTCGCCTTGGGGCAGTGTCGCGGCCTGCTCGATGCGCTCGCGCAGGCGCACGAACGGGTCAAGCGCGCCAAGTGGGACGCCGGCCGGCACCGGCAGGGCATGGAGTCGCCTGAGCGCACCGGCGACTTGCGGCAGGCTGCCCGGGGCATGGGGCGGCAGTTCGTCCCAGAACGTGACGCTGCGGTCGTTCACCTCAATGGGCTGCTCGACGTCGCCCCAGGCTGCCACGGCAGCGACCCCGGCGGCGTTCAGCCAGCGGGAGACCGCGATCTCCCGCCGTGCCGCCGCTTGCTGGCCGGTTCTCGCGATCCGGGCGATGATGCCGCCGGGCAGGCGGAAGATCGCGTTCTCGCCGAGCCGGACGGCCTCGGCGCCTGCGGCCGGGAGGTCGGCCTGCGCGCAGGCCGCCTCCAGGGTGTCGGCCAGGTCGCCCGGTATGGTCACGCCGGCCCGACGAGCTGGGTGATGCGCTCCCGCAGGCCGGCGACTTCGGGCAGGTCCGCGTGGCACCCGGCGAACCGGCGCAGCTCGCGCAGGTCGTCGGCGGCCCGCCGGGACCGCAGGCGGCCCGCGTCGTCCATCGCGCGGTGGCCGGCGGCGCTGGCCTCGCGGGGATCGCCCTTGGCCATGAACAGGGAGGCCAGCTTGGTGCCTGAGATGGCGCGGGACCGGGCGTAGGCGTCGGAATGGCCGGTGACCGCTGCGGACAGCCGCGCCGCTGCCTCTGTGCCCGGCACGTCGTGGACGGCCAGGTCGAAGAGGGCATGAGCGGTATCGCCGTGGTGCTGGGCCTGGTCGTAGTAGGCCATCCACGGCGGGTCGTCGCCTGGGCGCGCCCGGGCGAAAGCCTCGTCGGCCTGCCCGACGGCCGTGAGCGTCTCCTGGGGCCGGCCTAGCTTGCCGAGGGCGCGAGCCCTCGCGGTGTGCAGCATAGCCAGCTCAGTGGCCGTGAGCCGGTCGGTTCGCACCAGCGCGAGCTCGGTATGCGTCAGCCCGGCGTCGGGATCGCCGCACCAGACATCCTGCCGGGCCAGGTTGGACAGGAGCTTGGCCCGCAGGTGCCAGTCGCTGGCTTCCTCGGCGCAGGTCAGGCCGAACGTGAACATGCGCCGGGCATCGTCATGGGCGTAGGCGTCGAAGGCCATGAAACCGCACACGCCGCTCAACGCTCCCACGGCGGCGAACAGGTCGGCCCGCAGGCCCTTGGGGCACTTCGCTTCCAGCAGCTCGGCCGACCACCGGAGTTGGGCGGTCACGGCCTCGCGGACGACCCCGCCGCCGTAGGTGTGGTCCCAGTTCGTGAACAGCCGGGCGGACGCGCGCACTTGCTCGATGTCGTCCGGCCGGACTTCAGCCGGCACCGGCGCGTGCCCCAGGGAGCGCAGCAAGTCAAGGGCCGGGGAGGCGACGGCGGCAAGCCCTGCGCCGGCGCCCGCGGCCATGAAGTTACGGCGATCCACGGGTCCATCTTGGCCTACCGCCGGCAGGGAATCGTCCTCAGGCGAACCCGGCGGGACCACGGCCGCGGCGTTGCGGCCCTGGGGCAGCTTGAACCACAGCAGCTCCGGCGGCATGCCGAACAGCTGCGCGTAGCGGATTAGCTTCCTGAGGTCGGACGGGCCGTCGCCGCTAGCCTCAATGCGGCTGAGCTGGGCCTGGGTCAGGCCCAGCCACTCGCAGACCCTGAGCTGGCTCAGGGGCCTGGCGTGAAACGGGTGCGTCCGGTAGGCGAGGATGACACGGCCCATGTGCCTGGCGTCGAAGGCATCCAGCATCAGGGGCGAGTACCAGAAGCCCGGTGGCACGACCGGCGGCCCGCCCGCCCCCACGCGGGAACCACGGGTGCAGGCACCACAACACCTGCCCGTGTTGTCCCAAGTCAGCTTCATACCACGCCTTCGCAGTGGCGCACCACCTGTTTCGGCTTCCTCTCGCGTTCCGACCCGTCCGACTATGATATGCACGCATCGTAGTAAAGATACGGCTCGAACGCGGCCCGTGACGATACATGCGACGTATGACGGTAATGCGCGCCGCGCGTTGGCTTGCCCGCCGCTGCCCAGCCACTCTGAACCGCACCGAAGAGTTCGTCGGGCTCTGCCCGGTCGGCAGGGACACCAGTCAGGTGGTGGGATCATGGTCGGGCAGACCGGCGCACATCAGGTTACGCCAGCGTCATGCCAACGGGTCTGGCGGTCGCAGCTGGAAGTCGCGGCGCTCGACACCGCCCCAGGGCGCCTGCGGCTCCATGCTAAGCACGTGCTCGGCGCGTGGAGCCTCGCGGGTCTGGCGGACACGGCCGAGCTACTGGTGTCAGAGCTGGCCACGAACGCGGTGCAGGCGGCTCAGAAGGGACTGGCACTGTCGCGGCCCGCAGGCCCCCCGCCTGAGCGCCCGTGCGTCGAACTGCGCCTGACCCTGACGGACTATGCGTTGGTCATCGAGGTGTGGGATGGATGCCCCGCTCCGCCTCGGCACACAGGCCTGCCCGACGCCAGCCGGCTTGGCGGTCGCGGGCTGTTCCTGGTCCAGGAGCTGAGCCGACATTGGGGGTTCTACTACCCTGCCCCGCCGGGCAGCCGCGACATACGCGACTTCGACCGGTTCCGCCCTGCGCACGGGCCGGTTCCCCGCGAGTTGCGTCCGGTCACCGGCAAGGTCGTCTGGTGCGAGCTGCCAAGGCCCAGGAACGTCCCGGCGGCTTTCCACGACGGCCAGCGTTTTCCGAAGTGAAAGGGAATCCGCTCATGCTCACGCGAACCATCTCGCTCATCGGCCCGCCGGCGGTCGGCAAGAGCGCCCTGGCCCTCAGGCTCGGCCGGGAACCGGGATACGCGGTGTTCCGCCTCCGCGAGCACGTGCCGCAAGCGGTGCTGGCCGCCACGGCAACCGACGCCGTGCGCCTGGGCTGGATCGACGACTTCACCGTCATGACGAGCGTCCACGGCTACATGGAGCGGATCAAGCGCGAGCGCGGGGTCCACACCATCCTGCTTGATAACTTCCCCGGCACTGAGACGCAGGTCAGCCTGTTTCTGTCCCTCATGCGCCAGCTCGCGCCCGATTGCACGGTGGGGGCGGTCGAGCTAGCAGCGCCGGAGTTCGCCCTGCGCCAGCGGGCGAGCGCCCGGCGGGTTTGCGGCTACTGCGAGCGAGATCCCTTGTGCGACCCGCGCCTGCCCGCCGCCGCAAGCGCAAGCGATCCCCGGCGCTGCGCTCGCTGCGATCACCTCCTCGCAGCGCGCCATGGTGACGACCCGGCGGTCTACCACGTCCGCATGCGCCGCTACCGCAATCTTGCCGACGGCATCCGGCGGGCCTACGCGCACGCCGGCATCCCCGTGCCGCTGCTTGCCAACGGCGGACCCCTTGACCACACGGCCGACCAGTTCACCGCCCTGTTCACCACTGAGGAGTCGCCATGACGGCTATCCCGCTGCCCGCCCCGACCATCCGCGCCGGCCGCGACGGCTACGGCCACGCAAGGATGCCCCGGGCCGCGACCGTCTCCGAACCGGAACGCATCGACCGGGTGCCCTACGGGCGCTTCCGGAACGTCTACCTGTACATCACCGAGGCGTGCCAGCTCCGCTGCGAGCACTGCTACATGGGCGAGCGGCTGGACCGGGCGCTGAAGATGCCCCTGCCGGAGATCGTGGCGACGCTGGCCGCCTGGCGGCGGATGGGCGGCAGCAAGCTCACCATCCTCGGGGGCGAGCCGACGCTGCACCCCAACTACGTCGACGCGATCCGGTTCGCCGCCCGCCTGGGCTACGAGCACGTGATCACGACCACGAACGCGCAGGAGCCCGCGCTCAGGAAATTCCGCCAGCTTGGCCCCGACGACTTCGCCTACGTCCAGGTCAGCCTCGACGGCGGCACCCCCGACTCGCACGACGCCATCCGCGGGGCGGGCACGTTCGGCCAGGCGCTCGCCACCACGGCCGAGCTGACGACGCGCGGCTTCGACACGCGGATCATCTGCACCGTCAACCAGGCCAACAAGGGCGACGCGCTCCGGCTGCTCGGCATCGCCGACGAGCTGGGCGTCTCGCTGGTCAAGTTCCACGTCTTTTCTACCATCGGCACCGGGCACGGCAACCCGGAGCTAGCCATGACGCCGCCTGAGTGGGTGGACTTCTGCGACGCCCTCGGCCGCGTCGCCCCCCGCTACCGGACGCGGGTGTGGTACCAGCCGACGTACGCCCGTCGGGACCAGATGGGCAGGTACGCCGCCGAGGGATACCAGGGGTGCATCGGCCGGACGCTCGACCGCATCTCGATCTTCCCCGACGGCCGGGCCTATGTCTGCTCCTACCTGTTCGACACCAGCCTGCACTTCGCCCGCATGGACGGCGGCCAGGTCGTGCTCAACCACGGGGACAACGAGTTCGACCTGTTCACAAAGCCGCTCGCGGCGAGCGCCTGCGGCGGGTGCAAGGAATCCGGCTGCCTCGGCGGGTGCCCGGCCGAGGAGGTCGTGATGGGAACCAGCTCGTGCGCGGCCTACGAGGACATCGTGCCGGTGTGCCGCCTCTGGAAGTCATCCGCCAAGCCCGAAGAATAAGGAGCCACAGCCCATGGACATGCAGACGATCGTCAGGCCGCTCCGGGCGCTCGACACGCCCGGCGACTGGGATGACATCGACGCGGTGGAGGCAGCCGCCCGCAAGACATTTAACGCGCTGGCCGAGGACCCGGCCCTGATCGGGGCCGCCCTGGACGGACTCCCGCAGGCACCGGGACTGCTGGCCCTGTGCGAGCACTACGACATCCTCGACAAGATCGTGCTGCACGACGACCCCGCCGGCTTCCGGGTACGGCTGCACGTCTTCCTGCCCGGCTACTTCGACCGGCCGCACAACCACCGCTGGTCCTACGCGAGCACCATCCTGCGCGGCTCATACCGCCACTACCTGTTCGGCAACGCGGAGCTGGACGATGAAGTCAAACCCGGCAGCCTCGACGCGATCATGGTGCGCCGGGAAACGGCCGGCAGCACCTACGCCCTCCACCACTCGATGGTCCACGCCGTGGGGGCCGAGCCGCACACGGTCACGCTCGTCATCCGGGGGCCAGCCGTCAAGGACCGCTTCCTCGTCATGGACCGCACTACCGGCGAAGCCTGGTGGCAGTACGGGGCCGCGAACGAGACAGCCGAGGAAGCGGCGAAGAAGAGGATGAGCGCGGACCGCTTCCGCGAACTGCGCGGCCAGTTCGCTGAGTGGGACCTGTTCTAGCGATGGCGACACCATAAGGGGAGGTAAGCAGCTGTGATCCAGACCATACGCCACGAGACCCGGATCGCTGTGATCCTCCCGGCAGCTCATCGCGTCGCTTTCCAGGCGGTCGGCGACAGGCGAAGCCACGCCGGGGACACCGCCGGAACAGGGCCGGCGAGCGAAAACGGGCTGGCAGCGATGTTATGCGTTTCGTGTATCGGCCCGAGCGCGCGTCCCGGCTAGGGTGACCACCGACATCAGCTTCGCCCCCGTCTCCCAAAGGGAACGCCCAATGACGCTGCAAGCCCAGGCCGCCGCCCACGGCGCGGACACCCGCCGCCACAAACTCGTCGGCGACGTGCACCTCGTCCTCCTCGACCGGGCCGGGGAGGTGCTGTTCGGCCAGCGGCACAACACCGGCTACGAAGACGGCGCCTGGCACGTCCCGTCCGGCCACCTCGAAGCCGGCGAGTCGGCCGTGGCGGCGCTCATCCGCGAAGCCAGGGAAGAGATCGGGATCGTCATCGAGGAAAACGATGTGGAGTTCGCTCACATTATGCACAACTCATCGAGCGGGGGCCGGGCGGCGTTCTTCTTCACGGTCCAGCGCTGGGCCGGCGTCCCCGAGAACCGCGAGCCGGACAAGTGCAAGGGACTGCGCTGGTTCCCGCTCGGAGCGCTGCCCGAGCACATGATCAACTACTGCCGCGCCGCGCTCGGCGACGTCAGCGCGAACCGCCCCTTCTCGGTCTACGGCTGGTAGCCATGCCCGCTGCGCGCGGCCTGGTGGCGTGCTTCAGCTACCTGGCCGCGGCCAGCCTGTGGCAGGTAGAGCGCTTCCCGGCACCCGGCCACGGCGCCGAGGTGCTGGCAACGGCGCCCTCGATCGCGGCAGACGGCCCGATGGTGGCAGCAGTCCTGGCGGCGCTCAGCCAGCCGAGCCTGCTGCTCGCCAACAACATCGGCGACGACGCCAGCGGCGTCCAGGTCCGCGAGTGGCTGACCCGCCTCCGGGTCGCGACGACCGCGAACGTGGAGCCCGGCCTTGCCACGCCGCAGATCGTGGTGGTCGGCGACGATCACGACACACGGACCATGTTCCCCTACCTGCCCGGCATAGCCCGGAGCCTTGAGCGCATCGACCTGGCACCACTCGCATCGGCAGCGCTCGCGTACATCGACTGCTACCGGCTCATGACCGTCCCGGCGGCCCGCGCCATCGCGGCAGCGCGGGCCGCCGGGACGCTCCTGCTCGCCAACCTCGGCGGCGACCCGCCATCGCCCGAAATCACGGGCGCGCTCGCCGGGTACCCCCGTCTCGTCATCCAGACCAGCATCCCCGAATCCTCACCGGACCTCGCCCATGCGACCGCCGCCGAGTTGCAGGCAACCACAGGGGCCGAGTGGGCCATCGTCACAGCCGGGACAGCCGGAGCCGCGGCCGTCGGCCGCTCAGAGCGCCTGAGCGTCCCGGCATACCGCGTCCGCGTGCGGCACACCCACTGCGCCGGGGCGGCGTTCTCAGGTGGACTGGTCTACGGCTTGCTCCATGACTGGCCGGTCGGCGACACCTTGTCTCTTGCCAGCGCCTGCGGAGCCCTACGGTGCGAACGCGCCCATGACGAGCCCCTGCCGAACATGACAGAGTTGCGCCGCCTCACTCAGTCCGGCAGCCTGGATAAACCGGGCCTCGCCCTCCAGGTACCGTGCCCCCTGGCTGCGGTGACGGAGGCATAGGCCCGTTCCCGCAGAGCCGTTCCACGCCGCCTGCGGACGGGCCGAGCGCACTCGGGGCATATCACCGGATGGGGCTATGAAGTGAATCAGTACCCGCAAAGCGTTCAGCACTCCATCCCGATGATCCCTGGTCACGCAGCAGATCAGTAGCGCGACCTGTTCAGCCTGGCGGGCCTTCGTGAAATAAGGGTTAGCGCCGAGAGCCCACCGGCATACCGGGTGGTTGGCCTTCACTTCTACCGGATGGCCTGAATAAGCCTCACTATGTGTAATGAAGAAGAACCTCATTTCCAATGGGCAGCACAGGGGTATAGGTTCCTGCCCACCCCGCGATCCCCTCAGCCTCCTCACCCCGGCCCCCGCCGGGTCGGCCGCCGGCACCCCGCCGCACCCCGACGCCTGCCCAGACCCCCATGCCGATCCCGACTCTGGTGTCCGCGACGACCAGGCCTCCACGTCGGCCTCCGCCGCCCGCGCCGCCGCGCCGTTCCACGCGACGATCAACCTGCTCGTGGTTACGTTTTGGCTCGTCGGTCACGGATCGCACGTGTCTGGTCTAGGCTGCCCATTCATGATGCCAATAGCGCGCTTTACATGCTTCGCCTCGTAGAGGACGGTCGTAACCGTTCCCGGGATGGGCCAGCCCAGCTCGCCAAGCTAATCGATCCAAGCGGCAACCGTCCTTGGATCGATTATCTTGGGTCAAAATTTAGGATAAACCAATCTGTCAATGATTTTGAATAGTTTAGCAAGTCAAGCACTTTCCTTGGGCCAATGCCCTCACTTTCGCCGTGGGCAATTGCGTTACGCTTGCCAACAAGAAATGATATCTCCCGCTTGAGTTCGCCATCGTTTCTTTCGAAAAATTCAGTTAGATTGTCTTTAAGCGAACCGTCAAATCTCCCGACCAGCTCAAGTAGGCGATCAGGAGTTGGATTATCAATTCTCTTAAGCCATGACTCTGAGAAGTATTTGACTCGGCCAAATGATTTTCCATGGATGTATGCGAGGCAGCATTCTTGGACGGTCCTTTCTAGGTGTCCGCAAGCTCGGACAACCAAGAACCGTGCTAGCGCCTGAGTTACGTCATCTGGCTCACCTGGCGCAGGACGGTCAATGAGTGCCGCCACCCGTTTTAGTCCACGGTCCAGATTTGTTATTCGCTGCGATGGCCATGCTGGGGAGGAAGACATGTCTTAGATCGTTGCGAATCGCTTCGTAGATACTTCTAGTCTCGTTTTAACGCTTTCTTCGTTGGCCGTTGATCGACTGACGGCGATACGAAGTTCTTCGTTATTTTGGATATCGTTGATCGCTCTGTAGATATCGCTAGTTTCGATGGCTTGCGCGAAATCAAGTCGCCGCATTAGGCCTACAAAGAGGGCTTCTGTGAGTGCAGCATTAACTTGACGACTCTGGAACCGCACTGCTTGGCGGCCCTCGGCAGATGCTATCAACTCGCTTGCCTGCCTGAACGAACTTTCAAGCGCTTCGTGATTGAGGCGCTGAAGGTCCCGATACTCTGAAGCGAAATTGTTAAGAAATGTCTTTAGGGGCGGCCGGTAGGTCGGTCCTACGGAGTAAAACGCGAGAATCCGCAGGACGAGTTCTTGG
This sequence comes from uncultured Actinomycetota bacterium, assembly GCA_963844925.1. GTDB lineage: Bacteria > Actinomycetota > Actinomycetes > Streptosporangiales > Streptosporangiaceae > Trebonia. The sequence continues at coordinate 58,742 of CAWJQG010000003.1, read as the reverse complement.
TCTCTGAGGCGTGGAGACCTCTTGCCATAGACAGCGCGCCAGTTAGAATCCTGATTCAACCTCTCCAGGAAATCAATGAACGGCCCTGCGTATAGCGCGACACGTATTTCGTGAGGGGTAAGCTGTGTGCCACCGGAATTTAGGCGCTCAAAGATCTGGTACACTACTTCAAGGGAATCACGCGAGCCGTCTGTATCAACAACAGTCGCTTGAAAGAAGGTGTTATCAAGCAGCCTTCTTTGCTCCTCTGTGAGATTCTTGTATGTCAATCCTTTGAGGTGCTCGACAACGTTGCTTAGCGAAAACTCTCGTCCGCCGAACTCTCCCTTATAAAAATGTTGAAGAGTGCGCAACCTTTGTTGGCCGTCAAGAACCAGGTAACGTCTGTCCGCCTGACGGATCAGAAAGATCCCCGGTATAGGATACCCTAGCAGAAGTGATTCAATAAACTTATCCATCTGAGGGCGCGTCCAGACGAAGCTACGCTGGAATCCTGCGGTTATTATGCGGTCATCATCATGGCCAAACGTCGGAACAAGAATATCGTTTTTGTTCATCCGACGAACGAGACCTTCAACGTCGAAATCTTGGCCTGAATACGTAACAGGCTGAGATGTTGGCTCTGCCGCCAACAGATCCTGTTCCTCAGCTTCGATCAGTTCAGTGGATTCAGGCTCGTCATTAGTGTCTTCAGGTAGCTGCTCTTCCGGCATGACAGCAGCATACAATCAACATCGTCGCGCGTGGCGCAATGACGCGAAACATCATGTGCCGGAGCGAGTGCCCACTGTCCACATGGGTCGGCCTCCAGAGTGGCCTAGCGCTCTCGGGCAGGATCGTTGCGGGCGTCTACGTCCTCGTCTTATCGTCTGGTCGCACTGTCTCGTTCGCGGCCTTACGTGATAGCCACACGCGCGGAGGGTGAGACGAGACAGTGAGACAACTCGACGATAGACCCCCGCTTGAGGTCGCCTATAACGCGGACGACTCGGTGATCACCAAGCGGGACACCAGCGATGCGGACCTGTCATCGGTCAGCGCGTCATGGCTGCAAGCCCGGATGATCGCCCAGGCGGGCATCGGCCCGGGCATGCGCGTCCTCGAGCTGGGATCAGGCGGCTACAACGCCGCACTGCTTGCCGAGGTCACCGGCGAGGGCGGCAGCGTGGTGAGCATGGATGTAGGACACCGATGATGCACGTTTTAGAGCAAGCCCGCCGTACTTTGGAGCAGGCACATCCTGTCTCAGCGTGCATGGCACACGGCATGTTGCCCGGAGGCTCGGCCCGGCGACTCCAGGACTTCGTGCGCTCTACTTGGTGTGCTTAGGCGGTTTGACGCTGCTCGCTCCGCGAGGCGGGATAACGTATGGCTGTGCTGGACTGGGATCACAACGCCTATTACCAGCGGCTGCTGCTCCGTCAGATGCCTCAGCCCGGTCAGCGGGTACTGGATGTCGGCTGTGGCGCTGGAGCATTCGCGGCCCGGCTTGCCCAGCAGTGTGAGCATGTTGATGCCCTCGACCGGTCTCCGGAGATGATCAGGGAGGCGAAGCGGCGTACCCCAGGCAACGTGAACTGCGTTCTCGCTGACGTGCTGACCGACCCGCTGCCGGGCAAGGACTACGACGCGATCTTCTCGATCAGCGCGTTGCACCACATGCTGTTGCAGGACACGCTTCCGGTGCTTGCGGCCGCCCTGCGGCCCGGAGGGATCCTTGCCTCCGTCGCGCTGCCGCGGCCGGATGTTCGCCGGGAACTGCCCGTCGAGATCGTCGCGGCAGCCGGGCATCGCCTGCTCGGCGCGGTGTTCCTCACGAAAAGGCTACTGGGAAGCAGCAACGGGTTCGCGAAGGACTCTACGTGCGCGGCCATGCCTGTGGTGTTGGATCCGCCGCTGACCACCCATGAGGTCGCCCTCCAGGCCGCTGCGATACTGCCTGGCGCGCGAGTGCGACGGCTCCTGTTCTGGCGTTATCTCCTGATCTGGCAAAAACCGGCTGGCGGCCTGGCATAAGAGCCTGAGGTGCCCAACACTTTCCGGACAGTCCGCAGCATCGGGGCGAGACAGCCGGGCGATGACCAGCCTGACGACGAAGTCCTTGACCGGCGCGGACTGTCGGAACACGTGCCCGCCCTTCCAGGCTGGGTCGCGGATGGCCGAAGCGCACGGGTACACGTGGCGGCCGGTATGCGACGGCATCCCCGACACTTTCCTCATCGAATGAGGTGCCCACAATCGCGTGTGACGCATAGCACACAAATCAAATCATCCCGTTTGCTAGCGTAATGCCGTGGCGCAGCCTCCGAGAGCTCGTGGCGGTAAACCTGGGAGCGATCGGCCTGCCCGGCCTGGTCGGCCCCAGCAGAAGAAGGCTCCCCGATCGGCCCGTGCCTGGTTCCGGGGCAAGGCCTGGCTGCTGCTTGCGGTCATCCCGTTCGGGCTGACGACGTGGGCGGCGTTCGTCTACATCGGGATCCGGGCGCGGCGGCCCCGGTGGCTGGCTTGGGCGGGGGTTTACGCCGCCTTGCTCGCCGCCTACCTGGCGATCGACTCGACAGCCGGGAAAAACAACAACAACGCCGCCGCCGCGGTGGGGGCGTTCCTTGCCGTGCTGGCCTGGATCGGCGGCGGCGTGCATGCCTTCGCGATCAGCGGCGATGCCGCCCGGCGGATCGAGGCCCGAACGGATACCGCCCTCGATGCCGCACGCCTGCGCATTGAGCGCCGGGCCGAAGGTCGGCGGCTCGCGGCTCGCCGGCCCGCGCTTGCCAAGGAGGTTGGCCTGGGCCGCCCGGACATTCCCGGGGCAGATGATTACGGCCTGGTGGATGTCAACCACGCCGCGGCGGCGGCGCTGACCCGGCTGCCCGGCGTCACCGATGAGGTGGCGGGGCGGATCGCGGACCTCCGAGAGCAGGTGGGCGGCTTCTCTTCGGTGGACGACCTCGGGCTGGTGCTCGATCTGCCGGCCAACCTGGTCGACCAGATTCGTGACACGGCGATCTTCCTCCCGGACTTGTTATGGCCCGGTCGCTGCCCGTTAAGACGGCGAAACACCGACCACGGTTGTGCCGGTTACGTGCCCGGCCGCTGGCGCGTGATGGCTTGACGGGCGGGGGCGTCCTGGCAGCCAGAGCGAGAGGAGGGCGGCGAGGGCGGCGAAGCCGACCGACCACCAGAAGGCGATGTTGAAGGCGGCGGTGAGGTTGCCGCGGTGGGCAGAGATGGCGCTCTCGAGGACGACCGCGAGGACCGCGGTGCCGAAGGAGCCGCCGATCTGCTGGGCGGTCCTGGTCAGCACGCTGGCGTGGGGGATCTGGGCCCGGTCGAGTCCGAGGTAGGCGACCGCCGTGACCGCGATCGTGACCGCGCCGAGGCCGATGCCGCGCACTAGCAGCCAGAGCGCCAGCAGCCAGCTGTTCGTCTTCGGGTAGGCGAAGCAGAACGGGATGGTGGCGATGGCGATGATGGCGAACCCGACGACCGCTACCGGGCGCCCGCCGACCTTGTCGGTGAGCCGTCCGGCCGGGCTACGGGACATCAGGGCGCCGATGCCCTGGGGGACGAGCATGATGCCGGCGCTGAGCGCGGTGGCGCCGCGTGCCTCCTGGTAGAAGAGCGGCAGCAGGAGCATGGCGCCGTAGAGCGTGAACCCGGAGAAGAACAGCACCGTCGATGACGATGCCACCGACCGGTGGGCGAGCAGCCGGATGTCGGCCAGCGGCTCGCTCTTGCGCAGCGCGTGCAGGCAGAAGGCCAGGACCAGGATGATGCCGACCGCCAGGGGGATGACCACATCCTCGTGGGCGAACCCGGCGGCCGCGCCCGCGTTGGACAGGCCGAGGATGAGCGCCGCGATGCCCGGCGCGAGGAGCGCGAACCCGAGGATGTCCAGCTTCGGCCTGACCGCGGCGACCGTGTCCTCGGGCAGGTACTTCGCTGCGAGAAGCAGGACGATGAGGCAGAACGGCACGTTCACCCAGAACATGAACCGCCAGCTCAGGTGGGTCAGGATCGCGCCGCCGATGAGCGGGCCGAGGATCGGGCCGAGCAGCGCGGGCAGCGCGATGAGCGTTACCGTCCGGCCCAGCGACTTGCCCCCGGCGGCCTGCATGATGAGCGTCGTCAGGACCGACAGCAGCAGTCCGCCGCCGGCCCCCTGGACGACCCGCCAGGCGATCAGGGAGTCGGCGTTCCAGGCCAGGCTTGACCCCATGGAGCCGACGAGGAAGACGGTCAGCGCGAACATCCACAGCCGCTTCCCGCCGTACCGCCGCAACCCCCAGGTCGAGAGCGGCACCGTCATCCCCAGGGCCAGCAGGTAGCCGGTGCTCACCCACTGGATGGTGGAGACGGACGAATGCAGCTGGGTCACCAGCGTGTGCAGGGCGACGCTGACGATGGTGGTGTCGAAGACCACGGCGAGGATGCCGACCACCAGGATGAGGCCGGTCTTGATGACCTTCGGGTCGACCTTGTCGTCGGCCGGGGCGGTCGCAGCCATACGATCAACCTCCAAAATAAGAGTGGTAGTCGTTCCTTATCTGGAGGGTACGCTAGCCAAATAAGGAATGCAAGCATCTCTTAAGATGATGACTAGGCTCAGGTTCATGTCCGATCAGGATCAGGTGCGACACCGCCGGCGCGGCGAGGAGCTGGAGCACGCGGTGCTCAACGCCGCGTGGGAGGAGCTGGTGGACGTGGGGTTCGCCAGCCTGACGATGGAGTCCGTCGCCGCGCGGGCCAGGACCGGCGTCGCCGTCCTGTACCGCCGCTGGCCGAACAAGGACGAGCTGGTGATGGCCGCCCTCCAGCAGTACGGGCGGACGCGGCGGATCGAGATTCCGGACACCGGCACCCTCCGCGGCGACATGCTCGCGCTGCTCGGCAACGTCAGCGACGGGCGGACGTCCTTCACCACGGTCATCACCGCGACCTTTGCCGGCCTGCTAGCCAACTCAGGTCTGACCCCGGCCCAGGTCCGGGAGAGGATCATGGACGACCGGCCGTTCTGGTCAGTCGAGATCTACCGCCGCGCCGCCGAACGCGGCGAGATCGACCTCGACCGCATCCCGCCCGCCGTCCTGTCGATGCCCTTCGACCTCATCCGCCACGACCTGCTCATGACCCTCCGCCCGCTCTCCGCCGAGCGGATCAAGTCAATAGTCGACGACCTCTTCCTGCCGCTGGTGGAAGCCAACATGGCGGCAGCCGGCCAGCCCGTCCGATCCTGACTTACAAAGAGCACCAATTTCCATCAAGTAATGGGTGCGAGTTTGAGACATTCGATGTCAGGGCCGCGATTGGATATTGACGTGGAATTGAGATCTAGGAACCATGGAGGTGGGTGGACGGCGGTGCTGTACTGGCAGCTGACATCAGGCGAATTGCCCGAATTGTTAACGGGAGATAGCGCAGTGAAAGCTACCGTCGTGGGGTTGCAGGGTGACCTGGCCGGCAAGCGTTTTGCGATCGGTGGCGGGCCGGTTACTTTCGGTCGGGGCGAGAGCGACATCGTTATCGCCGATCGCTCGGTCTCACGGTTGCATGCGGAGATCCGGCAGGAAGCCGACGGCTATGTCATTGCCGACCGGGGCAGCAGCAATGGCACCTGGGTGAACGGTTCCGCCATTACCACCCACCGCCTCCAGCCGGGTGACGAGATCATGATCGCGGGCCAGAGGTTCAAATTCGAGATGTCAGGCGCACAGGACACGACCGTCGTGGTTGACGCGCGACAACTCGCCGAGGCGACTCACCCCGCGTCCGTCTTGCGGGTCACCATCAGCGGCGGCGGTCCGGTCGGCCTGACCTTCGCGTTGCTGCTCGCCGACCATATGGGACCGCGGGTCGCGATCCGGGTCTACAACGGCCGCTGGAAGCGCGACGGCCGCCGGGTGGTGTGGAAGGGCCATGACGAGGGCAACGTCCGGCGCCAGCAGGTCGTGACCATCCAAAGCCGCCAGTTCCTCAAACTCCCGCAGGAAATACAGGACTACCTGTTCACCCCGGGCAACTTCACGGAAATGTGGCCGAAGGGACCGGACTCGATCGATCTCGGCCCCCGCAACATCCGCATCGCCTACATCGAGGACCGCCTGCTCGACCTCGCCAACGCCAAGCGCGGCCAGATCGAGCTCATCCCCGAGCGCTTCGACGCCGCGTCAGCCCATGACGAGATCGTGAAGCAGCACGTGCTGGTGATCTGCGAGGGCAGCAGGTCGCGCACCTTCTCGCACTTCTGCGGCAAGTTCGGCGCGGCCGATCCGACCCTCTACGGGCTCGACGGCGAGCAGGTCTCCGACATGGTGCTCGGCCTGCGGGTCAAGTCGCAGCTGCCGGACCCGATGGCGGTCCTGCTGACGGTGGCGCAGAACCGGTTCCTGCTGAACTCGCTGAACGGCGAGGGGTTCCTGAACATGCGGCTCACCGACCAGGAGGCGAAGGAAGCGGTCGGGATCAACCCCATCAGGCAGACGTTCACCGGGTGCATACAGTCCGAGCCCTGCCTGCTAGAGCGGAACCCGCGCGGCGAGTTCTTCTGCGGCACGCACCACACCCTGTTCCTGCCCGCCTTGCTGCGCGGATCACCGTTCTGGACGCGGGTCGAGGAAGGGCTCCTGCTGTTCGGCGTCCCGCCGGAGAACCTGACCGCCGTGACCGGCTTCCTCCTCAACATGGTGCAACGGCCGAGGTTCTCCGTCCGGCTGTTCCCGCCCACTCCGACGACGCCGGGGACGTTCGGCTTCCTGCTCGGCGACGCGGCCAACGCGATTCACTTCTGGCCTGGGCGGGGCCTGAACAGCGGGCTGGCGTCGGCCATCTCGCTGGCCCGATGCCTGGCCCGGCCTCGGCGCGGCACGACGCTGCGGGACGCCGACTTCGTCCGTCACGAGGCCGTGATGTCCATGTTGCAGTACCGGCACAAGAGCCGGGCCTGGCTGCAGATGGTCACCGCCGACGAGAACGGCGATTTTCGCCCGATCAAGGACATCATCGCCGACGGCATCGCGGAGGGCGAGGAAGGGACCTTTGACGCCGATGCCGACCTCGAGGCGCTGCTGCTGCGGCTGACCCAGATCCGGGACCGCCTGGCGCCGCGCATCGACGGCTTGCCGGACGATGCCGCGCTGCGCGCTCACCTAGAGCAGCTCGGCGGCCCGCTGATCCACACCCTGCTGCGCAGCGGACCGTGGGACACCGCGAACGTCGGCGGCGAGGAGGTCGACATCGACTGGCTCCTTGAGGGTCCCCAGGCAATACAGGCGGGGGACGCGGTCGTCGTCAAGCAGCCCGCCGACTCGCCGCCGCGCCCGCCCGGCGAACCGCTGACCGCCCCCGGGCTCGCGCGCTAAATTCAGACGCGCTAATTCAGAACAGCGTGCCCACGCGCTCAATCCCGCGCATGGCGTCGTAGTCCAGGACCACGCACCGGATACCGCGGTCCTCGGCCAGCGTGCGCGCCTGCGGCTTGATGGTCTGCGCGGCGAGCACGCCCTTGACCGGGCTCAGCAGCGGGTCCCGGTTCAGCAGCTCCAGGTACCTCGTCAGCTGCTCGGTGGCGTCGATCCCGGCGTGGCGCTTGAGCTCGACGGCCACGTGCTCGCCATCGGCGTCACGGCACATGATGTCGACGGGGCCGATGGGGGTGGGGTACTCGCGGCGGATCAGCCGGTAGCCGTCGCCCAGCAGGTGGAGCTGCTCCGCCAGCAGCTCCTGCAGGTGCGACTCGACGCCGTCCTTGACCAGGCCCGGGTCGATGCCGAGGTCCACCGAGGTATCGGACAGGGTCTCGGCGATGGTGATGGTCAGCGTTTCGCCGGCCTTGTTGGTGACCGTCCACTTATCCGGGTGCTCGGTCAGTCGGCAGGGCGGTGACATCCAGTTCAGCGGCTTGTAGGAGCCGCCGTCGGAGTGCACGAGGACGGACCCGTCGGCCTTCACGATGAGCAGCCGGAGGGCGGCCGGGAGGTGGGCGGTGAGCCTGCCGTCGTAGTCGACGCTGCACCGCGCGATAACAAGGCGCACGGAAGGCACTGTAGTGCGATTTGGCCGGTGCGGCGCCCGGATACCCTTGATGGCTGTGACCGCGCGCAAGAGCCGACGGCCCAAGGCCGCCACACCACCAACGCCGCTTGGCCCGGAGCGGCTCGAGGAGCGGCCGGACGGCGACTGGGTGGTGCGTCAGGTGCCCGGCGCGGCGGCGGGCAAGTCGTACCGCTGCCCCGGCTGCGACCAGGAGGTCCACCCGGGTACCCCGCACGTTGTGGCCTGGCCGACGGATACGGGCGTGGAGTCGCGGCGGCACTGGCATACGGTGTGCTGGCGGCGGCGCATGCAGCGCCGTCCCGGTTGACGGTTGTTGAACAGCCCGAGAGGATCCATGGCACAGCTGATCAGAGCGGCGACCGTCCTGCCCGCCAGGCGGACGCCGATCACATTCACGACCGCCGACGGACTGAACCTGGTCGGCGAGCTCGCGCTACCCAAGGACCGGGACCCGGCCGCCACGCTGGTCTGCCTGCACCCGCTGCCGACGCACGGCGGCATGATGGACAGCCACATTCTCCGCAAGGCCTCCTACCGGCTGCCCGCGCTCGCAGACCTGGCCGTGCTGCGGTTCAACACCAGGGGAACCGAGTCCGAGCGCGGCAAGAGCGACGGCGAGTTCGGCGGCGGAGAGACGGAGCGCTACGACGTCGAGGCGGCCGTGCGGTACGCGACCGAGGCCGGGCTGCCGGGGATCTGGCTGGTCGGCTGGTCGTTCGGCACCGAGCTGACGCTGCGCTGGGGGCTGCTGCCCGGCGTGGTCGGCGGTATCCTGCTCTCCCCGCCGTTGCGCCGGGCCGCCGACGCCGACCTGGACGCCTGGGCCGCGTCGGGCAGGCCGCTGACCGCGCTCGTTCCCGAGTTTGACGACTTCCTGCGGCCCGAGGAAGCGTGGCAGCGGTTCGCGCGGGTGCCCAAGGCCGACGTTATCGGCGTGCAGGGCGCCAAGCACCTGTGGGTGGGGGAGAGTTACGTCCGGATCGTGCTTAACGAGATCGCTGCGGTGGTTAACCCTGCGGCGCTGACTGGCTCGGCGCTGCCGACCGAATGGGACTGAAACACGTGGTGCCCCGACCCAGCATTGGGTCGGGGCACCACGTTTGCAACGAGCCCCGTCAGGCGCTAGTTGCCCCTACTCGGTCCACCAGTCCTCGGACTCGGTGCCCTTCCCGTCGCTGTTCGCCGCGCCGTTGGGCCGCGGTGCCGCGGTGCCGTTTCCCGCCGCCGCTGGGCGGACGGCGGGGGCGGCAGCGGCCGGGACGCTCTCGGCGATAGCCGACTTGGCCGGGGCAGCCGCCACGGCCGACTCCGGCGGCAGCTGGATGCCAAGCTGGCCGCCGAGGAGCTGGCGCACCTGGGCGAGGTGGGTGGAGATGTTGTCCTTCTGGCGGGTGAGCTCGTCGACCTCGCGCTGGGAGGCGACCCGGCGCCGCTCGGCCTCGGCCTTGGTCTCCGACAGCAGCTGGTCGGACTGCGCCTTGGCCTGGGCGACGATCTGGTCGGCGTTCTTCTTCGCGTTGCTGACCAGCTGGCGCGCGTGCTGGTCGGCGTCGCGGCGGGTCTGGTCGGCCTGGGCGGACGCCTTGGCGGCGCGCTGCTCGGCGGTGGACGCGCGCTGCTCGGCCTCGGAGACCAGCTTCTGGGTGGCGGCCTGCGCGGCGGAGAGCCGCTCGGCCTCTTGGCGCTCGGCCTCTTCGCGCCGGGTGGCGAGCTGGATCTCGAACTCCGCCTCGGCCTGCGCCCGCTGCGCCTCGCTCTCCTCGAGGATCCGCTGCGCCTGCGACCGCATCTCGTCGGCCTGGCGCTTGGAGGTGGTGAGGATCTCGTCGCGCTCGCGCTTGGCGGCCGCCTTGAGCTGTGCCACCTCGCGCTCGGTGGTGGTGCGCAGCTTGGCGATGTCCCGCTCGGTGGCGGCGCGCTTCTCGGCGACCTCGTGGTCGGCGGTCGCGCGCAGCTTGGCGACCTCGCGCTCGGTGGTGGAGGTCAGCTCGTCCGCCTCGCGCCGTGCGGTGGTGCGGATCGAGTCGGCCTCGCGCTCGGCGGCACCGCGCACGTCGTCGGTCTCGCGCTTGGCGTTGGCCCGCAGCTCCGCGGCCTCGTTCTCGGCCGCGGCCCGCAGTTCGGCGCCGTCCACCTTGGCGGCGGCCTTGATCTCGTTGGCCTCGGAACGCGCGGCCTGGACGAGCTCGGTGGCCTGTTCCTCGGCCAGCCGCAGCAGCTGCTCGATGCGAGCGCCGAGACCTGAGTAGGTGGGCCGCTCCTGCTCCTGTATCTGCCGCTGGGCGTCCTGCAGATCGCGGCGCGCGCCGAGCGCTTCTTCCTGGTGCCGGCGTACCTCGTTGGCGAGCTGACGTATGTGCTCGTCGACCTGGTGCGGATCGTAGCCGCGCATCACCTTGGCGAAGTCGCGCGGTGGGGTCTCTTCGAAGAAGTTAGTAAGCTGAGCGTCAATGTCCGATTGCATGTGGGCCTAATCCAAGCTAGACGGGGACGGGCGAGGCCGGGTTGCGGGCGGGCCTTCGCCAATGAGAGGCAATTTACTCCGCCTCCGCCAGGTCTGTGGGTAGATCGGCGTTCTGTGCCGGCACAATCCCGGGGGTGACTTAGCAAGGTCGCCTGCTAGGGAGTCTAAAGGTCACATGTCCCGCATGCGCCCCTTGTCCCCGTCCGGAACGTTACATTTCATGCATCCTCCGGGATTGCACGAGCTCGGTCAGCACGCCACCGAGATCGCCGGGGTGCAGGAACGCGATCGAGGCGCCCATCGACCCGTGCCGGGGCCGGGAGTCGATCAGCCGCACCCCGGTCCCCCGGACTACCGCCAGCGCAGCTGTGATGTCCGTTACCGCGTACCCGACATGGTGCAGCCCCTCGCCCCGCCGCGCGATGAACCGGCCGACCGGGGTCTCCGGGTAAAGTGGCTCGAGTAGCTGCACGTACGAGTCGCCGGAATCCGTTGCGAGCATGGCCTCTCGCACCCCCTGTTCGGCGTTGGATTCCTCGCTTACCACGGCGAACCCGAAGACGCTTACGTACCGTTCTATCGCGGCCTCAAGCGAGCGGCAGGCGATCCCCACGTGATCGATTCTCTGCAACATGGTAGGTATCGTGACATGTAGGCGGGATAGGCAATGATTGAGGAGGCCCCGGATGGGCGACCTTGACCCAGTGATCATAGGCGGAGCGCGGACGGGCATCGGGCGGCTGCTCGGGTCTCTTTCCGGGTTCAGCGCGGCCGAGCTCGGGGGCTTCGCCATCAAGGGGGCGCTTGACCGCGCCGGGGTAGCGCCGGACAGGGTCGAGTACGTGATCATGGGCCACGTGCTCCAGGCCGGCGCCGGCCAGATCACCGCCCGGCAGGCGGCGGTCAACGGCGGCATCCCGATGACCACCCCCGCGACCACGGTCAACAAGGTCTGCCTGTCCGGCCTTGACGCGATCGCCCAGGCGGCCGATCTGATCAGGCTGGGCGAGTTCGACGTCATCGTGGCGGGCGGCATGGAGTCGATGTCCAACGCGCCGCACGTGCTCAAGGGCGCCCGTCAGGGTTACAAGTACGGCACGGTGGAGATGCTCGACTCGATGGCCTACGACGGCTTGACCGACGTCTTCAACGGTCTCTCGATGGGCGAGTCCGCCGATCTGGGCAACGCCAAGCTCGGCATCTCCCGCGAGCGGCAGGACGAGTTCGCCGCCCGCTCGCAGCAGCGCGCCGCGCGGGCGGCCAAGGATGGCCTGCTGTCGGAGGAGATCGTCGGAGTCGAGATCAGAGTCCAAGAAGGACACGATCGTATTTTCGTGAAGACGAGGGAATCCGCGGCGAGACGACGGTCGAGTCGCTCGCGCGGCTCCGGCCCGCCTTCGGCGCGGAGGGAACGATCACCGCGGGCACTGCCTCGCAGATCTCCGACGGCGCCGCCGCCGTCGTCGTTACGTCCCGGCAGGCGGCGGAGCGGCTCGGCGCGAGCATCCTGGCGGAGGTCGGCTCGTTCGCCGCCGTGGCGGGCCCGGACAGCAGCCTGCACTTCCAGCCGTCGAATGCGATCAACAAGGCGCTCGCCAAGGCCGGCCTGAGCACTGCGGACCTGGACCTGATCGAGATCAACGAGGCGTTCGCCGCGGTCGGCGTCGCGTCCATGGACGCGCTCGGCGTCTCGCCCGGCATCGTGAACGTGAACGGCGGCGCGATCGCGATCGGTCACCCGCTCGGCGCGTCGGGCACGCGGATCGCGCTGACCCTCGCCTGCGAACTGCGCCGCCGCGGCGGCGGGCTCGGCGCGGCGGCGCTCTGCGGCGGCGGCGGCCAGGGCTCAGCCCTGCTGCTGCGCGTGCCGCGCTGAGAGCAGACGGCCGGCCGGTGAACGGGGACACACGCGTGCGTTCGGTGGAAAAGGATCTTTTCATTCTGAACGCACGCGTGGCTTCGCGTCACCCGTCCCCGCGTTAGTTACCAGGCGTGATCGAAGTGGCTGGGCTCCACGTCTGGCCGCCGTCGAAGGTCATCCAGATCTCGTGCAGCGACATGTCGGCGGGCAGCGCGACGCCCTGGTCGTCGGTGGTCATGCCGACGTAGCTGAACCCGCCGCTCGGTGCCTTCGACCCGGTCGCGCTGGACGCCTGCCACTTCGAGCCGCCGGCCGGCCGGTAGTAGATCCCGTTGAGGGTCGCTAGGATCAGCGCCCCGTTGGGCGCGGCGGCGAGCGACGTCATGTTACTGCCGACGTCCTCGATGATGCCCGACCAGGCGGCGGCCGGCTGCTCGGTCCAGGTCGCGCCGCCGTTGCCGGAGGTGTAGAGCGTGGGCGGCGCGGTGGGCCTGTTTCCGCTGCAGGCCAGCGCCAGTTGGGTCGAGTTAACCAGCGCGAGCTGCGCGAACGTGGGCAGCCCGCTGTCCTCGGGCGAGGCCCCCGGCCCGCACGGCGCGGCCCCCACCCTGGTCCAGGCGCCGCCGATGGGACCCGAGTAGAGCGTTCCGTCCGGGCCCAGCAGGTAGCCGTTGCTGCCGGTGAGCTCGAGAACCGCCGATGTGGAGGCAATGGTGACGGTGGGGCTCTTGATGAGCGCCGTGGTCGTTCCGCTGACCGCTACCCAGTCGTTACTGCCCGCAGCGGTGGTCATCAGCGTGTAGCTAGCGCAGCTCGCCGCGAAGCTGGGCGAGACAATGCCGCTTGGGGTGGTGCAGGTGGCGAACAGCGCGTACGCCCGGCCGTCGGACGCCTCGAGGTCGGTGACCCGATCCCCGTCGGTGTTGACCTGGGTCCAGGTCTTACCCCCGTCGTGCGTGGCCCACAGCTCGGGTCCGAAGGCCCAGCCGTCGGTTCCGTTGAGGAACCTGATGCCGCTCACCCCGAGCGGCCCGCTGGGGCCGGTGGTGTCGGGGGTGGGGCCGCCCTGCCAGCTCTGGCCCGCGTTGTCGGTCCGCGCGATCGACGTGCAGATGTCGGGGTTGACGTTGGCGCACTGTCCCGGGGTGCCCGCCTGCCCGATCACCCAGCCGGTGTCGGGGCTGACGAACGTGACCGACGACGGCTGGAAGTTGGCCGGCACGGGGCCGGATGGCTCGATGACGGGATGGGTCGCGGAGGGGGACGGACTCGGCTTGATGCGAGTCGCGTTCCCGTTGGTCGACTGCTTCCCGGTTGGGTGGGAGCCGTCCGCCGCATACTGACCCTTGGTCGGGGTCGGGGAAAGGTGGAGGTTGAGCCCGACGGGGACGGCGATGGCCACCGCGGCGGCCACCGCGGCGGCCGACACCACGGTCACCCCCAGCTTGCGCAGCTTGCGGCCGCGCGCCCGCCGGGTGATCAGCTCGAACGTCCCCGGCGGCGGCGGCAGCGGCTTTACCTGCTGGTTCAGCCAGCTGTCGAGCGGGTCGTGGTCGTCGTCAGCGCGCATTGCTCCTGCCACCTCCCCTTCGTTCGTCACTCGATCCGCCGCCGCCCCGGCCGCCGTCGTGCTCGGCGAGCGCCTCCTTGAGCTTCGCCCGGGCATGGAACAGGTCCGCCTTGATCGTCCCCTCGGGCCGTTTGAGCAGCGCCGATATCTCCTTGATGCCGAACCCGGCGTAGTAGTGGAGCAGGAACGGGTCGCGCAGCCGGGCGGGCAGCGCGGCGATGAGCGCGCGCACGTCCACGTCCTGCGCCGGATCGGAGGACGGCTCGGCGTCGTTGCCGGCGCTGACGTTGCGCATTGCCCGGCGCTCGCGCTCGGTCTTGCGCCAGTGGTCTCGAACCAGGTTGGTAGCGATCATGAATAGGTAACTCTGCGGGTTGTCCAGTCTGTCGATGCTGGTCCACTTCGATAGCAGCCGGACGAATGCCTCGGAAGCGATCTCGTGGGCGGTGTCGTCGTCGTCGACTAGCCGCCTGACCCAGCCGGCCAGCTTCGGGTAGCTGGCCGCGAACAGCTGCTCGGCGAGAGCCGCGCGCGCTGACGGGCCCGAGGAGACGACGGTGTGGGGGCCCGTCTCCGCGCCGGTGTCCGTGCCCACCGGGCCTCCTGTCTGGAGTAGGCAACTGCTTACCACTCTGGTTACCACACCTTCGCACCGTATCGGCAGGGCCGTTTCCCCGGTCCTCCCTACAGACGCCGGTGCCCGCCGATCGGTTGCAGTGATTTCCGGGTACGGTAACGTCCATGCGCGCGCTCATTATCGTTGACGTGCAGAACGACTTCTGCGAAGGCGGCTCGCTGGCCGTCGCCGGCGGGGCCGCGGTGGCCCGCGGTATCACCGCGCTGCTGGCCCGGCCCGACCACGGCTACGACCACGTGGTGGCGACCAAGGACTACCACATCGACCCGGGCAGCCACTTCGCCGACAAGCCGGACTACCGCAGGTCCTGGCCCGCGCACTGCGTGGCCGGGTCGACCGGGTCGGAGTTCCACCCCGACCTGGACACAACGCAGGTCGAGGCGACCTTCCGCAAGGGCGCGCACGCCGCCGCCTACAGCGGGTTCGAGGGCACCGGCGACGACGGGACGCCGCTCGCCGACTGGCTGCGCGATCACGACGTGCGGCAGGTCGACGTGGCCGGGATCGCCACCGACTACTGCGTCCGGGCGACCGCCGCCGACGCGGCCGCGAACGGCTTCGCGACTCGGGTCCTGCTCGGCCTGACCACGGGGGTCGCGCCCGGGTCAACGTCGGAGGCCATCGAGTCCCTGCGCGGCGCCGGGGTCAAGATCAGGCCCGCCTGAGGGCCCATTGGCGGATCTTCTCGATCCGCGCCTTGATCTGCTCGGCAGCGGCCTGCGGGAGGGCCGGCCCGCCGCAGGCCCGGCGGAGCTCGTTGTGAATGACACCGTGCGGCTGGCCGGTTCGGTGACTCCACGCGCCGACCAGTCCGTTGAGCTCCTTGCGCAGCACAGCGAGCTGCTCGCGGCTCACCGTCGCGGTTGCCGTCGCGGTTGCCGTCGTGGTTGCCAGCGCCTGCGGCGCCTGGATCTGAGACCGCGTCGCCAGCTGCGCTGCCTGGCGCTTCCGCAGCAGCGTGGAGACCTGGTCCGGATCGAGCAGGCCCGGCAGCCCTAGGTAGTCTTCCTCCTCCGGCGACCCCGCCTCGGTCGCGGTGCCGAACTCGCCGCCGTCGAAGAGGACACGGTCGAACGTCGCCGACGCCTTCAGCGCCTCGAAGGAACGGCCGAAGACCTCGAAGTCGTCCGTCGTCCGCTCCCGCTGCGCCGCCGCCAGCTCGGCCTCCGGATCCCGGCTAAGCGCCCGGACCACGTGGTCACGCTCGGCCTCAAGCTCGGCGGCGAACCCGAGCAGCGCCGGCACCGAGGGCACGAACACCGACGCGGTCTCCCCGCGCTGCCGTACCCGGACGAACCGGCCGACCGCCTGGGCGAAGAAAAGCGCGGTGGACACGGAAGTCGCGTAGACGCCGACGGCCAGCCGGGGCACGTCCACGCCCTCGGAGACCATCCGCACCGCCACCATCCAGCGCGCGGTCGAGCCGCCGAATGCGGAGATCTTCCTGGTCGCGGTCGGATCGTCGGAGAGCACCACGACCGGCCGCTCGCCGCTGATCCGCCGCAGCAGGCCCGCGTACGCCCGCGCGGTCTCATGGTCGCCCGCGATCACCAGGCCGCCCGCGTCCGGCATCGCCCGCCGGACCTCGGTCAGCCGCTTGTCGGCGGCCTCGAGCACCCGGGTTATCCACTCGCCCGAGGGGTCGAGCGCGGTCCGCCAGGCCTGCGCGATCTGGTCCTTGGTCATCGGGGTGCCGAGCGTCGCGGTGATCTCGTCGCCCGCCCGGGTCCGCCAGTGCATCTCGCCCGAGTACGCCAGGAAGATCACCGGTCGCACCACGCCGTCCGCGAGCGCGGGCCCGTACCCGTACACGTAGTCGGAGGCGGACCGCTTGGACCCGTCCGCCTCGGGGACATAGGTCACGAAAGGGATGGGGTTCGCATCCGACCTGAACGGCGTCCCGGTCAGCGCGAGCCGCCGTCGCGCGGGCTCGAACGCCTCCCTGACCGCCTCGCCCCAGGAGAGCGCGTCGCCCGCGTGATGGACCTCGTCGAAGATGACCAGCGTGCGCCGGCTCTCGGTGCGCGCCCTGTGCAGCGCGGGATGGGCCGCGACCTGGGCGTAGGTGACCGCGACGCCCTGGAAGTCAGCCCCGGCCTTGCCCTGCGCGTTCCGGTAGGACGGGTCGATGGCGATGCCGAGCCGCTGCGCCGCCGCCGCCCACTGGTACTTGAGGTGCTCGGTGGGCGTCACGATCGTGATGCCCACGATCTCCCGCCGGGCGAGCAGCTCGCCCGCTACCGCGAGCGCCCACGTCGTCTTGCCCGCGCCGGGCGTTGCCACCAGAAGGAAATCACGCCTAGCAACCAGAAAATACTCTTCGTGAGCAGCCTTCTGCCAGCCGCGAAGGGGTGCGTGGGAAGAATTTTCTTGAACGGGCCCGGCTGACTCTGGTCCGCCCACTACTCCGCGCCGTCGTCGTCGCCCGGCGGCAGCGACTCGTAAATCTCCTTGCACTCCGGGCAGACCGGGTATTTCTTGGGATCCCGGCTCGGCACCCAGACCTTGCCGCACAGCGCCTTAATCGGCGTGCCGAACACGGTCGCGTTCATCATGTCGTTCTTGTCGACGTAGTGCGCGAACCGCTCATGATCGCCATGCGAAGTATCGACCTTGCGGTCCTCATGTACCTTCAGGTCGCTGTCAGGGATTACTTCGGTGCTCACGAATCCAGCTTACCGCGTGCGGATCAGTTCATGGCGGGGTCATCCGGGTATGTGGCGACGAACGCCAGGTCACCCTCCTGGCGGCGCAGCACATTACGCCAGAGGTGGTCGGGCTCGGGGGCGAAGACGTCGCCGGGCTGGGCGGCGAGCACGTACCACGCGCCCTCGCTGATCTCGGCCTCAAGCTGGCCGGGGGACCAGCCGGCGTAGCCGATGTAGACGCGCAGGCTGGTGATGGACGGCGCGAGCAGCCGGGGCGGCGTGTCCAGGTCGAGCAGGCCGAGCCGGGCAAGCGCCGGGGCGCCGTCGAGCGGACGCCAGCCGATCGGCTCGTCCTTGCCCGGGATCATCGCGAGCGCCAGGGCGCTGTTCGGCGCCACCGGGCCACCGCGGAAGACCACCGACGGCTCGGTGGTCAGCTCCGTCCACTCCGCCAGCACCTGCCCGACGCCGACCGTGGTCGGCCGGTTGAGCACGACGCCGAGGGTCCCCTCGAAGGTCTCGTGCTCCACGATGAGCACCACGGCGCGCCGGAAGTTCTGATCCCCGAGCAGCGGAGTCGCGACGAGCAGTCGGCCAGCCTTCGGATCCGAACCCATGCGGTCCATGTAACCACCATGATCGGTGTTGAGCGATCAGGTAGCGTCCACTATTTCCCCTCCATTGGCCAGCGCCGCGTCGCGGACCGCGGCGGCGACCCTGGAGGCGACATCGGGGTGGAACACCGAGGGAATGATGTAGTCGGGGCCGAGTTCGTCGGCGGGGACCACGTCGGCGAGCGCCCGGGCGGCCGCCACCAGCATCGTGTCGGTGATCGTGGTGGACTGCGCGTCGAGCAGGCCGCGGAACACGCCGGGGAAGGCGAGCACGTTGTTGATCTGGTTCGGGTAGTCGCTGCGCCCGGTGGCCACCACGGCCGCGTACTCGCGCGCCTCGTCCGGGTCCACCTCCGGCTCGGGGTTGGCGAGCGCGAACACGATCGCGCCGGGGTGCATGGTCTTGACGTCCTCGCCGGCCAGCAGGTTCGGCGCGGACACGCCGATGAACACGTCGGCGTCGATGATCGCGCCCTTCAGGTCGCCGGCGTAGCCCTGGGCGTTGGTGTGCTCGGCGATCCAGCCAAGGCTCTCGTTCAGCCCCGGTCGGCCCCGGTAGACCGCGCCGTTGATATCGCAGGAGATCACGTTGCTGGCCCCGGCGATGAGCAGCAGCTTGAGCACCGCTGTGCCGGCCGCGCCCGCGCCCGCCATGACGATCCTGACGTCGGGTAGTTCCTTGCCCACCACCCGG
This sequence comes from uncultured Actinomycetota bacterium, assembly GCA_963844925.1. Classification (GTDB taxonomy): domain Bacteria; phylum Actinomycetota; class Actinomycetes; order Streptosporangiales; family Streptosporangiaceae; genus Trebonia. The sequence goes on along the minus strand of CAWJQG010000003.1, from coordinate 40,202 downwards.
AGCGCGTTGGTCAGCGCGGCGAGCACGACGATCGCGGTCCCGTGCTGGTCGTCGTGGAACACCGGGATGTCCAGCATCGCGCGCAGCCGGCGCTCTACCTCGAAGCACCGCGGCGCGGAGATGTCCTCCAGGTTGATCCCGCCGAACCCAGGGGCGATGGCCGCCACTGTGGCGACGATCTGGTCGGTGTCCTGGGTGTCCAGGCAGATCGGCCAGGCGTCGATGGACGCGAACCGTTTGAACAGCGCGGCCTTGCCCTCCATCACCGGCAGCGCCGCGTAGGGGCCGAGGTTGCCCAGGCCGAGCACCGCGGACCCGTCCGTCACGACGGCGACGCTGTTGCGCTTGATCGTCAGGCGCCGGGCGTCCTCCGGCTTGGCCGCGAGCGCGAGCGAGACCCGCGCCACGCCCGGCGTGTAGGCCATCGACAGGTCGTCGCGGTTGCGCAGCGGCACCTTGGACCGCATCTCGATCTTGCCGCCGAGATGCAGCAGGAAGGTTCGGTCGCTGACCTTGTGCACCGTCACGCCGGGGATCGCGGCCATCGCCGCGACCAGCGACTCGGCGTGCGAGGTGTCGGTCGCGGCGCAGGTCACGTCCACCCGCAGCTTGCCGCGGTTACCGGAGTTGACGTCGATGGCGGTCACCAGGCCGCCGGCCTGCTCCACGGTTCGGGTGATTTCACTGACCGCGCGACCGTGCGCGGCAACTTCAAGGCGTGCCGTGATCGAGTACGACACGCTCGGCGCCATGGTCATCTCAGTTTCCGCCTTCCAAGGACGCCTCTGTCCAAGAACCCACAGTATGAGGTGTGCGCGTCACCGCGTAATCTTCTTGCATGGCGCGGGAAACAACAGTAATCCCGTCGACCGCCGGCGCGAGCATGATAAGCGCGGAAAACGGCGTGATCGATGTAACACGGCTGCGTGTTGCCCTCGCTCGGCTGTCCCGGCGACTGCGCCGCCATGAGATGGCCAGCCTGACGCCGACCCAGCTCGCCGCCCTCGCCACCGTCGAGCAGTCCGGCCCGCTCCGCCTCGGCGACCTGGCCGCCGCCGAGGGCATCGCCCCGTCCACGCTCACGCGGCTGGTGGCGGTGCTCGAGGAGCTCGGCTACGTCCGCCGCGACGCCGACCCGAAGGATGCCCGCGCCTCGACGCTGGCCATCACTCAGGAGGGGCACGAGACGATGGAGCGGCTGCGCGCGGAGAATTCCGCCCTGCTGACCCAGCGAGTGATGCTGCTTACCCCGCAGCAGCGCACCGCGCTGGCGGCCGCGCTGCCCGCGCTCGAGGCGCTGGCCGACCCGGTTCCCGCTAGAAAAGCAACAGGGTTAGCTGGGTGCGGGCCTTCTTCACCCGGTCGTCGTCGGGCGGGAGGATCTCGAACAGGTCGAGCAGGTGCAGGCGCGCGGTGTTCCGCTCCGCGCCCGAGGTTCGCTTGATGACGCCAAGCACCCGGTCGAACGCCTCTTCCGCGTCCCCGCTCGCCATCTGCACGTCGGCCATCCGCAGCTGCGCGTCGATGTCATCGGGGGAGGCCGCGGCCGCACGGCTCACGGTCGCCGGGTCGTAGGACGAGGCCCGCCTTATCAGGTTCACCTGGCCGAGCCAGCTCTTGGCGAGCGGGTCGGCCGGGGCATCGGCCAGCGCCTTCTCAAGCGCCGCCGCGGCCGCGTCCAGGTCGCCGTCCTCCATCGCGTCCCTGGCCGCCGCGAGCGCGGGCGGCAGGTCGTCGGCTGCCGCGTCGCCGCCCTCCTCCGCCGGCCGCGCCCCGGTCTGGACGCCGAGTTGCTCCGCCACCGAGAGCACCTGGGTGAGCCACTGCTTGACCTGCGCCTCGGGCATCGCGCCGAGGAACGCGTCCACCATCTGGCCGCCGATGATCGCGACGACCATCGGGATGGACTGCGCCTGGAAGGCCTGGGCCAGCCGGGGGTTCGCGTCGACGTCGACCTTGGCAAGCACCCAGGCGCCGTTGGCCTCGTTGGCCAGCTTCTCGAGCACCGGGCTGAGCTGCTTGCACGGGCCGCACCACTCGGCCCACAGGTCGACGATCACCGGCGTCGTCCGTGACCGGTAGACGACGTCGTCGTTGAAGGTCTCTTCCATCACCTCGAAGACGGACGCCGACGCCTGCCCGGCGGCGGCGCCGGCATCGGCCGCGCCCTCGCCGGGGGCGGCGCTGGCGGCGCTGGCGCGCGGCCGACGCCTGCTGCCTGCGCTGGGCGGCGGCCTGCCGGGCCCCGAGATCGACGGCACCGTACATCGAGAAGTCGCGCGGCTGCTGCATGCTTCTATTTTGCCTCAAGAATTGACGTGATCTGTGCCTGATGCTCGACCCGCGCGGGCGCGTTGGCAACCTGTTGCGATTATTACTCGCCGGTGTAGCATTTAATGTGCTACCGTTCCTCCATGCCACAGAAGGGCGACCGGCGCCGGGGCAAGCCGCTCAACCCGGATCTCGGGTACTCAGGCGACCCGGTGCACCACTCGACAAGCAACCTGCCATCGCAGCGGATCGGCATCCGCGAGCTTCGCCAGCATGCCAGCGTCTACGTCGACCTGGTGGAGCGCGGCTACACGGTGGACATCACCAACCGAGGGCGGCTGGTCGCCCAGATGGTTCCGGTACGCGACCCGGACAGCCCGCTCGAGCGCTGGATCGCCAAGGGGGTCATCGAGCGCGCCGAGGACGAAGGCAGCGTCCTGGAGATCGAGCCGTACACCGGCGGCGCCGGCGAGACCAGCGCGAGTGAGGCACTCGGGCAGTTGCGCGCCGGCGAGCAGGGCGGCCGCGAGGGGACGGGACCGCAGTGATCTACCTTGACTCCTCGGCCCTGGTCAAGCTCGCCTTGGCCGAGCCCGAGTCCGGCGCGCTCGCCAGCTACCTCGGGCAGCGCCAGGGCCAGGCTCTCGTCTCAAGCACTCTGCACCGGGCCGAGGTGCTCCGCGCGATCTGGCGGGCCGAGCCGGGCGCGCTGCCCCGCGCTCAGCGCATCATCCGCCGCGTCTCGCTGGTCTCGCTCAGCCACGACCTGCTAGACAACGCGGGCACCCAGGCGCCCGTCAGCCTCGGCACCACCGCCGCGATCCACCTGGTGTCCGCGCTGGCCATCAAGCGCGACCTGACCGCGTTCGTCTGCTACGACCGCCAGCTACTCGACGCCGCCGAGGTGGTCGGCCTCCCCGTCGCCAGCCCCGCCTAGGAATCCTCCCGGTCGGGGCCGAAGACGGTCGGGATAGCCGGGTAGCCGCGGGAGAGCTGCAGCGCGTACGAGGGCAGCTCGGCGAGGACCATGGTGTGCCGTGTCCGCGCGGCCTCGATCGGCTCCCGGCCGACGATCTTCCCGTCCTGGACGAGTTCCTGCAGCAGCAGACGGTCGTTCGGGCCCGCCTCGGGCGGCGTAAGCCAGATGCGCTCGGTCGCCGCCACGCCGATGTCGGTGCGCTCGCGTACGGCCCACTTGCGCCCGCCGCGCCCCGGCTTTCCCACCGACCGCTTCGCCACCGGCCGCAGCGTGCCCGGCCCGGCCGGGGCGCCGTCGGCGAGCGGCTCGTCCGACCGCGCCACCAGCTTGTAGACCAGGGCCGCCGTCGGCGCGCCCGACCCGGTGACCAGCGAGGTGCCGACACCGTAGCCGTCGACCGGCGCGACGGCGAGCCCGGCGATCGAGTGCTCGTCGAGGTCGCCGGTGAGGATGATCCGGGTCGAGGTCGCCCCGAGGGAGTCGAGCAGCGCCCGCACGGAGACCCCGAGTGCGGGCAGGTCGCCGCTGTCGATCCGCACGGCGCCAAGCGAGGGTCCGGCCGCCTCGACGGCGGCCCGCACTCCGCGCTCGACGTCGTAGGTGTCCACCAGCATGGTGGTCCCGGGGCCGAGCGACGCGAGCTGGGCGTCGAACGCGTCGCGTTCGCTGTCGTGCGCCAGCGTGAACGCGTGCGCCGAGGTGCCAGACGACGGCACGCCGTATTCGAACCGCGCCATCAGGTTCGACGAGGCCGCGAACCCCGCGATGTAGGCGGCCCGGGCGGCGGCCACCGCCGCGCCCTCGTGGGTGCGCCGCGAGCCCATCTCGATCAGCGGCCGGCCGGCCGGGCCGGGACCGCCGGCGGCGGTCACCATCCGGGACGCGGCCGACGCGATGGCGCAGTCGTGGTTGAGTATCGACAGCAGGACGGTCTCAAGCAGCACCGACTCGGCGAACGTGCCCTCGACGACCAGGATGGGTGACCCGGGGAAGTACACGTCGCCCTCGGCGTAGCCCCAGATGCTACCCGCGAACCGATACGATGAAAGGAATCGGAGCGTGGTCTCGTCTACGATCCGGTTATCCCGCAAAAAGGACAGCTCGGCCTGCCCGAAACGGAACCGCTCCAGCGCGTCGAGCAGCCGGCCGGTGCCGGCGACGACGCCGTAGCGGCGGCCGTGCGGCAGGTGGCGGGCGAAAATCTCGAAGACCGCGCGTCGCGAAGCGGCGCCGCTGTGCAGGGCGGCCTGAAGCATGGTGAGTTCGTAGTGGTCTGTCAGCAGCGCTGTGGTCCCGCTGTTCACCGGAAAGGTCACAGGTGGAAGACTACGGAAGGAGGTGACTGCGAATGAGCGTGGCACCCGCTGAGGTAGATCTGCCGCGGTCCGCGGACGAAGCGGTGCCGGATAAACCCTGGCTGACGATTGTCTGGAACGACCCGGTTAACCTGATGTCGTATGTGACTTATGTTTTCGAGCACGTCTTCGGCTACTCACGCCCGAAGGCGGAGAAGCTCATGCTCGACGTCCACCGCAAGGGCAGGGCCGTCGTGGCCAGCGGCACCCGCGAGGCAATGGAGCGCATCGTCGAGGTGCTGCACGGCTATGGCCTGTGGGCGACCGTTCGCCAGGATGAGTAGGTGGAGATGTTCCGGTCAACGAGGGATGGCGGCGTCACCGTCAGGCTGTCCGGGGGCGAGGCGACGCTGCTGCGCACCCTCGTCGTCCCGGTCATGGAGCTGCTGAACGACCCCGAGCGGCTATCGCCGCCGTCGAAGCCAGCGGCGTCGACGGATGATGTCTTCGCCGAGTTGGAGAAGCAGTTCAGCCAGCCGGACGAGCCGGCCCCGGAGCTGCCGGCGGATCCGGTGGTCGCCCGGCTGCTGCCCGATGCCTACCGCGATGACCAGGAGAAGGCGGGCGAGTTCCGCAAGTACACCGAGTCCTCACTGCGTGAGGCTAAGAAGTACTTCGCACAGACCCTGCTGGAGACGCTCCCGCCGCAGGGCGGGAAGGTAAGGCTCAACGGTGACCAGGCCAGGGACTGGGTGCGGGCGCTGAACGACATACGGCTGATGTTCGGTGTCCGGCTTGAGGTGACGGAGGACTTCGAGGAGCAACTCGCCGCGCTCGACCCGAAGGACCCCAGGGCCGCCGCGTTCGAGGTCTACGGCTGGCTCGGCGGCGTGCAGGAGTCCCTGGTCCGCGCCCTCGGCAGGTAACCTCACCGATCATGCTGACGATCTCGCGCGCCCTGGTTGAACAGATCATCGAACACGCCCGCGCGGACCACCCGGACGAGGCCTGCGGCGTCATCGTGGGCCCGGAAGGCAGCGACGCCCCGGTCCGGTTCATCCCGATGCTGAACGCCGAGCGCTCGCCTACCTTCTACCGCTTCGACACGGACGAGTGGAACCGGGTCTGGAACGAGATGTTCGACAACGACGAAGAAGCTGTTGTCATCTACCACTCCCACACGGCCACCGAGGCGTACCCGTCACGCACCGACATCCTCTACGCGGGTGAGGCTGGTGAGCTGCAGGCCCACTACGTCATAGCATCGACGCGGGATGAGACCGAAACGGAGTTCCGCTCGTTCCGGATCATCGACGGCGAGGTCACCGAGGAACCCGTCCAGATCGAGGAATGATCGAACGCGGACGCAGGGTTCCATCCAAGGCGTAATGAAGTTTCACTACAGGAGCGTTGTCACATGGCCATTGAGGTTCGCATCCCCACGATCCTGCGCAGCTACACCGGCGGCGCCAAGTCGGTCGAAGGGGCAGGCAGCACCCTGGACGAGCTGCTCAACAACCTGGATGCCGCGCACGGCGGCCTGCGCGAGCGGCTGGTGGACGGCGAGAAGCTGCGCCGTTTCGTCAACGTGTACCTCAACGACGAGGACGTGCGCTTCCTCGGCGGCCTTGAGACCCCGGTCAAGGATGGGGACACGGTGACCGTTCTCCCGGCCGTGGCCGGCGGGTCGCTGCCCGCTTAAAGAGACTTCATAACTGAACGGACCGTTGCGTTGCGCTACGACTCACTGCTCGCCTCCCTCGGCAACACCCCGCTGGTGGGGCTGCCGAGGATGTCCCCGTCCGACGACGTCCGACTCTGGGCCAAGCTTGAGGACCGTAACCCGACCGGGTCGGTGAAGGACCGCGCCGCGTTCTTCATGATCGAGCAGGCCGAGAAGGATGGGCTGCTCCGGCCCGGTTCTACGATCCTTGAGCCGACCTCGGGCAATACCGGCATCTCGCTGGCCATGATCGCGCGGCTGCGCGGCTACCAGCTGATCGTGGTGATGCCGGAGAACACCAGCAACGAGCGCCGACAGATCCTGCGCATGTACGGGGCGGAGATCGTCACCTCCCCGGCGGCGGGCGGCTCGAACGAGGCGGTCCGGGTGGCGAAGCGGCTCGCCGCCGAGCATCCGGACTGGGTGATGCTCTACCAGTACGGCAACGAGGCCAACGCTCGGGCGCACTACGAGACGACCGGCCCGGAGATCCTCGCGGACCTCCCGTCGGTGACGCACTTCGTCGCCGGCCTCGGCACGACGGGCACGCTGATGGGGACGGGCAGGTTCCTGCACGAGCACGTGCCCGACGTGAAGATCGTCGCCGCCGAGCCTCGCTACGGCGAGCTGGTCTACGGCCTGCGGAACGTGGACGAAGGGTTCGTCCCCGAGCTCTACGACCCGTCGGTGCTGACCACCCGGTACTCGGTGTCGTCGGAGGACGCGCTCCGCCGGACCCGCGAGCTGCTCTCCAAGGAGGGCATTTTCGCCGGCATCTCGGCCGGGTGCGCGCTGCACGCGGCCCTGGGGATAGCCGTCCAGTCGGCTCGGGCGGGGGAGCGGGCCGACATCGTGGTGCTCGTCGCCGACGGCGGCTGGAAGTACCTGTCCACCGGCGCCTACAGCGGCACCCTGGACGAGGCCGAGGCGAAGCTAGAGGGCCAGCTCTGGGCGTGATTTCCCCGGTGACCCCTGCCCCCATGCGCGGGGCTGCCCCTGCAGGGCTGGAAGCGCTGTCCCCGCGCTAGCAGCCGCGTGGCGTCAGCCAAAGGCAGCTGGCAGAATGATCTTCATGCGACTGACTGTGGTTGGCTGTTCCGGAAGCTTTGCCGGGCCTGACAGTGCCGCGTCCTGCTACCTGCTGGAGGCCGACGGCTTCCGCCTGGTCGTTGACATGGGCAACGGCGCGCTCGGCGCGCTGCAGCGATTCGCGCCGCTTTTCGGCATCGACGCCGTCCTGCTGAGCCACCTGCACGCCGACCACTGCGTCGATCTTTACTCCTACTCGGTCGCGCGGGCCTACGCTCCGGCCGGGCCGCAGCCGCCGATCCCGGTCTACGGGCCGGCCGGCACCTGCGAGCGGATCGGGCTGGTCCACGGCCCGGACGGGGACCCCGGCGTGATGAAGCGGTTCGCCTTCGAGACGCTCGCGCCGGGCGCGATGCGGATCGGGCCGTTCGACATCGCGCTCGGGCGCGTGAACCACCCGGTGGAGACGTTCGGCTTCCGGTTCACCCACGGCGGGCGGTCGCTGGTCTACACCGGGGACACCGGCGAGACCGAGGCGGTGCCCGCCCTGGCCAAAGACGCGGACGTGTTCCTGTCCGAGGCGGCCTTCCTCGACGGGCCCGGCCTCCCGCCCAACCTGCACCTGACCGCTCGCCAGGCGGCCGGCTACGCGAACCGGGCTGACGTGGGCCGACTGGTCCTCACCCACCTCCAGCCCTGGAACGCCGCCGACGACGCTCGCGAAGAGGCCGCAAGCGCCTTCGCCGGCGAGCTGGACGTGGCCGTCGCCGGACAGGTAATCGACCTCGGGTTACCCCGGTATGGTGAACACCATGACACGTCCAGACGGCAGGGCCGCGCATGCGCTGCGGCCGGTGCGGATTACCCGGGGATGGCTCGATCACGCCGAGGGGTCGGTGCTCGTCGAGTTCGGCAAGACCCGGGTGCTCTGCGCGGCGAGCGTCACCGAGGAGGTGCCGCGGTGGCGGCGGGGGAGCGGGCTCGGCTGGGTGACGGCCGAGTACGCGATGCTGCCCCGGGCGACCAGCACGCGCAACGACCGGGAGTCGGTCAAGGGCCGCCTCGGCGGCCGGACGCACGAGATCTCCCGGCTTGTCGGCCGGTCGCTGCGCGCGGCCGTGGACTACAAGGCGCTTGGCGAGAACACGATCGTCATCGACTGCGACGTGCTGCAGGCCGACGGCGGCACCAGGACCGCCGCGGTCACCGGCGGGTACGTGGCCCTGGCCGACGCGATCGACTGGCTGCGCAAGCGGGGCAAGCTGAAGGGCAGCCCGCTCGTCGCCTCGGTCGCCGCCGTCTCGGTCGGGATCGTGAACGGCGAGCCGCGGCTCGACCTGTGCTACGAGGAGGACTCGGCGGCGGAGACCGACATGAACGTGGTCTGCACCGGCACCGGGGACTTCGTGGAGATCCAGGGCACCGCCGAGCGTGAGCCGTTCTCCCGCGCGCACCTGGGCGAACTGCTCGACCTGGCCACGGTCGGCTGCGCGGAGCTGTCGCGGCTGCAGACGGAGGCGCTGGCCGGAGCGCTTGGTGGCTGACGCGCGCCGCCGCGTGGTGCTCGCGACCAGGAACGCGGGCAAGATCGCCGAACTGTCGCGGATTCTCGCCGGGGTTGGCAGCAAGGGCGGCGGCAACGTGGACATCGTCGGGCTCGAGTCGTTCCCTGGCGCGCCCGACGTGCCGGAGACCGGCAGCACGTTCGCCGACAACGCGCTGCTCAAGGCCCGCGTGATCGCCGCCTACACGGGGCTGCCCGCCGTCTCCGACGACTCCGGACTGGCCGTGGACGCGCTGCACGGCATGCCGGGCGTGCTGTCGGCCCGCTGGGCGGGAAAGCACGGCGACGACCAGGCCAACCTGGACCTGCTGATCGGGCAGCTAGCCGACGTGGTAGAGCGCGGCGCGGTGTTCGTCTGCGTAGCGGCGCTCGTGGTCCCGGTCGCCGACACCACCCACCGCGAGTGGACGGCCACCGGCGTGCTCGCCGGCACGCTCACCCGGGCCCCGCGCGGCCGCAACGGCTTCGGCTACGACCCGATCTTCGTACCTTACGGCCTGCACACGACCACGGCCGAGCTCGAGCCGGACGCGAAGGACGCGATGAGCCACCGCGGCCGGGCGTTCCGCGCCATCGCCCCGCTCATCGCCGCCAACGTGTAGGCAGCTTAAGCGGCGGCTCAGGAGTTGAGGCTGCCGAGGGCGTCGCCTGGCAGCGGGCTGGTCTGGCCGGCCGTCGGGACGGCGATGTTCACCGGCTGGTTGAGGGTGTCAATGGTGACCGTGATGGTCTCGGTCAGGTTGGTGCCGTTCTCGTTGATGACGGCCTTCCGCATCACGTTCTGGCCGTCGATCCACATGGTGAACGTCGCGGTGGTGAGGCCAGCCTCGGCGATCTCCTTCTGCACCTGCGCCTTGGCGCTGCCGCTGAGGTACTGGAGCCCCTTGTCCAGGGAGAGCGTCCCGGTGTACTCGGTCACCGCGACGCCGTCGATCGTCCCCGTGCCGACCTTCCGCACGTCGCTGGCGCCCGCGAGCATCTGCGACTCGTTGAGCGGGCTGCTGCTCGTCGCCTGGCTGAAGAGCTGGCTGAAGTTGATCCCGGTGCCCTTGCTCAGCGACGAGAGCGGTATCCCCAGCCAGGGCTTGGCCAGGTGCAGCTCCTGGGTGAGGAAGGACCACTTCATGTAGAGCTCGCTCGGCGTGACGATCTCGTCGAGCCCGCCCGGCAGCGTCGAGCCGGCCGCTTGAAGCGTCCCTATCTGCACCTCGGCTAGCAGCGAGGGGTGCAGCTGCTCGGCCATCGTCGCCGTCATGGAAAGGTTCTGGCTGGCGGACGACCCGGATTTGGCCGTGGCCTGCAGGCTCATCGTCCCGGTGAAGGAGCTCGCGCCGCTGGTGGTCTTCGAGGCCAGCCGCACGGCGTCCAGCGGGCTGGACGGCGCGTTCGAGCTGGTTGCGGCAGTGCCCGAGCTGGTCGCGGCGCAGCCTGCCAGGGCCGCCGCGAGGATTGCCGTGACCCCGGCCGCATAAAGCGGCGCGCTGGCCGTACGTGCACGCATCAGAAACCTCCACTGTCCGACTTAGTCGCGCGACCCTGTCGCAACTTACCCTATTCGTCCCGGTAAAACCTCGCAGCGAAACGAAGCCGCGGTAATGCGATAGCGTGTGGGCTGTCCGCAGAGCATGACGGGAGGATCCGGTGACCGGAGTACGGCTAGCGCCAGGCGACGAGGCACCCAATTTCACGCTGCCCGACGCCGACGGCAACCTGGTGTCGCTGTCGTCGCTGCGCGGCCAGCGGGTGATCGTCTACTTCTACCCGGCCGCGCTGACCCCCGGCTGCACGAAGCAGGCCTGCGACTTCACCGCGGCCATGCCCGACTTCGGCAAGCTCGGGCTGACCGTGCTCGGCATCTCACCGGACGCCCCGGCCAAGCTGGCCAGGTTCCGGGATAAGGAGCAGATCACCTTCCAGCTCCTGTCCGACCCGGACAAGACGGCCCTGACCGCCTACGGCGCGTACGGAGAGAAGCAGAACTACGGCAAGACGGTCATGGGCGTGATCCGCTCCACGTTCGTCATTGACCCAGCGGGAAAGATCGAGAAGGCCCTCTACGCGGTCAAGGCAACCGGCCACGTCGATAGGCTTAGGAAAGAGCTGGGAGTATAGAAGCACTGGCGGGCGTGGCGAAATGGCAGACGCGGCAGGTTTAGGTCCTGTTGGTGGAAACACCGTGGGGGTTCAAGTCCCTTCGCCCGCACTGTTATCCCCCTTTTCGGCGGCGGTGAAGTAGCGCTCTAGTTCTGTCGACTCGTCGGGTTCGGCAAGGACTAGCACGTCATCGTCGGCCAGGAGAGTGGTATCGGCGCCGACCGTGAGCAGGGCGCCGTCCCTGATGACGAGGCTGACCCAGGCGTTCTCACCGCAGGGCAGGTCGCCGATCGCGCTGCCGTCGGCGGGGGCGCCGGCCGCCACGTGGTAGCGGTGCAGCCCCTCGGGTTCCTCGCTGAAGCGGACGCCGAGCGACCAGGGCTCCGGCTCGACGGTTCGCAGCGGGATGCGGAGCCGGTGGGCGAGCGAGGGCACCAGGCCGCCCTGCACGGTCACTGAGAACCCGACGATGACGAAGATGACCTGGTAGGCCAGGGCGGCGCCGGGGGTGCCCGAGGTGAGGATGGCCATGCCGAGCAGGATCGGCACCGCGCCCTTGAGACCGGTCCACAGGAAGAACACCCGCTCCCGGACCGTCAGCCGGACCGGCAGTGAGACGAGGCCGACGAGCACCGGGCGGATCACGAACGTCAGCAGGGCCGCGAGGGCGAGCCCGTCCGCCCAGGCCGACTTGCTGGCGAGCTCGGACAGCCGCATGGTGAGACCGAGCATGACGAAAGCCACGATCTCGGCCAGGCTGGCGAGCGAGGAGTGGAACCGGGCGATCTCCCGCTTGTAGGGGGCGGGCTCGTCGCCGATGAGGATGCCCGCCACCAGGACCGCGAGGAACCCCGACCCCTGGGCGACGGTGGCGACGCCGAAGATGACGAGCACGCCCGCCAGCACCCTGGGCGAGTAGAGCCCCTCGCTCGGCAGCGGCACCCGGCGCATGAACGCGAGCAGCGCGAGCCCGCCTGCGGTGCCCACGGCCACCCCGACGGTCATCTGCAGCGCGAATTCGCCGATCACGTGCAAGGCGATGGCTCCCGCGCCGCCGTGCGCCGCGAGTAGCGCGGAGAGCAGCGCGATCCCGACTGGGTCGTTGGCGCCCGACTCGCCCTCGAGCAGCACCCCGGTGCGGCCGGCGATCTCCCTCCGGCCGAACACGGAGAACACCACCGCGGGATCGGTGGCGGCCACCGCGGTGCCGACCAGCAGCGCCAGGTGCCAGCCCATGCCCGCGACGTAGTGCGCGGCGACCGTGGTGCCCGCGGCGGTGACGAGCGTACCGGCGATCCCGGTCCAGACAATGGCCCCGGCGGCGGCGCGGAACCGCCGCCGGCCGATGTGCATCCCGCCGTCGAACAAGATGATGGCGAGCGCCACCGTGACGATCCGCTCCACCGTGCGCGCGGGCAGCACCGTGCCCGCAGAAGACAGCGAGGCCTGCGGCCACAGTTGTGCCGCGATCACCGCCGCGACCAGGAAGAACGCGGGGGCGGGCACGCGCAGCCGCGCACTCAGCCGGTTGGAGAGCACCGCTGCGGTCCCGGCCAGGCCGATCACCGCGACGATGAGTCCGAACTGGCTGGTCCCCGCCATAGACTCCGATCCTACGGGGTTACGGCCCCGACGCTGAGAACGGGGAGAAGTTGAAGTCCGACGACGGGCGCAGCATGTTGGACACGTTGAACTGACTCGACAGCAGGCCGAACTGGAACATGACGTTCGCCACCCGCTGGAGCCGGGTCGAGTCGATGCCGATGGGGTAGGTGTCGAGCGCCATCACGGCGGCGATGTCGGGCTCTACCTGGCCGTTTGGCGCGCCATTCAAGTCCTCGAACGCCTTCTCGACTTCGGCGCGGTCGGTGTCGGCGATCTCCTGGCCCGCCGACAGCGCGGCGAGGAACCGGTTGAGGGTGTTGGGGTTCTGCGCGGCCCAGGTCTTGGTCACCACGTACCCCTCAATCGGGAAGTCGGTGGTCGCGCCCTGGTTCAGGTCGGCCAGCGGGACCGCGCCGTCCGTCTGCTCGGCGATGCTGGCGAACGGCTCGGGCAGCGTGGCCGCCGCGATACCACCGCTCTGCAGCTCACCGACCATGGAGGGGAACGGGATGGCCCCGCCGTCGGGGAACCTCACCTCGGCGGGGTTGATGCCGTTCTCCTTGAGCACCGAGACGTCGAGCAGGTAGTCGATGTCGTTCGGCGCGCTCACCCCGATCAGCTTGCCCTTGAGCTGGGAGAGCGAGGTGATGTGCGAGCTCGGCAAGGTGAAGATCGTCTGCGCGCCCTGCTGCATGACCGAGCCCTCGGAGACCACCTCGAGCGGGTCGCCCTTCGCCGCGGCCTCGATGTAGGAGACGTAGTTTCCGGCCGAGATCTGGAGCTGGCCCGCGAGCTGCTGGGTGATCGCCGCCTCCGCGCTGGTCGCGGGTGTGTAGACGATATGCAGGCCTTCCTTGGTGAACAGGCCCTCGTTGTAAGCGACGAAGAACCCGGCCGAGTCCATGGCGGGCACTACGCCGACGTTGAGCGTGGTCGTCTCCGGTGCCCCGTAGTTGGTTGGCAGGCTGTTGGCGATCGAGTCGGCGCGCCCGCTCCCGCCGCTCCCGCCGCTTGCGGAGCAGCCCGCCGCCAGCACCGTGACAGCCGTAAGCGCCGCGGCGCAGGCCCCCCTACCCCACTTGCCCTTGACCACCAGCGGAACCCCTCACCTGAGCTCAACGTAAACCGACACCCGTGCTCAGGGCAGGATAAACCAGTGTCAAATCAGCGAACCGTTCTTTCCGAAAAATCGGACTAGTCCGTTACGCCGGCACATACTAACCAATCAGGTTCGGCTCGGGCTGGATCATGTTCCTGATCTGGTACGGGCTCTTGGCGCCCTGGGTCAGCCCGTACTGGAACATCGAGTCCGGCACCCGCTGCAGCTGCGGCACGTCCATCTGCAGCGGGTAGCTGTCGATCGCCATGGTGTCGGCGACGAGGGGCGTGATGCCGGTGTACTTCTCCATCGCCGCCTCCACGGCCGCCCGGTCGGTGTCGGCGAGCTCCTGGCCCGCGCCGAGCGCGCGCAGGAACGCCGCGACCGTGCTCCGGTGCGCCCGCACCCACGCAGTCGTGCCGATGTAGCCGGTGAACGGGCAGTCCTGCATCGACCCTTGGTCGAAGTCGGCCAGCGGGACCGCGCCCACCTCCTGCTCGGCGATCTCGCCCAGCGGCTGCGGCAGCCAGATCGCGTCGGCCTTCCCGGTCGGCAGCATCTTGAGCAGCGCGGGGAAACCGCCCGCGGGGGTGACCTGCTGAATGTCCGTCAGCGAGTAGCCCGCCGCCGCCAGCAGCGCGGCCACCATCACGTCGCCCACGTCGTTGGGCGTGTTGAGCCCGACCCGGGCATGGCCGGCCGCGAGTGAGGCAATGGTCTTGAACTTCGAGCCCGGCATCACGTACAGCGCCTCGCTGCCCGGCTGGAGCTCGGACCCGGCGGCGATGATGCGCATATTGGCCGGCTTGCCGTCGAACTTGCCGGCCATCTGCGCCAGGATGAACGACACGTAATTGCCGGCCACCAGGTCCGCCCGGCCGGATTGGAGATCCGGAATGCCCGCCTCGCCGCCGGTGATCGGCTTGATCTTGACGGCTAGCCCCTGCTGCCCGAAGAACCCCTCGTAGGCGGCAACGTAGAGGCCGCCCTCTTCCGACGCAGGGACCGAGTCCACCGTGATCGTGGTCAGCTTCGACTGCCCGCTCGCCGCCGCGGTGGGGCCGGCGGAGCATCCGGCGATGGCCGTCATTGCCGCGATCGCAGCCACGGCCACGCCCGAATACGCAAACTTATCGAAACGCATTGCGCAAGCCCCCTTGCCCGTAGGGCACCGAGGCTAGTGCAATTGCGTCGCCTGTTCAGTGAGCTTTATCTATTATGGTAAATGTCCATATTGCGCGCAATATCCGCGATGCGGAAATGGAACGTGAAAGTTACTTGATCTCGCCCGGCTCCGGTTGGATCATCTCGGCGATGTCGTAGGGCTGCTGCAGGTTAGGGGTAACGCCGAACTCGAACATCGCGTCGGCGACGCGCTGCATAACCGGCACGTCCATGATCAGCGGGTAGGTGTCAAGCGTCATCGTCGCGGCGACGAGCTTCGATACTTGGGTGTGGGTCACGAGCGACCGCTCCGTGACGGTGCGATCGGTGTCCGCGATCTGCTGGCCCTCGTCGTACGCGCGCAGGAACGCCGCGACCGTGTCGGGATGCGTCTGCACCCACTGCGCGTCGCCGACGATGGCCCCGATGGGGAAATCCGCAATCGCGCCCTGGTCGAAGTCGGCCAGCCGTACCGCCCCGTCCTCCTGCTCGGCCTCGGTGCCGAACGGCTCGGGCAGACAGGCCGCGTCGATCTTGTGCTGGGCCAGGTAGGTCGCCATGATCGGAAAGGCCGGCTGCACTACCAGCTTGATCTTGCTGAGCTTGAGTCCGTCCGCCGCGAACAGCGAGCCGAGCAGCACCTGGGCGAGGTTGCCGGGCGAGTTGATGCCGATCGTCGCGTGATCCTCGGCCAGGTCCGCCACCGTCTTGTAGGGCGAATTCTGCAGTACGTACAGCGCCTCGTTGCCGGGCTGGAGCTGTGACGAGTCGGCGATGATTCGCAGGTTGATGGGCCGCTTCGGGAGGTTATTGGCGGGATTATTCTTGTTTGGCGCCGCGAATGTGCCCGCGATCTGGGCCAGGACGAACGAGACGTAGTTCCCCTCGACCAGCTGGACACTGTTGTCCTGGAGGTCGCCCATCCCGAACTCGCCGCCGTCGATCGGGTCGATCTTCACGGTCAGTCCCTGCTTCGCGAAGAGCCCTTCGTCATAGGCGATATAGAGCCCGGCCGCGTCCGCCGTCGGCACCGCATCGATCGTGATGGATGACACCTCGGGCGCTGGTCCCGACGCGGCGCCGCCGCTGCCGGCGCCGCCGCTGGAGCAGCTCATCAGGAGGGCCGCCGGAATGGCCGCCGCCAGGAAATATCCAAATCTGTTGATGAGCCGCATGATTCCCTCACTGTCGCTGTCCAAGAGAGTATTCAAAGCGGCGGTCGCACGGTGATGGATTTACGGTGATATTGCGGGAAATTTAGTGCCGTCAGGTAGACGAACATAACACTGATATTTGTATAAGTGATTGAAGTGGTCTTATAGACGTGAATGATTAAAGCGGTTCATGATGCGGGGCCGGGAATGCCTGGCGCGGCGGGCAGCGCCGCGCGCGACACCCCGCCGGTCCCGCTAGTGGGCAAAGCGGTCTTATAGAGTGACGCACATGGCTGAGACCGACACCGACACGACCGCGCTCGCGCCGAGCGAGCTGGTCACCGAGATCGAGCGCACCCGCGCCAACCTCGCGCAAACCATCGACGAGATCACCGACCGGGTCTCCCCGGGCAACGTCGCGCGGCGCACCACCGACCGCGCGAAGGAGCGCCTCAGCCAGGTTGACCCGCTGATCGGTGGGGCGATCGCGCTCGCCGCCGTCAGCGTCACCTGCTACCTGATCTGGCGCCGCATCCGCAAGTGACGATTACCGGGTAGTCAGCTCGCGGAAGCGGTGAGCTCTTCGTACTCGGTCGCCGACAGCAGCCCGGTGGTGGCCTCCGCGCCCGCCGTCAGCCGCACTCGGAATATCCAGCCGAGCTGATACGGCTCGGCGTTGATCAGGGCGGGGTCGTCGTTCAGCTCCTCGTTGACCGCGGTGACCTCGCCGGTCACCGGGGAGTAGAGCTCGCTCACCGACTTGTAGGATTCAACCTCGCCGCACGGGTCACCCGCGAACACCGTGGCGCCGACCGTCGGCAGTGACACGAAGACCACGTCGCCGAGTGCCTGCGCGGCGAAGTCGGTGATCCCGATCGTGGCGGTCTCGCCCTCGACCGCCACCCACTCGTGCTCTGCGGTGTATCTGAGCTCGGCGGGAACGCTCATCGTCGCTTTCTCCTGTCATAAAACGGAAGTTCTGTCACCGCGGCGGGCTCGGTCCGGCCGCGGACGTCAATAGAGAACGGCCCGGGATCGGCGTCTGTCGCCACGTACGCCATGGCAATCGGCGCGCCGAGCGAAGGCGACGGTCCGCCGCTCGTCACCACGCCGACCTCGGACGTCCCTGACAGCACGGGGTACCCGTGCCTGGGCACCCGCCGTGACTGGAGCACGAGCCCGATGAGCACCCGCCGCGGCCCTTCGGCGGCCCGCGCAGCGAGCGCCGCCCGGCCCACGAAGTCGCCCGGCTTGTCGAGCCTGACGACCCGCCCGAGCCCCGCCTCGTAGGGGGTCACGTCGGGGCCGAGCTCGCTGCCGTACAGCGGCATCCCAGCCTCCAGGCGCAGCGTATCGCGCGCCGCGAGCCCGGCCGGCGGCACCCCGCCGGCGGCGAGCGCGTCCCAGATCCGCTCGCAGTCGGCGGGCGCGCAGAAGATCTCGAAGCCGTCCTCGCCGGTGTACCCGGTCCGCGCCACCCAGGCAGGGCAGCCCGCCACCGACCCGTACCGGCCCGTGTAGTAGCGCATCTCACCGACCGGGAGATCGGTGACGGCGGACAGAATCCCGGGACCGTTAGGACCCTGGATGGAGATCAGCCCGGTCGAGAGCGTCTCGTCCGTGACCACCGCGGCACCGAAATCGGCGCCGCGCTGCCGCAGTTCACCGACCACCACCGCGGTGTTGACCGCGTTGGCGACGACGAGGAACCGGTCGGCGGCCTGCCGGTAGACGATCAGGTCGTCGAGGACGCCGCCGTCCGGCGCGCAGAGCATCGTGTACCGGGCGCCGCCGACGGGCAGCGCGGACGGCCAGCCGCAAACCGCGTAATCGAGCGCCGCGCCGGCGTCCGGCCCGGTCACCGCGATCTCCCCCATGTGGGAAAGGTCGAAGAGAGCGGCCGAGTTACGGACGGCGTCGTGCTCGGCCGTCTCGCCGCCGTATCGGAGCGGCATCAGCCAGCCGGCGAAGTCGGTCATCGTCGCACCGAGCCGCTCGTGCACCGCGCGCAGCGGTGTGTCTCGTAGCGTCGAGGTCACCGGGCCGATCCTATCCGTGGCCGCTCGCACTTAGGTACAGGGCCCGCGCGGACGGGCCGAGCACGGTCCCGTAGAGCGTCCGCGGATTGCCGGAGAGCTTGTAGGCGGTGACCGCGGTGACGGCGCCGGTGCCGGCCCGCGGGCTGAACCCGGCGAGCCACGGGCCGCCGCTGTCGCCGGCCGTCATCGTGCACGAGGTGCGCACGCTGCCCGGCCGGGTCGCGCTGGCGGCCGCCGGGCCGGCGCAGTAATTGGCGTACAGCCCGCTGTACGGCGGCAGCGCGGGGTATCCGAACACGTAGGCCCGGCTCGCCGCCGCCACCGTCTGACTGGCGTCGAAGCGGACCGGCAGCCCGGCCGGCGCGCTCGCCCCCCGCGACCGCGCGCCGTCCAGCTTCACCGGGGTGACCTGGACGAAGGCGACGTCGTAGCGTTCGCTCCCGGTGTCCGGCCCGGTCCAGCGGGGCGAGACGAAGAACCGGCGCGCGGTGTACTGGCCGTACGGATCCGTGCCGTCGTTGTAGCCGGGCACGAACGTCCAGCCGGTGGCCCACTGGCCTCGCCCGTTGCGGACGCAGTGCGCCGCGGTGAGCACCACGTAGGCGTGCTTGCTGCGGACCAGCGCGCCCGAGCAGACGAAGTCCTTGGATTCTAGGGTGAAGAAGACCTTGCCGACCGCGGCGGCCACCGGGCCGCCGTGCACCAAGCGCAGCCCGCGCCCGGCCGTGTCGCCGGTTTCCCAAGCGGCGCGCCGCCGCGCGGCGGTCGTGTGAATCACCCGCGCGACGTGCGCGCGACGGGCCGGGTGCACCGCGTGCGTTTTGGGCGCGGCCGCGGTCGCCGCCTGCGGCAGCAGCGCCTGCGCGCCGACGGCGATCGCGGCACCGACCACCAGAGTGACGATTCTGCTACTGGGTGTGATTCTCATAGGTATCGGGAATGCTAGCGGCCGGCCCGCCGCGACGCGCCGAAGATCGCGAACATCGCGTGGCGGGATGCGTGGAACAATGGCGGGGTGAATCTGACGCCAGTACCGACTGCCCCGCGTGACGTGGTGATTCTCGGTTCCACCGGCTCGATAGGAACCCAGGCGCTTGATATCGTGCGCCGCAACCCCGGGCGATTCCGGGTCGTCGGGCTCGCGGCCGGCGGCGGCAGCCCGGAGCTGCTCGCCCGCCAGGCGGCCGAATTCGGCGTGAGCGTGGTGGCGGTAGCCGACTCCGCCGCCGCGGCGTCGGTAGCAGAAGCGCTGGCAGCACAAGCCGGAGTAACGGACCGTGGCTCTGCCTCCTCCTCCCATGGCCCCGAGCTAACGGCAGGCGCCGGCGCGGTGTCGGACCTGGCCGCGCTCCCGTGCGACGTCGTGCTCAACGGCGTGACCGGCGCGGCCGGGCTGCGCGCCACGCTCGCCGCGCTGGAGGCGGGACGGACGCTGGCCCTGGCGAACAAGGAGTCGCTGATCATCGGCGGCCCGCTGGTGACCAGCCTGGCCAAGCCGGGCCAGATCGTGCCGGTGGACTCCGAGCACTCGACGATCGCCCAGTGCCTCCGCGCCGGGGCGAACTCCGAGGTCAAGCGGCTGGTGCTGACGGCCAGCGGCGGGCCGTTCCGCGGCTGGCCGGCCGAGCGGCTGGCGTCGGTCACGCCGGAGCAGGCGCTGGCCCACCCGACGTGGAACATGGGTCCGTTGGTCACCACTAACTCGGCCACCCTGGTGAACAAGGGCCTTGAGGTGATCGAGGCGTACCTGCTCTTCGGCTTCGGCCTGGACCGGATCGACGTGGTGGTGCACCCGCAGTCGATCGTCCACTCGATGGTGGAGTTCGCCGACGGGGCGACGATCATCCAGGCCAGCCCGCCCGACATGCGGATCCCGATCGCGCTCGGCCTCGCCTGGCCGGACCGGGTGGCCGACGCCGCGCCGGGGCTGGACTGGACAACCGCCGCGACCTGGACGTTCGAGCCGCTCGACGAGCAGGCGTTCCCCGCGGTCGCGCTGGCCAGGGAGGCCGCCCGTCGTGGCGGCACCACGCCGGCCGTCTACAACGGCGCCAACGAGGCGTGCGTCACGGATTTCCTGGCGGGAAGGATCTCGTTTCCCCGGATCGTTGACACTGTGGCTCGCGTAGTCTCTGAACACGACACGTCGCGTGCCGGGGTGACCACAGTAGATGACGTGCTCGCGGTGGACGCGTGGGCGCGCACGCGGGCGCGGGAGCTAACCCGGTCGGCGGGAGCGTAGGGAGACGCAGGTTGTTGGACGCGATCGGCTGGCTGATCTTCCTTGTCGCCCTGATGATCTCCGTCATGCTGCACGAGACCGGGCACTTCGTGGCGGCCAAGCGGTTCGGCATGAAGTGCACGCAGTACTTCATCGGCTTCGGGCCGACGATCTGGTCCACTCAGCGCGGCGAGACCGAGTACGGCATCAAAGGGCTGCCCCTCGGCGGATTCGTCAAGATCACCGGCATGACCTCGATCGACGAAGTGGAACCGGAGGACGAGCCGCGCTCCTTCCGCCGCGCGCCCGGCAGGCAGCGGCTCATCGTGCTGCTGGCCGGCTCCTTCATGCACTTCGTGCTGGCGGCCGTGATCATCTTCGGGCTCGCGCTGGGCATCGGGGTCGAGAACCAGATCATCACGAACCAGGTGGGCACGGTGACGCCCTGCGTGCAGCCCTCGAAGGCGGCCCTGCTGAACCAGGCCAATTGCCCCGAGCATGCCCCGAAGTCGCCCGCGGTCCTGGCCGGGCTGAAGGTCGGCGACACCGTGACGGCCTTCAACGGGGTCAAGATGACCAGTTGGACGCGGCTCCATAGCGCGATCCTGGCCGCCAGGCCGGGGGAGTTGGTCTCGTTGACCGTCGACCGGGACGGTCGGTCGCTGGTGCTCCACACTCGGCTGGCTGAAGTGCCGGGGTACGGCACCGATCTGGGGTTCGACGCGACCGTGAACACCGTGTTCCAGGGGCAGAGCCCGATCGGCGCGCTCGGCTACGTGGGCACCGGGTTCTCCGAGGTGATCACCGGCTCGGTCTCCTCCCTGGCGGAGCTGCCCGGTGCCGCGCACGATCTCTTCAACAAGGAAAAGCGGGCGTCGTCCGCTGCGGGCAACGTGTCGAGCGTCTACGGCGCGGCCAGGGATACCGGCCAGGCGGTCGCCGCCGACGTGGGCTGGAAGCAGAAGGTCTCCTTCATCCTGCTGCTCATTGCGTCGCTGAACATCTTCGTCGGGGTGTTCAACTTGCTGCCGCTGCTGCCGCTGGACGGCGGCCATGTCGCGGTGGTGCTCTGGGAAATGGTGCGGGGGTGGTTCGCCCGGCGGCGCCACCGGCCCGACCCCGGGCTCGTGGACTACCGTAAGCTGATCCCGGTGAGCTTTAGTATCTTCGTCGTCCTTGTCGCCTTTGGGGCGCTGCTCATTCTCGCGGACATCGTCAACCCAGTGAACATTGGGTAACCAGGGGTTATCTCCCTGACGAATGAGTCAGGGTGTGCGAGCGATGGGCCAGAGACTAGGCAAGAATAGCTGTAGTGCCGATCACCCGACGCACCGACGGGATGGGAATCAAATGAGCGTTGACCTTGGCATGCCTGCCACCCCTCCGGCGCCGCTGGCCGAGCGCAGGAAGTCGCGCCAGCTGATGGTGGGAAACGTGCCGGTCGGCGGCGGCGCGCCGGTGAGCGTGCAGTCGATGGCCACCACGCTGACCGCGAACGTGAACGCCACCTTGCAGCAGATCGCCGAGCTGACAGCGTCCGGCTGCCAGATTGTCCGGGTCGCGGTGCCGTCACAGGACGACGCGGACGCGCTGCCCACGATCGCGAAGAAGTCGCAGATCCCGGTCATCGCCGACATCCACTTCCAGCCGAAGTACGTGTTCGCGGCGATTAACGCCGGCTGCGCGGCGGTCCGGGTGAACCCGGGCAACATCAAGGAGTTCGACGACAAGGTCAAGGAGATCGCGCGGGCCGCGTCCGACGCCGGCACCCCGATCCGGATCGGCGTGAACGCGGGGTCGCTGGACAAGCGGCTGCTCGCCAAGTACGGCAAGGCCACCCCCGAGGCGCTGGTCGAGTCCGCGCTCTGGGAGTGCTCGCTCTTCGAGGAGCACGGCTTCCGCGACATCAAGATCTCGGTGAAGCACCACAACCCGGTGGTGATGATCCAGGCCTACCGGCTGCTCGCCGCCCAGTGCGACTACCCGCTGCACCTGGGCGTCACCGAGGCGGGCCCGGCGTTCCAGGGCACGATCAAGTCGGCGACCGCGTTCGGCGCGCTGCTGTCGCAGGGCATCGGCGACACGATCCGGGTGTCGCTGTCGGCGCCGCCGGTCGAGGAGGTCAAGGTCGGGATCGGCATCCTTGAGTCGATGGGCATGCGCCAGCGGGGCCTGGAGATCGTCTCGTGCCCGTCCTGCGGCCGCGCCCAGGTGGACGTCTACAAGCTCGCGGAAGAGGTGACCGCCGGGCTCACCGGCATGGAGGTCCCGCTGCGGGTGGCGGTGATGGGCTGCGTGGTGAACGGCCCGGGCGAGGCCCGCGAGGCGGACCTCGGCGTCGCGTCGGGGAACGGCAAGGGCCAGATCTTCGTCAAGGGCAAGGTCATCGCGACCGTGCCCGAGTCGAAGATCGTGGAGACCCTGATCGAAGAGGCGATGCGGCTGGCTGAGCAGGCCACCGAAGACGGTGCGCAGGAGGCCGTGCCCGGCCAGCCGATCGTCACTACCTACTAGGCCGCGTCCCTCCCCTGGCCGCGGCGCCGGACCTTACACGACGATTTCACCGACCCTCCCGTCCAGCGCAGCGTGCGCGTCGGACGGGAGCAAGACGTCGGTGACGAGCACGTTGATCTTCTCCACCGGCGCGAACGACGCCAGGCTGACCACGCCCCACTTGGTGTGATCGGCGAGCACGACCACGCGCCTGGCCACCTTGATCAGCGCGCGGTTGGTTTCGGCCTCTGCCAGGTTGGGCGTGGAGAGGCCGACCTCGGGGTCGAGTCCCGTGCAGCCGAGGAAGAGCGTGTCGAAGTGGAGCGACGCGATCGTCAGGTCTGCCACCGGCCCGACGAGCGCGTCCGACGCTGATCGCATGCCGCCGGTCAGCACCACTGACGCGACATCCGGTGTGCGGTTGCCGCCGAACAGATTGGCCACCCGCAGCGAGTTGGTGACGACGGTCAGCCCGGGCACGTCGAGCAGGCACTGGGCCAGCGCGAACGTGGTGGTTCCGGCCGCGATCGCGATCGCGGTGCCCGGCCGGACCAGACCCGCCGCGGTGCGCGCGATCGAGGTCTTCTCCGGCCGTTCGAGCACGAGCTTGTCCTCGAAGCCCGGCTCATGGCCGCCATTCGAGCCCGGTAGCACCGCGCCGCCGTGGACCTTCTCGACCAGACCATCCTTGGCGAGCACCTCAAGATCGCGGCGGATTGTCATGTCCGAGACGCCCAGTTGCTGTGTTAGATCGCTCACCCGCGCGCTGCCGTCGTTTCTGACCGCTTGCAGAATGAGTGACTGGCGATGTCTTGCCAGCATTCACTACCCCCTCAATAGTGTCCGAACACTTTAAAGTATGACGCTTGAGGGGCATGTTGGGTTACGACCAACACTGTCGGAAATTTACCCGCAAAGCGGGAAAAAATTCGGTGATGTCTACCTCGTGCCGAATCTCGTTATGTGAAGAGCCGATGAGTAGCGATGCATGTCGAATTGACGCCGGTGCGTGTCGAATTGATGGCATTCCGTGTCGGCTGTTGTCGCCCGGGGGCAGCCTCGGCCCCCATCACTCCCGGTCCCGTACCCCCGATGTTGTCCGGCCGATACGGCAGGATGGAACGCATGACAGTTCCCCGTCGGCCGGCGCTCTTCTGGCCCAAGAGTCCGGTCGCGCTGTCGGCGCTCGCGCTGGCCGTCGGCGTGACCCTGAGCGCCTGCACGTCCGGTCCGATGGCGGCGTCGGCCGAGCCCGCCCTGTCGGCGGGCGCCGCGTCGGCGGGCGCCGCTCGGCGGGCGGCGACGGCGCGGGGACCGCGGCCATCGTGCCGGAGGCATCGACGCTGCACTGGTCCGCCTGCACCGGTTCGCTGGCCGGAGCGGAGTGCACCTCGCTGCAGGTGCCGCTGAACTACGCCGATCCGGACGGCAGGAAGATCACGCTGGCGCTGTCGATGATCCCGGCGACCGCGCCGGTCTCCAAGCAGCAGGGGGTGCTGCTGGTCAACCCGGGCGGCCCGGGCGCGCCCGGCCGCTGGCTGGCGGCGGCGGTCGCGGCCGGGCTCAGCCCGCAGGTGGCGGCCACCTATGACATCGTCGGCTTCGACCCGCGCGGGGTGGGCGGGTCGGTGCCCGCGCTCACCTGCGACCCGAGTTCCCTCAACGGGGTGCAGCCGAATGACATCCCCGCCAGCGCGGCGGCGGAGCAGGTGCTCATCGACCGCGCCAAGGCCTACGCGGCCGGGTGCGAGCAGCAGTACGGCTGGCTGCTGCCCTACCTGACCACGGTCAACACGGCGCGCGACCTGGATGCGATCCGCGTGGCATTCGGCGTGCAGAAGATCAACTACTACGGGTTCTCCTATGGCACCTACCTTGGCCAGGTCTACGGCACGCTCTTCCCCGACCGGGTGCGCCGGATGGTGCTCGACTCCACGGTGGACCCGACGGGTGCTTGGTACGAGGACAACATCGAGCAGGATTACGCCTTCCAGGGCCGGATGGATGCGTTCTTCGCGTGGGTGGCGAAATACAACTCCGCCTATCACCTGGGGACCACCCAGGCGCAGGTCGAGGCGGCCTACTACAAGGTGCGCGACAGGCTGGCGAAGACCCCGATCACGGGGCAGAACGGCCCGCTGATGGGCCCGGACGAGCTCGACAACACCTTCGTCATCGGCGGCTACCTGACCGCCGTGTGGCCCGCGTTCGCGCAGGCGCTCTCGCAGTACGTCGGCAACGGCGATAGCAGCGGGCTGGTCGACCAGTACCAGGAATGGGGCACGACGCCCGCGAACGAGTTCGCGGTCTACAACGCGGTCGAGTGCGACGACGTGAACTGGCCGAGGAACTGGGCCAAGTGGCAGTCCGACACCGAGCGGGTGTACAAGACCGCGCCGTTCTTGGCGTGGCTTAACGTCTGGTTCAACGCGGCGTGCGCGTTCTGGCCGGTCAAGGGGCCTGCCGAGCCCTTCAAGGTGGACGGAGCGGGGCTGCCGCCGATCCTGATGCTGCAGGGCACGCTGGACCCGGCGACCCCGTACGCGGGCGCGCAGAACGCGCACCGCCAGCTGCCCAGCGCCCGCATGGTGGTCGTGGAGGGCGGCGGCGACCACGGGCAGTCGCTTCAGACCCCGCCGAACGCGTGCGTGCAGAACTACCTGAACGCCTACCTCGCCTCCGGCGCGGTGCCGGATCGCCCCGGCCTGGTCAACGCGACCTGCCCGGCCACCGCCGACCCCACTCCGGGTGACTAGGCTGACTTCGGTGGGTAGGCTTGAGCGATGCGGCTAGGCTGGCATCATGTTGCGCGTTAAGCAGCGCTCGGAACAGGCCCGGCTGCTGGACGATCGCGACCGGGCCGCCGCTCTCGAGGTCTGCGGTGCCGATCCGGTGGCGAACGTGTTCGTCGAGTCCAGGATCAGGATCTTCGGCGCCGAGCCGGCTCGGCTCGGCGCCCAGCTCTGGGGCTTCGAGCAGGGCGGTCGCCTGGTGTCCCTCTGCTACTCCGGCGCGAACCTGGTCCCGGTCCAGGCCACTCCGGCAGCGGTCGCCGCGTTCGCTGACCGCGCGCTGCGCCAGGGACGGCGCTGCTCCTCGCTGGTCGGTCCGTCAGCGGCGGTGAGCGAGCTGTGGCGGACCCTTCGCCCGTACTGGGGCCCGGCCAGGGACGTCCGCCCCGCGCAGCCGCTGATGGCCATCGACAGCCCGCCGCAGGTCGCGCCCGACCCCATGGTCCGGCGGGTCCGCGTCGACGAGATCGACATCCTGCTGCCCGCCTCCATCGCGATGTTCACCGAGGAGGTCGGCGTCTCCCCGCTGGCCGGCGACGGAGGCGGGTCCTACCGGGCGCGAGTCGGCGAGCTTGTCCGCGCGGGCCGGGCATTCGCCCGGATCGAGGAGGGCCGGGTCCTCTTCAAGGCCGAGGTCGGCGCCGCCACCCCGAGCACCTGCCAGGTGCAGGGCGTCTGGGTCCGCCCCGAGTACCGGGGCCGGGGCCTGGCCGCCCCCGGCATGGCCGCCGTGGTCAACCAGTCCCGCACGTCGATCTCCCCGGTCGTCTCCCTCTACGTCAACGACTTCAACGCCCCCGGCCGCGCCACCTACAGGCGCGCCGGCTTCCGCGAAATCGGCGAGTTCATGTCAGTCCTGTTCCGGTCCTTTCTAGCCGGGTCGCGGGGCCGCGAGTGGTGCGCCACCGCGCGTTCAGCCCCGCCCGAGAAGACCACTCTGGCGGAGCTGAACGCGCGGGGCGCACCACTCGCGGTCCCGCTTCGCCTCACCAGGTGGTTGGGGCAAAGGCAAACGTAACTGGTCCAGGAGTTCTGTGACGCGAGCTGCCGCTGACGTTGCGGGGTGGGTGCTTGGTACCTGTCGGCTGGCGCCGTTGAGTCTGCCTGCGACTTGTCGGGCTGGCGCCGTTGATGCTGCCTGCGGCCTGTCGGCTGCGCCGTTGAGCTGCCTGCGGCCTGTCGGCTGCGCCATTGAGCTGCCTGCGGCCTGTCAGCTGCGCCGTTGACCTGCCTGCGGCCTGTCGGCTGCGCCGTTGACCTGCCTGCGACCTGTCGGCTGCGCCATCGACCTCCTCTATTAGTGTCGTTGGCGTAGGTGACAGGGTCCGATTTGGGTCGTTGGCGTAGGCGACAGGTTCGGGCGGTGGCGACATCGCGCGGTGATGGTCGACCCTCGGGGCGGCCGTCCCACTAGTCACAGGCGTTGGCTTTGTAGGAGTTCGGCACTGTTTGACGGGCGTTATGTCCCATATGTCCGTGCGGCAGCCCTACAAAGACGCGACAGCGCTGCCGCGTGCCGCTCCCGTTGGGCCCGCGAAGCGGGTACGGGGGCGCGAAACGCGGGGGTCAGTCGCGGTCGCGGGTTTTGCGGAGGCGGTCTAGGACTGGTTCGCAGGCGTCGGTGAGGGTGGCGAGGCTGGCGGGGGCGAGCTGGTCCATGAAGTGCTGCCTGACGCTGGCCACGTGGTGCGGGGCGACCTGGCCGATGACGTCCGCGCCGTGCTCGGTGAGCACCGCGAACGTGCCGCGCTTGTCGCCTTCGCAGTCCTCGCGGACGACCAGGCCCTTGGACTCCATCCGGTTGACCTGATGCGAGAGCCTGCTGCGGGACTGCGCGGTGCGGTCGGCCAGCTCGGTCATCCGCAGCCGGTTCTGCGGTGCCTCGGACAGCAGGACGAGGATCTCGTAGTCGTGCATGGACAGGTCGAAGGGATGCAGGTCCCGGTCCAGCTGGCGGATCAGGAGCTGGGCAAGCTGGATGTAGGCGCGCCAGGCGCGTTGTTCGTCTTCGGTGAGCCAGCGAGTGGTGCTGGATCGCGGGACACCGTCAGCAGGGGGCTCTGTCGGCATAGCAGGTAACCTACCTGTCGCGCTCAGTGCCGGCTACCAGGTTACGGCCGTGCCGGCCGTGTCGCGGCGTGCGCATGGCGCGGTCTGCCGTCCGGGGCGGTGCGCGCGTCTGGTGCGGTAACGTCGGGCGAGATGTCCGAGACAGCGGCGACCACGATAACGGCGAACGAAAGCGACCGAGGCGGCGCCGAAACATAGTCGGCTGGCGTGGCTCGACGCGCTGCGCGGGTTCGCCGCGCTCTGTGTCGTGTTCGACCACGGGTCCACGCTCATGCTCCTGCCCGTCAGGGATTTCCTGTACCGCTGGCTCGACCTCGGCGAGTACGGCGTCTTCGTGTTCTTCCTGGTCAGCGGGTACATCATCCCCGCGTCGCTGGAGCGCAAGGGGTCGGTGCGCGGATTCTGGACCAGTCGGCTCTTCCGGCTGTACCCGTTGTACGTGGTGGCCCTGGTGCTCGCCGCGGCGGCCTACCATACCGGGCACGGCACGATCAGGGGCGCGGAGCACCATCCCGGGCAGTCGGTGTCCGCCTGGCTGCTCATGCTGCCGAACCTGCTGACCGGCCCCAACGTGCCCAACGTGACCTGGACCCTGTCCTACGAGATGGTCTTCTACCTGCTGCTCGTCGCGCTGTTCAGCTGGGGCGTGCACCCCCGCAGCGGCTGGTACGCGTCGGCCTTCGCGGTGGGCGCGGTCGCGCTCGGCGGCCTGCTGCCGATGGCGGCGCTCACCCACTGGGCCGGGCGCGCCGACCACGGCGGGCTGGCGCTCAACGTGACCGCCGACGCGCTGGTACTCGGCGGCATCGTCGTCGCCCTCTCGTCGCGGTCCCGGGCGGCCCGGGTGGGGGCGTCCGTCGCCGGGCTCACCGCGCTCGTCCTCGTCATGGTCAACCAGGGGTCGCCCTCGCCGTGGGAGGGGTGCGTGATCCTGGCCCTGATGTTCACCGGCACCCTGATCTACCGGGCCGAGCACCGGCAGCCGGGCGCCGGCCGGGCGGTGACCGCGGCGATCGTCGTCGGCGTGCTCGCGCTGACCACGTTCGCGGGGATCTGGCACGGTGAGCAGCGCCATCAGACCCATCAGTGGCTGATCCAGTGGGCCACCTCGGTGCTGCTCGCGGGCGCGACGTTCGGGCTCGGCCTGGCCGTGCGGCACCGGAAGGTGCCCCGCTGGTGCGCCTGGCTCGGCATGATCAGCTACTCGGTATACCTGCTCCACCCGCTCGTCTTCGACGCCTACCGGTCGGTGCCGGCGCTGCACCGCCCGCACACGCTCGCCGGTCCAGGTGCTGATGTTCGCCGGCTGCCTCACGGTGATCATCGGGCTGAGCGCGGTGACCTACTACAGCGTCGAGAAGCCGATGCAGCGGCTGGGCCGCCGGTTCGCGGGGCGGCGGCCACGCCCGCGACCACGGCCGCGGCGGCGGGCTCCGGCAGCGCGGAAACAGCGGGCAGTTCCGGGCGCGAAACCGATTCCGACCTGCCCGGCGCGCCGGCCGCGGCGCGGAGCGCCTCGAGCAGCAGCGTGGTGGCGGGCGGGTCCGGCGCCTCGCCGTAACGGATCGCGACCACCGACCGGCGGGTGCCGCGCAGCCGGGCGGTGCGTATCCCGGGGTTGCGGGCCGCGCGGAGCGCGAGCGCGGGCAGCAGGGTCACGCCGAGGCCGGCCGTGACCAGGGCCTGCGCCGCGACGAAGTCATCGGTGGTGAACGAGATCCGGGGCGTGAACCCGGCCGACGCGCACTGCCGGAGCAGGTGCTCCCGGCACCGGTCGCAGCCGGCGATCCAGCGCTGATCCGAGAGCCGGGCCAGGTCCGCGGGCCACAGCTCGGTCACCGCGGTGGCCAGCGGCGGGTCGCCGCCGCAGACCGCCGTGTCCGGCATGATCAGGTACATCGGCTCGGACAGCAGCACCTGCTCGCGGAGGTCGTCGTGATCGTGGGGGTCGTCTGTGTCTCGTGAGCAGGAGACGGCGGGCGCCGCCGCCGTCGTCCAGCTCGTGCCGGAAGATCAGCGCGACGTCCACGTACCCGGCTCGCAGCATGCGGAGCGCCTCCGGCGGCTCCGCCTCGGTGAGCCGCAGGTCGAAGCCGGGGTGCTGGTTATGCAGCATCGCCGCCGCGGTGGGCACGATGGTGCCGAGCGCGGACGGGAACGCCGCCAGCCGCAGCCGCCCGGCCCGCAGCCCGGCGAAGACCGCGAGCTCGTTCTCGGCCGCGTCGAGACGCCCGATGACCTCGATGGCCCGTTCCGCGAGCAGCCGGCCGGCGTCGGTGAGCCGGACGCCGCGCCCGACGCGCTGGATGAGCTTGGTGCCCGCCTCCGCCTCGAGCCGGGCCAGGTGGTGGCTGACCGAGGGCTGCGCGTAGTTCAGCGCGTGCGCCGCCGCGGTCACCGACCCATGCCGGGACACGGCGATGAGCACCCGGAGCCTGGTTACGTCCAGCATGGTCTGACTATAGACGCTATTGATTGGTTCGCCCAGACACCCATAGCGGACTAATCAGTGCAGGTCGCATGAGAATCGTTAAAGTCCGCCCAACGGCAGGCGACCCCGTGGTTAGCGTTACTGCCGTTCGGGATAATCATCAGCGTGACCACCGCTGCGGGGACAACCGACGGGCAGGCTGCTAGTCAGGCCGCCGGGCAAGCCGACGACGAGAAGGAGCGGCTGACCGCGCTCGGCGGCATCGCCGCGCTCTCGCTCGACGCGCTGTCCAGCGTGGCCTACGGGCCGGAGGCCATCCTCGTCGTGCTGGTCGCGGCCGGGGCCTCGGCGCTCAAGTACACGATGCCGGTCACGATCGCGATCGTGGTCCTGCTGGCGGCCCTGGTCGTCTCCTACCGGCAGGTCATCGAGGCGTTCCCGAACGGCGGCGGCGCCTACGCCGTCTCGAAAACCCACCTCGGCACCACCTCGTCGCTCGTCGCCGCGGCCTCGCTGACCGTCGACTACATACTGAACGCCGCCGTCGGCGTGTCGGCGGGCGTGGAGGCGCTGACGGCCGCGTACCCGGCCCTGTACGGCGCCAGGGTCTGGCTCTGCCTGGCGGTGCTCGCGGCTGATCACCGGGGCGAACCTGTGGGGGGTGGCCGAGTCCGCCCGGCTCTTCATGGTGCCGACGCTCGCGTTCATCGTGTCGATCTTCGCCGTGATCGTGATCGGCCTCGCTCCGCGGCCACCCCGCCGTCCCGCTCGACCACAATCTGCCGCAGGTGACCGACACGGTCGGCCTGCTGCTGGTCCTGAAGGCGTTCGCGTCGGGGTGCTCCGCGCTGACCGGGGTGGAGGCGATCGCCAACTCGGTGCCGCAGTTCCGCCGGCCGCGGGTGAGAAGGGCGCAGCACACCGAGGTGGGGCTCGGCCTGCTGCTCGGCGGGATGCTGATCGGGCTCGGCCTGCTCATCCGGCACTGGGACGCCGTGCCGCAGCCCGGGACGACGGTGCTCGCGCAGCTCACCGAGGGCGCGGTCGGGCACAACGTGATCTACTACATCATCCAGATCATCACGCTGGTGCTGCTCTCGCTGGCCGCCAACACCTCGTTCGCCGGGCTGCCGGTGCTCGCCGGGCTGCTCGCGCACGACAACTTCCTGCCGCACATGTTCGGTCTGCGCGCCGACCGAAGGGTGTTCCGTTACGGCGTCGTGGTGCTCGCGATCGCCGCCGCGCTGCTGCTCGTCGCCGTCCGCGGTAACACCCAGGCGCTGGTGCCGCTGTTCGCGGTGGGGGTCTTCATCGGCTTTACCCTCTCCCAGACCGGGATGGTGAAGCACTGGTATCTGCAGCGCGGTGCCATCGGCCGGTCCTGGATCTACCGCGCCATCGTGAACGGCGTCGGGGCGGTGCTCACGTTCGTCGTCACGATCATCGAGCTGGTCAGCAAGTTCCTCGCCGGGGCGTGGCTGGTCGCGATCGTCATCCCGCTGCTGGTGCTGATGTTCATGGCGGTGCAGCGGGCGTACACGCGGATTGGCGCCGAGCTCGCTATCGGGCAGGTGCCGCCGTCCCCGGTGAAGCGGGCGTCGCTGGTGATCGTGCCGGTGACGGGCATGTCCCGGCTCACCGCCGAGGGAATCTCGGTGGCGAAGTCGCTCGGCGACGACGTGATCGCGGTGACCGTCGTCTTCACCGACTCCGACGAGGACCCGGCGCCCGAGGTGGCCTTCCATGACGAGTGGCAGGCGTGGAACCCCGGGGTGCAGCTGCTGACCCTGCGCTCGGCGCACCGCTCGATCGCCGACCCGATCGTGAACTATCTGCGGCTGGTCGAGGCGGAGGACAAGTACCACCGCCTGGTCGTGCTGATTCCCGAGATCCAGCCGGCCCGCCCCTGGCAGGCGCTGCTGCACAACCAGCGCGGCGTGATCCTCGACTACGCGATCCGCCGAGGCACCCGCAAGGTGGTCCTCTGCCGCCTCCGCTACCGCCTGGAGACCGTGGTCGCCGATGCTGACGGGCGGCCAAGCGTCCGTCCGAGTCGACGTTAGATTTTCCCGCGACGCCGTAAACCAGTCACACGGGCGTGGAGTCTTATTTGTGAGGCTCGGTGAAAGCGGGACACCGGGCCTCAACCATGTCCTGTGCTTTCCGGGGCTAGCATGTGGGGCAATGAGCCTGGATGACATCGACGCGCGGATCATCACCGTGCTGATCAGGGACGCCCGCGCCAGCTACGCGGTGATCGGGGACGAGGTTGGCCTCTCCGCGCCGGCCGTCAAGCGGCGGGTAGACCGGCTGCGCGCGTCCGGGGCGATCACCGGGTTCACGGCGCGGGTCGATCCCGCCGCGCTCGGCTGGACGACCGAGGCGTACGTGGAGCTGTTCTGCGGCGGGTCCACCTCGCCCGAGGTGATCGCCGCGGCGGTCAGGCGGCACCCCGAGGTGGCCGACGCCTGCACGGTGACCGGCGAGGCTGACGCGCTGGTGCACATCAGGGCCGCCGACATCCGGCACTTCGAGCAGGTGGTGGAGCGGATCGCGGCCGAGCCGTTCGTGCAACGGACACGGAGCGTCATAGTCTTGTCGAGGCTGGTCGAACGGGCCGCCGCGTTCGCCCCGCCAGCTGAGCCATAGCCGGATAAAATTCCCCCATGCCAGAAACGGACAGTGACATGGGTACAGAGACCGCGCGGTTCCAGGCCTTCGCCACCAGGCGGGACGACGACCTCCCCCCGCCCTGGCAGATGCGCGCGCCAGGGTCCAAGATCGGCATTCTCACCGCGATCGTGGTGGTCGCGGCGATCCTCGCCGTCATCCTTGGCGTTATCCTGGGCCCCGCGTTATCAGCGTAACCGGGACGTGCACCGTGCGCGGCGGCGCCTGCTCGCCCGCCAGGCGGCGGATCAGCAGTTCGCCCGCGGTGCGTCCGATCAGGACGGAGTCGTAGGAGAGCACGCTCACCGGCGGCGATATAAGGTCGGCAAGCGCGAAGTCCCCGAACCCGACGATGGCAGGCTGGTCCTGAGCGTGCCCTAGGGCGTGCAGCGCCGCCTCCGTCTGCGTGCGGTCGGCGCAGAGCACCGCGGTGACCGGTGCGCGGGGCAGTTGCTCCGCCGTCAGCGTGGTCCACGCCGGATCGGCCGTCAGTCCGGCCGCCGTCATCGCGTCGGTGTAGCCGGCCAGCAGCTCCGTTACCCGGTGGGTGGCTGTACCGCCACCGTCGCCCCCGATGAACCCGATCCGCCGGTGCCCGCGCGCTATGAGGTCCGCCACCGCCGCGCGTCCGCCGCCGCGCTCGTCCGGGAGGACCGCGTCGGCATGGACGAGCGCCGGCGGCTCGCAGCACGAACACGGCGGCCACCCCGGCCTCGACCTCGGACTCCAGATAGTCGTGCGAGCCCGGCGTCGGGATGATGATCAGCCCGTCCACCCGGCGGGCGCACATCGCCAGCGCAAGCCGTTCCTCGCGCTCCGGGTCACGGTCGGTCGACCCGGAGTAGAGCAGATAACCGTTGCTCCGCGCGACTTCCTCGAGCCCCCGGTAGACGGCGGCGTGGTCCGGGTCGGTCCAGTCGGAGGCGATGAAGCCGAGCGTCGCGGTCTGCCCGGTGCGCAGCAGCCGGGCGGACTCGTTGCGCCGGAATCCGAGATCCTCGATGGCGCCGAGCACGCGGCTGGCCGTCGCCGACGTTACCCCTGGTTCACCGTTCACCACTCGCGACACCGTTTTCAGCGCGACCCCCGCCTTGGACGCCACGTCCTTCATCGTCGGCCGTCCGGTGCCGCGTACCTCGTCCACCTGCTTGTTCATCTGTCCCCCTGTTACCAGTGTGCTCAGCACCGGCCTTCCGGACACCTGTCGCAAGGAGGAATATGGCGGGTGCGCGAAGGCACCGACCGTTACTCATGATGGTTTTAATCACATAAGTGAAGGCACGGAAAAACGAGCGGTTGAGGTGAGGCACGCCGCTTGCGGGTCGGGTGGCAAGATAGGCGGCATGGTTTATTCGCGCCAATTGACCGGTGGCTGAGCGGTGACGATGCCATCGAGCTCTCAACTGCCGGTCGCCGTGGTCACCGGCGCAAGCCGCGGCATCGGGGTTGAGGTCTGCAGGCAGCTGGCCGCGCTCGGCTACGTGGTCGTGCTCGGGTCCGGGGATCTGCGCGAGGCTGAACTCGCGGCCAAGGAACTTGACGCCAGCGGCGAGCGGGTAGTCCCGGCCCATCTCGAGGTCGACAATTCGGTCAACGTCGATCAGTTCGCGCAGTGGATACGCGAGCGGTGGGGCCGGGTCGACGCGATCGTGAACAGCGCCTCGACCCAGCCCGATCAGTACGCGATCGCCGGCACCACCGACCTGTCCCCGGTCGCGGAGGCGCTCGACGTGAACCTGTTCGGCACGTGGCGGGTCATCCAGGCGCTGCTCCCGCTGCTGCGCTCGAGTCCCCGGCCGCGGGTGGTGAACGTGTCGAGCGAGGGCGGTTCGATCGCGCTGATGAGCGGCGGACGGCCGGCCTACAGCGTCTCCAAGGCGGCGCTCAACGCGCTGACCAGGCTGCTGGCGGGCGAACTGTACCGCGACGGCATCCTCGTCAACACCGTCTGCCCGGGCTGGACGTCAGGCGACGGCGCCCGGAGCAGCGGTGCGAGATCCGCCGCCCAGGGCGCCGCCAGCGTCGTGTGGGCCGTTA
Organism: uncultured Actinomycetota bacterium; assembly: GCA_963844925.1. Classification (GTDB taxonomy): domain Bacteria; phylum Actinomycetota; class Actinomycetes; order Streptosporangiales; family Streptosporangiaceae; genus Trebonia. The sequence goes on along the minus strand of CAWJQG010000003.1, from coordinate 5,472 downwards.
CCCTGCCCAATGGCGGGCCCACCGGCACCTTCACCAGGGACGGGCGCGAGCTGCCCTGGTGGGCCGGGTTCAGACCTTGAACGTAGCCGCTACGTCCGGCTTGGCCAGCGGCCAGCCGCCCGCCGCCAGGCGGCGCGGACCCGGTTGACGTCGGCGTCGCTCGGCTTGGTGTTGGTGACCGCGGCGATCGCCGTCCTGACCGCCTCCGCCGACTCCGGGATCGGCCGAGAACTGTCCAGCTCGTCGGCGATCAGCGTGACCTCGTCGTTCGTCAGCTCGGTGCCGAGGAGCGCGAACAGCGGCATGTAGTCGTGCTCGGGCACGCCTTCGGGGTAGCCGGCCCGCAGCCAGCCGATGATCTTGTTGAGAACGGGGGGAGTCGCCATAGCTCAGCTGCGCCTTCTTGGTCGAGGGGCCGTCGTGACCCGAGGTCACTTCTTCACCGCGGGGTGGCCGATCTGGTACACCTCGTAGATGCCCCAGCCGATGGCGGCAAGCACGATGAGGAAGGCAGATCGCGGCGATGATCATGCCGATCACGCTGCCGCCGATGAGCACGTCGGAGTCCGCGCCTCCGTCGGCCGCCTGCCGTTGCCACCCGGTGGGTCCGCGGCCCCAGGGACAGCGAGTACAGGCCGCCCGCGAAGAGGGCCGGCAGGCCGGCGCCGGCGATCAGGCCGAACACCACGATCTTCCACAGAGCGCTCAGGTTGATCCAGGACATTGTCTCGCTACCTCTCTACGCTGCTCAGGCCGCGGCGGCCGCGGCCGGCGCGGCTCGGCCGGGCGACGGTGCCGGTCCACTCGGCGTTGACGTTGTTGGGTCCACCTTGCTGCCGCGGGACCGGAAGTAGATGAACCCGGCGAGCGCGGCCAGCAGGATAAGGTCCACGACGACCCCGAGGGTGCCGCCGATGCCGTGCGCGAGCGCCTCGGCCCCCGCGCCCACGAGCGCCGCCGACGGGAGGGTGAACACCCAGGCGGTGGCCATCCGGCCCGCGACGTTCCAGCGGACCTCGGCGCCCCGCTTGCCGAGCCCGGTGCCGATGATCGACCCGGTCGCGACGTGCGTGGTGGACAGCGAGTAGCCGAAGCTCGAGGAGAGCAGGATGACCGCGGCCGAGGCCGACTCGGCCGCCATGCCCTGCGGCGCCTCGATCTCGACCAGGCCCTTGCCGAGCGTGCGGATGACCCGCCAGCCGCCGAGGTAGGTGCCGAGCGGAGATGGCGAGCGCGCAGCAGACGATGACCCAGACCGGCGCGTTGGACCTTGGCCGCGATGGTGCCGTTGACGATGAGGGCGAGGGTGATCACGCCCATCGTCTTCTGCGCGTCGTTGGTGCCGTGCGCGAGCGAGACCATGCAGGCGGAGCCGATCTGCCCGATCCTGAAGCCGTGGCTGCGCGCGCCCTCCGTGAGCGACCGGCTGATCCGGTACAGCAGCCAGGTGCCGACGGCGGCGACCAGCGCGGCGATGATCGGCGAGAGGACGGCGGGGATGACGACCTTGGAGACCAGGCCCGTGCCAGAGCACGGCGCTGCCGCCCGACGCCGCGATCGTGGAGCCGATGACGCCGCCGATGAGGGCGTGCGAGGAACTGGACGGGATGCCGAACAGCCAGGTGACCAGGTTCCAGATGATGCCGCCCGCGAGGCCGGCCGCCACCACGGTCAGCGTGACTTCCTTGGTGTCGACGAGGCCGCTCGCGATCGTGGCCGCGACGGCCAGGGAGAGGAAAGCGCCGACGAAGTTGAGGACCCCCGAGATCGCTACCGCTGTCCGCGGACCCAGCGCCCCCGTGGCGATCGACGTCGCCATCGCGTTGCCCGTGTCATGGAAGCCGTTGGTGAAGTCGAAGGCCAGGGCCGTGATGACCACTAGGACCAAGACTGTGTCATTGCTCACAAATGCGACGGTAAGGCGTCTCTTAGTAGGTTTCTAAGGAATGCGAGAGCGTGCAGCTGCTGAACATTAAGTGAACGAAGGTGATACGTTACTACGTCGCAGATCCGTGAAACGGGCTATTTCTACAGTGCCGTCGTCCGGACGCTTACCAGCTCCGGCCGTCCTGCCTGCGAACGGCTGCCTGTCGGGCGGCTGATAGCGGTAGCCCATCCCCGGCTCGGTGATCAGCCACCGGGGCCGCGCGGGGTCGGGCTCGAGCTTGCGGCGCAGTTGCGCCATGTAGAGCCGCAGGTTGCCGCCCGCGTTGTCGTACCCGGGCCCCCACACCTCGTTCAGCAGCTGCCGGTGGCTGAGCAGCTTGCCCGGGTTCCGCAGCAGCACTTCGAGCAGATGCCATTCGGTGGGCGTCAGCCTGATGTCGCCGTCCGACTGCGGGTCCGCGTCGGCGGCGGTCCCGATTTCGGATGAACGGTCCCGTGTTCCACCGCTTCCGTCGCGTATCACCCGCTTCGCCGCGATGTCGATGGTGATGCCGCCGAAGCTCACCTTGGGCGGTGCCTCCGCTGCGGGGGTACGACGGACGGCGGCGCGCATCCGGGCGAGCAGTTCGTCCATGCCGAACGGCTTGGTGACGTAGTCGTCGGCCCCGGCGTCGAGCGCCTCCACCTTGTCGGAGGAGTCCGCCCGCCCGGACAGCACGATGATCGGCACCGCGGTCCAGCCGCGCAGCCCGCCGATCACCTCCACGCCGTCCATGTCAGGCAGGCCCAGGTCGAGGATCACCAGGTCCGGCGGGTGCGCGGCCGCCTCTTCCAGCGCCTGCGCCCCGCTGGCGGCCGTATTCACGTCGTACTGCCGGGCCCGCAGGTTGATCCGCAGCGCTCGGAGGATCTGCGGCTCGTCGTCGATGACAAGCACCCGTGTCATGAGTTAAGACCCCTTAGTTACCGGGCGCGGCGGGCAGTGAAATGGTCATCGTCAGGCCGCCGCCGGGGGTGTCCTCTGCGGTCAGCGTGCCGTCCATCGCCTCGGTCAGGCCGCGCGCGAGCGCGAGGCCGAGGCCGACGCCGGTGGTGTTGTCGGTGTCGCCGAGCCGCTGGAACGGCACGAACATCCGGTCCCTGTCCTGCTCCGGTATGCCGGGCCCGCGATCGACCACGCGCAGCTCCACCCGGTCGCCGAGCGCGGAGGCGGTGAGCAGCGGCGCCTTGCCCGCCGGGGAGTAGCGAAGCGCGTTCTCGGTCAGGTTCACCACGATGCGCTCGAGGATCGCCGGGTCGGCGCTGACGGCGGGCAGCGTCTCGGGGATGTCCACGGTGATGTCGCGGCCGGCCGGGCCGAGGTCGTCGAGCGACCGGGCGACGATCTCGTCCAGGCCGGACGGCCGGGGGAAGAGCGACAGCGCGCCCGCCTGCAGCCTGGACATGTCGAGCAGGTTGCCCACCAGGTGGGTGAGCCGGTCGAGCGACTCGTCGGCGGTGGCGAGCAGCTCGGCGGTGTCGGAGACGTCCCAGTCGATGTCCTCCGAGCGCAGCGAGGTGACCGCCGCCTTGGCCGAGGCGAGCGGGGTGCGCAGGTCGTGGCTGACCGCGGCCAGCAGCGCGGCCCGCATCCGGTCGGCGGCGGCGATCGGCTTGGCCGCCTCCGCCTCGGCGGCGAGGCGCTGCTGCTCGAGCGCGACCGCGGCGTAGGCGGCGAACGCGCCGAGCACCCGCCGGTCGTCGGCGGGCAGCGTGCGGCCGGCCAGCGCGAGCGCGAGCGTGTCGGTCACCGGCACGTCCACGTCGGCGTCGTCGGGCCGGGTGACCGGGTGGTCGCCTGCGCAGGCGACGACGGTCCACTCGGTGGACGGGCCCCGGGCGCCGCCGCCGGGCGCGTCCTGCCGCTCGAGCAGGCTGGCCGAGCGCATACCGAAGGCCTCCCTGGTCCGCGCGAGCAGCGCGTCGAGGGTGCCCTGGCCTTGCAGGATGGACCCGGCCGTGGTCCGCAGCAGCTCGGCCTCGGCGCTGGCGCGGGCCGCCTGATTGGACCGCCTGGCGGTGAGGTCCACCACCCAGCTGGTGACCAGCCCGACCGCGACGAACACGCCGAGCGCCAGCGCGTTGTTCGCCTGCGCGATCGTCCAGTAGTGGATCGGCGGTGTGAAGTAGTAGTTGAGCAGCAGCGACGCGATGATGGCGGCGATCACCGCGGGCAGGAAACCGCCGGTTAGCGCGACGGCGATCACCACGACCAGGAACGCGAGGGTGTCGCTCGTGAGGTTGATTCCCGACCGGTCGCTGGCCAGCGCGAGAGTCGCCAGCGGGGCGAGCGCGACGGCGAGGATGTAGCCGGCGAGCTGCCGGCGCGCCGTGATCCCGCCCCGGTGCCGGGGGAGCAGCCCCCACCGGGTGCCCGCGTGCGAGTGGGTGACGATGTGCACGTCGATCGCGCCCGAGCCGCGGATGGTCCGCGCCCCGATGCCCGGCCCGGTGAGCAGGGCGAGCAGCCAGGACCGCCGGCTCGCGCCGAGCACAAGCTGGGTGGCGTTCTCCGCCTTGGCGAAGGTGAGCAGGGCCTCGGCGATGTTGTCCCCGACGACCTGGTGGTAGGTGCCGCCCAGCGACTCGACGAGGTGCCGCTGCCTGGCCAGGTTGGCGGGGTTCGCGCCGGTGAGCCCGTCTGACTTGGTGACGTGCAGCGCGAGCAGGTCGCCGCCGGAGGCCCGGGCGGCGATCCGCGCGGCCCGCCTGATCAGGGTGTCGCCCTCCGGCCCGCCGGTGAGCGCGACAACGACCCGTTCCCGCGCCTCCCAGGTAGTGGTGATGTCGTGATCGGCGCGGTACTTCTGCAGCCCCTCATCGACCTTGTCGGCCAGCCAGAGCAGGGCGAGCTCGCGCAGCGCGGTCAGGTTCCCGGCGCGGAAGTAGTTGGTCAGCGCCGCGTCGATCTTCTCCGGCGGGTAGATGTTCCCGTGCGCCATCCGGCGGCGCAGCGCCTCGGCGGTCATGTCGACCAGCTCGACCTGGTCGGCGGCCCGGACCACCGCGTCGGGCACCGTCTCCCGCTGCTCCACCCCGGTGATCTGCTCGACGACGTCGGTGACGGACTCCAGGTGCTGGACGTTGACCGCAGAGATCACGTCAATGCCGGCGTCGAGCAGCTCGACGACGTCCTGCCAGCGCTTCTCGTGCCGCGAGCCCGGCACGTTGGTGTGCGCGAGCTCATCGACGAGCGCGATATGCGGATGACGGGCGAGCACCGCGTCGAGGTCCATCTCCTCGAACTCGGCCCCACGGTACTCAATCCGCTTCCTCGGGATGACTTCGAGTCCGTCCAGCAGATCCGCCGTATGCGGCCGTTTGTGCGTCTCGGCGAACGCCACGACGACGTCCGCCCCGCGCTCCGCCCGCCGGTGCCCCTCGCAGAGCAAGGCGTACGTCTTCCCCACGCCGGCGGCCGCCCCCAGATAGATGCGGAGCGATCCCCGCGGCGCGGCACTGTCTTCGCGTCGCCATGCCATACCCCAATTTTGCGGCAACCGCACAGGTCAACCGTCCCGCGTTAACAACATCCATGCACGCCGG
>CAWJQG010000002.1:0-90014 GCA_963844925.1 uncultured Actinomycetota bacterium | reverse complement strand
CGGTCGCGGCGCCAGGTACGGAAGAAATTGCTGGCTTGCCGGCCCCAGAGCGGGACGGTGGCGGCGAGGCCGATTATCCAGACGAGCAGAGAAGCGGTCTTGACGCCGGGGTCGTCGTAGGTGGCGAGCAGGACGGTCAGCAGGCTGGCCGTGTTGAGGGCGAGCAGCACCGTTCCCGCGACCCGCGCCCAGGACCGGCCGTGGCGGCATGCCCTGGCGATCACGAGCCAGCAGACGATGCCGACGGCGCCGCCGAGCACGGTGGTGAGGTCGAGGGCGCTGGCCATTGTCTGGTCGTGCTTCGCCGCGACTCTGACCGCTAGCCTGACCGCGTAGCGGTGGTTCACCCAGTAGGCGTTGTCGCTTGCGGCGACGAGGGCGCCGAAGATCAAATCGGCCAGGGTGACCGCCGCGCCCACGTACATCAGCCTGATCGCGCCGAGCACGGGGGGCGGAATCTCTGCCCTGGCGGGACGCCATCGTGGCCCGGATCCGGGTGCGTACTGGGCTAGCGGGGTTGCCGCGCTGGGGAAGCCGGGCCCACTGGGTCGCCCGGGTCCGCTGGGCTGGCCGGACCCGGGCCAGGAGCCGCCGGAGCCCTGCTGCTGTGGCCAGGACGGTGCCGCGTACTGGGACGAGTAGTGCGCCGCGGGTGTGGTGGGCGGTGCGGCGGGGTTGGGCTGCTGCCGGCGAGCTGGTTGCTGGCCGGCCGGGTACTGCGGCGCCCATGCCTGCTCGACCGAGGGCTGCGCGTACGGGGGCTCTGCGTACTCGGGCTCTGCGTACTGAGGCTGGACCGGCGCGGGGGCAGGGGCCACCGGGCCGTTCGCGGCCGGGTTGGCGGCGTCCATGCCGAAGGTGGCGGCCGCGTAGTAGCCGTCGGCCACCATGGGCGCTTGCCCGGTAAGTCCCGCCGTCGCTCCCTGCGGCAGCGGGCTCGGCTGCGCCGTGCCCGGCTGGGCCGGGGCTGGAACCTGGCTCACCGGTACTCCGCTGAGAACCTGGCTGACCGGGGCCGCGCTGTACGGTGACCCGCTGATCGGGGGCTGGCCGATCGGGGGCGCGCTGACCTGAGTGACCGGGTGGGTGTTGTCGGCAGCGATGACGCTGGCCAGGGGCTCGGGCCAGAAGCCGCCGAGCGTCCCCGGCATGGCCGGCCCGAGGGCGGCGATCATGGGTCCGAGCTGGGCAAGACCGATCCGTTCGGCGGGGTTCTTGACCAGGCACGCCGTGATGACCTGCCGCAGGTTGGCGGGGACTCCGCTCAGGTCAGGCTCTCCGGTGACCACCCGGTACAGGACGGAGGCGGCGCTGCCGCCGCCGAACGGGGCGTTTCCCTTCGCCGTATAGGCGAGGACGCAGCCGAGGGAGAATACGTCGCTCTGCGGCCCGGCCTGCCGCCCTTCCGCCTGCTCGGGCGACATGTAGCCAGGGGTGCCGACCACCATTCCGGTCGAGGTCACCGAGGGGCCCTCGAACGCGCGGGAGATGCCGAAGTCGATCACGTGCGGCCCGTCGGCGGCGAGCAGCACGTTGCCGGGCTTGAGGTCGCGATGAACCAGCCCGCAGGCGTGCACCGCGCGGAGCGCCTCGGCCAGCCCGGCGGCGAGCCGCCAGACCGCCGTCTCGGGCAGCGGTCCGTACCTGCTCACGACCTCGGCGAGCGGCGGACCCGGCACGTACGCGGTGGCCAGCCAGGGCGGGTCGTCGTCGATGCCGGCCGCGACCACGGGGGCGGTGTACATGCCGCTGACCGCCCGGGCCGCCGCGACCTCGTTGCGGAACCGGCGGAGGAACTCGGGGTCGGCCGCCAGTCCCGGATGCACGACCTTCATCGCGACCGCCCGCCCGCCGGGGGAGAAGGCGAGGTAGACCCGGCCCATGCCGCCGGCCCCGAGCCGCGAGCGGAGCGTGAACTCGCCGATCTGGCGAGGGTCGTCCGCGGAAAGCGGTTCCATCCATTGCTCCCTATGGCCGCCGAGCTACCAGGCCCGGTTGCCAGGCCACCGCAGTTGCATCCCAGTGGGCGACCCCTGAAGTACCCCGGGCGCATGTCCGTTGAAAGGCAAGGTTAACGGACATGCTGAGATTACCGGAATGCCCGCAAGGGGTGACCCCCTTGCGGGCATTCCTGTTTTCGCTGTTGTCTGCTTCCTACGACCCCTCCCCAGCACCACCGCCCGCGTACTTCGCCTGCCCAGGCAGCTCGTCGAGTGCGATGTTGAGCGTGAGCACGTCCACCCGGGGCTCGCCGAGGATGCCGATGATGCGGCCCTGGGTGTACTGGTTGACAAGCGCTTGGACCTCGGCGGCCGGCAGGTGCCGCGTCGCCGCGACCCGCGCGACCTGGATGTCCGCGTTCTGCGGGGATATGTCAGGGTCAAGCCCGGAACCGGAGGCCGTCACCGCGTCCGGCGGGATCTGCGAGACCGTCACGTGGTCGAACGCCTCGATCTGCTGCTGGCGCTGCTGGACCAGCTTCACCTGCACCGGGTTGGTCGGCCCGAGGTTGGACGCGCTCGAGTCGGTCGGGTCACAGCCGTAGTCGGTTGGCTCGCTCGACTCGGCCGCGTCGGATGGGCGGGGCTGGAAGTACTGCGGCAGCGGGTCGCCCTTGGCGTTCACGAACTCCTGGCAGAGCAGGCTGGACCCGACGACTTTGCCGTTGTAAGAGACCAGCGAGCCGTTGGCCTGGTTGTGGAACGCCACCTGGCCGATGCCCCACATCACCAGCGGGTACGCGATGCCGGTGATGACGGTGAAGACCAGCAGGGTACGCAGCGCCGCGACGTGCTGCCTGAACCATACAGGTAGACGATTCACGACATATCACCTAAATCCGGGAATGTTGCTGATGATGAGGTCGATGAGCTTGATCCCGATGAACGGGACGATCAGCCCGCCGACGCCGTAGATCCACAGGTTCCTGCGGAGCAGCGACGACGCGGAGGACGGCCGGTAGCGCACGCCGCGCAGCGCCAGCGGGATCAGCGCGACGATGATCAGCGCGTTGAAGATGATCGCCGAGGTGATCGCCGACGTCGGGCTGTGCAGGTGCAGGATGTTCAGCGGCTTGAGCTGGGGGAGCACCACCTCGAACATGGCCGGGATCATGGCGAAGTACTTCGCCACGTCGTTGGTGATGGAGAAGGTGGTCAGCGCGCCCCGGGTGATGAGCAGCTGCTTGCCGATCTCGACGATCTCGATGAGCTTCGTCGGGTTGGAGTCCAGGTCGATCATGTTCCCGGCCTCCTTGGCGGCGGAGGTCCCGGTGTTCATGGCCACGCCCACGTCGGCCTGCGCCAGCGCCGGCGCGTCGTTGGTGCCGTCGCCGGTCATCGCGACGAGCTTGCCGCCCTCCTGCTCCTTCTTGATGAGCGCCATCTTGTCTTCCGGCGTCGCCTCGGCGAGGAAGTCGTCCACGCCGGACTCGTCCGCGATCGCCTTGGCGGTCAGCGGGTTGTCACCGGTGATCATGACGGTCCTGATGCCCATCTTGCGCATCTCGGCGAACCGCTCGGCGATGCCCTCCTTGACGATGTCCTTGAGCTGGATCACGCCAAGCGCGCGCGCCGTGCCGCCGGGGATGCGCTCCGCCACCACGAGCGGCGTGCCGCCGGCCGCGGAGATGCCGTCCACGATCGCGTCGAGGTCCTCGGGCGGCGTGCCGCCGTTGACCCGGACCCACTCGCGGACCGAGCTCGCCGCGCCCTTGCGAACTTCTCGGCCGTCGGCGAGGTTCACGCCGCTCATCCGCGTCTGCGCGCTGAACTCGACGAACTCGGCGCCCTCAAGCTCGCCCTCGGACCGCTCGCGCAGCCCGTAGTCGTTCTTGGCGAGCACCACCACCGAGCGGCCTTCCGGCGTGTAGTCCGCCATCGAGGAGAGCTGCGCCGCGTCGGCGAGCTCCGCCGCGGATGCCCCGCCGACCGGCAGGAACGCGGTGGCCTGCCGGTTGCCGATGGTGATGGTGCCGGTCTTGTCGAGCAGCAGCGTGTTCACGTCGCCCGCCGCCTCGACGGCGCGGCCGGACATGGCCAGCACGTTCCGCTGCACCAGCCGGTCCATGCCGGCGATGCCGATCGCGGACAGCAGCGCGCCGATCGTGGTCGGGATCAGCGCGACGAGCAGCGCCACCAGCGTCACCAGGGACTGCGGCGCCCCGGAGTAGTACGCCATCGGCTGCAGCGTGATGACCGCCAGCATGAAGATGATGGTCAGCGACGCGAGCAGGATGTTCAGCGCGATCTCGTTCGGCGTCTTCTGCCGCTTGGCGCCCTCGACCAGGGCGATCATCCGGTCGATGAACGTCTCGCCCGGCTTGGACGTGATCTTGATGACCACCCGGTCGGAGAGCACCGTGGTGCCGCCGGTGACCGCGGACCGGTCACCGCCGGACTCGCGGATGACGGGCGCGGACTCGCCGGTGATCGCCGACTCGTCCACCGACGCGACGCCCTCGATGACGTCGCCGTCACCGGGGATCACGTCGCCCGCCGTCGCCACCACGATGTCGCCGAGTTGCAGCTCGGTGCCGGGGACCGGCTCCTCGCGCAGGGTCGCGGGCGCGGCGCCCGGCGTCCAGTTCACCAGTCGGCGCGCGACCGTGTCGCGCTTGGCCCGCCGCAGCGTGTCCGCCTGCGCCTTGCCGCGCCCTTCCGCCACGGCCTCGGCCAGGTTGGCGAAGATCACGGTCAGGAACAGCCAGACGACGATCGTCCAGTTGAAGATGGTCGAGGTTCTGACCGCCGTGTAGATGCACAGGACGGCGCCGACCTCGACGACGAACATGACGGGGTTCTTGATCTGGACCCGCGGGTCCAGCTTGAGGAACGTGTCGGGCAGCGACTTCCAGAGCATCTTCGGGTCGAGCAGGCCGCCGCCGAGACGGTGCGGCGCGACTTCGCCGCTCTCCGGTGACGAGCCGGGGCTAACCGGGCTCTGAGACGTTGTGACAGACATCAGTGCAGTCCTTCGGCGAACGGCCCGAGCGCGAGCGCGGGGAAGTAGGTCAGGCCGACGAGGATGAGGATGACGGCGATGAGCATGCCGGCAAACAGGGGCGTTCGTGTATCCAGGGTGCCCGCGCTCTCGGGCACGGGACTCTGTCTAGCCAGCGACCCGGCTAGGCCTAGCGCGAATATCTCGGGCGCGAACCGGCCGAGCAGCATGACGATGCCGCCGACGATGTTGTACCAGTTGGTATTGGTGGTCAGGCCGGCGAACGCCGACCCGTTGTTGTTGGCCATCGACGCGAACGCGTACATGATCTCGGTGAGCCCGTGCGGACCCGGGTTCAGGATCGAGTTCGTGCCGATCTTGAGGCCGAGCGACAATCCTGCCGCGGTGAGGATGACCACCGGCAGCGTGAGGAAGTACAGCGCCGCGTACTTCATCTCGACCGGACGGATCTTCTTCCCGAGGTACTCGGGTGTTCGCCCGACCATCAGCCCCGCGACGAACACGGTGACCATGGCGAGCACCAGGATGCCGTACATGCCGGCTCCGACGCCGCCGGGCGCGATCTCGCCGAGCGCGATGTCGAACAGCGCGATGCCGCCGGCGAAGGGTGACAGCGAATCATGGAAGCAGTTGACCGCGCCGGTGGAGGTGACGGTGGTGGACGCCGCGAACAGCGAGCAGGCGGGCGTGCCGAACCTGACCTCCGTTCCCTCCGCGGCGCCGCGCGCCAGCTGGGCTGCGGTCCCGCCGTGCGCCATCGTGAAGTAGCTGATGCCGCCGACGGCCGCGAGCCAGATGGTCGCCATGACGCCGACGAGCACGTAGCCCTGCTTGTTGTCCTTGACCATCTTGCCGAACGCGCGCGGCGTGGCGAACGGGATGAGCAGCAGCAGGAAGATCTCGAACCAGTCGGTGAACGCGTTCGGGTTCTCGTACGGGTGCGCCGAGTTGGCGTTGAACGGCCCGCCGCCGTTGTTCCCCATGTCCTTGATGACTTCCTGGGAACCGAACGGCCCGCCGACCAGCGTCTGGTGCCCGCCGGACAGCGTCGTCACCGTGTGGTACGCGGTGAAGTTGTCGACCACGCCGCCCGCGATGAGGATGATCCCGCCGACGACCGACAGCGGGATCAGCAGCCGCAGTACGCAGCGGGTGACATCGACCCAGAAGTTGCCAAGCCGGTCGGTCTTCGACCTGGTGAAGCCGCGGATCATCGCGATCGCGACCACGATGCCGACGGCGGCGGACATGAAGTTCTGCACCGCGAGCCCGGCCATCTGGGTCAGGTAGGTCATGGTGGACTCGCCGGAGTAGTTCTGCCAGTTCGTGTTGGTGACGAACGAGACAGCGGTGTTCCATGCGAGCAGGGGGGAGACATTGGCCTGGGGCTGCCCGACGAACGCGAGCAGATAGTGCTGCAGGCGCTCCATGCCGTACAGGAAGATGACGCTGACCAGCGAGAACGCCAGCATGGAGCGTACGTAGACGGTCCACCGCATGTCCGTCTTCGAGTCGATCCCCATCAGCTTGTAGAGCCGGCTCTCGACCCGCCAGTCCTTGTCGCTGGTGAAGATCCGCGCCATGTAGTTACCGAGCGGCACGTAGCACGCCGCGAGGGCGGCAACGAGCAGCGCGACTTGCAGCCAGCCGGCGGCCGTGCTGTTCATCAGAACCTCTCAGGAAAGACAAGGGCCACGAACAGGAAGACCGTCAGCAAGAAGCCGCCGATCAGGCCGATCCAGTTCTCAGCGCTCAAAGTGCTCGATCCCCTTCAGGATGAGGAGGAGTACGGCGAAGACGACGATCGTCAACCCGATACAAAGCAGGTCCAACATGGACTACTCCTTTGGAGTAAGTTGTGGTGCGGATCAAGGAAACCGCTGTTCAGCGTGGCGGAGGTAGGGGGCTGACGGCTCCCATGCAGTGAAGGACGATTTCCTAACAGACCTCATGCGGCCCGGCGGGAAGGTCTGCGGCCCATGCCCCGCGCCAAAGACGGCGTCAGTAACGGACCGTTGCTTCGCCTGTCTCGCCCACGTGCTCGGGCACCGTTGATAGCGAGTCAGATCGTTACGGGTCGTATACGTGAGGTAGCGACACGTGTCCTGGCATGATAGGTGGACTATGGACAACCTATTCCCGCAGCCCCCGGGGAAAACGTCCTTTGTGGCGATAGGCGACAGCTTCACCGAGGGTCTCAACGACGCGGCGCCCGGCGGCGGGTACCGCGGCTGGGCCGACCGGCTGGCAGGCATGATGGCCGCCGAGTACCAGGGTCTTCAGTACGCGAACCTGGGGGTGCGCGGCAAGCTCCTGCGCCAGATCGTGGCCGAGCAGGTACCCGCCGCCGTCGCGATGTCGGTGCCGTCGCCCGGGCTGGTCTCCATCACTGGCGGCGGCAACGACATCATCCGCCCCGGCTGCGACCCCGACACGCTGGCGGAACTCTTCGACGCCGCCGTGGCCAGGCTCCGCGCCGCCGGCTGCCGGGTGCTCATGTTCACCGGCGCCGACCTGGTGGGCTTCCCGGTGATGCGGCTGCTGCGCGGCCGGATCGCGGCCTACAACATGCACCTGCGCTCCATCGCCGACGAGCGCGGGTGCGACCTGGTGGACCTGTGGTCCATGCGGTTCCTGCGGGACCTGAGCGCGTGGTCACCGGACCGGCTGCACATGACATCGCAGTCGCACCAGCGGGTGGCGTTGCGCGCGTGCGAGGTGCTCGGCCTTCCGGCGACTGAGGACTGGCGCGATTCTCCGCCCCGGGCGCAGCAGAATTGGCTGGCGGCCCGCCGCGACGATGCCCGGTGGGCCAGGGAGTACCTGGCCCCGTGGGTGAACCGCCGCCTGCACGGCGTCTCCTCAGGCGACGGGCGCTCCGCCAAGCGCCCTCAGCTGTCCCCAGTCTCGCCGCCCATCCTCATGTAGCCCCGGGCGGGGCCAGGAGATGGCCAGCAGGACGATCAGGCCGGCCACGATCGGTGCCCACCAGATCCAGACGGCGTGGGACGGGCCCTGGGCGGCGGCGGTCAGGCCGCCGGCCAGCAGGCCGGCGGCCAGCAGGCGGCGCCAGCCGAGCGTGGCGGCGGGGATGAGCGCGACGGCCATCGGCGGCCAAGGGTAATAGGAGACCATCACCGGCTCGAAGAACGACCGGAGGGCCATGGCGAAGGCGATCCACCAGAGCACGCTGGCCAGCAGCGCCGTCGGCCACGGGGCACCCTGCTGGCTTAGGTGGCCGGTCCAGTGGCGGCGGACGGCCAGCGCGCAGAGGCAGGCGAGCAGGATCGTCGCCAGCCGGAACGGGCCGGCCGCGACGTTGGCGTTGGCCAGGTGCGGTGCGAGCGATGTCCAGATCGTCGGGTGGTTGACGACCGGGGAGTCGGGCTGACTCGTCACCGACTGGTACGTGTCGTGCCAGTCGGCTATCGCCGCCGCGGCCACCAGCATGGCCGAAGGGACGGCGGCGCGGAGCAGGAAGGGCGCCATCCGCCGCCAGGGCAGCAGGGCGAGCATGATGGGCAGCGCCAGCAGCACCAGCGGCTGGACGCACACCGCCGCCCCGGCCAGCCAGCCCGCGAGCGCGGTCCGCCCGTTGCCCTGGGCCAGGACCGCGTAGAGCAGCAGCCCGACGGCGACCGCGTCCTCGGGGTGCCCCCAGCGGGCGCAGACCGACCACAGGATCCCGGCGCCGGCGACCGCGAGCAGCCCCCGCGGCCAGCGCGGCACGCCAAGTCGCTCGGCGAGGGCGTCGGCGGCGAACAGCGGCAGACAGCCGATCGCGATCTCGTAGGGCCCGGCCAGCAGCCAGACGGCCGGGTGCAGGTTGGCCGCGCCGGGGATGGCCAGCGAGAGGCCGACCGCCGAGATCAGCGCGGCGCACGGCAGCAGGATGACCGCCGCCCCAGGCAGCGAGATGAGGCCGGTGGGCGCCGCGTACAGGCCGCCGATGTTCCCGTGCGCGAGCCTGGTGGTCGCGATCAGGGTGCCCCACAGGTCATACGGCAGCGCCCATTCCGAGCGGCCGATCAGCGCCGGGCCCCAGGTGGTGGAGAACATCCCGACCGCGATGAGGCCAACCGAGGCGATCAGCGGGAACATCCGCCGCCTGATCCGCTCCCGCATAACGGTCTCCCCGCTTACTCGCACCGTTCTTACCCGGCCCGACCCGCCCCGCCGACCCGCCCCGCCGCCCCGCCCCGCCCGACCCGCCGCCCCGTGGCGGTTGAAACGCGCCGGCTGGACCGCGTGTTAGATTACAGGCGCCAGCTGCGGTGGTCATCCGCCTGCGGGATGGTGGTGCGTCCGGCTGCCGGATGGTGGCGCGTCTCGGCCGCCCAGGGCCTCGCTTTCCGGCGGGCCGGGGCTCTCGCCTTCCTTCCCGCTCTTTCTGGAGGAAATAGCACTCGATGAGAACCCCGCAGCGGCTCTCAGCCGCCGTGCTCGCGGCCGTCGCCGTCGCCGCCGCGCTGGCGGCCGGCTGCTCGTCCGCGAGCAACGGCACGGCCACCGCCACCGGCGCGCTGGCGCCGGCCTCGCCGACCCCGGCGCCGACCCTGGTGGAGCACTGGCCGGTCACCGTCACCGCCGCCAACGGCGCGGTGACGATCAAGGGCATGCCGGAGCGGATCGTCTCGCTCGACCCGACGGCCACCGAGGACCTGTACGCGGTCGGCGCGGGGACCCAGGTCATCGCCGTCGAGCAGGACTCCGACTTCCCGCCCGGGGCGCCGGTGACCAGCCTGTCCGGCGTGACCCCGAACCTCGAGGCGATCGCCAAGTACAACCCGTCGCTCGTCATCTCGCAGAACCACGCTGGCCTGGTGCGCGCCCTGAACAAGCTCGGCATCCCGGTGCTGATCGAGCCGGAGGTCAGCACCGTGCGCGGCGTCTACGCGCAGATCGAGCAGATCGGCCTGGCGACCGGCCACGCGAACCAGGCCGACGAGGTCGTGACGAACATGCGGGAGGAGATCAATGACGCCGTGCAGCAGGTGGGCACCGAGCACCGGGGCCTGACCTACTACTGGGAAGTGAGCTCCGGCCCGTACCGCTCGGCGACCTCGGCGACGCTCATCGGGCACATCATGGACATGTTCGGCCTGAGGGACATCGCCGACGCCGCGAACAAGCCCGGCGTCCACCCGGAGCTGTCGGGAGATTACATCGTCGCGGCCAGGCCGGGGATCATCTTCCTGGCCGACAACGGCCCGGTCGACGGCCAGACCCCGGCCACGGTCGCCGCCAGGCCCGGCTGGGCGGGCATACCGGCGGTGCGGGACCACGAGATCATCGGGCTCAACGACGACATCGCCTCGCGCTGGGGCCCGCGCCTGCCGCTGTTGGTGCTGGCGATCGCGAGTGCGCTGAAGAGCTTCAAGTCCTGAGCAAGCGCCAGCCGCCGGGGCGGAGTATTCTCACCCTGGATCGTCCAGATTCCACTGGTTCGGTTAAAGGGGGGCGAAGGAGCGTCATGTACCAGCCTTTTCCTGGCGGCGCCGAGCCGCCTGAGTCATCGTCCACGCCCACCGCTGCCGTCCCGCCTTCCATCACCCGGGCGGTGCGGGTCATGTATGTGGGAGCCGCGGCGAGCCTGATCGGCATCATCGTCGATTTGACGACCTATCATTCGCTCGAGATTGCGCTTGGCACGCGCAAAGACAAGAACGGCAAGCTGCTGACGCATGCGCAGGTAGTCGACCTCGCGCACGTGGAGATCGTCGCGTTCGTCATCGGCGGCCTGATCGCCGCCGCGCTGTGGATCTGGATGGCGCGCAGTAGCCTGGCGGGGAAGTCCTGGGCGCGGATCGTCTCCACCGTGCTCTTCGCCATCAGCACGATCGGCGCCTTCGTCAGCGTCGGCGGCGGCGCGCTGACCGCGGGCGACGCGACCCGGATCTACGGGTTCGTCGTCTGGGTCATCGGCCTGGCCGCCATCGTCCTGCTCTGGCAGCGCGCCTCGTCCGACTATTTCAAGGGCGCGGCGCGATACTGAAAGGCGCCGGGACACCGGCCCGAGGGTGGGCGTCGTTACTGATTAGGGAAGCTTGAGCTCGCCGACGATGTGCTCGGCGATGGCCATCGACGCCGTCGCCGCCGGTGACGGCGCGTTTCTGACCGAGGTCACCGATCTGACCTGGCTGATGCGGAAGTCATCGACGAGCCCGCCGTCGGGATCGACGGCCTGGGCGCGGACCCCGGCGGGCGCGCTTGTCACGTCCCCCGGCTGGATCCACGGTAGGTACGTCCTGGCCTCGGCGAGGTAGGCGCGCCGCAGGAACGACCCCCGGTACTCGCGCACCCCGGTCATCCAGTGCTGCCGGGCGAGCCGCCAGAAGGCCGCGGACCGGGCCAGCCGCGAGATCTCATCCCAGGTCACGTCGGTGCGGCGGTACCCCTCGCGGGCCAGCGCGAGCACCGCGTTGGGCCCGAGGTGGCTGGTGCCGTCGACGCGCGGCGTCAGGTGCACGCCGAGGAACGGGTACCTCGGGTCGGGCACCGGGTAGATCAGCCGCCGCACCCGGCCGGCCGCGTGCGGCCGCAGCCGCAGGTACTCGCCTCGGAACGGGATGATCTCGGGCGAGGCGGAGTCTCCCGCGGCCGCCGCGAGCAGGTCCGCCTGCAGGCCGGCGCAGATGACGAGCCGGGAGAAGCGGAAGGAACGGGCCGGGGTTTCAACTTCCACCCCGTCATCTCCGCGCAGCCGCAGCGCGGTCACCGGGGTCGAGGTCAGCACCCGGCCGCCAGCGGCGGTCACATCGGCGCCGAACGACCGCGCGATGGCGGGGTAGTCGACGATGGCCGTGGTGGGGGAGAGCAGCGCCGCCACCCCGGCCACGCCGGGCTCCATCTCCCGCAGCTCGGCGCCGCTCAGCCAGCGGACGCCGGGCACACTGTTGGCGGTCGAGCGCCGCTCGAGCTCGCGCAGCTTGACCTCCTCGGCCGCGTTCCGGGCGACCACGAGCTTGCCGCGCTCGTCCCAGACCAGGCCGCGATCCGCGCAGTAGGCGCGCAGCAGGCGCACCCCGTGCCTGGTCATCCGCGCCTTGGCCGAGCCCGGGGCGTAGTAGATGCCGGCGTGCACGACCCCGGAGTTGTGGCCGGTCTGGTGCGCGGCGACGGCGGCTTCCTTCTCGAGGACCACCACGTCGACGCCCGCCGCCGCGAGCCGGCGGGCCACCGCGAGGCCGACGATGCCGGCCCCGACGATGCCGACGGTCTGCGCCGCACCGGTCAGCATGCGAAAACCGCCGCCGAGGTCTTGATCCGGTCGGCGCGGAACTTCGTCTCAGTCATCGTTGTTCTCTATCCTTGCGCGCCAGGGTAGTCACGGCGGAGGTGGGGCAGGCCGCCAAGATAGGGTTGAAATATGAAACTCGGTTAGCGTGCTTTTCTTCCAAGATCTTTTGGCGTCCTCACGCGGAAGGAAACCCTTGGCTACTCCAGCATCAGCAGCAACTCCAGGTGGCGGCCCCCGGCGGCGGAAGCCGCCGCGCTTGGCCGAGGTCGTGTCGGTGTCGCCCGTCTCGCCCCGGCTGATCTCGGTCCTGGTG
Source organism: uncultured Actinomycetota bacterium (assembly GCA_963844925.1). Lineage (GTDB taxonomy): Bacteria > Actinomycetota > Actinomycetes > Streptosporangiales > Streptosporangiaceae > Trebonia. The sequence continues at coordinate 77,499 of CAWJQG010000002.1, read as the reverse complement.
ACCGGGGACGAGCTCGGCGGGTTCGCGGACGCGGCCCCGACCTCGCACCTGAAGGTGTTCCTGCCCGCCGAGGGCCAGGACGCGCCGGACCTGCCCGCGCAGGCGCCCGATGGCACCGTCGTCGCGCCGGACGGGCCGCCGCCGGTGGTCCGCACCTACACGCCGCGCCGGTACGATCCGGCGACGCAAACCCTTGAGATCCAGTTCCTCCTGCACGGCGCCGGCCCCGCCTCGGAGTGGGCGCAGCGCGTCAAGCCGGGCGACAAGCTCGGGGTGGCCGGCCCCGGCGGGCGGTTCTCCCTCGAGCCGGCGACGGACTCCTGGTGGCTCGCCGCCGACGAGTCCGCCATCCCGGCCGTCGGCACGCTGCTTGCGGCGCTGCCGGAGACGGCCGCCGCCGACGTGCACATCGAGGTCGACGGCCCGGACGACGAGATCGAGTTCAACGCCCCGGCCAAGACCACGATCACCTGGCACCACCGCAGCAGCCCCGACGCGTTCGGCGTCGAGCTTATCGACGCCGCCCGCGCCGCAAGCATCCCCGACGGCGCCCGCGTCTGGGTGGCCTGCGAGGCCGCCGCGATGCGCGACATCCGCAGCTACTTCATCGCCGAGCGGCACCTGCCGCCCGCCGCCCTGGTGACCCGGGGCTACTGGCGCGCCGGGGAGCAGAACCACCCCGACCACGACTACGGCGAGGACTGACTGCCGCGGCGATCAGCCGGCTCTAGTCTGAGCAGCCAGGGAGGCCACCCCATGAGCGTCGCTGACGAGTACCTGAGGAACAACGAGGACTACGCGAGGACCTACGCGGGGCCGCTGCCGACGCGGCCGTCCCGGCACGCCGCGATCGTCGCGTGCATGGATTCCCGGATGAAGATCTTCGGGCTGCTGGGCATGGGCGACGGCGAGTCGCACGTGATCCGCAACGCCGGCGGGGTGGTGACCGATGACGTGATCCGGTCGCTGGCCGTCAGCCAGCGGCTGCTGGGCACGACCGAGATCATCCTCATCCACCACACCGACTGCGGCCTGCAGAAGATCACCGATGACGAGTTCAAGCGCGAGGTCGAGGCGGAGACCGGGATCAGGCCGCCGTGGGCCGTGGAGGCGTTCACCGACGCGGCGGCCGACGTAAGGCAGTCGATGAGCAGGCTCAAGGCCAGCCCGTTCGTCCCGCGCAAGGATGCGATCCGAGGGTTCGTCTTCGACGTGGCGACGGGCAGGCTCAACGAGGTGAGCTGACAGCGCGGCCGGGTATATCGCTTCGGCCGCGTGACGGCGTAACGGTAGCATCGTGTCAGGTTCTCTCTTCCTGGTCCTGTGCTGGACCCGGTGACCAGAGACGCCGCCATCCGATCCCGACCGTCAACGTGAGGCAAAGCCGTGTCCCAGATCCGTGTCCAAGTGCTCGACCGCCAGGCTCAGCGGAGTGAGCGCGAGGTGACGACGGGGACTACCGCCGGCGATCTGTTCCCCGGTGACCGGGACGTGGTCGTCGCGCGGGTCAACGGGCAGCTGCGCGACCTGGCCTCGGTGCTCTCTGACGGCGATGTGGTTGAGCCGGTGGCCACGGACTCCGCGGAGGGCCGGGCGGTGATCAGGCACTCGACCGCGCACGTGCTGGCGCAGGCGGTGCAGCAGTCGTTTCCCGGCGCCAAGCTGGGCATCGGCCCGCCGATCGAGAACGGCTTCTACTACGACTTCGGCGTGGACCAGGCGTTCACGCCGGAGGACCTGAAGTCGATCGAGTCGCGGATGCGCGACATCGTCAAGCAGGGCCAGCGGTTCGTCCGCCGCGAGGTCAGCGACGCCGATGCGCGCGAGGAGATGGCCTCCGAGCCGTACAAGCTTGAGCTGATCGGCATCAAGGGGTCGGCCTCCTCCGACGACGAGGCGTCCGCCGTAGACGGGGCGGCCAGTGAAATCGGCGCGGGCGTGCTGACCATCTACGACAACGTGGACGCCAAGACCGGCGAGCTGCGCTGGAAGGACCTGTGCCGGGGCCCGCACGTCCCGTCCACCAGGAGCATCCCGGCGTTCAAGCTGATGCGCAACGCCGGCGCGTACTGGCGCGGCAGCGAGAAGAACCCTCAGCTGCAGCGGATCTACGGCACCGCGTGGGAGTCCCGCGCCGCGCAGGACGAGTACCTGAAGCTGCTGGAGGAGGCCGAGCGGCGCGACCACCGCAAGCTCGGCGCCGAGCTCGACCTTTTCTCCTTCCCCGAGGAGATCGGCTCCGGGCTGCCGGTCTTCCACCCCAAGGGCGGGATCATCCGCCGCGAGATGGAGAACTACTCGCGGCTGCGGCACGAGGCGGCGGGCTACTCGTTCGTCAACACCCCGCACATCGCCAAGGCTCACCTCTTCGAGACCTCGGGTCACCTGCCGTACTACGCGGACACGATGTTCCCGCCGATGGAGCTCGAGGGCAGCGAGTACTACCTCAAGGCCATGAACTGCCCGATGCACAACCTGGTCTTCCGGTCCCGGGGCCGGTCGTACCGGGAGCTGCCGCTGCGGCTGTTCGAGTTCGGCACCGTCTACCGGTACGAGAAGTCCGGCGTGGTGCACGGTCTGACCCGGGTGCGCGGGCTCACCATGGACGACTCGCACATCTACTGCACCACGGAGCAGATGGCGGAGGAGCTGTCCTCGGTGCTCTCCTTCATTCTCGGCCTGCTCCGCGACTACGGCCTCGACGACTTCTACCTGGAGCTGTCCACCAAGGGCGACTCGGACAAGTTCATCGGCTCCGACGCCGAGTGGGAGTCGGCCACCGAGACGCTCCGCTCGGTCGCCACCGCCTCCGGTCTTGAACTGGTGCCAGACCCGGGCGGCGCGGCCTTCTACGGGCCGAAGATCTCCGTCCAGGCTCGCGACGCGATCGGCCGGACCTGGCAGATGTCTACCGTCCAGCTCGACTTCAACCAGCCCAAGCGGTTCGGCCTCGAGTACACCGCCGCCGACGGCAGCCGGCAGCAGCCGGTGATGATCCACCGGGCGCTGTTCGGCTCGATCGAGCGGTTCATGGGAGTGCTCCTCGAGCACTACGCCGGGGCGCTGCCGCCGTGGCTGGCCCCGGTTCAGGTGACCGGCATCCCGATCAGCGACGCGCACGTGCCGTACCTGGAGGAGATCGCCGCCAGGCTCGGCGCCGAGCGGATCCGGGTCGAGGTCGACGACAGCGCCGACCGGATGCAGAAGAAGATCCGCAACGCCCAGAAGCAGAAGGTCCCGTTCATGCTGCTGGCCGGCGACGACGACGTGGCCGCGAACGCAGTCTCCTTCCGCTACCGCAACGGGGCCCAGCGCAACGGCGTCCCCATCGACGAGGCCATAGCCGAGATAGTCGCCGCCGTGGAAAACCACACCCAGGTCTGACCGGCGGCAATGGTCTGGGCGCTGCCGCGCTGGCCTGGAAGACGTTGGAGTTGATTCATGGTGCACCCATCCCGTCGGCGCGTCCTCGCTTACGGTCTCGCGGGTGTCGCAGCGGTCGCCGCCACTGGCGGCGCCTGGGTTGAGCTTGTCTCGCGCGGCGTGCTCCCCGGCCAGGGGGTGCTCGACGCGATCGACGGAGCGTGCTCCGTGGCGGCGCCTGATCTCGCGAGCTACGCACCGCCGGGTCCGCAGGTCTCCGGCACGTTCTACTCCCGCGCCAGGAACCAGACGGTCGGGTTCACCATCGGCTATCCGCCGGGTCATCGGCCCGGTTCGAGGCTGCCGCTGGTGGTGATGCTGCACGGGTACGGCGCCAGCCATGCCAACGCGCTGTCCGGGATGTCGCCCGCCCAGGCGCTCGCGCTCCGGTTCAACGGCAGGCGGCTTCCCCCGATGGCCCTAGTGACCGCGGACGGCGGCGGCGGCTACTGGAACCCGCACCCGGGCGACAACCCGCAGGCGATGCTCACGAACGAGCTGATCCCGATGTGCCAGCGCCTCGGCCTCGGCCTCGCCGGCCGGGGCGGGGAAGGGCGCCGCATCGGCGTCATGGGCATCTCGATGGGCGGTTACGGCAGCCTGCTGCTGGCCGAGAAACGACCGGACCTGGTCAGCGCGGTGGCGGCGATCAGCCCGGCCATCTGGACCAGCTACGCCCAGGCGCGGGCGGCCAACGGCGGCGCGTACGCGTCGGCTGCCGACTTCGCGGCCGACGACGTCGTCACCCACGCCGCTGCGCTCGCGCGCGTCCCGGTCCGCGTCGCGACCGGCTTGTCCGACCCCTTCTACTCCGGCGTCCGGGCCTTCGCCCGCGCGCTGCCCAGGGACCCCGGCGGCCAGCCCGCCGCCTTGACCTTCGCCAACGGCTGCCATGACTACTCTTTCTTCACCGCCCAGGAACCCCCGTCCCTCGCGTTCCTGGCCCGCCACCTGACAACGACCGCAACTTAAAAAACACCTGCCACCCTGAAAGCGCCCCGCCCCCTCGGCACACCCGCCGAGGAGCCGCCCGCGCTCGGCAAGTCATTTCGTCCGAACGGACGCGTGGCTCCGCCGGATCAGCCCATTACCGAACGTCCCGATGAGACAAGCGACGCGAATACCACCACCGAGCTGAGGTAATGGCCGGTGCTGTAGTCGAACGTCCCGCCGCAGGTGACAACCCTTAGCGCCGCGTAATTCGTCGGGCCGTAGATCATTCTCGTCGGGAAATCTGCCTTCCCGTATTCGCGCACCCCGGTGACACGGAAGACCGCAGTCATTCCGTCGGCGAGCGTCACGTCAATATGATCGCCCGGATGCAGCGCGCCGAGCCGGAAAAAGACCGCCGGGCCGACCTGGCTGTCCACGTGACCTTCGATGACGGCCGTGCCGATCTGGCCGGGCGTCGCCGAGTACTTGTACCAGGCGGCCTCGTCGGCGCTGGTGCTGAGGTCGGGCACCGCAATGGAGCCGTCCGGGTTGAGCCCGAGGCGAAGGAGCGCCGATTGCACGCCGATCGCCGGGATGGCGACGGATACCGGGGGCGAGCGCCGTAGCGACGGTCCCTCCCGCGCCGCCGGGCCGACCGTCCCCGCGGCCGCGGCGCCGGGCGATGGCGCGTGCTGCTGTGCGAGGACCGCGATGCCGATGGCCGCCGCGCCGAAGAAGATCAGCGCCACGCCGGCCAGCCCGGCGAGCCTGATCTTGGCCCGCCCGCGCGGCGGCGGCGTGGGGGCGAACTCGCTGTAGGGCCACGACATGACAACGCGCAGTCCGCCGATGCGCGGCGAGCCGGTTCGCGGGTTCCCGCTTCCACCCGGCCCCTGAGTTGCCGGCCCTCGGCCAACCGCGGCGCCGACGTCCGCTGTCGTCTTCCCTTGTCGCAAAACGGCTCCTCAGTTCCAGACAGCGGGGCGGCCGGTTGGCTCGCGGGGGAATCCACTGTCTTCCGCAAGAGGTGCTACTCAAGTAGCCTAATGTCCTAATGGAAAACACGCCATTGTCCGCCCGCTGGCCCCCCGCGGGCGCGGCTATATGTGGTCGTCTATGCGAACGTCCCGTCTGCCGACGTCCGGAATTTCATCGGTCGGCCGGAACGGTGGCTGGCTGTTTGCCCGTTCGCTCTTTCCCTGGCGGTCCGGATGGCAGATGCTCAGATGGGTAGAGCGATGCCATTGTCCGCCGGATATTCGAGGAGGCTTCATGAAGGTGCGCTTGACCGTGCCTGTGGCGACCCGTCCTGCGGTGACCCGGTCTGCCGTGACCGGCAGTGTCTGGCGCCGTGCAGTCCTCGCGACCGCGGGGGCCAGCCTCGCGGCGGTCGCCGTGGCCGGCTGCACCGGCGGCGGCCCGTCGTCGGTCTTCACGCCGACCCCGCAGATCTCGACCAGCTCCCACTCCGGCGCCGGGTCAAGGACCCCCTCGCCGTCCGGGTCGGCCACCTCGACCGGCAAGGCCTCGGCGCCGCGCACCGCGTCCGCGACCGGCCGGGCTACGCCGACTAGCCGGGCGACCCAGACCGCCAGGCCGACCTCCTCCGCCAAGTCGACGGCGACGCACGCCGCGACCTCCCCGGCCACCCATTTCCCTGTCGGCGCGCCGCAGACAGGCGGCGGCGGCACGGCCGGCCTGCAGGACGTCACGCTTTTCGGCATCGGCGGCGCGGCGATCCTCGCTGGCATCGCCAGCCTCGCCTACCGCAGGCGCCTCACCCGCAAGCGCCGCACCAACGACGACACCACCCCCAGCACCCCCAACCACGCCGGCATCCACTAGCCCCTCCAGCCCCCCACGCCGGCACCCGACGGCCCCCAGCACCCATTGTCCATGCCGGCAAGAAGCGACAGCCGCTGGTGAGATACCCAGGCGGGGTATAGTATGGACCTGGACGGGAAGAGGAGCGGAAAGAGGGTGGGTTATGCACGGGTACGCCCCCAACAAGGACAAGTACCTCACGCGGCTGCGCCGGATTGAGGGACAGGTTCGCGGCCTGCAGAAGATGGTCGATGAGGACAAGTACTGCATCGACATCTTGACGCAGGTGTCGGCGGTGACGAGCGCGCTGCAGTCGGTGGCGCTCGGCCTGCTCGAAGACCATCTCGGCCACTGCGTGGCCGAGGCGACCGCGGAGGGCGGCGACGTCGCGGCCGAGAAGGTCCGCGAGGCGTCCGAGGCGATCGCCCGCCTAGTTAAGTCCTAGGGGTGACGACAACCAGCACCACTGATCTCGTCATCGGCGGGATGACCTGCGCTTCCTGCGCGACGCAGATTGAGAAGAGGCTGAACAAGCTGGACGGCGTCACCGCGACCGTCAACTTCGCGACCGAGGCCGCGCGGGTCTCCTTCCCCGAGACGCTCACCGTGGTCGAGCTCATCGCGGTGGTAGAGCGGACCGGCTACACCGCGGCGCTGCCCGCGCCGCGCCGCGCGGAGGATGGCGCCGAGTCGGCCGAGGCGGGGCCGCTGGGCCGGGAGCTGCGTCGGCGGCTGATCGCCTCCGCGACGCTCGCCGTTCCCGTCGCCGTGCTGGCCATGGTTCCGGCCCTGGACTTCCCTGGCTGGCAGTGGGTGTCGCTGGCGGCGGCGACGCCGGTCGCGACCTGGGGCGCGTGGCCGTTCCACCGCGCCGCGGCGGTGAGCGCGCGGCGCGGCGCGGCGACCATGGACACCCTGGTCTCCATCGGCGTGACCGCCGCCTACCTGTGGTCGCTGTACGCGCTGATCTCCGCCGTCGCGGGCGCAGGGGCGCACGCCACCTATCTTGAGGTCGCGTCCGGGGTCACCACCCTGATCCTGCTCGGCCGCTTCCTGGAATCGCGGGCAAGGCGGACCGCGGGCGCGGCGCTGCGGTCGCTGCTAGACCTAGGCGCGAAGCAGGCGACGGTGCTCCGCGACGGGCGGGAGATCAGCCTCCCCGCCGACCGGCTCGGCGTCGGCGACGAGTTCGTGGTCCGGCCGGGGGAGAAGATCGCCGCCGATGGCATCGTCATCGCCGGCCGCTCCGCGCTTGACACGTCGATGCTGACCGGCGAGCCGGTGCCCGTAGAGATCTGCCAGGGCGACGCGGTGACCGGCGGCTGCGTGAACGTCGGCGGCCGTCTGGTGGTCCGCGCCACCCGGGTCGGGGCGGACACCCAACTGGCCCAGCTCGCCCGGCTCGTCACCCAGGCGCAGGCGGGCCAGGCGCCCGTGCAGCGCCTGGCGGACCGCGTCAGCGCGGTCTTCGTCCCGGTGGTGCTCGTGCTCGCCGCCGCGACGCTGGCCGGCTGGCTGGCCTGGGGAGCGTCGCCGTCGCGGGCGTTCACCGCCGCCGTCGCGGTGCTGATCATCGCCTGCCCGTGCGCGATGGGCCTGGCCACGCCGACCGCGATCCTGGTCGGCACCGGCCGCGGCGCGCAGCTCGGCATCCTGATCAAGGGCCCCGAGGTCCTGGAGAAGACCCGCCGGGTGGACACCGTGGTGCTCGACAAGACCGGCACCGTCACGGCCGGCCGGATGTCGCTGACCGACGTGCTCGCCGCCCCCGGCGTGCCCGAGACGGACCTGCTCCGCCTGGCCGCCGCCGTGGAATCCGCCTCCGAGCACCCGATCGCCGCCGCGATCACGGCGGGCGCCCTGACTCGGCTTGCGGCCGGCCCCCGGCTTGCGGCCAGCGCCCAGCCCGCCGCCAGCACGGCCGCCCGCGCAGGCGACATAACGGTCATTTCCGACGCTCCCCAAGGAACTCTCGCGCTACCTCATCCGCCCGACATATACGATATTTCCGACTTCGCGACGTACCCCGGCCACGGCGTCTCCGCCGTCACGGAAGGCCGCTCCGTCCTGGCCGGCCAGCGCGACTGGCTCGCCGACGACTGGTCGCTGACCATCCCGGCCGGGCTGGCCGAGCGGGCGGACCGGGCGGAGCAGGCGGGCCAGACCGTTACCTTCGTCGCCTGGGACGGGCAGGTCCGCGGCCTGCTCACGGTGGCCGACACGATCAAGCCCACCGCCAAGGCGGCGGTAGCCCGGCTGCGTGACCTCGGCCTGCACCCGGTGCTGCTGACCGGCGACAACGAGCGCGCCGCCCGCGCGGTGGCCGACCAGGTGGGCATTGACGACGTCATCGCGGGCGTGGACCCGGTCGGCAAGCTGGCCGCCATCAAGCGCCTCCAGGCCGAGCACCGCACCGTGGCCATGGTCGGCGACGGAGTGAACGACGCCGCCGCGCTCGCCCAGGCCGACCTGGGCCTGGCGATGGGCACCGGCACCGACGCGGCGATCGAGGCCGCCGACCTGACCCTGGTCGGCGGCGACCCGCGCGCGGTCGCCGACGCGATAACCCTGTCGAGGAAGACCCTCGCGACCATCAAGGGGAACCTCGGCTGGGCATTCGGCTACAACGCGGCAGCCATCCCGCTCGCCGCGTCCGGCCTGCTCAACCCCGTGATCGCGGCCGCCGCGATGGCGTTCAGCTCGGTGTTCGTGGTCACCAACAGCCTCCGCCTGCGCCGCTTCCAGTCAGCCCCGTGACCGCCCGCCGGGCCCTGGCCGCCGATCCCTTCCGGACCGGAAGCACTGCCGCACGTCTGGCGGTCGGCGCCGCGCAGCAAGTCTTGCTAGGCGCGGACTTCAAGCCTCGCCCGCTCCCGCGCAGACGGGCGAGTGACTCAGCGGGATGTGGAATCATGTCCCCATGGACCTTCTCGCCGACCTTGAGGCCCGGGGCCTCATCCAGGACAGTACCGACCGCGACGCGCTCCGCGCCCGGATCAACGCTGGGCCGGTCGGCGTCTACTATGGCTGCGACCCGAGCAATGACTCGCTCCAGATCGGCAACCTGATCGGCCTGCTGGTGCTGCGAAAGTTCGCCGACGCCGGCCACAGGGCGGTCGCGCTGGCCGGCGGCGCGACCGGGATGATCGGCGACCCGGGCGGTCGTTCCAAGGAGCGGAATCTGCTCGACGCCGACACCCTGGCCCACAACACCAAGCGGATCGCCGAGCAGCTGGAGCGCATCTCAAGGACGCCGCTGGTGAACAACCTCAGCTGGACCGGGTCGCTGACCCTGCTCGACTTCCTGCGTGACGTCGGCAAGTACGCGTCAGTGAATCAGATGATCGCCCGCGAATCGGTCAAGGCCAGGCTTGAGAGCGAGAACGGCATTTCGTTCACCGAGTTCAGCTACCAGCTCCTGCAGGCCAACGACTACCTCTACCTGTCAAGGAACCACGCCGTCGAGATCCAGATGGGCGGCTCCGACCAGTGGGGGAACCTGCTAGCGGGCGTCGACCTGATCAGGAAGGCCGACGGCAAGCACGCGCACGCGCTTACCTGGCCGCTGCTGCTCCGCTCCGACGGCAAGAAGTTCAGCAAGTCCGAGGGCGAGACCGTCTGGCTGGCCGCCGACAAGACCTCGCCGTACCAGTTCTTCCAGTACTGGATGAACGTGCCCGATGCCGACATCGAGCGATTCCTGCTCCAGCTCACCCTGCTGCCGGTGGAGGAGTGCGTCGCGGTGGCGGAGGCGCACGCGCAGGCCCCGCGCCAGCGCGCGGGCCAGCGCCGCCTGGCCCGGGAGACGACCACGCTGGTGCACGGCCCGGAGGCGACCGCCGCCGCCGAGGAGGCCAGCGCGATCCTGTTCGGCGGCTCGCCCGCGGGCGCGTCCGCCCAGGCGCTCGAGTTCCTGGCCTCCGAAGTGCCGACCTCCCCGTTCGTCCAGGGTGTCACGCTCGCGGCGGCCTTGGCGGCGACGCCGCTCGCCTCGTCGCTGTCCGACGCCCGCCGCACGATCGGGCAGGGCGCCGCCTCGGCCAACGGCGACGTGGTACCGGAGGACCGCCCGCTCACCGAGTCCGACCTGCTCCACGACCGCTGGCTGCTGCTCCGCAAGGGCAAGCGGAACTACCACCTCCTGGACGCAGCGACCAGCTGACTGTCAGCAACGGGCCACCCCGAAACCGCAAAGTCAGTTCACGGAACCCGTCTTGATGCCCATTGACGGTTGGCTATCAAAGTGATATCACTTTGATAGGCGCGGCCCGGCCGCGGTAACAGGTTCTGGAGGCACCCCGATGCAGGCATCAGCCGAGAACGTCACTTCTTCGCGACCCATGATCGTCACGACGACCGAGAACATCCCGGGCACCCGGGTGGTGAAGACGATCGGCCAGGTATTTGGGCTCACCGTCCGGTCCCGGAGCCTCGGCGGCAACATCGCCGCCGCTCTCAAGGGCCTTGTCGGCGGCGAGATCGGATCATACGTCAAGCTAAACGAGGATGCCCGGCGCCAGGCGATCGACCGCATGGTGGCCAACGCCGCCGCCATGGGGGCCAACGCCGTGACCATGATGCGCTTCGACTCCACCGAGATGGCCCGGAGCATGACCGAGATCGTGGCCTACGGCACCGCCCGGATCGTCGAGACCGTTACCGACGCCCCCGACCCCGCCGGCGCGCAGGGCTGAGGGGGCAGTCATGCACGTGGTGGAATGGGTGATCCTCGCGGTTGTCGTCCTCGGAATCGTTATCGCCGTCTTCGGCTGGGACCGCTACCGCGGGAACCGGAAGAGCACCGATGCCGGCAGCGGATCCGAGCCCACGAGCGAGGTGTTCATTGACCCGGCTAATGGTCAGCGGATGCGCGTGTGGTACGACCCGGCGACCGGCGAGCGGCAGTACCGCCCCGAGTGAGACGGCGACGCCGATCGTGTGCCCTCATGGGCGCTCTGCGACCCGAAGGGCACACGGCGCTGACCCTCGACGTTGAGTGCCTTCCGTGAGATGCGCAGCTCAACGGTCCGTTCCTTCTTCCGTGAGTGATGCCTGCTCCTTAGCGTCGCGGGTGCCGCGCTGGAACGCGGCAAGGCGGCTGCGAGCCATTTCGGGTGAGCGCTGCGGGAGTTGCGGTGCGTCCTGCTTGCTGCCCGTGGGGTCGGCATGCGGTCGGCTGCCGGTGGGGGTACCGGCTGCGGACCAGGGGATGGGGTTGGCGCTCGGGAGGTGCGCCGGCGCCCCGGTGGCCGCCTCCTCGCCGGGGATCGGGTCGGCGCTGGCAACGGCGGGGCTGCGTGCCTCGCCCCAGCTGTCCGTCCCGGAGGCGCCCGTTCCGATCCCCGGCGTTGTCCGGGAGCCGCTGAACCAGTTCGATGCCGGCGGGCTGGCCGCCTGCACCGGCCCGGCTGGGGTCGGGCCCGGGCCGGGGCCGTCACGATGGTGCTGCCCGGGTCCGGTCATGGTGTCTGACGGGCCGGTCGCGTACGCGTCATCCGCCGGGGCGGGCATGCCGGGGCTGCGCCTGCCGTGGCCCTGCCGGCCGGCCCCCGGCTGGGCGCCGGAATGGCCCGGCACGCGCCTGTCCTGCAAGCCGCCTTGCATGGCCAGCGGCCGCCACCCGCCCGTGAGGTCGTAGGACCGGGTCGTCCCCACGATCACGCTGTCCGGCAGCAAGACCAGGGCGGTCAGCCCCTGCGGAGACGCCGGCCGGAGACGGACCCGGACGCGGTGCCGCTCGGCCAGGCGCGCCACGGCGAACAGGCCCATGTGCCGGGAGACCGACACGTCCAGCACCGGCGGGCTGTCCAGCCGCCAGTTAATCTCGGCCAGCCGCGCCTCGGGGATGCCGATGCCCTTGTCGGTGACCTCGATCAGGACGCCGCCGCTGGTCAGCTCCTGCGCCGACACGTGCACCCGGGTGTTCTCCGGCGAGTACTCCGTGGCGTTCTCGATGAGCTCGGCGAGCAGGTGCACGATGTCGGACACCGCCTGCCCGATGACCGCGACCCCGGGCTGGATGCTGAGGACCACCCTTTTATAACGCTCGATCTCCGATATCGAGGCCCGCGCCACGTCGGCGACCGGCACCGGCTCGCTCCACTTGCGCGCGCCCTCGTGGCCGGCGAGCAGCAGGAGGTTTTCTGAGTTGCGGCGCATGCGGGTGACCAGGTGGTCCATCGAGAATAGGTTGGACAGCCGGTCAGGATCCTCCTCGTTCTGCTCCAGGGAGTCGATCAGGTACGCCAGGCGCTCGATCAGCGACTGGCTGCGCCGGGACAGGTTGACGAATATCGCGTTGAAGGTGGCGCGCAGCAGCGCCTCCTGGCCGGCCAGCCGGATCGCCTCGGCGTGCACCTGGTCGAACGCGCGCGCCACCTGGCCGATCTCGTCCCTGGAGAGCACATCGATCGGCGTGACCTGCGGGCTGGCGCCGTCGGTCGACTTGCTGAGCTGCCTGATGCTCTCCGGCAGCTGGACCGAGGCGACGTCGAGCGCGCCCGCGCGCAGCCTGCGCAGCGGAAGCACCAGCGACCTGGCGACCAGCAGGGCCGCGAGCAGGACCAGGAGCAGTACGGCCACGGTGATGATGCCGGAGATGACCGCGGACTGCTGGGCGCCGGACTGCAGCTGGCCGGCGCGGCCGGTGATGTTGCCCGCGATCAGGGTCTCGGTGGACTGCATGGTGCTGAGCTCGTCGCCCATGCCCGTGTCCCACGCCCGCTCCCCCTTGGCCAAGGTGTCGAAGGTTGTGCCCCCCGGGACGGTGAGACCCTGCACACTTGTCAGCAGCGGGCTTCCGTTCAGGCCTTCGTAGGCGAAGACGCTGGTCTCGAGCTGCTGCGCGTAAGCCACGTTCTGGGCCACCGCAGGCGAGCCGAGGGAGTTGTTGAAGAACGCTTCCTCGGCCGGCGTGGCCGACGACAGGAACACCGTCTCGTCGGTGAGCGCCGCTGCGAAGGAGATCTGCATCGCCTGCTCGGTGTTCGTATCGACCAGCACGTCGCTGGCAGGGTCGCCGACTGGATTGCTGAAGGCGTAGTTGAGCATGGCGCGCTGCTGGGACACCTGTTCCTTGGCCAGGGACAGCGCGTTGAGCGCCCGGACGTCGTTGACCAGGTTCGCATCGGAGACTCCCTGTCCGACCTGGTCGGCCAGGGTAATCATGTCGTTGATGTCGGCGCCGTAGGTCGTGATGACCGCGAGATCGTCCTGCGGAGAATTCAGCAGCGAGTGCAGTGCCCTGATGCGGGGCCCGCTAATGTCCGCATTCACCGTGGTGACGTCGTTCTGGATGTTCACCGGAAAGTCGCTGCCGATCCCGGCGGCCGACTGCTGGACCGCCGCGACCGCCCTGTCGGTCTGCGCGTACAGGGGGGTCAGCGGCTGCGCGTTGCCGCTCGCCAGGAGGCTGAGCGTCTCGTCGCGCTCTGTCTGCAGTGCCTGGACGAGGGCGATGAGCCGCTGGTTCAGGTTCGCTAGCTGCGACACCCGGCTGAACTGGTCCGCGCTGCTCTCCGCCGAGACTATTCGCAGGCCTCCGAAGGCCACGCCCATGACGAGCGCCATCACGATCACGGCGAACAGTCGCCGGGACACCGGCCAGTCCGGCAGGCTCAGCGACCGCGAATGGGATTGACTGGCATTCGTCGATTCTGCGGCGCGATTTCTGGCCGCGCTGCCGCCAGCATTGGCGCTGGCGGCGCTATGGTTTCCCATTGCTAAGTGTCCTTTATTCAATACATGCCGTCTGCATGCCGCCTACTGGCGATGGAACTGGACGCGACCGGAGTCCACACGGGCCGGCTGGTTAGCGCCACGTCTTCGGGTACGGTCGGGGAGGAGCCCGGTGCGCTAGCCGGCGGACAGTTGCGCCGGGGAGTATTCCGAGGCGTAGGACTGGCTGTTCGACAGCGCCTGGCTCACCGACTCGGTGCCGGCGATCGCCCCCGCGATCTGCTGTCCGACCTGCAGGCCGAGGGTCTCGAACTGCGGGATGTCGACGTACTGGACGCCGACGTAGGGCACCGGGTTCACCGTCGGGTGATCGGGGTCGGTGCCGTCGATCGAGTGCAGTGTGATGTCGGCGAACGCGCTGGCCGCCTTCTCGTATTCCGGGTTGCTGTACAGCGAAATCCGGCTACCGGGCGGCACCGCTGACCAGCCGTACTTGGACGCCACCAGGTCGTCGTAGTCCTTCGAGGTGGCCCAGGACATGAACTTCCACGCGGCGCCCTGGTCGGAGACGCCCTTCGGGATGCCGAGCGACCAGGACCAGAGCCAGCCGGAGGAGCTGGTGTTCTCCACCGGCGCGAACGCGTACCCGGTCTGCGCGAAGACCGCCGGATAGCTGGTCGCGATCGACGTCGCCGCCACCGTGGAGTCGTACCACATCGCGCACTTGCCCTGGCCGTACAGCGTCAGCAGCTGGTTGAAGCTGTCGTTGGAGGCGCCGGACTCGCCGTCGGCGCGCACCAGGTTGACGTAGAAGTTGGTGGCCCTCTCAACCGCGGGCGACGTGAGCTGCGGCTGCCAGCTCTCGTTGAACCACTCGCCGCCGAAGGTGTTGATGACCGTGTCGAGGGACGCCATGTTGTCGCCCCAGCCCGCGAGCCCGCGCAGGCAGATCCCGGACATCCTGCCTGGCTGGTTGAGCCTGGCGGCGAAGCTCTGCACCTGTGCCCAGGTCGGGTGCAACGGCATCGTCAGCCCCGCCGCCTGGAACAGGTCCTTGCGGTAGTAGAGCATCGAGGACTCACCGTAGAAAGGCACCGCGTACAGGTCGTCGTGGTACGACAGCGCCCTGGCGATGGGCGGCAGCAGGTCCGACGCGTCGTAGCTGGGGTCGCTGGCGATGTACTGCTTGGTCAGGTCGACCAGCCAGCCGTTCTTGGCGAACAGCGGCGCCTCGTACGGGCCGATCATGATGACGTTGAACGAGTTGCTGTGCGTGCTGACGTCCTTCTCGATCGCCGCCCGCAGGTCGCCTTCGGTGTAGGTGGCGAACTTGACCGTGATGCCGGGGTTCTCCTTCTCGAACACCGACTGGGTGAGCGGGATCATCTGGCCGGTGATCAGCGGGTTGGACACCACCGCCACCGTCACCGTGGCGGTGGTGCTGCTCTGGCTCGCGCTGCTGTCGCTGCTACTCGAGCCGCCCGAGCACGCGGCCGCTGCCGCTACCGCTGCAGCCGTGCAGCCAGCGGCGGCGAGCCTGCGGATCCTGAACCTGGACGCACTCACGAATAGACCTCCGCCACTATAAATACCTGCGTCACGATGAGAATGTTCCTGCGAGTGCGGCGCCGCCGACTCTGCGCAATTGTTGCTCATTTGAGCGTCATTTAGCTCAAATGCACGATTGACCCTCAACAGTGGACTGACAGCTAGGGCGATGTCAAGCAAAACTGCAAATATGAGACATGAGCGCTCAGATGAGCGGCGACTGGAGCCGCAGCTTTCAGCCGATCCATTGGTCGGCGGCGTGACGTCGGGCTAGCAGGCGGCGGCTAGCAGGCGGCGGCCAGCAGGGCGCGGTGGTGGCGCTGGCACCAGCGGCGGGCGCGTGCGGCGGCGGGAGCGACCGCGCGCCAGTGCTCGGCGAATGCCGGGTGGCCGGCCTCGGCCGCCTCGGTGACGATCGCGTACGTCCAGTCGTGGTTCGCGAGCACCGCCTCGGCAACATCGCGCCGGTCGGCGCGGGGGAGCCCGCTGGCCGTCAGGAGGATCCGGAACCGCTCGAGCGCGCGGCCCTGGCGGCTGTCGGTGACGTCCGCCTCGTCGAGGAGCGGCACGAATGAGCGTGCCGCGGCGGCGAAGTCCCAGGCGGCGCCGCCGGGCCCGGCCAGGTCGAAGTCGATGAGCGCGACCGCGCGCTCGCCGCGGAACACCAGGTTGGCCGGGTAGACGTCGTTATGGCTGACCAGGCCGGTGCGGTAGCGCGCGGGGACGGGCCTTGGCCAGGTGCGGCCGGCCGGGTTGAACGACGACGCGGCGCGGTGGTAGCGGCACAGCAGGTCCGCCACGCTGACCAAGGCCGCGTCGGTGAGCAACTCGTCGGTGAGCGGCGGGACCGCCGCCCGGCCCTCGATGTAGGTGAGCGTCTCGGTTGCCGGTCCCGTCGCCAGGATCCGGGGCGCGCCGTCGAAGCCGACCGCGGCCAGGTGGTCGAGGAGCGCGTGGGTGGCGCGCCAGCAGGGGGCGGCGGGCCGGCGCACGGTGTTGCCGACCCGGACGACGCGGCCCCGGTTGGCGGTCCCGCCGCTCAGCGGCTGGCCTGCCGAGAGGGGATCGGCGCCGGGGCGAGGCCTAGGCAACTCCGTCGTTGCTGTCCGCGGTGCTGAGCAGGGCTCGGGCGAGACTCGCGTTGGTGACAAGGCCATGGACAAGCCCTCCTTGGATCGCGGCCCGCACTCCGGCGCTTTTGGCGGCGTCGTAGGCGACGGCAAGGACGAACGGGATCTGGGTGAACAGCGGGGCAGGCGTCACGATCATCCGGCTGTCAAGCGGGGTGGCCAGCGGGCGGCCGTCCGCGCCGATGAACACGCCGGCCAACTCGGCGCGGACGCCCAGGGTGGTAAGCGCCGCCCGCTCCGCGGCCGTGACGGCGTCGTAGATCGTGGACAGGCCCGGCCCCCAGGCGCCGATGGCGACCACCGCGATGGTCACGCTCGGGATGAGGGCGAACGCCTCGGCGACGTCGCCCTGGCGGCGGATCGCCGCGGCCGTCTGCGCGTCGTCGAGCAGCATGGGCGCGTAGAAGACGTGGGCCGGCCCGCCGCCGATCCGGGCCACGCTTCTGACCAGGTCAAGCAGGTCCCGGCCGTCCGGCGGCGGCACCGCCCCGGTGAGCTGCACGATGCGGCACGGCGGCAGCTGAGTAAGCGCGGCAGTGAGCCCGCTCAGCGTTCGTGACCAGGACAGGCCGAGGACGTCGCCGGTGTCGATCAGGTCCATCAGCACCTGGCCGATCGCCTCGCCGAGCCGTCGGCGCAGCGGCGACTCGTCATCGGGGAAGTTGAACACGAATGCGTGCTTGAGGCCGAAGGCTGAGCAGAGCGCCGCCGACAGGCCCGCGTCGAGGACACCACCCGGCAGGCCGATCTCGATGCGGACAAGCCCGCTGTCGCGGGCGGAGTCGAGCAGCCTCGCGACCCGGAACCGGCTGATGCCCAGCCGGTCGGCGATGTCGACCTTGGAGATGCCCTCCAGGTAGTACTGCCGCGCCACCCGCGCCGCGAGCACGACTTCGGACGGCCTGTCAGCAGACAAGCTGGTCATATACACCTCCAGCTATGCGCTCATCTGAGCGCATAGGTCTCATATTGGCAGCTTTTCTTGACATTGACTAGCTGTGAGTTCACTGTAATCACATGTTCATCTGAGCACGTCATCGCTCAAACGAGCATACAGGATCGCTCAAACGAGCATACACAGGATCGACGGCGCTTCGCGCTAGAGCGTGCTCAGCGCGGTGGAGGTTCATTTCATGAGTTTCACGAGTTCAAGGCCCAGGTTCAGGAAGCGCAGGCTCGCGGCTGCGGCCTGCGTGGCCGCGGCGGTCACGGCGGCCGCTGCGTGCTCAAGCAGCAGCACGAGCGCTAGCGGCGGCAGCACCAACAGCACGAGCCAGAGCGGCGCTACCGGCACGGTGACGGTGGCGGTGGTGTCCAACCCGCTGATCACCGGCCAGATGATCCCGCTCACCCAGTCGGTGTTCGAGAAGGAGAACCCCGGCATCACGGTCAAGTTCGCCACCTACACCGAAGGCGACCTGCGGGCGGCGATCGAGAAGGACGTCAGCACGCACAGCAACTCGTTCAACGCCGTCATGATCGGCCCGTACGAGGCGCCGCTGTTCGCCAAGAACGGCTGGCTGGTCGACCTGACCAAGCAGTACATCGCCAGCGACCCGTCCTATGACGCCTCCGACCTGCTGCCGGCGGTCGCCGATGCGCTGTCGTCCAACGGCGACCTGTACGCCGCGCCGTTCTACGGCGAGTCGTCGATGCTGTACTACAACAAGACCCTGCTCAAGGCGGCGGGCATCACCATGCCTCTGCACCCGACCTGGGCGCAGGTCGCGGCCGACGCGGCGAAGCTGAACAAGCCGGGCTCAGAAGCGGGCATCTGCCTGCGCGGCCTGGCCGGCTGGGGCGACAACATGGCGTCCCTGGACACGGTGATCAACACCTACGGCGGCGAGTGGTACAACCCGAACTGGTCGGCGCAGCTCAACTCCCCCGCGGACACGGCAGCCATCAACTTCTACGTGAACCTGGTCAAGACCGACGGCGAGTCCGGCGCGTCCAACGACAGCTTCAACCAGCTGCTGACGCTGTACGGCCAGGGCAAGTGCGCGATGTGGTACGACTCCACGGTGGCGGCGACCTCGCTCGCGACCACGTACCCGTCGGTCTACGGCCAGACCGGCTACGCGTTCGCGCCGGTCGACAAGACCACGTCGTCCGGCTGGCTCTGGTCCTGGTCCCTCGGCATCCCGCAGGGCGTGAGCGACCAGAGCGCGGCCTGGAAGTGGATCTCCTGGGCCACCTCGAAGGACTACGACAGCCTCGTCGCGTCCAAGTACGGCTGGTCGGCGGTGCCGCCAGGCAGCAGGACCTCGCTCTACAGCAACCCCAACTACCTGAAGGCGGCCGCGCCATTCGCCAACATCACCCTGCAGTCGATCGACGGGACCGACCCTAATCACCCCACGGTGAACCCGGTGCCCTACGTCGGCGTCCAGTACGTCGACATCCCGCAGTTCGAAACCCTCGGCATGTCGGTCGGCCAGCAGATAGCGGGCGCGATCGCGGGCACGGAATCGGTGAGCCAGGCGATATCGGCCGCCCAGTCCGAAGCCTCGGCCTACACGCCGTCAGAACTGTCCGGCGGCAACTGACGCAGGGACACTCAAGGACATGGCCGTTCTTGCGGACGTCACTTCGCCCCCCGCGACCGAGCTCCGGCCGCGGGGGGTGAGCCAGCGGCAGCGGTGGGCGCTGCGCCTCCCGCTGCTGCCCGCGCTGATCTTCACCATCATCGTGACCCAGGTCCCGTTCCTGGTGACGCTCTGGTACAGCTTCCAGAGCTACTTCTGGAACCAGCCCGGCGGCGCGCACTGGACCGGGCTCTCCAACTACAAGGAAGTCTTCACCGACCCGAACTTCCGCAGCGCACTGTGGCGTTCGGTGACCATGACGACGATCGCCGTGATCGTCGCGATGTTCCTCGGCATCCTGCTCGCGGTCATGCTGGACAAGAAGTTCCTGGGCCGTGGCATAGTCCGGACGCTCATCATCACGCCGTTCCTGGTCATGCCCGCCGCCGCGGCGCTGATCTGGACCGGTCCGATGCTCGACCCGAACTTCGGGCTGCTCAACTGGCTGCTCGAACCGTTCGGCGTCAACCACGTCGCCTGGCTGACCACGCACGCCTACGGGTCCGTGATCGTGGTGATGATCTGGCAGTGGACCCCGTTCATGACCCTGATCGTGCTCGCGGGCTTGCAGGGACAGGCAACCGACGTGCTCGAGGCGGCCAAGGTCGACGGGGCCAACGCCTGGGCGACCTTCCGCGAGCTCACCCTGCCGCATCTGCGCCCGTACATCGAACTCGGCGTCCTGCTCGGCTCGATCTACCTGGTGACCGCCTTCGACCAGGTGCGGCTGATGACCAACGGCGGGCCTGGCACCTCGACCACGACACTGCCCTTCTACCTGTACGAGAAGGTGAACTTCGCCTTCGACATCGGCGGGGCGGCCGCGGCGGGCGTGGTCACCGTGGTGCTGACGATCATCGTCGCCAGCTTCGCGCTGCGGCTGTTCGCCAGCGTCTTCCAGTTCGAGGAGGCAAAGTGACCGCGATAACGGCAACCGACGCGCCGCCCGCGCCGAGGCGCAGCCGCCGGGCCCGCGAGATGACCGGCCTGGCGGGCTGGACCGTGCTCGGCTGGGTGGTGGGCATCGGCTTCTTCATCCCGGTGCTGTGGATGGTGATCACCGCGTTCAAGCCGGAGTCCGCCGCGGAGACCTGGCCGCCCAAGTTCACCTTCAGCCCCACGCTGGCTCAGTTCCGGACCGTCTTCAGCGGCATGGACCCGTTCATCGAGCACTCGGCGATCGCGACGATCGGCTCCACCATCGTCGTGCTGGTGCTCGCGCTGCCCGCCGCGTACGCGCTGTCGATCCGCCCGGTGGGCAAATGGCGCGACTCGCTGTTCTTCTTCATCTCCACCAAGATGCTGCCGGTCGTCGCGGCGATCGGCCCGCTCTACGTGATCGCGCTGCACACGCACCTGCTGGACAGCATCTGGCTGCTGATCATCCTCTACGCGGCGATGAACCTGCCGCTCGCGATCTGGATGATCCGCTCGTTCATGCTCGAGGTGCCCACCGAGATGCTCGAGGCAGCGCGGCTGGACGGCGCGGGCCGGTTCCGGGAGATCACCGAGGTCATCATGCCGGTGGTGAGCCCCGGCCTGGTGTCCACGGCGCTGATCTGCATCATCTTCGCCTGGAACGAGCTGTTCCTGGCGCTCAACCTCACGGTCACGAACGCGTCGACCATGCCGATGTTCCTGATCAGCTCCGTCCCCCAGGAAGGCCTGTACATCGCGCACCTGAGCGCGGCGGCCACGGTCGCCTCGGTCCCGGTGATCATCGTGGGCTGGATCGCGCAGCGTTCGCTCGTCCGCGGTCTCTCGATGGGGGCAATCAAGTGAACTATTCATCCGAACGCAAGCGTGCTACGCGGAGGTCTCGCCATGGCAGGAGTTAGGTACGTAGGCACGAGCCGCGTGTACGCCAAGGGCGCGCGCCCTGCCGTCGACGCGCTCAACCTTGACATCACGGACGGCGAGTTCATGGTGCTCGTCGGGCCGTCGGGGTCGGGTAAGACCACCGCGCTGCGCATGCTCGCCGGCCTCGAGCCGCTCGACGGGGGTCGGATCGAGATCGGCGGGCGTGACATCAGCGACGTGCAGCCGAAGGACCGGGACATCGCAATGGTGTTCCAGAACTATGCCCTTTACCCGAACAAGACCGTCGCCGACAACATGGGCTTCGCGCTGAAGATGCAGCGCGTCCCGAAGGCCGAGCGGGACAAGCGGGTCCGCGAGGCTGCGCGCATCCTCGATCTCGACGACGCCCTGCTCGAGCGCAAGCCGAAAGCGCTGTCCGGCGGCCAGCGGCAGCGCGTCGCCATGGGGCGCGCCATCGTGCGGGAGCCGAGTGTCTTCCTGATGGACGAGCCGCTGTCGAACCTGGACGCCAAGCTGCGCGTGCAGACCCGCAGCCAGATCGCCGAACTGCAGCGCCGCCTGGGCATCACCACCGTCTACGTGACGCACGACCAGGTCGAGGCGATGACCATGGGGCACCGGGTCGCGGTCCTCCGCAACGGGAAGCTGCTGCAGTGCGCCTCGCCCCGCGAACTGTACGACAACCCGGTGAACCAGTTCGTGGCCGGCTTCATCGGCTCGCCCGCGATGAACCTGCTGACCGCGCCGCTGGCGGGCGACGGGGTGCGGCTGGCCGGGACGGTCATCCCGCTGAGCGCCGCGGTGCGGACCGCGGCGGCCGCGGACAAGCTGACCGAGCTGGTCGTCGGCATCAGGCCCGAGCACCTGCACCTGGTCGACGCGGCCGGGCCGGACGGTGGATCGGCGGCCGGCGCTCATGCGGCCGGCGCCGGGGACCACCGCGAGCTCCTTGGCGAGGTCCTGCTCGTGGAGGAGCTCGGCGCCGATGCCCTGATTCACGTCCGGCTCACCGGCGAAGGCGGCGCCGACGACGGCACCGTCGTGGCGAGGACCGAGGGGCGCAAGTCCCTGGCTCCAGGGCAGCGGGTGTTGTTCCGCGTCCAGCCAGGCGACGTCTTCGCGTTCACCCCGGAAACCGGCGCCCGCCTGGCGGGCTGAGCGTCTCGCGGACTGAAGACTGAGAAACCAGACTCATGGAGGTCTCATGCGGGCCATCGTGCTTGACCGCCCCGGCAGCTTTCGGGTGGCAGAGGTGCCGGATCCCACACCGGGAGAAGGCCAGATCGTCGTCAAGGTAGATGCCTGCGGGGTATGCGGCACGGACATCCACATCATGGACGGCGAGTTCCCGCCGACTCCGTATCCGATCACGCCGGGACATGAGTTCGCCGGCACGATCGTGGCGGTCGCCGGCGATGTGAAGATGGACCTGCCCGTCGGCGCCAAGGTGGCGGTCGACCCCTCGCTGTACTGCGGCTACTGTCGGCGCTGCCGGTCCGGCCGCGACAACCTGTGCGAGAACTGGGCGGCCATCGGCGACACGGTGGCCGGCGCGTTCGCCGAGTACGTGGCGGTACCCGCGGTCAACGCGCACCGGCTGCCGGACGGGATCGACGCGCAGGCCGGCGCGATGGTGGAGCCGCTGGCCTGCGCGGTGCACGGCCTGCGTCGGCTCGGCCCGGTGTTCGGCGACACGGTGGTGCTGACCGGGGCCGGCACGATGGGGCTGCTGCTGCTGCAGCTGCTCGTGCACTCCGGGGCAGGTCCGGTCACCGTGGTGGACCGGGTCAGTGACCGGCTTGCGGTCGCGAGCAAGCTCGGGGCGGCCCGGGTCATCGGCAACGTCGGCGCGCTCGCGGGGGAGCGATTCGAGATCGCGGTCGACGCGAGCGGCGCGCCGGCGCTGGTCGACGCGGCGGCCGGGCTGCTTGACCGGGGCGGGCGGCTGCTCGTCTTCGGCGTGACGCCGGCCGAGGCGAAGCTCAGGGTCTCGCCGTTCCGCGTCTACAACGACGAGATCACCATCACCGGCTCGATGGCGATCCTGCGCAGCTTCGCCCCGGCCGTGGAGCTGATCTCCAGCGGCGTTGTCGATCCGCGCCCGCTGCTGTCGGAACCGCTGCCGCTCGAGCAGTACGGCGAGGCGCTGCAGCGGGTGCGGGCCGGCCAGGGGATCAAATGGCACATCCGGCCGTGATCTCGGCCGCCGCCATCCGGCGCTAACTGGGAAATCACATTCCAGGCATGGTCGGCGCTCCCTTGAAGGCGACGTTGTGGTGGACGGCGACGATCCAGAGCCAGACCTGCTCGTGCGACACGGCGCCCTTGGCGACGACAAGCAGGTGGCCGAAGTTCTCCGTCCAGATTGCCGCCGATCGCTGCCCGACCCAGGGAACCCGGCACGCGCCCGATTGCCCGAGGTGCCTGTCATGTGCGGGTTAGTTGCTTGATGGATCGCTGTACGCGGTCTCGAACGAATGCGTGACTCTACAGTCGCTCTCCGTTTACGTGTTTCCCAGCGCGAGCTGGCCCCCATGAGTAACTTTTAGTAGCGGGAAGGACACTTTCTGATCACTGAATGGGAACGGAGAGGTTGGCATGAGCGCGATGGGCAGGCACGCGGCCGTCAGACGCCTCGGCGTGACGGCGCTGGTCGCGGCCGCAGTGGCGATCACCGGAATCGCCGCGGCCGTCGCGGGGGACAGCCCGGGGGGCCGGCCGCCGGACAGTCCGCTGTCCGGGGCGCGGCTGACCGGAGCGGTGGCCCCCGGCGTCGCCGGATCCTCACCCGGCTGGGCCTACGCGGTCCCTGCCATGATCGGGCACGCCGTGGTGGCGAACCCGGCCGACGCGTGGGCCCCGCTGGTGCTCACCGCCGGGGACCGCGAGGACTGCCCGGCCGCGGCCGCCGCGTGCGTTGACCTGGCCCGGCATTTCACCTGGTTGCAGACCGGCGGCCGGGTCAGCTTCGGGCCGGTCAGGATGGAGCCCGGCCTGCCCGGGTCCGCTCACGAGACCCCGCGCGGCGCCTTCCAGGTCACCTGGAAGGGCGGACCGAATCTCGTGAGCAACATCTACAACGAGCCGATGCCGTGGGCCACCTTCTTCGCCCCCGACGGCGTCGCCTTCCACGGCGGCAGCCTGACCCAGTGGTCGCACGGCTGCGTCCACCTCACCATCGCCAACGCTCACTACTACAACCAGCACCTGCCCATCGGCGCCGAGGTGGTCGTCTTCTAACGCCCCGGGATCTCTAACGCCATCGGGATGCGGCGGTGCGCGCCCCACTCCGCGAGCTTGGTCGGCGAAATACGGGCTGGCGGGATCGGCCAGCGGTGACCCCAGCGGCGGCCGCGTCTCGAGTCGCGCGAAGGCCGCGGGCCCGACCCGCGCCAGCAGCACCGCGTTGGCCAGCTTGTGCTGCCACTGCCCCATTAGCACGTGCCGCACCAGGAACGCGGCCGCCGAGTGCCACGCCCGCCGCGGTTCCACCGGGTAGCGCCCGGGCAGCGGTAGCGCCCCGTCCGCGATCGCGGCGTTGACCCCGTCCGCGTAGGCCTCGAACGCCGCCCGCACCGGTGCGGACATCACGGCGACGTCCCGCTGCGCGGCGGCGGCCAGCCCGAGCCGCCGCGCGAGCACGTCGCTGCCGACCGCGCCGACCCCTGCGATCTCTGCCCACCGCCCGCAGGCCCGCCGCCGGTCGTAGTCAAGCTGGAACAGCCGGTCCTGGGCGCACGCGTACCCCATCCCGGCCCATGCGTCCGCCGCCGTCTCTCCCCGCACGTGCGGTACCCCGTGGCCATCGCGCGTGATCTGAAAGCCCATAGACCCGATTATCCCGAACGGACCCGTGGCTCCGCCTCTGCCAGAACATTACTTTTACGATCGGCAAAGACCGGTTTAGAGTCTGCCATGACCTCGCCCACGGCTGTCGAAGCCTTCCTCGCCGAGCCCCGCAACGTCGTCGCATGGGCGAGCGGATAGCCGAGCAGAGCGGCGGCTACGTGAGCAGGGCGGCGGCCACGAGCACCGCGGTGGCGCTCAGTTCGGTTATCGCGCCGAAGACGTCACCGGTCGTCCCGCCCAGCCGGCGTCGCGCGATCGACTGCAGCAGGGCACCGGCCGCGAGGCCCGCGGCGGCGGCGATCAGGCCGCGGACCGCGAGCGCGGCCCCGCCGGCCAGCAAGCCTGCCATGGCGATGGCGCAGCCGAGCGCGGCAACCGTGAGCGCGCGATCCATGGCCGTGGTCTGCCCGGCGACGAGGGAACCGAACCCGCCCGGCCGGGCGGCGGGCGCCTCGGTCGCGAGGACGATCGAGACGCGCCCGGTGACCTCGGCCAGTGCCAGTGCCGCGGCGGCAAGCGGCAGCCGCGGTATCGCGGCGAGCGCCGCCACCTGCACAAGCAGCACCAGGACGAGCGTGGCCGCCCCCATTGGGCCGATGTCCGATCGGCGCATGATGTCGAGGGCTTCGGCGGGGGAGCGTCGGCTGCCGAGCCCGTCGGCGGTATCGGCCAGGCCATCCAGGTGCAGTCCGCCGGTCAGGAACGCGACCAGCGCGACGGCCAGCGCCGCGCCGAGCGCCCGCCCGGGGCCGGACCCGTTGACGACGCCAACTCCGAGGACGAGGCACGCCCCGGCGAGGCCGAGCAGCAGGCCTACGGCGGGCAGCCAGCGGACGGCGCGCGCGCCGTCGCCGGGGCCGAGTTCGCCGTCGCCGCCGACGGGGATGACGGTGAACAGGCTCAGCGCGGTTCGCCACGCGGGGCGTTTCACGGTCTCACCGGATGCACTGTCTCACTGGATGCACGGTCGCACGGATGCACCGACTCACCGGATCCGCCGGGCGATGCCCGCGACGCAGAGCCAGACCTGCTCGCACTCGGCGGCGATCCGGGCATTCAGCGTCCCGAGTTCGTCGCGGAACCGGCCGCCGGAAACGGTCGCGGGGACGACACCGGAACCGACTTCGTTGCTCACCGCGACCACGTGCCGCCGCGTCGAGCGCCAGGCGTCTAGCAGCGTGTCCACGCGGGATGCGACCTCCTTGTCCGCGCCGGCCGCTTCCGCCCACAGGCCGCAGTCGTCCATGACCCCCGCCAGCCAGGTGGACAGGCAGTCCACCAGCACGGGAACGGCCTGGCGCGCTGGCGGCGCCTCGGCCAGCACGCCCGCCACGTCCAGGGTTTCCAGCGTGGTCCAGTGCGCCGGCCGCCGTTCCCGGTGGACGCGGACTCGCTCGGCCCACGATGGGTCGGTTCCGTCGGCGTTCGGCCCGCAGGCCACGTAGTCCACGCGCTCGCGCGCGGCCAGCATCCGCTCGGCGGTCACCGATTTTCCCGAGCGGGCCCCGCCGAGCACCAGCACCCGGAACGGCTTTCCGCGCCGCGGCCGACCCGGCAGCGGCAGCGCGCCGGGCGCGGCCAACGGCCTGGGGTCGCCATCGCGGACCAAGCGGATCATGCCTCAGCGTAGATCACACCGCGAGCGAACCGCAGTAACGCTCCCGGCGACAAAAGCCCACCGCCCCTCGAACGTCGCCATCGCCGCCGTGACGAAGACCCTCGCGGACGAACTCGGCTCAGACGGCACGCATCTCGCGTGCGGCAGCTTTCTATCAGTTCTGACCACTTATTTTCGCCTTCCTATCAGTTTTGGTTGCCCATATCACCATAAATCGGACACAAAAATGGTCAGAAGCGATAGGAAG
Organism: uncultured Actinomycetota bacterium; assembly: GCA_963844925.1. GTDB lineage: Bacteria > Actinomycetota > Actinomycetes > Streptosporangiales > Streptosporangiaceae > Trebonia. The sequence continues at coordinate 50,841 of CAWJQG010000002.1, read as the reverse complement.
ATGGATGGAATGGTCAGAACCGATAGGAAGATGACGGCCGTCAGGCGGATAACAGCAAGAAGCGCGCAGCGCCTAGCCCGAACGACGGGGAACCTTACCGTTGACCGGGCGCTGGTCGGAGCTGTCCGGCTGTATTGATGGGGGAGTGCAGGGATTCGATTATCACGTCGATCTTCTTACTCGATCCGGAGCCAGGCCGTCGTGTCGGGCGGCAGCAGGGCGGCGTCGAGCGGCCCGCTGGCCAGCAGGACGGTCGCGTGGGGCGGGAAGAGGACCGGCTCGCCGGAGATGTTCGCTATGCAGCGCACGCGCGCGCCGCCGACCGCGCCTTTCCTGGAGTCGGCGACACCGGGGAAGCGGTCGAAGGCGAGCACGCCCTCCGGCGACGGCACCCAGGTCATCGGGCCGTCGTCGAGCAGCGGCCCGGAGCGGCGGATGCGCAGCGCCTCCCGGTAGAGCGTCAGCATCGAGTCGGCGCTGGCGGACTCGGCTGCCACAGTGAGGTCGCGCCACTCCTTGGGCTGGGGGAGCCACGGCGGGGCGGAAGCGCCGGGCGGCGAGAAGCCGAACGGCGGCTCCGTCCCCGACCAGGGCAGCGGCACCCGCGACCCATCCCGGCCGGGGTCTTCCCCCTGCGTGCGGTGCCAGATCGGGTCCTGACGGAGCTCACCGGGGATGTCCTGCACTTCCCAGAGCCCGAGTTCCTCCCCCTGGTAGATGTAGACGGTGCCGGGCAGGGCCATCGTCAGCAGCGCCGCCGCCCGCGCGCGCCTGGTGCCGAGCTCCAGGTCGACCGGAAAGCCGTGGAAGTACCGCCGACGGTCCAGGCTGAACGCGGTATCCGCCCGGCCGTAGCGGGTGACGATTCGGTCCACGTCGTGGTTGGACAGCACCCAGGTCGCCGGGGCCTCGCCCGGCAGGCCCAGCGTCTGGTCGATCACCTGGTGCAGCGCCCGGGCGTCCCACGGGCAGCTCAGGTACAGGAAGTTGAAGACCGAGTGCAGCTCGCCCGGGTTGACGTACCGCGCGAGGCGCCCCACGTCGGGCAGCCAGATCTCGCCCACCAGCACCCGGCCCGGTACCTCGTCCGCGACCGCCCGCCAGGACCGGTAGATCTCGTGCACTTCGTCCCGGTCGGAGTAGGGGTGCAGACCCGGCGGCGGCTCCTCGTCCCCGAGGTCAGGCAGGGCCGGGTCCTTGGAGAGCGCTGCGGCCGAGTCGACCCTGATGCCATCGACCCCCCGGTCGAACCAGAACCGCAGCACGTCCTCGAACTCACGACGGACATCGGGACTGGCCCAGTTGAAATCGGGCTGCTCGGGTGCGAACAGGTGTAGGTACCACTCGCCTGGCGTGCCGTCGGGCTCGGTGGCCCGGGTCCAGGCGGGGCCGCCGAAGATCGACTGCCAGTTGTTCGGCGGCTGGTCACCGGCGGGCCCGGTGCCCGGCCGGAACCAGAACCGCTCCCGCGCGGCCGACCCGGGCCCGGCCGCCAGGGCCTCGGTGAACCACGGGTGCAAGAAGGAACCATGGTTGGGCACGACGTCAATGATGATCTTTATGCCGAGCGCGTGCGCCTCGGTTATCAGCGCTTCCGCGTCCGCCAGCGTGCCGAAGACGGGATCGATGCTTCGATAGTCGACAATGTCGTAGCCGGCGTCGAACATGGGCGACGGGTACCAGGGGTTGAACCAGATGGCGTCAACGCCAAGTTCGGCCAGGTACGGCAGGTGAGCGCGCGCGCCCGCCAGGTCGCCGATCCCATCGCCGCTCGCGTCCGCGAAGCTGCGCACGTACAACTGGTAGATCGCGGCGTCGCGCCACCAGGAATCGTTCGACCCCGGCGGCGACGCCGATGGCCCAGATGATGCCGGCTTGTGCACGGTGAACCTGCTTTCTCCAGTGCGAGGGCAGCGGTCGATGGCCCGCCGCCGGCGGATGTGCGTGCGGCGGCGCGCTCGCACCCGCTGATCAGCCTCGGATGCCGCGTGGACCCGCTGGTCCACCATGCCGGATCATCAGGCGGGCGCACTGGCATCTGAACCCCGGTCCTGGGCGTTTCGGTGGTCAATCTGCACCGATTCTAATGGATCATCATCATTTGACCTCTACCAGGAACCGGCCGCATTTGAGGGAGGCGCGCGCGCCGAGGTGTGTCGTATCTGAATAACTTAGGTGATAACCCAGGTTATCACCTAAGTTCATGTTTTCTGAACCTATCGGCTGCTAGATTGCCGTTGGCAAACCGGCGCGGTAGAACGGAGGCGCGATGGCAGCGAGAGTCCTCGCCGAGCCGACGCTGCTTATGACGATGACAGATGTCGCCGAGCTCGCTGACGTGCAGCGGCCCGTCGTCAGCACGTGGCGTCGCCGCCACGCGGACTTCCCCGCCCCCGCCGGAGGCGATGGGTCGCAGCCGCTGTTCAACACCGGCGAGATCGCCGCCTGGCTGCTCGCCACGGGCAGGATCGGCCGAGAGCGGGCCGACCAGGAGCTGTCCCTGTTCACGCTCACCGGGCTCGCGGCCCGCTACGACGGCCCGGACGTGATCGCCGCCGTGACCGCGCTGCTGTGCCTGCGCTTCCTCGCCGGGGAGAGCGAGCCGCTCGCCGACGGTGCTGGTGATCCGGTCGCCGCGGCTCGCGCGCTAGCGAGAACCATTGATCCGAACGATCGCGTGGTTCTCACCGAGATCCGCTCCATTCCCCTGACCGCGGGCTGGCTGGTCCGCCAGGTCGATGACCTGGTCGAGGCATCGTGGACCTGCCAGGCGGCGTTCGAGCGGGTGATGGCAGCCCGGCACGGTTCGGTGACGGGCCGCTGTCGGCCGCGGCGGTTGCCCCGGCCCTGGCCCGCCTGATCGCGGAGCTGAGTGGCGCCGCCGAGCGCGGCAGGCGAGGCGTCCCCCTCCTGGTAGCCGACCCGGCGGCCGGGCCGGGGGACCTGCTTGCGGCCGTGGCCGGCGTACTCGGCCCGGATCACCCGCCCGCTGTCACCGCCGCCGAGGCCGACCCCGCGCTGGCCCGCCTGCTCCGGCGGCGGCTCCTCGTGCACGGGATCGCCGAGCATGACCTCGATGTGCAGGCTGGGACCAAGTTTGCCCGACGGGCCGGCTGCCCCGGACGTGATCGTGACGCAGGTCCCGTACCAGCCCGGCGAGGCCCGCGACGCGGCGGCCGTCTTCGACATGGTCGATGACGTGGCGGTCCGGCTGTCCGCGGGCCGCTTCGGCGTGGTCCTCGGCCCGGCCAGCGTCCTCGTCGGCGACTTCCCGCCGTACTCGGCGCAGGAACGTGCCCGGGCTGACCTGCTGGCCGGGGACATGGTGGAGGCGGTCATCCGGCTGCCGGGCGGCTTGGTTCCGTTCCGGCCGGCGTACGAGACCGCCTTGTGGGTGCTGACCCAGGCTCGCGACTCCCGCTGGCGCGGTCGGGTGCTCCTGGCGGACATCTCCGACCGAGAGCTAACCCATCAGGTGATCAGCGATGTCGTGGAGGACGTGACCACCTGGCGGCGCGACGGCTACGTGCCGGGCGCGCACAGCCGCGTGTTCGGCCAGCAGGTCGCGATCCGCGACCTGATCGACCCGCCTCGCCCGCTGACGATCGGCAGCCGCCAGGCGAGCCCCCGCGAACGGGCCGAAGACGCCGCCCGCCGGGTCGCCCTGGTCACCCAGCGCGGCGCGGACCTGGACCGCATCGGCGCGACCGCCACCGCCGACCGACGCCACGTGCCCACCGAGCTGCTCGCCGCAGTGGATCCGCTTGCGGCTGATGAACCGCGCCCACGCACGGAAACCGTCGGCGCGCTCGTCAAGGGCAAGCGGCTCGCCCTGCACCAGGGCACCAGGATCAAGCCGGAGCACATCACCCCGGCGGGCCACCACGTGGTCCTTGGCCCGGACGAGGTGCTCGGCACCCGGCGGCCTGGCGAGCGGAAGGTCGACCGCGCGCTGTTCGCCCGCACGCACCCGACAGCCCGCCTCACCGCGCCCGGCGACATCCTCGTCACCACCGTCCCCCGGCCCGGGGTCATGGTGGACGCCCGCGGCTACGCGATCGCCGAGTTCCCTGTCCGCATCCTGCGCATCCCTGCCGCCGAAGCGGAGCAGTTCACGCCAGCGGTCCTGGCCGCGCTGCTGTTCGCCGACGGCTCGGGCACCCGCGCGCCCGGAGCGGTCCGCGCAGGCCGCTCGCTGGAAGACCAGCGCGTGACCGTGCTCCCGCCAGATCAGGTCCGCCACCTCGACCGCCTGATCAACGAGATCGACGCCCGCCGCGAACTGGCCCGCCGCGAACTCGACGTGCTCGGCGAACTACAAGATGCCGCCATCGGCGGCCTCATCGATGGAACACTGAATGTCATCCCCTACGAACTGACCGGACAGGACCAGTAATGCCAGCGCGCAAAAAGACGGACCAGGCAGCGCTGCCTGGCACCCAGACCACCGCCGAACTGCACACGATCCTCTGGAGCGCGGCCGACAAGCTCCGCGGCTCCATGGACGCCTCCCAGTACAAGGACTTCGTCCTCGGCCTGGTCTTCCTCAAGTACGTCTCCGACGCCTTCACCGAGCGCCGCGACCAGATCCGCGCCGAGCTCCTCGCCGACGAAATGCCAGCGGATCGCATTGAGCAGTTCCTTGACGACAAGGACGAGTACACCGGCCATGGCGTCTTCTGGGTTCCCGAAGGCGCCCGCTGGGACTCGCTGGCGGTCCAGGCCAAGAGCGCGGGCATCGGCGAGCTCATCGACAACGCGATGGACGCGATCATGAAGTCCAACGCGTCCCTGACCGGCGTGCTGCCGAAGATCTTCAACCGCGACAACGTAGACCAGCGCCGCCTCGGCGAGCTCGTCGACCTGATCAGCGACGCCCGGTTCACCGGCCACGAAGGCAAGAAGGCCCGCGACGTGCTCGGGGAGGTCTACGAGTACTTCCTTGAGATGTTCGCCCGCGCCGAGGGCAAGCGCGGCGGCGAGTTCTACACCCCGGCCAGCGTCGTCAAGGTCCTGGTCGAAGTCCTCGAGCCTTATTCCGGCCGGGTCTACGACCCCTGCTGCGGATCCGGCGGCATGTTCGTCCAGGCCGAGAAGTTCGTGCTCGCCCACGGCCATCGCCGCGGCGAACTCGCCGTCTACGGCCAGGAGTCCAACGAGCGGACCTGGCGGCTGGCCAAGATGAACCTCGCCATCCACGGCATCGGCGGCGACCTTTCCTCCCGCTGGGAAGACACCTTCTACTCCGACAAGCACCCGGACATCAAGGCCGACTATATCCTCGCCAACCCCCCGTTCAACATGTCCGACTGGGCACGGAACACCGAAGACCCCCGCTGGCGGTACGGCATCCCCCCGGCGGGCAACGCGAACTTCGCCTGGCTCCAGCACATCGTCTACAAGTTGGGTGCCCGAGGTCGGCCGGCGTCGTCCTGGCCAACGGTTCGATGTCGTCCAGGCAGTCCGGCGAAGGCGAGATCCGCGCGGCCCTAGTCGAGGCGGACTTGGTGGCGTGCATGATCGCGCTGCCCCCGCAACTCTTCCGCACCACGCAGATCCCTGCCTGTCTGTGGTTCTTCGCCAAGGACAAGGGGCCCCAGGGCGCGAAGCACCTGAACGACCGGCGCGGCGACATCCTCTTCATCGATGCACGCGCATGGGCACGATGCTAGACCGTACCGAGCGCATCCTCACCGCCGACGACATCGCCAAGATCGCCGGCGCTTACCACGCCTGGCGCGGCACTGCGTCTGCCCGCGAGGCTGGCCTCAAATACAAGGACATCCTCGGCTTCTGTTACTCAGCCAACATCGAAGACGTCCGCAAGCACGACCACATTCTTACCCCAGGCCGCTACGTCGGAGCAGCGGAGATCGATGACGAGAGACGACGAGCCGATCGTCGAAAAGATCGACCGCCTGACGAAGGAACTCTTCCTCACTTCGATGAGTCGGCCCGCCTGGAACGGATAGTCCGCGAGCAGATTGGAGCATCTAGATGTCTGACCGACCGACACTAAATGACGTTTGCTCGCTGATCGTGGACTGTGAACATCAAAACAGCACCTGAAGCGGAGCCAGGCCAAGAATATGGCTACTCGATCGGCACTCCAAATATTAGATCCGGCAGGATTATTCTAGACACGGCTAAACGTGTTGACGAATCAACGTTCAGGTTCTGGAGCGCTCGTGCTGTACTGGAACGAAACGACATAATTCTTACGCGTGAAGCACCTGCGGGCGAGGCGGCGATCGTTGACGGTACAGTCCCCCTGTGCCTAGGGCAGCGTACTGTGATGCTACGCCCGAAACCGGATGCGATTGTTCCTCGGTACCTTCATTACAGGTTGCTTGGACCCGAAGTTCAGGAGCTGATTAGCTCTCGTTCGGAAGGTTCCACGGTGGCGCATCTTAATGTTCAGGATATCCGGAGGCTCGCCCTCGGCAACCTTCCAGATCTGTTCCAGCAAGAGGCCATTGCGTCACTTCTCAGCGCGCTCGACGACAAGATTACAATGAACGCAAGAATCGCAGAGACTTGCCGGAAGCTTGCAGTCTTCATAGGCCAGAGGCTATTCTTGGGCGCGAGCTTGGAGCACGTGTTCCTCGGCGATTGTGCGGATATCGTGAAAGGAATCTCGTACCGCAGTTCTGACCTTGATAATGGAACCGACGGCCTAGTATCACTGAAGTGCGTAGGCCGTAATGGTGATTTTAAACCTAATGGCGTCAAGCTTTACGGAGGTGGATACAAGCAGTCGCAGGTGGTCGAAGATGGGGATATAGTCGTAGCTCAGACCGACCTCACGCAGCGTGTAGAGGTTATCGGTCGGCCGGTTCGAGTGCTAAATCTTGGCGGGTTTAGTAAGCTAATTGCAAGCTTGGATCTTGCCATCGTCCGTCCTCATGGTCCGCTATCGCGTGAAGTTCTTCTGTCTCTTCTCTCTACGGAAGCGTTTCACGAGCACGCGCTCTCATACTGTAATGGCACCACGGTGGTGCACTTGGGCAGTAAGGCGCTGCCGACATTTAAGTTCGCAATGCCGGAACTTGTTGCAGTACGGCGTACAACTGCTGAGATGGCGCCTCTACTTACGCGATCGGATAAGGCGAGACGTGAAATCCGAACTCTGTCCGAATTGCGCGACACGCTGCTGCCAAAGCTCATGTCAGGTGAGATCCGCGTGCGGGACGCGGAGAAAGTAGTCGAGGACGTGACGTGATGGCGGGGATGTCGGAAGAGCAGTGGGAGCAGTTCGTCATGGACGAACTGGCCGAGCTTGCCTGGGAACCGAAGACCGGGAAGGACATCGCCAAGGGGTCGGGGAACGGGAGTCGTGGAGTGAACTGATCATTCCGTGGCGGCTACGGGACGCGATCGCGCGGATCAACCCGGGGCTTCCGGTGCCTGCCGTCGAGGATGCGGCCAAGATCGTGCTGTCGGCGACGTCGCGGGACGCGTTGGCCGAGAACCAGCGGATGCACGAGTTCCTGACCCGGGGCATCCGGTCCGTCACCTACACCGACGAGTACGGGGCGGAGCGGAACCCGACGATCTGGCTGCTCGACCGCCGGAACGTCGAGAACAACGACTTCATGGCCGCGCGCCAGGTGCAGGTGGTGGACGGGGAGCACCGGCGACGGTTCGATGTGGTGCTGTACGTCAACGGGATGCCGCTTGGCTTCATCGAGCTGAAGAAGGCAAGCGCCAGCGGTGACGACCTGAAGTCCGCGCACACGCAGTTGACCCGCACCTACGTGGATGAGCTGCCGCTGGCGTTCCGGTGCAACGTGGTGTGCGTGATCTCCGACGGCTTCGCGATGCAGTACGGGACCGCGTTCACGCCGTACGAGCACTTCGCCCCGTGGAACGTGGACGATGACGGCAAGCCCGTCAAGCAGCCCGCCGCCGACCTGGCCGATCAGCCGATCATGCTCCTGCTGCACGGCATGTTCCGGCACGACCGCTTCCTCGACCTGCTGTTCGGCTACGTCGCGTTCGCCCGCGACGCTGACGGCATGGTCAAGCGGATCGCGAAGCCGCACCAGTACTTCGCGGTGGCCGAGGCGGTGCGCAAGACGATCGAGGCGGTGCGCGGTGACGGGCGGGCCGGGGTGGTCTGGCACACCCAGGGGTCGGGCAAGTCGATGGAGATGGAGCTGTACGCCACCCAGGTGCTCACACATCCCTCGCTCGGCAACCCGACGATCGTCGTGCTGACCGACCGTACCGACCTTGACGACCAGCTCTACACGACATTCGACGCCAGCGACCTGCTGCCGGAGAAGCCGGTCCAGATCGGCACCCGCGAGGAACTGCGCACCGTGCTGGCCAACCGGCGGATGGGCGGGATCGTCTTCACCACGCTGCAGAAGTTCGGCCGCACCAAGGAGGAGCGGGAGAACGGCCTGCCGCACCCGCGCCTGTCGGACCGGCGGAACGTCATCGTGATCGTCGACGAGGCGCACCGCTCCCATTACGACGACCTCGACGGCTACGCGCGGCACCTGCGGGACGCGCTGCCGCACGCCTCGTTCATCGCGTTCACCGGCACGCCGCTCTCGAAGGGGGAGGCTGGCAAGGACACGCGGGCGGTCTTCGGCGAGTACATCGAGCTGATCTACGACCTGACCCAGGCCGTCGAGGACGGCGCGACCGTCCCGGTGTTCTACGAGTCCCGCCTGATCGAGCTGAGCCTGCCCGAGAACGTGAAGCCCGAAGAGCTCGACGAGCAGGCCGACGAGCTGACCGCGGGCCTGGACGACTCCGAGCGCGAGCGCATCCAGCAGCGGGTCGCGGCGATGAACGCCGTCTACGGCGCCCCGGACCGGGTCCGCGAGCTCAGCGAGGACGTGGTCGCCCACTGGGAGGCCCGCAGCACCGAGATGCGCAAGTTCATCGGCGTCCCCGGCAAGGGCATGATCGTCTGCGCGACCCGCGACATCTGCGCGGACCTGTACGAGCGAATTATCGGCCTAAAGCCTGACTGGCACAGCGACGACATCGCCAAGGGCAAGATCAAGGTCGTCTACACCGGCGATGCGACCGACGAGGCGCACCTGCAGAAGCACATCCGCCGCCAATCGCAGACCAAGGTCATCCAGGCCCGGGCCAAGAACGCCGACGACGAGCTGGAGCTGCTGATTGTCCAGTCGATGCTGCTCACCGGCTTCGACTCGCCGCCGCTGCACACCATCTACATCGACAAGCCGATGCGCGGCGCGGCCCTCATGCAAGCCCTGGCGAGAGTCAACCGCACCTTCCGCAACAAGCAAGACGGCCTGCTCGTCGGCTATGCCCCGCTGACGGAGAACCTCTACGAGGCGCTGGCCGAGTACACCGCCCGCGACCAGACCACCAAGCCCATGGGCCGCGACATCAACGACGCGGTCGCCAAGGTCCAGGACCTCCTAGCCGTGATCGGCGACGAGATTCTCTCTGGCTATGACTGGCGAGCCCAGCGTGCCGCCAAAAAAGGACCGAAGGCGCACCTGAACGCGATCCTCGGCGCGTTCAACTACCTGCGCGATCCCGCGTCCCCCGGCAACCAGGTGGTGGAAGGCGAGCTTGGCCTCGCCCAGCGGTTCCGCCAGGCGTCCGCCCAACTCGCCCGCATGTACGCGCTCTGCTCAAGCAGCGGCGCCCTCGCCGCCTTCCGGACCGACATCGCGTTCTTCGAGGAGATCCGCGCCTGGATGGCCCGCTTCGACGCCGAGGAGCGCAGGGCCCGCGGCGAGGCGATCCCCCCGGACATCGAGCTGTACCTGAAGTCCCTCACCGCCAGCGCCATCGAGGCCGGCGGGGTCACCGACATCTACGCGGCCGCGGGCATCGGCCGCCCCGACCTGTCTCACCTGGACAAAGCGTTCATCGAGCGGATGCGCGCCCAGCGCAACCCCAGCCTTGCCATCGAGGCCCTGCGCAGGGTCATCGAGCAGGAGATGCGCAAGGTCACCCGGCACAACATCGTCAAGCAGACGTCATTCTCCGAGCGCCTCGAAGACCTGATGCGCCGGTACGCCAACCAGAACCTCACCGCCGCCCAGGTCATCGCCGAGCTTGTCGCCCTCGCCAAGGAAGTCTCGGCCGACGCCAACCGCGGCAGCACCTTCGCCCCGCCGCTCAACAACGACGAGCTGGCCTTCTACGACGCCGTCTCCCAGAACGAGTCCGCCGTTACCCAGATGGGCACCAACGTGCTGGCCAGCATCGCCCGCGACCTGGTCCGCACCCTCCGCCGCGACGTCACCACCGACTGGGTCTCCCGCGACGACGTCCGCGCCAAGATCCGCTCCACCATCAAGCGCCTCCTGGCCAAGCACGGCTACCCCCCGGACGGCCGCGACGACGCCACTAACCTGGTCCTCCGCCAAATGGAAACCTTCGCCGACGAATGGTCGCCTGAAGCCACTGTTTGAAAAGAAGCCCGGAGAGCTGGCCGCTGTGCCTTCGTCCACGGTGTGGGCGTGTCAACGGCCATCGCACGGAAAGGAGATGCCAGTGGCCATGATGACGAAGCCGCAAGCGGCGGTCACCGGGGATGACTCACCCGGCCTCGACGAGGACATCGCTGCCTTGTTAACGCTCGACCCGAAGGGCGAGCCGACTGCGGATCTGGCCGGCTACGCAGACACCGACGGGAACTCACGAACGAGGGTTGCACGCACACCGCGACGAACGGCCAGGACTTTCCCCGTGCCGCATGACGGAAGAGCAACTGCGGTGAAAGTCGCCTCATGACGAGCGGATCAGTCCCGGAACCGTAGGTCCGGGATAGCTTGCAGGTCGATTTCGTACCGAGCGTAGACCTTCACGGTGTTCTCGCCCGTGAGCTGGTCCTCGTCGTAGCCGAGCAGGTCAGCGACCCGCAGCACGTCATCCTTCGTGTGTCCCTCGATCTCCAGGTACGGGGGAATCAGCGGCCACTCGTCCAGTTCGACTTGGACGTTGTCCAAGACGAAGCTCGTCCGCCTGTTCTCCTGGTAGGACTTCGGCTTAAACCCGAGCAGGCCCAGGAGTGCGCACGTCTGCGGAAGCCGCACCCGCCGTATCTGTTCGAAGTACACCCTCCGCCCGCCCGGTAGTCGTTATGCCGTGCGCGGGCCGGATACTCCGGCCGTGAGCTACCGCGCTTCGGGTACTGCTCCGCGTTCTGCAAGGGCTTGCTCGATGGCGTCGATGGACACCTGGCCGTGGCTTAGCGAATTGAGCAGCGGACGCTGGCCTGCGGAGCGTACTCGTCCAGCAGTCGGTGCGCGCGCTTAACTTGACAGACCCCACAGCGAGCGTCGTTGCCGCCGAGCTGATGGAGTTCATGAGCTGCTGTTGCTGTGGTGTCGTGAGGGGTTGCCCGAGGCCGGCGCGGTGGACGGTGCTGTTAGCACGGTTCGTGTCTGGTGGCTGATGAGGGCTGCGGCCGGGCTGCTGAGAACTTCCCTCGCGATGTAGGCGTCAGCGGCCTGGATCGCGATGCGCTTGACCTTGTCGATGACGGCCTGCTGGCCGCCATGGCCGTCGGAGAGCTCGGCGACGGTCAGGCCAAGGCGCGCGGCGAACATGGCGTGACCTGGGTCGTCGATCGTGAGGTAGGCCCTGGTCATCTGCGCCGCCGTGCCGGGTGCACTGGCCAGATTATCTGAGGTGAGGTTGATGGCGCGGAGGCAGGCGGCTACCGCGTGCTCCCACGGCTCGGCGGCGGTCGTCTGCTGCAGGATCTGCCCGGCTTCGTCATGCTGCCCGCTGGCGCTGGCGGCAGGACGGCGATCTGGCGCCCGTCGAGGAGGCGCTGCCCGATTCCGTTGTGTTGTTGTGCCTGGCGCAGGGCTTCGGTCCAGTGGCCTGCCTTGCACAGGGCGCGCAGGCTGTCGCTGAGCAGGACGGTCCACAGCCACTGCATGATTGCCTTGCGGGCGCGGGGCGATGAGCGAGGCGAGGCTGACGGCCCTGCCGTCGATTACTGCCTGGTGCCGGGAGGCTCGTGTGCCGTCGTAGAGGGAGTCGAGGAGCTGGCAGCCGGCGCCTCGCCCCCGCGGATGCGGAGGCGGGCGAGGTTGACCAGTGGCTGGAGGATCAGCTTGGCGGTTGTCTCGCTGTAGGGGCGGGTCCCGCCGCTGGTAGACGTCGAACTGCGCCCAGCACAGGTCACGGGCCAGGTCCGGCATCGCGCAGTCGCTGGCGATGAGCGCGGCGAGGTTGCAGGCCCCGGCCGCGTGCAGCGGCGCATCGCGTCGTCCGTCTGCCTGATCCGCGAGCCTTGCGACGCGGGCCAGGCGCTCGGTGAGGGGACGGCAGGCGGTTCGCGGGCGGGGTGCGAGCGGGAACCGCCGGGCGGCCAGGCCGCCGCGCGTGCTGTCCGCCGCGGTGGCGGGGCGGCCACGGCCGGGTTACCAGGTGATGGTGAACGCGGTGGCGGGCCGCGACAGCAGGGTGGACCGGGCGCGGTGCCGGGTTCGGCGGGTACGCGGCTGGCGGTGATGACGGGCTTGGCGGGGCGCGGGCGTCCCATTCTGGAGGTGGGCGAGCGCGATCTCGGCGAGCGCGGCGCTGTCGGGCCCGCGGACGTCGATTCCGAGTTCCTTGGCGCCGTCGCCGGTCTGCCGGGCGGTGATCCAGGCGAGGGTCGCCGCCTTGGTACAGGCCGCTCCGGCCCAGCGCATGGCGGGGTCGGCCAGCCCGCTGGCTGCGGGCGTCCGGGGTGGCGGACAGTCGGCCGAAGCTGGCGTCGGTGACCGTGGTGGCGAGCCACAGGTCGAGGTGCGCTGCGGGTTCGTCGTCGCGCACGCGGATCCCGGTCCAGCGCTCGGCGGCCGGGCGTAGAGGACGCGGGACAGGGCGGCGGCGTCGGGCTGGTCGGCGGCATCCACCTTGAGCGCGGCTCCGGCGTCCAGCCTGGATCTGCTGCTCGGCCTGCTCGCCGCTGCCGCGCATGGCGACGAAGCCGCATACGTACGCTGAGTCGGCGACCATGGTACGGGGGCCGGTGCGGCGGAGCCCGAGGGACCGGGTCAGGCCGCTGCCGTGCAGGCGGACGGGGACGACGATGCGCCCGTCGCGGGGTTGAGCTGGTCCCACCAGGCGGCGGTGATGTCGGTTGCCTCGGCGGTGACGATGATGCGGTCGTAGGGGCCTGGTGCCGGGTGGCCGAGCGCGCCGTCGCCGGCGATGACCTGGACCTGGGGGTAGCCGGCGCGGTCGAGGTTCGCGGCGGCCTCGTCGGCGAGGCCGGGGTCGAGCTCGATGGTGACGACCTTCCCGGCGGGGCCGGTGAGGTAGGCGAGGAGGGCGGCGTTGAACCCGGTCGCGGCGCCGATCTCCAGCACCGCTGTTCCCGGCTGTGCCGCCGAGCTGTTCGAGCATCTGGGCGACGAGGTTCGGCCTGGACGCTGATGTCGGGACCTGCCGTCTGGGGCGCGCTGGGTGACGACGGGCTGGCGGCTGTAGGCGTCCTCCAGCTGGTGCCGGGCAGGAACTCGTGGCGGGACACGGTGCGGAACGCGGGCTCGACCTGGGGCGTCTGGAACGTTCCCCAGCTCTTGATCCAGTCGGCGAGCTCGTCTTGCAGCTGTCGCGGCCCGGTTCTCCTCCGCGCTGGCGGTCGTGGTCACGGCACTGACTGTAGCCGTCGCGGCGGCCCGCGCCGGGCTTGCGCGGCGTGTCGCGGGGCGGGCCGAAGACGGCCTGGCAGGCGGCAGCGGCCAGCGCGTACTGGTCGGAGGCGGAGACGCCGTGGCGGTTGAAGAGGAACAGCAGGTGCTGGGCGAGCACGGCGCGCTGGCCCCGGGCCAGGACTCCCCGTCCGGCCAGTGCGGCGATCTGCCGTCCGGCGTCCTCGAAGGCGCTGGCCCATTCCGGCCGTGCGCGCAGGGGGCTTGCGGGGGCGTCGGCCAGGCGGTCAGCAGCGTCAGCATCGCGCTGCGGTTGCCGGCGTCAGGTTCGGGGCCGCGCCGTCCATCGCGGTGCGCGGCCATCCGCTCCCAGCAGTCGCCTTGCTCGTACCAGTCCTGCCTGGCGGCGCGCAGCATGCGGCTGGCCAGGACGACGGGGATCTCGCGGAGGAGCCGGGCCGGGCCGGGCGATCTGGCTGAGCAGGGCCGGCTGTCGGCGGCGAAGAGCCGGTGCGCGGCGTCCATGCCGGCTGGGCCGCCGAACCGCGTGGTCTCGGGTTCGTAGCGGTCTTCGGTGACCGCGCGGATGCCCTCGGCGAGCGGCATCGGCGGCCTGCCGACGAGGCCGCCCGCGGGGGATTCGAGCCGGATGCGCCACTGCGGCCCTTGCGGGTGAACCACCAGCCTGTGAGGGCGCCCTCGTCTTGCGCGGTGCTGAGCAGGGGGCCGAGGCTGGCGACGGCGGTGTGCTCGGCTGCGCGCCAGTCGTCGCAGGTGTAGGTGAGCTGCTGCCACGGGCTGAGGGGGTTGTCGGTCACGGGCGTGCCTCCGTGGGTGCGGTCAGGTGAGTAGCAGGCAGCGGGTCCAGGTGCCCGCTGCCTGGGTGGCGAGGTCGTGCAGGGTGAGTGCGGCGCCGGCGTAGCCGTCGATCAGCCCGTACGGGTGGTCGCCGCTAGCGGACGCGGCGAGGGGACGCGAGGGCGCCGCTGCGGCGTGAAGGCGGCTGTCGCCGGAGTCGCGGGCGGCGTGCCAGGTGGCGGCCGTGCCAGCCCAGCCGTGGCACAGGCCCGGGCCGGTCAGCAGGGCGGTCTGGGCCGGGTCGGTGACGCACCGGGCGAGAGCATCCTCGGCCTCGGCCTGGCGCGGCTTGTCGCACCGGGCGAGGGCGGCGAGTTGCAGGGCGCGGGCGATGCCGGGGGTGCCGTAGCACCACGAGGGCCGCCCTGGTCCGGGCTGGGAGGGCCGGCCCTCGCGCAGTTCGGGCATGGTGATCCATGCCGGCCACCAGGGGCCGGCGGGGCCCGGCTGGCGCCAGGCGTCGAGGTGGGCGCAGATCCGGTCGATGGCCTCGGCCTGGCCCGGCACGGTGATCCCGTGGCGGGCCAGGGCGAGCAGGGCCAGCGGCCCGGGATGCCGTGTGCCATGCCGAAGTTGCCGTGCTCGCCGGCGGCGGCCCGGTCGTGAGGTTGGGGTTGCTGCTGCTCCACCAGCCCGGTGCCGCAGACCCGGCCGCGTCGCCGGCGGGCACGGGCGCGGTGAGGCGGACCAGGTACTGCAGCACCTGCCGCAGCAGCCCCGGGTCGGGGTCGCTGTGCAGGAGGCAGGCGCCGAGCCCGGTCAGGCCGCGGACGAGGTCGTACTCCTCCAGCGCCGGGCGGGCAGCGGCATCGATGCGTTCGTGGGCAGCGTGCAGGCGTGCCCTGGTCATCCCGACGACGGCTTCTCAGTGTCAGGCTGGCCTCGGGGTAGTGGCCGGGGGCGCTGGCGGCGATGGCGAACGCGACGGCTGGCGCGCCGAACCACAGGCCGGTGCCAGAACCGTCGGTGATCGCCTCGCGCGCCGGCGGGTCAGCCACGCATGAGCTGGCCGGGGCTGCCCTGGCCGTTCTGTGCGCGGACGCCGTGCAGGATCGCCACGCCTGCGGCGCCCTTGGACAGCGACTGGCGCCGCCAGCCCTCGGCCTCGCCTGGGCGGCGGCACCGCGAGCTGCTCGCCAGCCTACCGGCCGCCGCGGCATACCCGCGGCAGTGCGCGAGGCCGCCGTTCACCGGGGGCTGCGTGGTGGCGGTGCGCCTTGGGGTATGGCAGGGCGCGCGGCGCGGGCCAGCCGGTAGGTGAGGCTCTCGGTCCCGGGTCCGGGTCCGTGGACCCGGTTGTGGTGCAGGTGCAATAGGGACTCAAGGACGTCGCCGGGTCCCGGCCGTGTTCGGCGAGCCGGGCGCCGTACTCGGCTGCCGTGGCCGCGCGGGCGTGCCAGGCCTGGCGGACTGCGGCGGGCACTGCGTCCCGCGCCGAGGGGGCGCGTCATGGCGAGGGCCTGAAGCCGCGCATCGCGCCGAGGGGTTCCCGGCCGGCAGGGCGCGGGTGGTCCGCGAGCCACCGCAGCCCTGGGTCCCGGCCGCCGAGCAGCGCGGCGGCGAGGTCGGCCAGGCTCGCGGCTGTCAGCGCCTGCGGGTCGCCGGTCCCGGTGCAGGCCAGCTGGGCGGCGGCGGCGGCGGAGTCGGCGGCGAACAGGCCCTCGGCGGCGCCGAGCGCCGGGCCGGTGCCGAACCGCCCGGTCTCGGGCCGGTAGGTGTCGAGCACCAGGTCGCTGGCCAGTCCCTGACGGCGCAGTGCCGCGGCCCACTGGCCGGTCCGGGCGGCGGCCTGCCCGGAGTCGGCGGTGTGCAGCCGCAGGCGCAGGTGGTGACGGGGGTCCCGGTAGCGGATGAACCACCACAGGAAAGTTCGTCCCATCCGCTGGCAAGGGCGGGAAGGTGCCCGGTCACGATGTTGTCGAACAGGGCGGGGTGGCTGTAGAGCCGGGCCGACAGGACGCCGCCTGACCCGGGCAGGTACCCGTGGTCCCGGATGGCGGACGGAGCGGCCCGCGCCGGACGAGGACTTTGGGCGCCGGGCCGGGCGGCACGGTGGCCGCGAGCGGGACGATGACCTCGTGCGCCCGGCCGCCGCACCACGCGTGGTCCTGCGGAGCCCAGGATTCGGCAAGGACGGCAGGCCCGTGCGGTTCCCAGGTGCGCGCGCAGCACCGCCAGGTCCATCGGGTCGTTCAGGCTCAGCCGGAGCTGGCGGTCACCGGACCCGGCCGATATCCAGGCGGGCAGCCGCAGCCTGTCCCGCAGCCGCGCCAGCGCTGATGTCCACTCGTGCCTGGCCGCGTCCGGGCCGGGCAGGTCCGCGGCCCGGATCCGCCACCGGGCGGGCGACAGGATAGCCGGCCCAGGCGGAGCCGGGGCAGGAACGGCATGCTGGCCGCGGCACCCCAGTCGAACACGCCCGGGCGGGCACCGGCGCGGGGCAGCTCGAACAGCAGCCGTGCGACGGGCGGGACGGCGTGCCACGCAGGCGCGCATGCCATCACGGGCTCGACGAACCCGCCGCGACAGCGAGAGCAGGTAGAACTGGCCTGCGCCGGCGGTCACGGCGAGGTCGTCGAGCGGGAACCGGCCGGGCTCCTGGTCCGGTGCTCGCCGATGCTCAGCAGGTACGGCAGCATCCGGGGAACCCGGGTCACGTTCTCCGCTCGCGGGTGGTGGGGCGGAAACGACAGCTGCGCCGCGATCGCGCCCGCGGTTCCGGTCGGGAGCGCCCGTAAGGTCCCGGCCAGCCGCTCGCGCTCGCCGTCGGCCAGCAGGTGCAGGAACCGGCCGGACGTGGCCATCGCGGTGCGGCCAACGCCGCAGACCGCGATCGTGAACGCGCCTTAGCTGATTGCCCCGGCGCTGGCGGCGCGGATGTCGACCGTGATGTCCATGTGCGGGACCGGCCGGGCCGGCGCTGCCGGTCCCGCGATGCCCGTGATGCGCGCGTCGTCGACGACGACTTCAGGCCCCGTCCAGGGCGGCCTGCTGGGCCAGCGCGGCCAGCCGCTCGTCACGGCAGGCAGCGCATTGCCCCGCGGTCACGGGGGGCGGGCTGGTGTAGTGGAGCGGCAGGCCCAGCCCGGTCACGGGGTCGAGGAGATCCGTGACCGGGACAACGGTGCCCGTGCCGTAGCGGTCCAGGAACCGGGTGTGGTAATCCTTCCACCCGGGCGCCGTGGGATGCGGGCTCAGCCGCGCCAGGGCGGACGCCGCCGCCGCTGCCTCGTTCGCCACGCGTTCGGCACCGTGACGTGACAGCCGGCGCGCAGGTCGACGGCGACCGGATGCGCCGGGCCCCGGCTAGTTCTCGCATCCGGCGGGCGCATCCGCCCAGGTCCGCGGCGGACGCGCGGCGTAGCCGGGAGTGCGCGTCCCGCAGCGCTGCTGCCACGGTCCGCAACCGGGCAGGCCGCCGCGCCGACGGCGCCGAGAGCGTCCAGGACCCGGGCGAGGCTGTCGGTGCCGTCGAAGGCGGCCGTAGGCTGGAGATCAGCGCGCCGCATGCCATGAGCTCGCTGATCATCGCGTCGGTCCGCCCTGTGTCCGCCGGGGCGAACTCCGCGGCGAGCCCGGCCGCGAGCACGGCGACGGCGACGGGGGCCGCGCCAGCCGCAGCGCGGCCTCCGCGGGGGGCGTGCGGCGCAGCGAGATCCCGGCCGGGGCCTCCCGGGCGATCGAGCTGGCCTGCGGCAGCCAGGCGACGAGGATCCGGTCGCCCCGGACGGTGATGAGATCATTCGCCGTGACCCGCAGCCGGTTCCGCAGCGGACCGCAGCCTCCAGCCTTGTACCAGCGATGCCAGCCACTGGCCGTCCGCGCGGGCGGCCAGCTGGTGTTCCGGGCGCCACGTGCCGTCCGCGGGCCCGCCTACCCGGGCGGCGCGGCGCCCGCGAACAGCCCGAACGGGGTCGCCCGGCCCCGCAGGCGCACCACGTACCGGGCTAGCGCCAGCGCCGCACGGGCGGCCTTCTGCGCGGGGACCGGGTCGCCGCGCAGGATCATCGCGACGGCCGCGGCCAGGCTTGGGCTCGCCAGCTCCACCGCGCTCGCGAGACCGTCCGCTGCCCACGCTTCCCCGATGAAGGCCCGCAGCGCCGCAGCATCACCTGCCCTGGCCTGAAGGCCAGGGCAGCGCGCCCAGACCGCCGGGATCGCCGGTGCTGGCGCGGATCATCGCCACGCCAGCCGGCCTGAACAATGACTGCCGCATCGCTCACCTTCCGTCAGCGGCAACGGCGCGGTCCGCCCGCGGAATGCGGGCAGCCGGCAGGCGAACCGCGCCAGCCGCGTCAGCAGTCGCTGCCGCAACGGTGTCGCAGCCGTCGTCGGTGATGCCGAGCAGCATCGCCGCTGCCGGGCCCGCCTCGACGATGCGCACATCGACGATGCGCACATCGAGATCGAACCCGTCCCCTGCAGGCAGGCCGGCCGGGGCACGGCAGCGGCAGGCGCTGACGTGATGGATGCGCTCACGGTGACTCCCTTCGAGAAGACCGCCGGCACGCGCCGCGACCGGAACGCACGCGCGGCACGCCTGCGGAGGCGGCAGCAACCGCAAGTACCGGATCCTTGCGCTCCGTTCAATCGCCAAGGTAGGGAGCCGCGGGAGATGTCGGCAAGCTGCGGGGCCGGATACCAACACGAGACCGACAGCCCGGCCCTGGCCGCGGGCGGGCCTGCCCGCGCGAAGCGGGCCGTCGTGCTTCGGCTACCTGGCCTCGTGGCGGTGGAACGCGAGATAGTTCCGGACGGTCGTGATGGTCGTCATCGACGGCATGCGGTCGAGGAACTCGATCCCGTCGAGGTGGTCGATCTCATGCTGGATCACGCGGGCAGCGTAGCCGTCGTAGTCTTCGGTGACCTGGCGGCCCTCGGGCGTCGTGTACGCGACGGTCAGGCGCTCCGCGCGGGGAACCCGGCCCATCAGGCCGGGCACGCTGAAGCACCCTTCCCAGTCCGTGAGCCCGGACTCGGACCGCCCGGTGATCTCAGGATTGACCATCTGGAGCAGCGGCGTTTCCGGGCGGTCGGGGAACACGTCCGTCCGGCGGACCTCGACCACGACCACTCGCACGGGCGCACCGACCTGAGGGGCGGCCGGCCCGCGCCGTTGAGGCCGCGGAGCCGGCCGGTCATGGCCGCCAGGAGCTCCAGAACGTCCCGGGCGTCCGCCGCGCGGGCTGTCGGCTGCTTCAACCGCGGGTCGCCGATGGTCACGATGCCGTCGCCGGCGATGCCGGCGATCGAGTCCTGGTTGCTGCGGGGCAGGGTCATCGGTTGCTCCAGCGTGCTCAGGCGGTAGCCGCGACGGGTACCGGCAGGATGTCATAGGCATAGGCCGCTGCGCACGCAGCCACCCGTTGCTCAAGTCGGCGCATGGTAGCGCGGTAGCGCCCGGAAGCGCTGATCCTGGCGGTAGCCAGGACCTCCTCGCGGCGGGCGAGCTGCACGGACAGGAACCCGCAGTCCACGGCCTGGTCCAGCATGTCAGCGGCCTGGTCATCACGGCGCAGCTCGGCCAGCACGTGCGCCAGCCTGTAGCGCAGGTACCCGTTGCCCGGCTCGCGGGCACAGAGATCGCGCATGATGTCCAGGGCTCTCCGCTCGTCTCCGAGAGCGGCGTGCAGGTTCGCCAGCCATGCCCTGGCCCGGCTGCTGGAAATGTCGCGGCTGTCGACGTGCGCCAGTCCCGCCTTCCAGCCCTCGGCCGCGGCGGCCTCGCCGTGCAGGTGACGGCGCAGGTAGCCGAGCAGGACCCATACCGTGATGTCACCAGGGTCGGCGCTCGCCGCGTCCTCAACCGTCCTCAGCGCCTCGGCGCCATCGGGCAGGTAACGGTAGGCCAGGGCCGTGGCCGAGCGGGTGTTCGCATCCGACGGATGCGCGGGAAGGTAGTCGGCGGCGGCCCCGGCAGCGTGGCCGTAGTTGCCGACCATGAGGTGACACCAGATCCTGAGCCGAAGCGCTGCCGGGCTGGTCGGGTCGGCCGTGAGGACCGAGTCCACGAGCGGCAGCGCGAACTGCGACAGGCCGGCGTTGTTCAGCGCGCGCGCGAAGGCCAGCGCGGCGTCCAGGCTGTCAGGGTGGCGGCCGAACACGTGCCGGCCGGCGGCGAGAGCGGGCCGTGCCACCCCATGTCCCAGCAGACCCGGACGAACGCCAGATGCGCCATGACGGAATCGGGATCGGCCGCCAGCGCGGCGTGAATGTCGCTCATGGCGCTCGCCAGGGCCTGCGAGTGCCTGGCCCACCCCGCAAAATACTGGCGCCAGCTCGCATATCCCCTGGCCGCGATCGCCTGCGCGAACCGCGGGTCCCGCATGACCGCGCGGTCCAGGAGAACCTTCGCCGCCTCGACCTCGCGGCGGTCGTTCGCCGCCAGGAGCGCATGCGCGCGGACGAACAGCTCATGGGACCGCTCCGCGGGGAGCACCGTCGGCCAGCTAGCCGGTCCCGCCAGGATCGGCTGTCCCATGTTCCGGCCGTCGGCCGGGCATCGCTGCGGCACCTCCCGCACCGGCAGATCATCAGCCCGCGCCGCGCCGGCATGGAAGGGACCCAGCACCGCGCGGATATCAAGCTTCAGGCCGTCCATCGCCGGATGGCTGCGCCTCACCCCGGTAGCCTGCCCCTCGGCCACGGCAGCCCCGCCCTGCGCGGCGGAACCGTACAGCGCCTGCCTGGCGAGCCAGCAGCCGCAGGTCCTCGAAGGCGGCGACCAGGATGCCGGCGGCACCTGTCGCCTTGTCGGCCCGGTCCCAGAACGTCCGATCGGGATTCTGGCGGCCGGTTTCGATGCAGGCGATGGAACTGCGGGAAGTCAGGGTCGCGGCGGCGAGCTGCTGCTGGGTGAACCCCGCCGCCTTGCGCAGGTCACGCAGGCAGTGACCGAGGGTCATCTGCGCTGCGCGCAGTTCCTGGTCCATGCCGCACGCTCCCGGCAGCGGGCGGCCTCGTGCCGACGGCATCCGAGCGGCATGCGCGACTGGCCGGCAGAAGAGGTCAGCGGACCTGGGGCGGACACGAAGCTGCATCTGAGAGTTCCCTCCGCCTCCGCCAAGATCCTGGACCTCGCCGTTGCCCCCGGTAGCTAGGGGCGATCAGCCCACTTCCACGGTAGCGGTCGACCAGGAAAAGAACACGTCCCCCGGTGCGCCGAGAGCCTGCGAACGGCGCCTCACGCAGTATCCGTGATGCCAGACCCTGCGGCCCGATGGTCCGTGGCCCGGGAAGCGCGCAGGTCCGGACCCCGGCGCGCAGGCGCTGGCCGCCAGTGCGGCTCGATGTCGGAATATTGTTGGAATCTGCCTCCCGCGCGCGCCCTCTCCAGCGCCGTCGCCTCAACGTCGTGCTCAACGTCGTCCTCTGCCTCCTCGCCCAGGCCCAGCTCGTAGCGCAGCCTGCGTCGTCGGGTCCTCGTTGCTGTAGGTCCGGGTGACCGGCAGCTCAGCCGTGACGGCGGGGTGGGCCAGATGTAGCGGATCTGCGGTTCGGTCAACCCGTCTCCTTGAAGCTGCCGGCCCTCGGGCGCGGAGCACGGGACCGTTCGGGATGGTGATGATTTTTTACTTCACTGGCCCGGTGTATCCGGGGGGGCCTGCGCGGCGGTAAGTGCGGGCGGCCAGATGATCGTGAGGGTTCCGTGACGTCGGCGGAAGGCCGAGACGGTGCTGGTCGCCGGGCGGCGGGGCAGCAACTTCAGCCCGCACCTGACCACCACGGGCCCCGGCGATCACGGGCTCCGCACCGCCTCCCGGGAATCGAGGCTAATGGCCTGAAGCGTCCTCGTCGGCAGCGCGGCAGCTGTCAGTGGCGGGCTCGAAACGTACTCGATGTCGAGCCCGCCGGCTTGGCGGGGGCGGGCCTGGATGGCTGCTCCGTGGGCGGTGGCGATGGCGCGGACGATGGCCAGCCCGAGGCCGTGTCCGCTGCGGCGGTTCCGCTGGCCGTCGAGTCGCTGGAACGGCTGGAACAGCCGTGCTATCTGGTCGGCGGGCACTGCCGGCCCGGAGTTGCTGACCGCGACGAGGGCTGCTCCTGCCTGCATGCCGGTCTCGATGTTCACCCAGCCTCCGATGGTATTGTGCCGCAGCGCGTTGCTGACCAGGTTCGTTACCAGGCACTCGATGAGGTCGGGGTCCCCGGCTACCGGGGCGGGTGCCAGGACAGGGCGGAGGTCCAGGTTCTGGTCGCGTGCCTGCTCGCGGAATGACCCGATCACCGTCGCGGTGATCGCGGCCACGTCGAGGGGGTCGTGCCGCTCCAGGCCGCGTTCGCTGCTGGCCAGGGTGAGCAGCGACTCGACGAGTCGTTCGGCCTGCCGTCCGGAGGCCAGCACCCGTTCGCATGCGGACCGCAACGCGGCGACGGTGATGCCGGGGTCGGCGAGGGCTACCTGGAGCAGGGTCCGCTCGACGGTGATTGGGGTGCGCAGTTCGTGCGAGGCGCTGGCGACGAAGCGGCGCTGGGACTCGAACGAGGCCTCCAGGCGGCCGAGAAGGTCATCGAGTGTGTCGCCGAGTTCCTTGAACTCGTCGTCGGGTCCGGCAACAGCGATCCGCTCGTGCAGGCTGCCGGCGGAGATCCTGCGGGCGGTGGCGGTGATCGTCCGCACCGGGCGCAGCACCCGGCCGGCCACGATCCAGCCGAGTACGACGGACGCCGCCGCCATGATGGCGAGCGCGACCGCGGACCGCTCCAGCACCTGCTGGGGGCTCAGTCCGTGGATATTCGTGCTCGCCGCGCCGGCCTCCAGCGGGTCGGCCGGGCCGTGCTGGCCGCTGGTGAAGTTGGTCAATCCGAGGCTCGCCCCGCCCATCAGGGCGTAGGTGATGGCGAGCAGCCCGGCGCCGGAGATCAGGAACAGGTTGGCGTAGAAGAGCGTGAGGCGCAGCCGCGCCGTGGGGCGGGGCAGCCCCGGTCGGCACCGCAGCGGCCGGGACCGCAGCGGCCGGGACCGCAGCGGCCGGGACCGCAGCGGCCGGGACCGCTGCGCGGGCGGGATGCCGGGCCGGGGCATCATGATCCCGCGATCCGGTAGCCGCCTTCGCGGACGGTCTCGATGACGGGGGGTTCACCGAGCTTGGCCCGGAGCCGGGCGATGGTGGCCTTGACGGTCGTGGTGAACGGGTCGGCGAACTCGTCCCAGACCCGTTCGAGCAGTTCCTCGGCCGGGACCGCCTTCTGCGCGGCGAGCAGGTATTCGAGCACGGAGAACTCCTTGGGACTGAGTGCCAGGCGCCGGCGCGCGGAACGCGACCCGGCCTGCCGGGTCGAGCCGTACGTCGCCGCGCCCCAGCACGGGCGGCAGCGGCTGGACAGCGCGCCGTCCCAGCGCCCGGACCCGGGCGACGAGCTCGGCGAACTCGAACGGCTTGGGCAGGTAGTCGTCGGCACCCAGGCCGAGGCCCTCGACGCGGTCGGCGACCGTGCTGGCCGCGGTCAGCATCAGCACGCGGGTCATGGAGCGCTCCGCGGCCAGGCTCCGGGCGACCTCATCGCCGTGCACGCCGGGCAGGTCCCGGTCCAGTACCAGGACGTCGTACCGGGTCGCGGCCAGGTATTCCAGCGCACCGGTCCCGTCCAGGACGACATCGACGACGGTCGAGGAGGTCACCCCGGGCGGGCGGCGTCACCTGGTACCGGTATCCCTCGGGCTGTTCGACGACGCCGACGGGCTCGTCCAGGTCACAGGCCCGGAGCTCGCTGCCGGGCAGCGCGTCGTGGTGCCGTCGCTATGAGCGCCGCGCACGTGACGCCCGCCGTGCCGGTCATGGAGCTGCAGGCGGTCACCAAGGTCTATCCTGGCTCCCCGCCGGTGACGGCGCTGGCAGGAGTCAGCTTCGCGGTGGCAGCGGGTGAGCTGGTCGCCGTCGTCGGCCCGTCCGGGTCGGGCAAGACGACGCTGCTGCACCTGATGGGCACGCTGGACCGGCCGACCAACGGGGTGGTGCGGGTCACCGGCCTGGACGTCGTCGGCCTGTCCGACCGGCAGCTGGCCGGGCTGCGTGCCACCGCGATCGGGTTCGTGTTCCAGCAGTTCTTCCTCGCCGAGCACCGCACCGTACTGGACAACGTCGCCGACGGGCTGTTGTACGCGGGGGCCAGCCTGGCCGAGCGGCGCGAGCACGCCCGCGAGGCGCTGCGCCTAGTCGGTCTGGATGCCCGGCCGTACGCCCGGCCCACCCAGCTGTCCGGCGGCCAGCGGCAGCGGGTGGCGATCGCCCGCGCGCTGGCCGGGCGGCCGGCCATCGTGCTGGCCGACGAGCCCACCGGAAACCTGGACCAGGCCAACGGGCACGCGCTCATAGCCCTGCTGGAACAGCTCAACGCCGCCGGAACCACCATCGTGATCATCACCCACGATCAGGACATCGCCGCCCGGATGCCCCGGCAGATCGAGATGCTCGACGGGCGGATCACCGCCGACACCACCCGCGCCGGGGGTATCACAAAGCCCAGCCTGGAGTTCACTGCACGCCCCGGGCCCGCCCAGGAAGGACCATCATGATCAGCACGACCACCGCGCCGCCAGCCGCGCGGCCGCCGGCGACGGCCCGGCTCCGGCCCGCCGACCTGGCCCGGCTGGCCAGCGTCGGGCTGGCCGCGCGTAAGCTCCGTGCCGCGCTGTCCGCGCTCGGGATCGCGATCGGCGTGGCCTCGATTGTCGCCGTGCTCGGCCTGTCCGCCTCCTCCTCCGCCGGCCTGCTCGCCGAGATCAGCCGGCTCGGCACCAATCTGCTGGCCGTCACCAACGGCCAGAATCTGCTCGGCCAGACCGCCGAACTGCCTACCCAAGCGCCCGCGATGATCGGGCGCCTGCCCGGCGTTACCGCCGTCCAGGACACCGGCTCGGTCACCGCCAACGTATACCGCAGCCCGTACATCCCCGCCATCCAGACCAACGCCCTGTCCGTCCAGGCCGCCAGCCTCGGCCTGCTACCCGACCTGGCCACCAGCATCGCCCGCGGCAGGCTACCTCAACGCCGCCACCGCCCGGGAGCCCGTCGCCGTCCTCGGCGCCACCGCCGCCCAGTACCTGGGCATCGACCGGGTCTTTCCCGGGACGAGGATCTGGCTCGGTGGCCAGTGGTTCTACGTAGCGGGCATCCTCAACTCGGCCGTCCTGGCCCCGGCCATTGACAACGCGGTGCTGGTCGGCTTCCCTGCGGCGGAGAAGTACCTCGGCTTCGACGGCCATCCCTCCACCATCTACGTCCGTGCCGCCACCAGCCAGGTCACCGCCGTCGACGCGCTGCTCGCCGACCAGGCCAACCCCCAGAGCCCCAACAGCGTCGACGTGTCCCAGCCGTCCGCCGCCCTCGTCGCCCAGGCCGACGCCCAGGGGGCGTTCAACGACCTGTTCCTCGGCCTAGGCGCCGTCGCCCTGCTCGTCGGCGCGGTCGGGGTGGCGAACATCATGGTTATCTCCGTCCTTGAACGGCGCTCGGAGATCGGGTTGCGCCGGGCGCTTGGCGCCACTAGGGGCCATATCCGCGTCCAGTTCCTGTCCGAGGCCATCCTTCTCGCGGCGCTTGGCGGAGCCGCCGGGGTCGCCGTCGGCGCGGTCGCCACCGCTAGCTACGCCCACATCAAAGGGTGGGCCATCGTCATCCCGGCCGAAGCCTGGGCGGGCGGCCTGGCCGCGGCACTGCTCATCGGCGCCATCGCTGGCCTGCTCCCCGCGCTCCGGGCCGCCCGCATGTCACCCACCTAGGCCCTATGGGCCATTTGAACCGTGCGGACGCAGCGCTGCCGCGACTCCACGGTTGCTGGCGGGTCTTCGCTTATGCGTGGTTCCTGTCAACCTCTGGGCGGGGACGCGGCGTATTCCCATCGGGAGACACCAACCAAGATGGAGCGCGATGGCCGATATTGACGAGCGGTTCGCCGCTTCCAGGCCCTTAGAATCGGAGTCCCCGCCATCCAATCGAGGACTTCCCATGCCACTGCTTGTGCGCCTGCGCCCAAACGCGCTGTACCTGCTATTCATCGCGATCGCTGCCGCTATGGTCGCGGACGGGACGGCGCAGGCCGGCCTGTATGGCGGTATAGTCGCAGCATGCGGCGCCCTGCTGGTGGTTCTTTTCGGCTACCCGGTCGTGGTCAGCACGGTGTGCCGGGTGCCGGTCGTCGCTATCGGCGGCGACGGAATCCGCCTTCCGCTGATGGGCCTGCACCTGGGCTGGCCGAATATCTCCGCGGTCATCCGCAGCGCCGGCCTTCCGGGAGCGCGCGCCGGCACCGGTTCTGCTGATCTTCCCCGTCAACCCGCAGGCCGCAATCGGCGAGATGCGGCTATGGCTGCGCTGGGAGGCGCGCCGCGACCTTGCGCGGTACGGCACCCCGATCGTCTTGTCCGGCTTGTCCCTCGACCACTCCATCGACGACATCGCCGCTGCCATCCGCCAGTACCGTCCGGTGTCCTAACGCCTAGGTTGCGGGGCTGCCGCTGCAGTTCATCCCCACCGACGGGAACGTCATCGGCTGGTCGGTCGCACTCATGGCAATCGAGCTGTCCATCGCCGTCATCGCGCTCAGCGCGTATGCGCTAGCCGCGTCGCGGGCCTCGACCTACCTTGCCCACTACCCGACCCTCTACCGAACCGCCGCCTCACCCTCATCAAAATGGCCGCCGAAGGATACGACCGGACTGGACGAGGAACCAGAATGCTGACCGCCTGGCGGGCGCCAGGCCTACTCGGGACAGCGCCCCGAACCGAACACGATCAAGCCACTTGATACCCACGGCAAGGGAGAACCCCCACGCGCGAAAATCGATCGTGCTGGGATTTCGGGCAGCTGGCCAGGGAGGGAAAGGCTATCGGCCTGACTCCAGCGGGGTGACCGGGGAGTAGGTGACCAGGGTCTGGTCCGGGTGGTCGGCGACCTGGAGGACCACGTGGGAGTACTCGATGGGACCGAGCCGGGGGTGCAGGAGCTTTTTAGCCGCTGCCCCCGATGGCGGCGACGTCATGGCGCGGCCACCAGTCCCGGACGTGCTCGCTGTCGCGCTGGAGTTCGGCGATCATCGCGCGGACATCCGGGTCGTCGGGGTACCGGGCGGCGGACAGCCGGAAGCGGCCGAGCATGGCCCGGGCTTCGGGCTCCCACTCCAGGTAGACCTCCCGGGCGTGGTCGGTGGTGAACATCCAGCGCACTAGGTTGCGCTCGCCCGGGGACCCCGTCGCCCAGTCGGCGAACAGCTCGCGCGCGGCGGGGTTGGCGGCCAGGACGTCCCAGCGGCGGCCCTTGACCAGGGTGGGGTACGGCTCGAGCCGCTGGACCAGGTCGGCCACGGCGGGATCGAGCCGCTCGGGCGGCGCCGACGCGGCCGGGGAGGTACCGCTGGCAACGTCGGGACCGTAGGCCAGGACGTGCAGGTAGCGGCGCTCGGCGGCGGACATCCGCAGCGCGGAGGCGAGGGCGTCGAGGACCTGCGCCGAAGGTCGCACCGGGCGGCCTTGCTCGAGGAACGTGTAGTAGGTGACGGACAGGTTGGCCAGCAGGGCGACTTCCTCGCGGCGCAGGCCGGCCGTGCGTCGGCGGCGCCCCTCAGGCAAGACCGCGGGCAGGCCCACGTCGGCGGGCACGAGGCGCTCGCGCCGGGACCTGAGCAGCTGGCCCAGCGCCGCGGGATCTCCCGCCGACGGTCATGCCCCTAGGGTACTTACGCCAGTACCAGTAAGAGACCGCTCTGGTTACCACCTTTCGGGGGGACGACGATGGGAACCATGACAACCATCAAGATCCTCGTCGAAGACGGCAGCAGCTTGCCCGCGTATCTGGCCCGGCCCGCGACGGACCCGGCGCCGACCGGCGTGATCGTGGCACACGAACTGTTCGGGGTGAACCCGGACATCCGCGGGGTAGCCGACGACCTGGCCGGGGCTGGGTTCCTGACCATCGCGCCGGAGTTCTACCACCGGGACGCCGCACCGGGCCGCTGGCTGGAGCGCGATGATGCCGGGCGGCAGGAGGGCTTCGGCTACCTGCACCGGCTGCGGCGCGACCAGGCGCTGGCCGACGTCGCGGCGGCCCTGCAGTGGCTGAGGTCCGAGCCCGGGATCGAGCGGGTCGCGGTGGTCGGGTTCAGCGCCGGGGGGCACCTCAGCTACCTGGCGGCCTGCCGGCTGCCGGTCAGCCGGACCGCCGTGCTGTACGGCGGCTGGCTGCCCAGTACCGACATCCCGATCAGCCAGCCCACTCCCACGCTAGATCTGACCCCGGGAATCACCGGCCGGATCCTGTACCTGGTAGGCGAGGACGACGCGCTGATCGACGCCGGGCAGCGGGAGCAGATCCGCACCGCGCTGGCCGCCGCAGGCGTGGACCACCAACTGGTCAGCTACCGCGGGGTCGGGCACGCGTTCTTCTGGCTGGGCACGCCGCCATTCAGCCGGGAGGCCCGGGAGGACGCCTGGCGCAGGATATTGCAGCTGCTCGCGTCCTAGGCACGCGGCGTCGGCGAGTCGGGAGTTTGAGCAGGTTGATGTTGGTGCCGCCGGGGATGTCGTGCTCGCCCAGCACGTCGCGGCGGAGGGTGTCCTGGCACGAAAGAAGCACAGCCTTCAGCCAGAAACTCGTCAGTATCCTCAGTGGCCGCCTTTATCAAGAGGTATTTTCCATCAATATCGTTCTATCTCCGTGTCGTCGCCTCGCGTTAAGAGGTAAAATAAATTTGCTTCCCACAGCGCCTTCGCGAGGGGCCGGATCGTGCTTGACGCCAATAATCATCAGGGCAAGTTCGGAGAGGACTACGTTCGCGTCCTTGCCTCGGCTGCCGGGCTGATCGTCTCTAAGGCAGATTTGGACGTCGATGGAGTGGATTTGCTCCTCCGCTTGCCAGATCATCCATTTCCCGCGATTGACGTGCAGGTGAAATCGTGGGCGAGACCGCGGAAGTCCGGTGGAACCTGGCGGT
The DNA here is from genome assembly GCA_963844925.1 of uncultured Actinomycetota bacterium. Taxonomy (GTDB): domain Bacteria; phylum Actinomycetota; class Actinomycetes; order Streptosporangiales; family Streptosporangiaceae; genus Trebonia. Next base: position 21,450 of record CAWJQG010000002.1, on the reverse strand, counting down.
TCGATGGCCTGAACGAAGTGCAGTTCAACAAGCTCGCGGGCCGTGACTACCTTATTCCAAGGTACCTATTCCTCGTGGTCGTGCCAGCTGACCCCGTCCGGTACTCAGAGATATCGGCCGAGGGCATGCTCTTGCGCTACCAGGGCTTTTACCTGTCGATGCGCGAAGAGACACAGGTTGGCCAGCCAAATCCGGCACGTCGGCACGCCGTCCATGTGCCGATTGGTAATATCCTGTCGGCTCGTTCACTGCTAACCTTAATGCTTCCGTCTCCGAGCCAGAGAGACGCATGATGATTCCGCGCCCGACGGTCCGGGATATTCAAACCTATCTACGTGATAATGGCTGGGAGCACTCGCTCACGTGGCGCGGTGCGCCAGTGTGGTCGCATGCAGGCGGCTACGAGGTTCTTGTGCCCCCGCGTGATGATTTCGCGGACACGGACCTTCGGGTCAGGGAGTTGCTTGACGTGCTGGCCGCTGCCGAGCAGCGCCCGGCGGACGACATCGTTGTGGACATCAATGCGCCCCTGGATGACGTCCAGTCATTCCGGACCTTTCCTGACGGCATGCCGCCCGGGTGTACCCCACTGGAGGCAGGCATCCGTGCGTTGCACGGCGTGCAGCGCATGATCGGCATCGCGGCTCGGACCGCCATCGAAGGGCCACTGGCTGATGTCGCCGGACGAACCCCGCTAGCCGCCGGCGACCTGCTTCAGCGCGTCAGACTGGGACCGGGCCGTCCTGGAAGTTACGTCTTTACTGTGCGGGTACCGGTGGACACGCCTTCCCCACCAGCGGACACCGCCCTTCAAGCGCCGTCGGCGGAGCCGCTCGGCCGCCAGGTTGCCAGGCAGCTCCACGAGGCCATCACGGCGGCGAACGCCGCTGCGGCACAGGCGGCCCTCGATGACCTGACCGCCTTCGACGACACCGTCACCGCGGGCGTTTCCGCCAACTTCTGCCTGGCGCTCAGCGTCCTTGCTGGCCGACAGCACGAGCAGGCGTTCGATATCAGTTTCCGCTGGAGTCCCGGGCTGCGCGCCGGGCTCCCGGCCGACACCGTTCACTTCAGCGACGGTGCCGGACAAATCATCCGGAGCGCAGCCCAGCGCCTGCGCCAGATCCGCGTCTCCGGCCCCGCCGAGGTGGCTGGATTCGTCGAGAGCCTGCATGACCAGCCCGAGACCGCAGACCGCTGGCGGGTCAAGGTACGGGGCGACCTGACCATGCGCGGCGGCACCGCATTTGGCCGCACGATATGGGTCAGGCTCGACGGGCAGGCGTCCTATGACCGGGCAATAGCGGCGCACCAAGCGCAGCATCTAGTCCGGGTGCGCGGTGACTTGTCGGTCCACGGGAGAGTCGAGCTTGTCACTGACAGCGCGAGGTTCGAAGTCATCGGCTGATCACGACTATGAAAGGAATGCTCGAAAATGGACCATAGCCAGCTCTCTGTCAAGGAGAGGGCCGCATTGTTCGCCTTGCTCACCGAGGCACGCCCGATCTCCAACCTGGAACTCGAGGAGCGGGTGGGCTTCCGGCTGGTCGGGGTGCCCCGCGAGAGGCTTAACGATCTACGGTTTGTGAAGACCGATGAGAAGAGCCGCCCGTTCGTCCATGAACTGACCGACGCCGGGTGGCGCTGGTGCGCGGACGAGCTCACCGCCCCGCGGCACTCCGATGCCAAAAGCATAGAAAGTGCTCTCTATGCCTTGCTGGCAGTCTTCGGGCGATACCTGCAGGTCACTGGGCTCAGCCTGGCGGACGTCGTCAAGGTGAGCCAGGAACCCGTGCCCGCCGCGCAAAAACCCGCCGACGTCGAAGCACGCATCATGTCCGCCTATCATGAGCTGGCGGCGGAGCCGGCCCACTTCGTTAAGCTGGCCGAGCTTCGGTCACGGCTAGCCGACTTGCCCCGCGCGGCCGTCGATGCGGCACTTGACCGGATGTACCGGTCGCAGCGGGTCAACCTGGTTCCGCAGTCGAGCCCGCGGGCGCTGTCCGACGCGGACCGCGAAGCGGTGCTATGCATCGGCGGGCAGGACAAGCACCTGATGTCGGAGGTGCTCCGGTGAGTGCGGAAGAGCTGGCCGCCCTCGCCGCGCTGGCCGCTTCCTTCAACTGGACCCTTGGCCGCGAGGATGTGTGGTCGCCGTCCCCGTACCACGTCGGGGATCTACAGCCCGGGCCTACCGATATGATCCGTCAGGGCATTGCGGCCGCCAGCGCTAGCAAGGGGCCCAACCCGCTCGGTGCCGTGCTCGTGGGGCAGCAAGGGGCAGGCAAGACCCACTTGCTCGGCTGGGCGCGGGAGGAAGTTCAGCGGATCGGCGGATACTTCTTCCTCGTCGGCGACCTGTCGAGCAAGACGTTCTGGGATGAGACGCGATCATCGATCCTTGAGCAGTTGCTCTTGGAGCACGACGGCCGGAGTCAGCTCACCAGGCTGCTTGGCGACCTGGCACGCAGGGCGAACCTGCCGGAGGCGGCCTGGGACGCGGTCACCGGCCGTGTGCCGCCGACCAAAGACGCCCTCAACGAACTCGCCGCGGCGCTCCGCGCTGCGGACAAGTCAATTCTCCCGCCCGGCCAGGATGTGGCGCGCGCCTTGGTCTTGCTCGCCTCGCCTAGGCACGACCAGCATGAGATCGGTTACGGTTTCCTCGCCGGCTGGGACCCCGACCGCGAAGAGCGCCATGCCCTGGGCATACGCACTACACGCCTGGACGTCAAGTTCCTGATCACGGAGCTGTCGCGGCTGCTCGCGATGTCCGGTCCCACCGTCATCGCCGTCGACCAGATCGACGCGCTCATCGACAAGGTGACCAGGATGGCCGAGCTTGGCGGGACGGGCCACGATGAGCCGATCGCTCAGGTGGCGCGCGACCTGATGGAACTCCACGGGCGCACCCGCCGCACCCTGACGGTCATCGCCTGCCTGAGTGAAAGCTGGGATCACGTGGTGAAGTCCGGGCTGGTCACGGTCAGGGACCGCTTTTATCCGCGGACGCAACTGCTGAACATCCCCACGCCCGAGACGGGCCGGCAGTTGATCGAGAAGCGTTTCGCCTTCGCCTTCTCAGAGATCGGATTCCAGGCGCCGTATCCGACCTGGCCAATCCTTCCGGCCGCGTTCAGGGACGCTACCCGTTACACCGCGCGCACGTTGCTTCAGCGGATCGAAAACCACGTTAACAGCTGCAGGAGGAGCGGCACCGTACGCGAACTTGTCCGGCTCGACGAAGAGCAGGACACCGGCGACGGGGCGGGCGACCACCTCCGGTCGCGGGACGCTGAGCGTGCTGACAAGGAGACCCTCGATCGCTTGGATGCGGAGTTCGAAGGGCTTCGTGCCAGCGCCGACGTTAACGCGGTCTTCGATGCGGCCAAAGAGGACGCGGAAGTGCCCGCGCTGCTGGCGGCGGGCCTGGACGCATGGGTACGCGAACGCGGCGATGACGGTCGCAGCTTCTTCAAGGATCCCCGGCGCGCCGACGCCGCGCTGCACGGCTGCCTGCGGATGGTGACCGAGGACCGGCTCGAACGGCAGCGGCGGTGGGCCTTCCGGGCGATCGCGGCCGAGAACGCGAACGCGGTGCAGAGCCGGATAAAGAAAGCTGTCGCCGCCGCGGGGCTCAACGGCGAGCGAGCGGAGCGGCAACTGTTCCTGCTGCGCAACACTCAGTGGCCGTCAGGGCCTCGCACCCGGGAAGTGCGGGCGGAATTCGAGGAACTGGGCGGGCGCGAGGTCGTGGTCTCGGCGGAGGACCTCAAGACCTTTGCGGCGCTGCGTCGCATGATCGATGGGGGCCGCCAGGATCTCGACGGCTGGCTCGCCGCCCGCCAGCCCGCGCACCGCACGGAACTGCTCGCCATGGTGCTGGCCGACGCTGGCGAGAGCGGACCGGGTGAACGGTCCGCGGACGCGGCCAGCGGGCCGGTCTCTGCAGCCGGCAACCAGTCCGCCGAGACCGAGGACGGGCTCGCGATCCGCATCGGCACCACCCACCCTGGCCAGGCCCGAGTCGACGTCCACCTGCGCGAGTTGCGCCGCCACGTGGCGGTCTTCGCCGGCACCGGGTCGGGCAAGACGGTTCTGCTACGCCGGATCATCGAAGAGTGCGCGCTGCACGGCGTCTCCTCCATCGTGCTTGACCCGAACAATGACCTCGCCCGGCTGGGAGACGCCTGGCCGCGAAACCCGGAACATTGGCTGGACGGGGATGCCGAGCGCGCCCGTGAGTACCTGGCCACCACCGACGTGACGGTGTGGACGCCGCGCCGTCAGGGCGGCCGACCGCTGACCTTCCAGCCCCTGCCGGCGTTCGCCGATGTCCTCGACGAGGCGGACGAATTCGAGGCGGCAGTGGACGTCGCGGTGGAGGCGCTGGCGCCGCGGCTCAAGGCTAACAAGCCTACTTCAAAGTCGGAACACGAGAAGGCGGTCCTGCGGCAGGCGCTTGAGTTCTTCGGGCGCCGCAAGGGCGGCGACCTTGACGCCTTCGTCGCACTGCTGAGTGAGCTGCCCGAGGAGGCCAGCGATCTCGACAAAGCGGCCACCGTGGCAGGCGATCTCGCGAACCGGCTCCGGGTTGCGCGGGTCAACGATCCGCTGTTCGGCGGTTCGGGCCAAGCCGCCGATCCGGGCGTGCTGCTGACCCCGCCCGAAGGGAAGCGCGCTCGGGTCTCGGTGATCAGTCTGGTCGGCCTGCCGGAACTCGAGCAACGGCAGGGCTTCGTCAACCAGCTCCAGATGGCCCTCTTCTCCTGGATCAAGCGGAACCCGGCACGGGACCGGCCGCTCGGCGGCCTGCTCGTCATGGACGAGGCGCAAGAGCTGGCGCCATCGAGCGGGACCACGGCGTGTACCGTGAGCACGCTCCGGCTCGTCGCGCAGGCCCGCAAGTACGGCCTTGGCCTGCTGTTCGCCACCCAGGCGCCCAGGGGGCTGCACAACTGGATACCCGCCAACTGCGCCACCCAGCTCTTCGGACTACTGAACCACCCGACCCAGATCGGTACCGCAAGGGAACTCGCCAGGGCAAGGGGCGGCGATATCCCGAACATCGGCAGCCTGCGCGTCGGGCAGTTCTATCTCGCCGCCGACGGCAGCGCGTTCAGGCAGATCAGGGCGCCGATGTGCCTGAGCCAGCACGCAAGCCCCCTCACCGAAGAAGAGGTCATTACGCGCGCTCGCCGCGCATAGTCCAAGGGGCCGTCGGCCTTTGACCCCGCCTGATCGCGGGCCGCTCGCGGCGGATTTCGCCACAAACGGCCCGCGGTCGGCAACGGTCAGGGAGCCCGCAGCGGCTGGCTACCCGGCGACCGCCGCCGGGGTGCCCACGGTCAGCGGATGGCCGATGGACTCGCCGCTTACGGGGTCGAAGAAGTGCAGGCGGCTGGTGTCAACGGCGAGCTCGAGCGGCTGACCGGAGCGGACGGCGGAGCGGGCGGAGACTCGGGCTGTCCACAGCGACTTGCCGCCGGCCAGGGCGGTGACGGTCTCGTCCTCTTCCGATGAGCCGTCGGCCGCGCTGGCGATCGAGGCGTGCTCGACGGGCGGCGTGTCTATCGCGAAGATCACGTGGATCTCGGTGCCGAGCTCCTCGGTGACGCCGACCGTGATCGGGAACCGCGGCCAGGAGGCGTCGGCGAACGCCCTGTCCTCGAAATCGGACGGGCGCACGCCCAGGATGATCTTCCGCCCGAGGTAGGCGTCGAGGCCGGGCTTGGCCTCGAAGACCGAGGCGGGCACCGGCAGCTTGTAGCCGGCGAAGCTCACCGACGGGCCGGAGCCGGCGTCGCGGTCGAGCGAGGCCTGCGCGAAGTTCATCGCGGGGGAGCCGATGAACCCGGCCACGAACAGGTTGACCGGCGAGTCGAACAGCTGCTGCGGGCTGTCGACCTGCTGGATCCGGCCGTCGCGCATGACGCAGACGCGGTCGCCGAGGGTCATCGCCTCGACCTGGTCGTGGGTCACGTACACGGTGGTGATGCCTAGCCGCTCGTGCAGCTGGTTCAGCGCCGCGCGCATCGAGACCCGCAGCTTGGCGTCGAGGTTGGACAGCGGCTCGTCCATCAGGAACGCCTGCGGCTCGCGGACGATCGCCCGGCCCATCGCGACCCGCTGCCGCTGCCCGCCCGACAAAGCGGCCGGCTTGCGGTTCAGGTAGGGCTCCAGGCCGAGCAGCTCCGCGGCCACTCCGACCCGCCGCTTGATCTCCGCCTTCGGCGTGTGTCGCAGCTTCAGGCCGAAGGCGAGGTTGGCCTCGACGGTCATGTGCGGGTACAGCGCATAGTTTTGGAACACCATCGCGATGTCCCGGTCCTTCGGCGGGAGGTCGTTGACGACCTTCGCGCCGATGGAGATACTGCCGCCCGTTATCTCTTCAAGGCCGGCGATCGACCGCAGCGCCGTCGACTTCCCGCATCCGGAAGGACCGACGAGCACCATGAACTCGCCCTCCTTCACCTCAAGGTTCAGGTCGTCGAGGGCCTTGACGCCACCCGAGTAGACCTTCTCCACGTGTTCAAGGACGATCTGTGCCATTGCGCAACTCCCTCGTCTGCCGTGTCTTTATGATGTCCGTCCGCGGCGGCCACGGCAACATTGCTCTGATAAATGTTGATGATCAGTGACGTGCGATGAAGGCGACGTTTCGTGCTAAACGGATGTTAGCTCAGCGATGGGGGGCTGGTCCCCCATTTCGGGGGGTCACCGGGGGGTCGTCCCCCGGGGGAGATCGAATGGGGTCTGCTCGCGGTCTGTGCGAGCGGACCCCCGGGGGGGATGGGGGGCTGGTCCCCCATTTCGGGGGGTCACCGGGGGGTCGTCCCCCGGGGGAGATCGAATGGGGTCTGCTCGCGGTCTGTGCGAGCGGACCCCCGGGGGGGATGGGGGGCTGGTCCCCCATTTCGGGGGGTCACCGGGGGGTCGTCCCCCGGGGGAGATACAGTGCAGCCGGCAGTGCTCGCTAACCCGATCGAGGACAGGTGACTACAGCGGAGGACGCGAAGCCGCTGGCAGCCGGCGAGCCAGCGGTCTCCCGGCGATCCTGGGCGCCCTTCATCGCCGGGCTGATGCTGGCGTACTTCGGCGCGTCGGTAGCGCTCTTCGCCCCGGTGCAGAACGTCCTCCCGAGGCTGATCGAGTCGGCCGCGGGCGCCCAGCACAAGGCCGTCTACCTCGGGCTTGTCACCGGTCTTGGCGCCGTCGCCGCGCTGATCTTCAATCCGCTGGCCGGCTCTTTCTCCGACCGCTGGGTGACCTCGGACAACCGGTCGGTGATCGTGTCGATCGGCCTGGTGACGGGGACCATATCGCTCGGCCTGCTCGGGCTGCAGCGGTCGGTGCTCGGCATCGCGATCTGCTGGACGCTCTGCCAGGCCACGATCAACATTGCCTACTCGTCGATGGCGGCCTCGGTGATCGACCATGTGCCGAGGCGGGACTGGGGGTTCGCCTGGGGTCTGATCGCGGTCGCCCAGGCGCTCGGCCTCATCCTTGGCTTCGGCGCGATCGTCTTGGTCTTCCGGTCGGTGACGGGCGGTATGGCGGCGATCGCCGGCATGTACGCCGTCTGCCTGGTCCCGCTCGTGGTGCTGCTCGTCCGGCTGCCGAAGGTGCAGCTGGCGGGTTCCGGCCGCTCCGTCCGCGAGGGCCTCACGGCGCTGCTGAACGGCGGCACCGGCTACAGCGCGGTCTGGGCCGGCCAGTTCCTGATGGAGCTGGCGAACTCGATCGCCCTGCTCTACCTCTACTACTACCTCCAGGACGTCATCCACTACCCGAAGCCAGGGACCGGCCAGCTCATCCTGGTCTCCGTGGCGGTGGGCGCGACGATCCTCGCCACGGTGACGATAGGCCGCCTGGCCGACCGATCGGCCGGCTACCGCAGGTACGCCATGCTCGCCGCCACGCTGCTCGCCGCCACCGGCTTCGTGCTCGCCGTCGTCAGCTCCTGGGACCCGGTGATCGTCTGCGCCTTCGCCCTGGGGGCCGGGTACGGCGCCTACCAGTCGGCCAGCTCGGCGCTCTCCCTGACCGTGCTCCCCGACCGGGCAAGCGCCGCCCGCGACCTGGGCATCATCAACATCGCTTCCTCGATTCCACAGGTTATCGGGCCGTCCGTCGCCACCCTGGTGATCATCACCGGGGCCGGCTACCGGGGCCTGTTCGCCTTCGCGGGCCTCCTCGCCCTGGGCGCCGCCTTTGCCTTCTCCCGCGTCCCCTCCAATCGACCAGATGTTTGACTTTTAGGTCGTCAGAGCGACGCAAAAGTCAAACATTTCTCCTTAATGATCTTGGCGAGGCGTCAGGCGTGGCAGGCGAGGACGATGATGTAGACGCGGCAGCCGACGTGCCAGGCGGTGGAGATGACGCCGCCCGGATCAGCCGACCTGCCAGGCGGCGGCCTCGTCGCGGAGCGCGCCATAACGCTCACGGACCTCAGGGGTCGCGGTGGCCTCATACGCCACAGACGCCGAGGTCGGCCAGACCGGTGGCTCGGTCGCGCCGGACAGCGCCCAGGCCGCCTGCCTGGCCGCGCCGAGCGCCACGTACTCCGCCGCCTCGGGAACCACCACCGGCAGGCCGAAGATCGTCGGCGCGATCTGCCGCACCGCCGCGGACTTCGCCGCCCCGCCGGTGAGCACCACGCGCGACGGCGTTATCCCGCACGACCGCAGGAACTCTATCGCGTCGGCGAGCGAGCAGAGCACCGCCTCGACCGCCGCCCGCGCCAGGTTCTCCCTGGTCATGTTCGATGTGGTGAGCCCGCGGAGCACCCCGTTGGCCGCGGGCCGGTTCGGCGTCCGCTCGCCGTCCAGGTAGGGGAGCAGGGTCACGCCGTCGGCCCCGGCGGGAGCGGCCAGCGCCAGCTCGGCCAGCCTCGCCGGGGAGACGCCGAGCAGCTGGGCGGTCACGTCCAGGACCCGGGCCGCGTTGATCGTGCAGGCGAGCGGGAGGAACCGCCCGGTTGCGTCGGCGAAGCCGCAGACCAGCCCGGTCGGGTCGGCGGACTCCTTCGCGGTGACCGCGTACGCCGTCCCCGAGGTGCCGATGGAGACCGCCACGTCGCCTTCGACCAGGCCGAGTCCGAGCGCCGCGCCCATGTTGTCCCCGGTCCCGGCCGATAGCGCCGCGCCCCACGAGGTCCGCCCGACCACCCCGGACGGCCCGGCCACCCGCGGCAGCGCGACGGGCCGGCCGAGCGCCCGCTCGGCGTACTCCGGCAGCCACGCGCCCTCGGCGGGAGAGAAGTAGCCGGTCCCCGAGGCGTCCCCCCGGTCGGTCGTCGGCTCGAGGGATGCGCCGGCGCCGGCGTCGCCCCCGGCGAGCCGCCAGGTCAGCCAGTCGTGCGGCAGCAGCACCCGGTGGACCCGGGCGGCGTTAGCCGGCTGATTCTCGGCCAGCCAGCGCAGCTTGGTGGTGGTGAAGGACATCGTCGGCACGGACCCGGTGCGCGCCGCCCACTCGGCTGCGCCGCCGAACTCCGAGACCAGCGCCGCGGCCTGCGGCGCGGACTTCACGTCGTTCCAGAGCATCGCGTCCCTGATAACTGCGCCCGAGGAATCGAGCACCACCATGCCGTGCTGCTGCGCCCCGACCCCGATCGCGTCCGCCCGATCCAGGAGCCCGCGCCCCGCCGAGGTCAGCGCCTCCCACCAGTGGTCCGGGTGGCATTCCGTGCCGTCCGGGTGCGGCGCGCTCGCGGCGCCGACGACGGTCCCGTCGTCGGCCCGGCACAGCAGCACTTTGGTGGACTGCGTGGAGGAATCAACCCCTGCGACCAGTTCCATGACCGTGATGCTAGTAGCGCCGGCCGCGGGCGACGACCCCTAGACCGCGTCGGGCTGACCGCGGGCGCGAAGCAGCGGTCCGTTCGAGATCAAAGTCTTTGAATTTCGGTGGAACGAACCGTTGGTTCCAGCCGACGCCAGCATTGCCCACTCTGTCGGCCGGCAATAACGGCACCTCGCCCGTTCAACGTGCGATAACGGGCCACATCGGGCCTTTGGCCGAGGCGTAAGGCCCCGGGGGTCCGGGGGCGTCCCCCGCGGGAAGTACAGGGCTTGTGCCCCGATATCCTTGCGTTTGATCGCGGCACAAGCGGCGGGGGTCCGGGGGTGTCCCCCGGGAAGAGTACAGCTCTGATGCCCCGATATCTTTGCCTTTGATCGGGGCATCAGAGCTGTAACCTGGCATCATGGATTCATGGCGTGGCGCTGAGGTCCCCGTTCTGCCGGGGCGCGGTTGGGCGGGGCCCGATTACGAAGTGCGGCTGCGGGACACGGCGACCGGCGAGCTCGTGGTCGGGGCCACCGGGCATCGGGCAGCGCTGTACGCCTGCGGTATCACCCCTTACGACGCGACCCACATGGGCCATGCCGCCACGTTCACCGCCTGGGACCTGCTGGTCCGCGGGTGGCGGGACGCCGGGCACGAGGTGGTCTACACGCAGAACGTCACCGACGTGGACGACCCGCTGCTCAAGCGGGCCGAGCGCGACGGCGAGGACTGGCGGGAACTCGCGCTGCGCGAGACCGAGCGCTTCCGCGAGGACATGGAGGCGCTGCGGAACCTGCCGCCGACCTACTTCATCGGCGCGGTCGAGGCGATCGGCATCATCGACGCGTTCGCCGAGCGGCTCGCCGCCCGCGGCTCGCTTTACGACGTTGACGGCGACATCTACTTCGCCCGCGGCGCGGACCAGGCGTTCGGCGCGCTCTCCGGGCCGGGCACCGTCTCCGACCTGTCCGTCGAGCAGATGACCGAGCTATTCGCCGAGCGCGGCGGCGACCCGGACCGGCCGGGTAAGAAGGATCCGCTCGACCCGCTGGTCTGGCGAGCGGAGCGGCCGGGCGAGCCCTGCTGGGAATCCCGGTTCGGCGCGGGCCGCCCCGGCTGGCACGTGGAGTGCGCGGCGATCGCCGCCGAGTACCTCGGCCAGTCCTTCGACGTGCAGGTCGGCGGCAGTGACCTGGTGTTCCCGCACCACGAGATGAGCGGTTCGCACGCGCGGGTGGCCTGCGGCGGGGGGCCGGGCGAGGACGTCTTCGCCCGGGTCTACGCGCACTCCGGCATGGTCTCCTACCAGGGGGCCAAGATGTCCAAGTCGCTCGGCAACCTGGTCCTCGTCTCGCGGCTGCGCGCGGCGGGCACCGACCCGATGGCGATCCGGCTGGCGCTGCTCGCGCACCACTACCGGTCAGACTGGGAGTGGACCGACCAGGTGCTCGCGCACGCGCAGGCGCGCCTTGATCGCTGGCGGGCCGCCGTCGCGGTGGCCGTCAGCCCGACGCGGCCAACGGCCGAGGACGTCCTCGCGACGGTCCGCGAGCGGCTGGCGGAAGACCTGGACGCTCCGGGCGCGCTGGACGCCATCGACGCCTGGGCCGACGCGGCGCTGGCGCTGGCGTTGGCCGGATCGGCGGGGACCATCGGACCGGGTGGCGACCCGGGAGACGCGGCGCTTATCCGCGGCACCGCTGACGCGCTGCTTGGCGTGGCCCTATAGCCCGGCCAGCTACCAACCACCCGCCATCCCGTCAAGCAACACTTTCCTGTCCCTGTGGATAACCCAGCCAGTTGTCCACAGCTCCCCTCGCCGCATTCATTCTCGATCCGCTCCGCCGCACGCTATTTCCATGACACACAACCCCTCCCCGACGGCGCAGGCCCCGGACTCCGCCCCGGCCGGGGAGCTGCCCGCAGCCACGCCCCGGCAGTCCGACCAGGCAGCGAACCCGCCCGACGCGGGGACACCGCCACGGCGGGTAAGGATCGGCTCGCCGTTGTCGCTGCTCGCGGCCATCCCCGGGCTCGCCAGGTTCCAACCCGACCACAGCATCGTCGTGCTCGGCACCGGCCACCCGAGGGCCGAGGTCGAGATCACGCTCCGGTACGACCTGCCCAATCCGGCTGACCTCCGTTCGGTCGCCGCGGTCGCCGGCAACGTGCTGGACATTCTCTCCGCGCAGGGCATTACCACGGCGGCCGCGGTCGGCTACGGCGGCGACGCCGAGGTCTCACCGGTCGTCGGCGCGCTGCGCTCGGGCGCGGCCGAGGCAGGCATAACCCTGACCGAGGTGCTCCGCGTCGAGGACAACCGTTACTGGTCCTACATCTGCGCGAACCCGGAGTGCTGCCCGCCCGACGGCACGCCGTTCGACGTCGCCGACCACCCGGTGACGCGCGCCTTCGCGGCCAGCGGGCTCCAGGTGTTCGCCAGCAGGGAAGAGCTGGCGGCCACGGTCGCCGCGGCGGACGGCGAGCCGGCCATGGCGATGCGGCGGGCCACCAGGGCGGCCGAGCGGCAGGTCGTCGGGCGCGTCGGCCGGATGGGGCGGGCCGGCCACCGGGTCGCGCGCCGCCGCCTCGTCGTCGCCGTGGGCCAGCCGATGGTCGCGGAGGCCATCAGCCGCTACCGGAGCGGAGCGGAGATCGACGTCGAGTTCGCGGCCTGGGTCACCGTCGCGCTGCGCGAGATGCGGGTGCGCGACGATGCCTGGGCACGAATGCTGCCCGAGCACGGCAATGCGCACAGTCGGCTCTGGGCTAACCTGACCCGGCTGGCTCAGCCGGGGTACGTGGCCGCTCCGGCGTCGCTGCTGGCCTTCGTCGCCTGGCAGCAGGGGGATGGCGCCCTCGCGAACGTCGCACTTGACCGCGCGCTCGCCGACAACCGCCGCTATTCCATGGCCAAGCTGCTGCGCCGGGCGCTCGACTCCGGCGCGCCGCCGTCCATGGCCCGGCTGCCGATGACCCCGGAGGAGGTGGCCGCGAGCTACGACGCACAGGAGGCGGGGGAGGGGTCTGGGGAGGCCGAGGGAGCCGATATCGCCGAGGCGGGCTGAGGTATGCCCGTCCCCGCAGGTAAGGCGCGGCTAATGTGACCTAGAACGACCCGATACACTGCCTGAGCCGTTTGCCCGGCTGGGCGCGGAGCTTGCTCCGTTTGTGCTCTTGTGGGCATCCTTGTCAGGATGGCTGGGCAGGGCTGGGCGGGAAGGCCAGAAGGGAGCGGAGGAGCACGTGACCAGCATCACAGTACTACCGCCCGCGAAGCTAGCGGCGCACGAGGCTGCGGTGGCGCGGCTGCGCGAGGCGTATGCTGCCGTGCCGCCGGGCGTCCCGGTGCGCTTGGCCAAGCCGACATCCAACCTGTTCCGCTTCCGGGACTCCGCCAAGCCGGGGTCCGGCGAGCGCGTGAGCCTCGACGTGTCCGCGTTCGGCCGCGTGATCCACGTGGACGCCGAGACTGCGACCGCCGTCGTCGGAGGCATGACAACATACGAGGATCTCTGCGACGCCACCCTGCCGCACGGGCTGATGCCGCTGGTCGTCCCGCAGCTCAAGACGATCACCCTGGGCGGCGCGGTCACCGGCCTCGGCATCGAGTCGACCTCGATCTGGCACGGTCTGCCGCACGAGTCCGTGATCGAGATGCAGATCCTGACCGGCGACGGCCGGGTCATCATCGCCACCAAGGACAATGAGTACAGCGACCTGTTCTACGGCTTCCCGAACTCCTACGGCACCCTCGGCTACTCGCTGGCCCTCACCATCGAGCTGATGCCGGTCAAGCCGTACGTGCACCTGCGGCACTTCGCCTTCAACGACCCGAAGAGCTGCATGGACGCGATCGCCGAGATCGCCGCGGCGGGCAGCTACCACGGCCACAAGGCGGACTTCCTCGACGGCACCGCGTTCAGCAACAGCGAGCTGTACCTGACCGTCGGGGCGTTCAGCGACAAGGCGCCCTGGCTCAGCGACTACACCGGCCAGCAGATCTACTACAAATCGATGCAGACTTCGCGCGAGGACTTCCTCACGATCAAGGACTACATCTGGCGCTGGGACACCGACTGGTTCTGGTGCTCCCGCCCGTTCGGCGTGCAGAACAGCAAGCTCCGTCCCTTCTGGCCGCGCCGGTACCGCCGCTCGAACGTCTACCGCAAGCTCGTCGCGCTCGACCAGAAGCACGGGCTGACCGCCGCGCTGTACTCCAAGCGCCACCAGCCGCAGCGGGAGATGGTCATCCAGGACGTCGAGATCCCGGTCGAGCGCGGCCACGAGTTCCTCGAGTTCTTCGCGACAAGCGTGCGGATGAACCCGGTCTGGCTCTGCCCGCTCCGGCTGCGCGGCGACCGCCCGTGGACGCTGTACCCGATGCAGCCGGGCGAGGTCTACGTCAACTTCGGCTTCTGGGGCGCCGTCCCGCTGCCGCCGGGCAAGACGGACGGCTACTACAACCGGATGGTGGAGGAGGAGGTCAGCGCGCTTGACGGGCACAAATCGCTGTACTCCACGGCCTTCTACTCCGAGGAGGAGTTCCGCAGCCGGTACAGCGGCGCCGACTACAACAAGCTCAAGGCCGCCTACGACGGCACCGGCAGGCTCCTGGGCCTCTACGACAAATGCGTGCGCGGTCGTTGACCCAGGCCGCGGACAGTACGGCTGACGTGGCCCAAGTGGCTAGAAAACAAGGCGGAAACACCGTGAAAGGAACGTTGCATGGCGCTGGCTGAGGTATTCCAGGCGATCGCAGGTCCGGATGCTCCGGTTGAATTCAAGGCTTACGACGGGACTACGGCGGGCAGCCCCGACGCGCCGATCAAGATGACCATCCGGTCGCCGGTCGCCGTGTCGTATCTGGCCCAGGCACCGGGCGCGCTCGGCCTGGCCCGCGCGTACGTCTCCGGCCACCTTGACGTAGACGGCAACATGTTCACCGCGCTCTCCCGGCTGTCCAAGGCGCAGGAGACCCAGATCAGCTGGGCGGACCGGCTCAAGCTGCTGCAGGCGCTTGGCGGCCCCAAGGTGCTGGTGCCCCGGATCCCGCCGCCGCCGCAGGAGGTGGTGCCCAACCGCCGCTGGCTGACCGTCGGCCGGATGCACTCCAAGAGCCGCGACGCGAACTCGATCTCGCACCACTACGACGTCTCCAACCGGTTCTACGAGTGGGTGCTCGGCCCGACCATGGCCTACACCTGCGCCTGCTACCCGACGCAGGACGCCACTCTTGAGGAGGCGCAGGAGTACAAGTTCGACCTGGTCGCCAGGAAGATCGCGCTCAAGCCGGGGATGCGGCTGCTCGACGTCGGCTGCGGCTGGGGCGGCATGGTGATGCACGCCGCGCGCGAGTACGGCGTCAAGGCGATCGGCGTGACGCTCTCGGAGCAGCAGGCGCTCTGGGCGCAGCAGGCGATCAAGAAGGCCGGCCTTGAGGACCTGGCCGAGATCCGGCACCAGGACTACCGCGACGTGCCGGAGACGGACTTCGACGCGATCAGCTCGATCGGCATCACGGAGCACATCGGCATGGCGAACGTCCCCGGTTACTTCGCCTTCCTCAACGGCAAGCTCAAGACCGGCGGCCGGATGCTGAACCACTGCATCACCCGGCCCGACAACACCGGCCCGTCCATTCACCGGGACGGGTTCATCAACCGGTACGTCTTCCCCGACGGTGAGCTCGAGGGACCAGGCTGGCTCGCCGGGGTGATGAACGACAACGGCTTCGAGATCAGGCACGAGGAGAACCTGCGCGAGCACTACTCCAAGACCCTGGCAGCCTGGTGCGCCAACCTGGATGAGCACTGGGACGAGGCAGTCGAGGAGGTCGGCCAGGGCACGGCCCGTGTCTGGCGGCTCTACATGGCGGGCTGCCAGCTCGGTTTCGACCGCAATGTCGTCCAGCTCCACCAGATCCTTGGCGTCAAACTCGCCAAGGACGGCGCCTCCGGCATGCCGCTGCGCCCCGACTGGGAGCCCTCCGTGGCCCGCGCGAAGGCGTCGGCGTAAGGCGGGCCCCTGCGAGCCGATTGCGGTACCCTTAGTGCGTGAGTCCTGTCCGGCTGCTCCTTAGCTAGCCGCGCCGACCTGAATCTGCCGTCGGCGCGGCTGCTCCTCGTGCGCGGGGGGCTTTTTGTTTTAAAGCGATGCGGGAATTCCCCAGCCGGACCGATCAATGGTGAGGACACGATGAGTGCGGTCGAAACCGCCGACGAAGCACAACGCTACGACCCGCGCGGCATTCAGGACAAGTGGCAGGCGCACTGGGCGGCGGTCGATCCGTTCCGCGCGAGCGACGACCCGGCGGACCCGCGCGAGCGGTTCTACCTGGTCGACATGTTCCCGTACCCCTCCGGCGACCTGCACATGGGGCACGCCGAGGCGTACGCCATCGGCGACGCGATGGCCAGGTACTGGTTCCTGCGCGGCAAGAACGTGCTGCACCCGATCGGCTGGGACGCGTTCGGCCTGCCCGCGGAGAACGCGGCGATCAGGAACAACGCGCACCCGATCGACTGGACCTATAAGAACATTGAGACCCAGGCGGCGTCGTTCCGCCGGTACGCGACGTCGTTCGACTGGTCGCGGCGGCTGCAGACCTGCGACCCGGAGTACTACCGGTGGAACCAGTGGCTTTTCCTGCGCTTCTTCGAGCGCGGCCTGGCCTACCGCAAGGGCGGCTACGTCAACTGGTGCCCGAAGGATCAGACGGTGCTGGCCAACGAGCAGGTCATCAACGGCCGGTGCGAGCGGTGCGGGACCGAGGTGGTCCGCCGCGTGCTGACCCAGTGGTACTTCAAGATCACCGAGTACGCTGACCGGTTGCTGGCGGACGCCGCTGCGCTCGAGGGCAACTGGCCGGACCGGGTGCTGACCATGCAGCGGAATTGGATCGGCCGGTCGAGCGGGGCCGAGGTCCACTTCGCGATCGAGGGGCGCGCCGAGCCGGTCACGGTCTACACGACGCGGCCCGACACGCTGTACGGTGCGACGTTCTTCGTCGTCGCCGCGGACTCGCCGCTGGCCGCCGAGCTGTGCACCGATACCCAGCGGGCCGAGTTCGAGGCGTACCTGTCGCAGGTCCGGACGCTGACCGACATCGAGCGGCAGTCGAGCGACCGGCAGAAGACCGGCGTGTTCCTGGGGGTGCACGCGGTCAACCCGGTGAATGACGAGAGTATCCCGGTCTGGGCAGCGGACTACGTGCTGCCGGACTACGGCACCGGCGCGATCATGGCCGTACCCGCGCACGACCAGCGCGACCTGGACTTCGCCCGGCAGTTCAACCTGCCGGTGCGGGTCGTGGTCGCCACGGATGGCGCCGACCCGGCCGCCACCGGGGTCGCGGCGCCGGGCGACGGCGTGCTGGTCAACTCCGGCCCGCTGGACGGGCTGTCCAAGGCCGAGGCGATCGCCCGGATCATCGAGCTCCTGTCGGAGAAGGAGCTGGGAGCCGCGGCGGTCAACTACCGGCTGCGCGACTGGCTGCTGTCCCGGCAGCGGTTCTGGGGCACGCCGATCCCGATCATCCACTGCCCCTCCTGCGGCGAGGTGCCGGTGCCGGAGGAGCAGCTGCCGGTGGTCCTGCCCGACCTGCGCGGCGCCGACCTGGCCCCGAAGGGCGTGTCGCCGCTGGCGGCGGCGACCGACTGGGTGAACGTCGAGTGCCCGAAGTGCGGCGGTGCCGCGCTGCGGGACACCGACACGATGGACACGTTCGTCGACTCCTCCTGGTACATGTTCCGGTACTGCTCCCCGGGATACGAGGGCGGGCCGTTCCGCCCGGAGGACCTGGCGCGCTGGGCCCCGGTGGACCTGTACGTCGGCGGCGTCGAGCACGCGATCCTGCACCTGCTGTACGCGCGGTTCTTCACCAAGGTGCTGCAGGACATGGGGCTGGTGTCGTTCGGCGAGCCGTTCACCCGGCTGATGAATCAGGGCCAGGTGGTGAACGGCGGCAAGGCTATGTCCAAGTCGCTGGGCAACGGGGTGAACCTGGGCGAGCAGATCGAGCTGTTCGGCGTTGACGCGATCCGGCTGACGATGATCTTCGCCTCGCCGCCGCAGGACGACATCGACTGGGCGGGCGTGAACCCGGACGCGATGGTCAGGTTCCTGGGCCGGGTGTGGCGGATCGCCACCGAGGTGGCCGCCCTGGGAGCGTCCGCGAGCGACTTCGCCGCCGGCGACCGGGAGCTGCGCCGGGTCGTCCACCGGATCATCGACGAGGTCACCAGGCAGGTGGAGAACCACCACCTGAACGTCGCCGTGGCCCGGCTGATGGAGCTGGTGAACGCCATCCGCAAGGCGATCGACTCTGTTCCCGGCGCCGCCGACCCCGCGGTACGCGAGGGAGCCGAGGCGCTAGCCGTCATGCTGTCGCTATTCGCCCCGTACACCGCGGAGGAGTGCTGGGAGGCGCTGGGCGGCTTGGATCGCGTCGCCCCGGGCGGCATCCCGTCCGTCGCCAGGGCCCCCTGGCCGGTCGCGGACCCGGCTCTCCTGGTTCAGGAGACGGTCACCTGCGTGGTGCAGGTAAACGGGAAGGTCCGCGACCGGCTGGAAGTCTCTCCGGGTATCACCGAGGCTGACCTGCGCGACCTGGCGCTGGCCGCCGCTGGGGCGGCCCGCGCGCTGACAGGGCTGGGTATCCAGCGAGTGGTGGTGCGCCCGCCGAAGCTGGTCAATATCGTCGCTGCGTAGCAGGGGGCTCGGGGGGACGCGCCTCATACACGGCGAAGGACCGCGACCACCTTGCCCAGGATGGCTGCGTCGTCGCCGAGGATCGGCGTGAAGGCGGGGTTGTGCGGCATGAGCCAGATGTGCCCGTCGCTCTGCTTGAGCGTCTTCACGGTGGCCTCGCCGTCGATCATGGCCGCGACGATCTCGCCGATCTCCGCGCTCTCCTGCTGCCTGATGACCACCCAGTCTCCGTCCGCGATGGCCGCGTTGATCATCGAGTCGCCGGCGACCTTGAGCATGAACAGGGTGCCCTCGCCGACCAGCTGCCGTGGCAGCGGGAAGATCTCCTCGACCTGCTGCTCGGCCAGGATCGGGCCCCCTGCCGCGATGCGGCCGACCAGCGGGACGTAGGCCGCCTCCTGGGAGGCGATGTCCATCCCGTCCGCGGTGATCTCCGCGTCGCCCTCCTTGCCGTTCTGCTCCGGGCGGATGGCGGGGTGGCCGGGGAGCCGGACCTCGACCGTGCGCGGCCGGCCGACGTCGCGGTGCAGGTAGCCCTTGCGCTGCAGCGTGGAGAGCTGGTACGAAACGCTCGACGTGCTGGTCAGGCCGACCGCCTCGCCGATCTCGCGCATCGACGGCGGGTAGCCGCGCTTCTGCACCGAGTCCCTGATGACCTGGAGCACCTTGCGCTGCCGCCAGGTGAGCACGTGGTCCGGGTCCGGCTTGTCGGGCGTGTCAGGGATCACGACGGGCACGCTGCCCTTGGGCTTGCGGCCCGGCCTGCCCTTCGGGCGTACCGGTACGTCCGCGATTTCGGGTGTGCCGTAATCTGCGGTGTCGTCCATCGGATGAACCTCCGATTCATGGGTCGTCGCTTACGGATACGAGCCTATCGCTAATCGGCGATTTCACCAAACATCTGTTCGACGTGTCGTTAAAATGTCAGACCCTCGAGGTACAAAGATGGCATGCGAGGTGATCTGGAGGGGTTGGCGGTGGCGTCGGAGGCGATCCGTCGCCCGCGACACGCCCGCCGCGGGCTCATGTCTGTCGGGTCTGCCAGGGATTTTGGCTTCGATCAGCGTCTCCGCTTGCCTAGGGACGCCGATCTGGACTACGGTTGACCACAACATCTAGTAGTTACAGTGCTGTGGTTCTGCTAGAATTAGTAGACATTCACGGTCGTTATGGGTACGAACGGTGCCCCTGGAGGTGATCGCGTGTACTGTCCGTTCTGCCGTCACCCGGATAGCCGGGTTATCGACAGCCGGGTCGCCGACGACGGCATCGCGATTCGCCGACGGCGGTCCTGCCCCGAGTGCGGGCGGCGGTTCACCACGCAGGAGTCGGTCATCCTGATGGTGGCCAAGCGCAGCGGGGTTACCGAGCCGTTCACCAGAGACAAGATCGTCCGCGGCGTCCAGCGCGCCTGCCAGGGCAGGCCGGTCGACGAGGACCAGCTCGCCATGCTCGCCCAGCGGGTGGAGGAGACGATCAGGGCGCGCGGCCTGGCGGAGGTGCCGTCCCATGAGGTGGGGCTGGCGATCCTCGGACCGCTCCGCGACCTCGACGAGGTCGCCTATCTCAGATTTGCCTCGGTCTACCGGGGCTTCGAGTCGCTTGAAGACTTCGAGAAGGCAATCACCGAACTGCGCGGCCGGCACCTCGGGGATGCCGTCGGGGACGACGACGTCCACGGCGCGCGCGAGGGACGGCCCGGCTAGGCCGGTGGCCGGTCAGGATCAACAGGGCGAGTCGCAGCCGACGGCGATGGTGCCGGACGGTTTCTTCGGTGCGGCTGAGTGCTGTCGCCGACAGGTGCAACCGATGCTGATGACGGGTCCGGCGGGGACCTGCGGAGAAGGGGGAAAGGGAGTTATGACGGAGACGGCAAGCGGCCCGGCGGCGCGCAAGGGAAAGCGCCCCAGCAAGGGACTGAAGATCCGCCGGATTCACACCACGGTGGGCGTGCATCCCTATGACCAGGTCACCTGGGAGCGGCGCGATGTCGTGATGACGAACTGGCGCGACGGCTCGATCAACTTCGAGCAGCGCGGGGTGGAGTTCCCCGACTTCTGGTCGGTCAACGCGGGCAACATCGTGACCACCAAGTACTTCCGCGGCGCGGTCGGCACGCAGCAGCGCGAGTGGTCGCTGAAGCAGCTCGTCGACCGGGTGGTGAACGTCTACACGGCCACCGGCAGGGAGCACGGCTACTTCGCCTCGGACGAGGACGCCGAGATCTTCGACCACGAGCTCAAGTACGCCCTGATCCACCAGGTCTTCGCGTTCAACTCCCCGGTCTGGTTCAACGTCGGCACCGCCTCGGCGCAGCAGGTGTCGGCGTGCTTTATTTTGTCAGTTGATGACACAATAGAGTCGATCCTCAACTGGTACACCGAAGAGGGCCAGATCTTCCGCGGCGGCTCGGGTTCGGGCGTCAACCTGTCCAAGATCAGGTCAAGCAAGGAGCTGCTCAGCTCCGGCGGCACCGCGAGCGGCCCGGTCAGCTTCATGCGCGGCGCCGACGCGAGCGCCGGGACGATCAAGTCGGGCGGCGCGACGCGACGCGCGGCCAAGATGGTCGTGCTCGATGTGGACCACCCGGACGTCGAGGATTTCATCCAGACCAAGGCCCGCGAAGAGGACAAGATCCGCGCCCTGCGCGACGCCGGCTTCGACATGGACCTCGGCGGCCAGGACATCGTCAGCGTCCAGTACCAGAACGCCAACAACTCGGTCCGCGTCAGCGACGAGTTCATGCAGGCCGTCGAGGACGGCAAGCCCTTCGACCTGCTCGCCCGCCGCACCGGCGAGGTCCTCGACACCGTCGATGCGAAGGGCCTGTTCCGCAAGATCGCGCAGGCCGCCTGGGAGTGCGCCGACCCGGGGCTGCAGTACGACGACACGATCAACGACTGGCACACGAACCCGGAGTCCGGCCGGATTACCGCGAGCAACCCC
>CAWJQG010000001.1:0-311085 GCA_963844925.1 uncultured Actinomycetota bacterium | reverse complement strand
GCCGACACCGCGACTATGCCGAGCACGAGTACGTGACCGCCTCTTTCGTTTGAAACGGGCGCGTTGTGATCGGCATAGTTCCCACCCTTGGTCGTGGGAGCAGATCGCTCCCGCCAAGAGGGGTGGGGCGATGGCGAATCCACGCAGGCAAGCGGGCGTTCTGGCCTTGGCACGTCGAGGGCTACCGGGCCTGGCTGGCGCGACACGGATATACAGCCCAGACCATCAGGAACATGCTCAAGGATCTGGGGCAGGTCGGCCTGTGGCTTTCGGGGCGGGGCCTTGATGCCCGAGATCTGGACGAGGAGCATCTGGAGCAGCATCTGTCGGACCTGCGGTCCGCAGGCCGACGCCGGGTGGCCGGGCCACGCGGGATGGTTCCGCTGCTGACGTTCCTGCGCAAGGTCGGGGTGGTGCCCGCGCCGCAGGTGAGCGCGTCGCCGGCGGAGTCACTGCTGGTGCGGTACCGGTCGTGGATGGAGTCCGAGCGCGGTTTGTCTGCGGCGACGATGCTGCGCTATGAGAACACCGCCCGGCGGTTCCTGGCCGAGCAGGCGATGGCCGGCGGGGTGTTCGCGCCAGACGGCCTGACGGGGGCGGACTTGAACGCGTTCCTGTTGCGGGAATAGCCAGGGTCTCGGCGGGCTCGGCGAAGGGACGGGTGGCCGAACTGCGGTCGCTGATGCGGTTCTTTCACCTGGAGCGGCGTTACTGCGGCCAAGCTCGGCGGTGCGGTGCCTCCAGTGGGCGGCTGGCGCTTCGCTTCCGTGCCGCCGACGATGGCGCCGGCGATGTTCAGCGGCTGCTGGAGCACACGCCGCGCCAGGGTGCCAGCGTGCGCGACTACGCGATCCTGATGCTGGTGGCCAGGCTCGGCCTGCGCTCGATCGAGGTGGCCCGGCTCTGCTGGACGATGTGGACTGGCGCTGCGGCGAGATCGCCGTGCGGGGCAAAGGACGCCGTGAGGACCGCTGCCGCTGCCGGCTGACGTCGGCGAGGCGCTGGTCGCGTACTTCTCCGTCGCCCGGCCCGGGCGCGGTCCCGTCACCTGTTCCTGACCTGCAAGGCCCCGCTCGGCCCGATCCGGGCGGACCTGGTCGGCGACGTGGTGGAGCGGGCCTGCCTGCGGGCGGCATGCCAGGGTCGGCCCGCACCGGCTGCGCCACGCCCTGGCCGCCGACTGCTGCGCCACGGCGCCGGGCTGACAGCGATCGGGCAGGTGCTCCGGCACCAGGACCTGGGCACGACCGGGGTCTATGCGAAGGTCGACTTCACCGCGCTCCGCGCGGTCGCGCAGCCCTGGCCCGGAGGCGCGGCATGACCGATCTTCGCCAGGCGGTCGATGACTACCTCCGGCTTCGCCGTTCGCTGGGGCACCAGATGAACGAGGCGGCGCATCTGCTGCCGGACTTCGCGGCCTTCCTGGACGGCCGCGGCGAGCAGACCGTGACCATTGCCGCCGCGCTGGACTGGGTCAAGGCCCGTGAGCCGGACGTGATCACGACGTCCAGTCCCGGCGGATCACCGCCGTTCGCGGGTTCGCCCGCTACCTGAGCGGCATCGACCCGGCCACCGAGTGCCCCCGCTGGGCCTGGTGCCCTACCGCCAGCGCCGGGGTTAGATCTTCCTCTACTCCGACGCCGACATCTCGGCGATCATGCCGCGGCGAAGGAGACGATCCCCCAGCCGCTGCGGGCGGCGACCTACACTGCCTGATCGGGCTGCTGGCCGCAGCGGGCCTCCGCATGGCGAGGCGATCAAGCTCGATCGCGACGACATCGACTGGACCGAGGGCGTGCTGCACATCCGCGAGACCAAGTTCGGCAAGTCCGGGCTGGTCCGCTCCAAGCAGCGTCATGAACGCGCTGCGGGAGCACGACACGCTGCGCGACCAGCTGATGCCAAAGGCCAAGGACCCGTCGTTCTTCGTCTCCCTCACCGCCAGGCGCCTGATCTACGCCGTCGTCTGCCCGACATTCCGGACCCTGGTCGACGCCGCGGCGTCGGCCTCGACGCCCCGCACCCGCCGCGGATCCACGAGCTGAGACATTCCTTCGCCGTCCGGACCTGCTGCACTGGTACCGCACCGAGGACAACATCCAGGCGAAGATCCCGTCGCTGTCCACCTATATGGGACGCCGCGAGCCGGCCTGCACCTACTGGTACCTGTCGGCGGCCCCGGAACTGCTGGCCCTGGCCGCGGCCCGCCGCGACGACATCGGGAAGGCGCCCCGCTCATGACCCAGATCGCCCCCACCCTCCAGGCATTCTTCACCGACCGGCTCGCCCGCCAGCGCCAGGCCAGCCCCCGCACCACCGCCGCCTACCGGGACACGATGCGCCTGCTGCTCACCTTCGTCCAGCAGCACGGCGGCAAGCCCCCTCGATGCTGGACCGGGACGACCTGACCGCGGAGGTGATCTCAGCGTTCCTCGACCACCTGGAGGACGAGCGCGGCAACAGCGCCAGAACCCGCAACGTCCGCCTGACCGCGATCCGCTCCCTGTTCTCCTTCGCCGCGCTCCAGCACCCAGAGCACGCCCTGCTCATCGCCCGCGTCCTGGACATCCCGCCCAAGCGGTTCGACAAGCGGACCGTCACCTTCCTGACCGCCGACGAAGGCGACGCGCTGCTGGCGGCACCGGACCCGGGACGCTGGGAAGGCCGGCGCGACAAGGCCATGCTGGCCCTGGCCGTCCAGTCCGGCCTGCGCGTCTCCGAGCTCACAGGCCTGAACTGCGCGGACATCACGCTCGGCGACGGCGCCGCGGTCCGCTGCGAGGGAAAGGGCCGCAAACAGCGCGCCGTCCCGCTCGACCGCCCCGTTCAGCAGCTGCTGCGCGCCTGGCTGGAGGAACGCTCCGGCACCGCAAGACCCGCTGTTCTGCACCCGCACCGGACGGCGCCTCAGCCGCGACGCCGTCGCCCAGCGCCTCCGCACCCACGTCAAGCCGCCGCGAGACCTGCCCGTCCCTGCTCGAAAAAAGCGTCCACCCCCACGTCCTGCGTCACAGCTGCGCCATGTCGCTGCTGCAGGCGGCGTCGACACCACCGTCATCGCGCTCTGGCTCGGCCATGCGGCGTCCGCTCCACCGACGCTTACG
Organism: uncultured Actinomycetota bacterium; assembly: GCA_963844925.1. Taxonomy (GTDB): domain Bacteria; phylum Actinomycetota; class Actinomycetes; order Streptosporangiales; family Streptosporangiaceae; genus Trebonia. Next base: position 307,981 of record CAWJQG010000001.1, on the reverse strand, counting down.
TCCACGCCGACATGACCATCAAGGAGAAAGCCCTGGCCCTCACCACACCGGTCACAGCCAAGCCGGGCCGCTACCGCCCCACCGACAAGACCCTCGCGTTCCTCGACAGCCTGTGACCAGCACGCCTGGATAGATCTCCGGCCCGAGACGAGCACAGCATGACACCGGACTATGCCGAGGGCCAGCCGCCTCCAGGGCCTCGGACCAGCGACGTTCCCGAGAATCCTCGGCATAGTCGCGGTGTCGCATAGGTCGACGCAGAGCAGGTCGACGCGGCCGTAGCGGTTGATGGTCTTGGTGAGCTGCTTTTCGTCGGCGGCCTCGACGAGCTCGTTGACGAGCTTGGTGGCGAGGGTGTAACGGACGCGGTAGCCGGCCATGGCGGCCTCGGTGCCCAGGGCGATCAGCAGGTGGGACTTGCCGGTCCCGGAGTCGCCGATGAGGCAGAGCGGCAGTCCTTTCTTCACCCAGTCGCAGGTGGCGAGGGTGTTGATGACGGCGGGGTCGATGGCCGGGTTGGCGTCGAAGTCGAAGGCGCGCAGCGATTTCTCGCGGGGGAACCCGGCGGCCTTGATCTGGCGCTCGGAGCGGCGGCGGGCGCGGTCGTCGCACTCGGCCATGAGCATCTCGGCGAGGAACCCGCGGTAGGACATCTGCTCGCGGGCGGCGGCGTCGGCGAGGTCGGGGAACTGGGCGCGGATGGTGGGCAGGTGCAGCATGCGGCAGGCCTGGTCGACGGCGGCGTCGGCGGCCTGCTCGGTCAGTCCGCGGCGGGGCTTGGCGGTCATGGCCGGGGTCCTTCCTGTGCGGTGCGGTTTAGTTGAGCAGCTGGTCGTAGGCGGCGACCGAGGGCAGCGGGCGGGTGTCGGGCGGGAGTTTCTCCAGTCGGCGGGCGGTCAGGGAGGCGACCGAGCGGGGGGCCGCCCGGGGCGGCGTCCGGGGAAGGCTGACATCGGCGTCGTCGGCGGCCTTGCGGGCCTCCAGCGCGACCGCGTCGGCGGTGAGCGCCCCGGCCCGCAGGGCGGCGGCGAGCCCGGCGACGACGTGCTCGCCGTCCATGTGGCGGTGCAGCAGCAGGACCTCGACCAGCGCCCGGGTGCCGGCGGCGTCGCCGTGGGCCTTGCGGGCTGCGGCCCACCAGGCGTCGTGGACGGGGGTGAACTTCCCGGCCGCGCGGGCCTGCTCCAGGGCGGTGGCCCCGGGCAGCGCGCCGGGCTTGCGGACCAGCGCCTCCAGGTAGTGGTCCAGGTCCAGGCGGGCTCCGGCCCTGCCGGGCAGCCGCTCGTGCCGGGCGGCCTCGGCGCGCCCGTCGTAGATGACCAGGTCCGAGGCGTCCAGCAGGACCCGCACCCGGCGGCCGTCAGCCGGACCGGCACCGAGTAGCGGTTGTTGCGCACCATGACCTGGGCGAACCGGTCGACCCGCGGGGACAGCCACAGGCCCGTCTCGAACGGCTCCTCCGGCAGCGGGCGCAGCAGCAGCAGCTCGACCGCGAGGAGCTCCCCGACGGTCCGCGCCCGGCCGCCGATCCGCCGGGCCTCGTCGCCGGCGTCCCAGGCGTCGACCATCGCGTTGAGCGCCTGGATTGACGGCACGTCCGGGACGGGGACCAGGTGGTTGCGGCGGAACCAGCCGATCTGCCCTTCGACCCCGCCTTTCTCGTGGGCGCCTTCGATGCCGGGGCGGCAGTAGAAGGCGTCGACGGCCCAGTGGGAGCGGAACGCGGTCCACCGGTCGGCTTCGACCCGGGACCGGCTGAGCCCGATGACCTGCGCGACCGCGGCCTTGAGGTTGTCGTAGCGGATCTTGCCGGCCGGAACCCCGCCCAGCACGCGGAAGGCGTGCTCGTGGCCCTCGAAGAACGCCTCCTGCCCGCCCGACAGCGAGACCCGGTGCACCGCCTTGCCGGAGAACGACAGCCGCAGGCAGAACAGGAAGCACTTGACGTCCTCCCCGGCCAGCCGGACCACGAACTCGCCGAAGTCGACTTCCGCCTCGTCGCCGGGACGGTGCGACTGCGGCACGAAGACCTCGGCCGGGCCGCGCCCGGCCTCTACTCTCACCTGCGGCTTCCGCTCGGCGACGTAGGCCCGGACCACGGGATAGGACACGCCGGCCATCCCGTGCTCGTCCATCAGCCGGCGCCAGATCCGCGTGATCGTGTGCCGCTGCTTGCGCGGCGCGTCCAGGTCCGCTTTCAGGATCTCGTCGATGGCCGGCTTGAACGGGTCCAGCTTCGACGCCCGGGGCGGCAGCTGCTTCCGCTGCTCGGGCCAGGCCGACGCCAGCGCCTTGCCGACCGTCCGCTGCCCGACCCGGTGCTTCTTCGCGATCGCACGGCTGGACATCCCCGCGCGGGCATCCCGGCGGATCGCGGCGTAAAGCTCGACCTTCGGAGGGGGCACGGGGACGCTCCTTCATCACGAAGCGCATCCAGCATCTCACCGTAAGCCACACCGCGCAGTCAAAACTCACGAACAACGACTTCACCAAAACGGAGGTGCGGTCACACCTGACGAACAAGTGCGATCACATCACACGAACAAAACCACGAGGTTCTGTGCCTCCGAGCGGACCGCATCCGAGGTCGCCACCAGTTCGAGCACCCGGCCCAGAACCGTGTGCTCCTCCCGCAGTCCCCAGCCGAGCCGCACTCCGATCCCGTTGCTGGCCCTGATCCCCTTCAGGCTCGTGTTCATGGCCGCGACCAGCTGGCCGGCCTGGTTGACCCGGCGGCGCAGCTCCTCGGCGACCCCGCCGAGGACGAAGCGAGTGAACACCTCCCGCTCGCGGTCGGTCAGCGCCGCCTGGCCGCTGTTCACCCGTTCCGTCAGTGTGCGGGCCGCCCGGCCAGGGTACGCTCGTCGGCCGCCCCGGCCAGGGTACGCTCGTCGGCCGCCCCGGCCACCTCGACCACCAGCACGTCGTCTAGCCGGTACCGCACGTCGAGCTGGCCGGACACCTCACGGTCAAAGTCACGGAACGCGTTGAGCACGCTGTTGACCGACGGCACCTGGCGGACCGCGGTGACCGTCGCCAGCACCGCGTTCGCTGCCGCCGTGACCTGGTCCAGCTGATCCTGCTGGACGATGCGGCCCAGCCGTTTGTCGGTGGCCGCCGCAGCCAGGCCGGGGAGCGCGATCGACTGGTTGAACCGCTGCCCCATCCGGGTCACCCGGTCCAGCTGCTTGCCGGTGTCATCGGCGGCCTGCCGGCTCGTCTCCCGGGCTGCGCCGAGCTGGGTTCCGAGCTGGCTGACCGCCTCGGTCGCCTTACTCAGGTCTCGGTTGGCCCGTTCCTGTGCTTTCTGGGCCTTGGCCAGCTCGGCCTGGGCCTGTGCGACAGACAGGTCGATGGCGTCGTGCTGGGCTGCCAGCGCGCTGGCTTCGGCGTGCCACCGCGACCAGGTTTCGTCCGCCACATGCTCGGCGCGGTCGCGCAGCGCCTCCGCGTCCGCCACCCGCTGCAGCTGCTCCTGGTGCCGACGGGCGTGGTCGTCCAGTCGGCCCCAGCTCCCGGCCCAGCCGCCTGCCGCCGTCCCGTGCCCGGCCTGCCGCCTCGGTCGCCCCTTCCAGAGCCGTTGTGCCCGCTGGCAGCCCCTGATGAGCGCACGTGGCCTGGTGCGTAGTCAGCTCGTGGCCCAGGTGATCCGCGCCTGCCGGGCTCGCTCGGCTTCCCGGGCGGCCCGCGCCGCACTGCGGCTGGCCCGGACGACGCTCTCGGCCGCAATCCGGCGGGCCGCGAACAGGTCGGCGGTCCGCGGCAGTGCTGCCTCGGTGGCGTCCAGGTCGGCCCGCTGCCGCTCTCGCAGCTCAGCCTGCTCGGCCAGCGCAGCCAGTTCAGCGTCGATCTGGGCGATCCGCTCCCGGCGGTGCGCTGCGCGGGCGGCCGCGCCGATGTGCCGAGCCTTGGCGGCGACGTGACGGCCGCGCAGCGGCCCGTTCCGCCAGCGTCCGTCGGCGGAAACCGAGGTGGCCGCGCCCGGGTGGTCGAAATCGATAGCGGCGAGCACCGCCGTGATCGTCGCCACGGGTAGGCTGGCCGCTGGATCGGCCCGCAGCGCTCCGGCCAGTGACCGCTCCGGAAGCGCAGTGCCCGCGCTGATCAGAAGCTCGCCGTCGGCGGCCTGCACCGTCCCGTCCGACTGGATGACCGCGCTGAGCAGCCCGGCGGCCAGCAGCGCCCCTTCCAGCCCGGCCCGCTGCCCGTCGTTAAAGTGGCCGACGAAGTCTACGCAGTGCCACAGCGGCTCGCCGCTACGTCCGGCCTCCAGCCAGGGCGGCTCGGCCGGCTTCGGGTCCCGCTCGGCGTCCAGGCCGGCTCGTTCGGCGCGGAGAACAGTCTCCCGTTCGTGGTCGTCAGCCGCGGCCCGGTCCAAGCCCGCGCGCTCGGCCGCCACCGCCGCCCGCGCTGGGCGGCCCGCCGCGTCGGCCACTTCGTCCAGCCCGTCCAGCGGCGGCCCGTCGTCGCCGGTCAGTACTGTGGCGTCCTGGATCAGCGGCCCGAGCAGCGAGTGGGCCGCCCATCCGGTCTGGCCGAGTAGCCTTGTTGTCTGCGGATCACGGCACCAGGCGCGCCAGGCTTCGGCCAGGGCGACGGCAGCCCCGTCTCGCGCGACGGCGTACTCCTCCGCTGCTTGCGCGTCCTCCCCGGCGGCGGCGCCGAGCTGATCGGCCTCGGCTTCCAGCCGCAGCACCTGCTGCTCAGCCCGCTGCAGACGCCTCGCCTCTTGCAGGCGTCGCTGGGCCAGGCCCAGTCGTTCGTCGGCGCTGGCGGCTGCGGTCTGGGCCATGTCCTGCGACGCGGCCAGGTCCGCCGGTGCCACTTCGGCCCGGGCCGCCGCAGGACGGGGCACCGGTCGCGGGTCAGCGTCACGCTCGACGCGCAGTAGGACCGAGTCGGCGCCCTGTGCGTGCTCTACTGCACGGATCTCCTCCGGCAGCCCGGCCACGGGCAGGCCCGCGTCGACGAGCGCGTCCCGGGTTGCCGCCAGGGCCGCGGCCGCCTCACTGGTCGCGGTATGCAGTTCGCCGAGCGCGCGCCCGGCATCCCGGACCGCCTGCGCGTGGTGGTCCCGGCCCCGCCCGGCCTCGGCCAGCGACTGGTCCGCCGAGCGGGCTAGCTCGGCCACTGTCCGATCTCGCTGCACCAAGTCGTCGGCGGTTTTGAAGATCTCCCGCTTCTCGATGGCCCGCAGCGCCGCCGCGATCTCGTCTCGTTCCTCGGTCAGCTGCTGGACCGCCGCCGCCCGCCGTTCCGATTCCTCTTGCAGCGCCGCCAGCTCCCCTGCGCGCTGGGCGGCCAGGTTCCTGGCGTCGGTCACGGCTGTGGCGGCGGAGAGGGTCTCCTGAGCCCGGGCGTGCAGTGTCTCGGCCGCGTAGCGCCGGTAGACGCCGAGGAACTTGTCCACCTCGCGCATCGAGTCCTCCAGCCGCCGCTGAGCTAGCCGTGTCTCGGTGAGGCCGTCGAGCTGCTCGCCGGCCCTGCTCAGCGCGTCCTCCTGCAGCGGCGGCAGTGATTCGAGCAGAATCTGCGGCAGCCGGCTCTCGTCGATGCGGTTTCCGACGTTCGGTGCCCGCAGCGTGTGTACCAGCTGGAGCAGGCCGTCGAAGCGGTCCCGTCCCGCGTCGCCGTGCAAACCGAAGACCAGGGGTGCGGATGCGGTCGCGGTGGCTGTGAGCCGACTCCGTGATCCGCTCCGCCCCGATCAGCTCGGTCAGCGCGTCGCGCGACAGCGGCTCCCGGGTGGCGGACATCAGGGGCAGTTCCTCGCCGACCCGCAAGGGGGTTGTGAAGTACCAGACCTTTGAACTGGACGCGGACTGGCTGTGCCGGACCAGCGCGCCGACCGTGAGGTACTGCCCGGGCCGGCCAGCTCCAGCCACAGGTAGCCGGTGCGGTTCGCCTGGCCCTGCCCGCCGGTGCGCATCAGCTCGTCCAGGCTGACCCGGGCCGCACTGGTGGCGTCCATCCGGCGCCGGTCCGCGTCCAGCAGAGACAGCGGCGCTTTGACCAGCCGGGCGAACGTCGACTCGACCACTAGCGCGTAACCCAGCTGGGCGGCAAACATCGACTTCAGCGCCGGAGCGTAGCGGCGGACCAGTTCCAGTTCGGCGGGGTCCCGTGACGCGGTCAGGATGGGGGAGGCGAGCAGGTGCCGGGCGGCGATCCGACGCTGCCCGGCGTCCATCCCCGCGGTGGACACCTGCCGCGCGGTCACTGGGCTACGCTCCAGTCCGGTTCCGGCCGGTTCTCCTCCGCGCTCTCGTTGGCTGACATAGTGGTGGCGGCGGACACCGTGAGGCTGAGCCGGACGAACGTGGTGGTGCCATCCGGGCTGCTGACCACCGTGTCCGGGCCGGGGACTGCCCGCAGACGCAACCCGGCGTCGTGGTCGGTGACTTGCTCCCCCTGTTGGGCCAGCAGCGCTCCCACCAAGTCCAGCAGCCATTGACCAGCTTCGCCGCAAGACCCGTGAGCTGCCTCGCGCCGCCGTCGGCGAGCCGGAGGCGCTAGCGCGGCTTCGCACGGTATCGGAACGTCCCACCCTGGCGGTAGCCCAGCTCGCCATCGCCCGTGAGCACGGCTTCCGCAGCTGGCCCGCGTTGCGGCCAGAAGTACAAAGTCCATCGTAGGCGGACTGGATATTCACCGGAAGCAGCTGACCTTCGACTACCTCGACACCATGTCCGGGCAGGTGAGCCGCGGGCAGGTCGCGCCCGCGGACCGGGAGCACCTGCGCGCCTGGCTGGCCCGGTTCGCCGGGCGCGGCGACGATGCCGCGTTCGCGATCGAGGGCTGCACCGGGTGGCGGTACGTCGCCGGGGAGCTGGCCGCGGCCGGGATCGGCGTGCACCTGGCCGAGCCGGCCGACACCGCCTTCGCCCGCGGCCGCAAGCGGCACGCCAAGACCGACAAGACCGATTCCCGGCACCTGCGGCAGCTGCTGGCCGAGGGCCGGCTGCCCGAGTGCTGGATCCCGCCCGGGCAGGTCCTGGAGTGCCGGGCGCTGCTGGAGGCCTACCACGACCTGCGGCGCGAGCACACCGCCTGGGTGCAGCGCATCCACGCGGTGTTCTTCCACCAAGGAGCCCCGGCCCTCGGCGAGGGCGCCCTGCGCGGCACCGACGGGCTCGCCGCGGCGCGGGCCGCCGCCGCCGCGCACCTGTCGCCGGCCGGGCAGCGGCAGGTCGCCACCGCCCTGGCCATGATCGACTGCCTGGAGGACCAGCTGCACGCGCTGCGGCACCAGCTGCTGGACGCCGCCCGGCACCTGAGAGGCCCAAAGGTCCTGGCCGAGCGGATCTACGGGGTCGGGCCCCTCACCGCGCTGGCGCTGACCTGCTGGCTGGGCGGCGCGGGGCGGTTCTCCTCCGCCCGCAAGGCGGTCCGGTTCGCCGGCCTGGACATCACCGTCTACTCCAGCGACGGCAAGCGCGCCCCCGGCCGCCTGTCCCGGCAGGGGCCCCCGGTGCTGCGCTGGGCGGTCTACGAGGCCGGCAAGGCCCACGCCCGCTCCTCGGCCCCCGACCACGCCTACTACGCGCAGGCCAAGGACCGCAAGAACAGCAAACGCGCCGCCCTGTCCGAGGCCCGCAAGATCATCCGCCAGGCCTGCCACATCCTGGCCGGGCTCGGCGACGACGCCTTCGCCGCCGCATAACCGCCCCGGTGGCGGCAGCCGCGGCACGCCGCGCGCAGGCGCGCACCACAGCCGAACTCACCCGATGGGGAACCATCGCGGCCAGCTCCCGCCGAACCGCTGTCAGCCGCTCCCGGCCCGCAATGGCCGCACGGACGGCCTGATTAGACTGAGCGGCCGCATCCCCCGCAGGCGGGGGGACACCCAATCCATCATCATGTCGCCGGGACGCGAGCGAGCGCCCCGCGGACCCAGGTAAGGCTGGCTGACCCCGCGCCTGCCCCGGCTGCCACGGCCACGCCCCACCCCCTTGCTCCCCGGGAGGCTGCCAGCCTGAACCCGCCACAACCCGCATTCCGCACCAGGCCTGGGGTGCTCCCTGCGTCCCTGACGCCAGGCATGATCCCGCTCCCGGACGGCCGGGCGAAGGGCGCCTTCGGCGCCGCTCCGCGGGCGCTGCGCGCCCCTTGACCCGGCCGTCCGCTCGCAGAACCCGGCAGCTATCAGGGACAGGGAGCAGAATCAGGCACGCCCCGAATCCCTCTTTACGATGCTCGGCCCATGCAGGTAAGGCGGGACTGTAAATACAACGGTGTAACTTCCTCAACGGAAGGAGACACCAGATGACTGACGTGACGGCGGAGCGGGGCCAGAAGCAAGGCATGTCGGCGGCTGATGAGCAGCTGCTGCGGGAGCTCACCGAGCGGGCGCGGGCCGGCGGGCTGAAGCTGACCGGCGAGGGCGGCCTGCTCGGGAAGCTGACCAAGATGGTGGTCAAGGGCGCCCTGGAAGGCGAGCTGGACGACCACCTGGGCTATGAAAGGCATAATCCGGCCGGGCGGAATAGCGGGAATTCCCGGAACGGTCACCGCGCGAAGACGCTGCTGACCGAGGCAGGGCCGGTGGAGATCGACGTGCCGCGGGACCGGGATTCCAGCTTCGAGCCGAAGATCGTCGCTAAAAGGCAGCGGCGGCTTACCGGAGTCGAGGACATGGTGATATCGCTTTCGGCGAAGGGCCTCACTCACGGCGAGATCGCGGCGCACCTGCAGGAAATCTATGGCGCGGAAGTGTCGAAGCAGACCATCAGCGCTATTACCGACCGGGTGATGGACGGAATGGCCGAGTGGCAGTCCCGGCCGCTGGACCCGGTCTACGCGGTCGTGTTCATCGACGCGATCCACGTGAAGATCCGCGAGGGCCAGGTCGCCAACCGGCCCGTCTACCTCGCCCTGGGCGTCACCGCGGACGGCACGCGCGACTTCCTGGGACTGTGGGCCGGGGAGCACGGCGACGGCGAGGGCGCCAAGTTCTGGCTCCGCGTCCTTTCCGAGATCAAGAACCGCGGGACCAGGGACGTGCTCATGCTGGTCTGCGACGGGCTCAAGGGCCTGCCCGACGCGGTGAATTCCGTCTGGGAGAAAACGGTGGTGCAGACGTGCATCGTCCATCTCCTGCGGAATTCGTTCAAGTACGCCTCGAAAAGGGACTGGGCGGAGATCGCGAAAGATCTGAAGCCGGTTTACACCGCCGTGTCCGAGGCGGCGGCGCTCGACGCGTTCGCGGAATTCTCAGGGAAATGGGAGAAGCGCTACCCGGCGATCATCAGGCTCTGGGAGAACGCCTGGGCCGAGTTCGTGCCGTTCCTGCGGTTCGACAACGAGATACGCACAATTATCTGCACGACCAACGCGATCGAGTCGATCAACGCGAGGCTGCGGCGGGCGGTGAACGCCCGCGGCCACTTCCCGACCGAGCAGGCCGCCCTCAAGTGCCTCTACCTCGCCCTCATGGGCCTCGACCCGACAGGCAAGGGCCGCGTCCGGTGGTCCAACCGCTGGAAGGGCGCGCTGAACGCCTTTGACATCACCTTCGACGGCCGCCTCAGCGCGGGACGAAAGTAACAGAAGAGACAGAAGTTACACCGTTAACTTGACAGACCCGGTAAGGCGGTTCCCGGAGCGGGAAAGAGCTGTGTTTATGTCCTCTGACGGCATGTTTTAGATGACATGCATCGGCTGGCTGGCCGAGCCGGCCCAGGGCTGATGCGTGGGGCCGCTGCCCAACCGGGGCGGCGGAACCTCCTCAGCTCAGTTGCGTGACGACAGGAACGCAGAGGCCTACTGGACCGCGAGTTGGCGGAGGAGGAGTCTGCCCAGTGCCGGTTCGGCACGCCTATCGTCGACGGCGATCAGGCCGCAGTGCACTGGAGCGCAGACCAGCCTGACCCATGGCGGCGCCGAGGATCTGGCGGGAGTGTCCCTGCTGCCCTTCAGGGCCGACGGGCTCGTCGTCGAACATCGCGACTCCTGTTCCCAGGGGTGAGGCACACCGACGGGACTAGTGGGACAGCGCGGACGAGATCGAGCCGACACCCGGCCGATGAGTTCGCAGGCGTCCCTGGAGTGAGCCGATGCGCGATACTGGCCGCATGGTTGACGACACTGCACGGGACCGGGCCATATACCACGCGCTGAAGGCCGCCGACGAAGTCGCGGCAGCGCTCCAGACTCACCTCATCGAGGAACACGGAGCTGATCCGGAGCGGGCCGCCCCGCAGAGCACTTCTAGCAACTCCCTCAAGCTGCTGCGGCAAGCTCGCGAGCACCTGGGGGAGGGACTCCGGGCCGTCGAGGCAGATCGCATCGCCGAGTCCGACGGGATCTCCCTGCGCAGCCAGTAGATCCCGCCGAGCGCACGGCCGGGGAGCTCGGGCAGAACGCGATCTGCATCCGTACGACAGGGCGCGACATGCTCGATGCCGGCCTCGATCTCGTGGTCGAGGCAAGGCCACCCGCTCCGCGCTCTCTATTCGGTAAATGAGGGCGATGGCGTGCGCAGCGCTTGCGAGGGTTAATCACGGGCGGCGCGGGGCTGCCCAGGCCAGTAAGGCCATTCCTCGAACCAGTTGCGGCGGCCGTCGCCGCCCAGTTGCATGATCCACAGGTCGCGGAACTCCTGGCGGAACGGATCCCCGTAGCGGACCTAAGCCCGGACGACGGCGATGGGGTCGTCGACGGCCAGGGTGTCGGTGACGATGGGCGTCCACCGCCGGATGTTGTAGAGACGTTCGGCCACTCGCGGCGAGGCGTGCCGTCGTCGATGAACGGGTGAGCGAAGACCGCTACTGCGGTGGGCACCGTGACTGCTTCGGCGGGGCCGGGGCGGGCAGGTCCGAAACCTCAAGCTGCTGCCCGGTGCAGGCGGCAGCCGCTATGCGGTCTGCCCCTCTTGCGGCTTCCCAGGAAGCATCGGGCGCATGAACGTCCGCTGGTAACGGAGCACGCACCCGCTTTCATCTCTTATCTGATCGGCCGCGACAAACTCGGGATCCGTCCCGAATAGGGCACGGTACCGCTCGTATGCGGCGAGGTTGGGGAAGCTGAAAAGCGCGAGTGCCTTGTCGCTGGCGCCCTCGCCTGGCAGGAAATAGCCGTGGTGAGTGCCGCCGTGCAGGTTGACCAGTTCCATCCAGCGCCGGGCAAAGCGCTCGAAGACGTCGATCTGGGCAGGGTCGATCATGTATTCAACGACGCAGGTGATCACAGATTGCAGGCTAGTACGGCAGCCGCCAATCGCTATCTGGCCAGGGCGTAGTCGCGGTTTAGCCGTGCGCGCTGGTGGAACCAGCGGGATCGGGCTTGGTGGCGGCGTCGCCAGTCGAGCCACCGCGCCGCGTGCTCGTGGGGCATGGGGCGGTGGAGGGCTGCGGCGAGCAGGCGTTTTACCTCGTGGACGGTGAGCGGGATCATGCCGGGGTCCGGCGGCGGGGCCTGGTCCGGGGTGGCCGGGGGCGGGGCCTGGGTATCGGTGCGGTCCCTGAGCTGGGCGGCGGTGACGGCGCAGACCGCCAGGGCGGCCATGACCAGGACGAGGTGGCGCAGGATCGCGGTGTAGAGACGTGCCTGGCACTGATCCAGGCCGAAGTAGTCCTTGCTGAACTCGAATCCTTCCTCCACCGGCCAGCGCAGCCCCGCTGCCCTGATCAGCCTTGCCTTCGTCAGCATCTGGCCCTCCGGGGTGAAGCAGTAGTGGAAGGCCAGCTCGCCGGTCTTCAGGTGCCGGCGGACCAGCAGGCAGTGCCGGGGGGACGCGGTGGCGATCCACGCCCAGGCGTACCACCGGTCGCCCTTGGAGCCCTTGCCGGCGGAGCGGACCTCCCAGCGCTTCTTGTCCTTCAGCAGCTTCTTCACCACGTCCGCGCAGGTCATCGTGGGTCCCGGGGCGAGCGTGAGGGTGAAGGAGGACGCGACCCGCAGCACGTAGGCCTGGCCGCGCTCCTCCAGGTGCTCCCGCAGCTCGGTGCAGCTGCCGTAGACCTCGTCGCCGCAGATGAAGTCGAAGGACAGGCCGTCGGCGTAGGCGTCGTCAAGGACGTCGATGGCCAGCTGGCCCTTGGTGCGGAACCGCAGGTCGGGGGGAAGTCCCGTGACCAGGGACTTCACCGGGTCCTTGATGTCCTCCCGGGGGATCCACTGCCGTGCCCCGATGAGCGCGTGCCCGGTGAGCTCCCGGACGTACGACAGGTGCACGGTGTTGATGCCGTTCGCCACGCGGCCGGCGCAGCCCATGTACTGCCGCTTGACGCCCGCGGTGGAACTGCCCTGCTTTTCCTGGCCCGTCTCGTCCAGCGCCCCGACCGTCATCCGCCTGAGGCGGCTCCGGCCGGCGGCCCGGTCCAGGCCGGCCACGGCATGCCTCCTGACCTGGGACATCGCGGCCACCTCGTCCCACGACGCCCGGTTCAGCAGCCGTTGCGCCCGGTCCGGCGACCTGTCCCCGGCCTGCTCGGCGACAGACCACCCGTTCCGCGACGGCAGCTCGCTGGCCAGCGCCGACACGTACTTCCCCGCCGCCACCCACGTCTGCGTCCGCGCGAAGCACGACTTCAGCGCGCCCATCAGCGCGGACCTTTCCCGCACGGCGCGCCGCGCGCCTATGCTGGCAGCAGCAGCCGCCCCGGACTCATTTGTTCTCACAAGCTCATGATCACCGGGCGGCTGCGCTCACGTCACAGGAATCCCGCGCACCCCTCCGCGTCCCACCAGGTCAAGCCCCAATTGGCGGCTGCCGTACTAGTCCCATCCGCCCATCGGTATTTACCGGGCGTTCGTAGCCGACTGCGGGCGCGCCCGGATTAGTCAGCTCTGCGCGGACTTCAGGGGGCCTCGTCATGCATCAACTGCCGCGCCTAACGGCGGGAGTGCTCGCTTCGCCGCGTCGTTTGTCGCAGAAGGGATCGGGCTGGTGATCGCTGACCCGGCGATGCGGCGCCTGCTGAAACAATCGGGGAGCGCGTGAATCAGGGAAGAGCCGCTGCGCCGATCACCTAGTTCTGCGGGTTCCGTGGCCCACCGATGGGACGTCGGCGCACCTCGGAGTCGCTTGCTGGAGCAGCACCTCGGCGGGTGCGCGGCATCCACCCACTCGTCCGCTTCTCCCGGCGATCTTCGCGGTGACGATGGCGCAACGGTGCGTGCCGAGGTCGTGGGTGGTGACGCCCGGGAGCTGTCTGAGATCCTCCCGCAACCGCTCGCCGAGGGCGCGGGTGCGGTCGCCAATGGCGTCAAGGCACAACGCGAGCGCCTGTTGCACCGCGGCGCCGAGACCGATGATGTTGACGTAGCTGTTCTCCCAGGTTTCGAAGCGGCGGGCTCCGTCAGCCCATGTGAAGCCGCGTCCGCCATCCCATGTGTCACGGACCCACAGGAAGCCGGTTCCGCGCGGTCCGCGCAGGAACTTCCGCCCGGTGCCGGCCGGTAGCCACACCGAGCAGCGCAGGCCGTCGGGCTGCGGGGTGATAGCAGAGCCGCTGGTACTTTCTGGCAAGGTGGAAGCGCCAGTCCCTTAGGAGTCGCCGTTGCTGGTCACCCCGCGGCGGCGGTGACGGAGGCGAAGCTGATGAACTCCTGCTCGAGGCGTAGCCGCTCGCCGAACTTGCCGTTCCGGAGGGAGTAGTAGAGAGACTGCTCGGCCGCTGTGAGGTGGGTGAGGGCGGCGGAGGTCGGGTCCGGCTCGGTGCCCCACTGGTGGCGGTGGGCGAGCATGGTGTTCTCGTCCATCAGGATGGACCGGGTATGGGGGAAACGGTGACGCACCCGGCTGAGGATGGCAAGGCCGTGGGTGTCGATGTCTCCCCAGTAGACGAGGTCTAGGCCTGCTAGCCAGGCCAGCGGGCCGAACTGCCCGGCGGCGTAGCCGCTGCCGTAGATGACGATGGCCTGCGCCGGGAGTGGGAACGCCAGGTAGGTGATCTCGTTCTCGATGATGAACGCACGGCGGGTGCCCGATGGCGGCGCGGTCAGCTCGTCGGCACGGACGGCAAGCTCGGTAAAGCCCGCGACGGGGACGGAGCAGCGGAACCGGACGTAGCCGGGCTTGCGGAGGAACCCGTAGCGCTCCTCGAACCCGTCACCTGTTGCGTTCACGCGCCCTGGCGGAAGCGCCAGGTCCAGCAGCTCGGCGAGGACTCCGCGGTGCCTGCCGATGAACTTGGTGTCTACGCCGGGAATGTCGACCTGCCGCAGGTAGAGGTCGGCGGTGTCGCGGGTGAGAACCCAGCCGGTGACCGCAAGGAGCCGGTCCCAGCTGTCCGCCAGATCCAGGGCCTTGAGCGGCCGAGGGGCCAGCCAGGGCAGCAAGGCCGGATGGGCGGACCGGGTGCGTTCCGCCATCGCGGCCAAGGCACGGGCGTGGGCGCGGCTGCCGGTCGCCTCCCAGGCGTCATCGTAGCTGTCGAGCCAGGCAGCCGCGGGTATGTCGTTGGCGCCGAAGTAGCGCCCGCCGACCTTCTTGTACTCCACGCGCAGCGGCCCGGTGCGACGCGGTCCCAGTCGACGGCCCAGCGGCGGGCCTCGTCGTACCGGTTGCCGAGCTCGGCCGCGGCGGGTCCCCGGATGGGGAAGCGGACCGGGGCGAACTCCGCGCCCGCGACGTAGCCGGACAGCCAGCCGGCTACCTTCTTGCCCGCGCTTTCCCGGATGGCGGCCGGGGTGGTCCAGGGGGCGGCCATGTCAGGCGGCAGGCTGGGTGCTAGCCACGGCGGCAAGGGCGTGGGCTGCCCGCCTGGCCCGGTACTCCTCGATGGTGAGAGTCTGCAGCCGGGAGAACATGCTGGTGGGGTTGTCGACGAACCCGACGGCGGCGACGTAGGGCTCGATTACGTGGATCTTCTGCAGCGGCGTGACGATCAGCAACTGCAGGCCTAGCGTCCCGAACAGCTCTAGGGCGAACCGGGTGGACTCATCCGAACCCCGGCCGAACGCCTCGTCGATGACGGCGAAGCGGAAGGTGCGGGACTTCGCGGCGCCCCATTCCAGCTTGAACTGGTACGCCAGGGACGCGGCAAGGACGGTGTAGGCGAGCTTTTCCTTCTGCCCGCCGGACTTGCCGGCGGAGTCGGCATACCGCTCGTACTCGGCGTTATCATCGCGGAACCGCTCGGAGGCAGAGAACACGAACCAGTTCCGAACGTCGGTGACCAGGGCCGTCCACCGGCGGTCGGCCTCGGTCTGGCCCTCCCGGCCGCGGAACCGCTCGATGATCCGTTTTACCTGCAGGAACTTCTGTTCAGAGTACTGGTCGTCACCAGCGCCGCTCGGAGAGACGGTGCCCTCAGTGCAGGACCGCAGGTCGGAGCGAAACTCCCGGATGTCAGTGTTGGGCGTCTGCTCGGGCTCCAGCCGGATGTACCGGCCCGGGTTGTAGTCGATGTCAACGAGGGAGGCGTTGATGGTGGCGATGCGCTCCTTGATGAGGTCGGCCTCGCGGTTGAGCCGGGACTGAAAGGTGGCGATGTCGCGGATCGTGTTCGTGTTGAGGTAGTCCTTGAACTGCTGCTGGAACCGGGGCAGGTCATCGTTGGCGAGCCGGGCGTGCAGCTCACGGAAGCCTGCCGCCGCGGCAATACTGGCGTCGAGCTCGGCGGTCTCGGCCGGGTGCTGGCCGCGGAAGGCGGTCATCATCGCGGTGGCCTTGTTCGCCAGCTCGGACCGGCGCCTGCCGCGCCGCTCAGCGACGCCCGCGAGGGCACGGGAGGCCTCGGCCTCGGCCTTGCCGCAATCCTGGGGCCGCTGAGGTGGGTGCAGGCCGTGTTTTCAAGGAGAGGAACGAGCGCGGCGAACTGCTCTCGCGCTGCCTCAGCCTCTGCGGCGTTGAGGACGGCCTGTGCGTCCAGGAGCTCGTCCCGCGAGCTGGCGATGCTCTGGTCGATGGCCCCGAGGGCAGCCGTGAGCCGCCGGCTCTCGCCTTCGGTGTCCTCGATGTCCTGCCTGACCGCCTTGAGCTCCTGGTCGATCTTGGCCAGCTCGGAGGAGGCGGTGGCCAGCCGCTGCAGGCCGAGCACCTCCACGTAGTCGCGGACCTGGGCCTGCAGCTGCCGGACCTGCTGCCAGGCGGCCTCGTTGCCATCGCGGTAGACGACGCCCTTCATCAGCGGGATAACGGCGAGAGACAGGCTGTGGTCGGTCATCGAGCAGCTCCGGCGCGGGTAAAGGTAACGCGCGGCAAGGTGGCGGAGCGGCCAAGGCCGTCAGCGTCGGTCCAGGTGACTCGCTCCTGGCAGGTGTCGTCGAAGATAGCGGTGAAGGCGTCGTCGCGCAGTGCCAGGTAGGCCACCAGCTCGGCGAGGCCTTGACGCAGCGGCACGGCGGCGATGATCTCGGCCAGGGTCGCCTGCACGGAGCGGCGCAGCGCCGCCCGGACGGCGTCGCGGAGCGGCCCTGGATCGACGTGAGCCTGCTCGAACAGGGCGGTGGGATCAGTTTCCTCGTCGTTTCCCGCTGGCCGGATGTCCTGGCTGTCGAGGCGGGGTTTGCGGACCGGCGTGTATAGGGGCCGCTCGAACGGAAGGGAAAGCGCGGGCGCGGCGGCGTCAATCTCGGTCGTAAGGCCGGTCGGCGGGGTACCGCGCAGCCGGAGCGCGCTGCCCTCGATCTCGCGCAGGACGTCGATGACCCGCCGGTTCTCGAACCAGGCCTGGTCGTCGAGGAAGCGACGCAGCTGCTCCGATGGACGGCGAACTGCGCCGGACCACCCTGGCCTCTGACTTCGACGACCCGTCCCATGTGAGCTGGTTCCGGGAGATGTTCCTGGACTTCAGGGAAACCGTGCTACGGCCGGGCCGGTTGGAGCCGATGCTCCAAGAGGCACTCATGACGTCACTTGTCATCGACAGCGCGTATGCTTCGGCCGCCGATGGCGGCAGGTGGATGCCGGTCGAGCCAGCTCGCTGCGGGGCCGAGTTCGGCGAGGCGTCGTGACCCGCGCCGCCCAGGCGGGACCGGTCCCGTTCGAGACGGTGTGCGAGCGTCTGGCGGTGCCCGCTGGTCAGCGGGTTGCCCTGGCCACCGGCTGCTTCGACATCATGCACGTCGGTCATCTCTACTTTCTTGAGGAGGCCAGCCGGCAGGCCGACGTGCTGGTGATCGGGGTTAACGGGGACCAGTCGGTGCGGGCCATGAAGGGGCCCCGGCGGCCGATTGTCGGCCAGGTCCAGCGGGCCACTCTGGTTGCCGCCCTGCGCTGCGTCGATTACACGTTCGTATACGACAGTGTGACCGCCGATCAGCAGATCCGCGCCCTGGCTCCGCGCGTGTTCGTCACCGGCGAGGAAAGCGTGGCGCAGTATCCAGCCGAGTCGGATGCCGCCCGCGATGTAGGGGCCCGCGTGCATGTCGTCAAGCGGATGCGCCTGTATTCGACGACTTCCCTCATAGAGACGATCCAGCGTGAGGGCCAAGGTGCCCCAGGGGCGGTGCGGTGATGACCGTTAACCCCGGCGTGGACGGCATGGAGACGATTGCCGTCGGCACCGCGCCGTGGATCCCGGCCAGACACCGGATGGAATTGCTGCGAAGCGGTGAGCAGCCGCAGCCCAGCGAGCTGACCACGGCCGCCTTTGTGCTGGTCTTCGATTCCTCCGGGCTGGTCCTGCTCACCCGGGTCAATCTCCCCGGCCGCGGCTGGGATGTGCCCGGCGGGCACATCGACCCGGGGGAGGATGCCGAGGACGCTGCGGTGCGAGAGGTCGAGGAGGAGACCGGACTGCTGCTCGAGCGCCGTGCGCTGCGGCTAGTCGGCTGCCAGCGGTTCACCCTGCTCGAGGTGCCGCCCGTCGACTACCCCTATCCGCGCCCGCTGTCCTACACCTTGATGTTCACCGCCCACACAGCTCAGGCCGCGCCCCCGGTTAAGCCGCTGCCTGGCTCCGAGTGCGGTCCAGCCGAGTGGTGCAGCACAGAAGAGGTCACCGCCCGTTGCGCCCGGGCTAGCTGGCTGCCGTTCGTCACGGTAGCGGCCGGGCTTCGCTGACCGCTCAGCGTCTCGCGTCCAGCCTCTCGAAGATGCACAGCCATTGTGAGGGGTCCACGAACGCGACCACCAGGTCCGTACCCACGTCGGCGGCCGCAAGCGCGCTGGCTACCCGGGACGAGGGGAATCGGGTCGAGAGCGAGGCATGCAGGCTGCCGCCCACGCCCGTGAAACCGAGTTCGACCATGCGCTCGTACGCGCGCATCCTTGACACTGGGAGGAGCGGGCGGGACCGGTGCGTCAGCTTGAGGACGCCGGCGTCCACCCGAGGCACCGGGCGGAACTGGTAGCGCGAGATCCGGCCGCGAAGCTCCCATGAGAACAGCGGCCACGTGCGTACCGTCAGTAGGCTCCAGCGACCGTAGTCCCCGGTGCGCTTCCGCGCGTATTCAAGCTGCGTGATGAAGGTGGCATCGTCGAGCGCCGCCGCGTCCAGGCACCAGTTAATGACCGAAGCGGTAATTGAGAACGGCACGTTGCCGATCACCTGGAAAGGCTCATCGGGTGGCCGGACCGTGAGAAAGTCGCGCTCGAATACGCGGACGTTACGATGACCTGAGAGTCGGCTTCTCAGCTTTCTCGCGTATAGCGGGTCGATTTCGAAGACGTCAAGTTCCCGGCACCTAGCCGCCGCTGACTCGGAAATAGCGCCTTCGCCGCCGCCGACTTCCATCGCAACGCCGCCGGGAGCGAGACTAGCCTCATCAAGAAACCATTCTACCGCCTCCTTTCCGCGTAGAAAGTTCTGTGATAGTATCCGTCGCCGTGTGTTGCGTGCGCTGCGCGTTTGCATTCCTTCCCTGCCCAAGCGTCACCTGCCCTCTTTGTGCTACCCTACCCGAGCTTCGATCAGCCAGGGGCGCGGTGACGGCGCGACGGGGGCCGCCGCCTCCAGTGAAAGGCAGAGGCTGGCCCGGAAGCGCCCGCGGGGAGCTGTGGGTTAGTGATCGGCTCGACCGCAGCCCTGGTGAACCGGCCGGTGAGGGCAGCGGAAAAGGCCTCCGCCAACTTGCACGACTTTCACCCAGGTAGTGGGCCTTACCTGATTGAACTCGCACCGAGCGGGCCGACAATTGCCGCCTGGTGAAATCCGCGACAGATTGATAATCATTGACTTCTCTGTGGCTAAGTATTATGCTGGCTCTCTCGGCTAGCAGCTGAAAGGCATGTTGTGTCACGAAAGATTGTGCTCGGCATCAACGCCGCACACGATGCCGCCGCGTGCCTCTTGGTCAATGGCGAACTGGTCGCGGCCGTCCCGGAAGAGCGGCTTAGCCGGTCAAAGCGATACGAGGGATACCCGTATCAGTCAGTTCGGTACTGCCTTGAGGCGGGCGGACTCGGCGGGCTAAATGACGTAGACGTCGTCGTAATCAACGAATACGTAAGCAGTGACTTCGGCCTGGAGCTCCGCAATTCCGGTTATCAGGGCGTCCTGATCGTCAACCCGTCTCATCATATGCTGCACCCCTATTACAGTACGCATGGATCGCCTCGGGGTATGAGAATCCAGCAATATTGGTGCTTGACGGCGACGGGTACAGTTACGGGGAGTACCAGTGGCGACACAGCCCGCTGCTCGGCCCGGCGCCCGAGTTTTCCGAGATGGAGGAGGCCGAGTCGATGTACGCGGTCGACGAGCTCGGCGGGCTATCTGTCGTCAGCAAGAAGTGGGGGCTGTGGGCCGCGTCCGGCCCCTACTCCCGATTCCCCAGCCTCGGGCACATGTTCTCGGTCGCTTCCGAGTACATTTTCGGCCACATGCAGCACGCCGGAAAGACGATGGGCTTGGCTCCTTTCGGTGACGCGTCCCGCTTCGCCGATCCCATCATCACCTATGCCGACGCTAGCCTGGTCATTGACACGGAATGGATCACCCGCGTCCCGCCGCGCTCGGACAAGCCCGCTCACCTGGACCAAGTGTGCTGTGACATGGCGGCGAAGGTACAGGCGGAACTTGAGCGGGCCATCATCCACCTGTGCACCAGGCTGCACGAGGCCACCGGGGCCGACCAGCTCGCCTTGAGCGGCGGGGTGGGCTTGAATAGCGTGGCCAACGGGCTCATCGTCCGGCACACGCCGTTCCGGGAACTTTTCGTTACGCCCGCTTCCGGCGACTCGGGGACCGCAGCATCCTGTGTGATCCACGGCCTGCCGACATGCGCGACCGGCTGAACGCCACCGTCAAGTTCCGCGAGCCGTTCCGCCCGTATGCAGCCTCCGTCCTGACCGAGCGCACTCGTGAGTATTTTGAGACCGTCAGCACCGATCCGTTCATGATGACGGTGGTGCCGGTTAACGATGAGGCGAGGGACACACTCGCCAGCGTCTGCCACGTGGACGGCACCTGCCGGATCCAGACGGTTGATCCCGGTCATCCTGGCCTTTACCGGCGTCTCATCGAGCGGTTCGCGGAACTCACCGGCATGCCTATGGTGCTGAACACGTCGTTCAATATCCGGGGAGAGCCCATCATCGAGACTCCTGAGGACGCCCTGCGCTGCTACCTCGCCGGTATTCTCGACGTGCTGTATCTCGACGGGCTGCGCGTCACCAAGACCGCCCTCGGCCTGGGGGCAGGGCAGGACATGACGACGCTCGTCCCGTACCTCACCGATTCGGTCACGCTCGGCATGCACGTGCCAAACGTCGGCGGTACCGCAGGTGAGCCGGTGTACTTCTGCCAGACCCGCACCGGGCACCGGGCAACGGTCACCGAGCTGGAGCATAAGGCGCTCCGGCTTATCGACGGCCAGCGGCCGGTCGCCGACTACGCGGAGGCGTTGGCGTTGCCTGATGCCACCGAGATCCTCCGCGACCTGCAGTGCCGGGGGAGTATTGTCATCGCCCGCCGCGGAGACATCGGATCCGCAGCGCCCAGCGCTAATGTCATCGGCACATGAGTCGGCCAGCCCTCGCTCACCCCACGGGCCGGGGCGCTCGCACGCCCACCGCCGCGCCGAGCAGGCACAGGACCAGGAACACTCCCACGCCGCCTAAGACGAAGGCCCCTGCCAAGTGCCTCGGAAAGACTGCGCCGAGGGCACCGCAGACCGCCATGACGAAGCCGCCCTCACCTGTCAGCGGCGCGGCCGCCTTGTTGGCCGTCTCGAAGGCCGCGTCGCTGCGCATCGTGGACGGCGTCCGCACCCCGACGGCCGAGTTGCGCGATATGCGTCCTTGCCGCAAGCGGACGGCAAACCACAAGATGACCAGGCCAGCGAGAACCTCGGCGATCACGGGGACGAGCATTACGACCACCTCCGTGAACCACGGCTATCGGCGAGGCCTCCAGCGCGCTGCCGACATCCGCGCCCTTCCCGAACACAACACCGGCACAGCAGCCGTCCGAGTGCCCGTCACCGAGTGAGCGCAGACAACCGGAGGGTTTCCGGCACCTACAGCGTCAGAGGATGTCGCGTCGGCCGGGTCGGCCGCGGGGGAGGCTGACCCGGTTGCCGTCACCGCGCATGTCCCGCAACGGCCGCCGCCGTGTCCCGGGCTCGCTCACCTCCAGGCCCGCCTCAACCAGCTGCCGGTTGACCGCCGCCGCCCCGCCCGGCCTGGAATCAGGCACGAGCAGGCTCAGCAGGTCACCGACGGGCTCTACCCCCGCCACGTCTGCCAGCCCGGCGGCCACCGCCGCTGCCTGTCTGGCCGGCGCCGCCCGCACCCATAGCCGGGCCTGGCCGCGAAGCTGCCCGGCTGGCCCTTAGGCCAGCGTCCGGCCGCCGCCTTAGGAAGCATACAGTCGGTTTCTGACACCAACCGTGCCCTCGCCGTGAACGAGGACACGCCGAGCAAGGAGGCATGATGACTACTTTGATCTACTCCATGTCGGTGTCGCTGGACGGTTACATCGCCGGACCGGCCGGCGCCATCGACTGGTCCGCGCCCGACGAGGAACTGATGCGGTTCAAAACCGAGCAGACCCGAGAGCTAACCGGGCACCTGTCTGGGCGAGGTCTGTACGAGGACATGCTGGTCTGGGAGACGGCCGAACAGGCCTTCACCGATCCCTTGGCACTCGAATTCGCCCCGATCTGGACGGCCATCCCTCAAGTGGTGTTCTCAACCAGTCTGACGACCGTAAAAGCCAACGCGCGCCTGGCCCGCGGCGAAGTCGCTGCCGAGGTCGCCGAGCTGAAGAACCAGCCCGGCGTCGGCCGCGTCGGCGTCGGCGGCGCAGGGCTCGCCGCCTCCCTTGCCGAGAAAGACCTCATCGATGAGTACCGGCAGTTCATATGTCCAGTCGTGCTGGGAGGCGGCACCCCGTTCTTCCCGCAACTTGCGAAGCGACTCGACCTCGAACTCATCGAGACGCAGACCTTCTCGCAGGTCGTCTACCTCCGCTACCGGCGGGCCTAGTTGCCTGGCTGCCCAGCGCATTCGTCGTGCACTGTGAGCGTCAGGTCGCGGCCGATCTCGAGCACCTGGCGGTCAGGCAGGCGGCGCCGCCGGTCGGCCGGCTGCGGCCAGTAGCTGATGCCCCAGCCGTCGCCGTGCTCACAGGCCTGTTCGACGAAGGCATCGAGCTCGTCGGCGAGCAGTTCGGACAGGGGGGCGGGCCGCCCGGCGACCACTCCCAGAAGCCGGCACATGCAAATCCTCTTTCTGTCAGGTCGCGGGTTTCTATCAGGCCGCTGTGGACGGCGCGCGGGACGTACGACGTTCCAGTCGCCGCGCGACGGTCGCCAGGATGTTGTTCACGATCACGTAGCAGAAAGCCGCGACGAGGAAGCTCGCCAGCACCGCGTGGGTGTACTGGCCGAGCACTTCCAATGCGTAGAGCAGCTCGAGGTAACTGACGACATAGCCCAGGGTGCTGGTCGACTGCCGGGCCAAGGTTCTCACAGTGAACGCGCCCATCCCGGTCAGCCTTCCTAACGATTAACGACGCCGTAGATCGCGCTGGAGGCACAGGTTGCCATCGCCCAGTACCGGTCGCCGTAGGACCAGTGCCACCATTCGGTCGGGTAGTTGACGAATCCTGCTGCGCGGAGGGCCTCGGCCAGGACGGCCCGGTTACGCCGGGCTTCACCGCGGACGGAGGGATGCTCGGTGTAGCACGCTCCTCCTGATTGTTCCGGGGTGGCGTTGACGGGAGTGCCGAGGTCGAGTTCTGTGCCGTCGTCGGAGCAGAGCGTCAGGTCGATGGCAGCGCCTGCGCTGTGCGGGGCGATCTCTGGCGGGCTGACGTACCGGCTGGTGAGCATCCGCAGCTGCGCTTCATCACTGCCCGGGCTGCCCTCCCGCAGGGAGTGCAGGTAGCTATCGAAGTAGCGTCGTTGCAGTTCGAGCGGGCGATATCCCTCGATGAACAGAAGGTGCACTTCGCGTGGGAGTTCCCTGGCGGCCTGCCGCAGCCTGGCAGCGAGACCGGCGCGGACGCGCGCGAAATCACCGACGTCGTCGGCCAGGAACGTCGACACGCGCAGGCCGTGCTCGCGGACATCGGTGAGGTCTTCGCCGTTGTCGCTGACCGGGATGGCCAGCACCCGCGGATCGCCCATAAGGACAATGTCGTTTCCCATGGCCGTTTCATTGGGCGCGGTTATGCGGTCATGTGGCATGCGGGAGCCTAGCCGTTCTTCGTGAGCGGCTCGGCTACGCGGGATGCCAGTCGGTGTTCGCGCCGCACAGCACGAGGCATGGGTGCTGACCTGGGACTCGGTCGGCTAGCCAGGCGGCGAACGGCACTGCGGCGGCCGGCTCTACGGCCAGCCTGAGCTCTTCCCACAGTAGATCCCGGGCCTGCGTAATTTCCTGCTCGGTGACCAGCGCGAGTTGGACGCTCCCGGACGACAGCAGCGCGAAGGTATTCGCGCCGACGCGCGTCGCGCCAAGCGCTGACGCTGTGACCGAGTCTACGGGAGCGTCGACCGGTCCGCCCGCGGCGAAAGCCGCGTGCAGGCCGTTGCAATGCTCTGGTTCCACGGCCACCACCGTGCGATCTGGTCCCAGTGCGACGCTCAGGCCGGCCGCCAGGCCACCTCCGCCAACGGCGACGACGACCGTGTCGCACCAGGGAGCCTGCCTGGCGATCTCCAGCCCGATCGTGCCCTGGCCAGCGATGACGTCCGGGTCGTCATAGGCGTGCAGGTAGGTCCCTCCCGACTCCCCCGCCCACGCTGTGGCCGCGTCCTGAGCGTCGGCGTAGCACTCGCCATGTCGTACGACTCGCGCGCCCTGGGCTGCGATACGGCGAACCTTCGCCTCCGGCGTGGTCTGCGGCACGTACACGGTGGCGGGAAGGCCTATTAGGCGGGCAGCCGTGGCGACACCAAGCCCGTGATTGCCGCCTGACGCCGCGACAACGTGGTCTGCGGTGCTGTGGATGATGAGGCCATTGAGGGCACCGCGGAACTTGAACGAACCAGTCACTTGCAAGTTCTCAAGCTTCAGCGTGACGGAGCGGCCGTCTATCGCGGCGGTGAATACCGGGGTTAGGCGAGCATGCGGCCCGATCCGGTCGGCCGCCTTCTGAACATCGCCGCTGGTCACAGAGAGAAGCGTTTTCATGCTACCTGGCCTCCGTTGCGCCGTAATAAGACAAAACAATCAGTTTAGGGTCGCGACCGCGTCGATGCAGAACAATAGCCCGTCTGGCAAGACGAGGCACGGAACGGCAGACCGCGCAGGCGGAGAGCCTGATATGTGCCGCGCGTACACCTCATTGATCGCCGCGAAATCATCTGCCTGGACGTAGTAGATTGTCGTCTTTACCAGATGCTGCATCGAGGAGCCTGACTCCGACAGGACGTTAGCCAGGTTCCTGAGAGCCTGTTCGGTCTGAGTCACGATAGATTCCGAGGCCTCGCCGGTGAGCGGATCAATACCAAATGTCCCTGAGCAGAATACAAGCCCGCCGCTAACGATGGCCGGACTATATGGTTCGAGAGGCGTCGGGCCGTTAGTATTGGCTGCTTGCTTTTCCATCGGTGCTAGACCTCTTTCCGGGGTAGCGGGTGTATGAAGATCAACGCTTGACGAGAATGTTTCGCGGCTGGCCTTTCGCAAATGCCTCGATGTTTTGCACCATGGTATCGAGACTTTGCTTTTCTGCTTGCGTCGTAGCGAATGCGATGTGCGGCGTTACCAGGACCTTTTCATGATCGAGCAGCGTCCTGTAGTAGGAGTTCGCCGTGTCGAATGGCACCTGCGGGTCGCAGTCGATCGCCGCGCCGGCCAGAATCCCGTCGTCTAGTGCATCCAGCAGAGCCTGCACGTCGAAGGTGTGCGGCCGGACGTAGGTGACGAAGTACGATCCAGGCGCGAGGGCACGGAAGAAGCTACGATCAAGCAACTGGGCGCTGCTCGGGGTAGAGCTCAGCGAGTTGACGATCAGCTGACAGCCCGCGACCGCAGCCATCAGGTCATCATCGCGCGTGGCGTAACGCACGTGCGCCTGCATTGATTCCAGCACTTTCCCGAGACGCGAGCCGATGTCCCCGCCGCCGATAATACAGACGTTCTTGCCCGACAAGCTCTCATGCCGTTCGAAGCGGAGCTCGCGATCGGCGTTCACATAATCCTGAAATCGGCGCAGCAGGCTCAATACCATAAACACGGCCCACTCCACGACTGACTCTCGGTTACTGCCACGCGCGTTAGCGACCACAACGTTCCTGCGCGACAGCGCGTCTGTATCGAACGAGCCAATCTCAACGAAGGGGAACGTAATGAAGACGTTGTGCAGCCCTTCGAGGTTCTCGGCGACGAACCTACCGTCGCTGCATACTACGTCCGCACCCTCGATCTGCCTCAGCCATTCGTAACTTGAGCTGGCGTTGCTCGCATGGGCCAGGTGCCCGACCCGCTGCAGTCTCCGGACGTGCTCCGCATTGAACGGCACTGATCCGGTCACGACGATCTCCATGTCTCACCCAGCCCCTCCGGCACTATAAGTAATCGTCTTCTCTTGAAAATCGATTCCTTGTGCTAGCACATATTCGGTTAATTCGGGGCCTATCGTACCGGGTGAACTGCCCTAACGGGCGGGTACCCCGCAAAAGCCTCCAGGCTGGGCTCAGGCCGGGCTCATGCCCCCTGCGCGGGGGGCATCAACGTCACCCTCGCCGAGGAGACTGCCGTCAGGCACGCCCGGCCGATGAGTACCGTCCGTGACCAGAACCGAATGACCTAAATTCGATAGAAATAGATGTAGGCCAGGATGGCGGCGCCGCGAGGGCTTTTGCGGCGTACCCGCCCCGCGGCGGAAATCACTCGATATGATAGCTGCTTGATTGGCCGGTTAAGGACCGATATATCCGTTTTCGGCACCACCCAGTCATCCTTGAGTGGGGGCCTGTATACGTGGCGGAAGGACGGGTGTGGAACCGTGGCGGAGATCGGGCTGACGCCAGGTGAGCGCGTGACCCCAACCCGGGCTCAGGAGGGCCTCGACGGTGAGTGACGGGCGGATCCGCGTTGGCGTGGTGTTCGGCGGGCCGTCCGCCGAACGCGACGTATCCGCCGCCTCGGCGATGGCCGTTGTGCGCGGGCTCCGTGCCGACCGGTTCCGCGCGGTCGCCATCGGGGTAGACAGGGCCGGCCGCTGGAGGCTGCTCCCAGACCAGGCGGTCGAGGAAGCGCGAACCAGAAAAACCCACGGTCTGGCCATCCAGGACGGGCTGACCGCCGACGGTACCGAGGTCGAACTCCGGCACGGCGGCCGCCTGGTCACCTCCGAAGCCCCCGGGTCGGCGGTCGAGCAGGTCGACGTCGTCTTTCCCGTCATGCACGGGCCGTATGGCGAGGACGGAGTGATCCAGGGCTACCTGGAGGCCTTCGGCGTGCCTTACGTCGGCTGCGGTGTGCTCGCTTCCGCGGTCGGCATGGACAAGGTGGCGATGCGCCGCGCGTTCGCCACCGAGGGCATCCAGTGTGTTCCCTGCGTCTGGTTCACCGAACGGCAGTGGCGGACAAGCGAGGACCCAATGATGCTGGCCGACGGGCTGCCCTGGCCCCGGTTCGTCAAGCCGGCCAACATGGGCTCCTCCATCGGCGTTTCCCGGGTCACCGAGCGGGCCGAGCTCGCCCGCGCCGTTGAAGAGGCGCTCAGGTACGACGACGTCGTCCTGATCGAGGAGGGAATCATCGCCGCCAGGGAGCTGCTCTGCGGGGTCATCGGTGACGCCGACGAGGCCGCGGCCTCGCTGCCGTCCGAGCTCAAGGTCGCCGACGGTTTCTCCGATTACGCGCACAAGTACCTCAGCGCGGCCGACACCGTGGCCTCGCCCGCGGACGTGTCAGCGGACGTCACCGCGCGGGTGCGCGAGACGTCACTGCGGGCGTTCCGCGCCGTCGGCGGCTACGGCCTGGCCCGTGTCGACTTCCTGTACGACGAGGCGGCCGACAGGCTCTACACCGGGGAGATCAACACCATGCCCGGATTCACCTCCCGCTCGGTGTTCGCCCGGGGCTGGGCCCAGAGCGGGCTGGCGTATGAGCAGGTCCTCGACCGGCTTATCGACCTCGCCTTCGCCCGGCATACCCGCAGACGTGAGCGCGCCCGCCGCTCCTGGTCCGACGGGGCCGCACTGTGATCCCCCTGACCCTGGAGGAGATCGCGCGGACCACCGGCGGAACGGTGCACGGGACCGCCGATACTGGGCTCACCGTCACAGGTCCGGTGGTCACCGACTCCCGCGAGATAACCGCTGGCGCTCTCTTCGCGGCCATCAAGGGAGCGCGCAGCGACGGCCACGACTTCGCGGGCAAGGCGTATGCCGTCGGCGCAACCGCGGTGCTGGGCTCCCGGCCGGTCGAGGGGCCGTGCGTGGTGGTGGACGATGTGATCACCGCGCTGACCGAACTGGCCGCTCTCGTCCGGAGTCGGATAAATCCCATCGTCATCGGCCTCACTGGGTCGGTCGGCAAGACCACGACCAAGGACCTGCTCGCCCAGATCCTCGAACGAGAGGCGCCGACGGTCGCCACCGACCGCTCCTTCAACAACGAGATCGGTCTGCCGCTGACCGTCCTGCGGGCTGACCCCTACACCCGTTACCTGGTCCTTGAGATGGGGGCCGCGAAGAAGGGTGACATCACTCATCTCGTCCGGGTGGCGCGGCCGCAGCTCGGCATGGTGCTCAACGTCGGACCCGCGCACGTGCTCACGCTCGGCGGGATCGAGGGTGTCACGAAAGAGAAGGCCGAGATGGTGCGGCACCTGCCTCCCGCTGCCGAGGGTGGGTTCGCTCTCCTCAACGCCGACGACGAGCGCGCCGCCGCCATGGCGCGCGAGACCCTCGCAACGGTGATGTTCTACGGGACCGGCAAGGACGCCGCCGTATGGGCGCGGGACGTAACCCTTGACGCCGCGGGCGACGCGTCGTTCACCCTGCACACCCCGGCGGGGGAGGCGCCGGTGCGGCTGCGCCTGCCCGGCGAGCACCAGGTCGCCAACGCGCTGGCCGCCGCCTGCGTCGCCACCGTCATCGGCGTCCCGAACGACCGGATTGCCGCCGCGCTGAGTTCCGCGGTGCCGCGCTCGCCGAGCCGCTTTCAGATGACTGAACGCCCCGACGGTGTCACCGTCATCGACGACGCCTACAATGCCAACCCGGTCTCCATGCAGGCGGGGGTGCGCACGCTGGCCGCGATGGCCGCCGGACGCCGGACGATCGCCGTTCTCGGCGAGATGTTCCACCAGGCCGAAGGGACAGTCCGCCATCACGCGGCCATCGGCGCACTGGCGGGCGAGCTCGGCATCACCGTCCTTGTCGTGGTGGGCGACGGCGAGGGGCCGAGCGCCATGGCCGCCGCCGCGCGAAAGGCCGGCATAGCCGTGCACGTCGTGCCGGATCGCGAGGCCGCGATCGATTTCTTGCGGGAATCGCTGCGCCCGGCCGACATCGTCCTGGTCAAGGCCTCAAGCATGGTGGGCCTTTCTGCCGTGGTGGCGGCACTTAACGAGCCGGTCTTACCGGACGAATCTCGACGCCCGCACCATCGAGTTACTCGGCAGCCCGATGGCGGCTCCGGTAGATGCTTTCCCCGACCCACATCAGCAGCCCGACGCCGCCGAAAGCGAGGCCAAGGACGACCACAGCGTCCCAACCGGACGCGGCGTACGCCGCGCCGGACCGGCCGCGCCCGCGACGGCACCGCCGAAGTAGGTGGTCATGTACGCGGTCGTGATCCGGTTCCTGGCCTCGGCGCGCAGCCGGAAGTTTACGCTCAGGTTGGTGACCTGCATCCCCTGGACGCCAAGGTCGAGCACGATGATGACGAGGATCAGGAAGACGAGCTGGTGCCCGCCGTCGAAGTCCATCAGCGCCCAGAACGGCCCCGAGCAGCACGCCGAGGGACGGCGCAGCCGCGGAGACCGCCTGGGCCACGGCGACTACCGACAGCAGGGCGGCGACCAGCTTGCGCCGTTCCGTCTTGTCGCCGAGCGGAACGAGCAGCGCGAGGCCCAGCGCGTCGCCGGCGGTGCCCACCGTTACTACCAGGGATGCGGTGCCGCTGCCCACGTGGAAAGCCGACGCGATGGCCGTCAGCAGGCCATGAGTACGCAGAGGTGCCCCGGCGCGTCGAGTACGAGTTGTCCGACCTTGGCCGCACGCTGCTGGGGCCCATCGACTCGCTCACAGAGTGGGCGGAAACGCACGGCGCGGCCATCGTGGCCGCCCTGGACGCCGGGGAGGAAGCGCGGGTGCGTGACCTCCGACCCGGGGCGAGCCACGACAGGCCGGGGAACGCCTCGGCGATCGCGTAGCTGTCCTCGAACATGAAGTAGCTGCGGATCAGCCCGCCGGAGACCTTCACGTGCAGGGGAGCTCGGCGACCAGGGCCAGGAGTTCGGCCGCGTCGCCGATGATGTCAGGTGCGGTCGAGAAGACGTCCTTAGCGGCGAAGGTGGCGTTCAGGGCGCGGGGGAACCCGCAGTAGACGCTGGCGTGGAGGATCGCCTCGACGATCTCCTCGCGGGTCAGCCCGACGTTGAGGGCCGCGCCGATGTGGACCTTCAGCTGCGGCTCGCAGCCGCCAAGAGCGGTGAGGACGCCGATGGTGACAAGCTGGCGGCTGCGCGGGTCGAAGGCAGGCCGCTCGTAGATGTCACCGAAGGCAAAGGCGGCGACATGGTGTCCGAGTGCCGGTGAGATGCCGGCGAGCGCGTCGATGACGGCCGACCCGGCGTTGCCGTCGATCCGGGCCAGGACTTCCAGGCCGTGCTCACGCCGACGGAGGCTTTCGGGGCTGTCGATGTCGTGCTGGCTTTCCGGCGTCATGGCTGGGCTGATCCTCCGTAGGCGGCGATCTTGTACTCGGTGGCGGCGAGGGATAGCTGGAGCTGGGCGATCTGGGCCCGCAGCGTGTCGCGGTGCTCCAAGAGCAGGTCGAGACGCTCGGGGATGGTGTCCTCGTCGGCATCGGCGAGCTCCACGTAGCGCCGCAGGTCGCTGATGGCCATGCCGGAGGTGCGCATGCGAGTCAGGAACACCAGCCTCCGGATCGTCCGGGCGTCGTAGCTGCGGTGCCCGGCGCTATCGCGGTCAACCTCGACGAGGCCGATGCGCTCGTAGTAACGCAGGGTGTGCGGGTTCACGCCGAGATGCTCCGCGGCGGTCGCGATGTCCCAGGCGGACGCCGCGTCGTCGCGTGCCAGCTCGCACAGCGCTTCGACCGATACTCCGCCTGGAGGATCGACGGCCAGGCGGAGCGCCGC
Organism: uncultured Actinomycetota bacterium; assembly: GCA_963844925.1. GTDB lineage: Bacteria > Actinomycetota > Actinomycetes > Streptosporangiales > Streptosporangiaceae > Trebonia. The sequence goes on along the minus strand of CAWJQG010000001.1, from coordinate 277,352 downwards.
CATCAACTCGAGGTTCTCTGTCACGCTGAAGACGCTAGGGCTTTGAGCGCGCTCACGCACAAGTGGCCGCGCAGGCGAAGGCGCGGCGCCGCTGGCGCCGTTCACGTTGATCCTGACCCACCTTGCGGTCGCCATGCTCAACCGCTGGAGGAAGCGTCTGTCGCACCCCAGGACCCAGAGCGGTTCCCCGTCCCGCAGCGGATGATCCCTCCACGGCGAGCACACCATGCTGCCTTATGGCTACGTAGCGTATAATGAAGGTAGACCCACAGTAATGACGTGGCGGTGACGCTGGTCTGCTGGGGGCTGCCCGAGCGCGTGTTGGAGCCCCTTCGCAGGCTTCAGGAAAGGTCCGCTGTATCCGAGCACGCTGTCGGGTACGAGGGGGCGGCGCGCCGTGGCCGCGAGTAGCAGAAGAGGGACAACATGACAGACGATGCCGAGCGGCGCGATACCCGGGATGCCCGCGAGTCTCAGGAACGGTCCGAGGTGAGCGCTGGCACCTATGCCCGCGATGCCCGTGAGGCACAGGCGCAGTCCGAGGTGATGGCCGGCGCCGAGCGGCGCAATGCCCGAGAGGCGCAGGCCGAGTCCGAGGTGAGCGCTGGCACCGAGGCCCGGGATGCCCGCGAGTCTCAGGAACGGTCCGAGGTGAGCGCTGGCGCCTATGCCCGCGATGCCCGTGAGGCACAGGCGCAGTCCGAGGTGATGGCCGGCGCCGAGCGGCGTAATGCCCGAGAGGCGCAGGCCGAGTCCGAGGTGAGCGCTGGCACCGATGCCCGGGATGCCCGCGAGTCTCAGGAACGGTCCGAGGTGAGCGCTGGCGCCGATGCCCGGGATGCCCGCGAGTCTCAGGAACGGTCCGAGGTGAGCGCTGGCGCCGATGCCCGCGATGCTCGCGAGGGACAGGAGAGGCGCGAGGTGGCCGCCGCGGCCGCCCGCCGTGATGCCCGCGAGTCTCGGGAGAGGTCCGAGGTCAGCGCCGGCGCTGACCGGCGCATCGCCCGGGAAGCGCTGGAGCGGAAGGACCGGTCGCTGGTGCAGGCCCAGCGGCTGGAGAACCTGGGCCAGCTGGCCGGCGGGATCGCGCATGACTTCAACAACCTGCTCGGCGTGATCCTCAACTACGCGACCTTCGTCTCCGAGGAACTCGATCGCCGCGTCCGAGTCCGACTGGGCACAGCGCCGGGACACGGCCCGCAGCGACGTCGGGCAGATCAAGCTGGCCGCCGAGCGGGCGGCCCGCCTCACCCACCAACTGCTCGCCTTCGCCCGCCGCGAAGTGGTCCGGCCGCAGGTCCTCGACCTCGACCAGGTCGTCACCGGGGTGGCGGAGATGCTGCGCCGGACCCTCGGCGAGCACGTCGAGCTCGTCACCTCCCCGCCGGAGACCTGTGGCCGGTACTGGCCGACCCGGGCCAGCTGGAGCAGGTCCTGGTGAACCTCGCGGTCAACGCCCGCGACGCGATGCCCGGCGGCGGCACGCTGACCATCGACACCGCCAACATCACCGTGGACGACGACTCCATCGCCGGGGGATCCAAGGCGCGGCCCGGCCGGAACGTGCGGCTGCGGGTCAGCGATAGCGGCACCGGCATGCCCGCCGACGTCATCGAGCACGCCTTCGAGCCCTTCTTCACCACCAAGCCGGAGGGCGCCGGAACCGGGCTCGGGCTGGCCACCGTCTACGGGATCATCACCCAGGCCGAGGGTCAGGTCCAGATCTACTCCGAGCCCGGCGCGGGCACGACCTTCAGTATCACCCTGCCGGTCACCGCGGAGGCAGCCGCTGCCGGTCGCAGAGCACGCGCCTTACCAGCGGACGCCCAAAGGCGAGACCATCCTGGTCGTCGAGGACGAGGCCGCCCTGCGCGAGGTGACCAAGCGGATCTTCGCCCGCAACGGCTACCACGTGATCACCGCCGCGAGCGGCCCGGAGGCCATCGACATCGTCCGCGGCTACGAGGGCGAGATCCACCTGCTCGTCACCGACGTCGTCATGCCGCACATGCTCGGCAAGGAAGTCGCGGAGAAAATCCGGGCGATCAAGCCGGATATCGAGGTGCTCTTCATCTCCGGCTACGCCCGGCCGGTCCTCGCCTCCCAGGGCATGCTCGACCCTGACGTGGCCCTGGTGGAGAAGCCGTTCTCCGAGGCCGACCTGATGGCCAAGGCCGCACAGGTGCTCAATGGCCACTTCCGGGCTTCACGACCACCGGCGGCGGCCCCGCGCACTCGCCGCGCGGCCCGGGGGAGGTGGGACGGGACCGGATGACGCGAAGCACGCGTACGTTCAGAATAAAGATTTCAATTCTTCTGAACGCACGCGTGGTTTCTGCCCCCGGTCCGCTGCGGCCCTGATGCACAGCGGGGCGGGTCAGCTAGTGCCAACCGGACTCGCCTGCTATGCGGATGGCGTCGACGCGGTTCAGGGCAGGAACGCGTCGTGATGGTTAGTGTCCCGCGATCTGGCCGCCGTCGACGTGCACGATCTCGCCGGTTATGTAAGGCGCTGACTCAAGGAACATGATGGCGTCGACGACGTCGCTGATCTGGCCGACGCGGCCGATCGGGGGCGTCCGGTCGCCGAGCGAGGCGTAGCTCTCGGACGGGTGCATGGGCGTCTGGATGATGCCCGGAGCGACCGCGTTGACCCGGATGCCTCGCGACGCGTACTCGATCGCCAGCGACCTGGTGGCCGCGCCGAGCCCGCCCTTGGTGAGCGCCGTGAGAACCGAGGGACTGCCTGAGTCCGCGCGCTGGGCGACGGTGGCGCTGATGTTGACCACGTGACCGCGGCCCTGCCGCAGCATCTCGGTGACGGCCAGCTGGGTCAGCCAGAAGAATCCGGCCAGGTTGACCCCGATGATCAGGGCGTAGTCGGCCGCGGTGTAGTCGGTGAACGGCTTGGACATGAACACGCCGGCGTTGTTGACCAGGCTGTCAACGCGCCCGAAGCGGTCGAGCGCGGCATCCATGATCCGCCGCGCGGTGGCAGGCTCGCAGACGTCCCCGGCCACCGTCTGCACGTCGGGATCCTCGGCGGGCTTGATCGTGAGCGAGTTCGCCACGACGGCCCAGCCGCGCTTGCGGTACCCGTCGACCAGGCCCGCGCCGATGCCCTGCGAGCCGCCGGTGATGACGGCGACCCGCTGCCCCTCGCCCTGATCCGCCGCTCCCCACGAGCTGCTGTTCGCCGTCGATGTCGTAGGTCATGGCGCCGCTTGCTTCCGGCTGGCGGTGATCGTCTTGCGCAGCTGCTTCAGCGCCTCCACGTAGATCTCAGTGAAGGCGGGGAAGGGCTGGATGGTGTCGCGCAGCACGTCGAGCGGTACCTGGGCGCGGATGGCGAGCGTGGCCTGCTGCAGCCACTCCCCGGCCTCCGGGCCGAGCGCGTACGCCCCGGTCAGGCGCTCTCCGTCGCTGAGCAGGGTGAGAAACCCGTTGGACTCGGCGTAGGCGTGGGTGTAGGTCTCCATCTTGGCCACGTTGGACAGCTGGGCGGTGCCGCTGAACGCCGCATCGCGCTCGCCGACCGACGCCGCCTGCGGGTCGGTGTAGATGACCCGGGGCACCGCCTCGTAATGCGCCTCCCGCGGCTCGCCGAGGATGTTGGCGGCCACCACCTCGCCCTGGTACTTGCCGACATGGGTCAGCATCCACAGGCCGGTGACGTCGCCGAGCGCCCACAGCCGCTCCCCGGCCCGCAGCCGCGCGTCGACCGGAATGGCCCCCCGCGGGCCAGCCGTGACCCCGACGGTGTCCAGGCCGTCCGGGACTCGCGGGCGGCGTCCGGTGGCCACGAGGAGCCGGTCACCGCGGAACTCACGGCCGTCGGCGATGGTGAGCACGTAGTCCGCGCCATCGCGCCGCGCGGCCGTCACCTTCGCGTCGAGCACGAGTTCGGCGCCGTCGCGGCGGAGCGCCTCGCCCAGCGCCTCGCCCAGCGGCGTCGGCTCGGACGACACCAGGTGGCCTGAGGCCTCGATGACCGTCACCCCGCCGCCGAGGCGCCGGACGATCTGCGCGAATTCCGCGCCGATGGCCCCGCCGCCGATTATCAGCAGGTGCGCCGGCACGGACTTCATGCCGGTCGCCTCCCGGTTGGTCCACACGCCGTCCAGGTCCCTGAGGCCGGGGATGGGCGGGATGACCGGATCCGCGCCGGTGGCCACCACCACGTGCTCGGCGGTGTGGGGCACGCCGTCGACCTCGACCACGCCCGGCCCGGCCAGTCGGCCGGTGCCGCGCAGCAGGTCGATCTGCCGGCTCGCGAGCCAGCGCTGCTGTCCGGCGTCGGAGTAGTTCGAGACCATGAAATCCCGGTAGTCCAGCGCCGCCTGGACGTCGACTTGCGCGGTCGCGGCGGCCTCGAGCGCGCCGTGCACCGCCTCGCCCGGGCGCAGCAGCGTCTTGGACGGGATGCAGGCCCAGTAGGAGCACTCGCCGCCGACAAGCTCCCGCTCGACCAGGGCGACGCGGAGGCCGCCGTCGGCCAGCGCGCCGGCGCAGTGCTCGCCGGGCGAGCCGCCGCCGATGATGATGACGTCGTACTCAGCCACGGTCAGCCTCGATTCGCTCTTGGACCATGTAAACGGCGGCGTCAACAGCCCGAGCGTCCGCCACTCGCCGGGGGCGAGCGGCGGGCGCCGCGACGGAGCACGCGGCCCTGGGCGGCGAGTTCACGGGTGTGCGCGGCCTCGCGGGCGCGGACGTCGTCCACCGCTTCTGCGGGGTCCCGTCGGGGACGTGGGTGGTCATCGTGACGAGCTATTCCACCACCGCAGCCTTACCCGGCTGAAGGCCCGGAACGCGGCCGGCGCTGCGGCTCCGGGCGCAGGGTCCTGCCAGGCAGATGACATCTGTAGACGGCCCTTGCTGCCGGACCCTCGGCACGACACCACCTCTTCGGGGAGCGGAGGAGAGGGGCGGTGCGAAGCGCGCCCGTCCCAGGCGCCGCCCAGACTCGTCATCCGGGCAGTTCGACGACAACGTGAACTTATGCGTTCGCCCCTCTCGAGCCCCGCTCGCTCATTGCCGACGTTGCATAGCGCCCGGACATTGCCCAGCTCCCTGCCCACATTTCGCCGGTGCCGAGCCTCTAAATGTCTGGCAGCCATGTAAAGTCGAAAAAACGTCCAAACAGCTATGCTAAGTGGCCGTCGAGTGGGAGGTTGACGGGACTTCCGGGGCACATGGTGAACCTGGGCCCCGGAGCGATATGACCTAAAGGGCCGCGAACCTGTCAGCTACGCCATCGCCACGTACTCAACCGATTTGGCTCGATGGCGTCGGTGACAAGTCGCGGAACCGCCTTCGGACGGGCTGCGATCCGATAGCCGCTGGCTGATTTACTTGTGGTCTACCACAGAAAATATCGCCGTTGATTGGTTGATCCCACAATCCAGGGTCCCTATGCTGCCGGTGCGGATGGTTCTCACTTCGGCCTGCGGCCGGGGCCAGTCGTAAGAGGGAACCCGGGGGAGAGACAGTTCCATGGAAACAACCGTGCTCGGGTATCCGCGCATCGGCGCGCGACGCGAGCTGAAGAAGGCAACCGAGGCATTCTGGGCGGGCCGGGAGACGGCCGTCGGCCTGGCGGAGACCGCTGCGGCGCTGCGCCGCCAGACCTGGGAGACGCTGCGGGACGCCGGCCTTTCCGATATCCCGTCGAACACGTTCTCGCTGTACGACCACGTGCTCGACACTGCGGCCGCGTTCAATGCCATCCCGGAGCGGTTCGCGGGCCTGGACGGCCTGGACGCGTACTTCGCGATGGCGCGCGGCACCGAGGGGATCGTCCCGCTGGAGCTGACCAAGTGGTTCGACACGAACTACCACTACCTAGTGCCCGAGCTCGGGCCGGGAACGCAGCTGCGGCTGGCCGGGGACAAGCCGGTCCGGGAGTACCTGCAGGCGTTGTCGCACGGCATCCAGACGCGGCCGGTCCTGCTCGGGCCGCTGTCGTTCCTGCTGCTGTCCAAGCCCGCCGAGCAGGGCTTCCAGCCGCTGGCCCTGCTCGACCCGCTGCTTGACGCCTACGGGCAGCTGCTCGGCGAGCTGCACGCGGCCGGCGCCGAGTGGGTCCAGCTCGATGAGCCGGTCCTCGCCGCGGACCGCACCGAGGAGGAGCTGGCCGCGCTGCGCCGCGCCTACGACCGGCTCGGCTCACTCCCGCAGCGGCCGTCGCTGCTGGTGAGCACCTACTTCGGCGAGATCGGCGACGCGCTGCCGGTGCTGGCGGCCAGCCCGGTCGAGGCGATCGGCCTGGACTTCGCGGCCGGGCCAGGAAACTTGGAAGCGCTCGCCGCGGTGGGCGGCCTCGGCGCCAAGACCCTGGTCGCCGGCGTGATCGACGGCCGGAACGTGTGGCGCGCGGACCTGCCCGCCGCCGTGTCGCTCTGCGTGTCGCTGCTCGGCCTGGCCGGCCAGGTGTGCGTCGCCACGTCCTGCTCGCTGCTGCACGTGCCGCTTGACCTGGCAGCGGAGACGTCGCTGACAAGGGAAGTCGCCGGGCGGCTCGCCTTCGCGCGGCAGAAGGTCGACGAGGTCGTAACCCTAGGCCGCTGGCTGCACGGGGTCCGCCTTGTTCTGGGTCAGCCCGCCCCGGCTGCCCCGGCGGTGAACGCAGAGGTCCGGGCGCGGCTGGACGTGCTCGGCGACGGACCGCCCCGCAGCCCCTACGCGATCCGCCAGCCGACCCAGGCCCACGGCCTGCCGGTGCTGCCCACCACCACGATCGGGTCGTTCCCGCAGACTGCCGAGATCCGCGCGGCCCGCGCCGACTACCAGGCCGGGCGCATCACCGCCGGCGGGTACGAGGCGGCCATGCGCGCCGAGATCGACCGGGTTATCGCGCTTCAGGAGGACATCGGCCTGGACGTGCTGGTGCACGGGGAGCCCGAGCGCAACGACATGGTGCAGTACTTCGCGGAGCACCTGGACGGGTTCGCCGCCACGCGGAACGGGTGGGTCCAGTCCTACGGAACCCGTTACGTCCGTCCGCCCATCCTGCACGGCGACGTCAGCCGCCGGCGCCCATCACCGTCGGCTGGGCCCGCTACGCGCAGTCCCGCACGAACAAGCCGGTTAAGGGCATGCTGACCGGGCCGGTCACCATGCTCGCGTGGTCGTTCGTCCGCGACGACCAGCCGCTGAGCGACACCGCCCGCCAGGTCGCGCTGGCGATCCGGGACGAGATCGCCGACCTCGAGGCGGCCGGGATCGGCATCATCCAGGTCGACGAGCGGCCCTGCGGGAGCTGCTGCCGCTGCGGCAGGCCGACCGCGAAGCCTACCTGGACTGGGCGGTACGGGCGTTCCGGCTGGCCACTTCGGGGGCGGCCGACGAGACCCAGATCCACACGCACATGTGCTACAGCGAGTTCGGCGAGATCCTCGACGCCATCGGGGCCCTCGACGCCGACGTGACCACCGTCGAGGCGGCCCGCTCCCGGATGGAGTTCATCGCCGACCTCACCGCGGCCGGCTTCGCGCACGGCATCGGACCGGGGGTCTGGGACATCCACTCTCCCCGCGTGCCGGACGTCGCCGAGATCGCCGAGGCGCTGTCGGCGGCCATGAGCGTCGTCGGCCCGACCCGGCTGTGGGTCAATCCCGACTGCGGGCTCAAGACCCGCGGCTACGCCGAGACCGAGCACGCCCTGCGCAACCTGGTCGAAGCCGCCCGCCAGGCGCGCGCCGGAGTCGCCTGATAAGAGTTTTCCCGGGAACTGACACCAACTGCCAGGCAGCCGAAGTCAAGGGCGGGTGGTCACCGGCGTCGGGCGGCGAGCCGCGCGGGGACGGGCCAGTGCACGCTGGTGGCCCAGCCGAGGCGCTCGAACAGGCGGATCACGTCGGCGGAGATGTCGATCTGGCCGGGTTCGGCGCCGTGCCGCGCGCACGCGGGGTCGGAGTGATGCATGTTGTGCCAGCTCTCCCCGAACGATACGAGGGCGAGCGGCCACAGGTTCGTCGCGCGGTCGTAGCGCCGGGTGGCGAACGGGCGGCTGCCGAACACGTGGCACAGTGAGTTGACGCTCCAGGTGACGTGCTGCAGCACGGTGACGCGGACCAGCCCCGCCCACAGGAGCCCGAGCAGCGCGGTGCGCCAGCTGCCGCCGATCAGCCATCCGGCACCGAACGGCAGCGCGAGGGAGAGAACGCACAGGGCGGGGAACGCGGCCGAGATCACCCGCATTGACCGGTCGGCCGTCATGTCGGGGGCGTACCGTTCCGGCGGGGTGGGGTCGTCGCGCAGCAGCCAGCCCGCGTGGGCGTGGGCGAGGCCGCGGAGCTGCCCGACCAGGCTGGTGCCGTACCGGTAGGGGGAGTGCGGGTCGCCGGGCTGGTCGGTGAAGGCGTGATGGCGGCGGTGGATCGCTACCCAGCCGATGACCGGGCCCTCGAAGCTCATCGACCCCGCGACCGCGAGCGCGACCCGCAGCGCCGGGGCCGCGGTGAAGCTGCGGTGGGTCAGCAGCCGATGGAAGCCCACGGTCACGCCAAGCCCGGTGATCACGTAAAAGACCACCGCCATGAGGACATCGGCCAGATCCAGGCCGCGCCCCCAGGCCAGCCACACCGCCACCCCCAGCCCGGTGAACGGAACGGCCACGATCGTGGCCGTCACGCCTGCCCGGACCCGTCCCCCGAAGGTGGCCGGCGGCCCGCCGTCGTCCGTGAACGGTGCCGTCCCGTCGTAACCAGCCGCCGTAACGGGGGAGGACGCCTCCGCCGCGGCGGGGAGGTTGCCCGCGTCGATGCTCATAACCGGGCTCCTCGCCGCGATACCTAGCCGTCTTGCCTGTCACCGTTCAGCTAAGCCCGCCCGCTTCGCGGGGAAACAACCGGAATCGGCAAACCTCATCACCAAGACCGATCGCCGCCAGCGGCTGGTCCTGGAGTGACGGCCGCGTTGGCGCCGCTCCCAGTGCTGATCGGCCTCTGAGATGAGCCTTGCCCGGATTGCCGATTTCCGTCTGCCCGCTGATGGTCTTCACTGAGTACTGGCTACAGGTCAGCCCGGCTGAAAATGATCAGCCGGGCATCCGGACCGCTGCTGGCACGCGCATTGTGGTGTTCGTGCCGCCCGCAGGGACGTCCCCCCAAGTCAACATGCCCCTCGGAGGCAGTCATGCGCATCGGATCTCTCATACTCATCGTCTGGCTGATTATCGGCGCCATCGCCGCCGGGCAGCGCCACTACTACGGCAGTTCCGATCCGAGCTGCTCCCGCGTCGGGAACATCGCCGTGACGATTCTCGCGGGCCCGCTCAACTACGTGGGTGTGAACCCGAAGATTGCCTGCAAGGCGCCGCGGCCGTCCAGCTGACCTTGAGCCATCAAACGCGGCTGTTCCCGCCATGGCTTTGGATCCACTCAAGGAGAGCAGATTGCTCATGGCGCCGTCTGGTCGGCGGTCGTCAGCCAGCCGAGCCGCTTGGACATCGCCTGCGCGCAGCTGACGACGGCTTGCACGTGGCCGGAGTCGTCCGCTGCGCGCCACAGGACCGACCACGGGTAGTCCAACGCCGGCTCGGTGAGCGGCGCCAGATGGTTCCGGGGAGCGCGGCGATGCAGGAAGACGGCACGCAGTACAGGCAGCGCCCGGGGCGACGAGATCGGCGGCGGCGCGGATGCTCTCGACGGTTCCGCGGTAGACGGTGGGGGTGAAGCCGGCCGCCCGGCACATCTCGACGGTGAACTGGTTGAATTCCGGCGCCCGGGCTTCCTCGGCGAGCAGCAGGGGCTCTCGGGCGAGGTCGGCGACGCTGACCCCGCCGAGGTCGGCGAACGGGTGGCCGGTTGGCACCAGGACCCCGAGCGGGTCCCGGCGGAACAGCAGCGACGCGATCTGCGGCGGGGCGAGCGCGGCGCGTCCGACGCCGACGTCCAGGCGGCCGTCGAGGAGCTGCTGGTACTGCTGGGGGACGCTGGCCTCGACCTGGTTGATGACCAGGCCGGGGTAGCGGGCCTGAACCTCGTGCAGGATCTGCGGCATCGAGTCGTAGCTCGAGTCGATGATGCCGACGCGCAACGGCGCGGAGGTGCCCGCCGCCCTCCTGGCAACCTCCGCGGCTCGGTCGACGTGCGCCAGGATCTGCCGCGCCTCGACCAGGAAAACGACGCCGGAAGCGGTCAGCGCGACATGGTGCGTGCTGCGCTCGAGGAGGCGGACGCCCAGCTCACGTTCCAGCCGCTGCACCTGCTGGCTCAGCGCCGACTGCACGATGTGCTCCCGGTCGGCCGCCCGGCCGAAGTGCAGCTCCTCCGCCAGCGTCACGAAATAGCGAAGCTGCCGTAGCTCCATGCCCGCCGCCAAGTCCGCATACAGTCCATCCTTCGACTCTGCCCTAAGCGTACTTCGGCCGGCGGGTGATCGGTTCTGGTGATGGGCCGTGCTCACGTTGCCTGTTTCCGCGCCGGCGCCCTCCGGGATTGACTCAAGGATGATCGAGCGGACCGCGCCCGGCATTTCCGTCACGTAAAGGGAGGGTGCCATGATCTCCGGCCAGAGCTTGGCCATGGGAGCGGCGGCCGTAAGCTCGAACGGGACGGCCCCGCGATGCGAGCACCTCGACGGCCTCGCGCAGGTCGGGCCGCAAGCAGACGACTGCCAGGACTGCCGTAGCCGCAAGGACCACAATGATCCCCGGGCAAGCCTTGTGGTCTGCCTGACCTGCGGCTGGGTGGCCTGTTCTGATGACTCGCCCAACCAGCACGCCCGGGCGCACTACGAGGAGACCGATCACCCGGTCGCCGCTGGGTTTGCGCCGGGATCGGGCTGGAAGTGGTGCTACGTCCACCAGCGTCTCGTCTGAGAACCTCGGCGTGGCCGGCCGCGACCGGCTCATCGGTAATGGCGATCGGCTGTGGTGATGGGCTCATGCGGGATTGCTCATTTCGCATGCGTCCGCAGCGCGGTTGACTTGCAGCATGACGAACCCATCGCAGCTGACGACACCATCGAACGGCGACCCGTCGCCGGACACGGTGTGCCTGTGCGGGCACGCGACCGACGAGCATGATCTCATTGCATCCCGTTACTGCAGGGCAACCGTCACGAGCGCGCTGACCCGGGCGTGCATGTGCGGGCCGGCGTCCGTGCCGCTCTCCCGATGACGGTAAGGCCCGGCCCGACCAGGAAGTCCGCTCCGCCGACGCCGACTTCGACCAAGAAGTCCGGTCCGCCGACGCCGACTCCGCCCTTGCCGCCGGCTCGGTGGCGGTGGCTGCTGCCGGCCGCGATCGCGATCGCGTTCATTGCGCTGCTGCTCTTCCGCTCGGGCACTGGCGGGACGCAGGCTCAGGCGTTGAGCTACACCAGCTTCGTCAGCGACGTGACCGCGAACAAGGTCTCGACGGCGTCGATCACCTCCGCTGGAGCGGTGAGCGGGAAGCTCCTTGACGGCAAGACCTACACCTCCCAGATCCCGACCGCGCTGAACGACAGCTCTCTTCCCACCCTCCTGCTCGGGCACAAGGTTCAGGTGACGGGAACCACCCCGAGCACGGGCTCGGTGCTGGGCCTGATCATTGAGTGGGTCTTCCCGATTCTCATTATCGTCGTGCTGTTCACGTGGTTGGCCCGCCGTAACAGCAAACAACTCGGCGGACGGCTCGGCGGGATCATGAGCTTCGGCAAGTCGAAGGCCAAGGTCTATGACGAGGACAAGCCCACCACGCGGTTCGCGGACATCGCCGGCTACGAGGGTTCCAAGGCGGAGGTCATGGAAGTGGTGGACTTCCTCAAGCACCCGGCCCGGTACCAGCGCGCGGGCGCGGTCGGCCCTAAGGGCGTGCTGATGGTCGGGCCGCCGGGGACCGGCAAGACCCTGCTGGCCAGGGCGGTCGCCGGCGAGGCCGGAGTGCCGTTCTTCTCCCTGAGCGGCTCGAGTTTCGTCGAGATGTTCGTCGGCGTCGGCGCCTCGCGGGTCAGGGACCTGTTCGTTGACGCCAGGAAGCGCGCCCCGTCGATCATCTTCATCGACGAGATCGACGCCATCGGCGGCCGGCGGGGCCCCGGCGGGTTCGGCTCGAATGACGAGCGCGAGCAGACGCTCAACCAGCTGCTGTCGGAAATGGACGGCTTCGAGCCGGGCGCCAGCGTGGTCGTCATGGCCGCGACCAACCGGGCGGAGATCCTCGACGCGGCGCTGCTGCGGCCCGGGCGCTTCGATCGGACGGTGGAGATCCCGCTGCCCAACTGCTTGGAGCGGACCGCGATCCTGGCCATCCACGGGAAGGGCAAGACGCTGGGGCCTGACGTGGATCTCGACGTCGTGGCGCGGGGAACGCCCGGGTTCTCCGGCGCTGATCTCGCCAACCTGGTGAACGAGGCGGCGATCAACGCCGTGCGCGACGATCGCCGCGTTCTCAGCGCCGCCGACTTCGACGCCGCCAGGGACCGGCTCCTTATCGGCCGCCGTGATGCGTCGAGCGCGCTGATGCCCGAGGAGAAGCATGCCGTGGCCGTCCACGAGGCCGGGCACGCGCTCGTGGCCGCGCTCTCCGAGCACGCCGATCCCGTCGCGAAGGTCACGATCCTCTCGCGCGGCGCCGCGCTCGGCGTGACCGAGCAGCTGCCCGCGTTCGAGCGTCATCTGTACCCCGAGAGCCGCCTGACTGCCTCGCTCGCCGTGCGCCTCGGCGGTCGCTCCGCGGAAATCGTCGTCCTGAACGAACCATCGACCGGCGCGTCGAACGACCTCGCGAGCGCGACCGAGCTCGCGACGCACATGGTGCGCGAGTGGGGGTTCTCCGCGAAGGTCGGGCCCATCAGCTACGGCCCGGAGGGGCCGAGCCGGGACAATCCGTTCGCCGGGCGACCCTACGCCGAGGAGACGCAGCGTTCCATCGACCAGGAAGTGGCCAGGCTGCTCCGGGAGGCCGAGGACACGGCCACCAGGCTGCTCCGCGGGAATCGTGAGACGCTCGACCGGGTCATCAGCCTGCTGCTTGAGCGCGAGACGATCGACGGGTCAGACCTGGCGGCCATCGTCGGGGCGCCACTCGCCCTGGCTATGAACGAGAAACCACGGTCCGTTCAGTAGAAGAACTTAAAGATTTTTCCGGAACGGATCGTGGCGTCTCATTCAGCCGAGCGCTCCGGCTCAGCCGGGCGGCCCGCGACAGCCGGCGACAGCGTGGTGGCCAGCCCGGTCAGCAGCATGTCGAGGCCGCGTTCATAGTTCATCCGCCATCGTGCTCAGGCCAGGGCGTGGGCGCCAGGCTGCGCCGGGTTCTCCGCGCCGCCGAGCCCCTCGGGTGGGTCGGCCTGCACGAACGCGCCGAAGGTCGGGTGCTCCACGACCCTGCCGCCGGGAATCGTGAACCTTCCCCCCGCCGGTCACGGACTGGCGCGGGCGTCACGCGTCCTAAAGCCCGGAGGCGATCACGTACAGCAGCGCGGCGAGCGTCGTGCCTGACGTGATGTCCCCGCGGCCGATCAGTGAGGGCACGCTCGCGAGCGGAACCCATGCAGCCCTGCGACCCGGTGATGAACCGGGGCCGCCACAGCAGAAGCGCCTGCCCGGCCAGGACGATCACGCAGCCCGCGCCGGGCGGCGTGCGGGATCAGCCGGTGCTCGAGGTGCCTCCCGTCGGGCAGTTCGACGTCCGCGACCCGGACGTCGAGCCACTCGTCCTTGTACAGGGGCTTCTCGGAGCGGACCGTCCAGCGCATGGCCGTCAGTATCCCAGGCTGCCTAGCGGTGCCGCAGCGGCACTGCGACCATGTCCGCGACCCGCTCCGCGAGCTCGGTCGCCGCGCGGCCGTCGGACACGCCTGTCACCGCGTCCCGCACCCGCGTGATCCGCTCTTGGATGCGGCGGGATTCCATGCCTGCCGCCGATCGGCAGCCGGTCCCGGCCCAGCCGCAGCCTGGCGTCCCCCGGTCTCGAGGATCGTTGCGAGAGTCGCGAGCCGGTGCACCCGTCCGCGGGAGTGGGGTTTGGCACACGTGCTAGCAAGCATAACCACCAGGCGCCGTCTTTCTTCTCCGCCGGGAGGTAGCTGCCCTCGGCGACCCGGCGGGGCACCTCCTGGACTCGCGGATCACGCGGCGGCGGCCCGTCCGGGCTCGACGGCCAGTTCTCCCGCGTGACCAGCGTGCCCGCGTAGACCGGTTCCCAGGAGATCGCGTACAAGCGGCACGGCCTCGGGGAGCTGGGTGCGCAGGCAGTACACCGCGCGCAGGTGATACCACTTGGACACCGCGACGAGCGGCAGTCCCAGGGCGAGCGCCTCGCGCAGGTAGCGGCAGGGACAGCTCGACGTTCTGCCAGGTGTCCGCGGACTGGTCCTCGACGCGGACCGCGTCTCGCCGGCACGCCCGCTCGGCGAGCTGGCGGGCGAACTCGCGGCCCTCCACGATGCCGTTGTGCCGGTTGACGCCGCCGGTCGCGATGATCAGCGGCGCGGTGCCCCGGCGGTACCGCGTCGGCGGCGATGCGGGCGGGCGCGGCCTGGTTGGTGCCGAACAGCACCAGAGCGACGGGCATGCCGTCCGGCGGCGGGGCCTCGATGTCGACGCTGGCGGTCAGCGCGGCGATCTCGGCTGCGGTCAAGCCCGTCATCGCTCACCGGGCGCTCCCTTCGCTGCGTGGGGCGGCGTGCGAGCGCCCGGCGCTGGCCTGCTTCGGCGTAGCGCGGCGCGGAAGTCCGCCGCGTGCGCGGACTCCGCCGGCCTGCGCGGCCAGGGACTTGTCGAGCTTCCCCGCGAGCACCATCGTGGGCCACACGATGCGCCCGGCGTCCAGGCGCGGCGGCCCCGGCCGCCGCCGCCTCGTCGACTTCGCCTAGCCCGGCCGCCGCGAGCGCGAGGATGAGCAGCGTCCGCGGCGTAGCCGGTCGGCTGGTCACCCGGCGGCCGTGGACTGCGGGCCGTAGGCGGTAGCGATGATCTGCCGCGTCATCACGACCGCCTCCGCGTACTGCCCCGTCACCAGCAGCGACGTCGCCGGTGTAGGGCGGGTCGTCGGCGCGCGGCACCGAGTAGATGCCGCGAGACGCGGCACGGACGGCCCTAGCCGCCCGATCGCCGTGGCCGCGCTCCGTCGTGCGGCCACCATGCCGGCCGTGTCGCCGATCATCGCCGCGCACCGCATCTCCTGCGCGGCGAGCTTGGCGTACGCGGCCGTCCCGGCGGCGGCCGGCCTGGCCCAGCCGCGCGGCCTCAGCCGACCGGACGGGGTCGCCCTGATACCAGGCGATCAGCGACCGGGTCAGCGCGGCCCATCCTGCCAGCTCCAGGATACCCCGCGTCCCGTGCCGCGGCGCTCGGCGTCGCGCGCACCACACCACCGCCGCCGCGTGGTCGCCCAGGTCCGCCGCCGAGACCGCGAGCAGGCTCGACAGCCACCCCGCCGTCACGGTCAGGTCCGGCCGCCGTCCTGGGCGCCCCGCTGCCGAGCAGCGTCCCGGCGAACGACCGGGCGCTGAGCAGTTCGTCGTAGACAGCGGCGGACGGGGCGACGGCGAGGGCGTGCGCGTAGTGCACGACCAGATCGGCGAGGCCGTCCTCCGCGATGCCGAGACCGCCGTCATCATCGCCGGCCATAGCGACCCGCAGTGCCTCAACGCCTGGTCAAAGCAGCCACGGAACGGCTCGACTCGATCGGCGATGCACCCGGCCGTGCAGACGGGCGACGCCACCGGCCCGCTTCCCGGCGGCCCGCAGCGCTACCACCGCATCATCGCCACCGTGGCAGTCCGCCCCGTCCCCGCCAAGCTGGCTCGACCGCGCTCAAGCCAGGCGGGAGACTCGTCACCACCATCACCGGAACCAACCTGATCATCACCGCCGACAAAACCCCGACGGCGGCGCGGCCGGCCAGCACCCAATGGGACGCGCGGCTTCATGCACTCACGCACCGGACCCGGCTACCCGCCCGCCATGCGGGAACGGCTCACCGAAATCCGCCACGCCGAAGGCGACGAGGTGACCAGCAGCCCCTTCCCCGTCGTCAACGTCAGCACGGATGGGAACTCTACTCCACCCTCGGCCTGATCCTCCCCGGCGTGCAGGACCACTACGAGGAACGCCCGGACGGCACCCGCACCGCATGGCTGCTCCACCCGGACGGATCATGGGCACGCGCCACCGCCACCGCAGACCAGCCCCCCGTGATCCACCAGTCCGGGCCGCGCCGCCTCTGGAACACCCTCGACCACTCCGCGCCGACTGGCTCCGCGACGGATCGCTACCCGCCTACGGGGCCAACGTCACCATCAGCCCAGACGGAAGCCTCCACTTCCAGCGCGGACGCTGGAAAGCCAGCATCCCCGCCAGCTTAACCCGCCAGCCGGCGGGGCCACCGAGAGCCAACCCCTAAAGCCAAACCCAAGGACCGTATTCACGCGAAGCGTCGTTACGGCGATCACCAACGGGCTGTACGCCCCTGCAAGCGGGACAACGCGCCGCTGTCGCTGACGTCGAGCTGGGGCGGCTGAACCTCGCCTGTCCCTCTGCTACCCAGCGGGGCTTACGGTACCGTCTCGGCCAGCGCACCGCCCGGATTCGGAGTGCGCGTGACCTTGGCCGAGGGCGCCGCGATCAGCTCTTCGAGTTGCCTGACGATGACCGCGGGCGGGATCGGCAGCGGCCGGGCGAATACGCTGAGCAGCGTGTCCACGGACTGCCCGACGGTGAACCTCGCGCCTGCGTCACGCCGGGCGGCCAGGGAAACCGGCCCGTTATCGGCGGCCTTGATGATGCCCCAGGCGAGTGCTTCGGCGTTGTCCGGCAGGACGAGCACTACCCCGCCGCAGTCGGTCTCCGGCAGGCCGCCGTCGTCGGAGGCGACGACCCGGCAGCCGGAGTGCTGTGCCTCGATCGAGACGATGCCGAAGGTCTCGTGCCAGTACTGGCTGTTGGATGGCATGACCACGATGTCGTGCCTGGCCATCAGGGCCGCCATTGTGGTCGGCGTCTTGCAGCTGGCCACCACGGAGATCCCGGGGTGCGCGCCAAGCAGCCGCTCGATGATCTTTCCCTGCGGCTTGTCGGCTCCCGCGGTCGTCGCGGTGAACTCCAGGCCCGGGTACTGCTCGATGATGTCGAGGTGCAGCGTCTCGAGCAGGGTATAGATGCCTTTCTCCGGGCTCAGCCTGCCCGCGAACAGGACTCGGGTCTTCCCGTTCTTGTGGTCCGGCCGGGGCTGGGCGGCGAAGCCCGGCTCGGCGAACGGGTAGACGACGCTGATCGTGGCGACGTCCACGTCCAGGTAGCTCGACCACAGCGCGGCGGCGTACTGGCTGGTGACGATCAGGGTGAGTTCCCTGGTCCCATCGACGGCGAACGCCCGGTGCCGTTCCCTGATGGGCGGCGGGTTGTGCAGGATGAGGAAGGCCGGGAGCCTGGTCGGCACGGTGTGCGCTTCGTTGACGAAGATCACGGTGCCGTCGAGCTCGCTTACCTTGGCCAGTGTTGGCAGCGACAGGAACGGGATATCGGCGAAGTCGTCCCTGCCGTCACTGATGCCAAGGCCGACGGTGACTACTTGGGCCGGTATGCCACGCCGTGTCAGCTCCCGGACTTGACCGACTGTGTAGTTCTCCGAACCGCCAGTGCCTGCGGGCAGCGGGTTTCCAGGGGACCAGATGAACGATATCAACGTCTGCTGCCTGCGTTTCTTTGTGGCCGAGGCGCTGGAGGGTTGTAATCGGTGCACGCTAGCGGGCCGGGTCCGGGGCCTGCTCGCGGTCAGCCGTGTACGAGCCGACCGCGTTGTCGCGTGAAATAGGAAGCGGACCGCGGCTGGGCCCGCACCAGGCTGCAGCCTGGTTCTTGGCGAAACGTTCGAAACCGATGCCACCGAGTATCAGAGGCGTTCACAACGGCGAGCATCCACAGCTTTTCGCAGCATAGCACGAGCGGTCCATCGATGGACTTTATTGCCGTGCTGGGGTAGAGTAATGGTATTGCTCCGGAATCTGGCAGCTGCACTCCGAAATATTAGGGGACAGCACAGGACCGGAGCTTTCTTATTCAGGCCGTCGCCGATCAGGCGCAGCGGCCAAGTAAAGGGCAAGAGCCCGCGGGAGCTAATCTCTCCCACCGCGATCAGTCGCGCAGGACCGCTACCCCGTACGTCAAGTTCTTCACTGACTGAGGAGTCGGTTATGGGCATCATCGCATGGATCGTTCTCGGGCTCGGCGCAGGCCTGCTAGGCAATGCGCTGATCCCCGGCCGCAGATCACAGGGCCTCATCGTGACCTGCCTTATCGGGGTGGCCGGGGCGCTGCTGGGCGGCTGGCTGGCCACGCAGCTGTTTCACATCCACACCCTGCACGGGTTCTTCAACCTCTCCACCTGGGTGACCGCCATCATCGGGGCGGCGATCCTGCTGCTGGCGTACCACCTGTTCACCTCGCGGGGGAGTACCCGTACCCGTACCCGCAGCCGTCGGTACGCCCGCCGGTGAACGGTCTGATCCGGCCCGAGGGCGTAAACGACGCCGGATTCCGCCGGGGTGAACCCGGCGTACGCCATCGTCGCGGTCTTCCTGATCCTGGCCTGGCGCAATGCCGGCTACCTCGGCCTTGACCGGTTCGCGCTGCCCATGGCGCGTGAACTGCTCCACCGCCGTCACCCGGTGACCGGGCTAGCGGCGCCCCCGCTGCCGGCCGAAGAGCCAGTCCGCTGACATGCCGCGCCCCCGTCACCTGCCAGCAGAGCAGGGGGCGGGGGCAGCGAAATTTCCGTGTATTCGGCTGCGGGCCGCCAGTAATCGGTCGGCGTAAGTTCGGGCGATAATTATTTCCCATGTTTGCGTTCTCCCGGCAGGAGGCCGCAGATCCCTGTTATAAGATTTTACGAAAAGCCGATCACCGGAATTGATCGGCCCATGATCCTCCTTACCGGGCCCCAGTGGCGCATTCTGCTTAATTTCTCCTGTAGAATGGCGGCTAGTGGGCCTGAGGGCTTTCCGAACGCTGGCGGTTTAGCTGGCGCCGTCTTCGGCCCCGGTGACCGGCGCGCCACGTGCCGAGGGTTGGGATGGCCGACATGTTCGGCTTCAGGATCATCACGCAGTACGAGCGCGGCATCGTCTTCCGCTGGGGCCGGGCCCTGCCCGGTGTCCGTGAAGCGGGGCTGACCTGGGTCAACCCGTTCAGCGAGCGGCTCCGCAAGGTCAATATGCAGATCATCGTGGCCGGGGTGCCCGCCCAGGAGGCCATCACCCGCGACAACGTCACCCTCAAGGTGGACGCGGTGGTCTACTACCGGGTCGTCGATCCGGTCAAGGCGATCATCAACGTGCAGAACTATGCCTACGCCATCTCCCAGGTGGCCCAGACCTCGCTGCGGTCGGTCATCGGCCAGAGCGACATGGACCAGCTGCTGTCCGAGCGGGACAAGGTCAACGCCCACCTCAAGGATGTCATTGACGCGCCCACCGAGGAGCCGTGGGGCATCCGGGTGGAGCGGGTCGAGGTCAAGGACGTATCGCTGCCCGAGTCGATGAAGCGGTCGATGTCGCGGCAGGCGGAGGCCGAGCGGGAGCGCCGGGCGCGGATCATCTCCGCCGACGGCGAATACCAGGCATCCAAGAAGCTCGCCCAGGCCGCCGCCGTGATGTCCGCCGACCCGGCCGCCTTGCAACTTCGGCTGCTGCAGACCGTCGTCGAGGTCGCGGCCGAGAAGAACAGCACCCTCGTCATGCCCGTCCCGGTGGAACTCCTTCGCTTCTTCGACCGTATGGCACCCGCCGCCGATCACGCTCGGCCCGCGGCCGATGGCGTCGAGGACGACGGCACGCCGCCGCCAGTACCCGAAGTGCCTGCGCCGGAAATTCCTGCGTTCGCAGTGCCGGCAAGCCTGGCGGCCGCCGGCGCCAGGAACGCGCCCCTCAATGCCACACCGGAAATAGCGGTCACCGTCTGAGCGCATCCCGGCCGCGCCGCGTAGCAGGCCGTTCGCAGGTTCTGCTGATCCGGTTCCCCGTTCGCAAGAAAGATTCCCGTTCGCGAGAAAGAAGAAGTGTCATGTCCGAGCCATCCTTGCACCCCGCCACCACCTTGCGGCCTCCCTCCCCCAACGGTGCCGCCCCGCCGCCAAAGCCAGCGCCCGCGGCGCCTACCGGGCCGGTGCCGACGCCGCCGTCCGCCGGGCCCGGCCGGCCCGGCCCGCCGCGGACGGCTGGGAAGCCGGATCGGCGACGTGCGCACCGCGATAATCGTCGGCGCCGTCGTCCTCGTCCTGGCGCTGGTCTTCATCATCGAGAACGCGAACGCCGTGACCATCACCTACTTCGGCGCGCACCTGCGGCTGTCCCTGGCCGTGGCGCTGCTGCTCGCCGCCGTCGGCGGGGCGCTGGTCATGGCCGCGGCCGGAACAGCGCGCATCACGCAACTGCGGATGAGCATGCGCCGCAGTCGGCGCCAGCGCCGCGACGGCTAACGGTTACGTCCCGGCAAGGCTAGCGGGGCCTACCGGCAGTAGGCGCCGCCATCCTTGATCAGCCGTGCCGGCCGCCGCGGATCATGCCGTCCACGTCCAGTCCCGGATTTCCGGCATGTCCTGGCCATGGGAGTTGATGTAGTGGCTGTGCTCGACGAGCTTGTCGCGCATCTTCTGTTTGAGATAGTCGCCGGTGGCGCCTAGCTGCGGCAGTCGGTCGATGACGTCCTGCACTAGGTGAAAGCGGTCCAGGCGGTTTTGCACGCGCATGTCGAAGGCCGTGGTGATGGTGCCTTCCTCGTTGTAGCCACGGACGTGCAGGTTGCGGTTGGTCCGACGGTAGGTGAGCCGGTGGATCAGCCACGGGTACCCGTGGAATGCGAAGATGATGTGCTTGTCCGCGGTGAACAGCGAGTCGTAGTCCAGGTCGCTGAGGCCGTGCGGGTGCTCCGTGGGGGGTTCCAGCTTCATCAGGTCGACGACGTTCACGACCCGGATTTTCAGGCTGGGCAGGTGCGCGCGGAGGATGGAGACGGCGGCGAGGACCTCCAGGGTGGGAGTGTCACCGCAGCAGGCCAGCACGACGTCTGGTTCGCCGCCCTCGTCGTTGCTGGCCCAGTCCCAGATGCCGATGCCCTCGGTGCAATGCACCGCGGCGGCCTCCATCGTCAGCCACTGGGGCATCGCGCGCTTCCCCGCGACGACGACGTTCACATAGTGCTTGCTGCGCAGGCAGTGATCCATGACCGACAGCAGGCAGTTCGCGTCGGGCGGCAGGTAGACCCGGACGACGTCTGCCTTCTTGTTGACGACGTGATCGAGGAAGCCGGGATCCTGATGCGTGAAGCCGTTGTGGTCCTGCTGCCAGACATGCGAGGTGAGCAGGTAGTTCAGCGAGGCGATGTCCCGCCGCCAGGGCAGCTGGGAGGCGACTTTCAGCCACTTGGCGTGCTGGTTGAACATCGAATCGACGATGTGGATAAAAGCCTCGTAGCAGTTGAATAGCCCATGCCGCCCGGTGAGCAGGTAACCCTCGAGCCACCCCTGGCACTGGTGCTCACTGAGCATCGAGTCCAGTACCCGCCCGGCCGGGGCCAGGAACTCGTCGCCGTCCAGCGTCTGGGCGTACCACTGGCGGCTGGTTTCCTCGAAGATCGCGCCCAGGAAATTCGACAGCGTCTCGTCGGGACCGAAGAGCCGGAAATTCCGGTGGTCGTGGTTGAGCTTGACCACGTCACGCAGGAACTCGCCCAGAACGAGAGTGTCCTGGGCGTCAACGACACCGGGAGCCGGCACCGTGACCGCGTGGACACGGAAGTCCGGCATGCGCAGATCGCGCAGCAACCCGCCGCCGTTGGTGTGCGGATTGGCGCCCATCCGCCGGTCGCCGCCTGGTGCCAGTTCAGCCAGGTCCGGCAGAAGGCGTCCTTCGGCGTCGAACAGTTCCCCGGGCTTGTAGCTCATCATCCAGCTCTCCAGCTGGTCCAGGTGAGCCGGATGATCAGCGTCGACCAGGAGCGGCACCTGGTGCGAGCGGAACGTGCCTTCGATCTGCAGGCCGTCAACGACCTTAGGCCCGGTCCAGCCTTTGGGTGACTTGAGGACGATCATTGGCCAGCGCGGCCGGGTGGCGTCACCGGTGGTGCGTGCGGTGTCCTGGACGCGCTGGATGGTCTCGATCGCCTCGTCCAGTACTCCGGCCATGAGCTGGTGCATCTCTTCCGGGTCGTCGCCCTCGACGAAGCGGGGCTCCCAGCCGCAGCCGCGCAGGAACTGGCCCAGCTCCTCTTCCTCAATGCGCGCCAGCACGGTGGGGTTGCTGATCTTATAGCCGTTGAGGTGCAAGATCGGCAGGACGGCTCCGTCGCTCACGGGGTTGAGGAATTTGGTGGACTGCCAGGAGGTCGCCAGCGGGCCTGTCTCTGCCTCGCCGTCACCGATGACGCAGGCGACGATCAGGCCCGGATTGTCGAACGCGGCGCCGAATGCGTGGCTGAGCGAATACCCCAGTTCACCGCCTTCGTGGATCGATCCGGGCGTCGTCGGTGCGACATGGCTGGAAATGCCGCCGGGGAAGGAGAACTGAGTGAACAGTTTTTTCAGCCCGGCTTCGTCCTGGCTGACGTCGGGATAGATCTCGCTGTAGGTACCTTCCAGGTACGTGTTGGCCACGAGCGCCGGCCCGCCGTGACCCGGGCCGGCCACATAGAACATGTCCAGGTCAAATTTCTTGATCACCCGGTTCAGGTGCAC
Organism: uncultured Actinomycetota bacterium; assembly: GCA_963844925.1. Taxonomy (GTDB): domain Bacteria; phylum Actinomycetota; class Actinomycetes; order Streptosporangiales; family Streptosporangiaceae; genus Trebonia. The sequence goes on along the minus strand of CAWJQG010000001.1, from coordinate 254,688 downwards.
ATAGATGAAATTCTGGCCCGGAGTCGTGCCCCAGTGCCCGACGATCAGCGGCTTGACATCCGACAGCTCCAGCGGCCGCTTCAGCAGCGGATTATCGTAGAGGTATAGCTGGCCGACCGACAGATAGTTGGCGGCCCGCCAGTAAGCATCCATCCCGTGCATCAGTTCAGGAGAAAGGGGGCCCCGTCCGCTTGTCGCCGGGGTGAGCTGATGTGATTCCGGGAAATGATTCATCAGATGTTTCCTTGGGTGACTCGATTGTGTCACCAAGGTCTGGAGCGACATTCCCGGCTAGTGGATGCGCCGCATGGGCGCTCCAAATCAGCCAGGCCGGATATCACCGAGAGTCTACACCGATAAGTCGTAGACGTTCGGGTTCGGAGTGATGTAATCTTTCGGCGCGGACCAAGGGCCTCAGGCTTGTGGCCGCATTGATCATTCGCCAAGCGTTACTCTGGACCCCGGTAGCGACCTGCGCTACACGGAGGTCGAGCATGCGCATCGTGGTCGCCGTCGGCGGCAACGCCCTGCTCGAGCGCGGCCGTACCCGCTCCGACGTGCTCGGCGCCCAGACCCAGGGGATGATCGGCTACTGGCTCCTTCAGGGCTTCCAGAACGCCGTTCCCGGCCGCGAGATCGCCACCGTCATCACCCAGACGCTCGTCTCGGCCGCCGACCCGGCCTTCGCCGACCCGGCCAAGTTCGTCGGCCCCGTCTACCCCGAAGCCGACGCCCGCCGTGTCGCCGCGGAGCGAGGCTGGACGGTCAAGGCCGACGGGAACGCCTGGCGCCGGGTCGTGGCCTCGCCAAGCCCGCTTCGGGTCGTCGAGACCCGGCTTATCCGCCAACTCCTCGACTCCGGCGTCGTGGTGATCTGCGCCGGGGGAGGGGGCGCCCCGGTCGTCCGCAATCGGCCGCCCATAACGACGAGGGCCCGCGGCTGAGGTCCCCCGCCCCTTAGGCTGAAGGTTCTAAAGGTTCCGCAGTCGGAAAACGGGGCACCTCAGGCCGTCATCACGGTCGTGTGGCGGCCTGGATGCTGCCGCCTGGACGACCCTGGGACGGGGCGCGGTTCCGGGCCGAGGAGCCGGGCGCGCAGGTGGCCGAGGGCGTGGGCGCGGAGCCGGGAGACGTGCATCTGGGAGATGCTGAGCCGCTGGCCGATCTGCGCCTGGGTCATGCCGCCGTGGAAGTCCATGATCAGGATCTGCTGCTCGCGCGGGGGGAGCTCGCCCCAGTGCGTCGCGACCGCGTGCATGGCGAGCATGTGCTCCAGCCGCGGATCCTCCTCCCCGAGTGCGTCGGCCAGGGTGATCGCGGCGGCCTGGCCCGCCAGCGGCATGTCCAGCGAGGACGGCTGGAAGGCCAGCTGGGCCTGCCGGGCCCGCTGCAGATCGTCTCCGCTGACTCCCAGGTGCAGGGCCAGGTCAGAGTCGGCCGGGGTGCGGCCGAGCTGCTGGGCCAGCGCTCCGGTCGCGTCCCGGACCTGGAGGACCAGCTCCTGCACCGGGCGCTCGACGCGGAGCGGCCAGCGCTTGTCCCGGAAGTACCGCTTGAGCTCGCCGCTGATGCACGGCCGCGCGTAGGCGGCCAGGTTGGCGCCGGCGGCCGGATCGAAGTGGCTGATCGCCTTGAGCAGGCCGAGATACCCCACCTGCATCAAGTCCTGGGTTGGCACCGGGCACCCCCGGTAGGGGCGCACGCAGGACCGGACCAGGCCCTGGTAACGGGTGACGAGCAGCTCGCACGCCGCCGCACGGCGCACGCTGGTCCGCGGCAGCGACTGGGCCAGGCCCAGCAGTGCCTGGTCATCCAGCCCGGCCAGCTCCTCTTTGACTGTCCAGCCTGGCCCGGCGGGCGGAGCCGGAACGGGATTGGCGGCCCGTACTGTCGCTGACGAATGTGCTGCCATGTCAACCTCGGCTCGGCGAGAGCGGATAAGAACCGCCGGGTCCGGGGCAGCCAGGTACGCGTTCTTGCGCGGGGGCAAAAGACGACGTTTCCCCTGTAATCCCCACATTAGAGCAGCGTCACGTCGACGGCAATGCCCGCCTGCCGTGGGAACCGCGTGGTCAACGGCGACCCGTCGCGGCGGCAACCGCGGTCGTGTCGCTCCGGACCTCGGTGACCCAGCGAGTCCGTAGTTTCACGGTTCCATCAACACGGTCAACCGCCCTAGTGTTCAGGGGGAGCGGGGGAATTAGCCGCTAGGTCCCGGCCGCGTATTGCTGCTGAGGTGGAAGGCGGGTCCATGGTGAGCGGGTATCTCGGCGCGGCAGAGCAATCGCGGGCGGGCTGGGTGCCGCTGCGCGGCTGGCGGCGCAGGTGATGTATGTCCGGCGACGTGGGCGGGTCTGGCGACTGGTCGCGGGGCAGGCGGTCGCGCGGGGCGGGCGGGTGTCGGTCGCCGATGTGTGCGCGGCGGTTGTTCCCGGAGTTCAGGTCACCGGCGCCTGGCTGAGCGCCGCGCTGGACGCGCAGGCGGGTCACCTGATGCAGGCGACCGACGAGGTCGGCAGACAGCTCGCCGACCTGCAGCTGACCCTTGGCGAAGGACCCTTGTTTGACGCGTCCGCGTCGAGCGGGCCGGTGCTGGCCTCGGACCTGGCCGACGGGGATTCGGGTACGCGCTGGCCGGCGTTCGCGTCGGCGGCGAGTGCGGCCGGGGCGGCCGCGGTCTTCACGTTCCCGCTGGTGGTCGGGGCGATCCGGGCCGGGGTGCTTGGCTTGTACCGGGACCGGCCGGGCCCGCTGAGTGACTTCCAGCTCGGGGACGCGCTGGTCTTCGCCGATACCGCCACCATGCTGCTGCTCGACGCCCAAGAGCGGCCTGCGAGCATCGCTTCGTACCGGGCGGAGATCGACCAGGCCACCGGCATGCTCGCCGAGCAACTCGGCGTCAGCATCACCGACGCGTTCGTGCGGCTGCGCGCCTATGCTTATGCCAACGACATTCAGCTGGCCGATGTCGCCCGCGACATCGTAGCGCGCCGCCTGCGGCTATTTCCCGATCCTGATCTGCCCCTGGGTGACAAAACGTGAGGCACTCGCTGACGCCTGTGGACCGCCGTTGCGGGTTCGCGCAGCGGACCTTGCTGATTTCGTGGAGAGTGAGGGCAGCATGGACGGACAGCTGCTGTCGGAGACTTTTGTCGAGCTTACCGACACCATGGTCGCCGATTTCGACATCATCGACTTCCTGCATGTGCTGACCCAGCGCAGTGTCGATCTGCTGGACGTTTCCGCCGCCGGGCTGCTGCTGGCCGACCCGCGCGGAGAATTGCGCGTGGTGGCCGCCTCCAGCGAGGCCGCCCGGCTGCTCGAGTTGTTCCAGCTGCAAAATGACCAGGGACCCTGCCTGGACTGCTTCCGGTCCGGCCAGCCCGTGGCAGCCACCGACCTGAGCGCGGACCAGCGCTGGCCCCGGTTCGCCGACGCCGCCGGGCAGGCCGGCTTCTCGGCCGTGCAGGCCCTGCCGATGCGGCTGCGCGACCAGGTCATCGGCGCGCTCAACCTCTTCCGCGGCACTGCCGGCGCTTTCGACGCGGACAGCATCCACGTCGGCCAGGCGCTGGCTGACGTGGCCACCATCAGCCTGCTGCACGAGCGCAACATGCGCCGCAGTGACACCCTCAACGAGCAACTGCAGACCGCGCTGAACAGCCGGGTCGTCATCGAGCAGGCCAAGGGCAAACTCGCCGAGCGGCTGGGCATCGACGTCAACCAGGCGTTCACCTTGCTGCGCGACCAGGCCCGCAACCGCAATCAGCGACTGTCCGACCTCGCCCGCGCCTTCGTCGACGGCACCCAGGCCATCACCAGCCCGGCCAGCGGCAGCCCGCGAACGAGTCGCCCCGGCGCTAGGCCGTCTCGCCCGGGCCCCCGGCAGACCTAGACCCGGCGTCACCAGCGGGTCTAGGTCCGGTGCGGCCGGGGGTCAGGACGGCTGGGGGACGATGCGGATGTAGGGCTTCGGCGCCTCCCAGCTGCCGAAAAGCTCCTTGGCCTGGTCGTTGGAGACCGAGCCGGCGATGACGACGTCGTCGCCCTGCTTCCAGTTGGCCGGGGTGGCGACCTTGTGCTTGGCGGTCAGCTGCAGGGAGTCGATCACCCGCAGGATCTCGTCGAAGTTGCGTCCCGTCGTCATCGGGTAGAGCAAGATCAGCTTGATCTTCTTGTCCGGGCCGACCACGAAGACGCTGCGGACGGTCTGGTTATCGGCCGCGGTGCGGTCGGCCGGGTCGCCGCTGACGTCGGCGCCCAGCATCCCGTAGGCCTTGGAGATGGTGAAGTCGGCGTCGCCGATCATGGGGTAGTTCGGCGCGGTGCCCTGGGTTTCCTCGATGTCGGCGGCCCAGGCGGCGTGCTTGTCGACGGGGTCGACCGACAGCGCCAGGAGCTTCACGCCGCGGCGGTCGAATTCCGACTTGACCGAGGCCATGTAGCCGAGCTCGGTCGTGCAGATCGGGGTGAAGTCCTTCGGGTGCGAGAACAAGACCGCCCAGGAGTCCCCGATCCAGTCGTGGAAGTTGATCTCGCCTTCGGTGGTCGTGGCGGTGAAGTCCGGGGCAGTGTCACCGATCGTCAAGCTCATCGTGAGTCTCCATTCGAATGATGTAGGTCCGACGCCGGATTGCATGCGGTCTCACTTGTCATCTGAGACTCTACGGATCCGACGCTCCCTGAACGTTCCCTTGTTAGCTCGCGCTTCCCTCCGCTGTCAGATTAATCGACACCCGGCCGATGCCTTACGAGCCGCAGGGGTTGCTTCGCCCAGGAACGGGCAATGGGCTAGCTTGGGAACGCAGATGTCGGACATGTGCAGGCCGGGGGCTCATTTTGGCGGCGAGGGCTTGGCAACAGCTGGTGCGGGCATCGGCCGTTCCGGGCTACGGCCACCGGTACCGGCGCTGGGTGCTTGACTCGCTCAGGTACGTCGACGGGCAGGATCTCGCGACCGGCGGCGACCACATCCCGGAACTGGGCGACGTCTACGTCGATGTCGCGCTGGTCAGCCGAGCCCTGCATCAGGCCGCCGGCATCCCGCTCATCGCCTCTACCGAGGACACCTCGGAGCGGCACTCGATCAGTGAGCTACTCGACGGCCGCTCGCGGGTGGTCCTCGCGCTGGTCGGCCAGCCCGGAAGCGGCAAGAGCACCCTGCTCGCCCATGTGGCCCGCCGCAGCGCCCGGACAGCCGTGCGCGGGCACCTGGGCCGGAGGCGGGTCCCTATCCTGCTCGCGCTGCGCGCGCAGGCCGAGTCGATCGTCGCCGATCCGGCGATCTCGCTGCCGGATGTCGTACGGGCCGCGGTCGGCGGCGCGGCGGGCAGGGAGCCCGGCGGCTGGTGGGAGCGCCAGCTAGGCCACAGCCGGTGCCTGGTCCTCCTCGACGGGCTTGATGAGATCGCCCGAGACGACGACCGCCTCGCGGTGGCCGACTGGATCCAGCGGCAGATCACCGCCCATCCGGGCAACCAATTCGTGGTCACCTCCAGGTCCTTCGGTCTTCCTGGCCGGCTGACCGAGCAGGCGGACGTCCTTGTGGTGCGGCCGTTCACGGCCGAGCAGGTGCAGCTCTTCCTGGATCGCTGGTGCCTGGCCGCGGAACGGCACGCGACCGGCGCGTCCGGCCGGACCGCACGGCGCGCGGTGCGCCTACGGGCCCGCGAGTCCGCCGCCAGGCTCACCTTCCTGCTCCAAGAGCAGCCGGCACTGCGTGACCTGGGCACCAATCCGCTGCTGCTGACGATGATCGCCACGGCGCACCGGTACCGCGGCGCACTGCCCGGCAGTCGGGCCGACCTCTACGGGGAGATCTGCCAGGTCCTGCTTTCGCGCCGCAGCCAGGCCAAGGACCTGCCGCAACTCCTGTCCTGGCCCGCCAAGCAGACGCTCCTGTCCGCGCTTGCGTACCAGATGATGCGCGACCACGTCGCGGACCTCCGCGGCGACCGAGTCCTGGAGATCCTCGGGCCCCAGCTCGAGCGCTTCTCTGCCTCGGTCACCGGCGAGACGTTTCTCGACGACATGTCGAGCAACGGACTGTTCGTCGAGGCGGCCACGGGCCGATACGCCTTCACGCACCTGACGTTCCAGGAGTACCTGGCCGCCCGGCACGTCAGCGCCACCCCCGACCTCGTGAAGAGCCTCGCGGACAACGTCAGCGACCCCTGGTGGCACGAGACCATCCTGCTGTACGCGGCGACCGCCGATGCCAGCCCGATCGTCCGCGCCTGCCTGGAAAGCGGCACGATACCGGCCCTTACCCTGGCCTTCGACTGCGACGAAGCCAACGCCGAGATCGACCCTGAGCTGCGCCAGCGGCTCGACCGGGAACGCGAACGGGCGTACGAGCCGGACTGCCCTCCGGGGCACCGGCGGCTGATCGCGGGGGCCCAGGCCGCGCGCCTCATCCGCCGGACCCTGATCACCGCCTCCGGAACCAGGATCTGCGCCCGGCCCGTCCCCGCCGACCTGTACTGGCTCTTCCTCCAGGACACCCAGGCGCCGCAGCCCGACAGCCCGTGCGATCCCCATGCCGACCAGCCCGCCACCGGTATCTGGGGCACCGAGGCACGGGCCTTCGTCACGTGGCTGAACTCGATCACCGCCACCGCCACCGGCATCGAGGTCAGGCTCCCGCGCCACGATGAACTCCAGCAGGAGGGCATCGCCAGCGCCCTGACCAGTCAGCTCCCGGCCTCCGTGACGTGCGCGTGGACCCAGTCGCCCCCGGGTCTGTGGCTTCGTCCCGGTCAGCCCCACCCGCACGAGCTAGCCGGCGCGGCCATCAGCCGGGCAATCGCGGACGACGCCAGGAACACCGCGATATTGCCGCAGGTACTCACCGCCGCGGTCCTCGACGTGGCCCTGAATATCGCCGGCGACCTCGACGACATCCGTGCACTGAGCGGCGCTCTCGCCAACGACCTGACCGCCCGCGCTCACTCCAACGGACGCGCCGTCGAGCTCATGCACGCCCACGCGCACGCCATCGTCTTGACCTACGCCCACGCCCTCGACCTCACCCGCGCCGCCGTCATCACGTGCGCCTGCGCCGCCGACCCCGGTCTCCTCCGGACCCTCGACCTCACCCGTGCTCGCGCCCTGGCCGACGCGATCGCCATCGACCTAGCCAGCGCGCTCGACCTCGGCCATGCCCGCGCCGTCGAGCTCGCCGACGCCATCGACCTCGATCTGAACGTCCTCGGCGTCTTCGACTTTGACGTCGCGCACGCCCGCGAGCTCGCCGGCGTTCACGTCTCCAGCCACGACCGCGCCCACGCCCTGGCGCGCAGCATCCTGCATGCCCCCGATCTCACCCTGGCCAGCGTCGACACCCTGCACCCGGGGCTTCCGGTCCCCGGACTCCTCGGACTCCCGCTGCGCTGGGTCGCTGACGGAGCTATGGCCAGCACCCTGCTTCAGATACTGGCCGCGAACTCGCCTTCGGGCGCGGGGAACCGCTCGCTGCCAAGCGACCCGTACCTGGCATTCGCGCTCGCGCTCTCGTCCCGAGCCGGGATCCACGAGACCACACGGCTAACCGCGGACCTCGGCCGTCCGCCCACCGACGCCCTGCGTGACCTGCTGGCAGCGCAGTCCACCCAGAACATTGGCTCTCCCGGCTGGCGCCAGGTAACGGGGCTCAGCCGCCTGACGGACGCGTGCGCGCCGATGAGCAGCACGCACCGGCCCCCCGACCCGCCCGAGGCAGCAGCGCTTCGAGCCGTCGCGCTTGACCTGGCCGCCACCGAGGGCACCGCCACGAGAGGAACTGACGCCCCCGGTGTGCTGCGAACAGTCGCCGCCACGGCCACCCTGATCGAGAACCGGAGCAAGGGCGAGCCCAAGCCCGGCGAGTCCATAATCCTCGCCCTTGTATAAGCGCCGTACGGGCCTCGACCGGCCTGGTCACCCCAATTGACGCAACCGTTGCGCTGATCCACGACGCCCTCAGGCGTACAGCCTGGCTTTCTCAGAAAGCCGCCAGCTTCCTATCACTTCTGACCATTTTTTCGTCTTCCTATCAGTTCTGACCACTTCTACGCCCGTTTTGATATGGTTTGTCTGGTCAAAAGTGATAGGAAGACGGAGCGCGTGGTCAGAATCGGGTCCCGAATAGTGCACCGCTGTAGCTGGTGCGCCGGGTGGGGCTGGGTTGGATTCGGGGGGAGACGAGTGGCCGGGCGGTGGCTCGATAGCGGACGCCGGGCCCGGAGGGACGCGCCAGGCGCACCGCGAACGCGGGTCAGACCGGGACCGCCGGCCACCGGAGCAGATCCCGGCCGAGAGCGGCAGGACACGGATGGTGCGCCAGGGGTAGTCAGGGCCGATCAGCCTGGCCACGTGCGCCAGCTGCCCGCGCATGACGGCGCGTAGACCAGAATGCGCGAAGCAAGGTCCGGAGCGTGCCCGGGTCGATGTCCCGGGGTTCCTCGTCGTCGCGGCAGCCCGCCTGCAGGCCGGGAGCCACCGCGGGCTGTACCAGCAACATGGGATTCGGTACCATGAGAACGGGATTCGGTACCACTACAAGCAGGCCCGATTATGTCCGCCAGCCAGATGAGGTCAGTCCGTAATGTGGGAGATCCGCGCATGAGCGACGTCACCGCGCCGGGTTCCGACGACCTAGTGCTCGCCGCCGAGTTCCCGACGGCCACCCGCGAGCAATGGCAACGCCTGGTTGCCAAGGTCCTTGGCAGCAGCGGCGGCATCGACTCCCCGGAACGGCAGCTCGCGACCATCACCGCGGACGGCATCGAGATCGCACCGCTGTATGTCGGCGATGCCAGCCGGCCGAGCTCCGGCTACCCGGGGCAGGCGCCCTTCGTGCGCGGGCGGACCGCGACCGGCCACCGCGCCGGGTGGGATGTCCGGCAGCGTCACGAGCACCCGGACCCCGCGGTGGCGCGCGAGCAGATCGCGGAAGACCTCGAAGGAGGAGTCAGCTCGCTGTGGCTCGGCCTCGGGGACGGCCAGATCCCCGTCGGCGCCCTGCCGGATGTGCTCGCGGATGTCTACCTCGACCTGGCGCCGATCGTCCTGGATGCAGGCGAGCGGTTCGCCGAGGCTGCCGACGTGTTCCTCGGCACCGCCGCCCAGCGCGGCGTCCCCGCTGGCGAGCTGGCTGGCTGCCTGGGCGCCGACCCGCTCGGGGTGCTGGCCAGGACCGGTACCGATGGCGACATTGGCGCTGCCGCTGACCTGGCCCGGCGCTGCTCGGCGGACTTCCCGGGAGTCCGCGCGATCGTCGTCGACGCACTGCCGTTCCACGAGGCCGGCGGCACCGAGGCGCAGGAACTCGGCTGCGCCCTCGCGGCCGGCCTGGAGTATCTGCGCGCGATCCGTCAGGCGGGACTGTCCGCCGAAGCGGCGCTCGGGCAGCTGGAGTTCCGGTACGCCGCAACCGCGGACCAGTTCACGACCATCGCCAAACTGCGCGCTGCGCGCCGTGTCTGGGCGCGCGTCGCCGAGCAGTGCGGTGTCGATTCCGGCCCCGGGGGGCAGCGGCAGCATGCCGTGAGCTCCTGGCCGATGCTGACCCGCCGGGACCCGTGGAACAACATCCTCCGCGCCACGCTGGCCTGTTTCGCGGCTGGCGTCGCCGGGGCCGACGCGATCACGGTCGCTCCCTTCGACGCGGCCATCGGGCAGCCCGACCAGCTGGCCCGCCGGGTCGCGCGCAACGTCCATGCGCTGCTCGTCGATGAGTCCCATGTGGCCCAGGTCATCGACCCGGCGGGCGGTTCGTGGTATGTCGAGGACTTCACCGAGCAGCTTGCCGCCAGGTCCTGGGCCTGGTTCCAGGACATCGAGCGGGCGGGCGGCCTACGCGCCGCCCTGGCCAGCGGGTTTATCGCCAGCCAGCTAGCGGCCAGCCGTGAGGCCCGGCGGGACGCGCTGGCCCGGCGGCGGGAGGCCGTCACCGGGGTCAGCGAGTTCCCCCTCGTCGGCGAGACCCTGCTCGAAAGACCTGCCGCTGCTTGGCCGGACGGCGGGTCAGGCGAGTCCGCCGGGTCCGAGTCCGCCGGGCTGCCCCGTGTCCGCTGGTCGCAATGGCACGAGAAACTCCGCGATCGTTCGCGACGCCTATGCCCGCGCGACCGGGTCGCCGCCCGCACTCACCCTGGCGCTGCTCGATGGCTCGCGCGGGAGCGCCGCGCGAGCGGCGCGGGTAGCGGCGCTGCTCGCGCCGGCCGGCCTCACGACGGTCACGGTCGTCGCGCGCCGACGCCGCCCCCGGCCCGGTTCCCGTCATCATCGTCTGCGGGAGCCCCGATGCCGCCGAGGACGAGGTGCGCGCGGCCGTGAGCGAAGCCCGTGCGCGAGGGGCGTCTGAGGTCGTCGTGGCGGCAGGGAACCCGGAGGCGCCTGTGCCAGGCGCTACGGAGAGGATCACCGACGACATGGACGTGCTGGCGTTCTCCGACCGGATGCTGGACGCACTGGGGGTGCCGCGGTGACAGGCGACTGGGAGCTGCCCGATTTCACCGAGGTCGCGCTGGCAGAGCTGCCCGAGCCCGACCCGCACGACGAGAAGCGGTGGCGCGACGCGCTCAGCGCCGCTGGCGAAGGCAGCGGGCAGGCGTGGGTCACGCCCGAGGGCATAGACGTCAAGCCGCTGTACACCGCCGCGGACACCGGACGGGCTCGATTTCCTTGGCACCTATCCGGGCCTGCCCCCGTACCTGCGCGGGCCCTACCCGACGATGTACGTGAACCAGCCCTGGACGATCCGCCAGTACGCGGGGTTCTCCACCGCCGAGGAGTCCAACGCGTTCTACCGGCGCAACCTCGCCGCCGGGCAGAAGGGCCTGTCGGTCGCCTTCGACCTGCCGACCCACCGCGGCTACGACAGCGACCACCCGCGGGTGGCCGGCGATGTCGGGATGGCCGGCGTCGCGATCGACTCGATCTACGACATGCGGCAGCTGTTCGACGGGATCCCGCTCGACCGCATGAGCGTGTCCATGACCATGAACGGCGCGGTGCTGCCGGTGCTGGCCCTCTACGTCGCCGCCGCCGAGGAGCAGGGCGTGGCCAGCGAGCAGCTGGCAGGCACGATCCAGAACGACATCCTCAAAGAGTTCATGGTCCGCAACACCTACATCTACCCGCCGGGCCCGTCGATGCGGATCATCTCCGACATCTTCGGGTTCACCTCCCGCCGGATGCCGAAGTTCAACTCGATCTCGATCTCCGGCTACCACATCCAGGAGGCCGGGGCGACCGCCGACCTGGAGCTGGCCTACACGCTCGCCGACGGCGTCGAGTACCTGCGCGCCGGTCTCGAGTCCGGCCTGGACATCGACGCGTTCGCGCCCCGCCTGTCATTCTTCTGGGCGATCGGCATGAACTTCTTCATGGAGGTCGCGAAGCTCCGGGCCGGGCGGCTGCTCTGGGCCAAGCTGGTGCGGCAGTTCGAGCCGAAGAGCCCCAAGTCGCTGTCGCTGCGCACGCACTGCCAGACCTCGGGCTGGTCGCTGACCGCGCAGGACGTGTTCAACAACGTGGCCAGGACCTGCATCGAGGCCATGGCCGCGACCCAGGGCCACACCCAGTCCCTGCACACCAACGCTTTCGACGAGGCGCTCGCCCTGCCGACGGACTTCTCCGCCCGGATCGCCCGCAACACCCAGCTGCTGCTCCAGCAGGAGTCGGGCACCTGCCGCGTCATCGACCCCTGGGGCGGCAGCGCCTATGTCGAACGGCTCACCTACGAGCTTGCCCGCCGCGCCTGGGCCCACATCCAGGAGGTCGAGGCGGCCGGCGGCATGGCCCGCGCGATCGAGGCGGGCATCCCCAAGATGCGGGTCGAGGAGGCGGCGGCCCGCACTCAGGCCCGGATCGACTCCGGCCGCCAGCCGGTTATCGGCGTCAACAAGTATCGCGCCGCCGGAGCCGACGACATCGACGTGCTCAAGATCGACAACCGGGCCGTGCGCGCCCAGCAGCTCGACAAGCTCCGCCGGCTCCGCGCGGAACGCGACGCGGCCGCCTGCCAGGCCGCGCTCGAACGGCTGACCGCCGCCGCGGCCCAGCCAGTGCAGCGGGCAGGGGAGGCAGGCGGGGACGGAGACGAGAACAACCTGCTGGCGCTGGCCATCGACGCCGCGCGCGCGAAAGCCACCGTGGGCGAGATTTCTGACGCGCTGGAGAAGGTATTCGGCCGTTACACCGGGCGCATCCGTACGATCAATGGTGTGTACAGGCAGGAGGCCGGCCACACGGACGGCATCGAGCGGGTCCGCGCCGCGGCCGCGGACTTCGAGCGGGCCGAGGGGCGCCGTCCCCGGATACTCGTCGCCAAGATGGGCCAGGACGGGCATGACCGAGGACAGAAGGTCATCGCGAGCGCGTTCGCCGACCTCGGCTTCGACGTGGACGTCGGGCCACTGTTCCAAACGCCCGACGAAGTGGCGCGCCAGGCCATCGAGGCCGACGTGCACATCGTCGGGGTCTCCTCGCTCGCCGCCGGCCACCTGACCCTGGTCCCGGCGCTCAAGGCCGCGCTCGCCGAAGCGGAGCGCGGTGACATCATGGTGGTGGTCGGCGGGGTCATCCCGCCCCAGGACTTCGACGAACTGCGCGCGGCCGGCGCGGCGGCGATCTTCGGCCCCGGCACCGTCATCCCCGACGCGGCCTACGACCTGCTGACGGAGCTGACCGCCCGGCGCGAAACGGCGCCGTGAACGACGTAGCGGACGCCGCCAGGTACGCCGACGCGGTGCTCGCTGGGTCCCGGGCCGGCATCGCCCGCACGATCACGCTGGTCGAGTCGAGCCGCCCCGACCACCGGATCCTCGCTCAGCACGTGCTAACCCGGCTGCTGTCCCACGCGGATCTGGCCCGGCGGGTCGGCATCACCGGCGTCCCCGGCGTCGGCAAGTCCACGTTCATCGACGCACTCGGCGGACAGCTGATCGACCAGGGGCACCGGGTCGCGGTCCTGGCCGTCGACCCGTCGTCCACCCGCAGCGGCGGCAGCATCCTGGGCGACAAGACCCGCATGGCCAGGCTCGCCGCCGACCCGGCCGCCTTTGTGCGCCCGTCGCCCACCGCCGGCACCCTCGGCGGCGTCGCCCGCGCGACCCGGGAGTCGCTGGTCGTCATGGCCGCCGCCGGCTACGACATCCTGCTGGTCGAGACGGTCGGCGTAGGTCAGTCCGAGACCCTGGTGGCGGAGATGACGGACACCTTTCTGCTGCTCGCCCTGGCCCGCACCGGCGACCAGCTCCAGGGGATCAAGAAGGGCGTCCTGGAGCTGGCCGACGTCGTCGCCGTGAACAAGGCCGACGGCCCGCACGAGGATGAGGCCCGCCGGGCGGCCCGCGAGCTGGCCGGAGCGCTGCGGCTGCTCGGCCAGCCCGAGGACGGCTGGTCGACCCCGGTCGTCACCTGCAGCGCCATCTCCGGGACGGGCCTCGCCGAGGTATGGTCGCTGGTCGAGAAGCACCAGCGGATGCTCAGTGACAGCGGCGAACTGGACCGCCGCCGACGCGAACAGCGAGTCGGCTGGATGTGGTCGCTGGTCCGGGACCAGCTGCTGGACCGCCTGCGCGACAGCAGCGAGTTGCACGCGCTCGCCCCGCGCCTGGAAGCCGACGTCCGGGATGGCACACTCTCTCCCGGCCTGGCCGCGCAGGAGCTCGTCGCCGCATTCCTGCCCGACCGCACCCCCGCGACGTAGCCCTGCGGCGGCTGGGCATAACCGGCATTTCGCGCGCAGCGCGTGCGATGATGGCCTCATGCGGGTGCTGATTCCGGTTCCTGACCGGGATTTCGATGTGACCGAGGTCGCGGTGCCACGCGTCTCATACCTGTTCGGCCGGCGATTCCGCGACCTCCTGGGGGATAGATGACCGAGCTCATCGTTGGCGCTCATGAATCCGACACGCATCAGAAGGCCCTGCGGATAAACCTCGATGCTCGCTGGTACGGAACGATCGCCGAGATCGGGGCGGGCCAGGAGGTAGTGCGCTGGTTCTTCCGCGTGGGAGGCGCGGCCGGCACCGTCGCGAAGTCGATTTCCGCCTATGACATGGCGGTCAGCGACGCCGTGTACGGCAAGGTGGACCGGTATGTGTCCGTCGGGCGACTGCAAGGCATGCTCGACCACGAGTTCCAGCTCAACGTCGAGCGGCTCGACGAAGAGCGGGGCGACGAGAACTGCTTCTTCGCGTTCGCCGACACGGTGGTAGCCCGTAGCTTCCGTGGCGGCAACGAGTGCCACGGCTGGATGGGCGTGAAATTCCAGGCCCAGCCGCACGACGAGCCGAGCCAGATCGTCATGCATGTGCGGATGCTCGATGTCGAGGCGTTTGCGCAGCAGGAAGCGCTCGGCATCGTCGGGGTGAACCTGCTGTACGGGGCCTTCTTCCAGCACCACGAGCCGGACAAGCTCATCGAGAGCCTCCTGGACCGCCTGACCACGGGGCGCATCGAGATTGACATGATCCAGTTCCGCGGCATCGAGTTCCGCGGCGTGGACAACCGGCTGATGGCGCTCAAGCTCGTGCAGATCGGGCTCAGCGGGGTGGCGATGTTCGGCCCCGACCGTGAGGTGCTGCAGCCGAGCGAGGTGTTGCGCAAGAAGGCGATTCTGGTGGAGCGCGGCAGCTTCCGGCCGCCCACGCACGTCAATCTCGACATGCTCGAGACGGCAAAGGCCAGGTTCGAAGAAGATCCAGCGGTCGCAGGCAAGCCGGTGCTGGCGCTCACCGAGATCAATATGCGCAACCTGCTCGCGGGCGGCGCCACCGATGTGGACCGGCGTGACTTCCTCGCCCGCGCGGAGCTGCTGGCGGCCTGCGGCATGACCGTGCTCATCACTAATTACTTCGACTACTTCCGCCTGGCCGCCTACATCGCGGAGCGGACGAGCGAGCGGATAGGCATCGTCATGGGGGTGCCAAGCCTGGTCGACCTGTTCGACGAGAAAAACCACGCCCAGCTACCGGGCGGGATCCTGGAAAGCTTCGGACGGCTGTTCAAGAACGACCTGAAGCTCTATGTCTATCCGCTCCAGCCCTCGCCCGATGCCGAACTGCAGACGGTGAACGACATCCAGGTCGGGTCCGAGCTCCAGCCGCTCTACGACTACCTCGCTGGACGCGGCAGCTTCGTCCACCTCGACAACTACCGGCCCGAGTTCCTGTCGATCTTCAGCCGCGACGTGCTGCGGCGGATCGCAGTCCGCGACGATTCATGGGAAAGCATGGTCCCCCCGGCCGTCGCCGAGCTCATCAAGCGCCGCGGGTTCTTCGGCTACGTTAGGCCAGGTCGCGCCTGACTGGCTCCGTCCCTATTGCTGTTTCAGGCGACCTTATTCAAGATAAGACAGTTGCATACGCGTCGGCGACAGCGGCCATTATCGGCCACGAAGAAATAGGGCGGCGATCGTTTACCGTCAGCCTCGATGCGCAACGTTTCCGCGTGGCTCCCGTGCAGGGGCAGCCGTGGACACGGCTGCCCCTGGCCCAAGGCTCATGATCCCAGCCGGCCTGGATAAGCACCACACGTTCGAACCCGCAGGAAAAACCACAGGAACGCTCACAGGATCACGCGGGCGCTGCTCCGGGCTGTTGTTTGGTGTAAGGTAATGTGCTTGACGAGCTGTGCCAGGTAGAGCTGCTCGCCGAGCTGGCTGACCAGACCGATTTGGGTCTCCAGGTAGTCGATGTGCGCCTCCTCGTCGCTGAGGATGTCCTCGAAGATGGGCCCGCTCGTGACATCGCCCATGCCCCGCATGTACTCGATGCCGCGCCTGCAGCCGGTCCACCGCCTCGGTCTCAACCGCCAGGTCCGCCTCGAGCATCTGCCCGATCGTCTGGCCGATGCGCAGCGGGAACAGGCGCTGGAAGTTCGGCAGGCCGTCGAGGAAGAGAATCCGGTCAGTGAGGGTCTCCGCGTGCCGCATCTCGTCGATTGACTCTGCTCGGGTATGGCTGGCGAGCTTCACCCAGCCGAAGTTCTCCTGCATCTTGGCGTGCAGGAAATACTGGTTGATGGCCGTGAGCTCGGCCGTCAGCTGCTCGTTCAGGAATTCAAGTACCCGCTCGTCTCCGCGCATCCACCAACCCTAACCCGCTGTAACTGGTCAGGTGCGGCAACGCGACCCACGGCTCTCCTCGTCGGGCAGCGCGCTCTCGGCCGAGGACAGCGCGCCCCTTGGCTCGCAGGAGTGCGCCGGTCAGGCGGTCTGCAAAGCCTTCAGCGGACACTGTGCCGCCGCGTTCGCCGATCATGTTCTCGATGCGTTCCCGGCACGTCCCGCATCCGGTGCAGGCACGCGTGGCCCTGGACACCGCCTCGACCGTGGCCGCGCCGTTATCGATCGCCGTGCTTACCTGGTCGCTGGTCACCGCACGGCAGATACACGCGAACACGCTCTCGCCACCTCTCTCACGCCTCATGCGGACTTAGCATGGTTAGGCTACCCTAACTCTCTGGCTTAGTGCGGTTAGGCTAACCTAATCCTTCTCGTCGCGGCTAGGAAGAATCCCGCGGCCCGAGACTGCGGCATTGCAAGGGCGGATCACGCCGAACAATCACCAGCGCTTTGGCATCCTTGAGTCGTGCCCGAAGGTGATGTCGTCTGGTACACCGCCCGCCGCCTGCACGAGGCACTGGCCGGGCAGGTGCTGACTCGCAGCGACTTCCGCGTCCCGAGGTACGCCACGGTCGATCTCCGCGGCCAACCGGTGATCGAGGCGGTCGCGCGCGGTAAGCACCTGCTGATCCGCACGGGGAACGGCCTGACCGTGCACACCCACCTGAAGATGGAAGGCTCATGGCGGGTCTTTCCCGCCGCCAAGCGCCTGACCGAGAGCCACAAGATAAGGCTTGTGCTCGCCAACGCCCGCTGGCAGGCGGCGGGGTACCTTCTCGGCATCACCGAGGTGCTGCCCACGGCCAAGGAAGACCAGGTGGTCGGGCACCTTGGCCCCGACCTGCTTGGCCCGGACTGGGACGCGGACCAGGCCGCCGGCCGGCTCAGCCGCGACGCGGACAAGCCGATCGGCGAGGCGCTGCTCGACCAGCGGAACCTCTCCGGCCTGGGGACTGCGTACATGGCGGAGACGCTGTTCCTGCGGGGCGTTGATCCTTCGCGGCCTGTTGGCTCGGTCGATGACCTTGTTGCTTTGGTGGAGCTTGGGCACCGGCTGCTTGACGCGAACAAGGCGCGGCCTGGGCGCGTGACCACCGGGGATTCCAGGCCGGGTCGGGAGAGCTGGGTGTACGGGCGCGCGGGGCGGCCGTGCCGGCGCTGCGGGACGGTGATCCGGCGGGGCGAGGCTGGGCCGCCGGGGCAGGAAAGGCTCAGGTTCTGGTGCCCGAGTTGCCAGAGATAACGTCGGCGTAGCGGCGATACCCGCCGCCGTCCGGCGGCCCGGGTTCGGCAGGCCAGAACGGCGAGCTTGGCTGCCTGTCCGGTCAGCACTCCATGACCGATTTGTAGCAAATTCAACGCGTTCTGGGCGATCACACTGAGCGGGGGCGGAGACTATCAGGCGGAGGATTTTGGCTGCCAGTGCCAGGTTCTCGTCGGTGTGGTGCGCGTGCGCGGTCAGCCGGAGCCGGGAGACGCCGTCGGGGGTGGACGGCGGTCGGAAGCAGCCAATCCGGAGGCCATGTTCGGCGGCGCCCGCTACGCCGGCGAGCGCTTCCCGCGGCCCTGGCATCGGCGGCCTGCGCCGCCAGCCAGGCTGGGAAGCTGGACTCGTTCATCCGTGCGTCCGGTCGAGTTGGACCCGGGCCGTGGCGTCGAACCTGGGCACCGAGCAGCCGTGGATAGCACCGCCAGCCTTTGGTGAGTCGGTGTCGTCGCTTTGCTCGGCGCGTCGCGCGTTCCAGTGATCGGGGATCACCTGGGCCACCATACGGTAGTAGATAACCACCATCACAGTGTGGCGGTGAGTATTTTGATCTGTGTCCGCGGGCCGGCTGGCAGCGCGAGATCCTCGTCCGGGTCGCGACTTCATCAGCGGTGCCTGGTCGACCGGCTGCCTAGCGATGAGGCACTTGCCGCGGAGATTCACGACGACCTGGGCGGTGTCGCGGGCTAGCGCAATCGCGTGTTGGGTTATGGTGCCGAACTGCCAGAGCTGGCGCGCTTGAGCTAGGCGCGACCGTGATCTCACCGACGGGCGCCGCCGGGCTCGCGCTGGCCGGGATTTTCCGGCCCCACGATGGCATCCGGCCGCGCTTCGGTGCCTTTAAATTAATACCATGGGCACCCTGCGACCACGGGTCTTCGTGTCGTACTCCCGAAAGAATGAGGAATTCGTCCGCATGCTTCGAGCGGACTTGTTCAATTCTGAGCTGGACTGCTGGATTGACGCCTCTGATATCCAGGCCGGGCAGCGGCTGAACCCGGCTATCGAGAGCGCTATTGCCGGGTCCAACCTGTTCTTCGCCTACGTGACGGATGAGTTTCTCCGATCACGGTGGTGCATGACGGAGATCAGGTATGCGCTTCAAAGTGACCGAGTGACGCTTGCGCCCTATGTGGATTCGCAAGAGACTCTGGACGCCGTGCCGTCCGACCTCCTCAACGAGGTGGCATTCGGCCGGATCGCTCAGGATAATTACCTGCGTGCCGTCCTGGAGATCGCGGGCCGCGCCTGGAGTTCTCTCCAGGAATCCCGGCAGCTAGTTTCCGCGCATGATCACATACTCGCAGGCCCGGCGATATTCGATTCTGGTGGCTACAGCCGGACTGAGCTCATCAGGCGGGCACAGGAAGAGCTCATCCTGGCCGGTCCCAACTTGCGCAGCTGGATGAGCGATGACGACAGCAAGCAAGGACTGGTCGACCTGGTACGCAGGAGGCACGTAAGGGTGACCCTCATCCTGGCAACGTACGAGACCCTGCGGCCTATCTCCCCTGAGGGCGCGATCCACCTGCGAGAAAGTGCCAAGGACATCGGTGCGATGATGGCGTCCCTTGACAGGTCGGAGCGCAGGCTGATGTCAGCCCATTTCCATGCCGGCGCGTCCACCTTGTCTGCCGTGTTCGTGGACCCGAGGTCACCGCAGGGCCTCTTGTTCTTCAGCCCGCGCTGGGCGATCCAGTTCCTGCCGCAGGACCGGCTGACCTGTGTCATCGACAAGACGATCAACTCTCCCGACCTCTTCAGAGCGATCTACAACGGCGTCCTTCTGATGACCCAAGGGGACGCGAAGACCATCGAGGAGATGCTGGCCGGCTAAGACGTCCCGGCCGCCCGCCGGGCAGCGGCGAGCCCCTCCTGCTCCTCGGCCCCTCCGCAAGCCGCGCAGCGCTCCTCGGCGCGGACATGCCAGGTGCCCGCCTCAGCGAACTGGCCCAATCAGGGCCGACGTCGTCACGCTCGCTGACCGCGCGGAACAGCGCCGCCGCAGGGCCGACGGTCAGTGGCGGCAGCAGTAAGCAAGGCCAGTGATCGAGTACACGAAGTCTAGGGTTGCAAAGATTGCATGTGCAACAGGAAACCATGCAACCTTGCTACTACACACAGACTAGCGAATCCTGAATCCCGGGGGTATGCGGCGGCGGCTTCCGCCGCCGCCGTCGCGTACCCGTATTTCCGCGTTGATCCATCAAGGTGGGTTAGTCCACTGCCGCGTCACCGCTAATGAACTCGATGTACCGGCTGGCCGACGCCTCAAGGATCTCGCGGGCGCCGGTGCGCAGCACGGGCTGCCACCAGCCGCCGTAGATGCGGTCGAAGCGATACGGGCGCACGGCCTCGACCACGCGCCGGACCGCGCGTTCCGGCAGCGGCAGCCGGTTCGGCGCGCTCCACACGAATGTCACCCGGTCCTCCCCCGGCGTCACGAAGATGGTGTCGCCTGCCAGCAGGACGCCTGCCCCGTCCGCCCCGTCGGCCCAGTGGGCGACCGCGCTTCCGGGGAAGTGGCCTCCGCACTGGATCAGGGTGACGCCCGGCAGGACCGGCCGTGAACCGGACCAGGTGCGCAAGGCCGGGTCCGGGCGGGTCAGCCAGTGCGCGTCGGCCTCGGGAAGGAGGATCTCCGCGCCGAAGGCATGGCTCCACTCCACGATCGAGCCGTAGAAGTGCGGGTGGCTGGCGGTGACCGCGGCCAGCCCGCCGATCTCGCTGACCGCCGCGATCGCCCGCTCATCAACGAACCCGGGCGGGTCCCACAGCAGATTGCCCTCCCGGGTCTGGATCACCATGCCCCGCTGGCCGATCGCCACCGGCGGGTTGACCCCCACGCCGAGCAGGCCCGGCTCGACTCGGCGGAGGTCGCTGCGGTGCCCGGCACCCGCAAGTTCCGCCGCGGTCGTCCACCGCTGCCCTGACGACGGCACCCATTGCCGCTCGTCCGTACAGATGACGCATTCACGGGGCGGCGACTCCTGGTCACGATAGTGATTGCCGCAGGTGGCGCAGATCCATATCGGCATCGTCGTCCTCCTGTCGGTTGCCCGAACGTGGCAGGGCGTTGGCGAGCAGGTGACTGCCGCCCTCAGCCGCCAGCCTAAACTCCTGCGATCCAGCACCCGGCGCCGGCGCAGATCAGGGCGCGGAGCCGGACCGGATGTTCTGCGTACCGGGCGTGCGGGCAACGGTTCGCCGAGGTCGGCCCAGCAGACGTCGCCGCGCTGGGTCACCATTCATCGTCCCCGGCTGCCAGCAGACTGCGCCGGCCGCAGCTGCCGCAGCGCCTGAGCCATCGTCTCCGGCTGACCTAAGCGCCCATTCCAGGTCGGCTGGTGACGACCGAGCGGGCCCGCCTCAACCCGCCACTCCGGATGGACCCCGGCGATCTCACCCGGCAGCGGCACCCTGCGGGCCGGTCCCCACGCCGTGTGCGTGTCCTCGAGGCGAAAGTCGCCAGGCTTCGGCATCGGTGGCCGCCCACCTGCCTCACCTAGGCGGGGCAGCGACCAGAGGAGGTTGGCCGTGCCTATGAGGGAGACGCGGATGCGGTTAATCACGGATTCCGTGAGAAGGCGGGTCAGGGCACGGCCCACGGCGGCCGCGATCAGGTAACCACATCCGTGGTCAAGGGCCTGCACGGGCAGCGGAACCGGGTGGTCGGCCCCGGTTGCCGCCGCCCCGGCCGCCGCGATGCCCGCGCTCATCTGCACGAGGCTGTCAAACCCCCGGCGATCCCGCCATGGGCCGTCCCATCCGTAGGCGTCGAGCGAGGCGACGATCAGCGCCGGGTTCACGGCGGCCAGCGCGCCGTCGTCATAGCCAAGCCGCGCGAGGGCGTCCGCGCGCAGCCCGGTGACCAGGACGTCGGCGGTGGCGACGAGGCCCTCGAAGGCCGTTCGGCCGCCCGCCGTCGTGAGGTCGAGCGCGGCGGTACGCTTCCCCGCCGTCGTCTCCGGCAGGAGCGCGGGCACCTCGGCGAATCCCGGCGGGTCGATCCGGAGCACGTCCGCGCCATAGGCGGCAAGGAACCGGGTGCCCACCGGCCCGGCGATGACGCGCGTAAGGTCCAGCACGCGGACGCCTGAGTACGGTCGCGGTCCGCCCGCCTCCCCTGCGCCAGCCGGCAAGCCCGAGTCGGCCGTCACTTGCGTCCCTCCCGCCACCCGACGCTCTGCGACAGACACCAGCGGCGCGCCCGCTGTGGCTGCGCCGGCCGGGGAGGTCAGCCAGTCCTCTCGGGTGCGCATGGCCGCCGCGCACCCTCCCGCCTCGACAACCGCGGTTTCGAGGTCCTCGGACTTCCACCCGGCCACCGCCGCCCGAACGGACTCGCGGTCCCCCGCCCCAAGCAACCGCTCGACGACAGCGCGGTGGTAGGCGTAGTTGGTGTGCAACCGGATCCACCCGTCCTGCGCCTGGTAGTTCCCGGCGATCGGATCCCAGATGTCCGGGAGGTCCCAGCCCACCGGGGTGAACAGTCCCTCGGCGGCGAAGGCCGCGCACGCCTGTCGGCTGTCCACCGTGACCGGCGGGGTCAGCGTGCCGTTCCTGGCCGCGAGGAACTCGGCGGCGGCAAGGGCCGCGGCCGCGACCGAAGCCGTCGCCAGGCCGGTCACGTCGAAGCGCGACGGCAGCACCGTGCGCGGCCCCGCCGTGGTGACAAAGTCCAGCAGGTCGGCGGGCCCGCCGACCTCGACCCAGACTCGCGCGGTGATGTCACTGAGCTCTGCTGCCTGCATCATGACATCGATTTTTCTGCCCGGTAGCACGCTAATCAACGGGCTTTTAAGTCGTCAGCCTTTGGCCAGGAGCTTTGCCTTGGCCGCGCTGAACTCGGCATCCGTGAGCGCTCCCTGCCCGTGCATCGCCGTGAGCTTGCTGAGCTGGTCCAGCATGGATTCCTCGGCGGGCGGGGCCGGTGGCGGTGGCGGTGCTTGCTGCGGGACTTGCGGGGCTTGCGGGGCTTGCTCCTGGCTGTTCTCCTGCTGGGCCTGCTGAGCCGAGCGGTTGGCCGAGCTGCGGCCGACCGCATACGCGCCGCCGCCGATCACGGCCGCGCGCAGCAGCGGTCGGCGACGCCGGAACGGCATCAGAGGTCCCCGTCGGGCAGTTCCAGGTCGAGCGCGACCATGATCTCCGGTGCGGCCGCGACCACGCGAGGGACGCCAACCTGAGGCGCGATCGCCATCAGGACTCCCAGAATGTCCCTAGGCGAGACTCCGGCGGTGAGCGCCTCGCCCACCTGGAATAGGTAGGAGGCAGGCGGCGCGTCCACCGCCACCAGCGCCGCGATTTTGACCAGCGCAAAGCTGCGCGGGTCAAGGCCGCTGTTCTCCAGCAGCATTCCGCGTAGTTCCTCCGCCCGTTCGAGCTCCGCAGCGGTGCGGCCCAGGGCCAGCGCGGTCAGCCCTTCCACAGTCGCGTCGTCGGTGATCGCTCCAGTAGGCACGCTCATGTTCCGAGCTCCCTCCGTTGGCCTGGCGACAGCCGCCGGGCGCACTTCACATACCGACAGTGGCACTTAGCGCATGCCGTCACATCACCCACATCGGGTGACCGCTAATACCGCCCCTGGACTGGTCGGTGAAGTTCGTCGCGACCAAGGCGGCCCGCCCGTAAGGCCCGAGCCGCCTTGGTCGCCGCTAGCGGACAGCCCAGGCCGGGTCGCGTCCGGACAGGGCGAGCACGCGGTCGAGGACCGGCGCGTCGGCGGCCGCAGGCACCGGGTCAGCGAAGCCCTGGTACTGGCGGTAGAGCTCGGCGTTGGCCTCGACAGCGCGCAGCGCGGCCTCGGCGGCGCGGTCGGAGACCGTGTACTCCTGCCCCGTCGCCGCCGCCAGGTCCCAGCCGTGCAGCACGAGCTCGGCGATCATGAGCGCGCCCACGTCCGCCGCCGGGGTCTTGGCGCCCATCACGTCAAGCTCGCGATCCCAGACGGCCGGGTCCGCCCACGCGGCCACCGCGCGGTCCAGCTGGCCGCGGTAGGCGCTGGCGAAATCCGGTGCCGCCGCGAAGTCGTGCTCCATCAGTTCCGGTGCCACCGACTCGCCGTGCGCCCGGCGCTCAAGCGAGTACGAGGTCCACAGGATCACATGGTTAACCAGGGCTTGGACGTCCCATTCCGCGCACGGAGTGGGTCCGCTCAGTTGGGCGGGCGTCACGTTGTCCATGACGAGCGCGGTCGCTCCAGCCGCGTCAGCCAATTCGGCATGCAGTGTCATGCCTCCCACGCTAGCGACGCGCAGCAGCGGTGTCTTGAACAAACGCGACGGCTACGCTTGGCGCCATGGACTCGCCATTCGTCGTGGCGGCTGGGCCGATGGGCGCTGGCGTGCTGCACGCCCGGGCCGCCGCGACCAGGTTCAAGCTGGACAGGTACCCGCCGCCCGAGGATTTGGCGCCGTTCGTCGACTTCTGCTGGGTGGTCCGCTGGGACCTGCGCGGGCAGCCGGCGCACGAGCAGAAGATCCTCCCGCACCCCAACGTGAACCTCGCCTTCGAGGCGACCGGGGCGGCCGTGTTCGGGGTCGACAGGAAGATTTTCACCCGGCGCCTGTCCAGAGCCGGGAAGGCGCTCGGCGTCCGGTTCCGTCCCGGCGGCTTCCGTCCCTTTTATTCAAGGCCAATCTTTAGTCTGAACGATCGCGTGGTTCCCGCCTCCCGCTTTTTCGGCCCGGCGGCGGACGAGGCGTGCGCGGTGGTGATGGCCGCCGACGCCGATGACGTCGCCATGATCGCGGCCGCAGCCGGGCTGCTGCGCGGTTTCGGTGCCGCGGCGGACCCCGTCGTCGAGCAGGCGGCCGGGCTGGCGAAGCGGATCACCCAGGATCCGGGACTGCAGCGGGTGGCCCAGCTGGCCGAGGTGTCCGGGCTGTCGGAGCGCAGGCTGCAGCGGTTGTTCGCAGACTACGTCGGCGTCTCGCCCAAGTGGGTGATGCGCCGCGCCCGGCTGCACGAGGCGGCGCTGCGGGTTGAGGCGAACGGCCCCGCATCGGTGGACTGGGCGGTGCTGGCAGCCGACCTCGGCTACGCCGATCAGGCCCATCTGACCAGGGACTTCGCCGCTACCCTGGGCGTCCCGCCGACCCGCTACGCCGTCGGCCCACGGTGACCGCCGCATCCTATCGGCGTGAACACGCCCATGATCGTCAACGACGTGATGCCGGAGTTCCTCGCCAAGGACCCGTAGCTGTCCAACGCGATGGCCAACGCGCTCCCGGTCGACATGGTCGAGCCGGTCGACATCTCCAACGCGATCCTCTGGATGGTCTCCGACGACGCCCGCTACGTCACCGGCGTGGCCCTTCCGGTCGATGCCGGCTTCCCCAATAAGAAGCAAGTCGGAAAGAAACAAAGACCAGACCTCCTCGGGCGCGCGTTGCCCCGGGGAGCGGTCTGGGCATTTTCCTGGACAATCGTCAGTTCATTGATCGGTAAATGTGATGATCCGTTAAATTACTTCATATGTCTGATGGATTGGGTGGATCATCGCCGGTCGATGACGAGATGGAGCGCAGGCTACGCGAGCTCACCGAGGAGGTGCGGGGCGCGTCCCGCATCCGGGAGCCATCCGCGGCCGAGCGCGAGAAGGCCGGAAAGAAGCGGTCGATGGCCTTGGCGCGCGAGGCTAGGGCCCGGGCGCGCGCTTCCCGATCGCAGGCCAGGCGGAGCAAGCGCCGCGGGGCGCAATCTCCGCCACCGGGCAAGCGCCGTCGCGGCGGGCAGGCAGTCGGCTGGTCGGTGGCGGTGGTGGTCATCGCGGGGGCCGCTCTGTTCGCCTGGCACCACCAGTCGGGCGTTGGCGGCCCGGATGACACGCAAGTCGTGACCAACGGCGCGGTGCCCCAGACGTCGGCGAACGCTCCGGCGACTAAGCCGCTCAGCGGGCCGCCGGCCGACCCGTTCACCGGCACTCCGGCCGATCACTGGGCGGACGGCGCGGCCGGGATCACCATCCCGGCGGCCGCCCCGCACGGCCCCTTCACTGCCAGCGCGGTAGCCGCCGCCTACGCGGCGACGCGCAGGCTGCTGATCGCGCAGAACCTCGACCAGACGACGCTGCTCGGTGGTGCCCCGACGGCGTTCGCAGACGTGCTCACCGCGCAGCAGCGGGCGCAGTTCATTGCCGGGCTTGACAAGATCGGCCTGGACAAGCAGGGCTACGAGCTGAGCACGCGCACCTGGGTGGCCTCTTTCGCGCCCGGCACCACCGCCCTGATCGGCACCGTTATCAAGGTGCACGGGACGATGAGCGCCCGGTCAACGGTCGATAAGGGCAGCACCATCCTCGACATCGACGTCAACTATCGCTTCGTCTACGTCGTGGAGCCGCCGCACGCTCCGGCGGACTGGATGCGGGTGGTCGGGCAGGTAACGGGATACATCGAGTTCGATGACTGGCAGGACCCGGGAGGACCACTCCAGCCATGGGATGTCTCCGCCTACCCGGACGAGGCCGGTAACCGGTGCGGCATGACAGACGGGTACGGCCACCCGGACTATCCCAGCGGCCCCCTGGACAAGGTCCAGCCGACCGGAGCGCCCATCAACCCATACTCGATGAACAACCCGGACTCGACCGGGGTCTGCCAACGGACCACCGGCACCTGATTGCCTTCTGGTGCCCGCCGGGAGGGCATCCGCTTTCGCGCCTCCAGAGGGGCGTCAGGGGCGCGGGAGCCGGATAGGACCACCGCGGGCCACTGCGCATGTAATGCTCAATGGAAACAGGAGCGAGAATGTGCTCATGCCGCAAGACACCACAGCTCCCTAGACCCAGCCGCTCTCCCGCTATTCCGGTACGCCGCCACGGCCGTGGCGGCCGCGCGGGTGGCAGTCGGGGTGGCCGCGCTGACCTGGCCTTCGGTGCCGGCCCGGCCATGGGTGGGCGCGTCGGCGGATGAGCTGACGGCCGAGGTTCTATCCACGGTGGCTCCGCGTACGGGCCTGGGGTAGCGGTCACAGGTTAATCGGCTCCTGCCTGGCCTCAGGCATCCTGGACGCCCGCCTCCGCCCCCTCGCCGACGCGCTCAGGAGCGGCCACGCGCTTGCCGGGGAGGTTGCCGCCGCCGCGCAGGCACTTAACCGGGACGAGTTCTGGGCGCACGTCGATACCCTGGTACCGGCTGCGCCCGGCTGGCGCGGGTACCGCCCGGCACAGGGAGCCGCGGCCGCCGGCCACAGGGGCGTGCGCCCGCACGGCCTGACGCCGACCGAAGGGACGACCACGTGAAGACCGACACCAGCCCGGCCCGGGGGATGCGGGACCTGCTGCCCGCCGATACCGCCGTCCGGGACCATGTGCTGTCGGCCGTCACCGGCGTCTACGCCCGGTTCGGGTACCAGCGGATCGAGACCCCCGCCCTGGAGAACATCGACCGGCTCTCCAGCGGGCAGGGCGGCGACAACGAGAAGCTCATCTTCCAGGTCCTCAAGCGCGGCCTGCCAGCCGAGACCGCGCCATGCGCGCTGCGGGACCTGGTCGACCTGGGGCTGCGCTACGACCTCACGGTCCCGCTGGCCCGGTTCTACGGCGCTAACCAGGCGAAGCTGCCCGTCCCCTTCCGGTCCCTGCAGGTAGGCCCGGTGTGGCGGGCCGAACGGCCCCAGAAGGGCCGCTACCGGCAGTTCTACCAGTGCGACATCGACATCATCGGCGAGCCGACCATCCTGGCCGAGGCCGAGCTGATCGAGGCCACCACCGGGGCGCTGTCCGCCATCGGCCTGGACGACATCACGGTGCGCCTGTCCGACCGCAGGTTCCTCGCTGCCCTCGCGCAGGCGGCGGGCATCCCCGCGGGCGAGCACGCCAGGTGCTTCATCATCCTGGACAAGCTCGACAAGATCGGCTGGGACGGCGTCCGCGGCGAGCTCGCCGAAGCCGGCATCCCGCAGCAGGCCTGCGTGACGGCCCTGGACATGATCGCAGCGCTCCAGGACCTCCCCGCCGGGAAGCTCGCCGGCGCGCTCGCCGCCACCGTTCCCGGCCTGGCAGACGAGGTCGCCTCCGACCTGGCCGCGACCGCCACGTGCCTGGAGCGGCTGGCGGGCACCCGCCCGCTGGCCTGGCAGTTCGACCCCACCCTGGTCCGGGGCATGGGCTACTACACCGGGCAGGTCTTCGAGATCACCACCCCCGGCTCCGGCGGCTCGGTGGCCGGCGGCGGCCGGTACGACAAGCTCATCGGCCGCTGGCTCGGCAAGGACGTCCCCGCCTGCGGCTTCTCCATCGGCTTCGAGCGGATCGTGGACCTCCTGCTCGGCAGCCAGCCCCCCCGCAACGCGGTCGCGGTCCTCGCAGAACCCGGCGTGCACCCAGCCGACGCCCTCGCCGCCGCCCGCGACCTCCGCGAGCAGGGCCGCGTCACCGAGGTCATCCGCCGCAGCGGCAAGCTTCCCGCCCAGCTCACCCGCCTCGAAGCCGCAGGATTCACCGATTACCTCCTCATGCGGGAAAACGACACCGCAAAGGCCCAGCCCCGGCCGCTCGGCGGGGAAACCCCGCACCAGCAGGACTAGCCTCTGCCGCTGGCCGGCGCCACAGACTTTCCGGACACCGTCCCGGGCGGGATGATGCCAGTGCGGTCTGTGTTCATGCTGGCACCCTTCCACGGACGGGCCGCGCTGGCGGCCTGTCCTGGCCTGGCGTGCGCCGCCGAGTCGGGCGTACATCGGGTGTGTTCGCCGGGCGGGCGGACTGGCGGATCCTCTGGTCGCGGGGCTGGATGTGCTCGACCTAGCGGCTGGATGTGCTCGACCTAGCGGTCGGCGCGCGCTCGGGCGATGACCTCCTCCTCGGTGAGCGGGGCCGCCGGGTGGTAGCTCAGGCACAGCGGCGTCGCGGTCTTGATGAACTTCGTGCCTTCGGTCCCGACATAGAACTGGCCTCTCGTAAGCCGGGCGATGTCGGGGACATCGCCGCCCTTGGCCTTGGCGACCTCGCGTGCCGCGCCGATCTGGACCGGGCTGCTCAGCCGGCCGTAGAACTGCGTGGCCGCGTTGCCCGGTATCTGGTTATGCAGCGCCTTCGGCGCCTGCGTGGCGAACAGCAAGCCCAGCCCGTACTTGCGGGCCTGCGCGACCAGCCGGCGGGTGCTCTCGCTGCACGCGGTGACCTTGCCCGACGGCACCAGCTCCTGGGCCTCGTCCATCACCAGCAGGCCGCTCAGCGGCCGGTCCCTGGCCGGATGCTTCTTGATCCAGGAGAACAGCGCCATCTGGAGCTGGTTGACGAAGCCCTGCCGCTGCGCGGGTTCAGGCAGGCCGATCATGCTGATCACGGAGACCCGGGCGCGCTTGCCCGGCGGCGGGGTGAGCAGTATCCCCGGATCCACTGGCTCGCCCTCGACCCGCGAACAGCGGGTCGTTGATCTGCGCCACCCGGAGCCGCTGGGCCAGGTTTGCCGCCGTGGCATCGGCATTGCGCAGCAAGGTAATGTCCTCGGGCAGCTCGTCGAGCAGGTCCACGAAGCCGCCGAGGTCGCTGGCACCGGACTTGGCGTAGTACCGCAGCGCCTCGCGGAGCACCGCCGTCTCCTCCTCGGCTTTCCTCCCCGAGCTCACGACCCGCGGCGCGATCGCCCCGGCAGCCGCGTCGATCGCGGCGTCCAGGTCGTCCGGATCGTCCTTGACCGCGGCGAACTCGGGCAGCGGCCGGAAGGTCAGCGGCCGGCCGCTCTGGCGACGCGGCGTCCAGACCACGACGTCAGTTTCGGCGAGATACTCGGCCGCCCGCTGGGCGTCCTCGGCGGACCACGCCTCGGGCGGCTCCGGCCACCCGTCCCCGAGCCGGGCCAGGTCATTGCCGGGGTCCAAGACGATCGAGGACACGCCCCGCAGCGCGCACTCCTCGATAACGCGCCGCAGCAGGACGGTCTTGCCCGATCCGTTCCCGGCGAACAGCACCGTGTGCTTGCTCAGCACGGCGAGGTCCAGGCTCACGGGTGCCCCGCCCAGTATCCTCGCGCCGACCCCGGATGGACCCCGCGGCAGGCAGGTCCGCTGTTTCCTCTCCGGTCGAGGGACGGCTGGAGTCGTTCGGTCCATGTCTGGGGCTGACTCGGGTTCCTCCTGCCCTGTCGTCGGACGCAGACGCCGACGTTCCCGGCGGCACGACATCGGCGAGCGCCAGCCGCAGCAGGTCGGTGCCGTGGGCGGGCTGGCGGGCGACGAGCCAGGCGTTGAGATCGGGGTGCCGCTCGGCGAGCATCGCGCGCAGCGCGGCGAATGTCTTCAGGTCCCCGACCGTGGCCGGGATGGTCCGGCCGCCCCGGGCAGCGAAATCGGCCCGCTCCGCCTCGGTCTTGGGGCCGTTGGGCCAACTCGTGCTCCGCAGGACGAAGAGCTGGCGGTTGGCCGTATCGGCGTCCAGGCCGATCGCCTGGGTCGCGTTGCGGAGGCGGCTGAGGACCGAGTTCGCTTTCTCAGCCGCGATCGCCCGAAAGGCCCAGCGGCGCTGGCGCTCGGTGCGGTCATCGATGATCATCTTCAGTTCCGCGTGGAGCGCGGGGTTCTTGGCCGGATGCCGCTCGCGGGTGAAGGCGAGGCTGTCGTCCTCGCCGCGCTCGCGGATCCACGAGTCCAGCCCGGCGTCCAGAAAATCTGGCATCAGGCCGTCCTCCGTGCCCGGCACGAGGGCCGGGGACACGTCGGCGGTATTCCAGAGCTCGCGGAACCGGGCGTCCAGGGCGGCAAACTCAGTCTCCAGTCCCGGCTGGACCGCGTCCGTGGGCTGCGTGCCATCCTCGAGTTCATCGCTGAGGTGGTCCAGCTCCACGACCGTGTCGTTCCGCAGGCACTCGCGGACGTGCATGTCGATCCGCTTCAGCAGCGACCGCGCCGTATAGCCGGTGGCGTCGTCGAAGGCGCGGGGCTGGATCGGCCAGGTGGGGTAGGGCGGCTGGAACGCGGCCCTCGTGTAGTCAACTGCGAACCGCTGCGCGATCATGTGGCGGCCGATGTCGGCGGTCGGGATGTTCTGCACCGGGCACGGCGGGCGGAACCGATCGAGGGCGGTGCCTACCGCCGCGTCCCGCACATAGTCCCAGCTCTCGGGGAGGCAGGAGATGATCGTGAAGGTGCGGAACGTGGTGTCGCGGAGGTCCATCAGCCCGGTCGCTACCTCGGCGATCATGCTGGCATCCTCGTCTTTGCCCACCTGGTCGATGAGCGCGTCGATCTGGTCGACCGCCACGACGGTGGGTCCGGACAGGGCGAGGAGCCGTGACACCTGGTTGATGACGAACCGGGCCGTGTTCGGCTTGTTCCTGATGCCCCAATGGCGCCGCTCGGCGTCATCGACATTACCGCCGTCAAGGTAGTAATAGCCGATTTCCGTGTGGCTCGACTCCGGCGAGGCGAGGAGGACCAGGGCGCGCGCCGTATCCAGGCAAGGCGGGGCGAGCGAGGGGTCCCGGCGCCGCAGCGCGGCAATGAAGGCGCCGACGTCCTCCGGGCTAGGCGGGACGACCCCGGTCACTGCGTCGCGGACCGGCTTCTCAATGCCTGCCTGGTCCGCGAGGTCCGCGAGCAGCCGGCCCAGCTGGTCCCGGCTGCCGTCCTTAAGCGGCAGCAACTGCTGGACGAACGCGGTGCGCGCCTCCTCCCAGAACGTCTTGCGGGTCAGGTCTCCCAGCAGGAAGAAGTACCCGCCTGCCGCCTGGACCTGCTCGCGCGACCAGC
Organism: uncultured Actinomycetota bacterium; assembly: GCA_963844925.1. Taxonomy (GTDB): domain Bacteria; phylum Actinomycetota; class Actinomycetes; order Streptosporangiales; family Streptosporangiaceae; genus Trebonia. The sequence goes on along the minus strand of CAWJQG010000001.1, from coordinate 223,609 downwards.
CGAGCAGGTGCGTCTTCCCCACCCCTCGCTCGCCTTGCAACGGCAGGCCCAGGGGATTGGCGCGCTCGGTGCTGGCGGTGGCCTCCTCAATGCCCTGGCGAATCAGGCTAGCCGCCTCGACGTGCAGCCCCTCAACGTGATAGCGCGCTGGGCGCCAGACTTCCTCAAGCGCGCTCGTCCAGTTGAATGTGAGCGACCCCAGCGCCCTTCGTTCCTCGTCGTTCATCACTGTCATCCCTGCCTAATCGAAATCATGTGCTTGGCCTCTCCGCCGATGCGAAGCGCTGATTCCCGATCGGCTTGCGTTAGGGCCTGCTGATTAGCTTGCGGGACCAAATTGACCTGCTGCGCGCGGTACATTCCTTCCAGCGAGGAGTTGAGTTCGCTGCGGGGAACGTCGCTCAGTTCCGCGCGCAGTTCCCTCAGCTTGACGAACTTGCCCGGTTCGCTCGCCAGTCGCAGGTAAGCCGCCCTAATAAGCTCCGCGATATCGACGGGCCTCTCTTGCGTTTCCGGGTCGCGTTGCTGGAAGACGTCGGCGAGGCTCTGCTCGGAGTACTCCAGGTACCTCGCCAGCCCGCCGAGGACCGCGTACAGCGCACCCTCCATGCTGCTCGCCCTGCCCTGCGTCCCTTCGGAAAGGTGCGTGGCACACCAGTCCCAGCCCGCATCAGTAAGCTCATGCGCGTAAGTGCGACCGACCTTGCGGCTATCGACCAGCTTCCGGTCGTTGAGCCTCCGGCGTTCCTTCCCGTCCAGTCGGAATCCGGCGCGCTCGGCCAGCTCTGAATTCGATACCTCACGCGCCTCTCCCATGAGCGCGAACAAGACAGCTCTCTCCTTGACGGAAAGATCTTTACCCTGCATTTTCCCCCGCCTTCCTTTTATGGCCTACCCGGCCGGGAGCTAGCGACCGCCATTCAGATCGGTGCGCAAGATAGTGATTGAACGCCCCAAGGGACGCTATCGCACCCCGAAGCCCGACATCAACCGGACAAATTGTTGCTCATAACACCGCAGGACCGCCTGACCAGCGATATCGAGGCCGCGTTGGCGCCAACGCGGCCGCTCCCCAGCGCCTGGGATTACCCCAAACAAACTTACTTGAAGGAACAACTATTGTGGAGGGCGAGGCGCCGGTCCGCCGTTGGTGCCAGCTGCCGTTGCGGGCGGCGGAGTGGCAGTTCGGCGTCAATCCTGGGTTAGCCTGCGCCGCCGGGGCGGCCCGCTTCTGGGGGCTGCCAGCCGTAGATGGGGGAGAGGCCGCGGAGCGCGGCTCCCGGTGCGAACTTGCCCATCACGCGTGTGACCGTGTTGCGGAAGGCGACGGCAGGAGGCGAGGCCCAGGTTGCCATGGTGCCGGCCCGGCGGGACCAGCGGACGACGTTGGCGGTGCGCGGCAGCCTGGCCGCGGTATAGGAGGCCAGCATCCCGGCCACGGCCTCCGGTTCTGCTCCGGCGGCGAGCCGGGAGATGACGACGGCGTCTTCCAGTGCCTGACACGCGCCCTGGCCGAGGTTCGGCGTCATGGGATGGGCGGCGTCGCCGAGCAACGCGGCCCGGCCGCGGTGGAAGGACGGCAGCGGTGCGGCCAGCTCGGCGACGTCTTGACGGAGTACGTCCTGCGGCCTGGCCATCCCGAGCAGTTGCGGGATCGGCTCGTGCCATCTGCCGAAGAGCCTGGCCAGCTCGGCCAGTTCGTCGCCGGAATGTGCGCCGGGGCCCGCGGGCGCGGCGGCGTAGCAGTAGACCCGCCCGTCGGAGAGCGGCATGACCCCGAACACGGTGCCGCGCCCCCAGCTCTCCGCCATCGGGACATGCCCGGTCACAGGGCCGGCGACCACTCGCCAGGTAGTGAACCCCGCGTACCGGAGCCCCGGGTGACCGGGGAATAGTGCTTGGCGCGTCGCAGAACCGATCCCGTCGGCCGCCACCACGAGGTCGGCATCCAGTTCGCCCTCCGTGGTGACCACGCGCGCTGCCGCCTTCCCGCCGGGTTCTACTGACGTCACCTCGGTCCCCAGGGAGAGCACACCGTCGGGAACGCGCGCTGCTAGCGCGTCGACCACGGCCGCCCGCGGCAGCAAGATGATCGGGTCCCCGAACCGGTTCACGATCACCTGGTCGGTAGGGCTGCGAACGAGCCACCGGCCGTCGGAACGGCGGATGCCCAGTTCCTGCGGGACTGCCAGCGACCTAAGCGTGGCCCCCGCACCGATGGCGTCCAGCGCCCGCAGTCCGTTGGGAGCCAGCCCCAGGGCGGCCCCGACTGGCTCAAGCGACGCCGAGCGCTCGCAGGCGATGACATCCCAGCCGGCCGAGCAAAGCCCCGCAGTGGCCGCCAGGCCGCCGATCCCGGCGCCGATCACCACCGCCCGCGCTCGCGCCACTGTCGCACCCCCCATCCGGCTTGCTCCGACTACTACAGCCCATAGTGTATGGCCGCCTCAGTGGTCCGCCTGGGCGAAGCGCTGCTCCGAGCACGCCGAGGAGCTGTAGCTTCTCGTATCCCTCGCTGCGCGGGGTGCGGTGAAGGCGGTCAAGCACCCCGGCGCCGGCGACCCGAAGCCGGAACTCGGCCAGCACCGTGTGGCCGAAGCCCGGGTCAGGAGTGGTGCGTCGGCGCAGGGTCGCTAGGGCTCGGGGTGAGACGACCGGAACGGCAGACAATCATGGCAATGCACTGATATGTCGGCTTAGCCTGCCGCGCCGTCGCGGTGAGCCGCCACCGCGGCGGGCGGCAGTGGCCGGTCGACGATGTCGATGCCAGTGAAGACGTGGGTGGCGGTCGCCCGGTTGCGGGTTGCCCAGGCGAAGACCGCGCCGAGGGCGAGGAGCACGGCGAACGTCTGGTCCACGCCGCTGCCGATCGCCTTCGGCCCGTAGCAGAAGAACGCGACAAGCAGCGCGCCCATGACGACCGTGGAGAACAGCGACCCGGCCAGCAGCAGGCGGTGGCTGTGCGGATTGATCTGCACGTCGGGCAGCTTCCGGTGCCCGAACGTGAGGAAGACCGCGCCGGTCATCGAGTCCAGGAAGAACTCCGCGAGGAGGAAGAACCCGGCGGCGGAGAGCACCAGCGTGAAGAATGAGCTCAGCGACGACACGAACAGCTGGACGCCGACGACGATCAGCGCCGAGCCGAGGGTCACGATGATGGCGACGTGCGGGACGTGGTGGCGATTGAGACGGCCGAACCCGGCCGGGATCAGCCGCTCGCGGCCCATGGCGAACAGCGCCCGGGTGAGGATGTAGCTGGTGAGCCACAGGCCGCCGGCGGTCGACAGCAGGATCGGGATCAGCATCAGCCACGGGGCGCCCGGCACCAGCCGATGCGACCACTCGGCCAGCGGGTCCACCGAGCCGGCCAGCGAGCTCAGCGGGGTCTCGCCGAGCATGAGCGGAAACAGGATCGCGTAGAACAGCAGCGCGCCGAACGCGCCGATAATCCCGCCGATGCCCGGCTGGTCCCGCGGCTTGCGTGACTCCTCTGCGGCGTAGCTGTCGATCTCCCAGCCGTCGAGGATGGTGGCCGCGACGACGGCCACGATCAGGATGCCCCCGATGGGCGGCGCCCCGAAGTGGATGGGAACCGCGAGACGATGCCAGTTGAGGGCGCCGACCACGCCGAAGGCGGCGAGGGAGACCATCTCGACGGCGAAGAACACCTGGGTGATGCGGGCCGTCGGCCGGGCGCCGAGCAGCAGCGGCACGGCCGCGAACACGATCCAGAACAAGGTCACGGCCAGCTGCACGACCGCCGGGGCGTGGTAGCCGGGCGCGATCAGGGCCAGCGTGTAGGCCCCGGCCGGTATGGCGATCGGCGGGATCGACAGGAAGTACGCCAGGATCAAGATCCACGCCTGATAGCGCGATACCGGCCGCCCGATGATCCTCGCCGACCAGTGATAGGACGCGCCAGAGCTGGGGAAGTGCCGGTTGAGAAGGCGGAATACGAAGCTGGAGATAATAAACGGCACTGCCAGGATGGCGATCGCCGGGAGCGTCCACCAGCCGGCGTCCGCGGCCATCACGCCGCCGGTGGCGGCCACCGAGAACATCGGGCCCACGCTCGACACCGACAGCGGCACCAGGTCCCGCAGGCGGAACGACTGCGCCAGCCGCGGCTTGTCCTCAAGAAGATCCGAAGGCACCGTGCTCTTCCCCATCTGGTCAGGCCGCTCGTGCCGGGAGAGGAGAAGAAGGCATAGTGGCAGCCTGCCGTACTTGCAAGTATTTTGCAAGTACCCGTTATGCGCAGAAGGAGCCTGATACGTGAATCGGGGTCACGCGGCACGCCAAAGCTGCGGGGTCATCGGTCAGTCGGGCCTGGACCGGTTCACCCCGTTCCTGCGTTGTTCCAGGATGTCCGCTAGGGAGCTGGCGGGGGAGCTAGCTCCGGAAGCAGGTTCTTGTCCCAGACCATGATGGTGTACGACTCAAAGTGGTAGGCGCGCACCGGCATGCCGAACATCTTCAGCGCGAGGCTCATTTTGTCTTGCTCTCCCTGCCCTGCCACGAAGAAATTCGCGGTATGCGTCGCCGGATTGGCCAGCGCCAAGTTGTTTTCCCAGGAGTCGGGCGCCAGTCGCCGGATATAGCCATGGATTGAGACTGAGAGCACACTGATGGTATTGGTGCTGTCCACGGACGTGCTGGATGCCATCCAGTAACTAGACATCCCATGAACCAGGTGGTGCCCGCTCAGCCAGGTGGCGAGACGAGCGCTCTGCGGCATCCCTTGCGGGGCTGCCGTAGCGACCCCGAGCAGCACGGCGTTGCAGACGAGGCCGGTGGCCAGGGCAGGGACCAGAATGGGGATGCCGCGCCGCTGGATCCGGACCAGCGGGCCGCCGAGCGTGCGGCCGGCGAGCGCCGCTCCCAACGACAGCACAGGCGCGATCTCGTGCGCGCCCCATACGTTGGTGATCCGAATCAACAGGAAGTAAGCTGCGATGTTCCCAACGATGGCGAGCACGAGCACGTCAGAGACCAGGTCGCCGAGCCTGGCGGAACGCGCCGGGCGGACGAGGTGCCAGGCGGCGACGGCGAGACTAGCGATCACCGCTGCCAGCCCCACCAAGTGCGCGAGGGCGAAAGCGACGTTCCACGACCCGCTCGCGCCGGCATAGTCAGCGCTGAACAACGCAAGAACGCTCCGCCAGGCCATGGGCGCACTCCGCACGGCCGACTGCCAAGAAAATTGTCGGTACTCCGCGGGGCCCAGCTGATATCCGCCGAAGTGCCTGATCACGCGGTACGCCAACATGGCAAGCGGAATGGCGGCGACCGCGGCGGCGGCAATCGACACCTGGTACAAGACCGCCCCGCACACCTCTCGAGCGTGCTGCGCCCTGTCCGCACCGCGTGCCGCCGCTGGATCGTCCTGCCTGCCCGCTCGGGCCGTCGCGCGTCCAGCCCACAGGATGCGGCATGCCCGCAGCAGGCTGGCGAGGACCACCGGGATGACGCCGATAACCTCCACCAGCGGGTCGCCGACTATTGACCAAGTCAGCAGCACGCCCGTGACGACCGGGAGATACCAACGCGATCGTGGCCGGTCCAGCAGGAGCAGGAGCAGCAGCACCGGTACCGCAGTGCCGAAATGATCGGGACTGCCGAGCAGGACCATGGTTTCGCCCGGCGATCCCGCCTGCGGGGCAAGCATTACCCCAGCCGCCACCAGGGCACGGACGACGCCCTCCGTGCCGCGGGCCCGGCCGCGGGCGAGGAAGGCGGCGAGCACCACGAGCGCCGTGTAGGTCAGCGCCGCACAGATGTGGACCACCTCGGGGCGGGCGCCGGCAACCGCGGTCACAGCCACGTACAGGGGCAGTTCAGTGGTGAAGAAGGAGACGTCGGTGTCCACCCAGTGGCGCAACAGCAGGTTGCCGTTCAGCACGTCGGAGGCTTGCAGGATGATCCCGCCGGCATCGGAATTCAAGCCCGTGACCCCGGCGATGCGCAGGTAGCAGAACAGCAGGACAGCGCTGGCGGCTATCGTCCCGGCGACGCACAGCAGCGAGTCTCGGTGCCGGGCTCCCGGGCCCGGCTGCCGCTGCGGCGTTCCGTCGCTTATGACCTCCATAGGGGGAAGGTAACGCGCGAACAGCCAGTAGTCCTGACAAAGCAAGAATTTAGATGATGTTTCTACTTGTAATAAACCGGCACCCGAGATTGGGTGCTAGAACTCCTGCTGGGGTCCCTGGAAGGCAGGCTGCCGGGCGAATCGACCTGCGAGATGTATCGCTCGACCGAGCTAGGCGTGGGCGCGCTTGGGAATCAACATTCACATCACTCCCTCTTCCCGCAGGGTGGTGATGCCAACCGCCCCCCGATCACGGTTGAGCCGTTCACCAAACGGGTCGACGGCACAGAGTTCGGATGGAAGGTCGACCGCTACGCGGACGGCACGTACTTCATCAGCATCGAGCCCGGCGACTCCATCTGCTACTACGCGCCCTGGGACGGTTACGGCTACGACACCGTAAAAGGCGTGCTGCCCGCGGAGGCTCGCGGCACCCCGGTCAGGGTCAGGGCGTTCCTCCCCGCTGTTCGAGCATGCGGGTCACGATGGTCAGGTCCTGCCCGCCCAGACCTTGGTCAACGGCCTGCTGCCATTCGTCAGCCAGGCAGGCGAGGGCGGCGAACCGGTCGTCGCCGGCCTGCAGGGCGAGGTGCACGTCCTTGAGCGCGAGCGACAGCGCGAACTGGGCCGAGAACTCGCCGTCGGCGATCCGCCGCAGTTTGGCTGCCTGCCAGGTGGACACGAGCGGGCCATCGCCGAGCGCATCCAGCACCGTCTCGGTCTCAAGGCCCAGCCGGCGAGCCAGAGCCACGGACGCGGCAACCGCTTCGGCCGCGAACGCCAGCCAGGTGTTGTTCACCAGCTTCAGTCGCGTCCCGGTCCCGGCTTCGCCGACCCAGATCGTGCGCTGGCCGAGCGCGTCGAACAGCCGAGTGACACGCGCGCGCGCCCCGCCGGGCCCTGACGCGAAGATCGTCAGCTGGCCGCGTTCGGCCGGGTCCTTGCTTCCCGACACCGGCGCGTCCAGGAGCATCACGTCCGGACGCTCATCGCCGGCCATGGCCGTGACGCGGTCGGTCCCTTTTACCCCGATGGTGCTCATCTGGGCCCAGACTGCGCCCGGCGCCATAGCAGCGAGCACCCCCTGGTCGCGGGCGATCGAAATGACGGCATCGGCGTCGGTCACCATCGTGACCACGATCGCGGCTCGCCGCGCCGCGTCGGCGGCGGTCTCGGCGACCTCAGCGCCGAGCTCAGCTAGGTCCCGGGTCGCCTCCATCGTGCGGTTCCATACGATCGTGGGCCGCCGAGGCCGACAGCCATTCCGTGGCCCATCGCCCCGATGCCGAGCACCGCAACACGGCTCGTCCGTCCGTGCCATCGTTCTCCCCCTAGGGTGAAGGGCTACCAGCTGCGCCGACCGGGCCCCATGCGTACCCAGCGGCCGGGACCGATGACCCGCAGCCGAGGCCGCGTATATTTTCGTGCCGCTGGCTGGAGCCTGGTTTATCGGGACAGCGTCGCGGCGCGGCGGCGTTACCAGGCAGGGCTGGCCGCGCAGGCGGAGCGTGAGCGGGCCGCCGAGGTCCGGGAGGAGCGGGTGCGTATCGCCCGCGAGATGCATGATGTCGTCGCGCACGCGCTGACGGTGATCACGGTCCAGGCGGGGGTGGGCAGGTGCCTGGCGGGCAGGCGACCGGAGGAGGCGAGCGCCGGTTCGGAGCGATGCGGGACCGCCGGCTGCTCTGGGCGCAGCCGCGCGCTGGCCGCCGCGCCGCCGCGACGGCGCCGGGCTCATCGTCGAGGCCTGGCCGAATCCGGGCCTAGTGGAGTGCGGGCGGGCCACCGGGCTCCCGTCGCTTGAGTGTCGGTTCCGCATCGGCGCGCCGCCCGTCGTGAAGCATGCACCCGGCGCCAGGACGGGGTTGTGGCCGTCTCCCGGAAGCCGCCGACGTCCGCGACGACGGAGGCCGGGCGGCGGCCGCGCCGCGGGGTCTCCGGGCCCGCGACCGGGGCAACGGGGGCGCGGGCGCCGGCTCGCCGGCGGCTCGGCCCGGGCCGCCGGCGGTCGGCTTCCAGGTGACTGCCGAGGTCCCGGCCGGGGGCGAGGCGAGTTGAAAAAGGTGCTCGTCGTCGATGACGAGGCGCTGCTGCGCTCCGCGTTCTGCTAGGGTGCGCAGTCCCGCCGATCTGCGCGCCGTATGCGGGTTATGCGGTTGCCAGCCAGGAGGGCGGATCATGCCGGTCTGTGAGCTAGGGGTAACCTCCCGATATGTTGCCTGCGCCTGAATCCGGGGAAGTGTCGGCTGCGGTACGAGGGTGGCTGACCGGCCAGGGGTACGGGGCGGTGAGCGATGGCGCCCCGCCGGAGCGGCTTGCCGGCGGGGCCGACTTCTGGGTGTACGGGCTCCGGTTCGACGGGGCGGGCCTGCCGCCGCAGTGGTCGGTCCCGCTGGTAGCGCGGGTCCCTGCGGCAGCGCAGCGCTATGACCTGCTGCGGCGGGAGAGCGCGGTCCAGTCTTGGGCCGCCGCCCGGGGCTACCCCGCGCCGGAGGTGCTGACGGTGCTGGCTCCGGGTGCGGCGCTGCCGTCGCCTGTCCAGGTGATGGCGCGGGTGCCCGGGGTGCCGCTCATCGCGGCGGCGCGCGGCCGGCCGTGGCGGATCCCGGGGTTGATGGTCCGGCTGGGTGCCGCGCACGCGGAATTGCACCGGCTCGGGAGCCCGCCGGCGGACGCCTGCCCGGGCAAGGTGCCGGACAACTGGCTGCGGCTGGCCCGGCGCCTGACGGAATCCGGCGGGTCGGGGGAGCTGGCCGCCTCGCTGCGGAAGATTGAGCTTGTCCGGGACCGGCTGGGAGCCGCTGACCCGGTGGTGTGCCACGGCGACTTTCATCCGCTCAACGTGCTGACGGCACCGGGCGGCTCGGCGCTGCACGTCATCGACTGGACGAACGCCGGCGTCGGCGACCGGCACGGCGACATCGCATGGACACTGCTGTGGTTCGAGATCGCGGCGGTCGCGGCGCCGCGGCCGGCGGACCGGGTGCTCATGCGGGTGCTACGGCGAACGCTGGAGCGGGCTTACCTGACCGGGTACCGGCGCGTGCTGCCGGTAGACCGCGAGCGGGTGCGGTTGTGGCGGCCGGTGTCGCTGCTGGAGATCTGGTCGGCTGCGGAGGCCAGCCAGCGGGGTTTCTTCGGCAGTGAGCCAAGGCTGCCGGCCGGGCTTGCCGGGTGGGCGGCCCGTGAGTTCCGCCGCGCCGCGCCCGGTGCCAGGCTGAGCAGCGCGGGGACCGTTGTCGACATCAGGGTCAAGCTGATTCTCCGGCTCGGATGCAGACAGCCGTCGGCTGGCTGGTGTGGAGGACCGCTGCGGTGCTCGCGGAGCCGAGACGAGCCGGGGGCGGTGGCCGGCGCCGGTAGCGGGCGCAGCACGCCTCGCCTGGCGCACCGCCCGCGGGCCGCCGGGAACGGGATCGCTGGGTGGAGGAGTGGAAAGGCGAGCTCCACGCGCTCAGATCTCGGAAGGCCAGGGCAATGTTCGTCATGTCGTTGCTGTTCGCTGGCGGACGGAAGCTCGCCGTGACGCTACGCCATGTATGGCCCGGAGAGAAGCCAGCAAGGCCCGCCACCTGAAGAGCCTGATCGTCGTCCAGTACCTGATCAGGGACCGGGACGGAAGGAGACGGACTCTCCGGTCACCCTGTGACGATCACCGAGACCTGGTAGGTGCCATTCTGGGGGCCGCACCGGAGTGCCTCGCCGCAGCTGGTCCGGCTGGCCGACAGCACTGCGATTCCCGGGGCTCGGGCCGTGAACATAGCACGCACAGGGTTGCAGCCGAGGCGCTCTCCGGCGTTCCTTGTGCTCGCTGTGCCATGTCGACCATAGGAACTTGCAGGGCTTCCGTCGTGCCGCGCCACATGAACCACCTGTGTGGCGCCCACAGCCGACCGCGCGGGCGTCGGCCCCGGGCCGCCCGGGGAGACGTCCGCGACCGGCATTTTCGTGCTCGTGCTCGCCGCGCAGCCGGAACCGAACCAGGCCGGCCCGATCAGGGTCAGGCCGACCGTGATGTGTTTTCTCGGGTTGTGCATTGCCACGCTCCCCTCGGACCTTTGACGTGGTGGGGGTCCCCGAGGTTCCACCGGATTCCGCCCGCCACGTTCTAGTCCTCAAGGACGCGGGCAGTAATCATCTCCGGAGTCATGGGGGCGGCTTAGTTGCTCGTAGGCGGCAGACAGTATCGTGTGCAGATCCTTGCCGCGGACTAGGAGCGGAGGTGGATCGAACATGCGGAGCATCAGGTCAGGGACGGTGGTGACCGCAGGGGGTGCGGCCAGCGCGCGCAGTTTCGCCTGGCTCAGTCCGGGCGACCAGAAGTCACCGGCCTGAGCGAGCGGTAGCCCGGTCACGTCGGCGAGGACGGCGCGCGTGTCGCTCGCGTCCATAGCAGTGACCGGCGCATCGGCTTTGGCCTGACCGCGCCCACTCGTCTCGGGGCTCGCAGCGGCGGGCCGCGGACCAGTCCCGCGCAGTGCGGCGAGCAGCGTGTCACGGTCCCGGCCACGCCAGGCGAGCATGGCGAAGGGGTCGTCGTCGAATGCTTCGGCAAGCACATAACACACCGCAGCGAGGTGCTTGCAGGGCACCTCCCAGTCCGGGCAGCTGCAGTGCATGTCGAGATCGGCGGCCGACCGGGGAAATAGCGGCGTGCCGCAGTCCGCGAAGACCTGTTCGATCTCTGTTGGCATCTCGCCGGCCAGCAGCTTCGCGCGGAACAGCGCCTGGGTGGCCAGTCGGCGCTCGACTTCCCGCCACTGCGGGGTGGTCAGCGGAAGCACGCCTATTGTTACCTTGTAGGGCTGAGGTCGCGACCCCTGTACCCGGGCGGTGACCTTGCCCTGGGTCAGTGAGAACTCCAGGACTTGTCCCTTGCGCGCGTAGCTGCGCCCGCGCTGGAGACGGCCGCTCATCCCAAGGGATTCGAGCACAGCGATGAACCGGCGGGACCACCACTGCTCGCCGATGGCGCCTCGCTTGCTCTTGGCCTTGATCCCGTTCTCGACCGCGATCGGACCGGAGGACGAATAGTCCTCCCACCAGGCCGACCGTCGTGCCGGGCTCACGTCGAAACCGCCTCGGGCGACAGCGTGAGCACTTCGCGCAGCGCGGTGGTGGACAGCTCTGTGAGCCAGGCCTCGCCGGTGCCGACGATCTGCTCGGCAAGGGCTCGTTTCTGCTCGATCATGGCGTCGATGCGTTCCTCGACCGTGCCGACGCAGACGAACTTGCGTACCTGCACATTGCGGCGCTGGCCGATGCGGAAGGCCCGGTCGGTTGCCTGGTCCTCGACTGCGGGATTCCACCACCGGTCGATGTGGATGACATGGTTCGCTGCGGTCAGGTTGAGCCCGGTGCCACCCGCTTTGAGCGAGAGGAGGAAGAGCACGGGTTCGTCGGCCTCCTGAAAGCGGACAACCAGCTCGTCGCGCCGCTTTTTGCTCGTGCCACCGTGGAGGTAAAGCACCTGGCAACCGATCCTGGCCGCCAGATAGGGCTGAAGCATCCGGCCGTAGTCGGCGTACTGAGTGAAGCACAGTGCCTTGTCACCTTCGGCAGCGACCTCTTCGCAGATCTCCTCAAGCCTAGCGAGTTTGCCTGAGCGGCCGGGCAGCCTGGAGCCGTCGCTAAGCAGATGAGCAGGGTGATTGCATACCTGCTTGAGCTTCGTCATCGTTGCCAGCACCAGGCCGCGTCTAGTGATGTCGTCGCTGGCGTCTTCGATCCGGCTGAGCATGTCGGTGACTGTCGCCTGGTAGAGGGTGGCCTGTTCCTGAGTCAGGTTGCACCAGACCTTGATGTCCTGCTTCTCCGGCAGGTCCGAGATAATTGACTTGTCGGTCTTGAGGCGGCGCAGCACGAACGGCTGGGTGATCCGGCGCAGTTGCTCCGCCGCCTCGTCATCGCCGTGTCGCTCGACTGGGACAGCGAATCGCTCGCGGAACTTCTTGGCCGAGCCCAGCAGGCCGGGGTTGGTGAAGTCCATGATGGACCACAGCTCGGAAAGCTGGTTCTCGACCGGCGTCCCAGTCAGCGCGATGCGGACCGCCGCGGGCAACGCGCGGACGGCCCTAGCCTGCGCGGTGTTGTGGTTCTTAACCGCTTGGGCCTCATCCACTACGACACGGCTCCATTGCACCTGGCTCAGCACGTCCTGGTCCCTGTTGGCGACTCCATACGTAGTGATCACCAGTTCCGCGTCCACCAGCGTTGCGGTCAGTTCGGCGCCCTTCAGCCGCTCAGCACCGTGATGGACGTGCACCCTGAGCTCGGGGGTAAACCGGTCAGCTTCCCGCTGCCAGTTCCCCACCAGCGACATCGGGCATATCAGCAGTGTTGGCTGGTTCCCGGGCGGGTCGGCGGCGATCAGGGCCAGCAGCTGAACGGTCTTGCCCAGGCCCATGTCGTCGGCAAGGACGGCGCCAAGACCGAGTTCGCCGAGGAAGGAGAGCCAGGCGAGGCCGCGCTGCTGGTACGGCCGCAACTCGCCGCGGAAACCGCGTGGCGTGCTGAGTGGCGGCAGCCGCCGGTCGGCCTGCCCGGACAGCAGGTCGCCGAGCCAGCCGTCGGCGTCCACGGTCACGGGTACGTCGTCGGCCTGTCCTCGCGTATCGGCCTGGAGCACCTCGGCGGCGGTCATTGTGCCGGACCGGTTCCGCTCCAGGAACTTCAGCGCGGCCTTCAGATGCTGCTCATCCAATTCCACCCACTGGCCGCGGACGCGGACCAACGGTACCTTCAGGGCGGCGAGTTCGGCCAGTTCGTCGGGGGAGAGGATATGGTCGCCCACCGCTAGGTCGTAGCGGAACTCGACGAGATCCTGCAGGCTGAATGCGGACTGCCGGGCCGATGCCGAGCTGGCCGTGCTCGACTTGGTGGTTAGCTTGAGCCCAAGCCTTGCCTTGCGAGCCCAGTCGGGAAGCAGCACGCCAAACCCGGCTCCGGCGAGCAGCGGGCCGGTCTCCCTGAGAAACTGCAGCGCGCCCGCGGTGTCGAGGGTCACCGCCGCAGGGGCTGGCTCGCGGAGCGCTTCTTCGACTTCGGGAAACAGCCGGGCAGCGGCGCCGAGACCCGCCAACAGCAGCTCGTCGGGATGCTCGCCCCCGGCGAGCCAGCCAGTCGCCGCCCCGGCCCAGACGTCCCTTGCCGTTAGCATCAGGCTCGGATCCTCCGCCGACTGCAACGCGAACTCCGCACGCCACTTGCCTGCATTCCACGAAACGTCGGGTTGGCCTGGTTCGCCTGCGGGGGCCAAGACAGCCGCCGTGCGCGCTTGGTCGGGCCCTGACCAGTCCGCCCGCTCAGCAAGGTCGGCCGATTCGGGCTCGGGCGGTTCGGACAACCGGAAGCACGTGCGGACCGGGCCGGCGACCGAGCGCGCGGCGGCTAGCCAATCGGCCAGAGACGTGGCCAGTGCCTGAGCCTCGGCCGCATCCTGCGGCGTTTCCACCGTTACGCGAGCATCGGCGGTCGTGAGTGCAACAACCATACGTTCAGCCAGATCAATGCGCGCGGGGCGGCGACCCCTGCGCACGGCAAGAAGCGGAACCTGCAGCCGGGTCCTGACCGTGAAATCGGCGAAGGAGTCGAGCATGTCGGCGAGCGAGATCCCGGCCAGGGCATCCTCGGCTGCACGGCACAACGGCGGCATCGCGGCTGCGAGTTCCCTAGCACGCTGGGCATCGGCGGCGACGAGCACCGGCCGCCAGCGTGCGGCGTAACCGTCATCCTCGGGAACCAGCATGGGAAGTGCCCGTCCACGTGTAGCCAGGTCGGCCGCGAACAGGGCCGCGGCGCAGAGGTAGCCAATTGAGCCACCGGAGGTAAGCTCGGCGAACTGTGCTCCGGCGAGCATGGTGAGCAGTCCGGCCGCTGCGTCCGGTTCAAGCGCGAGCACAGGTATCCGCCAGGCGGCCATCGATACCCGCGCGCTGCCGGACGGACGGTCCTCGCCCGACGGTTCAGCTGTGAGATGCGGTCGGGTGAGTTCAGGTGAGGCGAGCGGGCCGTCACCTATCGTTGGCAGCCGCAGCGTCAGCTCGTCATCGATCGCTTTTCGAACCAGATCCGCAGCTGGAGCCCCGAGCGCGACAAGCGCGTCGGTCAGCTCGGCTGTGCCGACGGCGAACGGATGCCAGCGCGGCGCACGCGACGGCCGACCAGCACGGGGTGCGGCAAGCGCGGGCAACGCGGGATCTTCAGCCCACAGATGCACCGCACCGTAGGCCCAGATCCCGTGCACCACGAGCACGCTTGTCACCCCCAACGGCTAGCCTCGCGCCTTCCTCAAACGCGGCACCGGAGGGCGAGAGGGTGGGCACCGCGACGCGCACCGCCCAACGACAACCGTGCCTGTTGTCTGGCAGTGGGCGGCCGTCGGCGGCATCGACTTGTCATATTACCTACCAGGCGGCCGTATAGGGCCTAGCAGTGCCGGACGCGCATGGTGTGCAAGAATCTGCAGATCAAATCTTTTTTCATTCTCTCCGCATGTCATCGAATTAGGGTCAAAATTATGTACTAAAATTTCGGACATGTCGGCGCTTAGCTTGCTCGAGGAACTTGACCACATGCGACGGGAACTGCAAAACGACCATCCGTCAGCAGGAGATGAAGGTCTGGTGCAACCCGACCCAGGAGCAGGCTGATATGTGCTGGCGCCCGCCCCCGGCGCTGGTACGCGGCCAGCAGTTCCGCGATCTCCTCACCCCGGCCTACACCGCGCTGACGGCGGCGCAGGACGAGTCAGCTCAATCCTTAAAGGTGTCCTTGGCCTTTTCGCCTGCGTTCTTCAGGTCGCCGGCGACCTGGTCCTGCTGGCCCTCGGCTTCCATGTTCGGGTCGTTGGTGTGCTGGCCGGCGGTCTCCTTGGCCTGACCCATCATCTTCTCGGCAGCGTTCTTGGCCTTGTCCATGAAGCCCATACTGTTTGCCCCCATTTTTCTGGTGCTCCGCTGACGCGCCGCCTGGTTCTGTCCCTGGCGTAAGCCGCGCCGACGGAGTCATGTTACGTCTTCAGTATACAACTGCTCACAAATTGTAATCAGAATGGTCACGTCCCGCGCTCAGTCGATGGGGCCTAGGTAGGTCCAGAGGCCGCCCTGCCGTTCCGCAGCTACCCGGTGGCCGTTCGGCGGCACTACGCCGAGCACCGGTACGGGTCGACGTTGAGGTCACCTGGGCCGGCGGCCACCGCACCACGGGCCGCGTCACCCGCTCAGCGCAGCCGGGATAGCCACAGCCGCCTGGCGGCTACCCTAGACGTCCGTCGTCTGGACGCCTAGGTCCATCGTCGCCGAACGGCCCTTGCCCGCTTTGGCATGGCGAGCCACCGATCGCGCGAGCGGACTGGCGAAGTTATGTGTGCCCGCCACAAATCGTGCCGACGGCCCCAGGCTGACCGCGACGGGCGCCCCCGTGAAGTACAAACCCGGCACGGAACAGGCGCCAGCTCGATTCACTATCGGGTAGCCGTTGAGAGTATCGATCCGCCGCCGGAGCGCTTCAGGGAGGAACGGCAGCCTGGCCAGGTCGATGCGGTATCCGGTGCCAGCGATGACGTGATCGACCTCCAGGTCAGAACGCTGTTGACCCCCGTTAATGACGAGCCGCACGCCGCTGCCTGTCGGCACCGCTTCCCGCACGCGGTAGCCAGTCAACGTCTCGACCACGCCATCCACACGGTCCTTCAGCCACCATGATCCGCTGGGGCCAAGCACGACCCGCGCCATCTTGATGCGGACGTCTTCTGGCAGTCGGCGGAAGGCCGTCGGAGTGTTCCAGAAGACACAGCCCCATCCCTCGCAGAGCTTCGTCACTGGCCGACGGATGTGCCCGAGCGGGCTTATGTGGGCTGGGTTCGGGTCGTTCCAGACGAGCTGCGGAGTCCGGGCGATCACCTGGACGTGAGCCTGCTGATCATGAAGCAGCGCGGCCAGCTCAAGCGCCGACTGGCCGGCACCCACTACCGCCACTCGGCGACCCGCGAAACGACTCAGGTCGTGATGGTCGCTCGCATGCGTGACGAGGTTGGCAGGCAGGCCGGACAGCTCGGCGGGCACGTGCGCGTACGGAATGACGCCCGTCGCGACGATCACCTGTCGGCAAGTAACCGCGGCAGCGTCGGCGAAGGCCACATGGAATCCGCCGTCAACCGCGGTGATCTCCGTCACCGTCGCGTCGCGCACGTCTGGCACCAGCTGCCGAGCATACCAGTCGCCGTACTCAAGGAAGGTGTCGAGCGTCATCGGCCCCACCCGGTCGGCGTAATCCAGGCCGTGCAGAGCGCAGTACCTCCCGACGCTGTATCCGCCGCGCGGCGAGGCGATCTCCGAGGCATACGGCTCCGACTTCATGAGCATGCCGGTCGGCATCCGCATTCGCCAGCTGTCCATGACGCGGCCGACCAGGACATGCTCCACGCCAAGGGAACGAAGATGTGCTGAGATCGACAGGCCGAATGGGCCAGCACCAATAATCAGTACTTCGGTGGTAGACATGTTATAGCTCCCTAACGCAAGATTCCGGGACTAGCGCCGCTTCCGGGACATCAAGGTAGCCATGCTGCGCACTTCCGCGACGGCAGGCCGGATATCGCGCCAGTCGAGATAGTCGTAGTGTCGGGTCCGTGCAAATTCAGCACAGAACGTCCACAGGGCCCGGACCCGGGAAACGGTGTCGGGTCGATCGACTAGGCGCCAGTTGTGCGACAGCCAGTACATGTCACCGCGCAGCCAGCGGGTACGGACGCCGATCCGATGAGTCTCGACGCAGCCGATCGTCAGCCCCGTAGCCCATTGCCAGATCATCAGCGGAAAATCCACCCCAGACTGGATAGCGTTCTCGAGCGTCCCGGCGAGCCTGGGGTTAATCTCCATGAGCAGTGGCCGGTTATCCGCATCGCGCCTGAATTCTACTTCGCAGACGCCTTCCATACCTATAGCGTTTACCAGTCGGACGGCCGCAGAGTACGTGTCAGGCGGAGTCTGTATGCTCTGCCGCATCACCGAAGTGCCGCCAAGCGGCGGACTGGTGCGACACGCCACGTGCCCGCAGCTTGCCAGGACTTTACCGCGGTCAATGAACAACGTTACTCCCTCCCGGCGGCCGGATGCCCATTCCTGCGCCAACACCCCGGAGCCAGCGGCCAGAAAACGCTGGGTTGCGTCAAACGCTTCAGCCTCGTCAATAACATCGACGGGGGCAATGCGATCGGGCACTTGACCGGTCCACGAGATCGTGGGCTTAAGCACGAACGGAAAATCGAATTCTGCCAAAACTTGGGTCAGATCGCCGATGCTGTCGATCCGCATCGACCTCGGCCGGTCGATGCGGAGATCCCGCGCTACCTGGAGGGTGCGGTCCTTATCGTTCGCAATTTCGAGTGCGGAATCCGGAGCGAGGGCGAGCGTGCAGCCTAGCTCGGCGAGCTCTTTTCGATAAGGGATGAGCGCGGCAATGCTGGCATCGCCTGTAGGGAGTACGACATTGGTCGGGTTATCGTTCACGAATTTAATGACCGCGGTCGCGAATTCGGCACCGTCTCCCGCATTGCTGGGCAGCACGACGTTTCGCGTCGAATAGCGGGAGGAGAAGGCGGGCAAGCGGGGTGACGGAGAGCATTGGGCGGAACTCGCGCCCAGCGCCACGCGCAGGCCCGCGCGACCAAGGCTCCTGGCACAGGCGAGACTCTGCTTGTAATCGGCATCAAGAATCAGGACATCGTATTGATATGAAGCGCCAAGCCGGTTATCCACAACCTTATCGCGGACCTTATCGAGATTAATTTCTACATTCAAGAGAAACTCTCCTCTGTCCGACATAGTTTCAAAGAAGTGTGGTTGTTGTCAGTATGCGAGACCTGAGGATGCCACTCGGGTATGCCCCCCGGCGTACCTCAACCATACAGCATATGCCCCGGCGTACCTCAACATACGGGTGCATCTTTTTAAGGGGCGTGTCATTTCGGGGCCGTTCGGTCATGCGGCGAGGCCGAGGTCGGGGATGCTGGCGGGGTCGTAGCGGGCCAGGTGGATTTCGGTTAAAGACCTTTAATTCATGATGTCGGTTGGTCTGGTTCGAGGATGAGGCCGGTTCCGGCGAGGCAGCCCTCGATAAGTCCGGGCTGGTACCGGATTTTGTTCAGGCCGTGTTTGATGGCCTGCAGTCGGTGGGCGAAGCTGGTGAAGGCGACGTTAGCCAGCGGCCCGCGCCTGAGGCAGGACCAGATGCCTTCAGTCGGCTTGCCATAGTGCATGGATCGTTGGCCAGGCGGGCGTCGGCACGCCGGTTATCGGCAGCGATTGAACTCATAACCGGCTCACTAGCCGGGGAGTGCGGCGCGGATCTTCGCGGCGTACTCATCAGCTGGGTGCTCGGCCGTATAGGGGTGCCGAGGGCCGAGCCAGAAGCGCAGCCCGTCCTTGGGGTTGCGCGGGATGACGTGCAGGTGCAGGTGCGGCACGGACTGGCTGACCACGTTGTTGACGAGGATCATCGACCCGGCCGCGCGGAGCCCGTCCTCGACGCCCCGCTCCAGCCGTTGCGCGGTGGTGAGGAACTCTGCCGCCTGCGCGGCTGGCAGATCCGACAGCAGCCGCCAGTGCGCCTTGGGTGCCAGCAGCGTATGCCCCGGGAACAATGGCCGGATGTCCAGGAAGGCGAGCAAGTTCTCGGTCTCCAGAATCCGCGTCGCCGGGGCGTCTCCGGCAACGATCGCGCAGAATGCGCAGTTCGCGACGGGACGACCATCTCCGTCTGTGGTGCCGGGCACTCCGGCAGTGTAACGGCCGGAAGGTCGGCATCGGCAGGTGCTGCTTCGTCCGCCCGAGCGCCTGTTGCTGGTGGTGCGCATGATTTCAATAGCAGAGGGTAGTAGTCCGATTACTAAACATAACCGGCGTTGCGGGCGACGTTAGTGTGCCCGTGGCGCCGCCCGAGCCGGGGGACTCGCAAAGACCATGCTGAACGGCGCTCTTGCTGAACTTGACCGCTCCTGTGCGCGTCGCCGTGATCGATGTCGCCGGGCCTCTGGCGGACCTCGACTGCGGGCGGGCCGAGCAGCCGCCCTACACGGTCGCGTGGATCCTGGTGTGTCGCGCCGGACGACCGCTCGGGCGCATCAAGGCAGCGACCGTACCCGCCTGGCTCAGGTCGCTGCGCGACGAATCGTCGGCCAAGAGCGTTAACCGGGCCGACGATTACCCGCCAGGGCAAGCGCGCCGAGTTCCGCGGCATGGTCGCCTGGCCACACGCGTACCTGCGTGCCCCCGCGGCGCGACCGCCGCCGCTCGCCACAAGCAGTCATGGGAGGGAGGCCTATGACGGTTCAGACACGTTCCGGACCGATCGCGGGGCTGCGCGGCATCTGGCAGCGCAACCATGATCTGCTGCATAACGCGAGTAGCCTCGCCGGGACGACAGGCCTGACCTCCGTATTCGGCGTCGTCTTCTGGATCGTTGCCGCCAGGGAGTTCAGCCAGCAGGCAGTTGGCTACGGGGCAGCGGCCATCTCCGCCGTGACCCTGTTGGGCACGATCGGCATGTTCGGCCTGGGCACGATGCTGATCGGAGAACTCCCGAAGCGCCGCGAGCGGGGCGGCGGACTCCTAACCGCATCGCTCATCGTCTCAGGGCTCGGGTCGCTCGTCCTCGGGCTGGGCTTCCCGTTGGTCGCTGGTGCGTTCGGAGGCAATTTCCCCGTGATCAGCGGAACGCCTGGCCGTCTGGCGCTGTTCGCGGTGGGCTCGGCGCTGACCGGGGTGACACTGGTCTTTGACGAGGCCACGATCGGCCTCATGCGCGGCGGCGTGCAGTTGACTCGCAACCTGGCGATGTCACTCGTCAAGCTGGCGATGCTGCCGGTCGCGGCCGTTACGCTGCACGACGGGTTTGGCGTGGGGATCGTCCTCGCCTGGGTGCTCGGGATGATCGTATCTCTAGTGCCTTCCGCCATCATGCTTCGTTGGGGCTATTCTCGGATCTTCCATCGCCCCGACTGGCGACTGCTGCGCCGACTCGCCAAAGTGGCGATGGCGCACAACTGGCTCAACCTCGCGCTCGCGACACCGCCTAAGCTCATCCCAGTCCTGGTGACGCTGGTCGTGTCACCGTCGGCGAACGGCGCGTTCTACATCGCCTGGATGCTGGCCAGCTTCCTCTACATGGTGCCGACGCACCTGTCGACCGTGCTCTTCGCGATCGCTTCCGCCACCCCGAAGATGATCGCGGAGAAGCTGCGCTTCGTGCTGCGGCTATCGATCATGATCGGGCTGCCCGCGATGGCCGTGCTCGCCCTTGGCGCCCGCGCGGCGCTGAAGATCTTCGGCGCAAGCTACGTGGAGATGGCCACGGTCCCGTTGTTGCTGCTGATCCTCGCCTACCTCCCTCTGGTCCCCAAGGCACAGTACATCGCGGTCTGCCGAGCGACCGGTCGGGTGCCGCAGGCCGCTGTTCTGCTTGGCTTCGCCGCCATCTGCGAACTTGGCGCCGTGGTGATAGGCGGGAAGCTCGGCGGCCTGAACGGGCTTACCTTGGCATACCTCTGTGTCGTGGTGGTCGAGGGCATAGCGACGGCACCGAGAGTGCTGCGCACCGCGTATCCCCGGGGCTACCGGCGACGCGCCGCGACCGGGGCCTAGCTAAGCTCCCGGCCACGGCCGTCGCGGCCGCCGACAGCGGACCCGCCAGGATCCCCGTAGACGGACATACGTGCACTCTGTGCCGTAGGCCCCTGAATCATGGGCGCAACTGCCGGGCCAGGTGGTCAGCAAGCCGAACCGCGAAAGCCACAATCATGAAGGTCGAGTTCGCCTGCCCGGATGTGACGAATGTGGAGCTGCTCGCTACGTAGACGTTCGACACGCCGTGCACGGCTAGGTGCTGGTCCACGACCCCGCCTGCAGGCGAGGCGGACATCCTCGTGGTTCCGGCCTGATGGAATCCGCCGCCCATCCGCTGGTCCACGGCCTGTTCAAGATCGTCGTGCTGGTACTCAAGCTGACCCACCCCCCGCGCGCGGAAGTACCGGTCCCAGTGCTTGTGCGCCCGGATGACGCCATCGACATCCTCCTTGACAAATCGCAGGTCAACAGCGAGCTTCCGCCTGCCAAGCCGATCGGTCTCGCTAGTCAGGGTGACCTTGCTCTCCGGGTTGGGCAGTTGCTCGCCGTGGTACTGGAACGGGTACAGGTTGTCCTTGCTGTACATGAAAAACCCGGGGACGCGACGAGTGCGAGCGAGGAAGCGCCCCGCGCCGAACCGAGCGGCGAACCGCCCTGTGGCGAGCGGGTGCCGGAGGACGTTCCGCAGATGCGAGCCGCGCGACGTGATGGTCGCCATGCCGTACGGCGTCCCCGGGATCTCTCCCCCGGTCATCGAGAGCCGCTGCACTTCGGGCGCCAGCCTAGGGCCAAGCGGGGAGGCCAGCGCAAGGTAGATAAATGAGAGCTGGCCGTACCCGTGACGCGCGTCCGGCAGCTCCCAGTTCCCCAGCCAGCTAACGACGTTGGGCAATCCATGCTCGCGCTGGTACTCCTCGGAGAAGCTGAACCGCCGCCGGATATACACGCCGTCAATGTCGCGTTCGTAGTCGAATACCGTCTGGCGCGGAGGGGTGCTGAAGTGGATGTTGGCGATCGAGCCTTCTACATGAGCCAAGTACCAGCGGCCTAGGTGGCCGCCCAGGTTGCCCATCTGCTCTCCCGTGGGCCCCGTTGAGGACATGAGCAGGCGGGTGCTCTCCAGCCCTCCGCACGCGACGACGAATGCCTTCGCTGTGACTTGAACGCGACCCCCGACGTTCGTCCGGCATTCTAGGTGCGTGGCACCTCCGCTTTCGCTGGGACAGACGATCTCGGTGCAGGTGACGCCGGTCAGCAGCCGAACATGGGGCGACCGCTGCAGGCGCTCGCGATAGACATCGCCGAAGTTCGTCGGGAGCGACCACCGTTCCAGACTTGACCCGAGGACGCCGTCATCGACGAATCCAGGCACGATCGCGTCCGGAACGTTGGGTACCTGGGCTGCGTTGAAAACGGCGCGTCCGCAGACCATCCAGTCGCACGCACGCTGGAAGTAGCCCCGGATCTCTTCGTAGCCGACCGGCCACGCCGGAATGCCCAGGTACGGGCGTGCTACGAAGTCGACCGGGTCGAAGGGAACGCAGCGTCCGCCCCAGATGTTCGACGTCCCGCCCAATTGCCGACGGGTAGACAGCGAGAGCGGGGCGTGCCGACTGCGGTCCCACTCGGCTGCCTCGGAGAGTTCCTGCACGCTCTGGTCGAAAGTTCGCCGTCCGCTCTCGATCAGCACCACGGGGATCCCCTGCTTCGCGGCCTCAAGGGCAACGACAATTCCGGCCGGACCGGCCCCGACGACGGCAAGATCTGCCGCCACGCCAACGTCGTCCCCTAGCGCACCGAGATCCTCTATCATGCCGTTCCAATCATCTCCGCGCGTGCCAGGCGTACCGCCACGGCGAACTCGCTGATATTCGCCAATTCGGGATCTGATATCTCCGTGCTCAGGATCGCCGCCTCCGCGGCCGCCTGCACCCGCTCAGGGCGAGTGCTACTAAAAAGCACGGGACCGGCGAGGTTTCGTCGAAGGGCGGCACCCAAAAACATTTTGGGCAAACTCGCCGCATCTGCCAGATCCATTCCGAGCCGCTCGCTCCAAACGTTCGAAGCTTCCGGGGATTCGGCCAGGAACCGGCGTGTGAACGGGATCGCCTGCGCCAGTGCACCGTAGGTGATTACTGCTCTATCGGACAGCTGCCCGTCGGTTGGGGATGGAGCGAAGATGTCGTCTTTAAACTGGGCCACTGCGGCTTTGTCTAGGACACGCATGACGTCGGGAAGCTCGGCGGGCGGGCCGGTGACGCCCCAGCACCGGATCCGCCCGAGGCGGCGTTGTTCCTCCAGGTACTCGACGAGGCTAGGCGCTTCTGTAATGACACCGCCAGTGGGATCGTGCAGCAGGAATATGTCAATATAATCCGTGTCGAGTACCCGCAGACTCCGCTCTAGGCCCCGCTGCGCGGACTGGCGATGGTAGCCAGGAGAAGCGTAGATGAGGCGCCCGACTGCCCCCGAGCGGGGTCCTTGACCCGCTACCTTCAATTCCTCGCCGACAGCGGGACGCTTAGCGAGGAACGCCCGTATCGGCCGCTGGACGCGAGCGATTGCCTTGCCCGCAGCCGTTGGCTCAATTCCGAACTTGGTGGTGATGGTAACATCGGCACGCCGCCGACTCAAGAATGGTGCGAGTTCAGCCTCGGCCAAACCAAGCCCGTACATCGGGGCGACGTCGAAATGCCGTATCCCGGCATCATAGGCAGCTTCCAAGGCCAGCCGCCGGACATGGCGCTCGGGAATCTGGAAGAGGCCTGCGCAGCCAAAGCCGATTGCGGACGTCGTGACGCCTGTTCCGGCTAGTTCACGTGTGGGCAATGTCACTCGGAGCATCCTCCCTAGCCGAGACGCTTTCTGTGACAGCGGACGCTGGCTGACGTCGATCCTTCATAACCTCATAGACGTACATAAAGGCGCCTTCGAGAAGGCCGCGGTGAGAGGCCTTCTGAAGGTCGGCGGGAAAATCTTCCGGCAGGTGACCGGACCGCAGATTCTCGCTGCCATGCCGGAGATCCCGGAGCGCGTGCGGGGTCAGTCGAAGAACGTCGAAAACTGCCATCGGCCGTGATCTGATCATGCTTGCGTAGAACGCGGTAGTTCCCGCACTGTATCCGTAGAACTGCTTCCTAAGTGCGGGCATCTCGCGCCGATGCGAATGCCAGGTTATTGCGGCGGGCCAATGGAGAACAGCGTGGCCCGCCGAGAGCAGCAAGGACAGCGCCCGGATCTCCTCGCCGCCGTGAGTCCGGGTGCCAGCCCCGAGACAGGGGTCGAAGCCGCCCACCGCACGTAGCGCCCCGGTCCGGAAAGCCATGTTCCCCCCTGGGCCGAACGCGGGCAACGGGTACAACGGGCTCACCACCGACGGAGTGCCAACCCGTAGCACTTCCGGCGCCATCCCGCGTCCCTTGTTGAAGCCGCCGTACTGCTCGAACCGCACCTGCGCCTCGAACTCAAGCTCGGCCGGGAACATTCCGCCGCACACAGCCGCCGGGTTTGCCTCGTGCGCGAAGCCCTGCTTCAGCCTTTGCACCCAGTCAGCATCGGGAATCTCGTCGTCATCCAGCCAGGCGACAAGTTCAGTGCGGATGACCTTGAGCCCGCGGTTCCGAGCACGGGAAAGACCGGCATGCGGCTCAACCACGTACTCACAGCGAGCCAGTCCAAGCCGCTTGACCAGGTCGGCCGATTCCGATGAGCTCGGCGCATTGTCCACGACAACGACCCGGAACATTGAATCGGTCTGACGCTGCAGGCCAAGAAGCGTTGCGTGCAGCCCTGCGGGCCGGTCGCGGGTGCAAATCACGACGGTCAGGTCCGGGCTGGCCGTCACCTGCGGAGACGGCTTGAGAGCTATGCGCTCGTCCGCGACGATCCCGGCGCGCAACCGATCGCGCAGCGTCCGCATGGAAATGGTTTCGTCGCCGGTGACATCCCAGAACGAGATCTCCCGAGCAACGCCGTCGATCCTGGACAGACACCAGACGGTGTTGTACTGCTTGACGACCGCGAACTCCTCGCCAGCAGCGTCGGGCGTTGTCAGCTCAAGATCCAACACGCGAGCTGGCGCCCGCAGATCTTTTCGATCTATGCGCAGCATTCGTATTATCTCCTTCAGCGAACATTCATCCGGTGATCGGCGTCCTGAGCATCAGGACCAGCGGTCACCGCTCGTATCCTCCGCAGCATCGACCACACGCGGCCTTTTTCGGGGTGTTCCGGTCATGCGGTGAGGCCGAGGCCGGGGATGCTGGCCTGGTCGTAGCGGGCTAGGTGGATGTCGTTGCGGTAGCGTGTCTTGTAGTAGTTCATGTAATCGTCGAGGTCGCCGTTGACGACCACGGCGCGGAGTTTGAGGATGACCTCGGCGCCGTCGGGGGACCATCTGGCACCGGTGATCCCGAATCTGTCTTCGATGACGAATCTGCAGGCGCCCTCGATCATGCCGGTGGCGATCGGCCAGCCGGCGGCCAGTGCCTTGTCGTAGCGCATGTAGGCGTGGTTGTTGCTCAGGTAGGTGACGGCCTTGTCGACGTCGGTGAGGTCGAGGTGGCGGGTGCGGGGGCTGGTCCGGGCCTTGGCGGCGACCGATGCCAGGGTGGCGGCGACGGCTTTGGCGCGGCCGTGCAGCACCTGCAGCAGCTGCCCGTCGGCCCACTGCCCGGCGGCTTGCGGGTCGCCGGGGTGCAGCGCGGCGGCGGCTTTGCCGATGTAGCCGCTGACGTGGATGTAATCGATGAAGACAGGGACTTTCAGGCCGCGGTCCCTGGCGTGGTCGCCGATCGCGGTGATCTGCTGCTTGTTCCCGTCAACGAGGAAGATCCGCTCCCGGGTCCGGTACGGGTCCCGGCGGTCGGCCTCGTCGAACGCGGCGCCGATCATGCCGGGGATGTCACCGGTGACGGACGCGGATACCCACTTGTCGCGTGCGACGGGGCCTGGATGCGCATTGCGGCGCGCTGGCGGGGCGGCGATGTCCTCCGGCTTGCGGGCGGCGGGGGCGACGGCTGCGACGGCTGCGATCTCGGCCATCTTCTTGATTCCCGGATGAGCGGCACTGGCGCCCTTGCCGGAGCTGGCGCGGTGCTCGGGGCGCATGGCGACGCCCTTGCCGTCGGCCTGCATCATGATCACGTCGCTGTAGGGCAGGGCAGTGTCCGCGCCGCTGGCCCGCCAGGCGTAGAAGTCATCGACCCCGGCGGCCAGGTCCTGGGCCAGGCCGGCCAGCTGGGCCGGGCCGATCTTCACCCCGGTGCGGGCTTCGATGACCTCTTGGGCCTGCCCGTACCCGCCGCCGGCCAGGTGATAGGCGGTCAGGGCCCGCATCCCGAGGGAGTAAGGGTCATCGGGCAGCATCCACCGGGCATCGGCGGGGTACAGGTTCGCCTCCCGCCGGTTGCGGTAAGCCAGCCGGGTGGCCCGGACCGGCCCGAAGATGCTCACCACGCCCCGGCCGTGGCCTTTCTCCACGGTGCCGTGCCGGATCCCCGCGGCGCTGGTGACCTGCTCCACGCGTTCCTCCCGCGCGGAGTCGATGGCGAATGTGGCCTCCAGCAGCTGCCGCTGCAGTTCCCGGCCCGACTCAGCGATCGCTTTCTCCCGGTCCCCGTGATCGAGGCGCCCGGCGCCGGCCGCTGCCCAGGACAGCATCGCCGAGAACTGCTCCGCCGGCCCGGCCAGCGCCGCCGCCAGCTCACCGACCACCGCGTGCCCGGTTCCGTCCTCGCGGACCTGCGTCACCGTCACCGAAACCGTCACTGTCATCGCCGGGCCTCCGTTGCCTGCCGAGGGTCGTTTCCTCCACGATCCGGGAACCGGCCCCCAGACCGGCGGAACCCGCAACCGCGCACCGCCCCCGGCCCCCACTGGAAACCCGCTTCCACCACCGCTGACCAGCGCAGATCACCCGACGCGATGCCCGGAACATCCAGAAAAGTTCAGACACTTGAAGCATGTTCCACTTCACGGTGTTATCAGTGCAAATTCACGCCCATCAAAAATGTGCACCCATAATGAAGACTCACATATGGTCGCCGCTGGTTGGCATATCCCCACCACGACGCCGGGCGAAAAATCGGTCAAATCCCCCTTGATATGAGCTGGTGCTAAGGTTCGCCTTGACTGACCCTTGCCCGGAAGCGCTCACCTCTGAACGCACAAGTCAAGAGTTTTTACCCGCCCGACTCGTCGACTCGTCATTCCCATCCAGATCGCACAAATTAGGTGAGATGAGGACGGAACCATCGATAATTCCGACCCTACGGATGTCTCTACTCCGGACGCCACATTCGCTCAACAGCCGAGGCGACGCCCCTATCCTTTCGGCTGGCCCGGGCTAGTGCGTTCGATCCGCGGTCTACAAGTGCCGGGGAGATCAAATTGAGCAACCAGACCAGCCACGAGTAGAGGCCTGGCCTGCCCTTGGTCAACGCGTAGCCTGCGAGGCGCAGCGAAGCACGACGATCCCCGAACCTGATCGCTATGACCGCCGTATGGCCGAGGACGAAATCGCCTAGCTCACGCGGCGTAAACTGCGGTGCACACCGCTTCAGCCAGGAGAAGCTCGGTCTCCAATCGGCGCTCCTGGAAAGAGACTTCATGTCACCTATCGCCATTCCTGTGAGGACGTCTGGCGACATAAGGATCTCAACGTCATGCCGTGCTCCAACCCGGAGAACCCAGTCCCAGTCTTCATGCAGGAGCAAGCTTGGATCCCACGGCTCAACGGTTAGCAGATCTCGATCGCAGATGAGCGTCGAAGGGTGCATCGCTCCCTCCCAGTATTTTATGCTAGAGCGACGAAACAGATACGATGCGACTCGTTCGCCAGGCGCTATCAGCCTGGTCGGCACGGTGCGCAGAAATTCCCCGCCCGGCCCGATCGTCACGGCTCTTGAGCTTATCAACGTATGCTTTTTTGCGTTTCCTTCCGGCCACATGGACAGTTGCCGTTCCAGCTTTTCAGGAAACCACGTGTCATCATCGTCGAGGAAGGCGATAATATCGCCGTTAGCCTCCAATGAGGCATACATTCGCGCCCCACTTGGTCCCACACCGCCCGAGAATACCACTTTAATCTTGTCGCGCAGTTCATTCAAAGCTTGCAGAACGCAGCCGTCGGAACGGTCAACAACAACTATAACCTCGAGTGGCAAACAGGTCTGGTTGAGAGCACTCATGACCGCTGCCTGCACAGTGGGACGGTCCACAGTTGGTATGATGACGGAAACCGTCGGTAGATCCATTACCGCTTCCCCCAGAATCTGCTTCTCCTAAATTACCGTGACTTTATCTGCGGTTCCGTATTGACTGAACGATAAGGTTGCTTCAGATCTGGTAGGAGATACAAGTTTGCCTTGGTCTCCCCCGTGATTTGAACAGCTCGCAGCCAAGTCCCACCTGCGGCGAGGCGGAGCTCCCAAGTGGCGCTCACATGACCCTCTCGTAGTAGAACGAGCCGGTACTGCTCTGTTCCGCCTTCCTGATTTCTGACCCCGAGGTTGTCCGTGGCGGTGCTCTGGCCACGGCTGGTTAGCCACAGTTCGGTGAAACCTGGGTATTGCTGGCTGGCAGCACCTGCCTGCGCTAGCCATATGGCGCCCCCGGCAATCACCACGGCGATCGCGCAGGCGCCTGCCTGCCAAGGGGAGATTTGCAGCCTCGATTTTGCCTCTCGTGGACGGGGGTTCATCCCGCGCGCGAGTTGGGGGGTCAGCCACTGACTCCCATCCACGGGAGTACACAGGTCGGGTCGCGTGGCCTGTAGCCAAGCCTGCCGGTGATCAGGGAGGGGAGTTTCCTCGCCGTTGTCATGCTCTCGCACCTGACAGCGGTAGCGAAATGCCACGATGGCATCGCCCGCAAGGACCAGCCCAGCCAACAAGATTGACCATGCCATGGGGTGTAGGAGAACGCCTGCCTCTTGCAGGACAAGACTGCCGATTACTAGGACCGCAAGAACCACCCCAATGGCCACGGACGCCAATTCAAGCATCGGAGCGCGACCCCGGAGAAACACCTCTATCCACACGTAGCCGAGACTGGCTAGGAGCGCGAAGGCGAAGGTCGCCTTCACTGGCATCGGAGCATGCAGTGCGGTGGCGGCGAAGGAACACCCCGCAACGGTTGCTGTCGCGGCTAGAAGCTTGTTGCTGCCGCGCATCAGTTTCCCGCGGACAAGTCGTAGATCACGATGTTGCCGGCATCGAATATCCGCGTTACACCAGGGGCGTAATTGAACTTAGTCATGTCTGCGAGTGGAATTGGATGAGTGTAGGGACCTACCTTTGGATCATTGCTGAAATACTCACCAGAAACTGGGAGGGACTTAGTAAGCCGCAAATCGACGAGCACATAGTGAATAGCAAGCAGCTGCGCCTGGCGGGCAATCGAGGGGGTGAAAGTCGGCGAAGTATAGAGGAAGGAGTTGCCGAGAACCGTTGTCTGGTCACCATAACTACCGATCATGGGTTCGTTGCCGAAGTCGGCGGCAAACCGGTTGCCCGGTCCAAGTTCGTTCAGTATCCAGTTGCCGACGGCTATCTCCTCCGGCCCAATCGACTGTTCGACCCCTCCGACCTGATGCGGGCCAGGTAGCCGCTCCCAATAGGGAGGCCAGCTATTGAGCATGCCGTCGTACAACATCAGTAGGACGCCGGCCAGGCTGGCGCATAGCAAGGTGGAAGCACGCGGTCGCGGAGTGCGATCTATGAGCCACTGCAACGCGAACGCGGCGACGAAGGCTGAGGGGACGAAGACAAAGGAGGATGCCCGCCCGGCCAGTTCGCTCCCGTTAGGCGTTATGAACCTGAGACCCAAGGTCAAGTACCAGGCAAGGGAACCGATCGACAGGGCGAGTATCCAGGGCCGATCACGGAAGTACGGCTTGACCTGCCACCAGCCGAGAGGCAGCAAGCCCGAGAGGACAAGAGCAGCGACGTCCGCTATGACCACATGGCTAAACGGGGTCCCCGGCGTCGTCGTCGTCGCAGTCGGCTGGCCGACCGTACCACCAGTCAGCAGTGCGCTGACGCTCTGCGTAAATCCTGTGACTTCTGGCAAAAGGTAACTTATAGTCTGTGATGCCACGAAGACCAACCAACTGGCGCTCACCGCGGCCGCCACGAGCGCGAGAGCACCTGCTGCCGCAGCCGACCGGCGGTCCTTGACCAGCAAGCTCACCAAGGCTATAAAAGCGAGCACCAGCACAAGCAGGTAGCTAGTTACATGGTGTGTAGCCGCGGTGGCAGCAATGCAGATCGTCGCGACCGCAGCCCATCCGACTTGGTCTCCGCGAGTCCGTGCTCCTCTAAGCCGCCAGGTGGCAAGAAGGGTGACTGCGAAGAATCCGAGAGCGAGCGTCTGGTAAGCGAAAAGCGCGTCGAAGTACCATAGGTCAGGGTTGGTAGAATATACTATTACGGCGATTCCCGCTAGGCGCTGCGAGCGCCCGATGTTCCTGAACAGAAGATAAAGCACTACCACGAATAGAAGATGAGCAACGCCCGCAACGATCAGCCCTGCGGTAAAGAGGGGAAAACCGCTAATCTGGACGAGAGCTGTCGTGGCCCCTTCAAGCCCCGGGTACTGCGGACTGATCGGCAGCGCGTAGTTTGTGGTAAACAGCCTGCCTGTCTGTAGGATATTCTCGGCGGTACGCCAGTGCGAAAGCTCGTCCGAAAAGGTGAACGCGAGTGGGCTGTAGCACACCTTGCACAGGTACTCGGCCACCGTCAAGATTACGACGGCGGCCACAGTCCCGGCATTTGTCAATCCTCTCCTCGTCAGGAGTCGGACGGAGACCGGGATGAGTATGAGAGACTGCCCTACCCAATAGACGGTGTCGGCCTTCGACGAGTGCTCATACCCATGCCGCCCGGCGGTAAAAGCGATAGCGACTAGAAGCACGCCAAAAGCAGCGCTCAGCGCCACGCCGCCAATAGTCAGACAGAGTCGCTCAGGCGCGGGTGCTTGCTTCGGCTGCGGATAATCGCTAGGCAGGTTCGCCGACCTGCTCGCACGTGTCACCTTAGCCGCCAGGTCTTGGCGGAACTCCTCTGGACAATCCGTTCATATCCCCTCCCCGGAAAACGAACCCGACGAACCCCCACGCGGACATCACCGCACACTCGCGCGGCACGCAGATGGTTGCCGCTTGATGGCATATCCCCCACCACAAACTAAGAGCGAAAAATCGGTTAAATCCACTTTGATGGGAGATGGCTGGGCTTCAGCGTTGACTGACCCTTGCCCGGAAGCGCACACCCCTGAACGCACGAGCCAACGAATTTTACCAGCCCGACTCGTCATCACGGCTCTGTGTGTCGCTGGCACTGCTTGTGGTCATGTGGGCCGAAGGCGCATACGCGGTCCCGGCACTGCGGGCGGTACTGCACGGCCGGGTGGCGAGGAAGCAGGACCTGAATGGGCATGCTAACCTATTCGACATTCGCGACCAGTGGGTCCGGCAAGGGTCGGCGCTGCTGGATGGACACGCGTTCACGGGGGTTCGCGCGGGTACATGAGCCAGGGCGATGGGACGGCGCTTGCCGGGCGGCCGGGGTTCTCCTCATCTCAGCCGCGGACGCGGCCGGGGGAGGTGGGGCCAGCGGCACCGTCTAGACCGCCGCATACTGGATCGGCGAGGCGATCATGTTCGCGCCGCTGGTCGCGCGTGCTCGCCAGGGACGGGTCAGCCGAGCCGGAGTCCGTTCGCCTTTCTCCTCTGACCCCCGGGTTTCTCCATGGCGCGATCGGGTGACGCCGTGACTCGCCACGTAATACGGACGGCGGTCGCCGTCCTTGGCCTGCTGGTGGTAATCGCATGCGGGGCCATGGGATGCGCAGGCAGCGGGACCGGAACCGTCGGAGCGAGTGCCGCGACATCGCCCGCCACGACGGCGTCGCCGTCGCCGTCCCCCGTGCGCACAGCAACCCTGCCCGATCCACGCCGCCGGATGCTGCTTGGCGCGTATGTCAGCCTTCCAGGAGAGCCCACCGCCGAGGCCGCGATCGAGCAGCGCGAGCGCGCCATAGGCCGCCACTACGACTTGGAACTCACCTACTACAACTGGACCGATCCGTTCCCTGACTCCGGGGAGGCGGCGATCGTCGCACACGGCCGCGCTCCGGTGATGGCCTGGTACGGGCCCGATAAGGATCTGGGCTCGTCACACACCCTGGCCGAGATCACCGACGGGTCCGACGACTCGTGGATAGCCCGGCAGGCGGCGGCGATCAAGGCGTTCGGGTACCCGATTTACCTTCGGCTCATGCCCGAGATGAACGAGAACTCGTACGGATACTCGGGCAACCCGCGTGCCTTCATCGCCGCGTGGCGTCACATTCACGACATTTTCTCCCGTGTCGGCGCTGCGAACGTGGTCTGGGTGTGGTGCCCGAACCTGTTGCCTGACAACTGGGACAGCTACTACCCGGGAAACGCGTACGTCGACGTGATCGGCGTGGATGGGTATAGCAACACGACGTATACCTGGCAGACCTTCGAGCACATGTTCAGCGGGTTCTTCGAGCACTTCGCCGCCTTCTCCGGGCATAAGCCGCAGATGGTGGTCGAGACCGGGACAAATTCGGGAGCGGGCCACGCGGCGGCGGGCATCGGCAGCGCGGCGTCTTTCATCGACGGAATGCGCTCGTATCTGCAGGACGTGGCGGGCCCCAGATACCGGGTGATCGGGGTGTGCTGGTTCGACACGGACATGAACGGCCACGACTGGCGCGTCGACCAGACCTCGGCGGCGTGGCGAGCGTGGCTGGCACTCGCGCGCGACCCGTACTTCGGCGGGCACTAGCCGGCAGGGCTGCTGCCCGTGGCAGCGCAGGCACTCACGCAGCAGCCGTGCAGCGAGACTGGCATCACGGCGGCTGCGCAGGTAACGGAACGGGCCGGCGAGAATCATCGGGACACCGCCGGCTCGGGGCTCGCCGGGCGGGACGCCGACCGGCGGGCGGCCGCCGCCGACACGCAGCCGACGGCGAAGCCGACCGCGGCCATGCAGAAACCGCCGATGATGGCGGCGCTGCGCAGCGCGCCGGCCCAATCGCCCGCCACCGTCTCCCGCAGCCCCCGACCCACCGCGGTCGGCAGCACGCGCGCGGTGTAGGAGCGCTCTGCCGACGTGCCCTTGGACGCGCCGTCAAGGACCACGATCGCGGCCTTGCCCTGACCTTCGTCGAAGCAGCGGCGGAGGAAGTAGCCGAAGGTGGCGCGCTTTGCGGGCACCCAGTGGCCGACCGCGCTGGTCGGCACGTACAGCCAGCTCCCGCTGGTGACGCGCAGGCACAGCTCGGTGTCCTCCGGGCGGCAGACGACCCCGACCTTGCCGAAGTCCTCAAGGAACCCGCCCGCCGCGTCAAATGCCGCGCGCCGCAGCGCCATGTTGTTGGTCCACACGTTGCGCACCGGGGCGGTGGTCTCCGGCATGCCCGAGTACGAGGCGCCCACGGCCCAGTCGAATTCGCCCGGGAACCAGCGCGGCCGCGCGGTGGCCCAGAGCGGGTCCACCCGGCCGCCCACGCCCGCTACGGCCGGGTCGGCGAAGTGTACGATCAGGGTTTCCAGCCAGTCCGGAGCCGCGCACGCGTCGTCATCGAGGAAGGCGATGATCTCGCCACCGGCCCGGGCGACGCCGGCGTTGCGTGCGCCGGAGGCGCCGCGAGAGCCGCTGTTGGCGACGACCACGACGTCTGCCAGTTCG
Organism: uncultured Actinomycetota bacterium; assembly: GCA_963844925.1. Classification (GTDB taxonomy): domain Bacteria; phylum Actinomycetota; class Actinomycetes; order Streptosporangiales; family Streptosporangiaceae; genus Trebonia. Next base: position 190,169 of record CAWJQG010000001.1, on the reverse strand, counting down.
CGGCGGGCGCGGCTGAGCAGGCCCGGGTTGTGGTCGATGGCCACGATGATCTCCGTCGCCGGGCAGGTCTGGGCGAGCGCGGAGGCTACTGCCTCGCGCAGTTGCGTCCAGCGGTCGTCTGAGTAGGCCGGGATGACCACGGACACGGTCGGCTTCGCCGTCAGCGCCACCTTCTTGACCCGCGTGGCGGGCGCCGCGCTCATGATCGCCTCCACTCGGTGAGGCATGATCGCCTCCACTCGGTGAGGATGGTTCGGAGCACACGCTGGCCGTCGCGGATCGTGCGCAGGTTGCTCGTCCCGTGGATCCGTGCGTACTCGAAGCTCGGCACCTCGGTGACCGTGAGCCCGGCAGCGGAGGCGCGAAGGTTGAGCACCGTCTCGATCTCGAACCCGTCGCCCCACACCGGTCGCTGGCCCGGCGATTCGGTCTGCAGCCCGAAGACCGGCGCGTGCCTGGCCCAGAAGGCGTTGTACCCGTAGCACAGGTCGGAGTAGCGGGTGCCGTACAGGGCGTTGACGGCCAGGCCGAGCAGCCGGTTGCCAAGCCTGCGCAGCGGGGTGATGTCTGAGCTGCCGGCGCCGGGGGCGAACCGTGATCCCTTCGCGAAGTCCGCGCCAGCCGTCAGCGCCTTGACGAACTGGGGGATCTCCGCCGGGTCGGTCGATCCGTCGGCGTCGATCATGACGATGATGTCGCCCGTCGCCGCGGCGAAGCCGCAGGCCAGCGCGTTCCCCTTGCCCCTCCTGGTCTGCGCGACCACGCGGACGTCGGGACGCAGCCGCCGGGCGACGTCCGGTGTGCCGTCCACAGAGTGCCCGTCGACCAGGATGACCTCGTGCAGGCCAGCGGGGAACGCAGCGAAGACATGCTCGAGGTTGCGCGCCTCGTTGAGCGTCGGTATGACGACGGAGACCTTCGGCCGTCCGGCCGACTCCGATGACTTTGCCGTTTGCGCCGGCACGTGGACGGCCTGCCCGGTGGAGTTCGTCTGCTCCCGGGTATGAGCTTGCTGGGTGGGCTGGGAAGCTTTAGTGATCGCCATGCCTTGAGACTCTGCGACGGCAGTGGCCAGCCGGTTCGCCGTATAGGTGCAGATCGGTTGCGGTCGGTGACCGAGAGGATTTTGGCTACTAGGGCGGTCCCTTACCGAAATAGTTTTGACTGTTAGTAATGAAGGGAAAGCAGAGAGTTATGTGCGGAGTGTCGCGGGCCACGTCTGAGCTGGGCCGGTCGCGATGCGACCGGCCGGAGCCCGACTCGGGGCACGCGAGCCTGGACGAGAGCCGCGCGCAGTTCCTCGCGGTCTTCTCCCACGAGCTGCGCACGCCGCTGACCTCCATCGTCTCGTTCATCGAGCTGCTGCGCGGTGAGGCGGACGGGCTGTCAGAAGACGGCCTCCACTTCCTCGGCATCCTCGAGCGGAACGCGGACCGGCTGCTCAGGCTCATCGACGACCTGCTGATACTGAACCGGCTTGAGGCGGGCGGGCTGCCGCTGGAGCTTACCCAGGTCTCCATCGCGGGCCTGGCCGCCGAGGCGGTCCGTAACGCCGCGCCGCGCGCAGCCAAGTCGGGTATCACGATCCACCTGGACACCGGGGAGGGGCCGTCGGCGGCCGCCGACCCCCGGCGGCTGCTCCAAGTCTTCGACAACCTCATCGGCAACGCCGTCAAGTTCTCAAACGCGGGCGGGCTCGTCCGGGTCGTCACCAGGTGCGCAAGGTCCACCTGGCGGATCGATGTCTCAGACACCGGGATCGGCATACCGCCCGACGAGGCGGCTAGGTTGTTCGGCCCGTTCGTCAGGGGATCCAACGCGCGGATCGCCGGCCTGCCGGGCACCGGCCTTGGGCTGTCCATCGTGAAGGGGCTGGTGGAGATGCACGGCGGTCATGTGAAGGTGGAGAGCGCACTCGGCGAGGGGACGACGTTCAGCGTCTTCCTGCCCGTGCACGCGAGGGCGGCGGCACGATGACGGACCGGGTGCTGGTCATCGAGGACGATCCGGACATCGCGCTTGGCATCGAGACCGTGCTCGGCAAGAGCGGATTCGAGGTGGCCTCGTCCAGCGATGGACGGGATGGGCTGCGCGCCTTCCACGCCGCCCGCCCGGACCTGGTGATCCTCGATATCGGGCTGCCGGAGATGGACGGCTGGACCGTGCTTGAGCGCATCCGCGACCTCAGTGAGGTCCCCGTCCTCATCCTCACCGCGTACAGCCTGGAATCCGAGAAGGTGCGCGGCCTGCGGGGCGGTGCCGATGACTACCTCACCAAGCCGTTCGGCAACGCCGAGTTCGTCGCCCGGGTGCAGGCGCTGCTGCGGCGCCAGCAGGCCGCTGACCAGTCCGCGGAGGTCTACGACGACGGCAGCGTGCAGCTGAACTTCGGTACCCACGAGGTCGCAGTGGGCGGCGTACCGGTCGAGCTGACCGCGACGGAGTACCGCCTGCTGGCAGCGCTCATCCGGCACCGCGGTCAGGTGCTGAGCCCGGTCAAGCTGCTGGACCTGGCCTGGAGTGACCCGTTCGGCGTCGGTCCCGACCGGGTGAAGTACACCGTCATGCGGCTGCGCCGCAAGCTCGGCGCGGGCGCCGAGGCCGCCCCGTCCATTGAGGCGGTCCGCGGCTTCGGCTACCGGTACCGGGCCGGCAGTTAGCCTGGATGAGGCCGCGGACCCCGCAACCGTCCAGCACCGAAGAAGCCACCAAGCAGACATGTTGACGAGGCACGCTATGTCTCATGTACTCAACCCCTCCCCATCAGACCGCCGGGGGATCCGCCTCACGAGGACAGAGCGATGGGGAATCCGCCTCACAAGGGCAGAGTGCTGAGGGATCCGCCTCACGAGGGCGCCTTCTCCTCATCGAGGACGACCCGGAGTCAGCGTTTTTCTGCACGTACGTGCTGTCGAAGCGGGGCGGCTTCGACGTCACGCACGTCGCCGACCCGACTGTCGCCCTCACCCTCGCCGTGACCAGGCCATGGGATCTCGTCATCGCCGACCTCGATCTGCCGATCATGTCCGGACTCGAGTTCGTCGCCGCGCTCAGGCGGATGGCGCCCTGGCTCCCTGTGGTCCTGGTCACGGCCTATCCGCACGACGTGCCGACCCTGGCGGCGACGGAACACGGCCGCCAGCCGGACGCCGTGCTCGCCAAGCCAGTCCCGTCCGACCTCCTGCTCTCCACGGCCACCGCGTTGGTCGCCCCGGCTGCCTAGCTGGCTCCCGAGGAGAACCAGGCCCCGCGCTGCTCCATCCGAAGTCTCGCCGTCTAGGCACCAAGAGCGAGTAAATAAACGATCGGCGCGCCGTCCCAGCGCCTTTTCCTGGTGATGGGGTGGCCTTCGGCGGTTCGTCGTAGCAGGTCATGTCGGTATGGGGATAAATGTTGACTTTTTTGTGATTTATGGTGGCCTGTATCGAAATAAACGATAACGCTTTAGATTTACTGTGGGATGGGGGGTACCGCGGGCGGTTCATTGCTCTACGATTTGCCGCACGACTGCTGCTTCATCTGGGGGGATGACTTCCCCGTCTCCCCAGGGCGCGCCCGAAGACAGGCTTGGTTATCGGGCGTGCGGTGCTGTGCCGCGGCACTGACGGGTGCCTGGTGGCGCAGTCGAACGGGGAAAGAGTCAAAAAACTCCCACGGGAGACTTGCGGAGGTCAATGCTATGAACTGTCCACAGTGTCAGACCGCGAACGCGCCGGGCGCGGCCTTCTGCGGCAACTGCGGTGCCGGGCTGGCGGTGGCAGAGGCCGCTGGCGCGCCTGCCACTGGCTACGGGCCGCAGGGAACGGGTACGCCGCTCGGCTACGGCGCGACCAGTACCCCGGCCAGCTATGACGCTCCTACGGGCTACGACGCCCCGGGCGGCTACAGCAACGCTGGGACTCCGCAGCAGCCCGCCGGGTACCCGCAGGGGCAGTACCAGCCCCCGGCGGCAGGCGGGTACACGCCGGGTTCGACTGGATCCAGCGTGCCTCCCGTGAGCTTTGACCTCAACCGCGCCACCACCGTGGACAAGGTGGTCGCGGTCGCGAGCCTCATCGCGCTGATCTCGATCTGGATGCCGTGGTACACCGTCTCTGACCTGGGCTATAGCGGGAGCGCGAGCGGGACGACGGTGCACGGATGGCTGTGGCTGGAATTTTTCGTGGCGCTTGTTTTGATCGCGTACCTCGTGGCCCGAGTCGCCTGGGACAAGCTGCCGTTCAGCCTGCCCGTCGCGCACGCTCCGCTGCTGATCGTGGGCACCGCCGTCCAGCTGCTGCTCATCCTGATCGCGTTCATCGACATCCCGTCCAGCGGTGTCGCTGACGTTTCGGTCGGCTGGGGGTTCGGGGCCTTCCTCGGCTTGCTCGCCGCGCTAGTGGCGGGCGGCCCGGTCCTCGTCCCCGCGGTGCGCTCGTACCTCGAGAGCCGCAAGGCCCGCTAGTTCTCACCTGTCACCTGCACGCTTAAAAGGGGAGCGACCAGCCACTGGTCGCTCCCTTCGCGTTTTATGGGCGGCTTGACGGTTGCGCTCAGGCGAAGAGGGCTCGGATGTCGTCGGCGGAGAGGGCGGAGGAGAACGCGCCGTCGCTGTCGATCACGCTGGAGAAGAGCTCCTGCTTGCGGGCCTTGAGCGCCATGACCTTCTCCTCGATGGTGCCCGCCGCGATCAGCCGGTACACCATCACGTTCCGGGTCTGCCCGATGCGGTGCGTCCGGTCCACCGCCTGCGCCTCGGTCGCCGGGTTCCACCACGGGTCAAGCAGGAAGCAGTAGTCGGCCTCGGTCAGGTTCAGGCCGAACCCGCCGGCCTTGAGGCTGATCAGGAAGACCGGCGCGGTCCCCTCCTTGAACGACGAGATCACCGCCGGGCGGTTGGTTGTTGTCCCGTCCAGGTAGCAGCACTCCACGCCGGCCGCCTCAAGCCGAGTGCGCGCGATCCGCAGGAACCGGGTGAACTGGCTGAACACCAGCGCCCTGTGCCCGCCGCCCACCACGTCGCCGATCTGCTCGATGAGGGAGTCGATCTTGGCGGACGGGACGTCCGAGTGCTCCTCGTCCACCAGCGCGGCGTGCAGCGAGAGCTGCCGCAGCAGGGTGAGCGAGCGGAGGATCGTGAACCGGTTGTGGTTGACGTCGTCGAGCAGGCCGAGCACCTTCTGCCGCTCTCGCTGCAGGTGTGTCTGATACACCTTCCGGTGCCTCGGATGCAACTCGACCTCGAGCACCTGCTCCTGCTTGGCCGGCAGGTCGGCGGCGACTTGCTCCTTCGTCCTGCGCATGATGAGCGGCCTGATCCGCCGCCGCAGCTGCCCGAGCAGCTCGGGGTTGCCGCCCTTCTCGATCGGGCGGGCGTAATAGTCCTTGAACCGCTCCGGGTTGGGGAACAGCCCCGGCGCGGTGATCGACAGCAGCGACCAGAGCTCCATCAGGTTGTTCTCCATCGGGGTGCCGGTGATCGCGACCTTGAACGGGGTGGGCACCCGCCGCGCGCACTGGTACGCCTTGGACTGGTGGTTCTTGACGTACTGGGCCTCGTCGAGGATCAGCCCCGACCACTCGGTGGCCCCGTAGGTCTCGAAGTCAAGCCGCAGCAACGTGTACGAGGTCACCACGGCGTCGGCGCCGTCGATGACATCCGTAAGCGACCCGCCGCGTCGGCCGAACGTGTCAGACACCGTGACCACCTTCAGGTCCGGGGCGAACCGCTCCGCCTCCGCCGTCCAGTTCGCCAGCACGGAGGTCGGCGTCACGACAAGAAAGGGCCGCGCGGGAACGGGGTCGGCCGACTCCGTTCCCTCCGTTCCCCCCGCTCCTTCCGCTTGCCGAGCGTCCTTCGCATGCTGGATCAGCGCGAGCGCCTGCAGCGTCTTGCCGAGCCCCATGTCATCGGCCAGGATGCCGCCGAGTCCCTGGGTCCAGAGGAATGCCAGCCACTGGAACCCGGAGAGCTGGTAGGGCCGGAGCTGCGCGCAGATCGCCGCAGGCACCGGCGCCCCCTCGATCTCCCCGATCGACAGCAGTCCGCGGACCTGCCGCTGCCACGCGGCGGCCTGGTGGCTTACCTCGCCGAGACTGGCGAGCTCCTCCCAGAGCCCCGCCTGGAACCGGCTGATCCGCAAGGCCCCGTCCGGCTGGTCCTGCAGCGACCTCGCCTCGTCGATCAGCTTCGCGAGCGCGGCGAGCTCGGGCTTGTCGAGCGAGAAGTACGCGCCGTCCGGCAGCAGCAGGTGCGACTGCCCGTTCGCCAATGCGACGAACAGCTCGGCGAACGGCACCTTGCGGCCCTCGACGGCGATGTCGATGCCGAGGTCGAACCAGTCCGGGTCGCCGTCGCGCTCGCCCGCGGAGACCTCGATCTCCAGCGAGTCCCCGGCCTCCCGGTAGTCCGGTACCCGGCCGGACACCTCGACCCGCACGTCGTCGCGGCCCGACAGCAAAGTCAGCACCTCAGTGGTGAACACCATCGTGTCAAGACCACTGAGGGTGAAGGCGGAGTTCTGTGCTTGCCCCCGGGGGGCGACCCCCCGGTGACCCCCCGATTGGGGGGCTGACTTCCCGTATGTGGGGCTCCCGCCCCCCATCCCCCCTGGCGCCCCCCAAACCCCCTGGGGGGTCTCCCCGGAAACCCACCGGGGAGACCCCGGGCCGGTGGCCCCTCGCGGGACCCCCGGCAGGCCGGGGGGCAGCCCGATGCCATCGAGGACCCGCGCCTCCGCCGCCGGATCGCGGAACGGGTCGGGCAGGGCGCCGAGCGTCGCCCGCAGCTCGGTCCCGCCGACCTGGTAGGCCCACTCCCAGCGGACATCCACCTGGTGGTTGCGCGCGTACGCCGCGTGCACCACGAGCGCGGGCTCGGAGATCTCCGGCGCCGTGAACGAGCCGTCCGAGGAGGTCACCGCGGCCATCCGGCGCAGCCTCGGGTAGTACTTGGACAGGAACGCCGCCTGCCCGGACTCGGGCACCACCAGCCGCTCATCGACCAGGGCGAGGTGCTGTAGCTGCGCGGGCACCGGGTGCGCGAGCCTGGCCAGCCGGAACCGTGCGAGCTGGCCGTGGCCTCCTGCTTGGCCCCCGGCTAGCGCACGGTCGGCGTAGATGACACCGTGGCCCTCGCCGCCGATGAACCGCAGCGGTACCGCGTCGGCGCCGTCGGCGGTCTTGATCACTGGGGCGATCAGCAGCGTTGTCTCGTCGCTGGTCACGTCGAGGGTGAGCTCCGCCGTCCCCGGCAGCGGCAGGTTGCCCTGCTTGCCGCGGTAGACGAACGGCAGCCCGACCTCGTACGCCTGGTCCAGCACCGGCCAGAGCTGGCGGGACTCGCAGGCGGACAGGTCCAGGTACTTCTGGTCGCCGCCGTACCCGCCGTAGGAGTAGCTGGGGTAGTACCCCTGCTGGGCGGTGCTCGCCCGGTACAGCACGAATAGCTCGTGCAACAGGCGGACGTGCGCGGGCGGGAACTCGTCGCGCAGCAGCATGTAGTCGAGCCGGGTCCAGGCCAGGTTGCCGGCCACCCAGCCGCCGAGGCGGCCTGGCTGCACCAGCCTCGCCTGGAGTTTGAGCTTGCGGGTGGCGTCATCGGCGAGCTGCTGCTGCCTGACGTGGGTTGAGTAGCTGGGATAGCGGCTCGTCTCGGACGAGTTCTGCACCAGGGAGAGCTCGACCGCGAGCGGGGCGAGCGCGGAAGCGACGTCGGCCAGCGGCTCGGTCTCCCGAGGGGTGCCGAGCAGCGAATCGAGCGACTGCTCCCACGGCAGCGTGGAACGGCGGGCCGCGCCGCCGCCCGACTTGGTGGCGGACAGCAGCGTGTCGTCGGTCGCGGCGAGCACCAGGGCCGCGACGTGGACGCAGTTGGCGCCCGCCGCGCAGCTGCAATAGCCCTGCTTGAACCGGAGCGGGAACCCATGGGATGCCCGGAACGACGCCGATACCGTCCTGATCTCGCCGCCGCTGTCCCTGACGTTACCAGTGAGGAGCTGCTGCGACGCCTCCCAGGCCATCTGAACGATCGCGCCCCGGGTAACGGCTGCGGTGCCGTCGGCGAAGCCATCGGCCCCCACCGACGCTTTAAAGGATGCGAGATCCACGTCTCGCAGCACCACCCGTTGCATCCGGCCCAGCCTAATCGGTTCTGGTTACGGCCGTGTGTATAACGGGTGCCGATGTGTACAGGTCGTCCGGCTCTAGGCGGCCGCGCCGAGCGGTTTCGCCTGGGCGCGGAGGGACGTCGAAGGACCGGGAAACGTAGACTTTTCATCGTGACCCCTGGGGAGTTCGAGCTAGGCACTGACGGTCCATCCCTGATCCTGGTGGGCGTCGATGAGTCCGTCACGGCGGGCAAGTGGCCGGTCACGGTGGTCCCGTGACCGGCGGCCCCGTGACCGGCGGCCAGGCGGCTCGTGCTGCTTAGGCACGCCAAGTCGGCCTGGCCGGACCTCCCCGACCATGACCGGCCGCTCGCCAAGCGCGGCCGGCGGGACGCTCCGGTCGTGGGCCGCTGGCTCGGTGAGGCTGGGTACGTGCCGGACGCGGTCGTCTGCTCAACCGCGCTGCGCGCGCGTGAGACCTGGGGGCTTGCCTCGGGCGGGCTCCTGGCGGCGGTGCCCGGCGCTTCTCCGGCGGTGCGGCACGAGCCCCGGGTATACGACGCGTCCGTGCTCGGCCTGCTGATGCTGGTCCGCGAGTTCCCGCCGGAGTGGCGGACCGCGCTGGTGGTGGGGCACAACCCCGGCATGGCCGAGCTCACCGCCGGCCTGACCGACCCGCCGCCCGACCCGCCGTCGGCGTTCCCCACCGCCGCGGTCGCGGTCCTTGCCCTTCCCGGCCCCTGGTCGGATCTCGGCCCCGGCGAGGCGGAGCTGCTGGCGTTCGTCGTTCCGGCCGACATGCATTCTTTATTTACCGGCGCATATAGGCGGACCAGCGCGCCATGATCATGAAGACTTTTTTTATGGCGAAGGATCCGTATCGTATAGGTGCATCAAACCTTCGTGATCACCGCGCACGGGCCGCTTCTGTGCCGCAGACGATATCGTCGGCCTGCTCGGATTCCCGGCCTCGGCTAGCCGCCGTTAGTCCGCCGATCCGACCGCTGCCCTTTTCTGGCATCCGGAACGCACGCGTGGTCCCTCGTCCACCGCACCGCTATCTCGCGCCCACAAGGAACCCCGACCAGAGGAACCTCTGCAAGACAACACGCCAGCTCATCCATGAGACCGCCACTGATGTTCGCCGCCAGCTGGCGGCGCTGCTCGCCAGCCCTGGGCCGGGCAGGCACGGGACGTTCTTCTGGAAGTTTCGCCTGGGAGGTCACGTTCCGGGCGGCCTGCGACTCTACTAGGCGATGCTGCTCTGGTCGGCGCGCAGTGAGTCATGGGAGGAACCGGTCGTCTATGCGGTCTGTATGCCGAGGGTCTGTGCCGTGTGCGGACAGGTGAGTTACCCGGGCTGGTTGGCCGCGCGGGGGCTGGCCAGCCCGGAGGCGTCCGGCGCGCGGCTGCGGGTGTGGACCATCCCAGCAGCCGTGGCGAGCTGGCACCTGGGGTCTGTGCGCACGCGGCGGGTCAGCTTGCCGCGCCCCGGCGGTGCGGGGCGGATGCGGAGGCAAAGTGGTGACCGTGACGGCTGACGCTAAGGCGGGGGCGTTGCCCGCGGGCTCTGGCGGGCAGGGGGACCTGGAGTTCGCCGAGTTCTTCCGCGCCGAGCACAAGAAGCTGATCAGGTTCGTGATGGCAATCGGCGCCGGCGGCGAGGAGGCCGCCGAGATCGCGCAGGTCACGTTCGTCAAGGCATTCGAGAGCTGGGATGCGATCCGCGCGCCGCGCGCGTGGATTCGGCGGGTAGCCGCCAACGAGCTTGCCGTTGCCCGGCGGGCCGCCCGCCGGGAGACGCCGCAGGGCACGCTGCCGGACGCGCCGGCCCCCGCGTCGGCGCCGGTGGCGTTGGCGGTGGAGCTGACCGAGGAAGCCCGGCAGGTGCTCGCGGCACTGCAGGCGCTGCCGCCCAGACAGCGCCAGGTCATGGCGTGGGTCATCGACGGCTTCGGCGCCACCGAGATCGCCCGCGAGCTGGGGGTCAGCCCGGACTCAGTGCGGCAGAGTCACGCCAAGGCCCGGAAGAACCTCGGCCGGTTCTACGGACGGAGGAAGAACCGATGATCAGGCGGCTGCGCGATGCTTTCGGCGGCGGGACCGGCATGCAGGCCGCGGACGCCGCCGTCGGTCGCGGCATGGCGGACGTGCTGGCCGCGCTGGACAACGTGATCGATGACGACGCGGTACTGGGGCGCATTAGCGCCGGGCTCGGCGAGAGCGCGCCCGCCGCGCTCCCGGGCCGGGCTGCCGGAGCGGTGGCCGACCAGGTATGCGCGCCGATTGGCGTACCTGTACCTAATCGGCTAACACCACGGCCGGGGCAAGCGGGCCTGCGGCATCGCGGCGGCGACGGGCACTGCGCGCGGCGGCCGGAGTGGCAGCGGCGCTGGCCGCAGGCGCCATGGCCCTGGTGGCGGTCGTGGTGCCTGGTGCAGGTCACAACAGCAGCGGGGGGCTGGCCGTCGATACCGCCTACGTGGTGACGCGCGTCGACAACGCCCTGAGCGCGGCCGGACCGGGCGCGGTCGCGCAGATGACTGTTACTACCCGCAGCGCCGCGGTATCCGGCGGCACGAATGCGGCGACCACCAAGGAGTGGTCCTACGGTGACCGATGGCGCGTGGTCACGTACTCGGCGGCCGGGCACCTAGTCTACGACGAGGGTTTCAGCACCGCATCTGTGTATACCGTGGTCAGCTACCAGGCACGGACATGGGCCCGCCAGCGCGGACCGGGCGGCCCGGCTACGCTGGCACCCGGTCCGCGGGGCTGCGGGCAGGGGGTCGGGGCGCTCCCGTTGCTGTTGCAGCCCGTGCTGCCGGGCGGCGGCCTTTCTGTCGGCTGGCAGTCTGCGACGGTGGCCAAGGCCCTGCGCGCCGCGGTGTCTTGCGGAACCCTGGCCGTGGCCGGACGGCAGCGCGTCGACGGGGTCACGGCAATCGAGCTGACCAGCCGCCCAGACAGCGTGATCTCCGAGACCATCTGGGTCAGCCCGGGCACCTACCTGCCGGTGCGCGTGGTCATCCGCCCGGCCTCCGGCCAGCAAGGACCATGGCAGACCGCGGACATCACCTGGCTCCCGCCGACCGCGCAGAACCTGGCCAGGCTCACCGTGCCCGTCCCGGCCGGATTCCGCCGGATCTCGCTTGCCCGGGCCATTACGCCGATCATGCAGCACATCCGGGCCTGGACCAAGGCATGAACCAGACGCGGCGGATGCGGTGGCCGCGTACGGGGTTGCTGGCCATCCTGGCCGTTACCGCCCTGCTGGCGGCGGCATGCAGGGGCAGCCCATCCGCGGGTGGTCCCGCCAGCTCACCCGCCGCGGGTGCTTCCGCCAGCCCATCCGCGGATGGTTCCGGTGGCTCCACCGCCGCGGCGAGGCCGGTTAGCCAGCAGAAGCAACCCGCCTACTCGACGTGCATGCGCAAGCACGGCGTTTCCGGCGTACCGACTTCCTTGCCCAGTCCCGTGTATGGCAAGCCCCCCAGCGAACTCAATGCCAAGCCTGGCCCGGCTAATGGCCCTAACCCGGGGTCGCCCCAGTGGCAGGCGGCGCAGCAAGCGTGCCGGTCGCTAGCGCCGTCGCCAGCCCGGCTATCCAGGCCATAGGCGGACCTTCTCACGGGTGACTGCGGTTCCCGTGGGCCTTGTCGCGCGCTGCCGGGCGCTTGGCCGCGCCTGGGTTCTTCCCTCTCGGATAGGAGCACTCGATGTTCTTCGTGACTTATTTGCGGCGCGAGCTGCGCCGCCGGATGCGGCAGGCCCTCTTCATCGCCTTGGGCCTGGCCTTGGGGGTCGGGCTGGTGATCACCGTGGCCGCCGCGTCGGCCGGGGTGAAGAAGGCGGAGTCCGGCGTGCTCAGCGCGCTGTACGGGGTGGGCACCGACGTGACCGTGACCGGCGCACCGCCCGGCCCGCCCAAGCCAGGCGGCACGTCGGAGAACGGCCAGAACGGCGCCAACCAGAACAACCAGAACAACCAGAACAGCTACGGACTCCAGGAGGGGCCGAACGGCCAGACGGAGATCTGCACCAGCAACGGCAAGTGCGCCAACGCGGCCGGGCAGACGATGGACGAGCTGACCGAGTCTTACTCGGGGATCAGCGCGTCAAAGGTGGCCGAGGCGGCACGGCTCTCCGGTGTGACGGCGGCGGCCGGCGGGATCACGCTCACCGTCAACACGACCACGTTCAGCAGTTCGGGCAGCAGTTCGCAGAGCAGCTTCACCCTGGACGGCGTGGACACCGGCAAGCCCTCGCAGGGCCCGCTGAGCAGCGCCTCGCTGACCTCCGGCCACTCGTTCACCGCGGCCGACGCCGAGGCCGGCGCAGTGGTGGACTCCGGCTATGCGAAGTCCGAGAACCTCAAGGTCGGGTCGGTCCTGATCATCGGCCAGGTGAAGTTCACGATCATCGGGATCGTCCGCCAGGCGGAGGCCAGCAGCCCGCCCGATGTCTACGTCCCGCTCGCGCAAGCCCAGGCGATGTCACTGTATACAGGCAACCTCAAGGGTGAGGTGACCACGATCTACGTGGCCGCGGCCAGCGCCGCCGACATCCCCGCGGTGCAGAACGAGATCGCCAAGCTCCTCCCGTACGCCACCGTGACCACCGAGGCCAGCCTGGCCAGCGAGGTGACCGGGTCGGTGACCAGCGCCGCCAAGCTGGCCAACGACCTGGGCCGGTGGCTGGCCGTGCTGGTGCTGATCGCCGCCTTCGCCGTGGCCAGCCTGCTGACGATGGCCGCGGTGGCCCGCCGGGCGGCCGAGTTCGGCACGCTCAAGGCGATCGGCTGGCGCACCCGCCGGATCGTCGCTCAGGTGCTCGGCGAATCGATAGCCATGGGCATCGCCGGCGCCGCGGTGGGGGTTGGCCTCGGGTTCGCGGGCGCGGCGATCATCTCCGCCGTCGCGCCGACGCTGTCCGCCACGGTCGCGGGGTCCTCTGGGGCATTCTCGCTGGCGGCGGGCCAGGCGGTGGGCCCAGGCCCAGCCGGCGGCGTCCCGCGCAGCCCCGGCAGTACGACGTCGCACGTGGTTGCCGTCCCGCTGCACCCGTCGGTCACCGTCGGCGTGATCGTCCTGGCCGTGCTCCTGGCGGTGGCCGGCGGCCTGCTGGCCGGGTTGTTCGGAAGCTGGCGGATCGCCAGGCTGCGGCCCGCCGACGCGCTGTCCCGGGTGGGCTGACCCGCTCCCGGCAAGACCTTCGATAGGCAGGAGACGGACTATGGATGCCCCCAAGATCGTGACGGATACCACCACGCAGCGCTGGTCGCGCCGGCGCTTCATGGGCAGTGCACTGGCCATAGCGGCGCTCGGGTCGTTCGCCACCGCGTGCGGCCCCGGCGAAGATCAGCCGTCGAGCGCCGCCAAGCCGAGCGTGCCAGCCTCGCCGAAACGCCGCGCCAGTGCCTCCACCAGCGGCACCACGACCACCTCCGGCGTCGACGCCGAACTGATCGCAAAGCGCTACCTGGGCCTCAAGCCCTTCGCGCCCGCGCCACCGCCGCCGACCGTCAAGCCGATCACGCTGAGCGCGTCCGACCCGACGGTGTTCTCGAGCGTGCCGATGACCGACAAGGTCGTGTTCATCACGATCGACGACGGGTTCTACAAGGACCCCCGGTACATCCAGATGGTGAAGGACTTCCAGGTGCCCATCACCGTCGACCTCGCGAACCTCTTCATCAGCGATGATTACGCGTACTTCAAGAAGCTGCACGAGACCGGCTACGTCTCGATCCAGAACCATACGGTCCACCACCTGCTGGACATGCCCGGACTTTCGGCCACGCAGCAGCTCGACGAGATCGCCGGCCAGCAGGAGATCCTCCACAAGCAGTACGGGGTGACGCCGTACATCTTCCGGGCGCCGGGCGGCAACTACGATGAGACAACGATCCAGATGGCCGGTGAGGCCGGCCTCAAGGGCGTGATGATGTGGAAGGAGGCCATGGAGATCACGGACATGGAATACCAGACTGCCGCGCACCGTCTCAACCCGGGGGACATCATCCTCGCTCACTTCCGCGGCCCGGCGCAGCTCGATGGCGAGTCCATGATCCACATGATGATGAGGCTCTACAGGCACATCCAGGACCAGGGTTTCACCGTGGGAGACCTTGAGCAGTATGTGTAGCCACCCGGTTCGGCTCACGCCAGATCAGTGGCGGGCCACCTGCGCGTGGTGACCCGCCACTGACTGCCTTGCTAGTTAATTGCCCTACTTCCTGCTACTCGCTGCCGAAGGACTTGATCTCGTTGAGCTCGGTCTCGCTGAGCTCGCGCGGGACCTCGCCCTTGGCGTGCTTGGCGGACTGCACCTGGTGGCGGATCTTCTCCACGATCTCCGGGTTGGCGAGCGTGGTGATGTCTCCGGTGTCGGTGAAGTTCGAGGTCGCGGCGATCACGCGGCGCATGATCTTGCCGGACCTGGTCTTCGGCATGTCCGGGACGATCCAGATGTTCTTCGGCCGCGCGATCTTGCCGATGTCCTTCGTGATCGCGTCCCTGACCTTCGCCTCGATCTCGGGCGACGGGGCGAAGCCGGGCTTGAGCGAGACGTACATCTCGACCGCGCGGCCGCGGACGTCATCGACGACCGGGACCGCGGCCGCCTCGGCGACCTCGTTCACTGTGAGCGCGACCGACTCGAGCTCCTTGGTGCCGAGCCGGTGGCCGGCCACGTTGATCACGTCGTCGACCCGGCCGAGTATCCGGAAGTAGCCGTCGGCCGCCTCGGTGGCGCCGTCGCCGGCGAAGTAGGGCCAGTCGTGCCAGTCGGTGGACTTCGGATCGGAGTTGTACTTGGCGTAATAGGTCGAGACGAACCGCTCGGGCTGGCCCCAGATCGTCTGGAAGACGCCCGGCCACGGGTTGCGGATGACGATGTTGCCCGCCTTGCCGCTGCCCGAGGGCACCTCATTGCCGTCCTCGTCGAGGATGACCGGGAGGATGCCGAGCGCCGCCGGGCCGCAGGAGCCCGGCTTCGCCGGGTCGATGCCGGGCAGCGTGGAGCCGAGGAAGCCCCCGGTTTCCGTCTGCCACCAGGTGTCGACGATGACGGCCTCGCCCTTGCCGACGCTCTCGTAGTACCAGCGCCAGACCTCGGGCTCGATCGGCTCGCCGACCGTGGTCATGTGCTTGAAGTGGTAGTCGTACTTGGCGGGCTCGTCCGGGCCGACCTTGCGGAGCATCCGGATCGAGGTGGGCGACGTGTGGAAGATGTTCACGCCGAGCTGCTTGGCGATCCGCCACGCGCGGGCGGGGTCCGGGTAGGTCGGGGTGCCCTCGTAGATCACGCTAGTGGTGCCGAGGGCGAGCGGTCCGTAGACGATGTAGGAGTGGCCGGTGATCCAGCCGATGTCCGCCATGCACCAGTACGTGTCGTCCGGGTGGATGTCCTGGTAGTACTTCGACGTGCCGGCCACGTACGCCAGGTAGCCGCCGATGGAGTGCTGGCAGCCCTTAGGGCGGCCGGTGGTGCCGCTTGTGTACATCAGGAACAGCGGGTCCGTCGCCTGCAGCGAGACCGGCTCGACGAGCTCGCCCTTGTGCGCCGCCAGGAGGTCGTCGACGAAGACGTCCCTCCCCTCGACCATCGGAGTCTTAGCTGAGTACTGGCCCGGGTAGCGGCGGAAGACGAGCACCTTGTCGACCTGCTGGCCCTCCTTCGCCGCTGCCTCGACGGCCTCGTCGGCCTTGACCTTGTGGTCGAGCAGGTCGCCGCTGCGGTAGTAGCCGTCGACCGTGACGAGCACGGTCGAGCCGGAGTCGGCGATCCGGTGCCCGGCGGCGGTGCCGGAGAACCCGGCGAACACCTGCGAGTGGATGATCCCGAGCCGGGCGGCGGCCAGCATGGCGACCGGCAGCTCCGGGACCATCGGCATGTGGAACGTGATGCGGTCGCCCGCCTTCAGCCCCAAGTCCTTCAGCACGGCCGCGAACTCGTTGACCCGGACGTAAAGCTCCCGGTAGGTGATGGCCTGGTGCGCCTCGCTCTCCGGCTCGGGCACCCAGATCAGGGCGGCCTTGTTGGCCTTGTCAGCCAGGTGCCGGTCGACGCAGTTGTAGGAGGCGTTCAGCTCCCCGCCAACAAACCACTTCCAGAACGGCGCGGTGGACGTGTCCAGCACCGTGTCCCACGGCTTGAACCAGGTGAGCAGATCCGCGTAGGCGGTGAAGCTGTCCGGGAACTTGTCCTCGGTGAACTGCTCGCGGATCGCCGGGTCGGACGCGTTGGCCTGCGCGACAAACCCCGCCGGGGGCGGGTAGTAGCCTTCGTCCCGCCAGTGCACCGCGATGAGTGCCTCGGAGGATTCAGATACCTCGTCGTCGTCGGCGTCGGTCACGTCGTTGAGATCGTCAGCCATGTCTATCTCCTCCGCGTCCCTGCGTTGGCGCGCCTTGCGGCGCTGATACTGATCGCGTTAGCGCCTCGCGTGATCACCGTGGGCGTAGTCCAAACTTAACCCTCATGGCCGGCTCTCACCATGGGTGAGTGGCCCAGTGCGCCGCCTGTTTCGGCTGTGCAGGGCCTGGCGAGGCGCTGCGCGGCTTAGGGACGTGCTGCGCGGTCAGCCGATGGCAGTCGGCGACGTCTGGCGCGGCCAGGCGATCATGGCCAGTGTCGGGGTGCGGACCTCGGGGAACGCCTCGTCCATCCCGGTGATGCGCATGATCCGCAACAGCGACGGGCGCGCCGCCGTGAGCTTGAGCGATCTGCCGGACCGCTTTGCGTACCCCGCCACCCGGGCAAGCACGCCAAGGCCCGCCGCGTCGCAGAAAGTTAGGTCGGCCAGGTTCATCGTCACCGGCCCGGTCTGGCTGTCCACGACGTCGCGCAGGTAGGCGTACGCCTGATCGGCCGTCGCGATGTCAAGCTCTCCGGTAACCCTGACCGTCGCCCTGCCGTCGCCCGCGACCTGGCACGCCAGCTCAAGCTGGAGCGCGTGCGGAAAGTCAACCTTAGCCCCCATGTTTCCGTTCTCCCCCTCAGGCGCGGCCTGGTCACCGTCGACACGGCTCACGCTTCCCATCTGATGCCCCTCACATGATCGTAATGAACCAAACGGTGTCTCCGCACCAACCTCTTCGCAAATCACTACAACTCGTCGCACAGATCACTACAGCTGGTCGCACGCGGTTGCGGTGCTTGGACCCAGTTGAGGACGTGAACCTTGTGGCTGCTACCGCCCAGACACTCAATAAAACGTGAGAACGGGCCCGTTGGTTCTCGGGTTTCTTCGGTACTCCTCTGAGCTAACAGTCATAACGCATGGTTAATTTCCGTCGCCTCGGGACAGCCTGAAGACGGCGGCGGGGCAGTGCGCCATACTCTGTACCTGCACAACTGGTGCACAGGGCGCTAGGTGCGGACAAGAGGTGGGCGATGATGCGCATCCGGGGCAGCGTGGCGATCGACTTGGGCACGGTCAACACGCTCATCTGGGTGGCTGGTCGCGGGATCGTGCTCGACGAGCCGTCCACGATCGCCATCAACACCGCGAACGGCGCGATCGTGGCCATCGGCAGCGCGGCCGAAGCCCTGGCGGAGAAGGAACCGCAGGAGATCAACGTCATCCACCCGCTCCGAGACGGCGTCATCGCCGACTTGGACGCGACGGCGGAGATGCTCCACGGTTTCCTGCGCAAGGCCGGATCCTCGGCCGGACGACTGCGGCCGCGTGCGCTGGTATGCGTGCCGAGCGGCGCCACCTGGGTGGAACGCCGGTCGGTCGCGGCGGCGCTCGAGGCGCGCCGCCGGTACGCGGTGGAACTGATCGATGAGCCGGTCGCGGCCGCCGCCGGGGCGGGCCTCGACCTCGCTGCGGGAGCAGGCGGGTTCCTTGTGGACGTGGGCGGCGGGACCGCCGAGGTCGCCGCCGTCGCCGGCTGGCGCGTGGTGCGCGCGGAAAGCCTGCGGATGGCGGGCAACGCCATGGATGAGGCGATCGTGAACGCCGCGCGGAGCGACCTTGGCCTCATCTTGAGCTTGCGGGCGGCGCGCCAGCTCAAGGTGGAGCTGGGCCTGACCGGCGGTCCGGACGGTTGGGCGGAGGCGGTGGGGCTTGACGCCGCGCGCCGGACGCCGCGGATCGAGAAGGTGCCCGGTGACTCTGGTGGCCGCCGCGCTAGAGCCGGTGGTCTCCGCCATCGGCCGGACCGTTCAGGATGTGCTCTCGGACATCCCCGCCGGGCTGGCCGAGGACGTGGTGCGCGGCAAGGTCCGGCTGACCGGCGGCGGTGCGCTCCTGCCCGGCCTGGCGAGCCGGATCGAGGAGATCGCGGAGATCGGCGCGATCGTGGCGGAAGACCCGCTTCGCTGCGTGGTCCGCGGTGCGGCGCTGATGCTTGACACCCACCGCGCGGAGGGTCTGGCCGGAGTGCCGGGGTAGCGACCTCCTGGCCAGGTCCGCCGGGCGAGCGCGTACGGGGCCGCATGATCGCTCTGGGCGTACTCGCTAGCCGCCGCGTGAGGAAGAGGCGGGTGCGGGCGCGGTGTTCACCTGGTGTTGACTAAACAGTGCCGGGTCGGGAAATAGCCAAGCACTGTGGGCGCCGCCGGGCCGCGTCCGGGTCCTCGGCCCGCCAGAAGGGGAACGTTCGATGAGCAAGCAAGCCTCGCCCCCGCCGCCTGGCGACAAGCCGACGCCGCCGAGCCCGCCGCCGCCACCGCCCGCGTGGCGGCACTGGCTGATCCCGGTCGGCATTCTGGTCGCGCTGTTCCTCTGGATATGGCTGCCGGCGGTGCATACGACCCAGCCGACCAGCCTGAATTACTCCCAGTTCACTTCGGACCTCAGCGCGAAAAAGATCAAATCGATCGACATCCCCCAGAACGGAGGGCAGAGCAGCGGGGCGCTGAAGGACGGCACGAATTACACCGTGACCCTTCCGTCGCCGCCGAGCCAGCAACTGCAGGATGAGATTCAGGCGGCCGGGGTGCAGACGGACTACGTCCCCCCGTCGTCGAGCCTCGGCTCCGAGCTGCTGGACTGGATCATCATCATCGCGCCGTTCGCGCTGTTGATCTGGTTCTGGATGCGGCTGTCGCGGGGCGCGGCGGGCCAGCTGCAGGGCGTGCTCGGCGCGGGCCGGTCAAAGGCCAAGGTGTTCGACGAGGAGCGACCGTCCACGAAGTTCGCCGACGTGGCCGGCTATGACGGCGCGAAGGCCGAGATCAGCGAGGTCGTCGATTTCCTGCGCACCCCTGAGCGGTACGCGCGGGCCGGGGCCGTGGTGCCTCGGGGCGTGCTCATGATCGGGCCGCCAGGCACCGGCAAGACGCTGCTCGCCCGGGCGGTCGCCGGTGAGGCGGCGGTGCCGTTCTTCTCGGTGTCCGGGTCTAGCTTCGTGGAGATGTTCGTCGGCGTGGGCGCGGCCCGCGTCCGCGACCTGTTCAACGAGGCGCGCAAGCGCGCCCCCGCCATCATCTTCATCGACGAGATCGACGCGATCGGAACGCGCCGGTCGGGGCAGGGCGCGGTCGTCAGCAACGACGAGCGGGAGCAGACGCTCAACCAGCTGCTGGCCGAGATGGACGGCTTCGACCCGGCGATGGGCATCGTCGTGCTGGCCGCCACCAACCGGCCCGAGGTCCTCGACCCCGCGCTGCTGCGCCCCGGCCGGTTCGACCGGCAGGTGACGATCCCGCTGCCCAACGTAGGCGAGCGGACCGCGATCCTCCGCGTCCACACCAAGGACAAGAAGCTGGCGCCCAACGTGGACCTCTCCGTGGTCGCCCGCGGCACGCCCGGCTTCTCCGGCGCGGACCTGGCCAACCTGGCCAACGAGGCCGCCATAGTCGCGGTGCGCGATAACCGGGAGATCGTGACGGCCGACGACTTCTTCGCCGCGCGGGACCGGATCATCCTCGGCCGGCGTGAGGGCTCGAACGTGCTGCTCCCGGACGAGAAGCACGCGGTGGCGGTGCACGAGTCCGGCCACGCCCTGGTGGCGGCGCTGTCGGAGCACACCGACCCGGTGGCGAAGGTGACGATCCTGCCGGCCGGGCAGGCGCTCGGCGTTACCGAGCAGCTGCCGCTGGTGGAACGGCACATGTACGGCGAGGACTACCTGCAGGACTCGCTCGCCGTCCGGCTCGGCGGCCGGGCGGCCGAGCTCGTCGTCCTCGGCCAGGGCTCGACCGGGGCCGGCAACGACCTGGCCGGAGCCACCGAGCTGGCCACCAAAATGATCCGCGAGTTCGGCATGTCCCCGGTACTCGGGCCGGTGGGGTACCCCGACGGCGGCTCGGTCTTCCTCGGCGGCGGCGGGCCGGGCATGTCCAGCCGGCCGTACGCGGAGGCAACCCAGGCGGAGATCGACAAAGAGGTCTCGAAACTGCTCCGCGACGCGGAGGACCGCGCCATCAAGCTGCTCCAGACGCACCGGCCCGAGCTCGACTCGCTGGTGGACCTGCTGCTTGAGCGGGAGACGGTGGACGGCGCCGACGTCTACCGGCTGGCGGGCCGCCCCGACCGGTCGGCCGGCCTGTCCGCGCCATCGGTGGTGATGGCACCGCACCCGGCGAACTCGAAGTCGAGCGGGAGCGGGATCGTCACCTCTGACGGCTCCGCGTCCGCTCCGTGACCACCCGGCTAAAGCCGTCAGAACCATCGGACTGAACGCACGCGTGGTTCCACGGCCAACGCCGCGCGAGACCAGTCACGTTGCGGCGGTAACGAGGTCGGCTCCGCCGTTCCTGGCTGCGTCGCCTTCACCGGTTCCAGGGACCAGCGTGCCGGGCTACCGGTCTGCCGGATAGTCTCGGATGCATGGCCCAAGGCATTGCCGCGCTCCCGCAGTTCATCCCCAGCCCGCCGATTAACAGCTTCCACGTCGGCCCGCTGGAGATCCACTTCTACGCGCTTGGCTACATCATCGGGATCGCGCTGGCGATCCTGATCACCAGGCGGCGCTGGCGCGCGCTCGGCGGTGACCCGGACCTGGTCAACGACATCGCGCTGTGGGTCGTGCCCGCGGGCATCATCGGCGGCCGCATTTACTTCGACATCACCACGCCGGGCGACATCCCGCACGTCTGGTACGGGGTGTTCGCCGTCTGGACCGGCGGCCTGGGCATCTGGGGCGGCGTCGCGCTCGCGGCCGCGGTCGGCGCCTGGCGGCTGCATAAGCTCGGCATCACCGTGGGCCCGTTCGCGAACGCGATCGCGCCCGCGCTGCTCGTCGCCCAGGCGATCGGCCGCATCGGCAACTACTTCAACAAGGAGCTCTTCGGCAAGCCGACCACGCTCCCGTGGGGCCTGGAGATCCCGTACTCCTACCGCATCGCCGGCGGCATCCCGGCCCAGGACCTGCACTACGCGACCTTCCAGCCGTCGTTCCTTTACGAGTTGATCTGGGACCTGGCTCTGGCGGCATTCCTCGTCTGGCTCGGCCACCACGCCAAGATCAAGCCGTGGGGCCTGTTCGCGCTGTATGTCGCGGGCTACTCCGGCTACCGCATTTTCGAGGAGACGATCAGGATCGACTCCTCTGAGTACTTCCTCGGCCTGCGGCTGAACATGTTCGTCGCGATCGCGCTGACCGTCGTCGGGCTGGTCTGGTTCATCCTGGCGCAACGCCGTCCGGAGCGGCCCTGCACCGTGCTGCCCGCCAGCGCGGCGGGCGCCGTGGAGGACACCAAGCCCGACGACGCGGCCGCCGTCATGAACGACCCCGAGGCCGTCGAGCCGGAAGAAGACAGCGCCGAGACCGTCAGCCCGGAGACTTCCAGCCCGGAGACTGTGCTCGGAGACCGTCGGCGCGGAGACCGTCAGCGCGGAGACCGTCACCCGGAGACTGGACTTCGGAGACGTGACTTCGGAGACCGTCAGCGCGGAGACCGTCAGCCCGGAGACCGTGAGTCCGGAGACCGTGAGTTCGGAGACTGTGAGCCCGGAGACTGTGAGCCCGGAGACCGAGGCCCCCGGGACGGGCGCCGCCGCCGAGCCGTCGGCCACGGAAGAGACGCGGCCAGACACCGCCACGGTCGCCACCGGCCGTTCAGACGAATGATTTTACTGATTTCCCGACGCTAACGCGGTCGCGATCCCCGCGACCTTCGCTCCTGCCGCCTTGATCAGGTCGGCGGGGGCGATCTCTATCTCCAGGCCGCGCCGGCCCGCGCTGCAGAACAGGGTGCCGAGCTCAAGCGCGGAAGAATCGATGATGACCGGCAGCCGTTTCTTCTGCCCGACCGGGGAGATGCCGCCGGCCACGTAGCCGGTGGCCCGCTCGGCCGCCGTGACCTCGGCCATGACCGCTTTCTTGCCGCCTACCGCGGCGGCCAGCGCCTTCAGGTCGAGCTGCCGGCGCACCGGCACGACGCCGACCGCGAGCCAGCCCCCGTCCACCGCCACGACCAGCGTCTTGAACACCTGCTCGGGCGGGACGCCGAGCGCGTCGCTCGCCTCAAGGCCATACGACCCCGCCCTGTGGTCGTGCGGGTACTCGTGCAGGGTGAAACCGATCTGCGCTCGCTCAAGGGCGATCGTCGCCATGGTGCCTCGTCCAGCCACTTCGGTAACGTATCCGTTCATGGGCGAAGATCTCCAGCTGGACAGGGAACTGATGGCGCTGGCGCTTGACCAGGCGCGGGCGAGCCTCGCGGCCGGCGGCGTGCCGGTCGGCGCGGTCCTCGCGGCCGGCGGCACGGTCATCGCCGCCGGGCACAACGAGCGGGTGCAGCAGGGGGACCCGGTGGCGCACGGCGAGATCTCGGCGCTCCGCAACGCGGGCCGCCGCGCCTCGTACACCGGCACCACGCTCTACACGACGCTGTCCCCGTGCCACATGTGCACCGGCGCGATCCTGCTCTTCCAGATCCCGCGCGTCGTCGTCGGAGAGGCGCGCACGTTCGAGGGCGACCTTGGCTTCCTCCGCGATCGGGGCGTCGAGATCACCTTGCTCGACGACCCCGCCTGCATCGCGGCCATGGAGGAGTTCCAGACCCGCTACCCGCAGGTCTGGAGCGAGGACATCGGCGGTCGCTGACAAGGAGCTGCTGCTGGCGGCGGGCGGCCTCCTGCGTTGCCCGGGTTGTCGCGATGCGTTCCCGGCTGACCCCAGGAGCTAAACTCGTACCTTGTGAGCTGCGTAGTCTCCGCAGCGGTCCGTGAGCGGTTCCCTGACGTGCCGGCGCTGGCGGGGGCGCTCGACAAGACCGGCTACCTGGCGGGGGATCAGCTCGCGGCGGCGCTTTTTCTCGCGGTGCGGGCTCTGGATTCGCCAGTCCCTGGTGCTGGATGGTCGCTGTGGGGCCGGCAGGCGCGCTGTGCGCGGCATACGCGTTATGGAATTAGCCAGAGCCGCCGCGCTCCCGATCCTGTGATGTCACCGTCCGCGTTAGGCCACGCAGCCGCAGTGGCACTACCAGTCGGCCGTGAGGAGCGAGTTGGGAGATCCAGGCGGGCGCAACATCCCAGGCACCAGCCGTGAGGATAATCCGGTCATACGGCGCACCGCCAGGCACGCCGTCCTCGGCGTCCGCGAGCACCACCTCAACCCGGCCATAACCGGCAGCGTCCAGGCACGCACGGGCGCGGGCGGTGACATCCGGGTCGATATCAACCGTGATGACCTGCCCGCCGCTGCCGGTGATCTCCTGGATCAGCGCCGCGTTATAGCCGCCCGACCCCACCTCCAGCACCCGCATGCCGGGCTCGATCCCGGCCTGCTCCAGCATCACCGCCTGAAGGTGCGCCGCTGACATCACGCTGAGCGCCCGCCCGTCCGGGCCGCGCTTGACCAACGGCGTGCCGTGCGCGGCATAAGCCGCCTCCAGCGGTTCTCCCGGCGCGAACAGGTGCCGGGGCACCGCTGCGAAAGCAGCGGCAACCGGCTCGGACCTGATCGCGTCCTGCTCGCGGAGTTCACGCACCATGACAGCGCGCAGGGCGCCGGGCTGCGCGGAGTTCTCAACGCCCGGACTTTGGACCCTAGTTGTCACGCGCCTACTCGATTCGGTTGAAGTAGTCACTGGATTTGGCCGCTCTCATGCTCACCGGCCGCAGCGACGGACACGGCTCGACTTACAGCGAGTGGCCGCTGCCAGCGTAGGGACTGCACGACGGCTTCGCGAGCACCGTCACCGAGCAGATGCCGGGCGTCAGGCCGGTCACGTGCCGAGAAACCATCCCTTTGCCAACATCCGCAGTCTCAGGCTCGTCAGGCCGCCAGTACGGCACCTGCACAAGGCCCGGCTCTACGAGTTCCAGACCGGTGAAGAAATATCCGCCCCGTCGCAGGAACCGTGGTATCAATCCCGAACGGGTTCGTGGTATTGCCGGTCACGATAGCGATCTCCCTCAATCGTGAGGTGTTGGGCAATGGTGAAGCCCTCATGTCCATCCGTGAGCGTCCCGGTTAGCGGTCGGGCGGGCAACCTCACGGCCATGACAAATCGCAACGTTACGCGGCCACTGCTCACAACAAAGTGTTGCGAGCACGCCGCGATCGAGCGCCACTCTGCGATCTTGACGGCTGTTATCAGCCTGGAGCAGTGGCTATGGCATGCGACCGGACATCACCTCTCAGGGACGGATTTCCGTGGCGTACGCATCGGGATGCCACGGCAATCTCATAGCGCTTGTAATTTGCCGTGGCGAGCAGGTTCTCCTACAACAGATTGTTGCGAACCGCATATGGACAGTCACACCCGTTTGAGGTTAGCGTGCCCGTTGACAGCGTGGCTGCGCAGCCGCATCCTCACTCCTTCGGCATAGGAGACCCCCATGGCGCCGGGTTCCTCGGAAAAGACGACCAATCTCCACAGGGTGGCAGCCCGTCGTTGTGGGATGACGGCGACAGCTACGTGATCCAGGGCTGGCGGATAACCGACGAGGCGGCTCTAAGTGAGCTGCTCCGCTCTGCTGGGCAGCAGCAGATCCCGGACAACGAGACACTGATCCGCTTCCCCAAGCGGCTGATGCACATGTTCCCGGAGCTGGGCAGTGGCCGGTAACGAGGCCAATCAACTCCTTAACTCGTGCGAGCGGTCAGCGGTGCACTTGGAGATGCGCGACGGCTACAGCCTCACCGATCCGATGTTCGCCGACTGGAGGCAAGGCCAACGTCACGATCCCGCAGACTGGGACGCATGGTGGCGTCCGTGGCTTGACATCGTTCTTGCTGCACGCAGCCGTGGTGTGATCATCCGCCGGGCGCGGATCGTCAGCGAGCCGGTCAGCGAGTACATCCGGTGGGAGCACGAGATTACGTTCGCCAACGTCGAGGCTGGTGAGGATATCCGGTGGCTGCCCCGGCGCCGCGCCTCAGATCTCTTGCTGCCTGGTAACGACTTCTGGGTGTTCGACGACCGCGTCGTGCTCTGGAACCACTTCACCGGCGAGGGCGAGATCTCGCCGGAAGGCTGGGAGATCACCGAGGACCCTGCCCAGGTCAAGGTGTGCGCGGCGGCGTTCGAGCCCGTGTGGGACCGGGCGGTGCCGCACGGGGACTACCGGCCTGCGTGACTTGAGCTCCGGTGTAAGACTGCTCCATGGTCACTTCGTCTACGGTGCAGCAGGCCAGGCAGCAGATCGCCGACCGCCTGCGGGAGATCAGGCTCGACGCCGGGCTGACCAAGCGCGCGGTGGCTGCGGCGGCCGGGTGGCACGAGTCGAAGTGCTCGCGGATCGAGCGTGCCCGCACTCCGCCGTCGGATGCGGATATCCGCGCGTGGTGCGGGATCTGCGGGGCCGATGACCAGGCCGCCGACTGCATCGCCGCGTCACGGGCGGCGTTCGATGTGGACCCAGTGGCGGCGGCTGGAACTCCCTCGCCTGCGCCGGATACAGGAGTCCGTGATCCCGCTGTGGGAAAGCACCCGCGAGTTCCGCATCTACTCTGCATTCCTGGTCCCTGGCCCGGTGCAGACGGCGGCCTACATCCGGGCTCTGCTCAAGGCGATCCGCGATCGTCGCCCGAACCTTGTCGATGACGTGGAGCAGGCCGTCGAGGTACGCGTCGCCACGCAGCACGTGACACGTGAAGGCGATCACCGGTTCACGATCGTGTTGGAAGAGAACGTGCTACGGCACCAGATCGGCGGCCCAGCCGTCCTCCGCGAGCAACTTCAGCACTTGCGGTCCGCGATGTCGCTGCCTTCGGTAAAGCTGGGCATCATTCCATTCGGCGCTGACAGGTCCGTGCTGCATCCGGTGGAGATGTTCTTCGTGCACGACAGTGCGCAGGTGAACGTCGAACTGGTGTCCGGATGGCTGAGGATCACGCAACCAGGTGAGTCGAGATGTACGCCGAGGCGTTCACGCGGCTCGCGGAGATGGCGGTATACGGCAACGCGGCGCGGGCGCTGATCAACGAGGCCATCGGCGCCCTCGGCTAAAACTGGCGTGCAAGTCCGTGCATGTTCGCTTCCGTAATCGCCCGGGTGGTCATACCGTCGAATCACCGGAAACGCCGCACGCATGGCGGCAGGCGGACGCGGACGGCCAGTGCGGCCCGCCTCGAGCGATGCCGTCCACTCCCGGGCCGGACGAGGCGGCGGGTTCCGTGCAGACCATTAGCGCCAACGGCTGGGAGGTGACGCAGTGCCGACGGCCTTGGCTTGCCCCGCGTGCCGCACGGGAATGTTGGCCCGGCGGGGTGATCCGTTGTGCCCGACCTGCGTCAAAGCTGCGCGGGAGATGCCGTCCCGTCCGCTGTGGCTGTTTGACTCGCCGCTGCTGCGCCAGGCTCTCGCGTATGTGAACCTGCCTGCGGTGCCGGCGATCGTGCGGGCGGCGTGTGGGCTATCGCAGCGGGACCTTGCCGCGATCGTCGGCTGGAACCCGGCCACGCTCAGCTACTACGAGCGCGGACAGCGGGACGGCATGTTCGACGTCCGCACCGTGCTGCAATTCGCCGACGCGGTCGGCATGCCCCGCAGGGCGCTGCTGACGCTGGTATTCGCCGACGTTGCCGTCGGCCAGATGGCCGACACCGAGGACGAAATGAGCGTGGAACTCAGCCGGCGCGGTCCCGGCAGCCCGCTGGCTGCCGCCTCACCGCCCATGAGAGTCCCGCAGTCAGCGAGCGGCTCCCACGCCAGGTACTGGCGGGCGTGCACGGACGTGCTGTATATCCGGGACCGCGCCGTCGGCGGGACGGCCCTGCTGCCGTCAGCGCTTCAGCAGTGGCAGCGTGTCGCGCCAGCGGTCCAAGGCGCCAACGCGGGCGAACCAGACCCACAGCTCCTCGCAGCAGCCGGGGAGCTGGCACTGTGCACAGGCTGGATCGCGCTGGACGCAGAGCGCCTGACGATGGCGCAGCCCCTGTACGAGAAGGCGCGCGAGCTGGCGGTCAGCGCCGGGGACGTGATGCTGGCCGTGCACGTGCTGACCAGCCAGTCGATGCTGCACGCGGAGATCGCACGGACCGCGCCTGGCCGGGAGCCGGCCCGGCAGGCACTCCGGCTGGCCTACCAGGCCGCCGACGAAGGCCGGTACCTCCCCATGCCACCGCTGCACGCCCTGATCGCGCTCCGGCACGCCAGCGCGGCCTCACTGCTAGGCGACAAGACCGCCTTCCAGGCCGCGATCGGCCAGGCACGGCGCGAGCTGAACCGCTGCGGCTCTCTGGACGGTGACCCGCCGCAGCGGCTCCGGTTCGTCACCGAAGCCGAGATCACCCAGACAGAGGCCACGGGGTACCTCAACATTGGCGACGCCGCCCGCAGCGCCATGCTGTACCGGCAGGTCCTCGCCTCCGAGCTGAGCCCCCGCGACCGCGCCCGCTACGGCGCGGGCCTAGCCGACGCGCTCCTAATGCAGGGCGCCCCCAGGAAGCGATCGCTACCGGGACAGATCGACACCAAGACGCCCAGCGGGGCGTGAGTGCGTGACGGCGGAACCCTCACCGTCACAGCTGAGGCGTGGCGCTCGTTTATGGAAGACCTCAAGCGCAGCTAGGCCGAACCAACCAACACCAGCTCGGGGCGGTTCCCACGGGAGCAGTCCCGTTCTGTGTTGTCGAAAACCAGTGCTGCTGCGCGCCGTAAGTCGTCGTCGGGCGGTTGACCGTCGGCCGGCTCCTCGGCGGGCTGCCGCTCGCCGGCCGGCCAGGAGCCTGACGGCACGTTGGCGTCCAGCAGGGTAGTGGCGCCTGCCACCCGCGTCTGCGGGTCAGCCGTCCGCTGGCGCAGGCGGTCGAGCGACTCCCCGTCGCCATAGGGGACGGAGGCCTCCACCCGCTGGCTCCCCTGCACCTCGGGCAGATCCATCACGGCGTCGACCAGGCTGGTCCGATCGCCGGGCCGCGCCCGTTCATTCTTCGCGTGCATCGACGTCCGGACGGTGCCCTCCGGGCCGCGGGCCGTCGTCACCTACGGCCTCGGCGACGACTCGGTTATCTTCGTCCTTGATCTCGATGTGACGCGGTGTCTCCGGGTTAGTCATGGGTCTTCTCCTGGGTTCGCTCGTCCCGGCAAGACCAGGTGTTCGACCTGCTCTCGTCTGCCCTGCCCCGGCCCGATCGGACGAAACAGGGATCAGCCCGGAAGACGAATCAGTCGAATGCGCGGCGATCCACCTTTCTATCAGTTTCTGTCGGACAAATCGGGATGAAATGGACCTAGAAGTGGTCGGAACTGATATGAAGACAGGGAAGAATGGTCAGAAGTGATAGGAAGAGGGTGGTCGGGGGTGATTTGGGACGCTGGCCCGGCAGGCGACCTTTAGCGGCGGCTCTTGCGGAGGGTTGCGAACCAGCGGCCGTCCGAGGACCAGGTCTCACCCCGGCACAGGCCGGCGTCGCTGGCTATGCCGGCGAGCTGATCCACGCCCACGTACGCCCAGGGGAACCAGTCGCCGGCCTGTTTCCCGTGCCTGAGCCTAACCCGCTCACACCGAAGTTCCCGGCCGGGCGGCTGCACCTCCACGAGCGTCTGGCCGCGCGGTGCGAGCAGTTCGGCCACCCGGCTGAGCAGCGCTACCGGGTCGCCGCCGATGCCGATGCTCCCGTCGGCGAGCAGCACGATCATCCACCGGCCGGTCCCTGGCACCCGGCTGAACACGTCCCGCTGCAGAGTGAGGGCACCGGCCGACTGGCCGAGGCGCACGGCCTGCGGCGTGACGTCGATGCCGAGCGCGGGGACGCCGCGCTCGGCGAGCGCCACGGTGAGCCGCCCTGGTCCGGAACCCACGTCAAGCGTCGGGCCGCCGCACCGCTCAATGAGCGAGGCGTCCCCCGGGCGAAGCCGCATCAAGTCGCCCGCCCAGAGCGGCGTGGTGCTTCCGTCCGCGTGCTCGATCTCGGCCTGCGCGCGCACGGAAAGGGCCTGCCAGTAAGGTGCGCCGATCACGCTGGTCTCCCCCGGAGAAGAAAAGGCAAGTCAAGGACACCAGCCAGTCTTAACCGGGTCGGCCGAATCGGTCGAGCGGACCGGCATGTCCTCATGATTTCGTCACCGGCCTTACGGTGTTGTGACGTCTTCGGCAGGTGTCGTACCGGGCCAGCAGGCCGCCGCCGGCGCGGGAGTCGTGAGCGGCCGGTCAGCCGCCCGGGCTCGCCGGGCTTTCCTGCGCCCGCCACGTGGTCCTCTCCGCGGTGACCGCCGTCCACTCGACGCCGCCGGGGGCGGGGACGGCGAGCCACGCGTCCCCGGTGGGGCACCAGCCGTCATCCAGGCCGGCCGTCTCGAGCCCCGGCGTGGCCGCCCGGATCAGGGCCTGCGTCGCGCCTTCCCCGTTCATGCAGCCCTCGGCCGCGAGCCTCGCCGCCGCCTGGTCGCCGCTGACCCCGCGCGAGCCCTGTTCCGGCCCGTCCGCCTGCCACAGGTACTCGGTGCTCACCGGTCCGCCCCCGCCTCGCGCCGGACCTTCTTGTCGTCCCTATCGCCGTCCGCCGGCAGTTCCCGGGGGACCGGCCTGAACGAGTAGTCCGCGACGATCGCCTGGCCCAGTTCGTCAGGGCCCGCTCCGGTCAGCAGGCCCCCGAGCCGGTCGCGGCGGCGCGCGTGCCAGCCGCTCTCATCGTCGCGGCCGATCTCGTACGCCTCGCCCCAGTGCCACCGCAGCGCCTCGAGGGCTTCCTTCTCCCAGGGCGGCAGCTCGTCCTGCTCCTGGCCCATCCCGTCCGGTGCCCCTGTCTCCGATCCGGTGGCCGCGTGGACGGCCTTTCGCAGCGACACCGGCATGTCGTCCCCGCCGAGCAGCTTTACCTCCTGCCCGCCCCTGCTGCACCATTCCGCAGAGCCGCTGTCGTCCGGCTCGTTCGCAGCGCGACCCGCCGCTGCCCGTTCCATTTCCATCAAACGTCTCCTACCCCAACGCGTACCAACGTCGTGACAGCAGGGTGCCGGACACGGTGGGGTGTGCCATAGTGACAGGTAGGTACAGCCGGGAACGCCAGGGAACGCGCACCCGGTAAACGGCTACGCGAAGGTACGCGCGGTGCCCGACATTGATGGTGAGACCCTGCGCGCATGGCGGCGGTCACGGGGCTGGGACGTGCCCGAGATGGCGCGCAGGATGCGCAGGGCGGCCGGGGACGACCCGGTGCCCGTCCACGACGCCCTGGTGCGGATGATCCGCCGCTGGGAGCGCCTCGGCCTGAAGACCGAGCGGTACGAACTGCTGTACACGGCAGCCCTCAGCGCCGACGCAGATGCTGGCGTCCTGCCCCCTGACCCCGGACCCGGGATCCCGCGCGACGCGGACGGGCCCGAGCCGTGGCAGCTCGCCGACGCACTCACCCGGTCCTCGGTGAGCATGACGACGCTCGACTTCATGGAACGGGCGATCACCGGCCTGGCCGCCTCCTACCCGTTCACGCCGCCGGGGGAAATGGCACCGCAAGTCGGGGCGATGATGCGGCGGATGCAAGACGCCCTCGGCCAGTCGCAGCCCCTCAGGGTGCGGGCGCGGTGCGCCCGGCTCGCAGGCGTCCTGTGCGGCGTGGCGGGCCAGCTCGCCGACGATAAGGGCCGCTTCAGCCGCGCGTCCGGCTACTTCGACGCAGCCGAACTAGCCGCCGCCGAGGCAGAGGACCCCGACCTGACCGCGTGGGTCCTCGCGATCCGCAGCATCGGCTTGTTCTACCGCGGCCAATACGCCGCCTCGGCCGGACTGCTCGAGCGTGCCGAGGCGGCAGCGGAGGGCTCGGCCGCGCGGCGCCGGGCGTGGCTGGGGGCATTGTCGGCGCGCGCCCATGCGGCGCTGGCCTGCCGGGCGCAGGACGCCGGCGAACGCCGCGACGTGATGGCAAGCCTGGACCGTGCTTACGGGCAGATGGGCCAGGAGGCCGGGGCGCCCGGCGGAACCGAGTTCTTCGACGCCCCGCGCCTGGCCGGCATGGCCGGCTCGGCGCTCTTGCTGATGCGCGACACCGGGCGTTCCAGGGAACTGCTCGCCGAGGCCCTGGCAGGCAGGTCCCCGGCCGATGCTAAGGGCCGCGCCTTGCTGACCCTGGACATGGCCGAGTGCTTCACCATCGACGGCGATCCCGAACAGGCGGCAGCACTCGGCGCGGATGCCCTGGACCTAGTCAGCGGCGACGTGATACAGCCAGTGCTCGGGCGGGCCCGCGAGATCGGCCGGAAGCTGCGGCCGTGGGAAGACGCGGCGGCCGTCAGGGACCTCAGCGGGCGCCTGGCGGAGATAACCGCACCCTGGACGGGAGGCTGAGGAGCACTGTGCGCTGGATTGTCCACGGCCACCGAGATGTGTACGCCAGCGACTGGGTACGGGTCTCGCTTGATGACGTCGAGATACCCGGCGGAGAGCGGTTCGAGCACCATGTCGTGCACTTCCCGCGCGGTTCCGTGACGGCCGTCGTCACCGATGGCGACGGCCGGGCGCTGCTGTTGTGGCGGCACCGGTTCATCACGGACTCATGGGGCTGGGAAGTGCCCGCAGGCTGGGCCGACCCGGGAGAGGACGCGGCTGCCGCGATCAGGCGGGAGATCGAGGAGGAGACCGGGTACCGGCCGGCGACGGTCCGGCCGATGACCGCCTACAACGCCCTGAGCGGCATCAGCGACATGCGGTTCACCGCGTTCGTGGCCACCGGCGCCGAGCACGTGGGGCCGCCCGCCGATCACGGCGAGGCGTCCCGGGTGGAATGGGTGCCGCTCGCCGAAGTCCCCAAGCTCGCCGCGGAAGGGCAGATTCAGGACGGCCCGTCCTTGACTGCACTCACTTACTACCTCGCGGTGGAGCGGCTAGTCTGAGCGCGCTTACCAGCGCCCCGGCCGGGGTCGCGCCGACTGCGGGCCACGTCGAGCCGAACGGCGCGCACGAAAGGGCGGCCGACCGCGCAAAAGTAACGGAGAGTCGGCAGCCGGAGAGCCCGGAATGAAGCGCGCGTGATACCCGAATCGCTACCGCCGGGGATGCTCCGCGATGTCTCCGCGACCAGATCGCGGGAAGGTGGAACGGGCGGGAAACTGGCCTGAGCTGGCGGCAATGCCTCCGCGTGCTCTCTGGGTTCGCTAGCAGAGAGAACTTACGGTGTTGTGACCATTTCGTCCTGTTCGCCATCGGTTTGGTCGCACGCCGACATACCGTGTAACTGTGAGCGATACCCGATATGCCTCGCCGGCCACCCCGGACCGGACGGCGTCATGACTGGCGGCCAGCTGGACCTGCCCGGCCGGATCGTCGTGGTCGATGACGACCCGACGGTGGCGGACGTGGTCGAGCGTTACCTGGTGCGCGACGGCCACAGCGTGCAGAGCGTGCGCGACGGCTACGAGGCACTGCGCCTGATCGCCGAGCGGCCCCCTGACCTGGTGGTGCTCGACCTGATGCTGCCCGGCATCGACGGCCTTGAGGTCTGCAGGCGGCTCCGCGCGCGGTGGCCCATCCCGGTGGTGATGCTAACCGCGCTCGGTGACGAGAACGACCGGCTGGCCGGGTTCGAGATAGGCGCCGACGACTACGTGACCAAGCCGTTCAGCCCGCGCGAGCTGGCGATGCGGGTCCGCTCGGTGCTCCGCCGCGCCCGCAGCAGCGGGCTGCCCGACCAGCCCGACCAGGGGGTCATCGCCAACCAGGGGCTCTCCGTCGACCTGGCCGCGCACGAGGTCAGGATCAGCGGCAAGCTGATCCAGCTCACCTCGCGCGAATACGACCTGCTCCTGTACCTGATCCGCAACCCGAGGCAGGCGTTCACCCGGGACCAGCTGCTCAGCGAGGTGTGGGGCTGGACGTTCGGCGACACCTCGACGGTCACCGTGCACGTGCGCCGGCTCCGGGAGAAGCTGGAATCCGATCCGACCCTGCCCCGGCGGATCGTCACCGTCTGGGGCGTCGGCTACCGCTACGAGCCGGACCCGTCGTGACCGCGCGCCTGGCCGCCGGGCCGGCCGGAACCGGATCAGCTGCGCTGCACCTGGGTGACCTGCTGTCCGGCGTCGGAACCGGCGACCTCGTGCACATCCTGGCGTGGGTCACCGGGGCGGTGGCGGTGACGGCCATCCTCGGGACAGTCGCGGTGCGGATGCTCGCGCAGCGGTCCGTCGGCCTTCAGGTCGCGCTCGTCGCCGCGGTGTGCGTCGTCACCGCGATGATCACCACCGGCGAGATCGCTACCATCATGCTGTCTCCCGGCGATCGCGTGGTGATGCTCGAGCTGATGGGCATCTCGGGTATCGCCAGCCTCGTGGTCTCGCTCATCGTGGGCCGCTCCATCGGGCGGGCGAGCAAGGCGCTGCTCGCCTCGGTCCGGGAGGTCGGCGAGAGCGGGATCTACACGCCGCCCGACACCCCGCTCCCGGCCGAGCTCGCCGGGCTTTCTGAGGGGCTCAGCGAGGCGCACGATAAGCTCGGCCAGGCGCGGGCGCGCCAGCAGGCGCTCGAGGCGAGCCGCCGCGAGCTCGTCGCCTGGGTCAGTCACGACCTGCGCACACCGCTTGCCGGGCTGCGCGCGATGGCCGAGGCGCTCGAGGACCAGGTAGTGACGGACCCGCTAGAGGTCAGCCACTACCACTCGCAGATCCGCGTCGAGACCCAGCGTCTCGCCGTGATGATCGAGGACCTCTTCGAACTCTCCAAGATCCATGCCGGCGCCCTGCGCCTGTCGCGGCGCGTGGTCGGCCTCGAGGACGTGGTCGCCGAGGTCGTCGCGAGCGCGGAGCCGGTCGCGCGGGCGAAACGGGTCCGGCTCACCGGGTCCGCCGTCCGGGGCATGCCCGTGCTCATCGACAGCGCCGAGTTCGGCCGCGCGGTCAGGAACCTGATGATCAACGCGATCAGGCACACGCCGCCAAACGGGACCATCGAGGTGCTCGGCGAGATTCAGTCGGGGGTGGCGTGCGTCAGCGTGGCGGACGAGTGCGGCGGCATCCCGCCAGGCGATCTGTTCCGGGTCTTCGACGTGGCGTTCCGGGGCGAGAGCGCGCGCACCCCGGACCCGTCCGGCGGCGCGGGGCTCGGGCTGTCCATCGCCCGCGGCATCGTCGAAGCGCATTCCGGCGAGATCAGCGTGCGTAATACCGGGCCCGGCTGCGAGTTCCTGATCACGCTCCCGCTGGCCCGCCCGGCCCCGAGCGCCGTGTCCCGCCCGGCACCGTCGCGGGCGGTCCGGGCGGCCCGGGCGGTCCGCTGACGCGGTCCCGGCGTGCGGGGCCCTGACCGGTGCCCCTCAGCACATCTTTACGTCAGGCCACGGGGCCGTCGACGGTGACCAGGGTGCCGTAGGTGAGGTAGGACCAGATGAACTTGGCCGGGTCCAACTGGATCTCGACGCAGCCGAGGCTCTGGTAGTAGCCGTAGCCGGGGCGCGGGAAGTAGTGCACCGCATCGCCGCCGTTGAAGTACGACACCCAGTACACGGTGTCGTTGTACTTCGTCCCATCCGGGTTGAGGCCCTTCATCTGCGTGACCTGGTACTTCAGGTAGACGGGGAAGGTCCCGTCCGCGGTGCTCGACGCCGGGATGCCGGTGTTGGCCGGGGTGTCAAGGATCTCCTTGCCGTCGTGCCAGACCTTCAGCGTCTCGTTCGGCGAGTCCTGGTCGGCCACCGCGTAGGTGTAGCCGCTCGGGTTGGTCTTATCCTCGGCGACGGCGGTCAGCAGGGCGCTCCACACCTGCGGCCCCGAGATGCCGTCCATGGCGAGCCCCTGGTTGTACTCGAAGGCGCGGACCGCCCCGTTGACCAGGATGTTGTCCGTCCCGGCGGACCACTGGCGGGTCAGCGTGCTCGGGTAACCGGACTGGAAGGCGAAGGTGCCGGCCGGCGCGTCGTAGGCGGCCGCGAGCTGGGCCCGCGCGTCGGACCCGGCGATGGTGCCCGTCGCCGGGTCGGCCGGCGTCCAGTTGAGCGGCAGGTAGCCGAGTTGCGCGAGCAGTTCCTGGAGCCGCAGCGTGGAGTAGGAGCCGGTGGTGAACGAGGTGACCGAGGACTTCTTGAGGGTGCCCGCAGACGCGGCCGCGGCCAGAATGCCATCCTGGCCGCCGGGGACCTTCACCCGCACCGTCGTGTCGGCCACGTACCCGGACGTAGGGGTGAATGTTGCCGTGTTACCGGATACCTGCCAGCTGCCCGCGACCGAGGGGGAGAGCGTCGGCAGCGGGGTCTGCGGCGATAGCGCCGAGGAAAACGTCACCGTGATCGGGTCCCCGCCGTTCGCGTCGCGGTCGCCGTCGGCCGGGGTGACCGAGAGCAGCTTCAGCGGGGCGACCGGCGCCGCCATCCGCTTCGTCACGGTGACCCGTTTGCTGTCGCTAACGTTGGAGAGGGTCTCATGGCCGGAGGACGTGGATGCCGTCGCAGCGAACGCGCAGCCCGCTATGAGCACCCCGGTCGCCGCGAGCGCGGTCCCTGTGATCACTCGATGCCGGAGCAGTGCCGCGCCGACCCGGCCCGCACCACTCGAACTCCCCAAGAACGACACAGCTCGGTTCTCCTCGCTATCGGCCAGACCGATGGCCCCGGTGTACCTGAGCGTGTTTTGGGCTCACACGTCGCAGCAAAGGGAGGGATCGCAACGCGTGGTCAGGGGGCGTTCAGAGTCTAGGGGCAATATCTAGCAAAACAGGACACTTCACATCACGGCTCTCATACGTATGCCTATCAAGACGTTCATCCCCTCCAAGAGGTTGCACCCGCGGCGCGCCTCGGCCATAACGGTCGCGTAACAACTGCCTGTCCAGGTCCTATCGCGGGGACTGAGGTTGGACCCGGAGAGGGTCAACGTCAACGGCGGCGCGATCGCGATCGGCCACCCGCTCGGCTGCTCGGATCGTCACCACGTTGCTGCACGAGATGCGCCGCCACAGTGCAATCAAAGGCCGCGCCGCCAAGGCCGCGCCGCCAAGGCCGCGCCGCCAAGGCCGCGCCGCCAAGGGCGCGGCGTCCATGCGCATCGGCGTCGGCCAGGGCATAGCCACCCTCTGGGGAAGCCTGCTAACCAATCGTGACGAGTCGGATAAGTTTCGCTATCCACTCGATAACTGTTAAGTAACGGAGTTAGGCTGGCTGCCACGACCTTAGGAGCGGAGGTAGCCAGCGTGACGCTGATCGAGGGCGGCTGGGGGAATCGCGATGACGTCACGAAGCGCCGCGCACGGACTCGCCGGGCGCGCGGCCGCCGGACGGCCCGCGCGGCCGCCCCGCTGCTCATCCCGGTGGCGCTGGCGCTCACCCTCGGCGTGATCCTGGCCGTGTCCTCCGGCAATGCCACGGCGCACGTGAACCAGCAGTCTACGTCCAACTCCGCGCGTCCCTGAGTAACCACCGTACGTTCAGGAGAATGAGCGGGGAGATAAGACTGCGAAGTAATTGCCCGGGGCCGACGTGCCAAGCGGGACGCTCCCGGTGTCGGCGGGGAGGCTGGACGGGCTGACGAAGGTGCTGCCGTTCGGGCCGGCCTCAACCGCTAGGTGGGTAGCGCTGCCGGCCAGGTACTGCTGCCACGACAGGAACCACTCGGTCCAGCCGTCGTCCCAGTCGCCGGCCTTGGGGCTGGACTCGATCGTGATGGGGTCGCCGGGGACGGCCATCTTGTAGTAGGTCACCGCGTCGGGGGGTGGCAGGTTCACGCAGCCGTGGCTGACGTTGGTGGTGCCCTGGTCGACGACTGACCACGGGGCGGAGTGGTAGTAGTCGCCGCTGAAGGTGAACCGCACCGCCCAGTTGACGAGCTCGTTGTAGTAGCCAGCGGTCCCCTTGGTGCCGCCGATCATCCGGACCGGATTGTTCTTCTGGACGGTCAGGTAGGTGCCGTCCGGAGTTGGCATGGTGGCCCGGCCGGTGGAGATCGGCCAGTTGTAGGTGAGCTTGCCGCCGACGTAGATCTGCGTCCGGTGGGAGCTGGTGTTGGCCACCGCGATGACCGACTGGCCGATGTTGAACGACTGGGTGAGGTCGTGGACGCCGTACCTGCCGGGCGCGCCCTCAACACCGTTCAGGTGACCGTCGAAGCTGACCCTGGTATCGGACGGCCAGTAGTCCCTCGGCCGGAAGTCGAGCTGCTCGCTGCCGTCCCAGTACCACGCGCCGATCACCGGCTTGGACGCGGTGATCTGGAGCGACCGCTCGACGGCGGCCTTGTCGGTTATCGGGCTGCTGAAGGTCAGCATGATCGGCATGCCGACGCCGTAGGTTGCGCCGGTGCCCTCGAAGATCTCGGCCGCGAACGTTTTCGACGGGTTCAGCGTCCTGAAGCTGCTCGTCGCGGTCACCGGATGGCCGCCGCTGTCGGTGCCGGTGGCGGTCACCGTGTAGGACGCGTCCGTGGGCAGCGCGTAGGTACTGCGCCAGCTCGTCTTGGCGGCGCTGAGCGCGCCGGTCACCGGCTCATCGCTCGTGGTCTTCACGGTGACGTTGGTGATCTTGCCGCCGTCGACGGCGGTGACCGTGATGCCGTTGCCGGGATTGACGTCCCTGGCGCCTGGCGCGGGGGAGATCTCGAGGTACTTGGCGACCGCGGTGGCGGGCTCGCTCGCGACCGCCGTGGGGTTGAGCGGGGTCGCGGCCGGCGTGCCGGACTGGCAGGCCGCCACCAGCAGGGCGGCGGCGGCCGTGAGCGCTGCGATGGTGAGGCGTCCTGTTCGGCTGCCGTGCACAGTATTGAGGTCCTTTCCTAGGGAGTACCTCGGAACGGCCCCATTTTATTCGGCTTGGCCTAATCCAGGCCGGTCGCGTTGCCGGATCGGGACCAGGCGCGCAGCTCCGGCGCCCGCAAGACAGACGAGCCAAAGATCTTGGCAGAAAAGCACGCTATGCGCGTGCAAAACTTCCACGTAAAACGAACTTTCCAAGATCTTTTTCGAGTATGCGTGACGTGAGGTGGATGAAGTTAAGGCTGAGGCGATATCGGCGGAGCCGGGCGCCGCTGCCGCCGGGCGATATTCGCCTGGGCGATGGCAAAGCAGAGGGCGAGCGTGCTCGCCGCGACGATCGCCCACTCCGGCCAGGCGCCCAGCCGCTCGGCCAGCGTGTCATAGGTGAGCAGCGGGACGCGCGCCTCGAGTTCGGCCTGCGTCCATATGTTGGTGCGCGAGACCAGCTGGCCATCCGGCGCGACGATCGCGCTGTACCCGGAGGTGGACGCGACCACGACCGCCCGGTCGAACTCGACCGCCCTGATCCTGGCCATGGCGAGCTGCTGGCCGCTCTCGGCGGTGATCGGGCCTTCCCGCTCGAACGTGGCGTCGTTGCTCTGCATGGACAGCAGGTTGGCGCCGGCCGCCACCTCGGAACGGACGAGGTCGTCGAAACTGACCTCGTAGCAGATGATGTCGCCCAGGCGGATCTTCCCGACGCCGAAGATCACCGTCTGATGCCCGGGCACGAAGGGGATCGGCTGAAGCTGGGTCAGCGACGTGATCTTGCTGATCAGGCTGCGGAACGGGACGTACTCGCCGAACGGCACCAGCCGCCGCTTCACGTAGATGGTCGTCGGCCCCTTGCCCGGAAGCCAGAGCACGCCCGCGTTCAGCTCCGGGTTCTGCAGGGCGGCCCCGACCAGGATCGGCCGGCCGATGGCGGCGGCGGCGCTCGCGATCTCCTGGTAGACCGGCGGGTACAGCATCGGGTCGATATCGGTGGAGTTCTCCGGCCAGATCACCAGGTCCGGCTTGGGCGCCTTGCCCGCGGCAACCTTGGCGGCCAGATTGTCGGTGGCGGCCACGTGGTTGAGCGTGACTACCCAGTCGCCGTTGAGCTGCCCGGCGAGCGACCGGGCGCGGGGCACGTTGCCCTGGATGGCCGCGACCGTGGCGGTGCTGGCGTTCGCGGGAACCGGATCGAGGGGCAGCGCGGCGGGCAGCACCGCGAGCGCCGCGGACCCGGCCAGCGCGAGCGCGGGCGCCACCAGCCGCCGCCGACCCGATCCCAGGTGATCCCACCCGAAGGCTGACAGCAGCAGCCAGCCGAGGGCGGCGCCCACGAGCGCGACCACGAAGGTCAGCACGGGCGGTCCGGCGATAGCCGCCCAGCCCTGCGTCGGGACTCCCGCCTGGCTCATCGCGAGCCTGCCCCAGGGGAAGCCGCCCCAGGGCCAGCGGTCCCTGAACGCCTCGGCGGCCACCCACCAGCCGGCCACCGCGGGCGGCCACCAGCGCAGGTTAAGCAGCAGCCGCTGCGCCACGGCGAACAGCGCGAAGATGAGCGCCAAGGCGATGGCGAGCGCGACCCAGGCGAACCAGGCGAGGTTGATCACCCAGGCGACCAGCGGGAAGAAGAAGGCGAGGCCGAAGACCAGGCCGACCGCGAACGCGGAGCGCAGCGAGCGTCCGTGCAGGGCGACGACAAGCAGCGCCGGGCTGATGAAGGCGAGCGGCCACAGACCGTACGGCGGGAACGCCGCAGCCAGCAGCAGCCCCGCCGCCAAGGCGATCAGCAGCGCCCAATGCAGCCGGAGCGGGAGCCGCGCCGCATGGCCGGCATCGGCCGGCGCGCCGCGCGGCGGACTGGTCCTGCGGGTCGGCGTCGGTCTGCCCAGGGATCATCTACGCAGGGTAGACCGGATGCCCGCCCGGCGCGAAAACGGGGAACACCATCCGAGGCGGAAGGCAACTCAGCCATTTCAGGTGAACATGGCAATCCGTTGCGTTATATTCGGGGCTGGCAGTGCGGCGACGGGGGGAGCCGGTGTTTATTGTTGGCGTACGTGTGGGCTCTGACCTGCGCGAACGGACTGCGCCGTGATCCGCGTTCGGTATCAGGACATCTCGTCTGGGTCTCACCATGGGACCGGGTTGTACGGCACGGCGAAGCGCTGCCCGCAGGGGGTCACGATCTACCTCGTGCCCGGGCTGACCGCTCGGCAGCGCAGGGCGGTGATCCGTCGGCTGAGGCAGGAGGCGAGCAGGGGCTGTGGTCCCGAGCTGCCGCTGCCGGGGCTGCTTGTCGCGCTTGCCGCGGACCGGGTGCGGGCGACCGTCATGCTCACCGCGGCGGCGGTGCGGCTGCATCCGGCGACGACGCTCCTGCCGACTGGCTTCGTCGCGATCGGAATGATGATGCTGGTGCTCACGTCGGCGGGCGTCGGGCCGGAACCAGCAGCCGCCGCGGGGCGCGCGGGCACCAGCCACGCGGGATCGGCAGTTGGCGTCGGCAATAGCGCGGGCGACGGTACCGCGGGACTCCATCCGGCCGACTTTGTTTCCGGTGGCATGAAACGAGGTGCTTCCGCTGGCATGGGGCCAGGTGGCAGGGGGCTCGTCGCGGGGCAGCGGCGGCTGACGACGGGACGAGCCAGGCCGCGCGCCGCGCGGGTCTGCTTCGGCGCGATGCCGGGCATGGCCGCGCAGCGCAGTCATCTCGCCTGCCGCCAGATGAAGTCGTCTCCCGCGCGCAGCGCGCACCCGGATACCCGGTCGTCATCCGGGTAGCTGCCCTCCAGGTAGCGTTGTCATCGCTGACGGTTGCCAACGCGAGCGCCGACGGATGGGTGGCTGAGATGGCCGATGTGGAGAACAGGCAAGCGGCGGATGACGACGCCGCCGCGCGGGAGGCGGCCGAGGTCGCCGTTGAGCTGACGGAGACCGACGGCCCCGAGGACAAGACGCCGATCGCCAAGGTGTTGCAGACCGTTGCGAGCATTGGCTCGGAGGCGGTGCGGCGTGGCGGCATCGTTGCCCGCACGGGCGGCGGGTTTGCCCGCCGCAGCGCGGACACCGCCGCCGGCACCGTCGTGCGAGGGGCCGGCCACGCGCGCCGGGGCGTCGGGACGGCCGGCCGGGGCGTCACCTCCCGGCTGAACTGGCTCACCGGGCAGGTGGTCGCGATGGGGCCGCGACTGCGGATCCGTGACCAGGCGACGCTGCGCGCGCACTTCCCCGGGCGCTCCGATGACGAGATCGCCGGGCTGCTGGTCGAGCGCGCGGCGCGGGCCACGGCCACGGTCGGCGGCGCGACCGGCGTCTGGGCGGCGCTGCCCGCGCTGCCCGCGTTCCCTGCCGAGGTCGCCGCGGAGACGCTGGCGGTCGTGGGGATCGAGATCAAGCTCGTCGCCGAACTGCACGAGATCTACGGCATGCCGGCCAGCGGCAGCGCCACCGACCGCGCGCGCGCCTACATCGGCTCGTGGGCGAGCCGCCGCGGCGTGTACCAGGTGGATGGCGGGCTGCTGCTCATCGCGGGCTCCCCGCTGGCACGGCAGTTGACCCGTCGCCTGGCCGCCCGCGTCCGCCGGTCCGCGTTCTCGCTGAGTCCGCTGCTGACCGGCGCGCTCGCCGGGGCCCTGCTCAACCGCAGGGAGACCAAGAAGTTCGGCCGCCAGATCCGCGACGAACTGCGCCAGCGCCGCACCACCGTCACCGCCACCGTGATCGGCCGCCCGATGCCCGGCTAACCTCGGAGCAGCGGCCACGGCGGCAGGGCGGCGAGCGGGGAAAGGACAGAACACTATGACGGAGAGCAGGGTCGCCAGCGCGAGCGCGTCGGGCGATGCGGACGTGACAGAGGCGGTGCGGACCGCCGCGGGGGCCGCGCGCGCGGCCGCGCCCAGCCTCGCCAGCGCCACGGACGACGCGATCGACGCCGCGCTGGCGGCGATGGCGCGGGCCTTGACGGATGCCGCGCCCACGGTGCTGGCCGCCAACGAGGCGGACATGAAGGCGGCGGCGGACAGCGGGCTGGCCGCCGGGGTCCGGGACCGGCTCAGACTTGACGCCGATCGTCTGAAGGCGATGGCCGCCCAGCTTCAGATCCTGGCCGGCGTCGCCTTCGAGCCGTCGTCGCGCAAGGTCCGCGACCTGCCGGGCGGCCTGCTGCTCACTGAGCGACGCCGACCGGTCGGCGTGATCGGCGCGAACTTCGAGGCGAGGCCGAACGTCGTTGTGGACATCGCCTCGCAGCTGGTCAAGTCGCGTAACGCGGGCGTGCTGCGGACCGGCGGCGCGGCGCTACGGTCGGCGATCGCGCTCGCGGACGAGGTGATCGCTCCGGCGCTCGCGTCGGCGGGCCTTGACCCGGCGGCGATCCAGCTCATCCGAACGCCCGGCCAGTCCGCCGCGTACGCGCTCGTCCGCGAGCCTAAGCTGATCCCGCTTGTGATCCTGCGCGGCAGCGGCGACTCGACCCGGGCGCTGGCCGCCGAGGGGGCGGCGCACGGGGTGCGGACGCTCGCTCATGCCGATGGCGGCGGGGTGCTCTACATTCATCCTTCTTCTGAACGGGCCGTGGCCTCCGCGCTGATTGCTTCAAGCTTGGACCGTCTCG
The DNA here is from genome assembly GCA_963844925.1 of uncultured Actinomycetota bacterium. Classification (GTDB taxonomy): domain Bacteria; phylum Actinomycetota; class Actinomycetes; order Streptosporangiales; family Streptosporangiaceae; genus Trebonia. Next base: position 147,457 of record CAWJQG010000001.1, on the reverse strand, counting down.
GCGTGTGCAACCGGCTCAACCTGCTTCTCCTTGACCGGCAGCTGTGGGACTCCTGGCTGCCCGAGATAACCGGGCAGCTGACCGGTCTCGGCATCATGGCCTCGCTTCCGCCGCACGACCACCCGCTCGGCTACGAGTGGGCGCTCGACTCCGAGCGGGAGGCGACGGTCACCATCGCCCCGGCCGACGGCCCGGCCGAGGCGGCCATGATCGCCAACGACGAGACCTCGGGCCTGGCGGCCGGCATCGCCGCCGCCGACGAGGCGGCGGCGGCGGAGTTCCTCGCCGCCTACACCGGCACCGGCGCGTTCTGGAATGCGACGACCAGGCTCCTCGACGGCTTCAAGCTGTTCGAGGTGCCCGAGACCGGCATCAACCTCGACGCCGTCCCCGGCCCTCGCGGCCCGGTTACCTTTCGCGACCTTTGCCTCCGCCAGCTCGTGGTAACGCCTGCCTGAGCGATTTCGCTGCGCGGAAGTGGCGAATGTGTCGATACTCAGGATGTGGTGGGCGACGACTTCGCGGTGGTGCTTGCGGCTGCCCAGGGTGGGAGCGAAGAAATGTTCGCGGTCCTCTGGCGCGACGCGAACCCCGCGCTCACCCGTTACCTGCGGGTGCTGGCACCGGAAGGCGCCGAGGACATCGCCGCCGAGACCTGGGTCAGCGTGCTCAGAGGCCTTGCCGCGTTCACCGGCGATGAGACCTCCTGGCGGGCCTGGCTGTTCACCACCGCGCGACGGCGCTTCCTCGACCAGGCCAGGCATCTACGGCGCCACCCCGTCGAGCCGCTCGACGAGATCGGCGTCGGAGAGGTGCCTACGGCTCCGGACGCGGCCCAGCTCGCCATGGACAACATCGCCACCGAGTCCGCGATCCGGCTGCTGTCCACGCTGCCCGATCAGCAGGCCGAGATCATCATGCTGCGGGTTGTCGCAGGTCTGGATACCGACGTGATCGCCGAGATGCTCGGCACGACCGCAGGCAACGTCCGGGTCGCGGCCCATCGTGGCCTGCGGAAACTGGAGGCGCTGCTCTCTCGCGGCGGGGTCACGTCACGGGCGGGTGTAACACTTTGACCGGGAACGGCGTTCCAGACGATGACATGCCAGACAGCCAGCAGCCACCGTTCCGGGGTCCCGCCTACCACGAAAGGGACCTCGACGCTTTGCTGTCCGGTGAGGCGGGGAACATCCCCCTGGCGCTGCGCCCGGTAGAGAGCGCCCTGGCCGCGCTCCGCGCCGCCCCCACTCGCCGCGAGCTCTCCTATGAGACGGCGGCCAGGGCCGCGTTCCGCGCGTTGGCAGCTTCGCAGTTGCACCGGACGGCTCCGGTGGAACACGGGACCGTTACTCTGGATACTCTTGTCCTTCCGCTAGGGGAGCATCTTCTTCCGCCAGCGGACCGCCGGCGGCCGCGCCCGGCGCGGCACCGGCACCGTCGCAGCGCGTCTCGGGGCGGGCGCAGGTCAGCCATCGCATTGACCTCCGTCGCGGCGGTGGCGGCGGCCGTGGTCACGGTGGCGGTCACGGGCGCAATTCCCGGTTCCATCGGGCAAACGATGTCCTTCGGCGGTCATCCCGCCAGCGCCGCCTCGTCGGCGGCGGCGACCGGGCGGGCGCCGGGCTCGCTTGAGGGGAGCGGCGCCAGCCACCCGACCCGAAGTGCCCCGGTGGCCGGCGCCGCCTCCGTTAGCCCGAGCGCGACTACGGCGCAGAGTACGCTCTGCCGCGAGTTCTACGAGTCCTTCGGGCAGCAGAACGGGGCGGCGCCGCGCGCCCTCATCAAGGAATTGACCCAGCTGGCGGGCGTTCGTAACAAGGTTTCCAGTTATTGCTTCCATTACCTGATCTCCTGGGACAAGACGCAGCGGCTGTACCCCGCCCCTCCGTCGTTCGGCGGCCTCCCGGGCGCACCCGGGGCCAGGGGGAACCCCGGCACCGGGAAATCTGCCGCCGATTCCAAGTGAGGGCTGCGCGGGAGTCCGGGGGCTAGGGCTGCTCGGTGAGGGCGTCGATGATGACCGAGCAGGCTTCCTCGAATGCCGTTCGCTGGGTGTCGCTCAGCCGGTCGAAGATCAGCAGGCGTACCGCCGCGGCGTGCTGCGGCGCGGCCTCGCGGATGGCCTCGGCCCCGCAGGTAGTGAGCGCGACGAAGGCGCCGCGGCCATCGACCGGGCACTCCCGCCGTGCCACAAGCCCCCTGCGCTCCATCCGGCTGAGCTGGTGGGACAGCCTGCTCTGCTCCCAGTTGAGCGCGTCGCAGATCTGGAACGGCCGCAGCCGCTGCTCCGGCGCCTCGCTGAGCTGGACCAGCACCTCATACTCGGGCAGCGTCAGCGCGCTATCGTGCTGCAGCTGGCGATTGAGGGCGGCGGGCAACAGCGAACCAAGCCTAAGGTACGTACGCCAGGCCCGCTGTTCGTCTTCGCTGAGCCACGTCCCGGTCATGCGGCCAGCATAACCCGCGGTTAATGACGGGTCAGTTACTGTGTTGGCCGGGGGGCGACCCCCCAAGACCCCCCCGCTCTTGGGGGGATGCCATCCCCCCAAACCCCCCTGGCCCCCCCTGGCCCCCTGGGGGGGATGCGGGGTCCGGATCCTGACCCTGGCGCTGGCGGCCGCTGGGCGGGCGGAGCGGGGGCATCGGCGCCTCGCCATCGCGGCGCGGGCCGGACCAGAGCGCGGGAACGGCGTCGATGGCCGCGGCGATCTGGTAAGCCGCGCTCTCATAGTTGACCCGCCAGCCGACGAACTCCGGCCACGCGTCGGCCGGATCTCTCGTCATGTCAAAGCCGACCTCGTGCAGCCGGTTGACCGCGTCAAGGAACTGCTCGTAGGTCAGCGTGATCCCGCCCTCGGGGTCCGCCTCCTGCGGCACATCGAAGCCCATCGCCCGGGCGATGCGCCCCAGGCAGCTGAAGCCGCCGCGCAGGCAGAGCCGGGCGGGCACGATCGGTGCCTGTTCCGGGGCGAGCACGAGGATCAGCGCGGCGGAGTCCATGACCGACAGGAGCGAGACCACCCAGGAGGAGAACGGGAGCGGCGAGCGGAAGCGGACCAGCGGCAGATAAGTGGTGTGGCTCTCTGCCACGTCCGCCGACCAGCGCTCCCACCCCAGGTAAAGGTCGGACAGCGTGCCGATGGCGGATACGCCTGAGCCGAGCGCGTAGTGGGTCCTGGCGAGCAGCTCAGGTCCCCAGGCGGGTACGCCCCCCCGCGCGTTGAGCAGCGCCACCTCGGTCTCTCGCCGGTTGAAGGCGGCGTAGAGCGTTGGCAGGTAGCCGATCTGGAGCGCCACCACGACCATCCCGGTGGCCGCCGCGAGGAAGACGATCACAGCGGGCCCGGTATCCTGCGGCTCGGCGAAGCCGAGGGTGAACATGGACGAGCCGGACTCGGTAAACGCCTGGGTGATGCTGCGGCCGTTCAACGGCCAGAGGATCAGGGTGAACCCGACGAGGAAGCCGGCGAGCCATCCGAAGAGCTGGGTCAGCAGGATGGCGGACGCCTGGGTGGCGAGGATCCGGTCGCGCCGCCGGTAATCGCTGACCGGCCTGGTCAGCGCGTGATAGACGGCGACTACCCCCCGGTCGGCCAGGCGGGTCAGCCACGAGGCCACCGGACGGGACACGATCAGCGTTCCGATCACGCTCTGCCAGATAGTGAGCACGAGCAGTGCGCCGATTGCGGCGGCGACGCATCTCGCCGCGAGTGGTACCACCACGGGCTAACAGTCCGAGTAGGCGGGCTGGTAGCCGGAGGGCGCGGTGCCTTTCAGGTAGCCGGCGCCCTGCTTGACCAGATAGAAGTTGAGCTTCCAGGTATTGCACGAGCTGTCGTCGACCCCGGTGCCCGCGGCCTGGTGGCTGGTGAACGTGACCGTCGCGGTAAGGCCGCCGTTGGCGTTGCCGGCCAGCGAGATCAGCTCCATCCCCGAGTCGGCGGTGGACGAGTAGCCGGACTTGAACTGCGATGGGGATTGGATCGCCCGTTGCTGCGCGTCGAGCGAACTCACGTACTCGGCGTAGTTGTGGGTGTTGATGCCCTGGAAGTACTCGGTGAGCGTCTTCTCGACTGCGGGCTCGGCCGGGTTCGAGGCGACGCCGGGGCCGAGGCCGACCACTCCCGGTGACGCCGACGCGCTGGCGGAGGCGGACGTGGTGGCGCTGGCCGACGCCTTCGCGCTGGCCGACGCCTTTGCGCTGGCCGCGGCGGAGGACCTTGCGGTGAGGGTGGGGGAGGGCGGCTGCGCCGTGTTGTGCTGGTTCGACCGCGAGACGAGCGCGTACGCGCCGCCGCCCGCGGCGAGCATCACGAGCACCACCACGATGATGAACGCGGCCTTCTTGCCGCCGGAGGACGGCTGGCCGCCCGGGGGCCGCGCCTGCTGCACGCCGTAGGGGGGCGGCGGCTGCGGCGGGGGATACCCGGGGGTTCGCTGGCCGGGTGCCGCGTACACCGTGTCGGCCGACTCCCACGGGCCGGCGGGCTGCTGAAACGTCCCGGGTGGATCGTTGCGCGGTGGCGCCTTGCCCTCGGGCGGATCCGTCGCGAACCAGGACGCGAACGGGTTAGGCTCCGCCGCCGCAGGCGCTGCCCTCGGGGGCGTCCCCGGAGCCGTGCCTGGCGCGTCGATTCTGGTGGGGTCCGGTTGCCGCTCTACCCGGGTGGCATCCGCCGGCGGCCAGTCGGCAGGCGCCGTTTCCAAGCGGGTGGCCTCGACCGGCGGGTCCCACCGCGTCGGCTCGGCCGCCAGCTGGGCAGCGGGCTGTGCGGCCGCGCTCGGCGTTGCCTCAGCATCCTGCGGGAACTCGGCGGCAGGCTGGTCGGCCAGCGGCGTTCCCGCGGCGGTTGCCGCGGTCGCCGGGAACTCGGTGCCGCAGCCCTCGCAGAAGCGGGGGTCACCGGTCCGCCGTCGGCCGCACGTCGCGCAGAAGTTCATGGTCACTTTTTATCTCATGGACCGAAGATCGGGGCCATCGTCATCAAGATCGAGGAAACCCATGGCGTTATCGGGTGATTGCGCCCGATAACGCCATGGATTTCGAACGGACGATCATGCCTACAGGCTAGCGGCGGCGATGGCGGGTGGCGATGAGGACGATGGCGACGATGACCGCGATCGGGAACCACGGGATGGCGAAGAAGGAGAAGGTGTTCATCGCGTGCCAGGAGGTGGAGGCGAGCACGATGACGATCGCCAGCAGGATGAGCGGACGCAGGATCCCGCCGCGGCGTCGCGGGGCATAGGATATCGCCGGGCCGCCAGGGCCCGCCGTCCCCGGGGCCCCCGCAGGCCCGGGGTCGGGCAGGTCGTCGAACAGGCCCGCGAGGTCGCCGCGGGTCTTGGCGGCCATCGCCCGGTTGATCCGCTCGTCGAACTCGGCCTGGTCGAGGCGGCCGTCGGCGTAGTGCGCGCCCAGTTGCTCGGCGACCGCGTTCCGCTCCGCATCGGAGACGCGGATGTGCTGGTCGGCGTAGCGGATGCGGCGCGTCCACTGCTGGGTTGATGAGGGCGACATGATGGGTTGCTCCCTAATGGGCATGGTGACGGTCGGGTCTGGATAACCGCACCGAGTCGAGCAGCGAGCTCGCGATGGACTGCTCGCTGCCCTCCTCGGGGATCAGCAGCAGGCAGGCCAGGTAGGCCGGGATCGCGGCGCCGCCGAGGAAGGTGAGCACGACGAAGGCGACGCGGATGAGCGTCACGTCGATGCTGAGGTAGTCGGCGAGGCCGGCGCACACTCCGGCGAGCAGCCGTCCCTGGTAGGCGCGGCGTAGCGGAGGCCGGACGCTGGGGCCGGCGGGAGTCTGGGTCTGGGTGGTGTCCCCGGAAGTGGTCATGGCTTAAGTCTTCGTCCGCGCCGGGCGCAGGGGTATCGGGATCAGCCCTGGCCCTACCCTGACCCGGGCCCGCCGCACCCGGAGGCCGACGACTCCGGGTTCCGGGTAAGCCCGGATACCGAACACGGGCGCGGCCGGGCGATGATGGTTGCATGCAGCAGGAACCGAGCGAACCGCCGTGGCCGCCGTTCCCGTTCCATGACCGGCCGGGCCGCCGCCGTGCCCGCTGGCGGGACCAGCCTGCCTGGCGGGACCAGCCTGCCTGGCAGGATCCCGCCGCCGGGGAAGGCCGGTGGGGTCGGCGTGGCCCGATCAGGCGGCGTTATCACGGCGACGGCGGCCCGCTCCGCCGCGACCCGGAGGACCGGATCGGCGGCGGGCTCGCGGCCGGCATCGGGGAGTGGCGCGGCTTTAGCCCCACCACCGTGCGGATCGCCTGCGTTGTCGCCGCGCTGGTCACCCAGGGCTGGGCGGTCCCGTTTTACTTCATCGGCTGGCTGCTGATCCCGGCCAGGGGTGCGACGGCCAGCATCGGGGCCAAGGCCAGGCACGACTCGCGGGGAGTGACGCTAGCGGTCGCCGTGGCGTCGCTGCTCGCCGTGTTCCTGCTGCTGGCCGGCGTGCTGAACGACGGGTCGATCGAGGTCTACGGCTGGCCGCAGGTCGTCAGCGTGGCCTGCCTGACGCTTATCTGGCGGAACGCGCCGGAGGGCGAACAGGCCGCGATGCGGCACCTGGTCGCGCCGCTTGAGAGCCTCGGCGGCGGCGGTGGCAACGTTCGGCGGGGCACCCAGCTTCGGCTGGCGGTGGCAGCCGCGCTGCTCGTCGCGGGCCTCGGCTGGCTCGTCAGCCAGCACGGCGGGGTGAAGGCGCTGGCGCCGCTGGGCGGATTCGTGCTCGTGGCGGCGGGCATCGTTGTGCTGCTCGGCCCCTGGTGGCTGCGGATCGCCCGCGACCTGCTGCTTGAGCGGCAGGCGCGGGCGCGGGCGGAGGAGCGGGCGGACATGGCCGCCCATATGCACGACTCGGTCCTGCAGACGCTCGCACTGATCCAGCGCAGCGCCGATGCCCCCCAGACGGTCGTGCAGCTCGCCCGTGCCCAGGAGCGCGAGCTGAGATCCTGGCTGTTCGAGGGGCGCGCCCCCGGTGACACCGAGGTGACCTCGTTCGCCGAGGGGATCAGGCAGATCCAGCGGGATGTGGAGGCCAGGCACAACGTTCCGGTAGAGGTGGTCACGGTCGGCGACTGCCCGCTCGACGATCAGCTGACCGCGCTGCTGGCCGCGACCAGGGAGGCGACCGTGAACGCGGCCAAATGGTCAGGAGCCAGCGTGATCTCGGTCTTCGCCGAGGTCGAGACCGATAAGGTCGCGGTGGCGGTCAGGGACCGGGGCAAAGGGTTCGACCTGTACGCGGTGCCCGCGGACCGCAAGGGCGTCGCGGAGTCCATCCGCGGCCGGATGATGAGGCACGGCGGCAAGGCGACCGTGCAGTCGACGCTGGGGGAGGGGACTAAGGTGACGCTGACGATGGCGCGGCGCTCCGATCCGGCCGGGCAGGCGCCCGCCGACGGGCGGCGGCGATGAGCGCGGCCGCCGCGGGCGACAGGGGCGCGCCGCGGGTGGTCCTCGTCGATGACCACGGACTGTTCCGCTCGGGCGTCCGCGCCGAGCTGGCCGGACAGGTCGAGGTGGTGGGCGAGGCCGACGACGCCGCCCCGGCCATCGAGCTGATCGAGCGCGTGCTCCCGGACGTCGTCCTGCTCGACGTGCATCTGCCGGGCGGCGGCGGGCACGCGGTGATCAGCGAGGTCAAGAAGACGCACCCCGAGGTCAAGTTCCTCGCGCTGTCCGCCTCCGACGCGCCGGAGGACGTTATCGCGGTGATCCGGGCGGGTGCCCGGGGCTACGTCACCAAAACGATCTCCACCGCGGACCTGGCCGACGCCATCAGGCGGGTGGCCGGCGGCGACGCCGTGTTCTCGCACCGGCTGGCGGGATTCGTGCTCGACGCGTTCGCCGCCGCCCCGACGGCGCAGGACGTCCGGCCCTCCTTCGACTCGGAGCTCGACCAGCTGACCACCCGCGAGCGCGAGGTTCTCCGGCTGATCGCCCAGGGGTACACCTACAAGGAGGTGGCCCGTGAGCTCTTCATCTCCGTCAAGACCGTCGAAAGCCACGTCTCCTCGGTGCTGCGCAAACTGCAGCTTTCCTCTCGCCACCAGCTGACCCGCTGGGCCGCCGAGCGTCGCCTGACCTGACGGCCGGCACGCTGCGCGTGGGTGGGCAGCGCTAGCGATCTGGCGACGCCATCCATCCGGCGATCTGGGCTCGTGAGTTGAAGCCGAGCTTGTTCATGATGCTGCGGACGTGGCTCTCGACCGTGCGCTCGGAGATGAACAGACGCGCGCCGATCTCCTTGTTGCTCAGGCCGTCGGCCACCAGCCGCGCGACATCGGTTTCGCGCTGCCGGAGAACTCCGGCGCTCCCGTGGTCTGAGGCCGCGGCGGCAGGGGGAGCGGTTTCACGGAGCGCGAGCCTTGCCGCGGCATCTCGGCTAAGCTGCTGTCAGCGAGCGCTCTTTCAGCCGCGCAGCTGCAGCCCTGGCGCACCTGCCCGGCGATCTGTCCGCGATCGACTACAGCATCTACACGGTGTTCTACGGCGTCGACATTATCTGCGTCGCGTACCTGGTGCTCAGGTCGACGTTCCTGCCCAGAGCCATCGGCGTCCTGCTGGCGATCGACGGCTTGGCCTACCTGGCCTACAGCTTCACGGACCTTCTCGCACCAGGGTTCGCAGCCCACCTGATTCCCTGGATCGAGCTGCCGACGATCTTTGGTGAAGGATCGCTCTACATGTGGCTCCTCGTGGCCGGCGTGGACGCCGAACGATGGAAAGAACGGGCGAGCACGGCAAGCCTGATGCACTCCGCCCAAGCGCAGGAACTGGCATGAAAGCCATCGTCTGCCGCAGCTGCAGGTTCTCATCGTTCTTGTCGCCGAGCATCGCGCTGACCTGGCTAGATGTGAGGCTGTCTCATCAAGCTCGTGGTGGGTCTTTCTCAGCGATCTGACATTTTCCTCAGCTGGCCGCAGTGATCGCGACCGGGCGCGTGGGTCGTCCGCCTCGCGTCGGGCCTCGGGGAGCTGCCGGGCTGGTTGAGGGAATTGTCGCGGAGCCGGGCGTGGTCAGGGGCTGGCGGCCCCGAGGAAAGTTTCAGCTGCCTGGGCGGCGATCTGGTCGTGGTCCCAGGTGAGTTTCCCGGACTGGAGGTCGTCGATGACGGAGCTGAGCCAGCGGGCTTCGGCGTGGACGACGGCGTGCTGGTACTCGGTCTCGATCAGGGCGATCCGGGGCACGGTCTCGCGGTAGTCCTGGAGCTGGGAGTCGAGGTGCGCCAGGTGGTCCTGGACGGCAGACAAGCGCCGGGCGAGCTCGCCGGCGAGCTCGCCAGGGTGAAGGACCATGGCGAACGACAGGGCGGCGGGGAAGGCGGGGTACTCGCTGCGCGGGGCGGCGAGCATGTCCCGCAGCCAGCGCAGCCCTGTGCGGCGGCCTTCCTCGGTCAGCTCGTAGACGGTGCGCTCGGGGTACTGCTGGGCGCGCTCGGTCTGGCGGACGGCGATGAGCCCGGCCTCATGCAGCCGCCTGATGGTCTTGTAGAGATTGGCCCGCTGGCCGATGTTGACGACCTCGTCCTTGCCCCAGCTCTTGATGAGCCGCTGCATGCCGTAGGGGTGCAGCGGCCCGGCGCCCAGCAGGGCGAGCACGGTGAGGCCCGACGGTGACGGTCTCGGCGGCGCTGGCGGCATATCTGCAGCATACCCGCACCCTGCGCAGCATCTACTAGTGGTATTGACACTATTCGCATTCGACTTTAGAGTAGTCACTAATAGTGTACTTACCTCTAAGTGAATGACCAGGAGTCTCCATGACAGCTTCCGGGGCAGCACAGTGACCGCCGCCGCGACCCCGCTCATCGAAGCCCGCGGCCTGTGCGTCCAGTTCGGGAAGGTCACGGCGCTCGACGGGCTTGACCTCGTCGCCCGTCCGGGGCAGGTGCTGGCGATCCTCGGGCCGAACGGCGCGGGCAAGACCACCTTCGTCCGCACCGTGGCGACCCTGGTGCCGCCCTCGGGCGGCGAGCTCCGGGTCCGGGGCACCGACGTCACCCGGGACCCGGCGGCCGTCCGGCGCGAGATCGGGCTGGCCGGCCAGTTCGCCGCCGTCGAGCCGGCGATGACCGGCCGCGAGAACCTGCGGATGGTCGCCCGGCTGTTCGGCCACCGCCGCAAGGCAGCGGAGACCGCCGCGGAAGCGGTGATCGACATGCTCGGGCTTGGCGAGGTCGCCCGCCGCCGTGCCGGTACCTACTCCGGCGGCCAGCGCCGCCGCCTCGACCTGGGCGCCAGCCTGGTGGGGGCACCGCGGCTGCTGCTCCTGGACGAGCCGACCGCCAGCCTGGACCCCGCCGGACGTGCCGAAGTCTGGGACGCGGTGCGCAGCCTCGTCGCCGCCGGCACCGACATCGTTCTCACCACCCACTACCTCGAGGAAGCCGACGAGCTCGCGGACCAGGTCGTGGTCATCGACCACGGGAAGGCGATCGCCGCGGGCAGCACAGCCGAGCTTAAGGCAGGGATCAGCCGCGACGTCATCGAGGTCGTCCTCGCCGACAGCGCCCAGCTTGGCGCGGCGGCCGCCGTCCTGGAAACGCTCACGGCCAGCCCGGCGGTCATCGACCACACCGGCCGGCGGGCCCGCAGCCAGGCCAGCGACGGGACAGCCCAGCTGTCGGCGGCCATCGCGGCCCTGGACCGGGCCCGCATCCCGGTCAGCGAGATCGCCCTGCGCCATCCCACGCTCGACGAAGTCTTCCTGACCCTCACCGACACGAAAGCAGACAGCCTCCGATGAGCCAGACCGCCGCCGTCTCCGTCCTCGCCCCAGGTGCCGACGCCATCACCCGGCCAGCGAGCCCGCCGGCGCTCGCGACCGCGACCGCCCAGATCGCCGGGCGCGCGCTGCGCAAGTACTTCCGTACCCCGGGCCTGCTCGTCATGGGCATGGTCCAGCCGGCACTATTCCTGTTCATGTTCCGCTATGTCTTCGGCGGTGCCATCAGTGCCATTGACACCGGGCACGCCGGCTACGTGGGCTACCTCGTCCCCGGTTACGTGGCCACGATCGTGCTGTTCACCGGAGGCGGGATAGCCGTTGCCGTCGCCGAGGACAAGGCCCAGGGGCTCACCGACCGGCTGCTGTCCCTGCCCATCCCCCGCAGCGCCCTCGTCGCCGGGCGCACCCTCGCCGACTTCACCACCAACGGCTGGTCCATCATCTTCACCGCGGCGCTAGGGTTCGCCTTCGGCTTCCGGCTGCCCGCAAGCGCAGCCGACGGGCTCGCCGCGCTCGGCCTGTGCCTGCTGTACGGGCTGGTCTTCACCGTGGTGTTCATCGTCATCGGCCTGTTCGCCCCCAACGCCCAGGCGGCCCAGGGCATGTCGATGATCGCCTTCGTCCTGGCCTTCATCTCCAGCACCTACGTGCTGCCCTCCTCGATGCCCGGCTGGCTGCAGCCATTGGCGAGATACCAGCCCGTCACCCCGATGGTCAACGCCGTCCGCTCCGCCCTGACCGGCGGAACCCACGACCTGGCCACCGCCCTCATCTGGTCAGCAGCCCTGATCATCGCCTGCACGCCCGTCGCCGTGCTCCGTTACCACCGTACCTGAGGTACGGATCTAGCCCGCGGCGCTGACGGTCCTGGCCTGCCCCGACCGGCGGTCGATGTACCCCTACGAGGTAGCCAGGTCGCGGCTGCAGGGGATTGGGCCCCAGGGGGCTGCGGGTCAGCCACGGCTCGCTTTACACGTCCATCGGGATCCTGGCCAGGCAGGATGAAGCTGCGGCGGATGCGGCCGACGACTGCCCCGCCGCGGCATCCAGCACAGTGGCAATCAGCCCGGTGTCGATAACCGCCCGGCGACGGTAGCCGGCCAGGAACCGGACATTGGCCAGCAGCCGCGGATCCGCTCCCGACCACGCCTCAAACTCCCAGCCCCGCCCGGCGCAGACCCGCCTCGTCCAGGCGAACTGCGCCCGGACCCCGGGATCGGCCATCCGGGACGGCGCCTTGACATCCACGACGGTGACCCCGCCGTCCGCGCTCACCAGCAGCAGGTCAGGCAGCACATGACGCCGGTCCCGGGCACCATCCGTGCCGGCCAGTAGGAACGGCTGCGCGGCAATCCCGGCAACTGACGGGTCGAAATCCGCCAGCATGATAGAACCTACAGCAGCGATCAGGGCTGAAGGACGCCGTCCTCGTTGTCGATGTACCACGACGTGTCGTATGGTATCCGCTCCACGTTGAGGCCGGTGTGCGGCGCGTCGATGATGTAGCCGTCGCCAACGTAAATGGCCACGTGGCCTTCGCCGTTGTAAATGATCAGGTCGCCCGGCTGCATCTGGGAGACGGGGATGTGCGGCAGGCCGGCCCATTGCTCGTACGTGTCCCTGGGGATGGTGACGCCTGCGTACGCCCACGCGGCCATGACCAGGCCGGAGCAGTCGTAGGAGCTGGGGCCGGTGGCCCCCCACTGGTAGGGCTTGCCGAGCTGGGCGTAGGCGAAGGCGACGGCCTTGTCGGCCTGTGTCGCCGTCGGCCCTGTGTAGGCGATCGGCGTGGTCCCCGTCTGCCCGCTGCTGGTCGTGCCGCCGAGGGTGCTCGCGTTCACCTGCGCCCGCTGCGCGGCGGTGAGGCTGTCGAGCGTCGCCTGGCTGGTGTCGAGCAGCTTGTTCAGTGAGGTCTTCTGCGCGGCGAGTTGCGCGCGGATCTCCGCCATGCCCTGCTCGGTGCGCTGCCGCTGATCGCGGACGGACGCGAGCTCCTGGGCCGCGGTGAGGAACTGGGTCGCCTGTTCGTTGTGCGTGCCCGCCACCTCCATGACGAGTGACGCCTGGGAAAGCACGGTGCTCGGGTTGCCCGCGTTGAGCAGGCCGAGAATCGAGGTCTGGTCGGAGTTCTCGTACATCGAGACGGCGACCTGGGCGAGCTGGCCGCGGGCGGCGTCGTAGCGCGCCTGCGCGCTGGTCGTCTCCTGGCTCACCTGGGCGAGCCTGCTCTGCGCGGAGCTGAACTCCTGGTTGGCCGCGTCGTACTGCTCGTCGATCTTGTCCATCTTGGCCTGCAGGCTGTTTACCTCTGACTGCACCTGGCCAATGGTCGGCGCGGCGGCAGCCCCTGCTCCAGTGGTGCCGGCGTAGACGGCGGCCCCGGTCGCCGCGGCAATGGCGACAGCGAGGACGGCGGCACGACGGAACTGGGTTGCGCTGGCAAGGTGCTTAGGCCTGAGGCTCTTAGACACGTTGCTGTCACGCTCCGTTCTCCCTGCTGGTCCGATAAGCGGGGGGCTGGGATCACGGTAGTGAAGGTGACGGGTTTATCTCTACCAGTTCGCGAAAACATCACGAAACGATTACTGATTTATAGCGAAGTGTCGTTCCATGTCGGATATGGATGCTTATCTTGTGGGAGGAGGGCACGCTGTGCGGCCTGGCGATCCAGCCGGGCCGCACAGCGTCCGACGCTCAGGAACCGGTGACGGCGATAAGCACGTCGTCGGCGGTGGGCCTGCGCTACGGGAACGGGGTGCCGTTCTGCTGGCAGACGGTTCCCGGCGCTGGCAGGGCGCCGGTCAGGGTGTAGGTGACCGCGTCGCCGATGGCGCAGGTGCTGGGGTTTTCTCCGGTGGTGTGCCCGTACCCGTCGACGGTCACCAGCCGGGCCCTGGCCAGGTCGCGGGACATGGCGACCGAGTCCTGGTAGGCGGTGTTGGGGTCGCCGGTGTTGGCGAGCAGCAGGATGGTGCTGGCGGTGGGCCGGTTCCACGGGCCTGTGTAGCGGTCCTGGGCCGCGGCGGCCGGCCAGTCAGCGCATCCGTAGTTGTTCCACGCCCAGGCCGGCGCGAAGGTGTCCGCCGCCGCCGCGGCGGCGTAGGCGGCGAGGTTGCGCGGGTTCGGGGCATCGGCGCACTGGACGGCGAGCTGCTGTTCCAGGCCCGCGTAGTAGCTCGGACCCGACGGCGTGGTGGGCGACGGGCTGGGCGTGGTTGACGGGCTGGGCGTGGTTGACGGGCTGGACTTGCCGCCTGTGGCGGCGGTCCACAGCTGCTGCAGCAGGATGGCGTTGCCCTGCCACTGGTCCACCCTGCCTAGGTTGGAGGCGGCGTCGAGCACGTCAGCGTAGGTGTAGGTCCCCAGCTGGCCGCCGAGGTTGACCGGGTGCTTGCTGGCCAGGCGCAGCAGCGTGTTCCACTTCGCGGTGGTCGCGGCGGGCGTGCCGGCCGAGAACGCGCACGCCTCGGCGGGGGCCTTGCCGCACAGGTCGAGGAATGCGGCCATCGCCGCTGCTGTCCCCTGCGGTGCGTCATCCCGCACGAAGTCAGGCACCCGGCTGTTGCCAGTGCTCCAGGCGACGGGGTTGAAGTTGCCGTCCAGCACCATGCGGCCGGTGGTGGCAGGGAACAGGTTGGCGTAGATGGCGCCGAGCAGCGTGCCGTAGGACGCGCCGTAGTAGTTCAGCACCGGGGAGCCGACGTCCTCGCGTAGCAGGTTCATGTCCCTGGCGATGTCGGCGCTGCTGTCATGGTCCAGTAGCGGCCCAGCGTCCTGGGCGCACCGCGCGTCGAGCTTGGCGAAGGCCTGGTCGTAGGCCTCCTCCTGAGCCTTGCCGACCGGGAACGCCGCCAGGTTGCCGAGCGCCGCGTTCTCCGCCGCCTCGGTGGGATAGCAGCGGACCTGCGTGCTGTAGCCCATTCCGCGCGGGTCGAACGTGATGATGTTGTACCGTTCCCGCCATGCCGCAGGGAGGTCGGCGTAAGCCTGGGACATGGTGCTGACCTGCGGTTCCGGGCCGCCGCCGTTGAAGAACAGCCAGCCAAGGCTGGGCCCGGGGCCGGTTGCCCGGCTGCTGATCACGGCGATGCTGATCTGCGCGCCGCGCGGGTCGCGGTAGTTCAGCGGCACCCGCGCGGTGGCGCAGTAGAAGCCGTTGTCGCACGGCTTCCAGGCCAGCACCGCAATTGCGGGCCGCCCCGGCTGCGGGGCCGCCGCCGAGGCGGCCCCGGGCAGGACGCAGACGGTCGCGGCCAGCCCCGCCGCCACGGTCAGTGCGGCAGCCCATGAGATCCTGCTGCGGATCTTCGGTTTCATTGCGGGCACTCTCCGGTCATTCGTTTCTCGCGACTTCGGGTCCGGTGATGCGGGCGAGCAGCGGGAAGGTGGCCGCGATGATGCCGAGGGCCGCCAGGATCCCGCCCATGGTGATGAGGTAGTACGGGATGCCGGGCGCCGCCATCGGGTGGTGCTGGGCCACGGAGGCGTACTCCGCGGCGGCGCCGAACCCGGTGCCGATCGCGACGGCGGCGACGGCGAGCAGCGGGACGGCGCTTTCCAGTGCGACGACGCGGCGCAGCGTGGCGAGCCGGGCGCCGGTGAGCCGCAGCAGGCTGAACGGCCGCTTGCGATCGGCGAGCCCGGCCGCGATGGCGGCGGCGAGGGTGCAGCCGGCGATCGGCAGGCTGACCAGGATGACCGTGTTAGCGAGCTGCCGGTAGGCGTCGTTGCCGGAGTTGTCCTGCGCGATCAGGTCGCCGAGGGTGGACGGCGCGCTGGCGGTGGGATATGCGTGCGCGTTCTCAAGCACTGTCCTGGCCTGCTCGACCGCTGGCACGGTGCCGTTGGTCGCCACGTTGACGCCGTCCACGCCGAGGGTGTCGAGCCGTGCGGCCGGGACGTTCGCGGCTGGCCAGGTGATCCCGGTGGGGTCGGTGCCGAACAGGGGGTTATTCGGGTCGAAGCCGAACCCGGCTTCCGGGAACGCCGCGGCCGTCGCCCCGGCCGGGCAGCGGCCAAGGGCGGGCACGGTCGCGAGCTGCGCGCACGAGACCAGGCCTGCCGGAATCGGGCCTGGGGGGCCGAACTCACTGGTGCCGAGGCCGGGAAGTGTCCCTGGGATATTCAGCTTCGGGTCCGCGCGGACCACGACCACCCCTTGGACGCCGGGGATTCCCCGCAACTGTGCCGCGAGCGGCGCGGCGGGCGCGGCCGGCCCCTGGCCTGTGAACGCAACGCCGGACGACTGGGGGTTTGCCAGCTGGTCCACCAGCACGTTCGCCTCGGCGGCGCTGCCGAACCTGGTGAGGTCCTTGGTGTCCTGCGTCGTGATGGCCACCACGGCCACGGTGGTGATGAACAGGGCGAGCACCAGGCCGCTGACGGCGCGGAAGGCGGCCCGCGGGTCGTCGGCGAGGCGGCGGGCGGCGATCAGCGCGCCGGGGCGGCTGGTCCGCCTGGCCATGACCCGCGCCATGGCCATGGTGAGCCACGGGCCCGCGATGATCAGGCCGAGGATGATGAGCAGGAAGCCGGACACGAGCACCTGAGTCTCCGTGCCAACCGATAGCTGGCCGCCGCGGACGGCGAAGAAGCCAAGCTCGGCGAGGCCGGCCAGCAGCGGCAGCGTCCGCCAGGCCCGGGGCGGCTTCGGCGTCGCCCGGCGGGCGACTCCGAGCGGGGAGATGTGCACCCGGCGCAGCGCCAGCCGGGCCGCCACGGCGGCGGCCACGGGCACGCCGATCGCGACCGCGAGGATGTCTGTCGGGCTGAGCGACAGCTGGCCGGGGAAGAACGGCTCGCCGAAGAACGGGATGCCCGCGACCGGGGTACGCAGCAGGAAGAAGATCCCGAAGCCGGCCGCCACCCCCGCGGTCGCGGCCACCGTAGATTCGGTGCCGGCGAGCAGGGAGACCTGCCTGCGGGTCGCGCCGGCCAGGCGCATCGCCGCGAACCGCTGCTCGCGGCGGGCGGCCGACAGGCGGGTCGCGGTGGCGATGAAGATCAGCACCGGGGTCAGCATGCCCAGCGCCACGACGGACAAGATGAGGTCGATGCCGCTCGACTCGATTCCCGCGTTGGCCGGCACATAGGCCAGGCCCTTAGGATTCAAACGGTTGTCGAACCTGCTGGGCACCGTCGTGGCGATCGACGTCACCTGCACGCTGTCTTGTGTGCCCGCCAGTTGCGCCGGGGTGTGCCCGATGATGATGATCAGCGAGTTCGGCGACGACAGCGCGGCGTCGCCGATCGTGCCTGCCAGACGGCCTGGGTAGCGGTCGGCCAGCTGGTTCGCCGGGGCGCTGCGCAGCAGCGCGGCGAGCGCGGGCGAGGCGTAGTACTGGCCAGGGCCCGGGTCACGGGTCAGGCCGGGCGGCACCGGTGACGAAGCGCCGGTGGCGGCCACGTCGAAGCGGTCGATCTGCTGGCCCTCGAAGGTGTCGCCGCTGGGCTGCCACCACAGCGGGGCGACGCCCGCCGCCGGGCCCGGGGGCACGGCCAAGGTGCCGGTCCAGAGCCATGCGTGGCTGTTGTTCCAGGCGGTGACCGCGTTGGTCGCGGCCACGGCGGTCAGCAGCAGGCCGACGCCGAGGCCCACCGCGACGACCAGGACGACCAGCCGGGTGATAGCCTCGCGGCCGCTGCTGAGCACCAGCCGCAGCCCGAGCGCGATCATGCCCCGGCTCCGGTGAGCGTGCTGACCTTGCCGTCGCGGACGATGACCTCGCGGTCGGCGTAGGCGGCGACCCGGGCGTCGTGGGTGACGAGGACGACTGTGGTGCCGCGCTCGCGGGCGGCGGTGGTGAGCAGGTCCATCACCAGCTCGCCGGACACCGAGTCCAGGGAGCCGGTCGGCTCGTCGGCGAACAGCACCTCGGGGTTCGCGACCAGGCCGCGGGCCAGCGCGACGCGCTGCGCCTGCCCGCCCGACAGCTCACCGGACCTGCGGTGCTCAAGCCCGTCAAGGCCGAGTGCGGGGAACCACTTCCTCGCCGCGGTCACCGCCGGGACGCGGCGGGTGCCGGACAGCAGCAGGGGCAGGGCGACGTTCTCCTCCGCGGTCAGCTCAGGGACAAGCTGGCCGGACTGGAACACGAACCCGAACTTGTCCCGGCGCAGCGCGCTGCGCCGGTCGTCGCTCAGCGTGTCAAGCCGCTGCCCGCCGAACCAGACCTGCCCTTGCGCGGGGACCAGGATGCCCGCCAGGCAGTGCAGCAGGGTGGACTTGCCCGACCCGCTCGGCCCCATGACCGCGACGATCTCGCCCCGCCGGACTCCCAGCGAGGCGCCCCGCAGCGCCGGCGTGCTGCCGAACGACAGGGACAGGTCTCGCGCCTCGATGATCTTCGTGTTCCCGGTCACCCCGCCGACGGCGGGGTCGGGGAGATGCGCGGTCACTGGCGCACCGCTCGCGAGAGCAGGTCCAGCCGGGCCGTAGTGTGGTCGATCCATCGTAGGTCAGCCTCCAGTCGGTAAAGCGCGTGGTCGGCGAGCAGGACGCCGATCTGGTCGGAGTCCCGCTTGAGCTCGGTGAGCTCGCGCATCCGCTGCAGGTGCGCCCCCCGCTGGGCGTCCAGGTAGCTGTCGGCCGGCCGGTCCAGCATCAGGGCGAGTACCACCTTGGCGAACAGCTCGCTGGTCAGGTCCGGCTCTGGCGGGGCCGGCTCGGCCAGCCACTTCTCCACGTCGGCCATGCCCGCGTCGGTGATGAGGTACCGGCGGCGTTCCGGGCCGGCCTCTTGCTCGACCGGCCCGGCGACTGCCTTTCCGTCCCTGGCCAGCCGGGACAGGGTCGCGTAGACCTGGCTGTAGCGCAGCGGCCTGCCCCGGCCGAAGAACGCGTCGTAGTCCCGTTTCAGGTCATATCCGTGGCTTGGCCCGCGCTCAAGCAGCCCAAGCAGTGTCAGTGGAACACTCATAACTAAGAGAATACCACAAGAGTATTCTCTTGGTTAGTAGTCTGGATGTCGGGTTTGAAGCAGTTCCTGAGGCGCGGACCTCGCTTCGATGATCTTCCCGATCTGCAGGCCGTCCCGTCCGGCTGACCAGCCAGAATCACCCCAGCGACCGGGACGGAGAAAATCACCAGGCAGATGGAACCTCAGGTTGTGCCTTGAGGCCGTTCAAGGGCGGGACGGGTGAGTGCACTCGCCCGGTCGGGGTAGACGTGTATGTCGATGACTTGGGCGTTGCCGACGGTAAAGACCTGGTAGAGCAGTTCGGGCGGGGCCGGCCGGGCCCCCTCGGCCTGGCGGGCCACGCTGAGACCGAGCACGACGGCGTCGCCATCGACTTCCACGCTTTCGACGGTCGAGCGGATGCCGTCGGACAGGAGGCTTCGGTACCAGTCGAGGACCTCGCCGCTGCTGGTGCAGACGCCAGTCCAGTGGACCTGGGGGTGCAGGAGCGACCCCAGCAGCTCGACGTCGCCGTCGCCGTAGGCGGCTTCGAGATGTCGCGCGATGTCGGCCATCACCCCGGTACCGAGTGAGGGTGCCGGGCCGTGCTCGTCGTCTGGCTGGGGTTCGGGCTCCTCGTCGGGTTTGATCCCGTAGCTGCGGAGAAGGTCGCTGACCTCCTCGCTGGGCGGCTTGCCCGAGATCCACACGTCGTCTCGGGAGGCGCCGCCGTCGACGAGTGAGCGGACCACCTCGACCCAGTTGCCGGGCTGCCCGGCGCGCTCGCCGCTGCCCACCGTGGCGAAGGCCAGCGGCGTGCCATCGAATCGGGTGTCGCGGCCGTCGACGTCGGCTCCGGCGTCGATCAGCAGACGGACCATTTCGGCGTTCCCGAAGTAGGCGGCGCTGTGCAGCGGCTGCTCGCCGGAGCCGTTGCGGGCATGCGGTGAGAATCCCAAATCGAGCATCAGGCCGACGCCCGCGACCGATGCAGAGCCGGCGGCCTCGACGATTCCGGCGCGGTCGTCATCGGTCATCCGGTCACGCAGGCCGGGATGCTCAGCCAGGAGCTGCTCGGCAGCCTGACGGTCGACGCTCACGCAGGCGCCGATGAAGCGGTCGATGTCGGTGCTGTCGCCCGCCGCGCCGGCTCTCACGAGCAGCGCGGCGTTCTCGATCCTTTCCGGCCCGCACCGCCCGGCGAAGCGCGGACATTCCCCGGTCGTCGTCATAGGCATCGGGATCGGCTCCGGCGCCCAGGAGGGCGGCTACGACATCGGCAGAAGCGTCCGCCGCCGCGTCAGGCAGCGCCTCGGCCGCCTCCCGGGCTGCCTGACCATCGGCACTCGCCATGGCTTCGAGCAGGACCGACACCGCGTGGGCGTCGTCGGCATAGACGGCGGCGCCGACCGTCCAGGTCCCGGCCGCCACCCTGGCGCCGTGGGAGAGCAGCAGCTCCAAGCATCGGTGGTCGCGGAGGCCGGCCGCGTCGGCAATCGGCCGCCCTTGGTCGGGATTGGCTCCCGCCTCGAGCAAGACCCGGGCGACGTCGGGGTTGTTCAGCTCGACGGACCCCTTTAGGGCGGAGCGGTATCCCTGTCGGGCTCCGTTGTTGGTGTTCGGGCTGGCCCCGGCGTCGAGCAGGAGCCGGACCACCTCGGCCGTGCCTGCCGCTCGGACAGGGTCGATCAGATGCCAGCGGGAGTAGCAGGCGTATAGCAGTGGCGGCCAGCCTCGAACCTCGTCGATGGCGACTGCGGCCGCCGGGTCGACGGCGAGCATCTCGCCCGCCCGCCCGGCGTCGCCGAGCACGGCGGCGGCCTCCAGGCTGTAGCGGGCGATGTCGGGAGCAGTTTCGAGGATCCGGGCGGCCTCGCGCATCCGGCCGTCGATCGAGGCCGCCACGAAGGGCACGGCCTGCCATTCGGGAGCGCTGTCGCGGACCTCGACGGCGGCCTTGAGCTGCGGCCAGCTGGCGAAGCCCAGCCTCGCGGGCGATGACCAGCTGGGCGGCGGCCAAGGTGACGGTTCCCTGGGGTGCACCCGCGATGGTGGCGGGCGAAGCGCTCGACGGCGTCGGGATCGCCGCGGCGGGCGGCGTCGCGCAGCTCCTTGGCCTGGCGGCGCAGCTGGTCGAGGTCGGGGCGCTCGGGAAGCGAGGTGGGCATGGCGTCTCCCTCCTGCGCCTGCGGTCCGCTGCTCAGGCCGAGGAAGAGGCCAACAGCCAGTTCTGGGGTGCCATAGAGGGGGACTCAGTCCTTCCCGCGGACCCGGTGGCGACCTCCAGCGCCGACCTCACGATACCCGGTTCCGGACGACCAGACCCGCGGCCCCGTGCTCAGCGAGCGGATCGCTCCGGGCGGGTGCGACACCTCGCCCCTTGTCCAGATCAAGATCAGGGACGGACCTCGCCTGGCCTAGTACGGGTGATCCCACCGTCGGCGGTCGGCGTCCTTGTCAACGCTGGTCTGGCCGCCCCCACACGGATTGTGCCTGTCCATCGAGCGGAAAACGTGACGTTTGTGCTCACCGTCGAGCGTGCATCGCTCGTTCCGTTCATTGCGCCACTGCATCGCGGTCGCCTCACGCTCCGCCCGGTGGAACGGATATGGATCACGAGCTTGAACGTCCAGCAGCCATGCCGGACGCACCCCCGGAGGGTCTGACAGCGTCCTGCCGCCCCATTCGCACGCCGGTCCGAGCTCATTGATCTTTAGAGCCGAGTTGTCAGGATCAGCCGCGAACAGTTCCAGATCCTCGGCGTAGCGGGCAAGCAGCTGAGTCCAGGACGGAGCCAGCACATCCCATGAGGAGCATTCGACATCAACCCGAACCACCTGTCCGGGTGTTCCTCCCGGTGCCGGATCAAAGTCGAGCAGCCACTGCACGTCGGCATTCGTGTCGCCCACGACCACTGTGCCCGGCGAGCCGATGATCGGTCGCACCGGCCCGTTCAGCCAGAGCATCTCCTGATCGACCATGTACGCCCAGACCTGAGGATCGTCCCAGTTCGGCTGCGGATGGTAGCCGTCACGCCACATCCGGGTCCGCTCGATGATCAGGTTAGTGTCGTAGAGGCATTCCAGCGGTACTGGGCTAGGGTCAGCCGACGGCAGTGCCGGGCTGGGGTCGGTTCCGTTGTGAATGCGGAGACTGGCGCGGAAATCTTGCGGCAGTGGCACGGCCAGGGCGGCCTCCACCGCATCGATTGCCTGAACCGGGGCCGGCCCATTGAGCTGCCGTAGGGAGGCCGTCAGGACGCGACTTAGGCCAGCCTCGACCCGCGCCCACGCCTCGGCGACGCGCTTGTCGACGTCGGCTCCAGTGTCAGTCACGACGCAAACTCTATACATCGCCACCGCAGGCGCAACTACCTCAGTCTGCCGCGGTCAATGCGCCCTCGGCGTGAGCGCTACGGGCCACCGCACGTAGCCCCCGCCGGCGTCTCCCGGTCAGCCGGTGACGCGAATGGCCACGATCAACCTCGCCTCCGCGTCGCCGTGAGGCCGGGTAGCGCTGATCTCGCCGCCGGAGACGGCGCGGAACGTCGCCATCTTCACGGCGTCGCAGGCGCCGGACGCCGACAGCCGGGGCAGCGCCTGCGGATCGGAGCTCTCGGGGAGCGTCCGTGCACTGAACAAGAGTTATCGCGCACCACGTCGTTAGAGGTGAGGTTTCGTCATACAGGCACCACGGTCCGTTCAGGCCGAAAATTTTCGTCTTTATGGAACGGACGGTGGCGCTGCCTCAACGGCCTACTGCGACTCCTCGATGACCTCAAGCCGGTCGCGGCTGCTGCTCGCCGACCTCGGATCTCTCAGTCTCACTCCCGCACCCCTGCCCCCGACTCCGAGGCTCAGGGCTTGGCGATCAGTGAGCGCGCCTTGGCGGGAGTGATGACGAGAGCGTGCAGGTCGCCGTCTACCTCGAGTCGAGTTGACTGGTCGAGGCCGCCTGCCTGCACCGGCTCGAAGCCGGCTATGCGGATCAGCCGCTCGACTTCGTGGCCGGCCCGGTCGTCGTCGCTCGCGTAGAACAGGACCGCCCGCTGCGGCGACTGGTTGCTCGAGGACTCGAGGAGATCGGCCGGCAGGGTGCCGAACGCCATGGCCAGGTGAGCCCCGGCCGGCAGCCATCCGGCGACGGCCTTTCCCGAGGACTGTCCTTGGGGCAGCAGATGGGAGATGTTGCCGTGCGCGTCGGCGGTGACCGGATTACTCGGAACGACCAGGATCTTGCCGGCCAGCTGGTCGGCGATCTCGTCGATGACGCTCTTCAGGACGGTGAAGCGCAGCGCCAGGACGATGGCGTCGGCCCCTTGCAACGCGTCGTGGTTGTCGGCGGCGGCTACCGCGGCGGGGCCGATCTTCGCCGCCAGAGTTCGGGCCGACTCGTGGTCGGCGCTCGCGAGCCGCAGGCTCTCGCCGCCCGCGGCGAGCTCGCGGGCGATGGCCGATCCGATCCGGCCGGCGCCGATGATCGCGGTGGTCATGGGCGACGTCATTGACCCGGGGACCAGCCGGCGGGTATCCAGTCCCCCTTCGGGTCCGTGGTCTGGCCCACTTCGATCAGGTATCCGTCGGGATCGCGGATGTAGCAGCGTGTCTCGTACGGGTGCTGTTTCGGCGGCGTCAGGAACTGAGCGCCCCGGGCGCTCCAGGCGTCGTACGCGGCCTCGATGTCCTTGACCCGGATATTGAGGAAGCTGCTGGCCCGGTCGGGGTCGCGCGGCGTCTCGAGGGTGACCGTCGGCTTGTCGTCGGTCGGGCCTCCGTCGGCATTGATGACGATAAAGGTGTTGGACAGTTCGACAACGGTCGGCACCGGGCCGAACACCACCTTGCCGCCGAGTACCTCGGTGTAAAAGCGCGCCGAGCGCTTGACATCGCCGGAGGTTATGAAGTGGTTCACCACAAATCCGTCCGGGAGCGGTGGGAGCTCGGCCATCGGGGACCTCCAGTGGTTGGGTCTCACACCCCGCCTGCGACGGGCCTGCAGCCGATGCTACTCCTCGCATTTACGCGCATACTCGACGACATCCGCGGTAGTGGCGGACGCGGCGGACATTGAGCTGGCCGAGCTGGTTGTCCGCTCATGCTGGCGAGAGGCCCTTGCTTTAGTCTTCGCGCGGTTGATGCTGGCGAGGACCTCGTTCGGGTTCTTGGTCCAGGTGAACTGCCGCGGCTTGCTATCTGGGCACCGCGGCCGAGCGGGGCTGGCTACGGTTGTCGCGGCAGCTCGACCGTGACGATCAGCCCGCCCTCCGGGCGCGGCCGGGCGTGCAGCGTGCCCTGGTGCGCGCCGACGATGGACCGGACGATGGCCAGGCCAAGGCCGACGCCGCCACGGCCCCGTACCCGGTCGGCGCCCAGCCGCCGGAACGGCTCGAGCAGCGTCGGCACCGCCTCCGCCGGCACTTCCTGGCCCGTGTTGCGCACGGTGAGCGCGGGCTCGGCGGTGACGATCACCTCGACCCAGCCGCCGGGCTCGTTGTAGGTGATCGCGTTCGACACCAGATTCGCGATGAGCCGCTCGAGCAGCACCGGATCGCCGGGTACCAGGGTCTGGTCCAGCTTGCTGCGCAGCGTGACATCGTGCTGTCCGGCCAGCTCCGCGTGCGCCTGAAGCACGGTCTCCGCTAGTTCGTCAAGCGGCACTGGCACCTTGCCCTGCAGGCCCCGGTCGCTTTCCGCGAGAACGAGCAGCCCCTCGATCAGCCTCTCGTTGCGGTCGTTGGTGAGCAGCAACTGAGCCCCGAGCCGGCGCAGGTCCTGGCCCGTGTCCGGCGCCTCCATCGCCACCTCGGTCAGCAGCCGCTGGACGGCGAGCGGGGTGCGCAGCTCGTGGGAGGCGTTGGCGGTGAACCTGCGCTGGCTCTCGTATCCGGCCGCGAGCCGGTCGAGCGCGTCGTCGATCGCGTCGGCCAGTTCCTTCAGCGCGTCAGCACCGCCGGCCAGGCGGATGCGCTGCCCGAGGTTCTGCGGGCCTAGCCTGCGCACCGTCTCGGCGGTCGCCGATAGCGGGCGCAGCGCCCAGCCCGCGACGAGCCACCAGCCGCACCCGACCAGGGCCAGCACGAGCGCGCAACCGGCCACCAAGGCCGCGATGACTGGATCGCTGTACGAGCAGGGGCCGCTGCCGGGC
Source organism: uncultured Actinomycetota bacterium (assembly GCA_963844925.1). GTDB lineage: Bacteria > Actinomycetota > Actinomycetes > Streptosporangiales > Streptosporangiaceae > Trebonia. The sequence continues at coordinate 122,671 of CAWJQG010000001.1, read as the reverse complement.
CAGGCCGGGAAGGAGCCTCCGCAGGCGGGCCGGCTCGGCGAGACACGCATGTTGTACACGGTGATGCAGACGTCCGCGATAGCGAAGAAGTCGACGATGAACATCGCGCCGAAGGTCAGCGCGACCCGCCGGCGCAGCGAGGGCCGCGGCGAGCTTAGCACCCGAGCCGGTAGCCCGCGCCGGGCACGGTCTCGATAACGGGCGGGTCGCCGAGCTTCTTGCGCAGCGCCAGCACCGCCACCCGGACCGCGTTGGTGAATGGATCCGCGTTCTCGTCCCACGCCTTCTCCAGCAGTTTCTCGGCGGTGACCACCGCGCCCTCGGCCCGCATCAGCACCTCAAGGACCGCGAACTCCTTCGGCGACAGGGACAGCACCAGCCCGTCCCGCCAGGCGCGGTACCCTGGCCGGTCCAGCCGGATCCCGGCCCGCTCGAGCACCGGCGGCAGCGTCGGCCGGGCCCGGCGGCCCAGCGAGCCCACCCGCGCGACCAGTTCGGCGAAGGCGAACGGCTTGGTGAGGTAATCGTCCGCGCCGAGATCGAGGCCGTCCACCCGGTCCCTGATCCCGGCCGCCGCGGTCAGCATCAGCACCCGGGTCTCCCCGCCGGACGCGACGATCCGCCGGCACACCTCATCGCCGTGTACCAGCGGCAGGTCCCGGTCCAGGATCACCACGTCATACCGGTTCACCATGACCCGTTCCAGCGCGGCGTCCCCGTCGTAGCAGACATCCACCGCCATGGCCCGCCGACGCAGCCCCTCGGCGATCGTGTCGGCCATCACCGCCTCGTCCTCCGCCACAAGCACGCGCACCGGCGTCTCCTTCCGCCCTCGCTGATTCAGTATCCACCCGGGCGGATAAGCGCGGGATAAGCGCGGCGCTAACCGGGCCGCGACGGCCCCGTCGGTAGACATCCCTGCCATGACTATTCGCATGGACCGCGCCGGCCGGCCCGCCGCGGCTGCCGTCCCCGGCCCGCCTTGGCTGCCGTCGCGTCCCGCCTCGCCCGTCGGGCAAGCCCTGCTCGTCGCGGTGAACCTGGCGGCCGTCACGTCCTTCCTGTTGTCATACAGCCGGCACGGTGTCGGCTTCGCCCCGTTCCGGATCGACCTGGACGTCTACCGGATCGGCGGCCGTGCGTGGTTGCGCCACGAGGATCTGTACGGGGCCCTGCCGCCGACGAGCAACGGCGTGCGGCTGCCATTCACCTATCCGCCGGTGGCCGCGGTGCTGCTTTCGCCGCTGTCGCTGGTGCCGATGGCCGTCGCGGGCACGGTGCTCTCGCTAGCCACCATCGCGCTGACCGCTCAAGTGCTGCGGCTGTTCCTGCGGTCCGCCGCCGGGCCGGGGGCGGGATCGTGGTGGACGATCGGCTGGTTGCTTCCAGTGGCACTGCTCCTCGAGCCGATGCGGCACACGCTTGGCTACGGCCAGATCAACGTCGCGCTGATGGCGCTGGTATCGGCGGACTGCCTGCCCGCCACGGTGCGCTGGCCGCGGGGCCTGCTGGTCGGCGTCGCCGCCGCGGTGAAGCTGACCCCAGCAGCGTTCGTGCTGTTCTTCGCGTGCCGTGGCGAGCGGCGGGCCGCGGCGACGGCCGCAGTCACGTTCGCGGCGTGCGGAGCGGCAGGCTTCCCGCTGGCCTGGCACGACTCGGTGCGGTACTGGACGTCCATCGTCTTCCAGACCGGCAGGCCAGGCAGCCCCGCCAACGCCGCCAACCAGTCCATCCAGGCGGTCCTCGTCCGCGCCGGGCTCGATCCGCACACGCCGGCCGAAACGGCCGCGTGGCTGGCGCTGTCGGCCGTCGTGGTGGTACTGGCCTGGTACGGCATGCGACACGCGGTCGCCAGGTCAGCCGATGCCCGGGCGCTGTCGCTTAACGCCTTCGCCGCGCTGCTGATATCGCCGATCTCCTGGTCACACCACTGGGTATGGGCTGAGCCCGCGCTGCTGGCCCTCGCGATCGGCGGCCTGCGGGACCGGCACCGCGGCGTCCTGGCCGGGGTCGCCGCGGGACTCGCCGTCCTCGCAGCGGCACCGCAATGGTGGTTCCCCACCGGCGGGAACCGCGAGACCCATTGGGCGGCGTGGCAGCAGGCCATCGGCAGCTCGTACGTGATCCTCGCCGCCGTCATCCTGCTGCTGTCCGCTTGCCCGGATGCGGCGGGCACCCGACCGGGCGGGGCGCACACCCGCGCTATATCGCCTGGACGTCGCTCATCGGTTTCCTCCTTTGCCGATGTGGTAACTCCTCCCGGCACACCAGGCACATCACCCCCGCCCGTCGCGTGACACCCGCCCGCCGCACGCGCTCCCGGAGCAGGGTAGCCTCGGCAGGCCGCATGAGGTGCATGCCAGGTACACGACACGCTCGTGCCGGACCCATGGCACGGCGCTCCGGCCAGGCACCAAGGACTTCCCTGCGTTCCAGCACCTCGCAGGCACCTGCCGGTGGCTCTCCGCCGCATACGGGCAGCGCGGGCAGCCGACAACACCGGCATCTGGCGGACAGAAGCACCGCACCGGACCCGCGCCGGAGGCATCCGCGCAGGCCAGCGGCAGTGGCGCAAAAAAAGGGAAGAATCCCGTAAACCTGTGGCCCCACCGAACCAGGACATGCCCAGCGCAGCCAGTAAGGCTCCAGAACGACCCGATCTGAGCGACAGAGCCGATGAGCACCACCGACCAGATGCCCGCGGATAACGGTTATTTTCGCCCGTTCGAGTCCGGCAGTCGTGACGTTCAGTGGTAGGCGGCCGTGCCCTCGGAATGCGTCAGCGCCGGGCCTGCGGGCCTCGCCGTGTCTCGCTTGCTGCTGGGTGGCGGCGGGCATGCGGATGAGCCGCGCCCGGCGCCGTTGCCGGGCGGGCCGCCACGCGTGTAATACGAATCGTGTTGCACTCGGGCCGTGGACGTCGTGACCGTGCGCGTGGATGAGAAGACGCGCACAGAACTCGACCAGGTAGTCGAGGAGCTCGGCGGGTCGACATCTGAGGTGATCCGGAAGGCCATCCACCTTGCATGGTTCACCACCATGCAAGACCGGATGCGCCGGGAGTCGGCCGAGATCGCCAGCGACCCGGCGGAGCGAGAGGAAGCCGAGCACCTCCGCGAGTGGGCCCGCTACCTTGCCTCGTAAGGCTCCGCCTACCTCATCACCCTGCCGGCCCGCACCGGTGACCGCACGCAAGGGGGACGGCGCTGCGCCGTCGTCGTGACCGCCACGAACTTCACCGGCTCGGTCGTGACCGCCGCCCCCGCGTCCGCCTCGGCCCGGCCCGGCCTCACCCCGCCAGAAGCCGAGATCGACGGCCCCAAGCGCCGCATACTCCTCGAGCAGACGCTCGGCGCCGACATCACCAAGCTGAACCACTGGACCGGCGCGCTCGACGACGACGAAACGGACGCGCTCGACGACGCCCTGCGCCTTCAAGCCGGGCCGCCGATGCAAACGCGGCGCCTTCAGGTGCCGTCCTCATGAGGCGGTCGTAGCCGCAGCGGACGCGCGCCGTGTGGCGGAGCATCTGCGGTGAAGCCAAGAGATGCTGCGATCGCTGCGCTGCCGTGCACCGCCGGTCGCGGTCTCGGGATGCCCGACTTCCGCCGACGGCATGCCAAGAACGTGCACGGAGAACGCCCGGACCTTCTCCGCAGGCCGGAGAGAACACGACCGCGTGGATTCCGGTAATCACGCCGTGACCCTAGCCGTCCGCGGGCTGCGCGGCCAGCACCGCGGCCTGCTCCACTTCAATGACTGAGTCGGCGCGCAGCCGAGCGTCATATGCCCGCTTGCCGCCGCGCGCACCGAAAAGCCGCTTCGTCCAGACTAGGTAAATAACGAGCAACAGGTTTACCGCGAACGCCGCAACCCGCAGCCACGTAACCTTCACCGTGAGGTCGTAAATCTCATAGGGAAGGAAGACCGAAGTCGCGACCATGGCGAAATACTCGCCCCAGCGCCAGGCCCAGCCACAGCCCGACGGCTTCAACCAACTCGATGACCCCGTACACGGCTAGGCCGACGGCTAGATACAGCAGCGCGCGCGGACTGAGCGTGAACGAATGCTGGATGAACCCCAGCAGCTTGGAGTGCGTGATGTCGAACCCGAGGCCCCGGTACAAGTCACGGATGGCCGGCAGGGCATCGTTGAACGCGCGCTGGACACCGGCTTTGTCGTACCGAAACCGCCATACGCCGTAGGCGGCAGCGCCCAAGACGACGAACCGGAGGAAGCGCTCGACCGAGAAGACCCGGAGGAGCAGCTCGCTGCGCAGTTCCTCACCCCGGCGGACCAGCGGGGCCTCCGCTGCCGGGCCGCTGCCGTGCTGTCCTTCGGTCGCGTACGCGCCGCAGCGCAGGCACCGCCAGGCTGGCCCCGCCGCGGTCGGAACGACCAGCCGCTCCCGCAACTCCGGCTCGCTCGGCGCGTACGTCACGTGGCCCTTGCGGGCACAGCCGAACAGGCTCCAGTCCATATGTCGAGAATATCCAGCCGGCCACCCTCAAGCTGACGTGGGACGCGACGAAATTGGCCGGCCGCCCATTCCACGATCACCCCAGATCTAGGAGAGCATCAACCAGACACAGCGCATGGTAAGGGCTCAGCAGTTACCAAAGGCGACCCGCAGGCTTTTGGCCTGCGAGTTTCTCATGTTTGGCGCGTTGCGGGCCGTCCGGTGCGCCGCGTCCCGCACTGCGGTGCCCCTGCCCGTCGCACCCCAACGGGCAACAGCGCACGGCCACGAGCGAGGTCTCGCAGGGGCAAGCGGCCAGGACCTGCCCCGAGACAGCCTCGGCTCGGGCACCGTGGCCTTCATACACTCCGTCGTGAGTCCGCGTATAACGCCGAGTATGAGCGCGAGGATTACCAGGCGCGCGCATTGCTGGAAATGCGCATATTGGCCAATTCTGTGTCCGGCCAGGCGGCAGAGCCGACAGCCACCGTGGTCGGCCGGATCGGTGCCGTGGTGGGTGCGGGAGGGAGGTCTGAGCGTGGGGACCGTGACGTCGTTGCGCAGGGTGATGGGCTATGCCGGGGCCGGGCTCGGCGTCCTGGCATACCTGGCGTGGACTTTAATGACCGTAAAGGTGATCGTCCTCGGCGCCGGGGTTTGCTGGCGACGGCGGTTATGTCGGTGGCGGGCGCCGCCGCGTTCGGCGCGGCCTCGGCCGGCAGGCTGAGGTCGGCCGCCCGCCTGCGCACGCAGGGCCGGATCACGGACGCGATCATCGTGAGTCTCCGTGAGCGTTACGTTTCCATCCCGTCCGGGTTCAACGGATGGGTTACGACGGTCAAGGTGTCTTTCACCGATGCATCGGGCCATTTGATCAACGCCGGCTACACCGGCCATGAACGCGCTGAGGGGAAGAGGAAGGGTCAGACGGTCCAGATCGTCTATGACCCCAGCCGGCCGGTTTCGATCGCCCCGGTGGGCGGCGACCCGCGGGTCATTGATGCGTTTGTCCTGGCCCTTTGTTCAGCCGCCTGGGTGGGAATAGCGGTGTACTTCGCAGTGCGCGCATTCGGCTGATCCGGCTCTGGCAGGGCAGAGGCCCCGGCGGCATCAGACAGGCTCCATAATGCCCCATTCGCGGCGGCCAGCGCTGATGACCAACTCGAAACCGGGTCCGTCCAATTAGATGACATGCATCGGCTGGCCGGCCGCGTGGCTGGGGCTGATGCGTTGGCCGTGGCCTTGTCGGCAAGGGGGCCTCCTCAGCTCAGTTGCGTGACGATTGACTCGTAGGCACATTCGCACGGGCGCGTGTGGCGCCCTCGGGAGCTTGAGGAGGTCCCGATGCCCATCATAGGAGGGCTGGATATCCACCGGAAGCAGCTGACCTTCGACTATCTCGACACCGTGACCGGGCAGGTGCAGCGGGGCCAGGTCGCCCCGGCCGACCGGGAGCACCTGCGCGGCTGGCTGGCGCGGTTCGCCGGGCGCGACGACGTCGCGTTCGCGATGGAGGGGTGCACCGGGTGGCGGTACGTCGCCGAGGAGCTGGCGGCGGCCGGGGTCACGGCGCACGTCGCCGAGCCGGCCGACACCGCCTTCGCCCGCGGCCGCAGGCGGCACGCCAAGACCGACAAGACCGATTCCCGGCACCTGAGGCAGCTGCTGGCCGAGGGGCGGCTGCCCGGATGCTGGGTCCCGCCCGAGCGGGTCCTGGAGTGCCGGGCGCTGCTGGAGGCCTACAACGACCTGCGCCGCGAGCACACCGCCTGGGTGCAGCGCATCCACGCCGTCTTCTTCCACCAGGGCGCCCCCCGGCTGGGCGAGGGCGCGCTGCGGACCGCGCAGAGCCTGGAGGCGGTGCGGGCGGCCTCGGCCGCGCACCTGTCCCCGTCCGGGCAGCTGCAGGTCGCCACCGCCCTGGACATGCTCGCCTGCCTCGAAGACCGCCAGGAGGCGGTGCGGCACCGGCTGCTGGACGCCGCCCGCCACCTGGCCGGCGCGAGGGTGCTGGCGGCGCGGCTCTACGGGGTCGGGCCGGTCACCGCGCTGGCGCTGACCTGCTGGCTCGGCGGCAAGGACCGGTTCTCCTCCGCGCGCAAGGCGGTCCGGTTCGCCGGGCTGGACATCACCGTCCACTCCAGCGACGGCAGGCGCTCCCCCGGGCGCCTGTCCCGGCAGGGGCCCCCGGTGCTGCGCTGGGCGCTGTACGAGGCCGGCAAGGCCCACGCCCGCGCCTCGGCCCCCGACCACGCCTACTACGCGCAGGTCAAGGACCGCAAGAACAGCAAGCGGGCCGCGCTGTCCGAGGCCCGCAAGATCATCCGCCAGGCCTGCCACATCCTGGCCGAGCTCGGCGACGACGCGCTCGCCGCAGCCTGAACCGCCCGGTGACCGGGCAGCCGCGGCACGCCAGACCGCAGGTGGTTTCGTTCGTGAGATCCGGGATCTGGCCCTAATTTCGTGAAAGTCCTGGCTGCGTTCAGTTGCGCGCGGTGAGCAGCACCCGCTTGCGGAGCAGCGGGAGCCCGGCCCTCCCGAACATCTGGCGCTTGACCATCTTGATGTGGTTCACGCGGCCCTCGACCGGGCCGGAACTCCAGTTCATGGTCAGGCCGTTGGTGACGGCGTCGAGGTCCGGCTCAATGCCCTTGGCGAACGAGGAGAGGCCGGGCAGCCCGGCCTCGCGGGCGGCGGCCATCCACTGCGGCAGGTCCTGGCCTGTCAGCTCGGTGATCATGGCGGCGAACGCGCGGACCTGGTCCGATGCGGCCCGGAGTTCGGGGCAGCGGTCCAGGATGGCCTTGAGGCGGGGTTTCTCGTCCTCGGTCAGGGTGTCCGGCCGGCGGGTGAGCCAGTTCGTGACGTCGCGGACGGTGGGCGGGGCCGGCGGCAGCGGCTCCCTGGCGGGGCGCTTCCGGGCGAGGTAGTCGCGGACGACGGGGTAGCTGCCGTCGTAGCCGAGGGCCTGGATCTCCAGGAACAGGCGCCGGATGCTGCCGTGGCCGCCGTCGGCGTGCTGGTCGAGGTAGGGCTTGAACGGGTCGAGCTTGCTGGGGCGGGGCCCCTGCCAGCGGCCGTCGGCGAGTTCCTGCCAGGTGGCGGCGCGGTCGAGCCGCTGGACGGTGTGCAGGCCCCAGCCCAGGTGGCGGGCGATCTCGCGCAGGCCCCGCCCTTCTGCGCGCAGCTCGTGGACTAGCGCGTGGTGCCGCCGGGTGCGCTCTGCGTACTTCCCGTCGGGATCAGGCTGCCCGGCACATTCCGGCTCAGGCAGGGCCGGGGCATCGTCCTGGGCGGAAGGCGGGAGCGCCGACTCGGCCAGGCAGGCGCGGTGCGCGGCGACGCACTTCTCGACGGCCTTGGCGAGGTTCTGCCACAGGTGGAACCGGTCGGCGACCTGGATTGCGTCCGGCGCCCCGGTCCTGGCTCCGCTCGCGTACGGCCCCGAGCGGTCCCTGCAGATCACCTCGACCCCGGGATGGGCGGCCAGCCAGTCCGCGAGCGGCTGGGCGTCGCGGCCTTCGATGAGGTCGAGCGGGGCGCCGGTCTCGATGTCGATGAGCAGCGTGCCGTAGTGCTGGCCGCGCCTGATCGCGAAGTCGTCGACCCCGACCACCCGCGGGGACGCGGCCTGCGGGTCCGGGACGGCCATGACCAGCCGCAGCAGGACCTGCCGGGACGCGGGGACGCCCAGGCCGGCGGCCAGCCGCGATCCCGCGCGCCCGGCCAGCGCGACCGCGATCCGCCCGAGCATCCCGGCCAGCAGCGGCGTCTTGCGCGCGTAGCGGACGGTCAGGCCGTCGACCTGCTCGGCGAACGTCTTGCGCGGGCAGCCGGGGGCGGCGCAGAAGAACCGCCGCACCGCCAGCACGATCGCTGCCGGGCGGCCCCCCAGCGCGGCGTCGGCCAGCGTCCTGGCATAGCGGCTGTGGACCCGGCGCGACACCGTCCCGCACCCCGGGCACGCTGCCTCGGGGGCGCGCGCCCTGGCCGTAACGAGCAGCAGCCCGGCCGCCGCCGTGACCTCCTCGACGATCACCCCGGCCAGGTGCGGCAGCAGAACGCCCAGGTCAACGAACCCAGGGCATGACAAGAACGCGCCACCTTGCGACAATGACACAACGGACTCCTGGAAGAACAGCAGGCTTAGACAACCGCTGGACTACCAGGAGTCCGCTCACTTCACCCTGTAATGCGACAACAACCGATATAAGCGGCGCGTCACGGCGCGGACGCAGAGCCGCGTGAACCACATCAAGATGGTCAAGCGCCAGATGTTCGGGAGGGCCGGGCTCCCGCTGCTCCGCAAGCGGGTGCTGCTCACCGCGCGCAACTGAACGCAGCCAGGACTTTCACGAAATTAGGGCCAGATCCGCCGGGGGCGGCGCAGAAGAACCGCCGCACCGCCAGCACGATCGCTGCCGGGCGGCCCCCCAGCGCGGCGTCGGCCAGCGTCCTGGCATAGCGGCTGTGGACCCGGCGCGACACCGTCCCGCACCCCGGGCACGCTGCCTCGGGGGCGCGCGCCCTGGCCGTAACGAGCAGCAGCCCGGCCGCCGCCGTGACCTCCTCGACGATCACCCCGGCCAGGTGCGGCAGCAGAACGCCCAGGTCAACGAACCCAGGGCATGACAAGAACGCGCCACCTTGCGACAATGACACAACGGACTCCTGGAAGAACAGCAGGCTTAGACAACCGCTGGACTACCAGGAGTCCGCTCACTTCACCCTGTAATGCGACAACAACCGATATAAGCGGCGCGTCACGGCGCGGACGCAGAGCCGCGTGAACCACATCAAGATGGTCAAGCGCCAGATGTTCGGGAGGGCCGGGCTCCCGCTGCTCCGCAAGCGGGTGCTGCTCACCGCGCGCAACTGAACGCAGCCAGGACTTTCACGAAATTAGGGCCAGATCCCCCCCGGCTGCCCGCGCAAGACGTTCGCCGAGCAGGTCGACGGCCTGACCGTCCGCTACGCGCGCAAGACGCCGCTGCTGGCCGGGATGCTCGGGCGGATCGCGGTCGCGCTGGCCGGGCGCGCGGGATCGCGGCTGGCCGCCGGCCTGGGCGTCCCCGCGTCCCGGCAGGTCCTGCTGCGGCTGGTCATGGCCGTCCCGGACCCGCAGGCCGCGTCCCCGCGGGTGGTCGGGGTCGACGACTTCGCGATCAGGCGCGGCCAGCACTACGGCACGCTGCTCATCGACATCGAGACCGGCGCCCCGCTCGACCTCATCGAAGGCCGCGACGCCCAGCCGCTCGCGGACTGGCTGGCCGCCCATCCCGGGGTCGAGGTGATCTGCAGGGACCGCTCGGGGCCGTACGCGAGCGGAGCCAGGACCGGGGCGCCGGACGCAATCCAGGTCGCCGACCGGTTCCACCTGTGGCAGAACCTCGCCAAGGCCGTCGAGAAGTGCGTCGCCGCGCACCGCGCCTGCCTGGCCGAGTCGGCGCTCCCGCCTTCCGCCCAGGACGATGCCCCGGCCCTGCCTGAGCCGGAATGTGCCGGGCAGCCTGATCCCGACGGGAAGTACGCAGAGCGCACCCGGCGGCACCACGCGCTAGTCCACGAGCTGCGCGCAGAAGGGCGGGGCCTGCGCGAGATCGCCCGCCACCTGGGCTGGGGCCTGCACACCGTCCAGCGGCTCGACCGCGCCGCCACCTGGCAGGAACTCGCCGACGGCCGCTGGCAGGGGCCCCGCCCCAGCAAGCTCGACCCGTTCAAGCCCTACCTCGACCAGCACGCCGACGGCGGCCACGGCAGCATCCGGCGCCTGTTCCTGGAGATCCAGGCCCTCGGCTACGACGGCAGCTACCCCGTCGTCCGCGACTACCTCGCCCGGAAGCGCCCCGCCAGGGAGCCGCTGCCGCCGGCCCCGCCCACCGTCCGCGACGTCACGAACTGGCTCACCCGCCGGCCGGACACCCTGACCGAGGACGAGAAACCCCGCCTCAAGGCCATCCTGGACCGCTGCCCCGAACTCCGGGCCGCATCGGACCAGGTCCGCGCGTTCGCCGCCATGATCACCGAGCTGACAGGCCAGGACCTGCCGCAGTGGATGGCCGCCGCCCGCGAGGCCGGGCTGCCCGGCCTCTCCTCGTTCGCCAAGGGCATTGAGCCGGACCTCGACGCCGTCACCAACGGCCTGACCATGAACTGGAGTTCCGGCCCGGTCGAGGGCCGCGTGAACCACATCAAGATGGTCAAGCGCCAGATGTTCGGGAGGGCCGGGCTCCCGCTGCTCCGCAAGCGGGTGCTGCTCACCGCGCGCAACTGAACGCAGCCAGGACTTTCACGAAATTAGGGCCAGATCCCAAAACTCACGAACGAAGCCACGCAGGCGTGCGCACTACAGCCGAGCTCACAAGATGGGGAACCACCACGGCCGGCTCCCGCCGATCCGCTGTCAGCCGCCGTCGGCCCGTCAGGGCCGCGCGGACGGCCTGATTAGACTGAGCGGCCGCACCCCCGCAGGGCGGGGACACCCGACCCATCATCATGTCGCCGGGGCGCGAGCGAGCGCCCCCGCGGGCCAAGGTAAGGCTGGCTGACCCCCACGCCTGCCCGGCTGCCACGGCAACCCCGCTCATCCCTTCACTCCCGGGGAGGCCGCCAGCCTGAACTGCCACAACCGCATTCCGCACCAAGCCACGCAGGGATGATCCCTGCACCCCTTCCGCCGGCATGATCCGCTTCCCGGACAGCCGCGTCAAGGGCGCCCCCGGCTCCGCTCCGCGGGCGCTCCGCGCCCCTTGACCTGGCCGCCCGCTCGCAGAACCCGGCACCTATAAGGGGACAGGAAGCAGAATCAGGCACGCCCCGAAACCCCTCTTGCGGCGCTCGGCCGACGCAGGTAAGGCGGATATTCCGTGTCAGGCTCGAGGCGGTTCATGACTGAGAGCGATATCTCGCGTTGAACCGCCAGGTCGTCAGCCCCAGCTGAACCTTCCTGGCTACCGCCTCGGCCGCACCAGCGTCGAGGTCAACCAGAGCGGCCCACGCCAGGGCCCATCCACCCTCGGTCCGCGGAAGCTCAATGACCTTGCTCGATCCTCTGGCATGGGCAGCACTCTTGCGCACCCCTGTGATAGAGGGAGACCATCATGAACATGGCAACGGGCTTCGACCGCAGGCATCCGCGTAGCGTGATACTCATCCGTGTGCTGGTCACGGCCTGGCTGCTCGCCCTGACCGGCGTCCTGCTGGCCTACGGCTACTGGGGCTGGGCGCTGCTGACGCTCGCGGGCGCGGTGGCGAACAGCGCGCTGGCCTATCGCGTCTGGCGGGCGACAAGCCGTTAGACCGCGCCGGCCGTCCCAGAGCCTACGCCGACCCTGCTCAGCTGGCACATCGCTGCCCATCTCGGGATGCTCGGCTCCATCCCGCAGAGGCAACGCAGCACTCAGAACGTGCACGCCGCCAGCGACAGGCCGACCGCACAGATCGCCGCGGCCATAACCGTAGGACGGAGCGTGTTCATCAGATTCCTTCCAGGCAGTTCTCGCTGGTGGCAATGCAAAGCTAGAAGGCCGCTGTGCCTGCGGGCAGCGCGGCGATGTCGCGGGCCTGCGACATCGGGCGCAGTTGCGGCACGATGCGGTACCCGAGCCGGATGCTGCAGGTGCCGGCGGGCGGTGTGCTCGCTCGGGACAACCTCCCGCGCGATGCCGGGGTCCGAGATCCCGGCCCCGGGTAGTCCCGGCGACCTGTGTATCGTCCACCGCATGCACCCGGTCTCGCCCATGCCGACGGCGTCGTGGCTGAAGCTGTCAGGTCGCAGCTGCGCCGAGCCGGGCTGGCGGATGATTCCGTAATTAGTCCCGATACAGGCGATAATGCGGGCATGGAAGCGTTCCGCGGGTTAGGTATGGGCAGACACGGTGCACGCCCTGTTGTGATTCTCGCCGACGACGACGACGCGATCACGTCCAATCTGGCTCCGTTCCTCGAACGGGCCGGGCTTGCCGTGCACGTCGCCGCGGACGGCGAGGCCGCACTGGAGCTGGTGGGGCGGCTTGACCCGGACGGCTGCGTACTAGACGTCTTGATGCCCCGGCTCGACGGCCGGGAGGTACTGCGCCGCTTGCGCGCCGACGGCCGCTGGCTGCCAGTAGTGCTGCTGACGCAGGTGGGTGAATCCGCCGAGCGCGCAATCGCCTTGGATGAGGGGGCCGACGATTACCTCAACAAGCCGTTTGACCCGTACGAGCTGCTGGCCCGGTTGCGCGCGGTGCTGCGCCGCGCGCGGCCCGGGCGCAGGCCGCTGTCCGCGTCGCCCGCGCTGCGCGCCGGCGACCTGCGGGTGGACCGGATTTCGCGCCGGGCCTGGCTTAGGGACGCGGAGCTCGTGCTCACGCCGAAGGCGATGCTGCTGCTGGACTACCTGCTCACGCACCCGGACGAGCTGATGACGCGGGACCGGCTGCTCGAGGTGCTGTGGGGGTTTGAGTTCCCGGTCGGAACGCGCGCCGTGGACAACCGGATCGCCGAGCTGCGGCGGGCGCTCGGCGACGATCCCGCGCGCCCGGCGTGGATAGCGACCGTGCCAGGTCAAGGGTACCGGTTCGTCGCCCGCGTGGACGAGGTGCGATGACAAGGCTGGTATCCGCCAGTGCCCTGCCGCGGCTGCTCGCCCCTGTGCTGAGCGGGGCGGCTGTCGGCGTCGTCATGCAGGTGACCGAACCTGAGACCAGGCTGTACGCGCTGGTGTCGCCCGCCCTGCTGGCGGGCGTGGCCGGCCTGCTCGGCACCGTCGTCCTGGCCGCCGTCGCCCTGATCCGGCAACGGGGTGCCGTGGCCGCCGAGGCGGCGGTGCGCGACGCGGTGGCCGCGGCCGCGACCGATCGGCTGCGCTTCCTGATGCGGCTCGATCATGAGCTGAAGAACCCGCTGACCGCTATCCGCGCGGGACTGGCGAACATCGAGCAAGCAGGAGCCATGGCAACGGCAGGCGCCTCCGCGGGCACCGCCCTGGCGAGCGTATCGGCGCAGGCGAACCGGATCACCCGGCTTCTCGGCGACCTGCGCAAGCTGGCGGACCTGGAGGCCCAGGAGATCGAAACCGCGCCAGTCGACCTGCCCAGCCTGCTGCATGAGGTGGAAGATGCCATCGGCGCGATCCCCGCGGCGGGCGAGCGGGTCATCCGGGTGAACGTGCCGCAGGCGCCGTGGCCGCTTCCGCCCATCGAAGGCGACCAGGACCTGCTGTTCATCGCGCTGCAGAACCTGGTCGCCAACGCGGTCAAGTTCTCCGCGCCCGGCGACACGGTGGAGGTACGCGCCAGCGAGGACGGCAGCTGGCTGCTGCTGGAGGTGGCCGACACAGGGACCGGGATCCCGGAGGACGAGATCGGGGAGGTCTGGCAAGAGCTCGCCCGCGGCCGTGCCGCGCGCAGCCTTCCCGGTACAGGTATCGGGCTCGCCCTAGTCCGTGTCGTTGTCATCCGTCACGGCGGGCAGGTCGCGATCCGCAGCCGGGACGGCCAGGGCACGGTGGTCAGCATCCGGCTTCCCGTGCCGGACCGTGCCGGAACCGCGCCCGCTGTCGCAGGATCGCGACAGCGCCGCGATCCCCGCGGCACGGTGGCCGTCTAGTTTTGAGCTGGCAGCCACCAGACTGACTGAGAGGTATCCAATGAACGCGTGCCGCCTTATGGCCATGGCCGTGACGACCTGTGCGGCCGGCCTGTCCCTGGCCGCGTGCACCGCCGGAATCACTACCGCGAGCCCGCCAGCGTCCCGTCCACCGGCCACGAGCCGCACCGCGTCCTCACCGGCTGCGGCCGCCTCGCACTCGGGATCAGCCTCGGCCAGTCCGGCCCCAGGGTCAGCCTGGACGCGCCGATCGGCAGCTTCCCGATTCCGCACGAGGCGCAGGTGATGGTCAACATGACGTGCGGCAAGCAGCTCGTCATCGAGCTGACCTCGGTCACTCCCTCGCAGGCATCGGATTTCTACCTCTCGGCGCTGCCTCGGGAGGGTTACAAGATCACCGGCAAAACCCAGCTCACCGAGACCGGGAATGGGCAGCCAGGGGCAGTGGTTGAGATCGACTTCACCGGCCACGGATACAAGGGCACGATCGGGGCGGTGGCCAACCTCGGCGCGCTGTCTTCCACGGGGCCTTCCCCAGCAGCGTGCCCAGCGACTTCGCCAAGAACTTCGTCACGATCACGCTGACCCCGCCCGGCGCGGCCGGATGCGCCACGCCGGGACCGTAACAGAAATGCTCAATCATGGCCGTTGCCCGCCTCGTGATGGCGGCCGTGATCTGCACCGTGGCGGCCTGTCCGACTGTCCGCGATCACGCTAGCGCCGGGCTTCTCGATGACGGCGCAGAACCCGCGCCAGGTCACCGACGGCATCCGCGATTGAGCATGCCAGCCCCGCCTGGCCCGCGTCCTGCTTCCCGTGTTACGGCGGTGGCGTCAGGGGAGATGGCGGCTGGTCTGGGCAAGAGCAGTTCTGCCCTGCGTCGTCGGCCGCCCAGAAAGATATCCCAGAAGTGCAGCACGGCGGCCCTGGCCACATGATCGTTGCTGGCGTCAGCGGAGTCGTAGGCGTCCATCACCCGCTGCAGCCGGTCCACCGCCATGTTCACGACATGCGGAGGCATCCCGGGCAGTAGCGCAACCTCGTAGGCGAGGCAGGACATCGAATGCCTCATCGCGGGGGCCAGCCTGCCATGCGGCGCCGGATACTCCTCCAGCAACTGCAAGAGCTCGCCGGCCCGGCCGTCCTTGCGCAAGGTACGCCCAACCGCCCATGCCGTCACAAGCCCGATGAAAGTCCGGTCACGGTAGGCGGCGAGCCACTTGTCAACCAGCTCCGGCGGGACTTTAGCGCCGGGGTCATCCGCGAGCTGCTTCAGGACCGCGGAATCCAGCTGGTACTCGGCCGCCTCCTCGGCGCTCGCCGACCGCCAGATCGTCCCCTTCGGCCCCTCCAGAATCTCGTCCTGCCGCAGCGCCCGCGCGAGACTTCCGCTGCCCAGCGTCAGCAGCCGCGCCCCGTCCGACAGGCTTCCCCATCCCGTCCGCAAGGGCAGGAGGCCGGAGATCCCGGTGGCGGCGAACAGCGCGGCCAGCGACACCTCGACCGCCTGGTGCACCGGAACCTGAACGGCTCCGCTAAGGGGAGGGGCGGTCGCAAGCCCCAGAGCGAGCAGCACGCCCGCCGCGACCAGGTTGGCCAGCGAGCCCGCGATCACGATCACCGCCACGCGCCAGCGAGAAGGCACCGGGTCATGCACGACCTGCCCAGCGGACGGCTTCCCCATCGCCACCCTCACCCCGCGCACCGCGAACGGTACGCAGCACGATCCGGCCGCCCTATACGGAACTCGCGAACCTTGACCCCCAAGGCCAGGCAAGCCAGCAGGTGCCCGCACTCATGGACGACCACGGCCGCCGGCCTGCCAACCCATAGGAGGACCAGGCACCTCGGGATGTCAGATCCCTGCTAAAATCGCCCGATGCTGGACGGCCTCGCGGATTCTCAGCCCTCCACCGGGTCCGCTGGCACCGCCGCAGGGGTCTTCGCTGGGGTCAGCCCCGCCCGGTCACTATGGTTGCACCAGGAGCGGGCGGTGCGGGCCTTCAACGCCGATCAAGCCGCCGGGGACCGCTCGACGTACCTGGTGGTGCCTCCCGGCGGCGGCAAGACCATCATCGGGCTTGAGTGCGCCAGGCAGGCGGGCCGCCCCACCCTCGTTCTGTGCCCGAACACCGCCATTCAGGCGCAATGGATCGGGCAGTGGCGCGCGCAGTTCGAGCCGCCGCAGGAAGCACGGGCGACCGCCAGCCGCGATCTGCCGACCCCGCTGACCGTCTTGACGTACCAGGCCGTCGCGTCCTTCGACCCGGCCGGAGTAGACAGCGACGGCAGCGCGGACGCGGGGACCGCCTCCGACGGCACAGCCTCGTCCGGTCTCATCGGCAGACTCTCCGACCGGGAGCTGCTCGCCTCCCTGCACCCGAACGGGCAGCGCCTGCTCGCCACCCTCAAGGCGGCCGGCCCCGTCACGCTGGTCCTTGATGAGTGCCATCACCTGCTGGAGATCTGGGGACGGCTGCTGCTGGCGATCGTGGGCGAACTGCCCGACCCCAGGATTATCGGGCTGACCGCCACCCCGCCGCACATGATGACCACCGAGCAGGCCGGGCTGCACCGGGAGCTATTCGGCACCGTGGACTTGGAGGTGTCCGCGCCCGCGCTGGTCCGGGACGGGCACTTGGCCCCGTACCAGGAACTGGCCTGGTTCACCACGCCGACGCCGGCCGAGGCCGACTACATCGGCGGGCAGGCGCTGCGGTTCGCCGAGCTGCGTGCCGGGCTCCTCGACCCGGGGTTCGCCACCCTGCCGTTCCTGGCGTGGCTGCAGCAGCGGGTGGTCGAGCGGCGCGCCGCCGACACCGGAGCGCAGCTGTCCTGGGACCACTTCGCCAGGGGTCAGCCAGCCCTCGCGGACGCCGCGCTGCGGCTGCATTGCGACGGGATGCTGCCGCTCCCAGACGGCGCGGCCGTCCGCGAACAGCACCGGCACCCGCCGTCCGCCGAGGACTGGGTCGCACTGATCGGCGATTACTGCAAGCACTGCCTACTGCCGGGTATGGACGCGGAAAACCAGGATGCGGCGGCGCTCGACAAGGCGGCGTACGAGGCTATCCGGACGACGCTCCCGTCCATCGGGTACCGGCTGACCCGGGCCGGGATCCGGGCGGCCGAGTCACCGGTGGACCGGGTGCTGGCCCGGTCGGCGAGCAAGGCCACGGCGGTCGCGGAGATCCTGCGTGCCGAGCATGGCGAGCTCGGCGACCAGCTCCGCGCGCTGGTGCTGACCGACTTCGCCGAGGCGGGCGCGACCGTCCCGGCCACGCTCTCCGGGACGCTCGACGAGGGCGCGGGCGGGGCGTTGCTGACTCTTCGGTACCTGCTGGAGGACAAGGTGACCGCAGGCCTGGATCCGGTGCTCATGACCGGCCGGCGGCTGGCCTGCGGGGCCGGCACGGCGTCGGCGCTGGTCGCCTGGCTGGGCGAGGTGGCACCGGGCCTGGCGGCCACAGCGGCCGCGGTCGATCCGGCTGGGGTCGCGACCGTCAGCGGGGTCGCGGGCTGGGAGCCGCGCCGGTACGTACCGCTTATCACCAGGTTTTTCACCGAAGGCGGGACGCGCGCCCTCGTGGGGACGCGGGCTTTGCTCGGCGAGGGATGGGACGCCCCGGCGGTCAACGTGACCGTCGACCTGACGGCCGCGACCACCCCGACATCGGTGGTTCAAGCGCGCGGCCGGGCGCTGCGCCGGGACGAGCGCTGGCCGGAGAAGGTCGCCGACAACTGGGCAGTCGTCTGCGTCACCGACGCGCATCCCAAGGGCGCGGCCGACTACGACCGCTTCGTCCGGAAGCACGATCACTACTTCGCGCTAGCCGGGACCGGCGACATCGCCTCCGGCGTGTCGCACGTGGACCCGGGCCTGTCGCCATTCGAGCCGCCGGCCACGGGGGCGATCGTCGAGTTGAACGCGCGGATGCTCATCCGGGCTGGCGACCGGGCATCGTCTCGGGCGCTGTGGCGCATCGGAGCGCCGTACGCCGACGAGCCGGTCGCGACCGTGGTCGTGGCCTCCGGCCGCCCACTCGGGCTGGGGCGCGCGGCGGTCCCGACGCTCTTCGACGACGCGGCCGCGGTCGGTGTGGTGGCCGGGCAAGCCTGTCACCAGCCGGCACGGGTGGGTCACGCGTGTCTTCCTTACCCTGGCGTGGTTCGCGCTGGGCGTGACCGCCCGGCGAGCCCGCGCCGCGATAGAGGCGCCGGCCTCCGGGAGCTTTGCCGACATGGCCGCGGCGACGGCCGACGCGCTGCGGGACGCCGGACTGGTGAGCCAGGGGGCTACCGCCCTGCGGATCGAGCCGCTGCCTGACGGGGAGTACCGGGCGCGACTGGCCGCCGTGTCGGCCGCCGAGTCCGCCACGTTCGCCGCCGCGCTGGATGAGGTCCTCTCCCCGCTTGCGCACCCCAGGTACATCGTGCCCCGACTGTTCGTCGCGCCACCTGCCGACAAGCGCGCCGCCCGGCGACTGGCCCGCGGCACGACTGCCGCCGACGGCGTGTCGGCCACAGTCGTCTACCACGCGGTGCCCACCGTGCTTGGCGGGAACGCCAAGCTGGCCAGGGCCTTCGCCGCCGCGTGGAACGCACGGGTCAGCCCCGGCGAGATGCTATACACCGGTTCCCCAGAGGGCACCGGCATCCTGGTCGCGCAGCGCGGCGATGACCCGTTCGACGTGACGACGCAGATCCGCACGCTCTGGCGCTAGCCCAGGTCACGAGGGCTAGTGGAGGACGGCCGCGATGCCGTAAAGCAGGTGGCCTGGACTATCACCCGTGCGTCATCGACTACGCCCTCCATCACGGATGGGAACCTGCGGCCATCGGCGGGCATCATGAACTCCCGGCTGGTGCGGGACCGGAGATTCCGGGCTTCCGTCACGCACCCCCGTCGATGATTTGCGGCCAGCGGACGGCCCGCGTCCAAGGAGAACCTCTTGCCTGCGCCCGGCCATTGCCGGGCCGCGGACCTCCGCGACGTCGCCCCACTGCCATGCCAGCGCGGACGCCGGGCGGTGTGGAGTAACGGTCTCTGTGACAGATCGTGGCTTACCCGAAGAACCGCCGTAATCCGGCGGAGCGTGGCTACTGTTGCCAGGATGGATGTCGATGAGTTCTGGTTTCTCCTGGAACGCTCCGCTCGGGAGACGATGAGCCCGCGGGAACGAACCGGGTGGCTGGAGTACCGGCTCGGCCGGGTCTCCGGGACGCACATCGTGGACTTTCAATCTCACCTGAACGCCGCGCGGCGGCCGATCGATACCTACTCCATGTGGGGCGCCGCCTACCAGATCATGGACGGGCTGTGCAGTGATGACGGGTTCTGGTACTTCCAGCCGTGGCTGATCGGACAGGGGCGTAAATGGTACGAGCACGCCGCCCGCGACCCTGACAACCTCGCTGACGTCCCCGGAGTCCGCGTGTTGTCCGGCCGATGGTCTCGCGAGTGGTCCGACGGGGAGTGGCCGCAGTGGGAAGAGCTTTCCTACGTTGCGCCGCGCGTCCACGGCGGCCTCACCGGCCAAGAAGATAGCCTCTACACCTCGCTCACCGAACGCGGACTACAGAGTCTTTCCGTCCCTGCCCCCGCCGACCGGCTCTGGGACTTCGACAGCCTCGCCGAAACCCAGCGGCGCCTGCCCCGGATCGCGGAATTGTTCCCAGCGCCGGCGGTATCTCAGGAACTGAGTTACTGCCTCTTAAGGACGTTCTCCCGCGAACACACCCCGCAAGAGCGGAAGGGTCCGATTGCTGCTGTCCGGCCCCTTGAGACCTGCTCTGCGCGGGGCCTGGGCAGGCGAACCTCCCGGGACTAGCGAGGTGCGCTGAGGAAGGCCTCGACGTCGGCGGCGAACTCGGCGTGGTGCTGGAACAGGAACCCGTGCGCGGCGTCGGGGTAGATCTTCACCTTGGCCTGCGGGATGAGGCCGGCCAGCAGGTAGGAGTAGTGCGGAAGGATCATCGGGTCGCTGTCGCCGTTGGCCACGAAGACCGGGTGCTTGATGGCGGAGACCCGCTGTAGCGCTGCGTGGTCGGGGACGCCCCAGTTGCAGACCGCGTCGTACTGGGCCTCGCGAGTGGCCCAGTTCGTAGCGGTGTCCCGGTCCTGGTTCCGGGCGTACATGCGCTTGAGGGCCGCCTGGCCGGCCTGCCGGCTGGAGTCGGAGCGGGCGAAGAATACGTCGAGGTACTCCTCCGGGCTGGTCTGCGGGGTGCCGACGGCTCCGATCACCTCAGGGGCCCAGCCATGCATGCCGGCTGCGCCTTGCGGTGCCGAGGAGGCCAGCACAACCCGCCGGGCGATCGCTGGCCGGATCAGCGTGACCTCCTGGGCGACGAAGCTGCCGATGGAGAACCCGAGCAGGTCCACCTGGCCCAGCTCCAGGGCGGCGATGAACGCGATCGCTTCTCGCGCCATCTCTTCCACGGTGCTCGCCGTCGTTCCCGTGGAGCCGCCGACGCCCGCGTAGTCGAAGGTGATGACCCGCCGGCCTGCTGCCAGCGCATCAATCAGCGCGGGATCCCAGCTGTCGAGGTTGCCGCGGAAGTGCTGGAACAAGACCAGCGGCAGGGTGCCGCCGGCCTCGCCACCGGTGTCGCGGTAGGCGTAGTCGACGCTATCGGCCGCGCTGACGGCCTTGTTGGGCAGGCCGGAGTAGGCGCGGTCCTCGGTAGTCGCGGCCATGTAAGTACCTTCCTTGTCGGTCCGCCTGCCTCCGAGTGTTCACGGAGGAGGAGGCATTCTGACGTGGTCGCACCTGTTCGTGGATCCAGGTCTCCGCCAGCGTGGTCCACAGCTCGGTCTGGCCGGCACCGCGGGCCAGGCCCAGGCTGTGCGGCCCGTGGGCGAACACGTGCGCGGCGTGTGGGACGCCCCGGGCCGCGAGTGCGGTGGCGAGGCGGTAGGCGTGTTCGGGCGGGACGTAGGGGTCCTCTGCGGTATGCCAGATGAAGAACGGTGGTGAGCCGGACGTGACCAGCGCGTCCAGCGAGGTCGACCGGCGCAGTTCCGGGCTGGCGCCTTCACCCAGCAAGATCAGCCGAGCCGGGCGATAGGTCTCGGTTTCCATTGAGGTGATGGCGTAGCCCAGCACTGCGAACTGCACGGCCTGGTCGGGCGTGGCGCCGGGGGTCAGGGCAGCAAGGCCTGCCAGGTGGCCGCCGGCGGAGAAGCCGATGAGCCCGATGCGCTGGGCGCCGTCAGCGCGGCGGCGGCTGATCTCGGCGCGCAGCGCCTCGAGCGGCACCGGGTGGCGAGTGTGGAGAGGGTAGCGGAACACGCTGGCCGGAACGCCGATCTGAGCGAGCCAGTCGGCTATGGGCTCGGCCTCGTGGGGGGCGTGCTCGGCGTAGCCGCCGCCGGGCAGGACGATCATGTGGACGCTGCTAGGGCCAGCGGCGGATGCGGTCACTGGATAGTCCGGTTCTCGGCCTCGGTGACCGAGTTGGTGATGAGGGCCGCGAACTGGTCGGGGATCTCCTCCCAGGCGAAGTGGCTGGCGGGCAGGATAGTCAGCCTGCTGCCGGGGATTCGCCGGGCCAGGTACTCGCCGTTGGACACCGGGACTAGAGGGTCGTCGGCGGAGGCGAAGACGTGTACGGGCACCTGGATCCCGGGCAGCAGGTCGCGCAACACGGGAAGCTGCTCGGGGTAGCTGCGCACATAACGGGTGGACTCGGCGAACCGGCCGTTCTCGTAGGCCGAGACGTAGTCTTCCCAGACCTCGGGCTCCTGGCCATGGGCCGCCGCGGGCTCCACGCTCGCGCCAAGCGTGGCGCGGTCCATGCCACGAAAAACCTCAATCCCCGGAGCGGCGATGATGTCGGCGAGGGTGCCGGTCACCTCGAGCGGGTAGGCCGCGCCGCCGCCGCCGATGACCAGGCTGGTGACCATGTCAGGGCGGCGTGCGGCCAGGAACAGGGCCGCGCTGGCGCCCACGTCAGGCGCTACGAGGTGCGGCTTACCCAGGCCGAGCTTGGAGCTGAAACGGCCGAGGAACTCGCCCATGGCGGTGGGGGTGAGCACGTCGGGCCGCCCTTCTGAGTGACCAAACCCCGGCAGGTCGACCGCGACTAGCCGTCCGGTCTGCATCAGAAGCGGCCAGACACGCCGGAACGCGAGCAAGCTTTCTGGCCAGGGGCTGGTGAGCAGGATGACCGGGCCATGGGCCGTCCCCGAGTCGGCGTAGCGAATCTTCAGGCCATCGATCGGCGCGGTTTGCATCTGCATAGTCGCGGTACTCATGAAGGTCGCGCCTCTCAAGGAAAGAGGAAGTCGGTCCGTGCTTGGCTGGACTGGGTACGTCTGGCGGTTCTACAGGCCAGTCGCCAGGCTAAATCTCCTATTTACTCGGGCGGTAGGGCATTGGGTGGTGCTGACACCACCACCCAGAAGGCCTAACGTAAAGTCAACATCATGGCTGTTTCGACCAGCGAGCTTGGCGCGACTCTGCGCGACTGGCGGGAGCGGCTGGACCCAGGGGACTTCGGGGTGGCTGTTTCCTCGGGCCGGAAGGCCCACGGGCTGCGCCGCCAGGAGGTCGCCCAGCTTTCTGGTGTCTCCGTCGACTACCTGATCCAGCTTGAGCAGGGACGAGCCAAGGCGCCGTCACCGCAGGTACTCACTGCGCTGTCCCAGGCCCTCCGGCTGTCGAACGTTGAACGGATCCACCTGTTCTTCCTCGCTGGCCAGTCGCCGCAGGACAGCGCGCGACGACACCAGGCAGTTCCGGACAGCCTGCGCCGCATGGTCCGCCAGCTGCCCGGAAACCCGGCGGCCATCTACGACCCGAGCTGGAGTCCGATTATCTGGAACTCGATGTGGGCCACGATGTTCGGTGACCCGAACGAGCGTCCCGAACGCGAGCGGAACAAGGTCTGGCGCTACTTCACCGGCCTGCCCACCCGGGTCCTCCGGTCGCCTGAGGAAGAGCGGCTGTTTGAGAAGCGCATCATCTCGGACCTGCGATCGAGCTTTGGGCAATATCCCGATGACGAGCAGCTGGGCCAGTTGATCAGCGACCTGCTCGCGGCCAGCCCCAGATTCTGCGAGCTCTGGAAGGCACGTGAAGTCGCTCCCTACGACGAGGAGCACAAAACCATTGAGCATCCCGAACTAGGCCTGCTCCAGCTTCACTGCGACATCGTCCGGCACGAGGGTCTTCGCGTTGTCGTCTTCACCGCGCCCGCGGGAAGCACATCCGCAAAGGCCCTGATCGCCGCGCAGCGCCTGCCCCTGGACCAGCATCCGCTTAGTGCTTCTGAGGCCGGCCGCCCTGCCCACCGGGCAGAATGACCCGCTGTTGATGAAGTGGTCCAGGACCTCTGCCTGCTGCGCCTCGGTGTAGCGCAGCCGCGCCGAGATCACCTCGACCGTCTTGGCCGCATCGGCGACGGGGTGCCCGGCCTGCTTCTCCAGGTCGCGGACGACGCGCTCGGCGTAGCGGGGGACAGAAACGCCCGCGGCACTCAGCCCCACCTCTCTGGTGCCCGCCCTTAACAATCTGCTCGCCCCGATTAGGGCCTTTGACCTAGCCTTTTGTGGGTGGAGCTAAGGGGATTTGAACCCCTGACCCCCTCGATGCGAACGAGGTGCGCTACCGGACTGCGCTATAGCCCCAAGAACGTGAGCCAGCCTAGCAAACTTTGCGGCCTCCTCGCGCCACGTGCGCGCGCGCTAGTCGCCGACGG
This sequence comes from uncultured Actinomycetota bacterium, assembly GCA_963844925.1. Classification (GTDB taxonomy): domain Bacteria; phylum Actinomycetota; class Actinomycetes; order Streptosporangiales; family Streptosporangiaceae; genus Trebonia. Next base: position 98,915 of record CAWJQG010000001.1, on the reverse strand, counting down.
CGCGGAGGCGGGGTCGCTCGTAGGTGTAGTCCTGGGCTGCGGGCTCGTGCTCTGCGTTCGAGGTGGTGTACTTTCCTGCTAGGCCGGGGGCGAAGTCGCGGCCGGACTCCTCGTAGTCGGCGGGGACCGGGGCGGCAGCGAACTTTGCGGCGAGCGCCGCCGCGGTCGCGGCCGCGGGTTCGATGGGTGTGCCCTCGGCGGGCGTGGCGCGCTGCGCGGCCCGTGCCCGGGCGCGGGCCGCGCGCTCCCGTTCCCGCGCATGCGCGTGCGCCTCGGCTTCCCGCTCCGCCCGCTCCGCGTCGGCGTGCGCCGCCTCGCGGAGCAGCAGCAGGTACCCGATGAGCATGATCGAGGGCGGCACGACCACCCACATGGCGGCCAGCCCGAGGAACGCGAGCGCGATGGCGGCACTCTCCAAGGCGATCAGCATGCCGAGCAGCCTGCGGCGTCCGGCCACGATGCGCCGCTGGGCTTCCGCCGCGCTCAGCGGCGCGGCGGAAAGAGCCTTCGGCGTCGTCGGCGGCACACCGCCGTGGTCGTTGGCCTGCGCCGTGCCGTCATCGGCGAAGTCTGCCTCGCCGTCACCGTCCGCCGCTGCAACCGGACTGTCGCCTAGGGCGGCCGCATCCGAGGCGATGACCGCACCGTGGGCCGAGTCGCGCTTCAGCCACCGGGGGATAAGCACACAGAGCCAGATCGCGATGATCGCCAGGTAAAGGATCGCGCTGCTCATCAGGCTCGTGCCTCCCCTCGGTCTATTCGGCAGCGGGCATGTAACGCAGCGTAAAGGGAGCGGCTGCCGGATAACGAATACCTGCGCGGCGTGTCGCGAAGATCAAACTCAAAGATCCGTTATGCGGGAGCGTGAGCGCCCTCGGCAAATCTAGAGCATCAGGTGCTGGAGCGTGAGGCGGCGAGCGAGCTTCGCCACCGGGCCAGCATGCCCGTCGGCACTTCCTCGGCCGTGATCGCGTAGCAGATGTGGTCCCGCCAGGTGCCGTTGATGTGCAGCTGGCGGACCCGGACGCCCTCGTCCCGGAACCCGAGCTTCTCCACGACGCGCCGGGATGCGGCATTCTCCGGCCTGATGGACGCCTCGAGCCGGTGCATGCCCATCACCCGGAAGCAGTGGTCGACCGCCATCGCCAGCGCGGTGGGGATGATCCCCTTGCCGGCGAACTCCTCGTCGATCCAGTAGCCGATCTGGCCCGACCGCGATGACCCCCAGACGACGGACCCGACGGTCAACTGCCCCGCGAACTGCCCGCCGTAGCTGACCACCCAGGGCAGCGCGATCCCCTGCCTGGCCTCCCGCCGCATGGTGCGCACCATGGAGACGTACGGCCCGATCGACGAGCGGTGCAACGGGGTCTCCGGGTTGGACGGCTCCCACGGGCGCAGCCACGTGGCGTTCCGCACCCTGATCTCGCGCCAGGCGCGCGCGTCGGACACCCGCACCGGTCGCAGCACGACAGGAGCCGCGAGCAGGTCGGGCTCGGTGAGGGTGGCCGGCCACCCTTGGATGCGTCCCACGGCGTCAATCATTCCCTTGAGAGGCACTCTATGCCATGCGATCCAGGGTAGGCGCAACCTTAGGCGGTGCCGGCGATCCGGCCCGCGCCTGGGTGCGTGTCGCGGGACGAATGGGGGGAATTGTCGGTCCGCGGATGATCGCTGCCGCGAATCTGATCGACCGCGTGCGCCAGGATCGGCCGCAGCACGTTCATCCCGTCCCGTACCCCGCCCGATGACCCGGGCAGGTTGACGATCAGCGTGCGCGACCCGACACCCGCGAGCCCGCGGGAGAGGATCGCCGCGGGGATCCCGGCGGCGGCCCCGGCGGCGCGGACGGCCTCGGCGATCCCGGGGATCTCCCGGTCGAGCACCCGCCGGGTCATCTCGGGCGTCAGGTCGGTCGGCGTCAGGCCGGTCCCGCCGGTGGTGACCGCCACGTCGTAACCGGCGGTGACCGAGTCGCGGAGAGCCCGCTCGACCGCCTCGCCGTCCGGGACTACCAGCGGACCGTCCACCACGTCGCACCCGGCGGAGCGGAGCAGCTCGACGAGCACCGGACCGGAGCGGTCTTCGTATATCCCTGCTGCCGCCCGGTTGGACACGGTGATGGCCAGCGCCTTGATCACGACCGCCGCCAGGTGCCCGACTTGCCGCCGTCCTTCGCTTCCAGCCGGACGTCGGTGATCACCGCGCCCCTGTCGACCGCTTTGATCATGTCGATCAGCGTCAGCGCGGCGATGGACACCGAGGTCAGCGCCTCCATCTCGACGCCCGTCCGGTCGGCGGTGCGCACTTGGGCGAGGATCTCCACCCCGGAGTCCGACACGACCAGGTCGACGGTGACGCCATGGATCGCGAGCGGGTGACAGAGCGGGATCAGGTCCGGTGTCCGCTTGGCGCCCGCTATGCCGGCGATGCGCGCTACCGCGAGGGCGTCGCCCTTTGGCACCGTGCCGTCGCGCAGTGCCGCGACGGCCTCGGCCGACAGCAGCACCCGACCGGACGCAGTTGCGGTCCGCACCGTCACGTCCTTGGCTGAAACGTCCACCATCCGTGCTCGGCCCGCCTCGTCCAGGTGGGTCAGCCTCGGTGGAGCAGCATCGCTCATGCGAGAAGGCTACGCGTCACTGGCGGCTGCCTTAATCCAAGGGCCAGATCAAAACCAGCGGGAGTAACGGACCCGGCTTACTCTCACGGCAATATGAGAACGTCCACCGTGTCGCCCGCTGGCAGCCTGGTCTCCCATTCAGGGACGAGGATGAGCGCGTTGGCGCGGCCAAGCGAGGCGATCTGGTGCGAGCCCTGCCCGGACAGCGGCGTCACCTTGGCGCCGTCAAGCACCCCGCGCAGGTAGGACCGCCGTCCGGACGGCGACCGCACGGCGTCGGTCAGCGTTGCCTGAACGCGGGCGAGATCTAGGTCGGACGCGCCCTGCAGCGCGGCGATCGCGGGCCGGACGAAGAGCTGAAACGACACGTAGGCGCTGACCGGGTTGCCGGGCAGCGTAAAGATCGGCACCCGGTCCTCGCCGATCACGCCGAAGCCCTGCGGCATCCCCGGCTGCATCGCCACCTTGCGGAAGGACACGGTGCCGAGCTCGCGGAGCGCCGCCTTGACGACGTCATGATCGCCGCCCATGCTTACCCCGCCGGTGGTGATCAGCAGGTCGGCCCGGCTGAGCTGCTCTTCGAGCGCGGGCAGCACGCCGGACGGCGCGTCGGGTACGACGGCGCGGCGGTAGGCGAGCGCGCCCGCCTCCCTGGCCGCCGCGGTGAGCATGTAGCTGTTGGAGTCCCAGATCCGGCCGGGCACCAGCGGGGTGCCCGGCTCGGTCAGCTCGTCCCCGGTGGAGAGCACGACGACATGAGGCCTGGGACGGACCGATACCACCCTGCGCCCAGCGGACGCCGCCACGGCGACGTGCATGGGCCGCATCCGGTTGCCGGCCGTGAGCAGGGTCTCGCCCGCGACCGCATCGCCCCCGGTGTAACGCACTGCGTTGCCGACCTCGGCGGGGCGGTGGATCTCGACGGTCGCGATGCCGCCGTTGGTCCACTCCACGGGGACCACGGCGTCCGCCCCGGCCGGCATCTGCGCGCCGGTCATGATCCTGATGGCGGTGCCGGGCACCAGCCGGTAGACGCCGGTGTCGCCGGCGGCGATCTCGCCGGTGACCCGGAGGATCGAGGGCGACCCTTCCGACGAGCCTCCGGTATCCGCGGCGACGACCGCATACCCGTCCATGCTCGAGTTGTCGAACGACGGGAGCGATACCGCCGCGGTCACGTCTTCGGCGAGCACGCACCCCTCGGCGTCGCCCAGCTCAAGGCTGGCCGGCGCGAGGGGCGTGATGGCGGACAGGATGGCCGACTGGTACGACTCGACCGAGCTAAGCGAGCCGTCCACCGCTGTGGCGGCGCGTATTCGCACCTGACGTCACCGCTGCTCTTCGAGGAACTTGCGCAGCCAGGGAATGAACTCCCCGGCCAGGTCAGGGCGCTCCGCCGCGAACATCACCATGGTTCGAAGGTAGTCCAGCTTGTTCCCGGTGTCGAAGCGACGCCCGTTGAACAGCACCCCGCGCAGCTCGCCCTTGGCGGCGAAGACCTTGAGCGCGTCGGTGAGCTGGATCTCGCCGCCCCGCCCCGGCTGGGTGTCGCGGAGCACATCGAAGACCTCCGGGTCGCACACGTAACGCCCGATCACAATCCACCGGCTCGGTGCCGTGCCCGGGGGCGGCTTCTCGACCAGGTCTGTGATCACGACCACATCGTCTTCGCCGGTGGGCTCGACGGCCGCGCAGCCGTAGAGGGAGACCTCCTCGGGATCGACCTCCATGAGGGCCACGACGCTGCCGCCGAACTGGTTCCTGATGTCAATCATCCGGAGTAGCAGCGGGTCCTTCGGATCGATGAGGTCATCGCCAAGCAGCACGGCGAACGGCTCGTGCCCCACGTGCTGCGCCGCGCAGAGGACGGCGTGGCCGAGCCCCCGGGGATCCCCCTGGCGAACGTAGTGCATGGTGGCGAGGTCGCTTGACTCGCGGACCAGGGCGAGCTTGTCCCAGTCTTCCTTGGCGGTGAGCGCTTCCTCGAGCTCGTAGTTCCTATCGAAATGATCCTCTATGGAGCGTTTGCTCCGGCCCGTGATAAGCAGGACATCGTTGAGGCCCGCAGCGACGGCCTCCTCCACGACATACTGAATCGCAGGCTTGTCGACGACAGGCAGCATCTCCTTGGGCGTCGCTTTTGTCGCTGGCAGGAACCGTGTTCCGAGTCCCGCGGCGGGCACAACGGCCTTGGTCACTGCTGGCGTCCTGGCATTGCCGGTATCGACCATGCGCCAAGCGTAGTGACTTCTGGAGAGCAAAGTGCACGACATAGCAGGCTCTGCGGCAGGCGAGAGGCCAGGCAGAGCCGAAAAGGCCAGCCTGCGCCGACGCCTTGTGGGGGCCCGTGCGGCAATGTCGGGTGACGCGCGCCTTACGGCGGCGCGTCTAATCCGGGACCATCTGCTCGAAATGCCAGAAATGTCAGCTGCCGGGACGATCGCGGCTTACTACTCGATCGGCACTGAGCCGGACACCCACGGGCTCATCTTCGCGCTCTGGAAGCGCGGCAGCTACGTGGTGCTGCCGGTCCTGCTGCCCGATGGAGACCTCGACTGGGCGTCCTACGAGGGGCCTGACTCGCTCACCCCGGGATCGCGCGGGCTGCTGCAGCCGGTCGAGCCGGTGCGCGGGCCGGACACGGTCGCCCGCGCGGATGTCGTCCTGGTGCCTGCCCTTGCCGTCGATGCGCACGGGTACCGGCTAGGCCGGGGCGGCGGCTCCTACGACCGGGCGCTGGCACGGGTCGGCGAGCAGGTGCCGACGATCGCGCTGCTGTACGACGACGAGTTGCTGCCGACCGTGCCAACCGAGCCGCACGACCAGCGGGTCCGCATGGTGGCGCGGCCCGGGGCCGGGCTGACTTTCACTGGCGCCCCGCGCTAGGCTGCGGGCTTTCCTGCCGCCCCGCGCTGGCGGCGGGCCAGCCGCGGAATGAGCGACCCCCTGGCACGGTTATCCTTAGCAGTCTGCTAGTGCGAGTGCTAATCTAGCTGACGGAATTTGGTTCCCCGGGAGGAATCCGTGCCGACTTACCAGTACCTTTGCACCGAATGCGGTGGCCAGCTCGAGGCGGTGCAGAGGTTCACCGACGATCCGCTGACGGTCCACGAGGATTGCGGCGGTCGGCTGCGCAAGGTCTTCTCGCCGGTAGGGATCGTGTTCAAGGGATCCGGCTTCTACCGGACCGACAGCCGGAAGGGGTCTTCGGCGGCGGAGCCCGCATCCTCCTCGCCATCTTCATCGGGTGACAAGAGCGGTTCCTCTTCGTCTCCGCCTCCCCCGCCTCCTCCTCCTCGGGAGGCGGCGACAAGTCCGGGGGCGGCGACAAGTCCTCGTCTTCGTCGGGCGACAAGGGCGGTTCTTCTTCTTCTTCTTCGTCGTCGTCGTCCGCTTCCGCCAAGTCCGCCAAGTCCTCGGGCGAGAAGGTCGCCTGACGCCATGGCGACGGCGCTCGCGGACGTCGGGGTCATCGGCGGCTCCGGGTTCTACGAGTTCCTGACCGACGCCGAGGAGGTGCCGGTCAACACCCCGTTCGGCGAGCCGAGCGAGCCGGTGCTCGTCGGTGAGCTGGCGGGGCGCAGGGTGGCGTTCCTGCCGCGGCACGGCAAGGACCACCGGTTCCCGCCGCACAAGATCCCGTACCGCGCCAACCTGTGGGCGCTGCGTGCCGTCGGCGTGCGGCGCATCCTGGCGCCGACTGCGGTCGGGTCGCTCACCGCGTCCTACGGGCCCGGAACCCTGGCCATCCCTGACCAGCTCGTGGACAGGACCAGGGGCCGATCCCAGACCTTCTACGACGAGCACGCAGTGCACGTGCCGTTCGCCGATCCGTACTGCCCGTCGGTCCGGGCGCACGCGGTCGCGGTAGCGCGGAAGAACGGCTGGGTGCCGGCCAGCACGGGGACGCTCGTGGTTATCGACGGGCCGAGGTTCTCCACCCGCGCGGAGTCGCAATGGTACGCGGCCCAGGGCTGGACGCTGATTGGGATGACCGGTCACCCGGAGGCGGTGCTCGCCCGCGAGCTCGCGCTCTGCTACACGGCCCTCGCGCTGGTCTCGGACACCGACGCGGGCGTGGAGGAGGGGGAAGGGGTCACCCAGGCCGAGGTGTTCGAGGTGTTCGGCAAGAACATGCCGCGCCTGCGCGATCTGGTGGCGAAGACCATCGCCGCGTTGCCCGAGGAACGCGAGGACGACCTCTGCGCGCACGCCCTCGACGGGATACACGTCCCGATCGAGCTTCCGTTATGCCGCTATTGTAAGCGATGTGAATTCACTGCAGATTCCTGGTACCGGTTCCGCCGAGGTGCACCTGCTCCACGACGGCTACGTCGGCCTCGACGGCGACGACGAGCGCGTGAGCGACGCGCACGGCGCGCAACTCGGACCGTCGGTGCGGCTGGTGCGGACCCCAGGGCACACCAACGAGGACATCTCCACCGTCGCGTCGGCCCCGGACGGCGTCTACGTCTGCACGCACGCCTGGTGGGTAGCGGGCGGACCGGAGGAAGACCCGCTCGGCGCCAATCAGGCGGCGCTGGCGTCCAGTAGGCGGCTACTGCTCGAGTTCGCGGACGTGATAATCCCCGGCCATGGGGAGCCATTCCGGCCGGGCACGCGCACGTAACATCCGGCGTGATCAGGAAGCACGGCAGAATATCCTGCCTCCGATGTGACTACCTGCCACAGTTGCGCGGCAGTCGAGACGTGGTGCGCGTTGGAGCGAGTAATGTAGCGTGCCGTGCGGATAATGGTCCGTTCTGTCGGCGACTGCCACGCGCAGCCGTCCTATCTAAATCGCAGGCGAGTGCCACGTGGCTGACTGGCCGCTGACATCAGACTTGGGGCCGCTGGGGGCCCTTCCGACAGCCCCCCGCCTCGCCCGGGGTTTCATCGGCGTTGTGCTCAACGGCTGGGCGCTCGACGCGCTGATCGAAACCACCGAACTGGTAGTGAGCGAGCTGACGACCAACGTCGTGCAGACGGTGACAGGCCCCGACGGCAGCCTCGTTTATGACGCCGAGGGGAAGCTGCCGCTGCTATGGGTGCGGCTGTCATCCGACCGGTCCAGGCTCATGATCGAGGTCTGGGACACGCTGCCCTCGGCACTCGGCGCGCCCGCCATGCGCCACCCCGACCAGGACGAGGAGTCCGGCCGGGGCCTGGAGTTGATTGAGGCGTTGTCTGATGACTGGAGCTGGGAAGCAGTTCCCGGCTGGCACGGCAAGCGTGTCTGGGCGATCCTGCGCGTTCCTGCTTAGTTGGTTGGCGTCGCTGGGGCTTGCGGGTGTCCGGCGCGCCAAGTCCTCCCTCGCCCGATAAAACCGTCGGGCGGGGGAGGAACGGCGCGGCGGACACCCGGCTGCGCCCCGCTTCTCTAACCAGCGGGGTAAAACCCGTGGCAACGTCCTGCGGCTAGACGCGTGAGCTGGCCTTCGGCCGCCGTATGGGGGGCTGACGCTCGCGTTCACCGGTTCAGGGGTTCCGTTTGGCCACCTCATCCGGCGCGACCGTCGCGCTAACACCATCAAGCCTCAGATGTGACAGCCTGGCTTCCGGAAACTCGACAGGTTCCTATCAGTTCTAACCATTTTTTTCATCTTCCTATCAGTTCTGACCATTTCTATGTCCGCTTTGACATGGTTTGTCTAGTCAAAACTGATAGGAAGACGGATCGGGTGGGCTACTCGTCTAGGGCGGCGGCTACGCGGCGGTGGGCTGCCCAGATCTCATCGGGGAGGTTGGCGAACTGCTCTAGGTGGGCCTGGCGGAAGCCCATCTCCTGCTGCCAGCGGGCGGCGTCGATGGTGAGGAGGGTGTCCAGGTCGGTCGGGTCGATCTCCAGGCCGTCGATGTTGAGCTCGCCCTTGGCCGGGAGGATGCCGACCGGGGTCTTGACCCCCTCGACCTCGCCGTTCTTGAGCTGCATGAGCCAGATCAGGGCGCGCAGGTTGTCGCGGTAGCCGGGCCAGAGGAAGTGGCCGTCTTCGGCGTCGCGCTGGAACCAGTTGACGTGGGCGAAGATCGGCTGATCGGTGGCCTCGCCGATGATCTTCAGCCAGTGCGCCGCGTACCCGCCCTCCGGGTAGGACATGAACGGCCGCATCGACATCGGGTCGTAGCGCAGCTGGCCGTCCAGGCCGTCGGCGGCGAAGGTGGCCTCCGCGCCGAGGGTGAGGCCGTCGTAGACGCCCTCGGCGACGTCGGTGATCGCGCGGATCAGCGGCTCGCGGTCGCTGGTGCGGCCGCCGAAGATGATGCCGTCGATCGGCACGCCCTGCGGCTCTTCGTAATCCTTGGCGACGTTGGGCACGTTGGTCAGGGTGGTGGTAAACCGGCTGTTCGGGTGGGCCCACGGGTCGTTCGCCTCCGCCGGGGAGCGGTCGGCGATCCGGTTGCCCTTCCAGTCGAGCCAGCCGTCCACGTCAGCCGGCGGGTTCTCGGTACGGCCCTCGAACCAGACCTCGTGCGTCTTCTCATTCCAGGCGATGTTCGTGAAGATGGCCTTGGTGCCCGGCTCGATCGACTCGATCGCGATCGGGTTGGTCTTCTCGTTGGTGTCCTTGGCCACGCCGAAGACGCCGTTCTCGGGGTTCATGCCGTAAAGCCGGCCGTCCTCGCCGACCCACAGCCAGGCGATGTCGTCCCCGTAGAAATCGACGTAGTAGCGGTCGCCGAGGGCGTCGGGGGAGAGCGTCATCGCGAGGTTGGTCTTGCCGCTCGCGCTGGGGAAGCCGCCCGCGATGTTGTACTTCATGCCGGTCTGCTTGTCGGTGATGCCCAGCAGCATGAACTGCTCGGACAGGAACGTGCCCGACGCCCAGCCGTCGTAGGCGGCCTGGCGCAGACCGTGCGCGATCTTGCCGAGGAGCGCGTTGCCCCCGTAGGACGAGCCGAAGTGCAGGATCGTCCGCTCGTCGGCCACGGTCACGAAGTACCGCTTCTCCTCCGGCGTGCCCTGGCCGAGGTTCTCCAGGTCACCGGTGACGTGCACGGCGCGGACGAAGCTGGCCGGGTCGCCCAGGTTGTTGATGAAGTCGACGTGGACCCGTGACATGCGGATCATGTGCAGGACGACGGGGCGGTTGTCGGTCAGCTGGACGCCGGCGGCGTACTTCTCCAGCGGAGCTCCCGGAGGCGACATCAGGTACGGGATCACGTACATGGTCTTGCCGGCGGAGGCGCCGCGCATCAGCCCGGTTAGCTTCTCCTTCATCTCTGCGGCGGGGTACCAGTTGTTGTAGACGCCCCGGTCGGCCGGGTTGCTGGTCGCGACGATCGTGCGCTCCTCCGAGCGCGCGGTGTCCTTGTGGTAGCTCCGCGAGTAGTAGAGGCCCTCGCCAGCCGGGAAGATCTCGCCTGCGGCCAGCGCCTCGGCGATCAGCCGGGCGTCGTCATCGGCGCAGACGACCTCGATGTTGTCGGCGCCCGTGATCCCCGCCCAGTACTTGACGTACTCGCGCACGTGGTCGTTTTTCAGCTGAGCGGCTTCCAGGATGGCATCAACATCGACCACGAACTCGGTCCTCTCGTCAGCCAAGCTATTCGCTTGACAGGTATCGATTATTTATCTTGACAGGAGAACGCGGATTTGTTGAGTGCGGAAGATCACGTGTCGACACCCCCGTACGCTGCAAGGTCTAAACCTTATGACCTGCGCCGCCGGTAGCCGGGGGTATCCGGCGCGCACTTTTGATAAGCGCCCGGAAAAGCGTGAGCACTCTCACACTTGCTCAACGGAGTCGCGGCCCGTTACGAATCGGATTCCGCCGGTTTTGCGGGTTCTTCCGGTTCTGGTGGCTCTTCGGGGATGTAGAACACGTGCCTGCGAACGAACGCTATGCAGGCCTAGTGTCATCCCCTGCCGCATGGCAAGCGCAACAGCCATGCGCGGTGAGTTCCCGAGGATCAGGTGAGGGCGACGATCAGCAGGACAAGCGCCGGTACTACCGCGGCCATGATCGCCGGCCACGCCCACCGTGCCGTCACCTCGCTGGCGCCGGCCTCCGCCGGGCCGGCGCGATCCTTGCCCGCCCGGGTGTCAAGCCGGACGGCTATCGCCTTGCTCACCGGCAGCGAGGCCAGGTACCTGGCCTGCTCGGGCAGCCGGGACTGTCCGCCGTGCCCCGGTTCCTCGCCCAACCCGGCGGGCGCTCGGAACAGGCCTGCCCGTCGCGGGCGCGGAGCGACGCGGCCGGAGCTTCGCTTGGTCCGCGCGGACACGTACAGCGCCCAGCAATAGACGGTCCTGACGCTGCTGCGTGCTTTGCCGCCCGGTGCCCCGGCGGCGGGCGCATAGTGCACGCGTACCCAGTCACCGGTGTCCACTGCCTGGATCATTCCCCAGGGGATCTGATGATCGCGGAACGGGTTCACGACCGTGATGCCCGTCTCGCTGGCGATGACCTTCGGCCGCAGCGCGAGAACGTAGGCGAACCCGGTGACCGTCACCAGGATGGCCGTGACCATGGTCGTGAACCGGGCCGACGCGGTCCCCTGGATCGCGAAGTCGGCGAGGTTCGCCACCGCGAAGGCCACCCACACCCACCAGAAGACGAGCGGCGGGACGAGGCGGAAGACCTCGGGCGTGGGATGAGCTGAGCCGGACGACACGGGTCAGGCGATCCGGACCCGCGGGTCGAGGAGCGCATAGACCAGGTCCACGATGATATTGGCGACCACGACGAACACGGCGGCGATGATGACGAATCCGATGATCACCGGCAGGTTGTCGGTGAAGATCGCCTCCACGGACGTCTGACCGATGCCGCCGAGCCCGAACACCACCTCCACCACGACGACACCGCCGAGCAGCTGTCCGATGTCGACGCCGAGCTGGGAGACCACCGGCGTGAGCGCCGCCCGGACCCCGTGCCGGAAGACGACCCGCCGCTCGGACAGCCCCTTGGCCCTGGCCGTGCGGATGTAGTCCTCGCCGAGCGTATCGAGCAGCTGGCCGCGGGTCAGCCGGGTGTAGACCGCGGCCTGCACCGCCGCGAGCGTGATCCAGGGCAGGATCATGTGGCCCGACCACACGCCGAAGCCCTGCGTCAGACCCGCGTAGCCGGTCTGGATCCAGGTGAACCCGTGCTGGTTGAGCGGGACGAAGACGAAGAGGATCAGCAGCTCGCCGATCACGAAGACCGGCATCGACAGGCCGACCAGCACCAGGACGTTGGAGGTCCGGTCGAACACGCTGCGCGCTCTGACGGCGCTGATTATGCCGACCGAAAGCCCCACGACCAGCCACAGGACCGTCGCGCCGATGACCAGCGAGATGGTTGGCGGCAGATCCTGCTTCAGCATCGTATTTACCGATTCACCGGTGAAGTACGAGTAGCCGAGGTTCCCGTGCAGCAGGTTGTCGATGAAGTGCCAGTACTGCACCATGATCGGCTGGTTGAGGCCGAGGTTCCTGGTGACCGTGGCGATGACCTGGGGAGTGGCCGCGTGGCCGGCCAGCTGGCGCGCGACGGTCGCCACCGGGCGGGCGAAGAACAGGAAGAACGCGCCGGTGGTGACGAGCCAGACGACCACGATGCCGGTGAGGATGCGGCGGGTGAGGAAGCCAACGATTGCCATGGGACCGCTCTCCTAGAAACCCGGCACTGTCGGTGCGACCTGAGCCCCCGGGTCGGGGAATTCGGCCGAAGGGCCGCCCAGCTTCCGCGCCTTGCGGCGCTTACCGCGCCGCCCGGCCAGGATGCGCTCGGTGCGCGGGTCCATCGCGTCCCTGATCCCGTCGCCGAACAGGTTGAAGGCGAGCGTCGTGATGAGCAGCGCGAGCGCCGGGAACACCACATACCACCACGACGTCTGGTAGAAGTTCTGCGCGTCGGCCAGGATGTTCCCCCAGCTCGCCGTCGGCGGCTGGATGCCGAGGCCCAGGTAGGAGAGTGTGGCCTCGAAGACCACCGCCTGCGGGATGTACAGGGTGGCGAGCACGAGCACCGGGGCCAGCAGGTTCGGCAGGATGTCGAAGAACATGATGCGGAACGGTCCCGCGCCGAGCGATCTGGCCGCCTCGATATACTCCTTCTCCTTGATGGACAAGGTCTGGCCGCGGACGATCCGGGCGATCGCGGCCCAGGCGAAGAACGAGATGATGGCGATGATCACGGTCAGGCTCGGGCCGAGCACGACCGCGAGCGCGAGCGCGAGTACCACGTACGGGAAGGCGAGCACCGCGTCGGTGAACCGGGCCAGCACGTTGTCCACGATCCCGCCGAAGAATCCGGCCATCAGCCCGATGGAGACGCCGGCCACGGTGCCGATCGCGGTGGTCACGATGCCGACGAACAGTGAGATGCGCGCGCCGTACAGGATCCGGATGAACAGGTCGCGGCCGGTGCCGTCGGTCCCGAGCCAGAAGCCGTTCGTGCCCGGGCCCACCGGGTTGCCGGCTACGTCCTCGCCGGTGTTCGGGTACGCGATGTTCGGCGGATGGTGAGTGATGGCGACGAACCCCGGCGCGGCGAGCGCGAGCGCGACTATGACCAGCACGACGACCAGCGCGCCGACCGCCACCTTGTCCGACCGCAGCCGCCGCCAGGTCAGCTGCCACTGGCTGCGTCCCTCGATCCGCGCGGCCGAGTCCTGCGCCGAGTCGGCACCGCGCGCCTCGAAGTCGATCTCGGTGATGCTGCTCATGCGATTTCGCTCCTGCCTGCGACGGCGAGGTTCTCGCCCGCCTCAACCGGGAAATGGCAGGCGGTCACGTGGGCGGCCGGGTCGCCTGCCTTGGCCTCTAGCTGCGGTTCCTGCTCGCGGCACAGCGGCCGCGCCTTCGGGCAGCGCGGATGGAACCGGCATCCCGACGGCGGGTCGATCGGCGAGGGCACGTCCCCGGTGAGAATGATCCGCTGCCGGCTGGCCGCGGTGTCCGGGTCGGCGGCGGGCGCGGCGGACAGCAGCGCGGCGGTGTACGGATGGCGCGGCGCGCCGTATACGGCGTCCTCCGGCCCGGACTCGCCGATGCGGCCCAGGTACATGACCGCGACCGAGTCGCTCACGTGCCGCACGACCTCCAGGTCGTGGGCGATGAACAGGTAGCTCAGCCCGTAGTCCTGCTGGAGGTCCGCGAGCAGGTTCAGCACCTGCGCCTGGATCGACACGTCGAGCGCCGACACCGGCTCGTCGCAGATGATCAGCTTGGGCCGCAGCGCGAGCGCCCGGGCGACCCCGATGCGCTGCCGCTGGCCGCCGGAGAACTCGGCGGGGAACCGGTTGTAGTGCTCGGGGTTGAGCCCGACCCGCTCCATCAGCTCCTGGACCTGGCGCTTGCGCTCGGCGCCGGTGGCGGTCCGGTGGATGGCGAACGGGTCACCGATGATCGACCCGACCCGGCGCCGCGGGTTCAGCGAGCTGTACGGGTCCTGGAAGATCATCTGAACCTCGCGCCGGACCGGCCGCATGGCGCGCCGGGAGAGGTTTGTGATGTCGCGCTCGTCGAATATCACCCGGCAGGCGGTCACCGGGATCAGCCCGGCGACGCACCTGGCGAGCGTGGACTTGCCGCTGCCAGTCTCGCCGACCAGGCCGAGGGTCTTGCCCCGCGGGATGACCAGCGACACGTCGTCGACCGCCTGGACCTGGCCGACCGTCCGGCTGATCAGGCCGCCCGCGCGCACCGGGAAGTGCTTGGTCAGGTTCTCCACCCGGACGAGCACGTCGCTCTCCGGGATTTCCGCTCCCGCGCTGGCTGGCATGGCGCTCACTCTGCTGCTCCTTCGCCGTCGGCACCGACCACCGCCGCACCTGGCACGTCGGCCGCCGCGGCTTCAGCGACCGCGGCCGCCGCCTCACCACGGCCCGCGCGCACGGTCTCCTCGCGGAGTTCCTCTGCCTGCTCCGAGAGGCCGGCCGCCCTGGAGGGCAGCCAGCAGGCCGAGTCGTGGAACCCGGTCTCGCCCACCGGCCGCAGTGCCGGCTCCTTGGTGAGGCAGCGGTCCATCACGTAGCCGCACCGCGGGTGGAACTTGCAGCCGGACGGCAGGTTGATCAGGCTGGGCGGCTGGCCGGGAATCGGCCGCAGCCGGCCGCCGGCCGCGGAGCTACTCGGTATCGACTCCAGCAGGCCCTTCGTGTACGGGTGGTGCGGCGCGTAGAACACATCCCGCTTGGGCGCCTTCTCCGCGGCCCGTCCCGCGTACATGACCATGACCTCGTCCGCGATGTCCGCCACCACGCCCAGGTCGTGGGTGATCATGATCAGCGCGGTGCCGGACTCCTGCTGAAGCCGGAGCAGCAGGTCGAGGATCTGCGCCTGGACGGTGGCGTCGAGCGCCGTGGTGGGCTCGTCGGCGATGATCAACCTGGGCGACAGCGACAGCGCCATCGCGATCATCGCCCGCTGCCGCATGCCGCCGGAGAACTGGTGCGGGTAGTCGTTGACCCGCTGCTCCGGACGCGGGATGCCGACCCGGCGGAGAAGCTCCACCGCCCGTTCGGCGGCTTCTTTCTTGGAAACCGACTTGTCATGGGCGCGGATCATCTCGGTGATCTGCCACCCGACCCGGTACAGCGGGTGCAGGCTCGTCAGCGGGTCCTGGAAGATCACCGAGATGCGTTCGCCCCGGACGTGCCGCATCTGGTCGTCGGTCAGCTGCAGCAGGTCGGTTCCGTCGAACTTCGCGCTGCCCGATACATCGGCGCCCGGCGTCAGCCCGAGCAGGGTCTGCGTCAGCACGGTCTTGCCGCTGCCCGACTCGCCGACGATGCCGAGGGTCCGCCCGGCATCGACGCCGAATGACACGCCGCGCACCGCCTGGACCACGCCGTCAGCCGTGGTGAAGCTGACGGTCAGGTCCCTTACTTCTAGCAGGGTCACTGTATTCCTCTCCGCGGGGTCAGCGAGTCCCTGCCGGAGCCGCCTGGGGTCAGCCGCCGGCCAGCCAGATGCTGGTGACGTCGGGAGCGCCGATGTTCGGCGCGAAGATCGCCGTCGGGTACGTGCTGCCGTTGGACGCGATACCCCTGACGCGTGCGCTGGAGTACGCCGGGAAATTCTGGTCCATGATGGGCGCGATGGCCGCGTCCGACATGATGTCCGAGTCCGCCTGATGCCAGTAATTCCCGGCGGCCGACAGCGAGGACGCACCCTCTGCCTTGATGATCAGCGAGTTCACGGTCGAGTTGTCGTAGCAGCCGTAGTTGACCGTGTTGATCACGCAGTTCGGGCCCTGGAACAGCGCCTGGACGACGGTACGGCCGTTGTTGCCGAACCAGTCGGGGATCCAGCCCGGCTGGCCCATGTCCCACGCGCCCGCCTTGTTGTTCTCCGGCGAGTTGCCCAGGTCGGTGAAGAACGACGAGCCGGGCTCGCCCTTGCCGGTGAGCGTGATCCCGCAGTTGGCCAGCGACGCCTGGATCGCGGTGAAGATCCGGGTGTTGGACGAGTCGTTCGGGTACATGTAGGTCAGCGTGACGCCGTTCGGGTACCCAGCCTTGGTCAGGTCGGATTTGCACATGGCCACGTTGCCCTGCCCGTTGTTGTCCGGGTACAGGTTGGAGTTCACGTATCCGGTGTTGCCCGGCGGGATCACCCCGTTGATTATCGTGGCGACGGACGGACCGCCGATGGCCTTCACCGCGGCCGACTTGTCCAGGCCGTACTCCACCGCCTGGCGCACCAGCAGCTTGCTCGCGGCGCCATTCGCGTCCGGGCTGCGCAGGTTGAACACGATGTACGGGAAGGTGGTCGATTGCGGCCAGATCACGAAGTTGGGGACCTTCGACGCGATCAGGGACGGGATCGACGCCGGGTTGATCGGCGTGTCGCTACTTATCACGTCCTCGGTGCCGGCCTGCATGTCGGACAGTTGGGTCTCGGCGGAGGTCACGCCCAGCGTGTCCACGATGGTGGACACGTAGTCGTGCCGGATCGGGTCGGTGGACTGCTTCCATGCCGGGTTCTTGACCAGCGTGATCGACTTGCCGGGGATGTAGGAGCTGATCTGGTAGGGGCCGTCGGAGATCGTATGCGTGTCAAGCTGCAGGCTGTTCGGCACGTAGCTGTCGTACTCCACTGGCCGCGCCGAGGTGAACGGCATCGCCAGCATGTACAGGAAGTCGCTGGCCGGCGCTATCAGCGTGAACTGGATCGTCGACGAGTTCGGCGTCGCGATGCCGGAGATGTTATGCGTGTTCTGGAAATTCGTGATGTTCGCCGCGGTCGGCGGGTGCGCCGTGGCGTTCGCGAAGTACGCGGTCTCCGCGTTGGCGTACGCGGTGAGCCCGGCGATCGTGGACTCGTAGTAGACCGGGTTGCCGACCGGGCTGATCGGGTTGAAGAACGCCTTGTACTCCCGGAGGAAGTCCTGGGACGTGACCTGGCGCGCCGGTGTGGTGTTCCAGTCCACGCCCGGCTTGATGTGGAACGTGTACGTCTTCCCGCCATTGGTGATCCCGCCGTTGGCGGTGGTCGGCACCTCGGTTGCTACGTCCGCGATCGGGGTGGTGTCCTTGACCCAGTTCGGATCGGAGGTGCTGGTGTACGGCAGGGTCGGGTACGACAAGAGTTGCCTGGCATAGGTATGCGTGATTTGGTAGTCCGCCGTGTAATAAGACGGCACGGTGTCGAGGTGGGCGGGGCCTGAGGCGGAGACGATGTTGAGCGTCCCGCCGTACTGTGGTTTCGCACTAGTCGACGCCGAGGCCGAAGGGCTCGACGAACTCGAGCACGCGGCGAGGCCGCCGACGGCGATGGCCAGCACGGCCAGCGCGGCGACGCGCTTTGAAGCTCTTGGCATGGACATCTTCCCCCTGGTCATGTCAGGTTGGGCTCGGGCAGCCAGCCGGCACCCTCGCCCTCGCCCCTTAACGATCACTGCCGACCGAGGGATTCTGCGTTACCTGGGGACGAATCCATACCAAAACGTAGGTAGTAGCTCGATTGTGATTAAAAGCATCGCTGCTTAGCACATTGGTTAGCGCAAATGTCGCACGCTGGACAAATAGCTACAAACTATTAATTTGGTACGTATTGCCCAGCGAAACCGATCTAACATATGCCCATCAACGTTCGCCTCTGGCGTACGTCTCGTGACTGTAACGACAGGTCCCTCAGTGAGCTGGTTTTGTTGTATCTCGCATCATGCGATATTCCAGTTGTACGCGCTCCAAGTGCGCTCATGCAAGCTCTTGGCGGCCCGAATGCGCGGTGGCGCGCAGGTCAGGTGGGTGCGGGTCGGATACCGCGTCAGTCGGGTGCGGGTCGGATACCGCGCTTGCGGAGGATGTCCTCGATGTCCTTCAGGTCGTCGTTATCCGCAGGCGGCGCGGCTTTCCGGCCGGGACGCGGCACCGCCCGCACGCTTCTTGATAAGTAAAGAGAGGAAAAGGCGCGCGTGTCGTGCACCCCGCCAGTCACCTCTGCTGTATTTAAGTCACAGATGGGGAACGATTTAAGTCACAGATGGGGAACGGCCGTCAGGTGATCCGGCACGGACAGGGCAGCGGCGCCCGGAATGAGCAGGACGGAACGATAGCGGGGACGCGCGGCATCAGCCCCGGAAAAGCGGGGAATGCCCGGTTCGGCGGGACCGCCGGATAAAACGGGCAGCAGTACATCAGATAGCACGAAGAAAAGACACCAGACCTGCCCGCCGCGGGGTGATCCTGGCCCGCCGCGAGGCCAGGGGTCCCGGATCTCGCTCCTTGCTGTCCTCGACTGCCAGGCTACGGTCCACCGGCGCTGGCTGGGGGTCCTGCCACTACCTGGAACAGCAGGCCCTCAGTTGGCGGGCGGATCCGTCCGGACCGGCCTGCCCTGGATCGCGAGCCACACGTTGGCCGGGGTCAGCGGCATGTCCGCGTGCACCACGCCGAACGGGGCGAGCGCGTCCACGACCGAGTTGACCACCGCGGGCGGCGAGCCGACGGTGGCCGACCTCGCCGATGCCCTTGGCGCAGACGGGATGGTGCGGGGACGGGGTGACGGTCGCGCCGAGTTCCGGCGAGGGGCACTCAAGCGCCGTGGGCAGCAGGTAGTCCATGAAGGATCCGCTCAGGCAGTTGCCGATCTCGTCGAATGAGATGGACTGCATCAGGGCGATGCCGATGCCGTCGGCCAGGCCGCGGTGCACCTGCCCCTCGACGATCATCGGGTTGATCCGCACCCCGCAGTCGTCGACGGCGATGAAACGGCGGACCTTGACCTGGCCGGTGCTCGGGTCCACGTCGGTCACGCAGATGTAGGCGCCGAACGGGATCCGACCTTGGCGCCGAAGCCGCCGCCAAGGTCGGGGGAGACGATCCTGACCTTGTGCTCGGGGATCCCGGTCAGCGCCGCGTACAGCAGGCGGTGGGCGTGCGGGGCCTGGCTTGTCGACCACAAGGTCAGCTTGCCGGCGACCGCGTCGTAGTCGGCGACGGCGCCGCACGTCTCCAGCGGCGCGGGGTGCGAGCGCGGGTAGAGCATCGCGCAGCCGACCACCACGTCCGCGGCGGCGAAGACCGCGTCGGTGGCCGCCTTGTCTCCCGCGGTCCAGTCGAAGATGGGTTGCCGCCCGGCAGTGGGACCCGCCGATAGTGCCCCAGTTCCTGACGACCGGGTCCGCGATCACTGCCTCGGCGTCATGCAGGATCGTGAAGTAGTCGCCCGCCATCGGCGCGGCCAGCAAGTCAGCGTGCCTGGCCAGGGCGCCGATGCGCAATTCGCCTGGGACTCGTTCGATATAGCGCAAGCTTCCGATCCCGTTGATGTCGATCAGCACCTCGGGCTGCGCGAGCCGCAGCTTCATCATCGGTATCAGGCTATGGCCGCCTGCCAGGATCCTCGCCCCAGGCGCGTACCTGGCCAGCAGCGCGAGAGCGTGCTGCACGCTCGCGGCCCTCTCGTATTCGACTTGCGCGGGGACCTGCAATCCCACCTCCCTGGCTAGGGCATCGCGCGTCGGGTGCGCGGTTGCATCTGATGCCGTACGTTACGTTCTGAGTGCAGCCACATGCGGCGCGCCTTCCCGGTTCGCTGATGCTCACGATGGAGTGTGCGATGACGCTGACCCAGCTGAACGCGTTCGTCCTGGTCGCTCGGCTCGGATCGGTGCGGGCCGCGGCCGGGGCGCTGAGTGTCAGTGAGTCCGCCGTGTCGCAGGCGATAACCGCCCTCCGCCAGGATCTGGGCGATCAGCTGATCACCCGAAGCCATGGCGGCATGAAGCTGACGCCCGGCGGCACCCGGCTGCTCGGCATCGCGTCCCAGATCGTCATGCTCGGCGCCGATGCGCATGCCGCCGTCCGTGACGCCCAGGGCGCGCCCGAGCAGCTGCGGGTCGTTGCCACGTCGACCTTCGCCGAGTTCGTGGCCGGGCCGCTGATGGAGGCGTTCAGCCGCCGGTTCGCCGGGCCGGTGGAGGTCACGACGGGGGTCGCGGCCTCCGGCGAGCAGGCTGTGCTGATCGCGAACCGGCTCGCCGACGTCGCCTTCGGGGCGGAGGTTACCGGCGAGCACGAGCTGCCGATCGTTAGCGAGCCCATCTTCAAGTACCGGCTCGTCGTGGTCGGCCCGGGGAAATCTCGGCCGCGCGGGCCGGCTAGGCAGTGGCGCTGGCTGGTGGACCCGTCCGGAACCGATCCGCGCAGCGAGACGGCCAGGCTGCTGCGCCGGCTCGGGATTGCCGATAGCAATATCGGGGTCTTCCAGAGCCAGACCGCCGCCTGGGCGGCCGCGGCCGACGGCGCCGGGGTCGCGCCGGCCATCGAGCACCTGGTGTCCCAGCAGTTGCGGCGCGGCGAGCTGTCCCTCGTCGACATGCCGGGCTTTCCCGCCGAGGAGTGCTGGCATGTCACCCTGCTTGAACGGGAGCGCCGCAGCACCGCGGTGAGCGCGCTGCGGAGGTTCCTCGGTACCCCGGAGGCGATGCACCTGATTCGATCGCCTGCCGCCGGCGTGCCGCCGTCCCGCTTCAAGCCCCCCGTTTATGTCACGATCTGGAGCTGAACCTGCCGATTTGCGTGCCATGTTCACCCAGCGAACTACTCGATTAAGCGACAGCTTATTTGGCTGTTGCGGCATTGTTAAGCGCGCGTCACCATACGTCTAAAATCCGTTACTCCCGGTGCCATCGCGGGTGGCATAGCTCTGACGGAGGGAGATTGTGATGGCTGTCGAGTCAGACGGACACAGCAAGGGCAATCCGCGACTGTTCGAGCTGATCGAGCACGCGCCCAAGACCGGCAAGAGCCCGACGGTGTGGGCGTGGCCTCAGCTCGTCGACTACCTGAAGATCGCGGGGCAGCCGGTCTCCGGCCCGTGGCCGCCGCACCAGGAGCCAAGGCCCGACCCCGATTACGAATCGGGGCCGCAGGCGGTCGCCGACCCCCACTCCGTCGCCGGGCCCCGTGACGCCTCCCGCGACGATGCGGCAGCAGAGCGGAGGAAGTGAATGTTCCCATCGCGGTTCCGTTACGAGGCGCCGCGTTCCCTGGACGAGGCAACCGGCCTGCTGCACGAGGGCGGCGACTACGCCAAGGTGCTGGCCGGCGGCCAGAGCCTGGTGCCGATGATGAAGCTGCGTTTCGCCTCTCCGGAAATGATCGTGGATATAAACAACCTGCCCGGCCTCGCTTACCACCGGGCAGACCCCGATGGCAGCCTGCGCATCGGCGCGCTCTGCCGCCACGTCGACCTGGAGTTCTCCGACCTGCTCAAGGCCACGCAGCCGACGATGGCCGCAGCGGCGCCGCTGGTGGCCGATCCGCTGGTACGGAACCGGGGCACGCTCGTCGGGTCGCTGTGTCACGCCGACCCGCAGGGCGACTGGGCCTCGGTGATGCTGGCGCTCGGCGCCGCGGTGATCGCGCGGGGCCCGGACGGCAACCGCGCCATCCCGCTCGCGGAGTTCGTGACCGGTCCGTTCGAGACGGTGCTTGAGCACGACGAGATCGCGGTCGAGGCCGTGGTGCCGCCGGCCATGGGGGTCAGGTCGGGCGGATACCTGAAGCTCGAGCGGCGAGTAGGGGACTTCGCGACCGTTGGGGTGGCGGTGGCCATCGAGACGTCTGGAACCACGGTGATCCGGGCGGGCATCGCCCTCACCGGCGTGGGCGGGTCCACCATCGGCGCCACGGAGGCGGGCTCGGCGCTGACCGGGAAGCCGCTCACGGCCGACAGCATCGACGAGGCGGCCGAGCTCGCCGCGAGCGCGGCGCGGCCGAAGACCGATCACCGCGGCACCGCGGAGTACAAGCGGCACCTGGTGCGCGTCTTCGTCAGCCGCATCCTCGGTGGCACAGCGACTACCGCGGGGGCAACCGCGGAAAGGGCGGCCTGACCATGACGACGGTGTACGACGACCTAGGCGACGAGGCGGCGGAAGAGTTTCCGGTCCGCCGGATCAGGTTCACGATCAACGGCAGGAAGAAGGTGGCCGAGATCGAACCGCGGTTGCTGCTCGCCGACCTGATCCGCCGCGGCACCGGGCTGACCGGCACGCACCGGGGATGCGACACAACCAACTGTGGTGCCTGCACGGTGCTGGTCGACGGCACGGCGATCAAGTCCTGCACGATGCTGGCGGTGCAGGTCGACGGGCGCGAGGTCACGACGGTGGAGGGCCTGGCGTCGGCGAGCGAACTGCACCCGATCCAGGAGGGGTTCAAGCAGGAGCACGGGCTGCAGTGCGGGTTCTGCACGCCGGGCATGATGATGGCCGCTAAAAGCCTTCTCGACCGCAACCCCAACCCGACCGAGGAGGACGTGCGGTGGGCGCTCTCCGGCAATCTGTGCCGGTGCACTGGCTATCAGAACATCGTGAAATCGGTGCTCTGGGCGGCCGGGAAGCTAAGAACGGAGGCATGAGGTGACGTCCGCTGCTAGCCGAACACGGGCACTCGACGAGATCAAGATCGGCGGGCTCGGCTCCAGTCGCAAGCGGGTCGAGGACGATCGCTTCATCCGCGGCAAGGGCAACTACACCGACGACGTCGTGCTCCCCGGCATGCTGCACATGGAGATCCTGCGCAGCCCGCTGCCGCACGCGCGCATCCGGTCGATCGACACCAGCAAGGCGTGGGCTGTTCCCGGCGTCCACCTGGTGCTGACCGGGGAGATGATGGCGACCAGGAACCTTGCCTGGATGCCCACGCTCTCCTATGACACCCAGGCGGTGCTGGCCACCGACAAGGTGCGGTTCCAGGGCCAGGAGGTGGCCTGCGTCATCGCGGACGACCCGTACATCGCCAAGGACGCGTGCGAGGCGATCGAGGTCGACTACGAGCCGCTGCCACCCGTCGTGAACCCCTGGCAGGGCCTTGCCCCGGACGCGCCGGTGATCCGCGACGACAAGGTGAACCAGGTCGACAACGTCATCTACAACTGGGAGGTCGGCGACAAGGCAGGCACCGACCGCGCCTTCCAGCAGGCTGACCTGATCTCGAAGCTCGAACTCCACTACCCAAGGAGCCACCCTTCCCCGATCGAGTGCTGCGGCTCCGTCGCGGACTTCAACCGGGCGACCTCGAAGCTCACGGTCTACATGACCACCCAGGCGCCGCACATCATCCGCGCCGCGGTGGCGATGGTGGCCGAGATCCCCGAGCAGATGATCCGGATCATCTCGCCCGACATCGGCGGTGGCTTCGGCAACAAGGTGCCGATCTACCCCGGCTACGTCTGCTCGATCCTGGCCTCGATCCTGCTCGAACGCCCCGTCAAGTGGATCGAGGACAAGTCCGGCAACCTCATCTCCACCGGCTTCGCACGGGACGTCTACCTCAAGGGCGAGATGGCGCTGCGCCGGGACGGCAAGATCCTCGGCTTCCGCATGCACACCGACGCCGACCACGGCGCCTTCTTCGCCGACGCGCAGCCGAGCAAGTTCAAGATCGGCCTGATGCACTCCGCGTTCGCCGCCTACGACGTCCCCGTGGCGCATCTGACCGCGCGCGGCGTGTACACCAACAAGGCCCCTGGCGGCGTGGCGTACCGGTGCTCGTTCCGGGTCACCGAGGCGATGTTCTTCCAGGAGCGCATGATGCAGGCGGCCGCTGACGACCTGGGCATGGACCAGGCCGCGTTCCGCCGGATGAATTTCGTCGCCGACGACGACTTCCCGCACCGCACGCCGCTCGGCTTCCTCACCGACTCCGGCCAGTACGCCAAGTGCCTCGACGTCGGCCTCAAGGCCATCGACTACGAGAACTTCAGGAAAGAGCAGGCGGAGGCGCGCAAGCGAGGGCGCATGCTCGGCCTCGGGATCTCCACGATGACCGAGCCGCTCGGCGCGGGCAACAGCCGGGAGTACGACATCCTCGGCATCAAGATGTTCGACTCGGCCGAGCTCAAGGTGCACATGAGCGGCAAGGCGATCCTGCGCACCGGCGCCAAGACCCAGGGCCAGGGGCATGAGACGACGTGGGCGCAGATTATCGCGCACGAGCTCGGCATCCCGGCTGAGGACGTCGTCGTCGAGGAAGGCGACACCGACACGGCGCCCTTCGGGATGGGCACCTACGCGTCCAGGTCCACACCGGTCGCCGGCGCGGCCGTCGCCATGGTGGCGCGCAAGATCCGCGCCAAGGCGCGCAAGCTGGCGGCGCACCTGCTCGAGGTGTCCGAGGAGGACGTCGACTGGGAGCTCGGCCGGTTCTACGTGCGCAGCTCTCCCGACCGGGGCGTGACCATCCAGGAATGCGCGATCGCCGCGTACAGCAACATGCCCGACGGCATGGAGCCCGGCCTTGAGAACACCGCGTACTACGACCCGCCCAACCTCACCTGGCCGTTCGCCGTCTACATAATCACGGTCGAGGTTGACCCGGAGACCGGTGTGTGGGATGTGCTCAAGACGGTCGCGGTCGACGACTGCGGGGTCCGGATCAACCCGATGATCGTCGAAGGCCAGATCATGGGCGGGCTCACCGAGGCGTACGCCATGGCCAGCATGCAGTTCCTCACCTTCGACGCCGACGGCAACTGCGTCGGCTCGAACTACCTGGACTACATGCTGCCGAGCGCCTGGGAGACCCCCGGCTTCGAGCTGCACAGCGAGGTGGTCACGCCATGCCCGCACCACCCGATCGGCGCCAAGGGGATCGGCGAGTGCGCCGCGGTGGGCGGTCCGGCCGCCTTCGTCAACGCGGTCATCGACGCGCTGTCCGGGACGGGGGTCAGGAACATCGACATGCCGCTGCTGCCGGACCGGGTCTGGGAGGCGATCACCTACCGCCGGGACGTGTCGGGTGCGCCGCCGGTCCGCCAGGACTAGCGCCAGCGCCGCGGCCGAGGGGCGAAGGGGCGGCGGGGCAGCGGAGGAAAGGGCGGCGGCGGGGCGGAGGAGAAAAGGCGGGGGCGGGGCGGAGGAGGAAGAGGAGGAACGAGGAGAAGGATGAACGGTCTGGGTGTGCTTGAGCGAATGGGCGAGCTGGCCCGCAGCGGCCAGACCTTCGCGCTGGCCACGGTGGTCTGGCGGCAGGGACCGTCGTCGAGCAAGCAGGGTTCGCGCGCCATCATCACCGCCGATGGCCAGCTGCACGGCTGGATCGGCGGCGCCTGCGCGGAACCGCTGGTGATCCGCGAGGCGAAGCAGGTCATCTCGGACGGGAACGCCCGGCTGCTGCTGCTTGGCGCCCCCGACCAATTCGGGACGGCCGTGCCGGAAGGGATGACGGTCGTGCCGATCTCCTGCCAGAGCGAGGGCGCGCTCGAGATCTACATCGAGCCGGTGCTCCCGGTACCGCACCTGGTGATCGTGGGCGGCTCGCCGATGACGCGCACGCTCGCCGAGCTGGCCCGGGCGCTGGACTGGAGCACGGAACTGCTCAGCACCCAGGAGTTCACCGCCGGGTGCGCGGGCGAGCGGTCGATGGTCATCGTCGCCACCCAGGGACACGGTGACGAGGACATGATCGAGCGCGCGGTCGCCATGCGCCCGGCCTACCTGGGGCTGGTCGCGTCCCGACGCCGCGGGGAGGCCGTGCTCGGCTACCTGGCGGAGCGTGGCGTGCCCAAGGACCAGCTGGACCGGGTGCACGCGCCCGCGGGCCTCGACCTCGGCAAGACAACGCACGAGGAGATGGCCGTCGCCATTCTCGCGGAGCTTGTGCAGCTGCGCGCGTCCGGTGCCCTCGCCGACGTGCCACCGTTCCGCGCGGGACGGGCGGGACGGGCCGGACGGAGCCGGGAGCGAAAGCGAGAGCTGAAGCTCGCCGAGGCCGTCGACCCGGTCTGCGGGATGACCGTCGCGGCGGGTGCCGCGGCCATGCCTGCCGAGCACGACGGGACCACCTACTACTTCTGCTGCGCTGGCTGCCGACGGTCATTCGAGGAAGATCCCGATGCCTACATCAAGGCGGTGCTGAAGTGATAATCGCCAGCGACTTCGAGGTCGCCGAGCCGGTCGACAAGGTGTGGCGGTTCTTCGACAACATCCCGCAGGTGGCGTCCTGCCTGCCTGGCGCGGAGCTGACCAAGGACCTCGGCGACGACAAGTACGAAGGCCGGGTCGCCATCCGGATGGGGCCGGTCCGTATGCAGTTCAGCGGCACCGCCAACATCACCGAGCGCGACGAGGCCGCCAAGCGCATCGTCGTGCACGCGGCGGGCGCCGACGAGAAGGGCCGCGGCCAGGCCGCCATGGTGGTGGGCGCCACGCTGTCGCCCAAGGGACGCGGCACCAAGGTCTCGGTCACCCAGGACCTCCAGCTGTCCGGGGCGGCGGCCCAATACGGCCGGGGCATGATCTCCGACTTCTCCGCCATCTTGATCCGCGACTTCTCCGCCAACATGCAGGACCGGATCGAGCGGATTGAACGTGGCGAGACGGCGGAGCAGATCCCCGCGGCCGCGAGCGGAAGCTCGGCCAAGGGCTTCAGCATCGCCCTACGGGCCACGCGGATGGCACTGATGCGGGTGTTTGCCCGGTTCTTCCTCCCTTACCAGCCCACTACGGGCTGACCGAAGGCGTGAGCTGACCGAAAGCGAAAGGAGGGCCAGACATGGTCCTGTGGTGGATCGGCAACGCGATCCTGCTCGTGGTGGTACTGCCCGTCGTGATCTACCTGCTCAACCGGGTGCTCGCCGCCCTGGAGCGGATCCGCGCGGCGAGCGACGACATCCTGGCCGGCGGGGTCGCCCTGGTCGGCGAGCTCCAGGGCGTTCCCGACGGGCTGGCCGTCACGGACAAGACCATCGAAGAAGTGAAGGTCGGCGCGGTCCGCTACGCGGGCTCCGTCGCGCAACTACTCGGCTAGCGAAGGAGCGGACACTATGCCAGCAGCAGCCTGGATGACCATCGCCGTCGCGGGCCTGATCATCGTCTTCACCGCCGTCGGGCTGATCAGGATCGTCTTCCACCTACGCGCCATCCGCGGCACCCTCAAAGCCGTCACCGGCGGCGTGCAGGCCGTCGACCAGCTCACGTCCACCGTGCCCGTCCGGCTGACCTCGGTCAACGCGAACCTCAAGCCGGTCCGCGACTTCTGCGAAACGGTCTGAGCGATGACAACTGACTGGACCATCGGCTACGTGATCGGCGGCGTCGTCCTGCTCGCCGTGGTCGTTCTCGTGGCGGCGATCCTCATCCTCGCCAAGCAGATCGGCGATGAGGCACCCAAGATCAATGCGGCGCTCGAGGGCGCCGTGCGCAACACCGCGCCGCTCGGCGCGCTGCGCACCACCATCGAGTACGCCACCATCATCATCGCCGGACTGCGGCGCGGCCGCGCCCGGCTGGGAGGGTAGCGATGAACCCCACCGAGCACACCCTGTGGGTCTCCGTCATCATCGTCGGCTTCGTC
The DNA here is from genome assembly GCA_963844925.1 of uncultured Actinomycetota bacterium. GTDB lineage: Bacteria > Actinomycetota > Actinomycetes > Streptosporangiales > Streptosporangiaceae > Trebonia. The sequence goes on along the minus strand of CAWJQG010000001.1, from coordinate 71,551 downwards.
GTCGTCGTGGCCGTCGCGGCGCTGCTCAGCCTGCTCATCTACCTGATCAAGCGGATCGACCGCCGGGTGGACACCATCGGCGCGACACTCACCGCGGCGAAGGCCAACACCGCCGACACCGTGCTGATCCCGCAGGTGGCCACCGGCGTGGACGCGGTCCTCGCCGAGGGGCTTGAGCACCATCTGTTCCTCGGCCGGGTACTCGAAAAGGTGAAGTCATGACAGTGCTTGTCATTCTGACGGTCATCGTCATCGTCTTGCTGATCGCGGGCCTGGCGGTCTACCTGTACTGGGCGGGCACGCTGCTCGACCGGATCGGCGCCAAGCTTGAGGGCGCCGCGGGCATCGTGCGCGGCATCGTGGCCGACGCCGAGCTCATCGAGCCGGGCGTCGACCACATCAACCGGACCGGCGGCGTGGTCGCCGGAGCGCTGCCGCTGCTGTACGGCATGGCCGAGGGCATCATCGCCGGCGTCACGCCGCGGGAGCCAGCCCCCGAGGTCCCGGCGCCGGCCCGGCCCGCCTCCGGCACCCGCCGCTCCCGCCTGCTCTCCGCCGTCGGCTTCACGTCGCAGTGAACTCGGCGGGCCACCGCTGGTTGAGGCAACCCTTTCCTATCCCGCCTCCGGCGGAGCCTGATGCCCCCAGAAGAACAGTTAATTGGCCTGCGTCCCGTCCGCCAGGAGCTGCGTTAGCTCTTCTACATTGCGAGCCTCGCCCGTTGATTCGGCCATGGCCAATAGCTACCAGCGCCTGCACTACTTCGCTCAGCCGGGCGACTTTACATAGCTCCCGGACAAAATAAGCGTTCCAATGGACCTGAAAATGTCCGGCAGCTATGTAAAGTCGAAAAAGTGTCCGGTAGCTATGCAAAGTGGCCGCAAGGCGAGAGCAGGGAGGGACTTCCGGGGCTGACGATAAGCGGGGGACGCGGTCAGCCCGGCGATAGCCGGGCGCGGCGTTCGCCTGGGTGGCCGGCGATCATGCCTTTAGTTCCTCGGCCTTTGATCTGGGTCGCGGCGGGTGACCGGGGCAGTGGTGGGCGCGGCCGAGTACTCGCCGATCCAGGCGTCCTTCCAGGTGTGGTCGTACTGCTGCTCGTTGCAGCTGGGCCGGTAGACGGCGGTCAGCTCACGGGTTATCTGCTCGCGATGGGCTGCCGTCCCGCCCGGCACCTGGTAGCTGCAGACGTAGACCTTCCACCTGGATCCGGCGCGGCGGATCCAGCACGCCGCCCGCGGGTGCTTGAAGGGCAACCGCTCGGCGGAGAGGTCCTCGGCGTGGCCGACGTAGATCACCGCGTAATTCTCCGGCTTGGTGTCGGGCTCCGGCTTGTACATGATGGCGTACACCGCAGCGGCCTGCGGCGGCGTCCAGCCGCCGAGCAGCCGCGGGCCTTCGAACGGGTAGCCGGCGAGTGAGCCGAGCCGGATCACGTCGTTCTCCTCATCGGTTTAGCCGAGCACCGGCAGCGCTGCCGCGAGCTCTTCCAGGCTGGCGAGGTCGTGCCCGGACAGCAGCAGGTCGATGTACGGTGCCGCCACCATCATGCCCAGCGTGCTCGGGCGGAAATCCCGGTTGTCGCCCTTGTGCGGGTTCAGCCACACAATGCGGTGACACTGCCGCGCCAGGCGCTCCATCGCCTTCGCGAGCACCTCGGGGTCACCGCGGTCAAGCCCGTCGGAGCAGATGACCACCACCCCGCCACGGCACAGGCTACCCCGGCCCCAGGTCCTGACGAAGGTGTCGAGCGACTGGCCGATCCTGGTGCCGCCGTCCCAGTCCACCACGGTCCGCGCCGCCTCTTCCAGCGCCGCGTCGATCCGCTGGGGGGCTAGCTCTCTGGTGATGCGGGTCAGCCTGGTGCCGAAGCAGAACACCTCGACCCGCGCGGCCGAGGCCCGCCCCGCCCCGCGGACGGCCGTGTGCGCGAACTGGAGCAGGTGCCTGGAGTAGTCGGCCATCGACCCCGAGACGTCGAGGATCAGGATCAGCGGCCGCAGTTTGGTCTTGCGCTGCCGGAAGAACAGCTGCTTGGGCGGTTCGCCGTGGATGCGCAGCGATTCTCTGATGGTCGCCCGCAGGTCGAGCTCCGTGCCGCTGCCCGTGGTCAGCTTCGTCCGGCGCGTGCGGCGGCGCGGCGGCGTCAGCCGCATCCTGGTCATGATCCGGCGCAGGGCCGTGAGTTCGTCGGGCGTGCACGCGGTGAAGGACCGGTGCTTGAGCGCGTCGACGCCGGACGCCATCCAGCCGAGGACCGGCCGCTCCTGGTCTGCCTCGTCTTCCTCGGGACCCGGCTCGGTGCCTGGCATCACCAGCGTTGCCTCGGCTTCGGCGACCGAGTCGGCGTCGAGCATCAGCAGGCTTGCGGCAGGCCCGTCTTCGCCGAGGAAGTAGCGGCGGAAGACCTGGTCGTAAACGCCGTCGTCGGAGTGGCGGCTGACGAGGGTCGCCCGCCCGGCCCAGTACAGGTCGATCAGATCCGTCGGATCGAGCGGCGTCATGGCCGCGAAGTAGGTGAGCACGTCGCCGGTTCCGACCATCAGCCCGGCGCCGCGCAGCTCGTGGGCGAAGCCGACGAGCACGCTCGTGAAGGGGTCGGCTGAGTCAGCCACCGGAGATGATCTCCGCCAGATTCTCGCGTACCAGGTCGAGGTCGTCATGGTCCTTGACGACCGCGCCGAGCGTGTCGCTCGCGGCGTCCGGCGTCAGCTCGGTCTCGCCGAGGACGCCGAGGGCGGCGCGACCCAGTCGATCGTCTCGGCGACCCCGGGCGGCTTGACCAGGTCCAGCTCCCGCAGCCGTTGGACGGCCGTCACGACCTTGGTGATGAGCTGCCCGGCTGCTCCCGGCTCGCGGATGGCGACGATCTCCGCCTCACGTGCGGCCGTCGGGTAACCGATCCAGTGGTAGAGGCAGCGCCTGCGCAGCGCGTCGTGCAGTTCCCTGGTCCGGTTGGAGGTCAGTATCACGATCGGGCTTGAGTCCGCCCTGATCGTGCCCAGCTCTGGGATGCTGATCTGGAAATCGGACAGGACTTCGAGCAGGAACGCCTCGAACTCGTCGTCGGCCCGGTCGATCTCGTCGATCAGCAGCACCGCCTGATCGCCGCTTTTGATCGCCTCGAGCAGCGGGCGCTCCAGCAGGAACTTCGGACCGAACAGCTTGTCAACGGACTGCTCGTCCGTCGCCTCGCCCTGTGAGAGCGCCCTGATCTGGAGCATCTGGCGCGCGTAGTCCCACTCGTACAGCGCCTGGCTCGTGCTGATGCCCTCGTAGCACTGCAACCGAATGAGCTTGCGGCCGAAGACGGCCGCGAGCGTCTTCGCGACCTCTGTCTTGCCCACGCCGACCTCGCCCTCGAGCAGCGCGGGCCTGCGCAGTGAGAGCGCCATGAGCAAGGTGGTGGCGAGCCCGCGGTCGGCCAGATAGCCGCCTTCACGCAGGCGTTCGGTGAGCTCAGCTACGGTTCCTGGATACTCCACTTGGTGGATCTCAGTCAGCGTCCGTTGTGGTCGACGGCAGGATGAGGTCGCGCAGGCTCCCGGCCGGGCTGAGCTTGCCTTCGCGCTCCAGCCTGGCCCGCCACGCCGCGCTGCGAGCGGATTCGTCCCCGGCGGCGTAGTCGTCGAAGCCGACGCCGGCGTCCGTCATCTTCTTGCAGGCCTTCGTCTCGCAGTCGTCGCCAAGATCGGCGGCGGCCTGCGCCTGACTCCGCCAGACATCCCGCAGTACTTCCAGCGCAGCCGCGCTCGGTTTGCGCATGACGGACCCCCCTCCTGCGACCTGCCTCAAGCCGAAGCGTATACGCGGGACTCTAACTTCGGAGCGCCGGTGAGCACGAGCGAGGATTAAGCCATTTCTTAATCCGCTTCAGAGCACTCAAGATCAACGTCATGAGCATCTCGAACGGTCCCGTGGCTCCGCGTCACCGGCCCGCAATCCGCATCTGCTGCGGGGCGGATGAGTCGGCCCCCGGCGGTGATGATGCCGCGGCGGGCCGTGGGTGACCGCGGCCTGTCAGCCGCGGTCTTCGGCCGGAATGACGACGACGGGGCAGTGCGCATGGTGGGTGACCTGCGTGCCGACCGATCCAAGCACCAGTTCCTTGAACCCGCCGGTCCCCCGCGAACCGACGACGACCAGGTCAGCGTCCTGGCTCGCGGTGATAAGAACTGCCGCGGGGATGCCGATGGCCGCCTGGACCGTGACCGACTCCGGGCCTGATCCGCCGAGTCCGGCCACGACTTGGTCGGTTTCCTCTTGCGCCGTCTCGCGTGCCTGGTCGGCCCGGGCGGCATCGCCGGGGTAGGCGGTCGCGCTGCCCGAGTAGCCGGCGATGGCAGGCTGAACCACCAGCACCGTCAGCGGCGCGTGCCGAATCGCCGCTTCTTTCACGGCCCATTCCAGGGCGCGGCGCGAATGATTAGAGCCGTCTATCCCGACGATGATTCCAGCCATTGGCTGCTCCTTCCGACCTGGCCGCACGGCGGCGGCTCGCTTGTGCCTACAATAAGCGCCTGTTGCCGGAACAAGACCGGCTAAAAGCGGAACATTTGGCCCGCCGAAATCGTCGGCCACTCGCGTTAGCGTCTTCATCATGCGTTGCCCTCCGCTGGAGGCCCGAAACCGACCGCCCCGACGCCTAGCGGGCGCAGCACCGCGACGACATGTTCAGGTGGCGGGGTCGGGCGGGATCCTGGCGAGGACGATCGTGGTGTCGTCTTCGCGGTTTTCCCCGGGGGAGGCGGCCAGTTCCTCGCAGCTGGCGTCGAGGTCCCGGCACGGGCGGCCCAGGGCGGAGCGTAGCGCGAGGATGCCACGGTCGAAGGGTCGGGTGCGGGTTTCTACCAGGCCGTCGGTGTACAGGGCGAGGATGGTTCCCGGCTGGAGTCCGATGCGGGTCTCCCCGTAGCTGGCGGGGGCTACCCCGAGAGACTGGCCGCTGGGTATGTCGGGGACCCGGGTAGTGCCGTCGGGCATGGCCAGGATGGGGGGGAGGTGGCCGGCAGCCGTGATCGCGCATGACTGGCTGGCGGGGTCGATGACGGCGTACGCGCAGGTGACGAGGGTGTCCTGGGGTAGCGCGAGGGCAGTCCTGTTGAGCTGCCGCATGACTTCCGCCGACGGCAGGTCCAGGTCCGCCAGCGCGTAGGCGGCTGCGCTGAGCCGGGTCATGACGGTAGCGGCCAGCGGGCCGTGGCCCATCACGTCGCCCACGATCAGCCCGGTCCTTTCTCCCGGCAGCGGGATGATGTCATACCAGTCACCGCCGGCATCGCAGCCAGTGGCCGGCAGGCACCGCCCGGCGATCTCAAGCAGCCCATGCGCCACCTGGGTGACGGCCGGCCGGCGCGACTGCAGTGCCTCGGCGACCGAGCGGTGCCGCATCAGCGCCAGGGAGTCGGCGATGGCGACGGCTGCGCGGCCGGCCAGGTCGGCGGCGGCCTGCGTCTCGTCGTCGCTGAACGACGGTGCGCTGGGTTCGCGGGCCAGGAGCAGTATGCCGACCGTGGTGCCACGGGTGATCATCGGCGTGGCGAGGAACGACGTGTAGCGGCCGAGCGTCGTCCTGGCCTCCTCGGACAACCGCTGCATCGACCTGCCGCCGGGCCGGGCGAAGATCACCGCGGCGCCATCGCGCAGGCAGCGTGTGAAGGGAGAGTCCGCCGTGAGCGCAACCACCTCACCGGACGGGAAAGCCCCGCCGAAGGCAGGCTGGTCGGCGATCGCGGATCTGTTAGCCAGCCTGCGCACCACCAGACCGCCTTGTCCGGCGCCGGTCACCTGGCGGACCGGGGCGCCGTCGTTGAGCAGCTGGGCGAGGGCATAGATCCCGGCTGCGTCCGCGAAACCGGGAACCACGGCATCCAGGATCTGCGATGCCATCCGGGCCGGGTCGGCGGTGGCATCCGGCGGCCTCAGCCGCGGGGGCAGGGGGCAGCCCGTACGGTCGCCGCCGCGGGCGGCCTTCACGCTCGGTTCGCTGCTCACCTGGTAGCACGGCTCCGATCACGCGACCTGAGACCCGGCGAGCTGACGAAGGAGCAGGTAGACCGGGCGAACTAACTGTAACGGCTCCGTCGGCCCGCGGTCTACCAAAGAAGGGCAAACCCGCAAGGACGTGCCGGATCACCGGATAGCGATTTACCAGGACGGCAGGTTACCTGACAGTGCCCGGCATCTTTCTGGCATGGGGGGCATCGGGCTCGGATACGCTGAAACCAGCGTGCATTACGGCGACGGCGGGACGGGAAACGGGATGACAATGCAGCCGGGCTGGGTGCCGTCGGACATCGACACCGGCAGGGCCAACATCGCCCGGGTCTACGACTGGTGGCTAGGCGGGGACCACAATTTCCGGGCCGACCAGGACGCCGCCCGCGCGATGATCGCGGTTGAGCCAAACGCCAGGGCGATCGCGCGCGCGAACCGCGCCTTCCTCGGCCGCGCGGTGCGGTTCCTGGCCGCCGAAGCGGGCATCCGCCAGTTCATCGACATCGGCTCCGGCATCCCCACCCAGAACAACGTCCACCAGGTTGCCCAGGACGCCGCCCCCGGCGCCCGCGTGGTCTACGCCGACGTAGACGACGTCGTAGTCGCTCACAGCAAGCTGATCCTGGACGGCAACGCCGACGCTGCCGTTATCCAGGCCGACGTGCGCGACCCGGCCAGCATCCTGGCCGACCCGGAAACTCAGCTCCTGCTCGACTTCACCCAGCCCGTGGCCGTGCTCCTGGTGGCAGTGCTGCACTTCATCGCCGATGCAGACGACCCGGAACAGCTCGTCGCCACCCTGCGCGACGCGCTACCTCCTGGCAGTTACCTCGTCGTCTCCCACGCCTGCAGCGACCTCAAGCCCGACATCCTGTCCGCGTTCGAAACCGTGTACAAGAGCAAGGTAGCCGCCGAGGGCCGGGCCCGCACCAGCGCGGAGATCGCCCGGTTCTTCGACGGGTTCACCCTCGTCGACCCCGGGCTGGTATGGCTCCCCCAGTGGCGCCCGGAGCGCCCGGAAGACGTCCCAGACGACCCGGGGAAGTACTGGTTCCTGGCCGGCGTCGGGCAGCTGGCGCGGCATAGCCAGCGATAGGGCACCGCCGCCGGGGATCCGGCATTGCCGATTCGGTCAACCCTGCCTCCTCGAAGTCGCCGGCCGTTGGCGCGAAGCCACGCGACCGTTCGGGCCGATGATTTTGATTTTTCATAGGCTGGCTTGCGACTTCCACTCGGCATGGAAGCCCCGTCGCGGGAGGTGGGCTGTGCGATGCTGAAGCGAAACGGGGGAGGAGGTTGACGGGATGAGGGTTCTGCTCCTCGGTGGCACGAGTGAGATCGGCCTGGCGATCCTGTCGGCGCTTGATCTCGCGCCTGACACTGAGGTTACGCTGGCTGGCCGCGATGTTCCGCGGATGGAAGTAGCCGGGAAGACGCTGCCGTGCCGCCGTGTTTCAGCCGTGCCGTACGACGCGACGGACGTGGCGAGCCACCAGGCGTTCGCGGACTCGCTGTGCGCCGGCGGCGTGCCCGACCTGGTGATCGCGGCGACCGGGGTGCTCATACCGCAGCCGTCGGTCGAGGCCGACGTGTCTCTTGCCGCCGCGATGATCGAGGCGAACTTCACGGGGCAGCTGACCACGCTATTGGCGTTGGGCTCGCATATGAAGGCCAGGGGGAGCGGGACTATCGTCGTGCTGTCGTCGGTGGCGGCCGTCCGCCCGCGCAAATTCAACTCCGTCTACGGCGCGGCTAAGGCGGGCCTGGACGCGTTCGCCCGCGGTTACGCCGACTCGCTGCACGGCACCGGTGTCCGCGTTCTGCTGGTGCGCCCGGGTTTCGTGACCGGCCGGATGACGGCCGGCATGGCGCCCGCGCCGCTCGCGACCACGCCAGAGAAGGTCGGCGTCGCGGTAGCGTCCGCCCTGCGCAAGTCCGCCTCTAGGCTGGATTCGGCTGTCTGGGTTCCCGCGCCGATGGCCGGCCTCGCGGCGGTGATGCGCCTCGTCCCCCGCCCAATCTGGCGAAAGCTTGACCGCTTAACGGATTCAGCGCTGGTTACGCCGGATCATCGACTAGGCAGCAGTGCCGCCGCGAGGCTGTCGGACAGCCATCGGTTGAAGTCGGCGGTGCTCCAGCCGCGCTGAGCGACCAGCAGCCGGTAGAGGCGGCCATCCGTGAGCGCCCAGCAGAGTTCCGCGGCACGTTGTTCGGTTATGCCGACGGCCAGTCCGTCCAGGGACGCGAGATACCGGATGAACACGGTAGCGCCCAACAACCGGTTGCGGCTCGCCTCGGCGAGCAGCTCTGCGGCCGGCGGGTCGATATCGGCGGCGGCGATGAGAACTTCGCCGAGCGGCGTGGTGCGGGCGGCGACTTCTGTCACGGTGCGCACCCAGAGCATGAGTGCCTTCCGCGGGTCGGACTCGGCCAGGATCGCCTTGATCGCCGGGCGGTCGGCCAGGGCTATCGGCTCGTCGTCGCCGACGATGGCCCAATCCAAGGCCAGCTTGAGCAGGGCCACCTTGCCGCCCACCGAGTTGAACACGGTACGCCGGCTCACGTGCGCGGCCTCCGCGATCCCGTCGATCGTCGTGGCCGCATAACCCTGGGCCAAGAAGAGGTCGTGGGCCGCGGTGACGATCGCCCGCCGGGTACGGCGGGCCTGGTCGTCGCGCACCTGCGACGCGTACCGCTTCCGCTGCTGGCTCGTTGGGTCAGGCGGCTGGGTGGTCGCGTCGGGCGGGCTCGTCGCGTTGGGCGGGGGGCTCATCGTGACCCGCCCGGCGCCTTGACGCCCCTCCTAATTCGTTGCACTATAAATACAATAATCACATCAGCAGTGTACCAACCTTCCGAGCGCATGGATGGTGAATCTCATGTCTAGTGGCACGTCCACCGACAGCGCCTGGGACCGGCGCCGGTGGCTCATCCTGGGCGTGATCGGTCTGGCGCAGCTCATGGTGGTGCTGGATCTGACGGTGATGAACGTCGCGCTCCCGTCCGCGCAGCGGGCGCTGCACTTCACTACCGTGGACCGGCAGTGGGTGGTCACCGCCTACACCCTGGCGTTCGGCAGCCTGCTGCTGCTCGGCGGCCGGCTGGCCGACCTGCTGGGCCGCAAGGTCACGTTCCTGGCCGGACTGGCCGGGTTCGCCGGCGTCTCGGCCGTCGGCGGCGCCTCGGTCAACTTCACCATGCTGATCACCGCGCGGGCCTGCCAGGGCGCGTTCGCCGCGCTGCTGGTGCCGTCGGCGCTGTCGCTGCTGACCACCACGTTCACCGAGCCGAAGGACCGCGGCAGGGCGTTCGCCGTCTACGGGGCGATCGCCGGGGCCGGCGGCGCGGTGGGCCTGCTGCTGGGCGGCGCGCTGACCGAGTACCTGTCCTGGCGGTGGACGCTGTACGTGAACCTGATCTTCGCCGCGGTGGCCCTCACCGGCGGAGCGCTGCTGCTGAAGCGCCAGTCGTCCCCGGTTAAGCCCAGGCTGGACATCCCCGGCGTGCTGCTGGTCTCCGGCGCCCTGTTCTGCCTGGTCTACGGCTTCTCCAACGCGGCCGCGCACAGCTGGCACGCGCCGTCCACCTGGGGGTTCCTGGCCGCCGGCGTGGCGCTTGGCGCAGGGTTCGCGGTGTGGCAGGGGCGGGCGGCGCACCCGCTGCTGCCGCCCCGCGTGGTGCTCGACCGCAACCGCGGCGGCGCCTACCTGTCGATGCTCATCGCCTCGGCCGGGCTGTTCGGGATCTTCTTGTTCTTGACCTACTACCTGCAGCAGACGCTCGGGTACTCGCCGCTGGTGACCGGCGTGGCGTTCCTGCCGATCAGCGCCGGCCTCATCCTCGCGTCCAACCTGTCCACGATCGTGCTGATGCCCCGGACCGGGCCCAGGCCGCTGGTCGCTCTCGGGATGCTGGCCGCGGCAGGCGCGATGGTATGGCTGGCTCAGCTGGGTCCGCACACCGGCTACGCCGGAGGTGTGCTCGGCCCGATCATCCTGGCCGGAATCGGCGTGGGCATGGTGATCGCGCCGGTGATCAACACCGGCACCTTCGGCGTAGCCCCGCAGGACGCGGGCGTCGCCTCCGCCACCGTCACCGTCGGCCAGCAACTCGGCGCCTCGGTCGGCACGTCGCTGCTGAACACCATCTTCACCGCCGCGGTCACCGCTTACCTCGCCGCGCACCTCGCCGCGGCCCGGATCATCGGCCGCCAGGCCCTGACCGGGCTGGCGCTGTCCCACGGCTACGACACCGCGTTCTGGTGGACCGCCGGCATCTTCGCCGCCGGCGCGGTCACCGCCGTCGTCCTGCTCCGCCCCGGGCCACTGCGCCCGGCGAGCACGCCGCCCCTGGCACACGCCGAAGTGACAACTGCACAAGCCAAGGCCGACCCGGCTCTTCCCGGGTGATGTCGCTGGCGCAGATTGTGGTCTGCTCGCCCGGGCCGTCCGGGTGGGGGACGCGCGGGACGCAAGCCGACAGGTCCGCCGGCCTGCCGCAAGATAACCGCCTGGGCATCTTGGCTGCTGATTTCTGGCTTGGTTCTGATGCTGCACCTGAACCGGGCTCTGCGAGCGGAGCGTGTCGGCGACGGTGTGGCTTAGCGGCCGAGGCCGAGGACTCGGCGCAGGCCGCGGTCCACTTCGTGCATGAGGGATGCGGGCAGTTGGCCTACGGCGGGATCGAGGTCCGTCTTGTCGAGAGTGACTAGGGCGGTGACGTTGACCACGGAGTCTCTGGAGAGCCCGGTGGCGATCGCGGGGACGAAGACGTTGCCGGGCATTGACGCCAGGCCCGTGTTCGATGTGATGACGGCAGCCAGGGTAGTGTTCAGCCTGCTGGCGTTATAGGGGTCGGCCTGGATCACGAGGACCGGGCGGCGCTTGGCCGGCTTGCTGCCGTGCGGCTCGCCGAGGTCGGCCCAGCAGACATCGCCGCGCTGGGTCACCAGCCGTCGTCCCCGGCTGCCAGCAGGCCGCGGCCGGCCGCGGCTGCCGCAGCCCCGGAGTCGTCGTCCCCGGCTGCTAGCAGTGCCTGGTTGATCTGGCTGCTGAGCGACTGGGCGGCCAGCTCGTCCAGGTACCTGCTGGCCGCCCGGGTGAAGAATTCCGACCGGCTGATGCCCAGCTCGGCCGCCTGGCCGGCTGCCTGCTCGAAGATTTCGTCAGGAACGGAGATCGCGGTCTTCATGCCTTGAGTATAACCGGGTATTACCCATGCTGCACGCAGGAGCGCCACGGAATTCTCGATGGCTGCACCGGATTCCGGCCGTCGCCGCCGCTGCGTGCTCGCCAGGTGGCTCCCATGCCGCTGCGATCCCATCCCCGGAACAGATGTTCTGCACACGGCGCCGACGCGCCAACGCGATCGGCACTCACGCCGATTAAGCGATCTGCTCGGTCTCGTGGCGAAGACGCGGGCCTGTCTTACTGCTTACGGCGGGTGGCCTGATGGCAGGCGCGTGCGTAGTCCAGGACGAGCGGGCGGGTATCGTCGGCGTGCCAGGCCAGGGCTAGCTGGCTGGGTGATATGCCGCGGACGGGCCGGGTGGTGACTCCTCCCAGGGTGATCAGGGGAGCGTTGCCGGCGGCCAGCAGGCACACGCCCCGCCCGTCGACCAGCGCCTCGTAGGTCTCGTCGGTGCTGGCGATCTCGGCGCCGATCCGCGGCGGCCTGCCGTCGCGGGCGTCGACGGCCAGCCAGTGGTCGCGCAGTGGCCCGGCGCCTGCGGGCAGCGCGAGGAACGGCTCGTCCAGCAGGTCGGCGAAGTCGATGTGGTCGCGGCCGGCCAGCGGGTGGCTGTCGGGCATGGCGACCAGGCGTGGTTCCTCGGCCACCACGATCCACCGGTAGCGGCTGGGGTCGGCCAGCGGGAGCCAGACGAATGCCACGTCCACGGCGCGATCGGCGAGCCCCGCGGTTGGGTCGTCCCAGCCGATCTGACGTAGCTGCACGGTTGCCTCCGGGTGGAGCTCGGCGAACCGGGACCGGATCGCGGGAAGCAGGCCGCCGCGGCCGGGGCTGGTGCTCATCCCGGCCACCAGGGTCGACCGCTGCCTGCTCTTGGCCCGCTCGGCTTCCGCCTGGCCGAGGTCCCACGCGGCCAGGACCTGGCGGGCATGCGGCAGCAGCGCCTCCCCCACCGGGGTGAGCCGTATGCCGTCGCGGCCGCGGTCGAACAGCGGAGCGCCCAGTTGCCGTTCCAGCATCCTGATCTGCTTGCTCAGCGCCGGCTGGGAGATGAACAGCCGCTCGGCCGCGCGGGTGAAGTGCAGATCCTCGGCGACCGCTACGAAGTAGCGCAGGTCCCGCCCGTGCACGTCCATAATCATTGGTTATCACGTCAGGTCTTGGACGGGCTACCGGGGCGCCGGGCAGAGTCGATCGCATCGGGCTCACCAAGGAGGACATGATGAACAGGGTTTGGCTCATCACCGGGGCGAACAGCGGGCTCGGCCGGGCAGTCACCGAGGCGGCCGTCGCCGCGGGCGACGTCGCCGTCGCGACCGCCCGCCGGGCCGGGGCGCTAGATGGCCTGGCGGCCGTGCACCCCCGCCAGGTTGACGTCCTGCCGCTCGACGTGACCGACGCGGCGGCCGTCGACGCGACGATCCGGGACGTCATCTCGCGGCACGGCCGGATCGACGTGCTAGTCAACAACGCCGGACGCACGCATGTCGGCGCCGCGGAGGAGACAACCGACGCCGAGCTCCGCGGCCTGTTCGAGGTTCACTTGTTCGGGCCCGCGGCGCTGACCAGGGCGGTCCTGCCGCACATGCGGTCCCGCCGGTCCGGGGCAATCGTCCAGATCAGCAGCATGGGAGGGCAGATGTCCTTCGCCGGGTTCTCCGCCTACAGCGCCACCAAGTTCGCCCTGGAGGGCATGTCGGAGGCGCTCGCCGACGAGGTCCGCCCGCTGGGCATCAAGGTGCTGATCATCGAGCCTGGGGCCTTCCGCACCGGCTTGTTCGGCAACCACAGCGCCAGCGCGCCCATCCCCGCCTACGCCGAGACCGTCGGCCGGACGCGCCAGATGGTCGAGACCAGCGCAGGCACCCAGCCGGGAGACCCCGCCAAGGCCGCGGCCGCCATCCTCACCGCGCTCGACGCCCCCGATACCCCCCTGCGCCTGCCGTTGGGAGACGACGCCGTCGATGCTATCCTCGGCCACCTCGACAGCACCCGCGCCGACATCGAGACGTGGGAGAAACTCTGCCGTGACACCCGGCTCGCCGGCCAGTCCGCCGCGAGTGCGGCAGCCGGAGATGCCATCGCACACAAGAGCGCTAATATATTCGGTACCGGCTAACCGTAATCACGTTCACCCGGACAAGTACGCGACCGCTGCCGAGGAGGGCGAGTGCCGGATTCGGCGAGCGGCAACATTCAGTGGCTGGGGAAGGAAACCGGCGCGGACTGCACCGAGCGGTCCTTTCTGCTGCACCGTCCCGCGGGGACCGTGCCCGGTGTGCTCTGGTCAACCGGGACCACATCCCCTCATGCGACGGTGCTGCTCTTCCACGGCGGAAGCGGCCACAAGCGCAGCCAGCGCCACCTGCGGATGGGACGCTGGCTAGCCTCGGCCGCGGGCCTTGCCGTCATCGCGGTCGACGGGCCGTACCACGGCGACCGGGTCCCGGCGCCGATGGCGCCGCCGGCCTACCAGCAGCTGATCGCCGACGAGGGCATCGACCGAGTCACGGCCCGGATGACCGCGGACTGGCTGGAGGCCGTCTCCGCGCTCGCGGGCCTGGGCCTGGCCGACGAGGCGCACGTCAGCGTCTTCGGCATGTCGATGGGCGCACGATGCCAGGATGCTCGGACATCGGGCGTCACGCAGCGGGCAGCGAGCGCGGTCCATCCCAGGTAGCATGGGGGTTCCGTAGGCCCCGATAGCTCAGTGGATAGAGCGACCGCCTCCTAAGCGGTAGGTCCCGCGTTCGAGTCGCGGTCGGGGCGCCAGTACTGTCCCGCGTATTTTCTCTGACCTGACCCTATGGGCCGATGAGGTCTCGCTCCGCCTCGTATGGAGGGCTGGCAGGGCGGCACTGTGAGTTCCGACCGACTAGACGACCATCATCCGGCCGTACAGGTGACCACGGATGTACCGTCCAAATGACCACGACATGACCGTCCAAGTGACCGCGGCTCTCATGTTCTTAAGGCACACTTGAGGTGTGGCTAACATGTATGACCTGGTTCCCCGTCATGCGCAGAGCATCGTGTCCGAGGCGCTCGAGGACACTCGCGTGGTGCTTGTCAATGGTGCCCGTCAAGCGGGCAAGAGCACTCTAACGAGATTGGCGGCCGATGGTCGGCCGGGCACCATCGTGCGCCTCCTCGATGACGCTGCCACTCTGCGGGCCGCGCGGGATGACCCGGCAGGGTTCGTCGAGCACGACGGGCTCATGGTTATCGACGAGATTCAGCTCGCGCCTGAGCTGCTGAGGGCGATCAAGGTACTGGTCGACCTGGATCCGCGCCCGGGACGCTTTCTCCTGACCGGGTCCTCCCGGGTCCTCGCTTTGCGGAGCCTTCCGGACGCTCTGCCGGGCCGGATGGAGGTCATCGAGCTCTGGCCGTTTTCCCAGGGGGAGATCAACGGCGGGCACGACCTGTTCGTCGACGCGGCCTTCCGGCACGGCGCCGCCATCGAGCATTCGTCGCGGATGCGCAAGCGCGACTACCTGGAACTGGCTGTCGTCGGCGGCTTCCCGGAGGCGGTCCGCCGCACCCCGAGACGCCGGGGGGCCTTCTTCTCCTCCTACCTGTCCACGCTCATCGAGCGCGACGTTCTCGAGGTGAGCAGCATCGAGCGGCAGGGGGACATGCTCAGGCTGCTGTCGCTTCTGGCGGGTCGGGTAAGCGGGCTGCTCGTCCCGAGCACCCTGGCCGGACAGGCGGGAATCCCGCGGACGACCCTGGTGCGCTACCTGGAGCTCCTGGCAACGGTGTTCCTCATCAAGACCATCCCGGCCTGGTCGAGCGGGCTAACCGCAAGGGCCATCGGCACTCCGAAGCTGGCCTTCGTCGACAGCGGGATCGTCTGCCACCTCATCGGCCAGGACGCAGCCCGCCTCGACGAGCCGGACGGCGCCGCCGGGCCGGTCCTGGAAAACTTCGTCGTCATGGAATTGGCGCGGCAATTGACCTGGGCGGACGAACGCGCTCGCCTCTACCATTACCGGACGAAGGACAAGCTCGAGGTTGACGCCGTGATCGAGACACCCGATGGCCGCGTCATAGCGGTGGAGGTCAAGGCAGGCGCGACCGTCCGAACTGAGGACCTCGCGGGCCTGCGGAACCTGGCGAGCCACCTGGGCGACAAGTTCCTCGCAGGCTATGTCCTGTATACCGGCCAGCAGACTCTCTCCTATGGCGGCAGGATCAAAGCGCTGCCGATGGGCGCACTCTGGTCTTTGGCACCGTGACAACGGCGGAACGGCCACCCGCTTTCAGAGAGATCCGCTGTTATTTGCCGCGAGCATGGGACCACCTCATGAGGGTTTTTGCCACGGTCATGGGACCACCCCGGTTGCCAGTTGATGGACCACCCCTGCTTAGCCTGCCCGGTTTTGACCGTTCTGCGAGAGATGGCAGGGATGGCGTTCCGGGAGGTCCTGGTGACAGAAGTGAAAGAGGTCCTGCGTGCGTGGCTGGCGGGGCAGGGCAAGCGCCCGGCCGCGAGGCGGGCGCAGGTGAACGTGAAGACGGCGCAGCGGTATATCGCCGCCGCGCAGGCGGCGGGCCTGTCCCGTGACGGCGGGGAAGGGCAGCTGACCGATGAGCTGATCGGGGTGGTGGTCGCGGCGGTCCGCCCGGCCCGCCCGGCCGGGCACGGGGAGTCGTGGCAGCTGCTGGGGCAGCGGAAAGAGGACATCGGGAAGTGGGTCAAGGACGGCCTGACGCTGGTGAAGATCGGCGAGTTCCTCGAGCGGTCGGGGACCATGGTGCCGTACCGGACGCTGGCCCGGTTCGCGGCGGAGGAGTGCGGCTATTCCTCGCGCGGCCCGAAGGTAACGGTGCCGGTCGACGACGGCGAACCCGGCCAGGAAGTCCAGGTCGACTTCGGCTACCTGGGCATGATCCCCGACGGGGACCGCAAGCGGAAGGTGCACGCGCTGGTATTCACGGCCGTGTTCTCCCGGTACTGCTACGTCTACCTGACGTTCCGGCAGACCACGGAGGCGGTGATCGCGGGCTGCGAGGCGGCCTGGGCTTTCTATGGCGGGATCTTCCCGGTCCTGGTTCCCGGCAACCTGAAGCCGGTGGTGGACAAGGCGGACCGGACCGATCCGCGGTGGAACCGGGAGTGGCTGGAGTACGCCCAGGCCCGCGGTATCGTCGCGGACCCGGCGAGGGTCCGGTCCCCGCAGGACAAACCTCGGGTGGCATACTGCACCTCTTCGGAGTGATCGGCGGGTAGGTGGCGTTCATGCAGGTCGGACGGTGTCGTGCCGGCGTCCTTGGTGGCGGGCCGGCGGGTTGGGGCCGGGCGGGTCGTAGAGGACTTCGCCTTTGTCGTTATACCGCTGGGCACTGACAATTCCGGCGTGGTACCAGATTTTGACGGTGGAGGCGGACACGCCGAGCTGCCCGGCCATCTGGGTGAGCGGGATGAGGCCGGTGTCGAGCAGCCGCTGGCGGCGGCTGCGTAGCTGGTAGGTGCGGATGACGCGCTGCACCATGGTGGGGGTGAAGGGCCGTCCTTCGCCGTTGGGCAGGCCGCGGCGGCGGAGGATGCCGGCGATCTCGGCGCAGGTGTGGTGGTCCAGCAGCTTGTCGATCTCGGCGATGGTGCTGGCCTTGGTCTGCCGGATTTTCCAGGCCGGCTCGGGGACTGGCAGGGTGATGGTGCGGGTCTGGCCGCCGGCCAGGCGGACGTGCGCGGTGATGGTGTCGCTGGTGCGGGTGACGGTGACGTCGGTGAGCAGCAGCCGGGCGATGCGCTTGCGTTCGCGCATCGGGGTGGCGGGGTCGTTCCAGATGCCGGGCAGGTCGGTGACGAGCTGGCTGATCCGGGCTTTCTGGGCGGGTGTGAGCGTGCCGTCGTGCTGTTCGCGGGCCTTGTCGTAGGCGGCCTGGGCGTCGCTGAGGGCGCGCAGGGCGGTGTTCCAGTCGGCTTCGAGGGTGCCGGCGACGAGCCGGTTGGCGGGGTCGACGGCGAGGTAGCGGCGGCGGGCCAGGTCGGCGAGGTAGCGGGCGCGCTCGACGTGGGCGGCGCGCAGCGCGTCGGTGTCGGCCGCGCGGTGCTCCAGCTCGGCTGATACCTGGAGGGCGGCTTCGACGGCCAGCGGGGTCAGGGTGTCCGAGGAGAAGCTGGCCGACGTGCTCGTCGAGGGTGTGTCCGGGGATGGCGGCGCAGATCGGGCGGGCGTTCTCGATGCCGTCGCGCTGGCAGGCATAGGTGGGCATCTTGTCCCGCCGCGGGCGTGGTAGCGGACGGTCATCCGCCCGCCGCAGCGACCGCAGATGATGATGCCCTGCAGCAGGGCGGGGCCCTCGCGGGGCGGCCCGGCGGCGCGGTCGCGGCCGTGCGCGGCGGCGTTGGCCGCGAGCCTGGCGATGTTGGCCTCCCACTGGTCCAGGGTGATGTATCCGGGGTGGGCGCCGGGGATAAAGGAGATCCATTCCTCGCGGGGCACCGTGATGGTGGCCCGTTTCCCGCCGGGCAGCAGCTGCTCGCGGCGCCGCCCGTAGGTGAACGCGCCGGCGTAGCGCGGGTTGTGCAGGACGTGCAGGACGGTGGAGTGCCGCAGCGGCTGCCAGTCGGTCTCGCCCTTGCGGGGGCCTTTGTGGTGCCGCCAGGGGAACGACAGCCCGGCAGCGCGGAACGCCTTGACCACGGCGGTGGCCGACCCGGCGGCCTCGAACGTGGCGAGCAGGTGCCGGACCGCGCCCTGGATGGCGGCGTCGGGGTCGAGGATGACGTGCCCGGCGGCGTCGTAGACGAGCCCGACGGGCAGCGGCATGACCAGCTCGCCGCGGCGGGCCTTGGACAGCTGCCCGCCGCGCAGCCGGGCCCTGATGAAGTGGAGCTCGCTTTCTTATGCGGACTTCTCCGTTATGCCGACCACGAGCTGTGAGGATGCCGCGGGCTTGGCCGGCGTTGCCGCCATGTCGGCATAATCCCAGCCCCACGGCTGCTTACTTCCGGCTTCTTCCCAGGTCAGGGGCTGATTCTTCTCTCCGGACGCGCTGGGCGTCCGGAAGAGGAGCACATGATGGCTAAGACGAAACCGTCCTGGGCGAAGGTGACCGGGCCGCTCGCGGAGTACGCGGACGGGTTCCGGGACGAGCTGTTCCGGCTCGGCTATACCCCGCTCACCGCGGCCTGCCAGATACGGCTGACCGCTCACCTGAGCCGCTGGATGAGCGCGGAGGGCGTCAGCACGCAGGATCTGGACATGCCGACGGCGGAACGGTACTTCACGGCCCGCCGCCTGGCGGGATACGCGAACGAGCGGACCACCGAGGCACTCGGCCCGCTGCTGGGCTATCTCCGCAGGCTCGGGACGGTCCCGCTTCCGCCGGCGGAGCCGGCGACGGAGACGAGCCTGCTGCTGGACCGGTTCGCGGCCTACCTGGCCTCCGAGCGGGGCCTGGCACCGATGACGGTCGCCCTGAACGTCCGCCTTGTCCGCCCGTTCCTGCAGCAGCGGGCACTCGAACACGACGGGCGCCTGGAGCTGGAGCAGCTGACCGCCGGCGAGGTACGGGCATTCGTGCTGGACCGGGCCCGGAAACAGCCGCGGTCGGCCAAGCGGATCGTGACCGCGCTGCGGTCCCTGCTCCGCTTCCTGCACGTCGACGGCGTCCTGGCCGTCCCGCTGGCGGGCGCGGTGCCGTCGCCGGCCGGGCACTCGCTCGCCGGGCTGCCCCGGGCGCTGGAGCCTGGGCAGGTCCAGGCGATGCTGGCCTCCTGCGACCCGGCCACCGCGACCGGGCGCCGGGACCGGGCGGTCCTGCTGATGCTGTCCCGGATGGGCCTGCGGGCCGGCGAAGTCGCCGGGCTCGGCCTGGACGACATCGACTGGCGGCGCGGCGAGATCACGGTCCGCGGCAAGGGCGGGCGCCGCGACCGGCTGCCGCTGCCCGCCGATGTCGGCGCGGCGATCGTCGCCTACCTCCGCGACGGCCGTCCGGCCGGCGCGCTGGACCGCACGGTGTTCATCGCCGCCCAGGCGCCCCGGGAGGCACTGTCCTATGCCGGGATCACCACGATCGTCGCGGACGCCGCTGCCCGGGCCGGGATCCCCGGGCCGGTCCACGCCCACCGCCTGCGCCACTCGGCGGCGACCGCGATGCTGCGCGGCGGCGGGTCCCTGACCGAGATCGGGCAGGCCCTCCGCCATGCCCGGCCGGCCACGACTGCGATTTACGCGAAGGTCGACATCGACGCGCTGCGCCCGCTGGGGCGCCCCTGGCCCGGCCAGGAGGTAACCGCATGACGGCGGACGGGCGCCCGCTGCGGGACTCGCTGGAGGACTACCTGGCACTGCGGCGCGCGCTGGGCTTCAGGCTCAAGACCGCCGGACGGCTGCTGGACCAGTTCGTCAGCTGGCTCGACGACCGCGGCACCGGCACGATCACCACCGCCGACGCCCTGGAATGGGCGACGCTCCCTGACGGGGCCTCGCAGGCATGGCAGTCGATCCGGCTCAGCACGGTCCGCGGGTTCGCCGCCTACCTGCACGGCACCGACCCGTCGGTCCAGGTTCCCCCGCCCGGCCTGATCCGCCGCGGGAACGACCGCGCGACCCCCTACCTCTACTCCGACGCCGAGATCAGCGCTGTCATCGCCGCGGCCGGAACCCTGCGGCCCCGGTTCCGGGCCGCCACCTACCAGACCCTGATCAGCCTTCTTGCCGCGAGCGGCGTCAGGATCGGGGAAGCGCTCTCCTTCGACCGCGGCGACCTCGACGCCGGCCAGGGCATGCTCACCATCCGGGACGCGAAGTTCGGGAAGACCCGGCTGATCCCGCTGCACCCCACCGCGGCCGCCGCGCTGGCCCGGTACTCGGCCCTGCGGGACGAGCACCACCCCCGCCCGGCCGACCCGGCGCTGTTCCTGTCCACCGCCGGGACACGGCTGCGGCACAGCAACGTCAGCCTCACGTTCAGCAAGCTCACCGCCCAGGCCGGGCTGGCCCGGCGGTCAGCCTCCTGCCGTCCCCGGATCCATGACGTCCGCCACTCCTATGTGGTCAATACCGTCCTTGGCTGGTACCGCGACGGCGCCGACGTCGCCGCGATGATGCCCCGGCTGTCCACCTATCTCGGCCATAACGACCCAAAGCACACGTTTTGGTACTTGTCGGCTGCGCCTGAGCTGATGGCGCTGGCCGGCGACCGGCTGCACGCCCACCTGCACGGAGAATCATGACCGCCCTCGCCCCCACCCTGCAGGCGTTCTTCACCGACCGGCTGGCGCTGCAGCGCCAGGCCAGCGGCCACACGGTCGCCGCCTACCGCGACGCGCTCAGGATGCTGATCGTCTTCGCCGCCCAGCGCGCGGGCAAGGCCCGTCCCGGCTGGACATCGCCGACCTGGACGCGCAGACGGTCGGCGCGTTCCTGAGCCACCTGGAAAACGAGCGCGGCAACAGCGTCCGGACCCGCAACGCCCGGCTCGCGGCGATCCACTCCCTCTTCCAGTACGCCGCGGTGCGCCACCCCGAGCATGCCGCCGACATCCAGCGGGTCCTGGCCATCCCGCCCAAACGCTACGACAAGGCCCTGATCACCTACCTGACCGAAAACGAGATCACCGCGCTGCTGGCCGCCCCCGACCTGACGACCTGGACCGGGCGGCGCGACCAGGCGCTGCTGGTGCTCGCCTGCCAGACCGGGCTGCGCGCCACCGAGCTCACCAGCCTCGCCATCGGAGACGTTCACCTGGGCGCCGGCGCGCACGTCAGCTGCCTGGGCAAGGGCAGGAAACAGCAGGATTACCCCGCTCACCCCCAGCACCGTGACGGTGCTGCGCTCCTGGCACGGTGAGCGCGGCGGCCTGCCCGCCGATCCGCTGTTCATCACCCGCCGCGGCACCCCGCTCAGCCGCGACGCCCTGGAACGGCGGATCGCCAAGTACACCGCGATCGCCGCGAAGACGTGCCCGTCGCTGCTGGAGAAGAAGGTATCGCCTCACACCCTGCGTCATTCCGCGGCCATGAGGCTGCTCGGCGCCGGCGTCGACACGTCGGTCATCGCACTGTGGATGGGGCACGAAAATACCGCCACCACGCAGGTCTACATCCACGCTGACCTGGCACTTAAGGAACGGGCCATCGCCCGGACCGCACCCCAGAACACTACACCCGGCCGCTACCAGCCGTCCGACGACATACTGGCGTTCCTCGACGGACTGTGATTATGCCGAACGCTCCCGCCCGTCATCGCGGCCCGCCGGGTGCTCCCGCCGCCTGGTCGGCATAACGGAGAAGTCCGCATAAGAGGCCTTATGCCGAATTCGGCATAAGGCCTCGGCCATGGTCCCCTTGAGCCCCAGCAGCAGCCGGTCGTTGAAGCTGCGGGGGTCGTAGAGGCCGTCCTCGTCGCAGATCAGGGTGCCGGTCATGGCGCACAGCTCGAGCAGCTGATGCCAGTCGGCGCTGTTGCGGGCCAGCCGGGAGCATTCCAGGCCGAGCACGATCCCGGCCCGCCCCAGCGACACCTCGGCGACCATCTGCTGGAACCCTTCCCGGTCCGCGGCCGATGCCCCGGACTGGCCCTGGTCGATGTCGATCACGGTGATCTGGCTGGCGTCCCAGCCCAGCGCGATCGCCTTGCCGCGCAGGTCGTACTGGCGGATCGCGGACTCGGTGTTGTGGATGACCTGCTTGAGGCTGGACTGCCGGACGTAGAGCACGGCCCGGCGGGACAGGTGGGCGGCGGTCACCTTCGACGCCGCGGTATCGGGGATCATTGGGGTCTCCTTCGGCATATGAGCAGCTGGTTACGGGGGCGGGTGGGGGATGGTTCCGGCGAGTGCGACGGCGGCCAGGGCGCTGATGAGCTCGGCGGCCACCGGGCCCGGGAGCGCGGGCGGGGCGGGGCGCGTGCCGGGCGGCCTGCCGCTGGCGCCGCGCGCCGGCGGGCGGCGCAGGCAGGCCAGGGCCTGCCGCCAGGCGGTGACGCCGCCGCGGGTCAGCACGCCGAGACCGAGCGGGAACGCCTCGGCGCGCGCGTGCAGGGCGGCACGGCGAAGGTGCTCGTAGCGGGCGTCGAGCACGCCGCCGGGGGCACGGTCCTGGCCGGCATCCAGGCGGGCGCCTGGTTCAGCAGCCGCGTGGCCAGGTGATGGGAGCGGGGACAGGGACGGGTTATCCTCCTTCCGCATCTCGCGGGCGGTCAGGTCGGCGGCTTTTGGAGTGCTCCCGGCGGCGGGCCAGCGCTCGCTCGGCCGAGCGGGGGTGCACGCGCACGCCGAAGGCCTCTTCGATCCGGTCCGGCAGCTGCGCCGGGCGCAGCGCCGGGTCGGCGGCGAGCTGCTCCTCGGCCCAGGCGAGGACCTCCTCCGTCAGCTTGCTGGCGCCGCGCGGCCCGGGCCTGGCGGGCACCAGCCCGTCCAGCCCCGAGGACTCCAGCGCGGCGGCCGCGGCGTAGTACGCGGGGCGGGAGTAGCCGAACGCCGCGGCGGCCTCGGTGACGGGGGCGCCGCCGGCCCTGACCTTGCGCACCATCTCGTACTTGACCTGCACCGCGTCCCGGGCGTCGAAGAAGTCGCTGCCCAGGAACTCCGGGTCGGTCACCTGCTCCGGGTGCGGGTTCAGGCACCGCGCGGCGGCCAGCGCCGTCTCCTTGGGGTCCTGCCTGCGCTGCTGCCCGGCCATGCCGCCTCCTCATCCCGATCAATGTCAGGATGATTTTGCCGTACATTGTCAGCCGAAGCGCGCACCGCCGTCGGCGTGTCGCGATATTCAGCAGGAAACTGAGCCATTTTGCTCCGGTCATGACCGGGAACATGATCAGTTCTACCGGGAAAGACGGCATAATCTCCTTGACATTCACGGCGTAATCTGCTTTACAGCCCCGGCGCCGTCCCGCTGCGCGCGGAGCCGGTCCGCCAGGTCAGCGAGTGCCAGCAGGCCAGCCGTGGTGAACGGTGCCCTGCCCGCCGCTACCACCACGAACGGGTCCGCTGCTACCGCGTCAGTCCAGGCTGCTGGCAGCGAGAACAGCTCCCCGTCCTCATCGCGCAGGTGGACCCGGTCCTCGCCCCAGTTCTGGCGATAGACGACGAACTCAAACTCGCGGCCACATAGAGGGTGGAACGGGTGCGTCACCCGGACGCCCTCAGGTACTGATCCTGCGGATCGGGTGTAGTTGACGATGCGGGGCAAGGGCAGGGTCGAGTCCGGCGTGCATTTCACCCAGCGGAGCTTCTTCGCCGGGGAGCAGTTCCTCGACCTCGATGACGCGCAGCGGCGGGCTGATGACTGGTCCCGGGTCCGGGCCGGGCTGCGGGTCCACGGCACCACGAGGCTGCAGCCGGCCGTGGTGTTCGCGGAGAAGGAGCAGCGGCTGCTGCTCCCAGCGCCGGCGGAACCGTACCGGGTCCCGTACTGGAGCGACGTGACCGTCCAGCGGGATTTCCATGTCCGCACGCAGCACGCGTTCTACTCCGTGCCTTACGGCATGGCCGGGCAGAAGGTCACGGTCCGGGCCGATGACGCGCTGGTCAAGGTCTATCACCGCGGGCAGGTGATCAAGACCCATCCCCGCCAGCCGGCCGGGGGCCGGTCCGCCGACGAGGCGGACTTCCCGCCCGGCACCAGCATCTACGCCAAGCGTGATGTCGCCCGGCTCGCGGGCCAGGCCGCGGCCCGCGGCGCGTCCATCGGGATCTACGCGGAGCGGATCCTGGACACGCCGCAGCCGTGGATGCGGATGCGCGCCGTCTGCACCCTGATCGGCCTGGCCAGGAAGTACGGCAACGGCCCGGTCGAGCAGGCATGCGCCGCCGCGCTGGAACTCGACGTGATCAGCGTGCCGAAGATCAAGTCGATCGTGGAGAAGGGCACCGGGGCCCAGGCGGCGCAGGCCGCCGCCCGCGCCGGCCAGGCAGACGCCGCCGCCCGGAAGGTGACCGCGGCGAGGTTCGCCCGCGATCCCCGCGAGTTCGCGACCGCGACCGGGGTGACGATGCAGGTCCTGCCCGGCGGGGACGACGGCACCCGCGGCTGACCGGGGAAACGTTTCACCCGTTCCATTTCATTCGTTTCATTCGTTTCGTTTCATCGCAAGGACGTACTTTCATGACGCTCACCGCGCACGAGAACACGGCGGCACCCGGCCGGGAACCGGGACGGTGCCGCTATCCCGGCTGCCCGGACCCGGCCCGGGCCAGCGACGCGCCGGGCCGGCCGCCCGGCTACTGCGGCCAGGAGATCCCCGAGGACCGCGACGGCACCCCCGTCCTGGTCCGGCATACCGCCATGACCGCGTTCCGCCGCCGGCGCTGCTGTCCGGGCAGCCCGGGGACGGCCGCCCGGTCACCGCGGCGATCACCCGGGCCGGCGCCATCCGCGACGACGCCCTGGCCGCCATGACCCGCCTGGCCGGGCAGCTCGCCGCAGCCCTGGACCAGCTCGCCGTCCTCGGCGAGCAGCTGTCCGCCGCCACCGCCGACCCCGAAGCCGCCGAGGCGCAGGCCGAGGCCGTCCGCGCCGAGACCGCAGCCCAGATCGAGCACGCCCGCGCCGAGACCGCCGGCCACGCCGCCGCCCGGCACGCCGCCGAGCTCGACGCCGCCGAAGCCCGCGCCGCCGCCGCCGAGGCAATCACCATGATGGAGGCCCAGTCCGCGGCCCTGGCCCGCGCCGGGGAAACCGCCCGCGCGGCCGGCCAGGCACTCGACGGCCAGCGGGAAGCGCACGCCGCGGAACTGGCCGCCGCCCGCACCGCCGCTGACGAGCAGGCCCGGGGCCGGGAACAGGACCGCCGCCAGCATGAGGCGGCGCTCGCCGCCCTCAACGGCACCGTCACCACACTGCGGGAACAGCTCGCCCGCGCCGAGACCGCCCTGGACCGCGAACGCGAGCGGCAGCACGAGACCGTCACCCTGCTCCGCGGCCTCATCACCGCCCCGCAGGCGAAGACCGGCACCCGCCGGCCGCCCTCCGGCAGCTGAGCACGCATGCCCGGGGCGGGCCCGACGGCCCGCCCCGGGTGGCACCGTCACCACGCGACAAGGAGAAAACCCTCATGACCATGACCGATCCCGTCAGCCCCGACCTGAAACGGCACCTGCGCGCCCTCAAGCTCGGCCAGCTCACCGCCACCCTCCCCGAACGGCTCACCCTCGCCCGCCAGCAGAAAATGCCCCACGCCGACTTCCCCGGGCTCCTGCTCTCCGACGAGGTCACCCGCCGCGAGAACGGGTCCGCCGCCCGCCGGGCCCGCGCCGCCGGACTGGACCCCCAGATGCGGCTCGACAGCTGGGACACCACCGCCGCCGTCCGCTAGGCCAGCAGCTGTGGAACGAGCTCGCCACGCTCCGGTTCGCCGAGGCCGGACACGGCGCACTGGTTCTCGGGCCCGTCGGGGTGGGCAAGACGCACCTGGCCACCGCCCTCGGCCACATCGCCGTCCGCCGCCGCCTGTCCGTCCACATGGCCCGCGCCGACCACCTGTTCAAGAAACTCAAGGCCGCACGGCTCGACAACACGACCGAAGCCGAGCACCGCCGCCTCGCCACCGTCAGCGTCCTGATCATCGACCTATCCGGGGTCCTCAGCCACCCGTCCGTAACGTCGGCCAGCGTGGCCTGAACTGCTGTTTCCGCACGTCAGCGTGTCGTTATCCAAGGTCCCGCACTAGCGTCGGCGACGTCGGCATGATGGCCTGCCATGGGGGTGCAGCGCGTTCTGCTCGACGGGCAGCGGACCTGGACGGTGACGGGGGACGATCACCTTCCGGTTGGCGCGGTCGAGGAATACCTTGAGTTCCTGCGGGTGGCCCAGCAGTCCTCGCCGAATACTGTCCGTTCCTATGCCACGTCGCTGGCCCGGTGGTGGGAGTACCTGACGGCGGCCGCGACGGCCTGGGACGAGGTCGGGCTGCCGTTCTTCGTCTCGTTCGTGTCCTCGCTGCGGACCGGGCTTCCGGCCGGGGTGGCCCCGCTCCCGCGTGCTGCAGGCCCTGCGGAATCGACGGTCGCGGCCCGCGTCACTGCGGTCCTGTCGTTCTACCGTTACCACGCTGATGTTCATCAGGTCCCGGTCGCTGACCGTCTTTACCGTCCGGGCGGGCGGTCCGGCCGTTATGTTCCCGGGCTGGCGCACCTGCAGCGGGGCCGGCCGGCGTCCCGGTGCTGCGGTCCGGGTCCGGCGCACGGTGGCCCGGCCGGTGCCGCTGCTGGCCCCGGTGCAGGTCGAGGCGATCCTGGACGCGTGCGCCCGGTGGGATGAGGCGTCCGGGCAGTGGACGGGCCAGGTCCGTGACCGGCTGCTGTTCGCCGCGCTCGCGGAGACGGGCATGCGGCTTGGCGAGCTGCTGTCCACGCGTCACTGCGATTGGCATGCGGGCCGGGGCGGGACCCCGTTCGTGGAGGTCGTCCCCCGGCAGGACCACCCGGCAGGAGTACGGTGCAAGAGCAGCCGCTACCGGCGGATCTACATCAGCGACGAGCTGGAGCGCCTGCACAGCGAGTACGTGTGGCAGCTATGCGACGCAGGCGCCCACCAGGAGGTCGACCTGGCCGGCCATTTCGTGCTCGTCAACCTCCGCCGCGGCCAGTGGCTGGCCCCGATGCGGCCGGAAACCGTCTACGACAAGGTCACCTCGCTCAAGCGCGCGCTTGGTGACGCCGTCCCGGCGGCCTGGACACCGCACTGGTTCCGGCACACGCATGCCTCGGCTCTCCAAATGGGAAGAATTGCATCTGATGCATCATTCGGCAGTTGGCGTGAACACGCGCTGCCTGCGGCGCAGCGTGCGGGCCTGCGGTGCCGTCGGACTGCCGGTCCGCCGCGCAGCTGCGGTGACCTGGGATTTCGTGGGCCATCGGGATCTGATGCAACGATGATGCGGCTGGTTGCGTTGCGCTGCGTGCATCATCGTTGCGCTTGCTGGCCTTGCGATGCATCCGGGTGCTCTTGGCTGCGCCGGGTGCATCATGGCGGTTCCGGTGGGCGGTTCGCTGCCGGCGGTTCCGGCGCGGGGGTGGCCGCGCCGGGCCTGGGGTCCGTGATCGCGACACGCCGCTGACCTGGTGGTCCTTTCATCCTTGTTGCGGCGGGTGCCAGGATGTGGCATCTAATTCGGTTGCACCGGGTGCTCACGTGGTTGCAGTTGGTGCGTGCGACGAGGGGGTCGGGTGCCCGGGACGGGGAAGGCCGCGGGGTCGGCTGCCTTGGTGCTGGTGGACGGCGCGGTGCCGCTGCGGCCTGAGCCTGCGCTGTTCGAGGCGATGCTGGAGGGCTGGCGGCGGCAGCAGGCCGCGCGGCGGCTGACCGGCCCGCTGATCGACGGGCGGGTCAGGCTGGTGCGCCGGTTCGCCGAGTTCACCGGGGCGTGGCCGTGGCAGTGGACGCCGGCGCAGGTGGAGCAGTGGATCGCCTCGGGCCGGTGGGCGCATTCTACGGTCCGCTCGTATGAGGGCGCGCTGGCGGCGTTCCTGGGCTACGCGTGCGATCCGCGGTACGGCTGGGTCGCCGAGTGCGAGCAGCAGGTCGGCGCGCGGCCGGTTCAGGTGTGCCATGAGGGCAACACCGCGGTGCACGCGGCGGAGTACGAGGGCCGGCCGGAGCGGCGCCCGCTGACCCGGGCGGAGCTGCAGGCGTTCCTGGACGCCGCCGACGATCACGTCGAGCGGGCAGCGTCGTCGCGGCGCAAGGGGTGGCTGGCGGCGTTCCGCGACGCGACCGTGTTCAAGGTCGTCTACGGCTGGGGGCTGCGGCGCCGGGAGACCGCGATGCTCGACGTGACCGACTTCACCGCCAACCCGGCGGCCCCGGAACTGGGCGGCCTGGGCGTGTGCCATGTCCGGTTCGGCAAGGCGATGCGGGGCAGCCCGCCGCGGCGGCGGGCGGTCGCCACCGTGATGCCGTGGGCGGCGGAGGCGCTGGCCCAGTACATCAGCCAGGTGCGGCCGTGTTATGAGGCGAACGGCCATCCGGCGCTGTGGCTGACCGAGCGGGGCGGGCGGATCCTGCCCCGCCAGATCGACGACCGGTTCGCGCAGTGGCGGGCCGCGGCCGGGCTGCCGGGCGAGCTGTCGGTCCACTGCCTGCGCCATTCCTACGTTTCGCACCTGATCGAGGACGGGACGGACCCGCTGTTCGTGCAGCAGCAGGCAGGACATTCCTGGGCATCAACGACGGCCGTCTACACCACGGTCGGGCAGGACGCGAGGAACCGGATGCTGCGGGCCGCGCTGGCCCGCGCCTTCGAGGGAGAGGACGGCAATGGCAACACGAACCGGTTACCGGTGGCACCTGCGGCGGCTGATGGCCGAGAAGGACATGTACGCCACCACGCAGCTGGGGCCGCTGCTGGCCGAGCGCGGCATCACCTTGTCACGGGAGCAGGTATACCGGCTGGTCGCCGGCGTGCCGGAGCGGCTGAGCCTGGCCACCCTGGCGGCGTTGTGCGACATTCTGGGCTGCCAGCCCGGCGAGCTCATCGAGGTCGTCAAGACGCCCGGGGCCGGCAAGCCGGCCCGGCGGCGCCGGCGCAGCGGCTCCGGCCGGTGCGGGCCCGGGTGAGCCCTGGCCGGTGAGCGCGGTGACGGCCCGCTGCCCGGCCGGACACGAGCTGCCCGGCCACGGCCTGCGGCGGCCGTGTCCAGGCTGCCGCCGGGACGCGCTGATCCATTACGTGATGACGGCTGATGGGTCGCTGCCCGCCGGAGAGGCCGCTGCCGCGGTGGACGCGGTCGCCGCCAGCCCGGCGGCGCTGCGGGAACTGACCGCGGCGCTGGCCGCCGACCCGGACATGCTCCGGCACGGCGCACCGCCGGTGGCCGGCCGCCTGGCCGCCGAGTTGATCGCCCGCGGATCGGCAACCCTGGCCCTGCCTGCGTGCGCGCGCTGCGGCCGGGAAGGGATGCCGCTTTACCGCACGCCCGGCGGGGGCATGTGCAAGCCGTGCACCGCCCGCCAGATCACGGCTGAGTGCGCGCACTGCGGCGAGGTCAAGCCGGCCGTCGGCCGCGACGCCGCCGGGCAGCGCATCTGCGAGCGATGCCGCCGCCGCGACCGCGGGCACCGCCGGTGCGGCGTCTGCGGCCAGACCGCCTCGATCACGGTGCGCGCCCGCGGCGGCGCGCCGGACACCTGCGCCCGCTGCTATCGCATGCCCAGCGCCGTCTGCGGCGTGTGCGGCAAGTACCGGGAATGCAACTTCGCCGGCAGCGGCCGCCCGGTCTGCCCGTCGTGCTCGCCGCGGGCCACCGCCCGCTGCGGCCAGGACCGCCCGCCGCAGGCCCGCTGGCCCGAAGGCCCGGTCTGCGACCCGTGCTACACCGCCGCGCTGCGGCACCGGGCGCCGTGCGCATCCTGCGGGCAGTCGCGGCGGCTGGTCGCCCCGCCCGGCCCGGACGCCGACACCTGCGCCAGCTGCGCCGGGCAGCCCGTCACCAGCGCCTGCGCCGACTGCGGCCTGGAAGACAAGCTCTACGAGCGCGGCCGGTGCGAACGCTGCAGCCTCCGGCGGCGGGCCGCGTCGCTGCTCGCCGGGCCCGGCGGGGACATCCCGGCCGCGCTGCTGCCCGTCCTCGAGGCGATCTGCGCGGCCCGCACGCCGAAATCCGCGCTCAACTGGCTGCGCAGAGACGGCGGCGCCGCGATCCTCGCCCGGATCGCATCGGGCACGCTGCCCGCCACGCACCAGGCGCTCGATGACTGCCCCCGCCGTCGGGCAGCCGATCACCTGCGGCAGTCGCTGGTAGCCGGCGGAGCGCTGCCGCCCCGCGACGAGGAACTCGCGCGCACCGGGCAATGGCTCGCCGGCATCCTCGCCGCCATCGAGCCCGCCGCCGGGCGGCGGCTCGTGCAGGCCTACGCCACCTGGCACGTGATGCGCCGCCTGCGCGCCAGCGCCGGCAAGAGCAGGCGGCCACGCACATGCACCGCCCACGCGCGCAACAGCATCCGCGCGGCCGCCAGACTTCACCGCCTGGCTCGCCCGGCGCGGCCTGCCGGTGCAGCAGTGCCGCCAGGCCGACGTCGACGACTGGCTGCTCACCAGCCCCGGAGCCTGCCAGGCGCGCGACTTCCTCACCTGGGCCGCCGCACGCGGGCACTGCCCGGCGCTCGAAGTCCCCGGCCCGGCCCGCCGCGCCGGCAACGCCGCCAGCCAGGACGAACGCTGGGCACTCGCCGCCCGCCTGCTGCACGACGGCACCCTCGACCTCACCGACCGCGCCGCCGGATGCCTGCTCCTGCTCTACGGCCAGCAGCTGTCACGGATCGCCGCCATCACCACCAGCCAGGTCACCAGCCGCGACGGCACCATCTTCATCCGGTTCGGCCGCTACGACGCACCCGTCCCCGGCCCGCTCGGCGTCATCCTCACCGAACTGATCCGAACCGGCCGCTCCCACACCGGCACCGGGTCCCCGGCCAGCACGCCATGGCTGTTCCCCGGAGGACTGCCCGGCCGCCCGATCACCCCCGCCCGGCTCGGCCAGCGCCTGCGCACCCTCGGCATCCACGCCATGGCAGGACGCCGTGCCGCGCTCACCGACCTGGCCGCCCGCATGCCCGCCGCGGTCCTCGCCGACCTCCTCCACCTAGCCCCGGGAACCGCCGTCCACTGGATGCACCAAGCCGGAGCAGACTGGAACCGCTACGCAGCCGACCTAGCCCGCACCCGCAATCACCGACAGGGGGAATAGCCTCCACACGCCCCCGCCCGGGCCGAGGTATTCAGTGCGGTTGGAACATTGCTCTCTACCAGTTTGCTTTCCGGCGCCCGCGAGCATGTCGTGATGCGAAGGCTCGGGCATGCCGACATCCAGACCACTCTTGAACCTCTACGGCTGGGTGAGCGAGGACGCCGAACTGCGGGCGCTGGCCGACTGGCGCAGCTTCTGCTCCGGCTGGCGCGGCTGGGACGGCGGCACCGGTGGTAGCCCGCCCCGGCCACCTGCGCGCCGCCGGAGCCGGGAAGGCCCGGCTGGACGCCAGCGTCGTCCTGGCCGCCGGGCTGGCAGCCCCGTTCACCGGGACCACCTTCGACCCGGCCGATCCGGTCCTGGCCGAGGTCTGCACGCCGCACTCGCCCGCGGTGCTGCGCACGGACGAGCTGCCAGTGCCGATGCAGCGGGAGATCTGCTGGTGGCTGGCTGAGCTGCCACGGCAGCGGCGAGCGCGTCATCGACACCACGCGACTGGCGGCGGTGGACCGCCACCGCGCTGGACGTCATCGCCGGCGCCCGCAGGTCCGCTCGTTCGCCGACCTCACCTTGGACGGTGGCTGGCCGCATGGGCCAGGAAGTTCCACGACGACCACGGCCGGCTCCCGGCGGCGGGCAGCAGATACCGGGCCGAATCGCGCATTGCGCGGGCTGCTGCCCCGGCTCGCCGTCCGATACAGCGACAAGCCATGGTGGCAGCACGACGTGTGGTGCCTGCGGTTCGACCCGCGGATCCCGCGCCGTGAGCACGAGCCCCGCGGCGAGTCCTCGGTCCGCTGGGACGACATCCAGCCCCGCTGGCTGCGCGACGGCTTTACCTTCTGGCTGCATCTGCAGCTGGAATCAGGCCAGCTGACCTGGTCCTCGGCCGCGCCCTGGCACGTGTTCGCCTCCCGGTTCAGCGAGTTCGCCGTCTCCCGCGGCCTCGACCACCCCGCCCTGACCGACGCCCCGCGCACTGCGGCCCCTGATGCTGGACTTCCGGGCGTTCCTGCGCCAGTGGAAGCGAAGGGCCACCGGGCAGAAGGAACCCGGCGGACCGCTGGATGACCGGTCGGTCGCCTGCACCCAGCGGGTCATCGGCAACTTCTACCGCGCCATGCACGACTACAAGGCCGACGTCGCCGCAGCCGCCGCCGATGACCGGTGGCTGGAACTGACCGATGCCCACGCCCGGCTCTACCGGCCCGGCGAATTCTTCACCGAG
This sequence comes from uncultured Actinomycetota bacterium, assembly GCA_963844925.1. GTDB lineage: Bacteria > Actinomycetota > Actinomycetes > Streptosporangiales > Streptosporangiaceae > Trebonia. The sequence goes on along the minus strand of CAWJQG010000001.1, from coordinate 39,483 downwards.
CGGGTCATCAAGCAGGCCGACGAGCGCAACTACATCAGCGACGCCGACCTGTCCCGCATGCTCGCCTGCATCGAACTGCTCGGCATGCCCCGCAACGAGTCGATGGCCATCACCCGCGACGGCCGGCGAAGCCGAGGTCGCCGGGCTCGCCATGCCTGCCACGATGCGGGCCTGGCTGATCCAGGCGCTCACCGGGCGGCGGGCATCGGAGGTACTGCTCATGGACTTCGACCCGCTGTCCCCGGTCCCCGGCATCGATCCTGCCGACGTCCCCGACGGCGGCATGGTCGCCCGGCTCCGCTACCAGCAGACCAAGATCGACGGCGCCCCGATGACCATCCTGGTCGGCGCCGACGTCGTCCAGATCATCCAGGAGCAGCAGGAATGGGTCCGCCAGCGCTGGAACCTCGGGCCGGACCGGCAGCCCGCTACCTGTTCCCCCGGCTGACCGGGAACCGCAAGGCCACCCGGGCCTGGGAAACCGGCCACTACGACCTGATGCTCCGCCAGTTCAGCGACGCCGTCGGGCTGCGTGACGGCGACGGCCGCGAGCTGTCCTACTCCCGCAGCCACCGGCTCCGCCACACCAAGGCCACGACCTTGCTCAACGCCGGCGCCCCGATCCACGTCGTCCAGCGATACCTCGGCCACCGGTCGCCGGAGATGACCATGAGGTATGCCGCGACCCTGGCCACGACCGCCGAGCGTGAGTTCCTCGCCATGGTCAAGATCGGCCGCGACGGCCGCGCAGGCCGGCATGGACCGCCGCGACATGCTCGACATCCTCCAGCTCGACCGCCGCACCGACCGCATCCTGCCCAACGGGTACTGCCTGCTGCCCCCGGTCCGGTCCTGCGACAAGGGCAACGCCTGCCACGGCTGCGACCACTTCGCGACCGACCGCAGCCACCTGCCCGAGATCCGCCGCCAGCTCGCCGCCACCGAGCAGCTCATCCGGCAGCGCCAGGACCAGCACGCCGCCCGCTACGGCGAGCCGATGAGCGACTCCAACATCTGGCTCGAACAGCGCCATGCCGAAGTCCGCAGCATGCACCTGGAGATCAGCGCGCTGGAAGCCCTCAGCGACGATGCCCCCGTCGTCCGCGGCCCCGGCGTCTGCGGCAGGTCCGGCTACCAGGCCAGCGACCCGTCCCCGTGAACATCGCCATCACCCCGAAACCGGCATGGCGCCGCACCGCCAGCGCCGCCGAGCGCCGCGCCGCCGCGCTGCGCCAGGCCGCGCAGGCCAAGCGGCAGGCCGCCGTCAACCGTACCGAAACAGCGATCCGCAAGCTCATCAAGAACCGCCAGGACATCAACTTCAGGTCCGTCGCCCGCGCCGCCGGAGTCAGCCTCGACTTCCTCTACCGCAACGACGACCTGCGGCATCGCATCGAGAAGCTGCGCACCCAGCAAGGAACCCGGCCTGCCGCCGAGCCTGCGCCCGCGACCGCAGATCACGGCGACATCGTGCACATCCTCACCGTCAAGCTCCGCCACGAACGAGACGCGCGCCGCACCGCAGTCAGCCAACTCAAGCAGCAGCTCGCTGCCGCCCACGGCGAGCTCCTCCGCCTGCGCCGCCTCCTGCACCAGCACGGCATCAGCACGCTGACCACGTTGCAGACGCGTCCGCAACGTCACCACCTGCAGAAACTTGGCAAATACTTGTTCGAACGCCAGATAAATCGACGACTTCGGCATGCGCGAGCTCACCGCACCCCAGGCCGACGACCTCTACGAGCTGATCACCGAACGCTCGGGCAAGTCGCTGATCCTCACCAGCAACCGCGCACCCGCCGACTGGTATCCGCTGTTCCCGAACCCAGTCGTCGCCGAGTCGCTCCTGGGCCGGCTCATCAACAACAGCCACCAGGCCTTCATGAACGGGCCCAGCTACCGGCCGAACAAGCACCCGCCCGTGTCATCCCCACCGGGAACACGAGCGGCAAGTAAAATAAGGACACGGCCAGGACCTGGGGAATTACCTGATCGCAACCCCTGGGAATTACGTGAGCGCCGACACCGCGGCCGATCCGGCTTCGGCCGGTCCCCGGCCCGGGTCGATGGCGTTGTGAGCGCCGCGACCCAGGCCAGGAGGCACTCGGCGGTGCCATGCTTTGCGCGTCACGTGACGGCAAGCGACGACAGGGCTTCCCGGAGCGTGGCAACGGTCGGCGGCGGGTGTGCTGCGCGCGGTGATGAACGGCAGCCCCTTCCGCCTTGCGGTCCAGCCGACGACCTGGAGTTTGCGGGCTGCCGACTCAAAGCGCTTTGCCAGGTGCCAGCTCAGGCAATCTACCGCGGCGACGTCCGTGCGGCCCTCGGCCACGGCCTGCAGCGACCTGCGGTGGCCACCCGTTTCGGTGTTCCGAGCGAAGATATCCAGGCTTTCGCCAACTGCCTCAAGATCGCGAGTCAGGCTAATGAAGCCGGACATGGAGTCCCGCCCGTTAAAGGCGAAGCGAGCGCCGCGCAAGAGTTCGACCGGGATGGTCGGAACATCGGTAGCCTCTGCCGACCTGCGGCCCGAAACTGTGCGCATCACTATGGCACTGGAGTAGAGCTCTCCATCGCCGCCCTCGATGCCGTTGTAGCTCGGCTGGCCAACGACCTCGACATGCTCGGCGAGGCCAAGCTCCAGCGGCCCCCAGCAGGTCTGAGACAGAAGGAGATCCGGTCGGCGCCACAATGCCGCGTTCCCGACGTCGCGGGTCAAGTGCTGTGGCGCCGAGACGCCACGCTCGCACAGGGAGTCTCGAATCGCCGCCCAGTCAGCATCGACCTCGGCGCGTCGTTCGGGCCAGTCATACATGGGCAGCGAGGCTACGAGACGCATAGCTGGAATCCTGTGCTACTGCGGAGCGATCGCGGGGCTGCCGCCGCATCGGCGCCGCCCGCTCAATGACAGCACCTCGTGGCAGGCTGCATGCTCGTCCTGCACAGGCACGATGAACTGATAGGTACGTCGGTCTTCGCAAGGGCTGCGCGGAGCCTGTCCTGCACCTGGGGCAGTTCCTCTGTCTCGCCGCGCCGCGTCAGGCACTCCACCAGGCCGTGCAATGCCCAAACGTTGTCGGGGTGCTGTGCGCACCGCTGGACGGCACCGCTCAGCCCGAGGTCGTCGCGGTAGACTTGCTCGGCTTCGGCGACATGCCCCTGATCGAGGAGAAGGGCGGCCAAGGCGTGCCGTGGGGGATGCATCCAGGCCCACGGCTCCGTGTAGGACAGGTTGTCGTCGAGCTCGACGGCGCGACGAAGGTGCCGATATGCCTCTTCGTGACGGCCCTTATGGTAGGCGAGCTCTCCGTCGAGTAGGGCGGCCCCGACGGCGAGCGACGCATGTGCCGGGTTGCTCAGGAAGCGCCGTTCGCGTGGAATGCGGTCCAGATGCATGTAGAACAGCTCGCGCTGCCGGTCCGCGGCGGCGAAATCGCGCACCGTCGCGTGCGCCACACCCTTAGCGTAGTGCTGCATCGCAGTGGTGAGAACATAAAGAGCGGGATCGTCAGCCATCGGCTCGTCGATTATCTCGCGCCAGCGGCCGAAGCGCACAAGCACATGCGATTTCATCGCGTGATAGCCCTCTATCGTCTGGGTCAGCTTCGGCCGGTCAGGCAGGGCGATCATTTCGCGCGTGGCAAGGTCGCGTACCTTGTTAGCTGCCCAGAGCGCGGGCTTCAACTGGCCGAGAAACATGCAGGCGAACATCATGAGATGTAGATCATGGCAGCAGGCGAGCAGATAGTAGCCCGGCGTATCCGTCTGGGCGAGGTAGAGGTCGTCCGCTCGAACCGCCTTCTCACTGGCTGATTTCGCTTCTTCGTACATGCCGCACAGCACGTAGATATGGGCGGGCATGTGGTTCAGGTGCCCGGCATCTGGACACATCCCGCCGAGCCTGCGCGCCGACCGCAGCCCGCGTTCCGGCATCGTCGACATCTCAAGCAAGTGAATGTGCAGGTGCAGTATCGCGGGATGGGGTGCGGCGTCGGCCTCGTCCGCGAGGCCGATCGCCCGCTCACAGACTCCCAGCGCCTCCAGCACATCCGAGTTGGGCGCTGGGGTGCCCGTTTTCAAATTCCAGAGCCGGCGCACGGTACGCATCATCAACGCCTCGACGAATAGCGCCATCACGTCCTGATCGTGCGGAAACTGGTAGTGAACTCGCCGCATTTCGGCAGCATAGGCGTCGTCCCAGTGCTCGAACTCTTCCACGGTCACCGCGTGCGGCTTCTGGTACCTGGCCGCGAGAGCTTCGATCAGCCGCCGCTCGACGGGAGATGCTCCGCCGGCTGCCTCCCTCGCAAGCCGGACATGGTCGAAGCCGCGTTGCGCTGCCTTCTCCGACTCGGCTGCCCCGTGTTCCCTCCAGGTCAGGTTGTAAAAGGGGCCGGCCGCATAGGCGATGCCCCAATGGGCCATCGCGCAGCCAGGATCGAAGCTGAGCGCCTTTTCAAAACACCTGATGGCTTCTTCTTGATTGAAGCCGTAACACCAGTTGAGGCCGATATCGAACCACCGCTGCGCCTCTGGCGACCGTGTGGAGACGGCTCTGCTGTAAGTGCCGAGATCAAACCTCTCCATGGCCTGCCCATCTGCGACTGGAAGCGGTCGTCATGTCATGTTGAGCTGCTTCAGCTTGACAGGTCTCAACCTGAAACGCAGCGACGAGCAGCTCGGAATGATCACCGAGTATGAACGGGAGGGCCCCCGTGCTTGTCAGAGCGCCGGAATAACCGGCTGCGGTGTTTCCGCGTGGTCCCCCCAGTCCAGAGGGACCACGCGAGCTCGGTCAGCCCTTCCTGGTGTTGTAGAGAAACAGGTGCCCGATCGCGGTCGGGTAGACGCCGGTCACGTTCTGCGCCGTCGCGGTCAGGTAGTTGTAGAAGTAGGCGTAGATGATCGGCGTCTGCTCGAGCAGCAGCGTCTCGATCTGCCCCGCGATGCGTCCGCTGGCTGGACAGGTCGATGGCCGCGATGTACTGCGCGGCCAGCTTGTCGTACTGCGCGTTGTTGAAGTGCGCGGCGTTCCAGGAGCCGGTGCCGGCCTTGGCGTTGGTCGTCTGCAGCGGCGCGGTCAGGAACACGTTGGGGACCGAGCGGTGCCCGTAGTCCACCAGGGACATCGTCGCGTCCAGCCAGTCGGAGTCGCCGAAGGTGGCCTGGCCGTAGTACGCCGAGGAGCTCTCCACCTTGAGGTTGATCTTCACCCCGATGGCGGCCGCCTCCTGGGCGACGATCTGCGCGAACTGCGGGATCTCAAGCAAGTCCTCGGTGACCAGCTGGGTGGTGAAGCCCGCGCTGTGGCCCGCCGCCGCCAGCAGTGACTTGGCCTGGGTGAGGTTCTGGGCGCGCTGGGCGACCGAGGTGTTGGCGGACGGGAACACGGGGGCGAACGGCGAGTCGTTGCCCAGGTCCGCGTAGCCCTTGAACAGCGCGGTGACGATGGCCGGCCGGTCCAGCGTCAGGGCGACCGCCTGGCGCACCCGCGGGTCGGTGAACGGCCCCTGGTCGCAGCGCATGGACAGCTCGCGGTGCGCGCTCGACTTGAGCTTGATGACGTTGTAGCCGCCCGCCAGGAGCTGCTCGCCGCCGGAGACGGAGAACTGGCCGAGCACGTCGATGGTGCCGGCCGTCAGGGCCAGGATGCCGGGCGTCTGCGTGGCGTAGAACGTGAAGTTGGTCTCGCCTGGCAGCGCCTTGGCGCCCCAGTAGGACGGGTTGGCGGTGAACGACGCGCCGACCTTGGCGGTGTAGGACTTCAGGATGAACGGGCCGGTGCCGATGAACGTGCTCTGCCATTTCGACGGGTCGTAGCCGGACGGCAGGATGATCATGTTGTAGTTGTCCGAGGACGTCAGGTACGGGAAGTTGCCGTTCGGCGCCTCCAGGTGGAACTCGACCGTGTAGTCGTCGACCTTGACCACGCCGGACGGCTCCAGCACCCCGCCGAACGCGGACAGCGCGTTGCCGCCGGACTTCGGGTTCGTCTGCAGCTTGTAGGTGTAGACGACGTCGGCGGCGGTGAGCGGGGCGCCGTTGCTGAACTTCACCCCCTGGCGGATCTTGAACGTCCACACGTCGGCGGCGGCGTTGGAGCTCCAGGAGGTCGCCAGCACCGGGTGCAGGTTCAGCTCCTGATCCGACAGCGTCAGGTACTCGCCGGTCTGGGCGAGCATGTCAAGACCGCCCTGGTCGGCCACTGTCAGCGGGTTGATCTCGGCCGTGGGCACGATGATGCCGGCGTTGATGGTGGCGCCCGCCTTGCCGGTCGCGGTCGCGCTGCCTGACGCGGTCGCGGAGGCGGACGAGGACGCGGATGACGAGGAGGCCGACGACCCGCAGGCGGTGAGGATCTCGCCGATCACCGGGATGGAGATGCCGACGACGGTGGCCCGGCGAATGAAATCGCGGCGGGAGAGCCGTCCCGCCGCGTACTCGTCGATGACGTGGTTGGCGATCTCACCCTGACCGCGTCTAAAGCGTGAAAGGTTCATAGCGTGCCTCCCTGAAGGCTTCGCAGTTCAGCTGGGGGTATATGACAACGAATCGAGTGACCGTCGCCGGCATCGAGCACTGGCGGCGGCGTGGTCTCGCAGATCCCGGAGGCCAGCCGCCGGGGACAGCGAGTGTGGAATACGCAGCCGTCGGGCGGCGACGCCGCCGACGGGATTTCTCCATCGAGCCGGATCCGGTCCGCGACCACGCCGTCGAGCTGCGGGACGGCGGACAGGAGCGCCTCGGTGTAGGGGTGATGCGGCCCGTCGAAGACCGCCTCGGCGGGCCCGTCCTCCATGACGCGCCCGAGGTAGAGGACGACGATACGGTCCGACAGGTAGCGGACCACGCCGAGATCATGCGAGATGAACAGGTAGGTGACCTGCTCGCGGCGCTGCAGGTCGGCCAGCAGGTTCAAGATGGCGGCCTGGACCGATACGTCCAGGGCGGAGGTCGGCTCGTCGCACACGACCACCTCCGGGCCGCCCCCGAACGCACGGGCGATGGCGACCCGCTGCTTGAGCCCGCCCGACAGCTGCGCAGGCCGCAGCGGCAGGTGCCGCTGCTCGAGCCGAACCTCCGCCACCAGCTCGTTCAGCCGGGCCCGCAGGGCCGCGCCGGACAGGCCCGCCAGCCGGGCCAGCGGCTGACTGAGCAGCCAGCGCACCGAGTGCCGCCGGTTGAGCGCGGAGTCCGCGTTCTGGAACACGATCTGGAGCGCCCGTAGCTGCGCCAGCGGCCGCCGCCGGGCGGACGGCGCCAGCGCTACCCCGCCGAGGGCGACCTCCGAGCCGGGGTCGGGCGATATCAGCCCGAGCAGCACCCGGGCCAGGGTCGTCTTTCCGCTCCCGCTCTCCCCGACGATGCCCAGCGTCTGCCCGGCGATCACCTCCAGGCTGACGTCGGACAGCGCCTGCACACCGCCGGGGAAGGTCTTGGACACCTGCCGCAGCACGATCACCGGCGGTGGCACGGCCGATGCGGTGCCCGGGGGATTGACCAGGGGCTCGGCCGACGGGGCGAGCAGGCTGTCCGGGACGGCGGCGGCGAAGACGGCGTCAGCCGCGTCCGTTCCCTCCTCCATCTCGTTTTCCGCCTCGGCCCAGCGGTAGCAGCGGGACACGCGCCCGGGCTCGACCTCGAACGGCGGCGGCGCGCTCGTCCGGCACTGCTCGACCACGAGCGGGCATCGGGACGCGAACACGCAGCCTGCGCCCACCTCGTCCGGGCGGGGCAGGAAGCCGTGGATGACCGGCAGCGGGCCGTGGTCCTTGCGCTGGCCGCGCCGGGGGACCGACCGCAGCAGGCCGACGGTGTAGGGGTGGGCGGGCTTCCTGAAGACGGTGCCGGCCGCGCCCTCCTCGATCATCGAGCCCGCGTAGAGCACGCCGACCCGGTCGCACACCTTGGCGATCACCGCCAGGTTGTGGCTGATGAACAGCACCGACGTGCCGAACTCGGCCCGCAGCGACGCGATCAGGTCCAGTACCTCGGCCTCGACGGTGGCGTCGAGCGCGGTCGTCGGCTCGTCCAGAATGAGCAGTTCGGGCGAGGCGGCCAGCGCCATCGCGATCACCACCCGCTGCGCCATCCCGCCGGACAGTTCGTGCGGGTAGCGCCGCATGACCGCGGCCGGGTCGGCGATCCGCACCTTGCCCAGCATCTGGGCGGTCGCGTCCTGTCGCTCGCGGGGGTCCATTCCGGCCAGCGCGAACACCTCGGCCACTTGCGCGCCGACCCGCAGGCTGGGGTTGAGCGCGCGAGTCGGCTCCTGGTAAACCATAGATATGGAACGGGCCCGTAGTTCCCGCAGCCTGCCCCGGCTTAGCCCAAGGACATCCTGGCCGGCCACGGTGATGGACCCGGCCGACACCCGGCCGTTGCGCGGCAGGTAGCGGACGACCGCAAGCGCCACCGTCGACTTGCCCGAGCCCGACTCGCCGACCAGCCCGTAGGCCTCGCCCGGGGCGATCCGGAGCGACACGTCCTGGACGGCGGGCCGGTCGACCCCGCCTGTCCGGTACGTGATCGACAGGCCGGAGATCTCCAGCGCTGCGGTCCCCGCCGGTGCCTCCGGTGGGCCGTCGGGCGTCGCGGTCGTCTCGCTCATGACCCCATCACCTGCTCCAGCGAGTCGGTGATCAGGTTGATCGCGACGATCAGGGAGGCGATGGCGAGCGCCGGGAAGAGCGTCTCCCACCAGTAGCCCGCGGCCAGGACCCCGTAGTTGGCAGCGATGTCGGACCCCCAGTCTGGTGTCGGCGGCTGGATGCCGAAGCCGAGAAAGGACAGCGTCGCGACCGTGAAGATCGCGTACCCGAGGCGGACGGAGAACTCCACCAGCACTGCGGGCAGCACGTTGGGCAAGATCTCCATGACCATCACCGACCACGCGCCCGCGCCGAGCAGGCGGGCCGCCGGAATGTAGTCGAGATGTCGTTCGGCCAGCACGGCGGCGCGCACGGTGCGGGCGATCAGCGGCGTGAAGATGAAGCCGATGACGATGACGAGCGTCACATCCGACGGGCCGAGCGCCACGATGAACAAGAAGGCGACCATGACCGACGGCAGCGCGAGTACGGCCTCGACGATCCGGCCTGCCACGAGGTCGAGGACACCGCCGAAATAGCCCATCGCCAGGCCGAGCGCGGTGCCGCACACCGTCCCGAGCAGGGTGGCGAGCGGCGTGATGACCAGGATGTCCCTGGATCCGGTGATAACGCGGGACAGCACGTCGCGGCCGAGCTGGTCGGTACCGAACCAGTGCGCCGCCGACGGTCCGGCGTTGGCGGACAGCAGGCTCTGGGCCAGCGGGCCGTCCGGCGCGATCAAACCTCCGGCGATCGCGCAGATCACCCAGAACAACCCGATGGCCGCGCCGGCCACGAACGTCGGTCTGCGCACGAGCAGCCGCCACCGGGATATCGCAGGCGCCGCCCTGACGGGGGCGACTTGCGTGATCGTCATGCTGCGCCTCCCGCGCTCACGCTGGGCTGCTTAGTTCTCACGCTGTCACTCCCGCAGCTCGCGTTGCTCTGTCTCCGATGGCCGCGGCCCGCAGCCGCGGGCTGAGGGAGATGAGCAAGAGGTCGGCCGCAAGTGTCGCCAGGGCGTAGACGGCGCCGATGGTGAGCACCCCGGCCTCGAGCATGGGAAAGTCCTTCGCCTGGGCTGCCTTGTAGATGAGCTGACCGATCCCCTGGTAGTTGAAGAGCGTCTCCACCACGACCAGGCCGCCGATGAGGTACCCGGTCTGCGTGGCGATGACCGTGATGGTCGGCAGGAGCGAGTTGCGCAGCACATGCCGCAGGAGGACCGTGCGCGCGGGCAGGCCCTTGAGCACGGCGGTGCGGGTGTAGTCGGAGGCGAGCGCGTCGATTGTCCCCGCCCGTGCCATCCGTGCGAAGTAACCGAACAGTACGAAGATCAGCGTTATCGCGGGCAGGATCAGGTGACGCAGCTGCTGTCCGGGCGATGCGCCGGGCCCGGCCGCGGCGGTAACCGGCAGGACCTTGAACGTCACGCCGAGGATGACGATCGACACGATCCCGGAAACGAACTCCGGCACGGTCGCCAGGGTCAGCCCGGTCACCGAGATGACCCGGTCGGTGAGCCGTCCGGCGCGCAGCGCAGCGACTACGCCGCCGGCGATGCCGAGCGGCACGACGATCACGAAGGCGAACGCGGCGAGCTTGAGCGAGTTGAACAGTGCCGACCCGATAAACGGCGCGACCGCGGACCGGTAGGAGTAGGAGATGCCCATATCGCCGTGGAGCATCCCGCCGAGCCAGGAAATATAACGGGTGGCCAGCGGACGGTTCACGCCGAGCTGCGCGTCGAGCGACTGAACGGCGCTGCGCGCCGTGAGGGGACCGAGGATCGCCCTCCCCGGATCGCCGGGCAGCACCTGCCCGGCGAAGAAGACGATCAGGCTGAGCAGCAACAGCGTCAGGAGCATGAGCCCCAAGCGCCGCACGAGGAACGTCGCCAATGCTTGCCTCCTTTCGACGTCTTGGCTTGGGGAACGTCAGGGTCGGACATGCCGGGCGCGACGACGGAGCGACGGACATGACGAGTTCCCTCACGATCGCGGTGCTGAGTTTTCCCTGGCGGCACGGACGAGGCGGAAATCCGTCGGGAAACCGGGATCGGTGATGGCTGGCCGGCTGAGGGTGAACGAGTCGATCGGATAGCCGCTTTTCCCGTCGATCGCCAGGTCGGCGAGGACATGCCCGAGCAGGGCGGCGAACTTGGCGGCGTGCCCGGCGCCGATGCACAGGCTGATGTGCGGGTAGCCGGGAACCGTGTCGATGACGAAGTTCCTGTCCGGGGTGAGGTCGTAGATGCAGGTCTTGCTGACCAGTTCGGGGCCGAGCGCGCCTGGCAGGTACCTGGCCAGGAACCTGGCGTTTTCCGCGGTCTGTTCGGCGTTGGGCTCGAAAGAGCGGGTCTCCTGGGTGACGTACCGGCCGGACATGTCGCGGCCGAGCTTTACCCCCGCCTCCCCGTACACCGGCACGCCGTAGTACGTGGTCTCCTCACCGTCAAAGACCGCCCCGTGGAAGATCCAGACGGGGAACTGGCCGGGTGCGAAGGGACGCAGATCGGCAGCGGCGAAGTAGGTGACCTGCTCCTGCGTAAGGGTGAGCGGAATGTCAACGCCGAGGTCGGCGGCCAGCATGTCGGTCCACGAACCGGCGCAGATTGTGAGCGTGGCGGCGGTGAACACCTCTTCATCGGTGTGCACTTCGACGCGGCCCGGTCCGGCCACGATGTGCCGGACCGGCGTCTGGTCGAGGAACGTCACGCCGAGGGCGCGGGCACGGGAGATGTGGGCTGAGGTGGCCCGGCGGATGTCGATGAGGCCGGAATCCGCCTGGTAGAGGCCGATCGTCTCGGCGCCAACGCGCCACTGCGGCCAGCGGGCGGCCAGTTCGGTCCCTTCCAGCATCTCGTAGTCGTGGCCCTGCTCCGCCAGCGACCGCGCATAGCCGCCGATCTCGGCGGCGCCGCCGCTGTCGTTCGGCGCCAGGTTGAGGCCGCCGGTGACCCGCAGCAGGTCCATGCCCGTCTCGCGCTCTAGCGAGCGCACGTGCTCGAACGCCGCCCTGGTCAGCGACGCATAATCGGGGGTGTGGTACGAGTGCCGGATGATCCGGGAGTGGTCTCCCGACGAGCCTTTGTCATGACCGAGCTGGTACTGCTCGACCGCCAGGACGTTTTTGCCGCCCCGCTTGGCGATCCAGTAGGCGGCAGCGCTGCCGATGCCGCCGGCGCTGACGACTATGTGCTCGTAGGAACTGTTCAACCGGATATCCTCCCGTGAGCCAGTGTGGCTGACAGTCTGTCAATCTGGTGTCGGCGGGTCATCCGGCATTGCGTTGCGGATTGCGTGCCGCCTCTTCGACATCTGTAGGAACGGTCGGCGTCCCGTACAGGTGGTGCAAGCGGAGCGCGAGGTGCGCGAGCAGCCGGTCGCGGCCGTCGCGCAGGTTCAGCCCGGAGATCTGCTCGATCCGGCTTAGCCGGTAGTACAAAGTGGTGCGATGAATCCGCAGCCGCGCCGCCGCGCGCTGCGCTTCACCCGCGCAGTCGAGGAAGGTGCTCAGGGTGGTGAGCAGCTCCGAGGCGGCGGGATCGGTAAGCAGCCTGGTCACCCCCGAGGGCAGCAGCGCGTCGGTCCACTGCTGGCGCGGGAACTGCGCGAGCACCGCGTCCGCACCCAGTTCGGCCCAGCAGGCAGTGCCGCTGCTGTGCAGGGTCGACAACGCGATTTCGGCCTGCCGCTTGGCGGCGGGCAGTTCGTCAAGTCCCGGCACCGGGCCACCGATGCCGACACTCCAGGTGCCCGCCTTGCTGAGTTCGTCGGCCAGTGCGCGCACGGACTTGTCCAGGTATTCGCCTGGCCGGCCGGTCACGATCGCGACGGTGCGTCTCGGCCAGCGCGCGCTCAACGCGCGCAGCCCCGGTCGGCCCAGGGAAAGCCGCTCGACGGTGGGAAGGGAGAGAGCAGGCGAATCGGCGGGCGACGTGTTGTCGGCCGAGGGGCACCGGGCAAGCAGCACGGACACGTGACCGCTGTCGTCGAGCAGGCCGCGATCGACCGCGTCGTCCCACGCCGCGCTCCTGATAGCAGCGTCTGGGTCGAGCAGACGCTCCACGAGTTCCTGGTGGAGTGCGCGGTCGTGGTCGGCGGTAAGCAGCCGGTCGTACAAGTGAGCGCCGACCTCTTCCGCGATCTGCGCGCACTCCGCCACCTGGTCGCAGGTCATCTCCCCGAACCGATCAGTGATCCATACGAAACCCAGCAGCAGTCCGTGACAGCGGATCGGCACGCATAGCCGCTGCCAAACCCCAAGCGCCGGGTTCTCCGGCACGTAGCTCGGCCCGGGCAGCCGGATTATGTCCTCGAGCCGGATGTACTCCGGCCTGGCTCGTCGGTGCAGCAGCGACCACACACGGGCCGGATCCGCATCGCCGTAGTCCTTACTCCCGGCAACCAGGCGCAGATCGCGGTCATCGACGAGGACCGCACGTCCGAGGCGAGTAGCCAGCTCGTCTAGTAGTGTCTGAATCTTCTCGACGCCCATCAGGCAACATTGGGGGACAAATGTTTCAAATGTATTGCAGTTCATGTCCGCGAACGGCTAAGTCCGGATCGGGTGACGGGACTGTTTCCCGTGCGGTTCAGAAACGTCGCCGACTGGCTGACCAGTCCCTCCGCTCGTATTTGTGCTTGGTCAGGGAGCCGACGTTCGTGCGGGATCCTGTCTGCCCGGGTCAATCCGATTGCTGTACAACAGCCGAGCGATCGGAACTCCGGGCCGGTAGGCGAGGTGCTGGTAGGTGGGAGCATCCAGTACCGTCAGCCAGGCGGCAGCTCCCACCCCCAGATGCCCGATGTCGTCCCGGCGGAGCGCCGCCGCCCCGCCGGAGGTGGCGGCACGCAGCGCCTCCATGGGCGTAAGCCCCATCTCGCGTACGGCCAGCGCGATGACGAACGGCATCGAACTGGTGAAGCACGTGCCCGGGTTGCAGTCGGTGGCCAGCGCCACCTGGACGCCGGCATCAGTCAGTGCCCGGGCGTCCGGGTAGGGCGACCGGGTGGCGAACTCAACCCCCGGCAGCAGCGTGGCGACGGTGTCGCCGCCGGCCAGCGCGTCAATGTCAGCGGGGGACAGGTACGTGCAGTGGTCGACGCTCGCCGCCCCGAATTCCACGGCGAGGGCCACCCCGGGCCCGTAGCCGAGTTGATTGCCGTGCACGCGCAGGCCGAGCCCCGCGGCCCGCCCCGCGGCCAGCACCGCCCGCGCCTGGTTACCGTCGAAGGCATGCGGGCTGGCCGGCTCGCAGAAGACGTCGATCCACCGGGCGTACGGCGCGCAGGCCAGGAGCATCGGCCCGGTGACGAGACCGAGGTACTCCGCGGGGTCGGTGCCGGCCGGGACGACATGCGCGCCGAGGAACGTCGTCTCGCCGGTGACTTCGCGGGCGAGGCGCAGCAACCGGGCCTCGTGCTCGACGGTGAGCCCGTAGCCGCTCTTGATCTCTACGGTGCCGGTGCCCTGGGCGCGCATCTCCGCGACCCGGGCGGCGAGCAGCGCCCGCAGTTCGTCGTCGGACGCGGCGCAGGTCGCCGAGACCGTCCGTGCGATGCCACCGCCGTCATAGCGGGCCCCGGCCATGCGGGCGGTGAATTCGTCGGCGCGGTCGCCGGCGAATACCAGGTGCGAGTGCGAGTCCACGAATGACGGGATAACCGAGCGCCCGCCGGCGTCGATGCGGCGGTCGGCCGCCGGGGCCGACGCGGACGGCCCGGCCCACGCGATCCGGTCGTTCTCGACGACCAGCGCGGCGTTGGCCGCGATCCCCAGCCGGTCCCCGATGGCCGGGCAGTTCGTGACGAGTTCACCGATTCCGTCGACCAGGACACTGGTCACAAACCCTCCCACAGGTCGCCGATCGCAGCCGAGAGCAGTCCGGCCACGTCGCCAAGGCGATGAGTGCCTCCGGAGACCACCGGCACGCCATCCGTCCACACCGAGTCGATGTCGGCCGCCGTGGCGGCGAGCAGGATCTGCGCGGGGTCCACGCCGGCGGTGCGAACGGTGTCCGAGCGTATGCATACCAGGTCGGCCCGCATCCCCGGCGCGATGGCGCCTGCGTCCTGCCAGCCCAGCGAGCTGTGCGCCGTGGCGGCGGACAGCAGCTCATCAGGACGGAACCGTCCGCGCCGCAGCGAGGCCAGCCGCTCGCCGGACTCAAGCGCCCGTGCCTCGCCGATAAGGTCCACGACCGCGTTCTGGTCGCTGCCCAGCGAAAGCCGGGCCCCGGCGTCCGCGAGCGCGCGGGCGGGACCGATGCCATCGGCGAGGTCCTGCTCGGTGGTGGGGCAGAAGCAGGCGGTTACCTGCGCGTCGCCGAGCGTCTCAATGTCCCGCCCGGTGAGATGGGTCGCGTGCACCACGGTGGTGCGCGGCGTGAGCGCGCCGCTCTCGTCGAGCAGCGCGGCGGGGGTGCGACCGTAGTACGCCCGTGCCGCGCTATTCTCCGCCGGCTGTTCGGAAAGGTGAACGTGCAGCGGGCGGCCCGTGCTGGCGACGGCTGACCGGGCGAGGTCACTCGCTGTCACGGCCCGGACCGAATGAATGGCCGCGCCGACGATCGTGCCGGTCCGGGCGTCGATAGCGGCGGTACGGGACGCCCACGCGTCAACGGTCTTGTCGCTGAAGCGAAGCTGGACCTCGTCGAGCGGGAGGTGGCCTGACGCGTCGAGCCCGCCTTCCAGGTAGCAGGTGTCGAGCAGGGTGAGCCGGATGCCCGCCTCGCCTGCTGCCTGCTGCAGCGCGTGGCCCATCGCGTTCGGGTCGCTGTACGGCCGGCCGCCCGGCGCGTGATGGACGTAATGGAACTCGCCCACTGTGGTGATCCCGGCCAGCGCCATCTCCGCGTACACCCCCCGGGCCAGGGCGAGGTAGGTGTCCGGGTCGAGCCGCGATGCCAGCGAGTACATGGCCTCGCGCCAGGTCCAGAACGTGCCGCCGCCGGCGTGCGTGCGCCCGCGCAGCGCCCGGTGAAACGCGTGGCTGTGCGCGTTCGCGAAACCGGGCACGGCGACTCCGGGCAGCCGGCTCGCGCCCGGCGCCGGCTTAGCGTCCGGCCTGACCGAGGTGATCCTGCCGTCGGCGATCTCGATGAGGACGTTCCGCGCTGGCCCGGCGGGCAGCAGCGCGTGGTCCGCGAACAGCGTCGTCATGCGGTGCGGTCCGCGGCGAGGTCGGTCACGACCGCGGTCAGCGCTTCCACCCCGCGCAGGCAGTCCTCCCGTTCCGCGAACTCGGCGGGGGAGTGCGAGACCCCGGTCGGGTTGCGGACGAAGAGCATGGCGGCCGGAATGCCGGCCTGGGCGAGCACGCCGGCGTCGTGCCCGGCGCCGCTGGCCAGCCGCGGGGCGTCGTCGAGGACCGCCGCGCACCGGTCGCTCAGCCCGGTGTCGAACGGGGTGGCCGGAGTCCAGGACTCCTCGCTGACGTGGCGTCCCTCGGACAACTCGGCGACGAGCGCGCGCACCGCGCAGGCGTCGGCGCCGCGTGCGTCCAGCCAGCCGCGCACCCGCGACGGGATTGCGTTGACCCCGTTGGGGTCCACCGCGACCTTGCCGCAGGTGGCCAGCACGCCGTGCTTTTCTGCGAGTTCCCGCGCCCGCAGCACGGCGGCGGCATAGTCGAGCATCGGGTCCCGGCGGTCGGCAAGCCGGGTGGTGCCCGCGTGGTTGGCCTCGCCGGCGAACTCCATGCGCCAGCGCCCGTGCGGCCAGATGCCGGTGCCGACACCCACTGGCCGGCCGAGGCCGGCCAGCCCGCGGCCCTGCTCGACGTGCAGCTCAACGAAGCACCCGACGCGGCGCAGGGTCGCCTCGTCCCGCCCGGTGTGCGCGGTGACGTGCCCCGCCGCCGCCATCGCCTCGGCCATGGACGTCCCGTCACCGTCACGCAGTCCCAGCGCCCGGTCCCGCGCGAGAGCGCCCGTCGCCATCCGCGACCCCGCGCACGCCACGCCGAACCTGGCGCCCTCCTCGTCGCCGAAGTGCACCACCCCGACCGGCCGTGACGGCACGACACCAGCGGCACGCATCGCGTCGATCGCGAGCAGCGCGCTCACCACGCCGAGCGGACCGTCGAAGGCGCCGCCGTCCGGCACCGAGTCCAGGTGCGAGCCGACGACGACACCCGGACCGGACGCGTCCGGGTCGCCCCACCACGCCCACTGGTTGCCGGCCCGGTCGAGCACGAGACCGAGCCCCCGCGCAGCCGCCTCGGCGGCGAACCACTCCCGCAGCGCCGCGTCCGCGCTTGTCCAGGCATAGCGGCGGTACCCCCCGGTCGACTTCTCCCGGCCGACCGGGGCAAGGTCGTCCCAGAGCCGGCCGAACGTCATGAGAGCACCGTCGGCACCCGGACACCGCCTTCCGGGTGCGCGTGCAGCGGCGCGTCGTCGGGTGCGTCACCCGAGTCGATGTGCCGGATGACGCCCATGCCGGGATCGTTGGTGAGCACCCGTTCGATCTTCCGGGCGGCCAGCTCGGTGCCGTCGGCGACGGTGACCTGCCCGGCGTGGATGGACCGGCCGATACCGACGCCGCCGCCGTGGTGGACGGACACCCAGGTGGCCCCCGAGGCGGTGTTGACCAGCGCGTTGAGCAGCGGCCAGTCGGCGATGGCGTCCGACCCGTCGGCCATGGCCTCGGTCTCCCGGTAGGGGGAGGCGACCGAGCCGCAGTCCAGGTGGTCGCGGCCGATCACGATCGGCGCGCTGACCTTGCGGGAGGCGACCAGGTCGTTGAAGGCAAGGCCGGCCTTGTCCCGCTCGCCGTAGCCGAGCCAGCAGATCCGCGCGGGCAGCCCCTGGAAGGCGACCTTGTCCTGTGCGGCGCGGATCCACCGGCCCAGGTGGTCGTTGTCCGGGAACAGGTCAAGAACGGCCTGGTCGGTGGCATAGATGTCCTTCGGGTCACCGGACAGCGCAGCCCAGCGGAACGGTCCCAGGCCCCGGGTGAACAGCGGCCGGATATAGGCGGGCACGAAGCCGGGGAACGCGAACGCCCGGCCGAAGCCGCCCTGACGCGCCTCGTCGCGGATGGAGTTGCCGTAGTCGAAGACCTCGGCACCCGCGTCCTGGAACGCCACCATAGCCTCAACGTGCCGCGCCATCGACAACCGGGCTCGTTCGGTGAACTCCTCCGGTTTCTTGCTGGCGTATTCGTGCCAGTCGCCGAGGTCTACCCCCTCGGGCAGGTAAGACAGCGGGTCGTGCGCCGAGGTCTGGTCAGTGACGATGTCCGCCTCGACGCCGCGGCGCAGCAGCTCGCGGAGTACCCGTGCCTGGTTGCCCGCCAGCCCCACCGACAGCGGCTGGCGGGCTCGCTTGGCCTGCTCGCAGCGGGCGATGGCGTCGTCCAGGCCGGCGGCGACCACGTCCAGGTAGCGAGTCTCCACCCGGCGAGCGAGCCGGGCCGGGTCCACGTCGACGACCAGGCAGACGCCGCCGTTGAGCGTGACCGCAAGCGGCTGCGCGCCGCCCATGCCGCCGCACCCGCCGGTGACGGTGAGCGTCCCGGCGAGTGTGCCGCCGAATCGTTTGGCGGCGACGGCGGCGAACGTCTCGTAGGTGCCCTGCAGGATGCCCTGGGTGCCGATGTAGATCCACGAGCCCGCGGTCATCTGCCCGTACATGGTCAGCCCGGCTGCCTCCAGGCGGCGGAACTCGGGCCAGGTGGCCCAGTCGCCGACCAGGTTGGAGTTGGCGATCAGCACCCGCGGCGCCCACTCGTGGGTGCGCATCACCGCGACCGGCTTGCCGGACTGGACGAGCAGGGTCTCGTCTTCCCTGAGGTCGGTGAGGGTCTTGACGATCGCGTCGAAGGCACTCCAGCTTCGGGCCGCGCGGCCGGTGCCGCCGTAGACCACCAGGTCGTCGGGCCGCTCGGCGACCTCGGGGTCGAGGTTGTTCATCAGCATCCGCAGCGGGGCCTCGGTCTGCCACGACCGGGCGGTGAGCGCGGCGCCACGCGGCGCGCGAACGGGACGGGCGCCATCCATCGGCTTCTCCTAGTTCGTGGTCGGCTACATCAACGTGATCGTGCAGGTCAGCGAAGCTGGCCGCAGACCGCCTCGCCTGCCGCGACGACTCGGCCAGTTCGGACCAGGCCGACGACCTGTGCGATGTCGGGCGCCAGGAACCGGTCCGGGCCGGGGCCCGCGACCGTTTCACGCACCGCGGCTTTTATCGCGCTTGTCGCTGGTGCCGGGCTAAGCGGTGCGCGCAGGTCCAGGGCGCGGGCCGCGGTCAGGACCTCCACGGCCAGCACACGGGTCAGCCCGTCGATGGCCCGGCGCAGCTTTCGCGCGGCCGACCAGCCCATGGAGACGTGGTCTTCCTGCATCGCGCTGGACGGGATCGAGTCGACCAACGCCGGCACCGCCAGCCGCTTGAGCTCGGACACGATGGAGGCCTGGGTGTACTGGGCGATCATGTACCCGGAGTCCACGCCCGGGTCGTCGGCCAGGAAGCTGGGCAGTCCCTGGTTGCGGGCCGGGTCGAGGAGACGATCGGTGCGGCGTTCCGCGATCGAGGCCACGTCGGCGACCGCGATCGCCAGGAAATCCAGCACGTACGCGACCGGCGCGCCGTGGAAGTTGCCGTTGCTCTCCACGCGGCTGTCCAGCGTGATGACCGGGTTATCGACCGCGCTGGCGAGTTCACGGGCGGCGACGGCGCGGGCATGGGCAAGAGTGTCCCGGGCCGCGCCGTGCACCTGCGGCGAGCAGCGCAGCGAATAAGCGTCCTGCACGCGGGTACACTCCGGCCCTCGGTGACTGGCCATGATCTCCGAGCCGGCCAGCAGCGCGACCAGGTTGGCGGCGCTGTCTGCCTGTCCCGGGTGAGGCCGCAGTGCCTGCAGGTCGGCGGCGAATGCGGCGTCGGTGCCCAGCAGCGCCTCGACGCTCATCGCCGCGGCGATGTCGGCGGTGCGCAGCAGCACACCGAGGTCCTGCGCGGCGAGGACCAGCTGGCCGAGCATGCCATCGGTTCCGTTGATCAGCGCCAGCCCTTCCTTCTCGCGCAACTCGACAGGGGCGATGCCCGCTGCAGCCAGTGCGTCAGCCGCCGCGACGATCTCTCCGTCGCCAACCCGCACCGGCCCCTCGCCCATTGTGACAAGGGCGCAGTGGGCCAGCGGTGCGAGATCTCCCGAGCAGCCGAGCGACCCGTACTCGTACACCACCGGGGTGATAAGCGCGTTCAGCAGCGCCGCGTAGGTCTCTGCGGTCTCCACCCGGACACCGGTCCGGCCCGTCGCCAGCGTCGACAAGCGCAGCAGCATAAGCGCCCGGACCACCTCCCGCTCGATCTCGGGTCCAGAGCCGGCCGCGTGCGAGCGGACCAGGCTGCGCTGCAGCCTGGCCCGGTCGGCGACCGGAATATGCCGAGTCGCCAAGGCGCCGAACCCGGTCGAGATGCCATAGTGCGGCACGGGATCCGCGGTAAGTTTGTCGACCACGACTCGGGCCGCGGCGATCGCCGCACGCGCCTCATCACAGAGCCGGACCCGAGCCCCCAGGCGCGCAACGGCGACGACCTGCTCTTCAGTCGGCGCGCCGACGCCGATCATCACCTCGTCCATGCCTTCCATGCTGGTGGCCGGAAGCCACGGCCACCAGATGATCAACGCACATTCCGTCTGGGATACCAGACACGTACCCGGGTCCCGGCAGGCTTCCGGCACTCTTCGCACGGTTAGCGGCCTCCGACGAGCCGGGTGAGCTCGGCTGCGGTCCGGTCGATGTGCCGGGTCAGGACGGCCCGCTCGGGCTCGTTTACCTCGTCGGTCGGAAATGTGACCGCGACAGCCGCCAGGGGATGACCTGTGTGGTCACAGGACGCAACCGCCAGCGACGAGAACCCCGCCGTCACCTCTTCCACCTCCTCGGCCCATCCGCGGCGGCGCGTCACCACAAGCAACTGCCGCAGGGCCGACAGTGAACGCGGCCCCCGCTCAGTGCGCAGCACGAACACCGACTGATCCGGGAACAGGGCTCGCACCTGGGAATGAGAAAGTCGTGCCAGCAACGCCCGGCCGCTCGCTGTCAGATGCGCGGGCAGGCGTACACCCACATCGGTCACTAGCGGACGGCGGCCCGGCGCGCGCTCCTCGATGAGGTAGATCACGTCACGGCCGTGCATAACCGCCAAGTGCGCGTTGTGCCCGACCCGGTCGACCAGCCCCACCAGCGGCGCCCGCGCGAAACGCTGCAGCGGAGCCTGCCGGCTGTAACCGGTCGCCAGCTCGTATGCAGCCAGGCCCAGGCCATACTTGTGCTCGTCGGCCAGATGCGCGACAAAGCCTGCACGGACCAGCGTGTCCAGCAGGTGATAGGTAGTCGAGCGGGGCAACCTCAGGTCACGGCTCACCGTGACCGCCGGGACCGGACCCGCTTGGACGCTCAGGTAACGCAGGACAGACAGCACCTGGTCGGCCGCTGGCACCACCGCCACCCGACGATCATACTCTCAGCACAACAACATGTACTGCGGCGCCCGGCACGTCAAAGAGCGGCCGCCAAGGGGAAAGCAGTCGCACTTGGCCTCGCCTGGAGCGAGCACAGGCGGAAGCACCTAGCAGGCTCGCTGCTTCGAGACTTTCTTGATGTGCCTGGTCACGCCTCAGTACCTCCTGCGCGAGGCCGCGGGCCTGGTCAAGGACGCAGTGCGGATGATCCGCACGCTGATCGCCGCGTCGCCTGTGGCGGGGTTCGACGAGACGACGCTGCAGTCAGGGCCGGCCGGGGACGGGGAGAAGAAGGACGTCCACGGCGCGTTCACCGAGCTGTACTTGGCCTTCTGGCTCGGCACCCCGGGCCCTGGAGACGATGAGGGAGGCCGGCATCCTGCCGTTCTTCTCCGGGACGACGACGACCAGGTGCCCCAGCGGGCACTGGAGTTCCTCGCCAGCCTGCGCGGCACCCGGATCCTCCGCGGCATCGCGGCCGGGACCCAGGAGGGCAACATCGCCCGTAACCAGTTCCACCCGCTGGCCCTCGACCAGGCCGGCCAGGAACCCGGAAAACCGGAGACGAGCGCCTAGCCCCGGCAACCGACCGCCGCCCCACCGACATCAGGAGCAGGGCCGGACCAGGATCACCGCCCAACTGGCCGCCTCAGCGTGGAGAACGGGGAGAAGTGCTCTGCCGTCACCGCGAACGGTTCCGGCAGGCCCACGTCCCAGGCCGCGACGCAGCACCCGTGCGTGACCTCCGCCGACAGGTCAGTGTTGTAGTT
Organism: uncultured Actinomycetota bacterium; assembly: GCA_963844925.1. Lineage (GTDB taxonomy): Bacteria > Actinomycetota > Actinomycetes > Streptosporangiales > Streptosporangiaceae > Trebonia. Next base: position 17,643 of record CAWJQG010000001.1, on the reverse strand, counting down.
CCAGCGGCAGACGTGTCCGTGCATGCGGCTGATGTACAGGACGCCGTTGAGGTGGCGCGCAAGGCCGGCTGGCACGAGCAGGCGTCGTCCATCGCGCTGTCGGCGGCGGCGAGCCCGCTGCCTGCCGGGCGCGGGCGCGCGCCTGGCGGCGAAGCGGGGGCTGCTGGTCCAGTCCCGCTCAGGTGCTGCGCCGTCAGCTGGTCGGCCGGCCGCGGTGGGATCATGTCGACCGGCTCTGGCTTGCGGTGTTGTCCCGGCTGGTGAGCCGTCGGCGGTGGGCGGAGGTCTTCCCGGTCGCCCCGGCCACGATCTTGCGCTGGCACCGTAACCTCGTCGCCCGCAAGTGGGACTACGCCAGCCGACGACGGCCAGGACGGCCCTCCACCGGGATCTCGGTCAGGGCGCTGATCGTCCAGATGGCGCGACTTCCTGGTGGTGGAGACGGTGCTCCTCAAGCGGCTGTACGTGCTGGTGTTCATCGAGCACGGCACCCGCAGGCTGCCCGTGGCCGGGGTAACGGCTGCCCGACCGGGGCGTGGGCGGCGCAGCAGGCCCGCAACCTCGCCATGGGCCTGGGTGGGCGCCTCGGCACATTGCGGTTCCTGATTGATGATCGCGATCCTGTGTTTACTTCGGCGTTCGGCGAGGTGTTCAAGGCCGAGGGGCTTCGGATCATCCCCACCTTGCCGAGGACGCCTCGGATGAACGCCATCTGCGAGCGCGTCAACGGCCCTCCGCCGTGAGTTGCTGGACAGGGCCTTGATCGTCGGCGAGCGCCACCTTGCCCTGGTGCTCCGCGAGTATGTGACCCATTACAACGGCCACAGGCCGCACCAGTCCCGGCGGCAGCGTCCCCCGGATAGGGAGGAGCGGTCCGCCCTGGACATGGCCGACCTGCGATCCGTCCGCCGAAAACCCGTCGTCACGGGCCTGATCAACGAGTATCACCACGCCGCGTAACCCCAGCTCAGGCCACGTAACTCAATATTCGAGCGGCACAGCATCGGGTAGGGGAAATCGGGCGCGCTCCGGCAGCCGGGCACGAGGTCTAGACCATTGGTCTAGCGGGGGAAGGGGCGGCGCCGGCGCCGGATCGGCCGTTTTTGACAAGCCCCGGATTGCACGGTCCGTGCACGCGAGCAAACGCGGAGCAAACATGTGGACAAAACGGACACATAAAAAATGACCTGGAGCGATAAAGCCCCAGGTCAGACCGGGTGCGCCGCCAGGGACTTGAACCCCGAACCCGCGGATTAAGAGTCCGCTGCTCAGGGATACTTTTTTGAAAACTTGAGTCACAGGAATGCTATGACATGCGGAGCTGTACCGCAACCCCGCGAGGCGAAGCGACGTAAGTACCGGGTCCTGCCGGCCCGTACCGGGGCGTCCGAGCAAACATGGAGCAAACATGGCTGCGGAAAGGTCTAGACCATCGTGGCCGGGGTCTGGACCACGGCCCGGTAAAGGTATAGGTGCCCGGCACGCCAAATACATGTCAATCATGGCCGAGTCCGGCGGAAGCGGCCGACGCGTTCCGTGATCCCTGCTGGCAGTGCCAGGATTTGACCTGATCAGGCACCTTCCAGGGAGCGGGCCGCCGTGCTCACTTCGGCTCCTGTCCCTCCTCGTGCTGTCGGGACTAGCGTGCCCGGTACACGTCGGCGCGGTGGTCGATGCGTACGACGTGGACAGTCCTGGCGGGCTCGTCGATCCGGTAGACCACCCGGTACGCGCCGCGGCGCGCGGAGTGGTATCCGGCTAGTTCGCGGGCGAGCGGTTTGCCTACCCGGTGCGGGTTGTCCAGCAGTGCGCCGGTCAGGAACTCGGTCACCGCCGCCGCGACCGCGACCGGCAGTCCGCGCGGCGGTCCTTCCACCAGGACGCGCCGTGCGGCCGGGGCCAGCGACAGGGCGTAGGCCTCGTCGCTCACCCGGCGTTGCGCTCATTCCGGACGCGCTCTGCCATCAGGCGCCGCAGTTCGTCGGCGCCGATGGCCTCGCCGCGTGCGATCTCGGCCTCCGCGGTGCGGATCTCGTCGATCGCGCCGGGCGTGGACAGCAGGTCGAGGGTCTCTTCTATGGTTTCCAGGTCTGCCACGGAGATGATCACGGCCTCGGGGCGGCCGTTGCGGGTGATCACGACGCGGTCGTGCGTATCCCGTACATCGTCAAGCACGGCGGACAGCCGGGCCTTGGCGTCCGCCAGAGGAATCATCATCGTCATGACCCGAATTATAGTCAAAAAAGGCTGGTTTGCAAACGCCGAGGTGTCCCGCTCGGAAACTCGGCCTCGTGCCGTGGGCCGGGTTTTCCTGCGGGATCATTGACATGGCTGGCCCCATCGCGGCGTGCTACTGTCGCTTGCATATCGGTTGGTGAGGTGCCTGGTCGCCCTGCTGGCGGTGCTGGCCTGTTCTGACCTGCCCAAGGACACCGAGCTGCTGGTGCCGTGCCACGAGAACCAAATGCTGCGTCATCGGCTGACAGGTCGGCTCCGGTGGGGCCACGTGGACCGGCTGTGGCTTGTGGTGCTGTCGCGGCTGGTGAGTCGCTTGTGGGTGCCGGTAACTCTGTCATAGTCGCTGAGCTGGTGTCTTGTCCTGGATGGGTGTGGGTCAGATCAGGCATCTGGCTGCGCGAGGGCCTCCCGCTCCGGCACCGTCAGTACCCGTGTCGCTGGTTCGCCTTGCTCGCCCGGTCCGACCGTGACAAGGACGCCGAGATTCTCATCTTGCGCCATCAGGTCGCGGTGCTCCAGCGTCAGGTCAAGGCACCGAGGCTGTCCTGGGCTGACCGCGCGATCTTGTCCGCGCTGGCCAGGTTGCTGCCCCGTGGCCGTCTGCGCCAGCTGCAGTTGCTCGTCTCTCCGCGGACGCTGCTGCGCTGGCATGCGGACCTAGTCGGGCGGCGATGGACGTACCGGCGCCCTGGAGCCGGGCGGCCCCGCACGGTGCCGTCCGTGCGGGCGCTGGTGCTGGAAATGGCACGAGGCAACCCGGGCTGGGGGTACCGGCGCATCCACGGCGAGCTGGCGGGCCTGGGCTGCAAGCTCGCGCCGTCGACGGTGTGGCAGATCCTCAAGGACGCGGGCATCGATCCGCGCCCAGGCGGTCCGGGCAGTCCTGGAGGACGTTCCTCGATGCCCAGGCGAAGACGGGCGACAGACTTCTTCCACGTTGACACGGTCTTCCTGTGCCGCTTGTACGTGCTGTTCGTCATCGAGCACGGCACCCGCCGCGTACACCTGACCGGGATTACGGCCCACCCGGCGGGGGAGTGGGTGACCCAGCAGGCCCGCAACCTGCTCATGAACCTCGAGGATCGCGCTGACGGCTTGAAGTTCCTCATCCGGGACCGGGACGCCAAGTTCACTGGCACGTTCGACGCCGTGCTCGCGGCTGCCGGGGTCCGGATCATCAGGACGCCTGTCCGGGCGCCTCGTGCGAACGCGATCGCCGAACGCTGGATCTCCAGCGCCCGCCGCGAGTGCCTGGACCTGATGCTCATTACCGGCGAGCGGCACTTGCGACTGGTCCTTGATGAGTACATCGATCACTATAACTCCCACCGTCCGCACCGGGCGCTACAGCAGGGTCCGCCTTCCGGGCGCCCGCATCAGCCAGCTCCGGGGGCAAACGTCCGGGTTCTCCGCCGTGTCCGGCTCGGCGGCCTGATCCATGAATATTCGCAGGTCGCGTGAGGTGACATGATATTCGGCACCCACAAGACCAGTTTGGTTGTCTCCACCCGCCGGTGACCGAGCATCGTCTGCACCAGGTGCCAGGTGTCGCCGAACTGGGCGCGGAAGTCACTGGCCTCATCCGGGGGCAGGTGGCCGAGCCAGGCCGCGTGGACCAGTTTCCCGATCGCGAACCACTTCAGGGCCATCGAGTGCCGCAGCATGTGCGGGGTGCAGCTGAACCCGTCAGGCCCAGCGACGCGACCCGCGCGTTCGCAGTGTCGAAGGTGTGATGCCACCCGTGCCCGTCGCGCGGCAGCCCGTCCTCGTTCAGCCACAGCGCGACCGGCTCCAGGCCCTGCGGCGTCCGGCGGAACAGCCGCAGGCGGTCCTGCGGCCCCACGTTGTTCCACGCCTTCTGCCTTGCTCCTCCCTGGCCAGCCTCCAGCAGCGCGGCCGACCGCGTCGCCCCGGCCAGCAGCAGCGGGTCTGCCCTGTCGTAGCGGCCGGCCGCCTGGGCCCGCCGCACCGCTGCGGCCCGGGCGCCCTCGGCGTAGCCCAGGACCCCGCGCAGCGCCGCCAGCGGCATCCAGTACGGGTACCCGTTGCCGCCCTTGGCACAGGCGTCGGCCAGCTGGCACCGGAAGGAGCCCCGTCCCCGGGCCACGCCCGGAAGCTCGGGCAGCACGACGCTGGCCCAGGAGCCCAGCCGCAGCCCCGTGCCGTAGAGGCCCTCCGCGAAGGCCGCGTCCCGCTGCTCGTTCCGGCCCTGCCAGGGCGGGTCCGGCCTGCCGGAAAGGTCACGCCCGCGCAGCCCGACGCCGACCCAACGGGCGACCGCCGCCGGTCGAGCCACTTGACGTCCGCGCCCTTCCGGCTCCGCGGCGGCTCGTAATCCTCGAACGGGTTCACGACCGCGTGCCGCTTCCCCGCCCAGCGGTAGAACGACTTGCACGCTGCGACATCGCGCGCGAAGGACGACGCCTCGAAGGCCTGTCCGTTGCGCGGGTCGGTCAGCCGCCAGAACTGGAACGCCTCAACCTCGTCGTCGGTCGCCTCCCACCAGTTCAGGCCGGTGCTCAGCAGGAAGTTCAGCCACACCACGAGCGAGTACGCGTAGGCCTTGTTCGTGTTCTCCGCCCGGTTCCGCATCTTGGGCGACGCGAGGAAGGCATTGATCCGCTCATCAGGGCGCCCGTCCGGCCCGATAAGAAACCGCTGGCTGTCCCTCTCCCCATAGGCCCCGGCCCAGGACTCAAGATCGGGCGGATAGCTCCCCAACTCTGCCGGACGGTCTTCCCGCCACCGGGCGAAGTCGTACCGGTGAACCTGCCAGCACGCAGCCGGCATGACCTCTCTCATGGAGAGCCGTCCCTGGTGTCTCCCGCTTCTCCCGAGCAGCTGACCCCAGGACCAGGCTGCGGCGGGTCACCTCCATCCGCCCGGCGATCTTCACGCACAGGCAGTCATCGTAACGGTTCACTACTGTCCGCATGTGGCTGTTTACGGTTAGCGCTGGCGTGGCATGCAACGCCTCTCCCGGTTCGCAACGTGCCGGTCGCTGCTGACCGGGGCGGTGGGGACCCGCGGGAAAGCGTTCGCGGACGGGTTGAGGGGACGGCATGACGCTCGGAACGCGGCGGACGCGCTGTTGTTACTGACGTGATTATCTGGTCATGGATCGATGATCACCGACAACAAGCCTCTTTGCAGAGAGGTTGTCAGAAGCCGCTTCCGCACGGTGGCCACACTTGTCGCGGAACGTGATCGGCTCAGCTCACCTGACAGGCGGCGGGTCCCTGCCGACTATGCGGAGCGCAGATCATTTGTTCCGGCGTGCTCTTCGTGTTCGCTCATCGCCGTGCGGACGATGGCCGGCCGGCTGCAGGGTTGGCCGTGCCTGGGTCCTCGGGCGGGGGTGAGCCCGGATCGACCGTGGTGGTGCACGGTCTGCCGGGGGCTGCGGATGATCGGCGTCGTGTGGCCGCGGCCTGTGATCGTGCTCAGGGGGCTTGGGTCATTCGAGTACCCGGCGGGCGATGGATGGTGGCTTGCGCCCGGCGAGGATCCAGCCGGTGAGGGCAGCGGCGACGGGAACGCCGAGGATGGTGATGGCGAGGTACAGGTAGCCCAGGCGCAGACGATATCCATGCCGTGAGCGCTCAGACGCTGGTAGCAGCGCACGGCAGGGCCCATCTCCATCGCTGGCGAGGTCGTCACCTCCCCGGAGGCTAGCTCAGCGGCCAGACGGGGTGCGGCCGCGCCCTGAGCACATGACCGCCACAGGAACTGCCGCGACGGCAAGTTTGATCGAACCGCTCGACGGGGGCACAAGCCACACGGATATCATCCTCGACACGCCCAGCGGAATCAAAGTACTCAACCTGCTTGATTACGCAGGAGGCCAACCGACCGTGGCTTAGGCGCCGGGTTACCGGACTGCGTTGGCCCCCCGTCCAGTCTGCACCCGATCCCGTCCAGAAACCGGCCGTGATAAGCGGGAACAAGCTGTTACGAAGCCGTGGCCCCTGAGGAGCCGACATGCCAGAAAAGGCGATATGCGCGGTGTTGGATTTGATCGCGCCAAACCACGAGGAGACGTCATAATCGGCAGGGATGGCGCACGTCGTGATGGTGATCGAGCATGAGATCACCGGATGAGGTGCGTCATTCCTGAGAGCGACTCGATTCGCCCCTGTGGTGCTCGGCTGGTAGGTGAGCCCAGGCTGAAGTGGTCGCACGCTTCATCAAGGCGTCGATCTCGGCGCGGCGCTTTTGTGCATGCTGAACCTGGGCTGTGGGATCATGGCCCGTCATCCTGCCGCAGCGGTCGAGGATCAGGGCGGAGGCCTAGATCGCGGACTCGACGGCAGCGCCGACGTCCAGGACGTTCGGGGTCAGGGCCAAGGGCTCGCCCGGCCGGGAGTGGTCGACATCCCGTAGGCCCCAATACATGCTGTGCGAGACGCTGGAGCCGATGTTGTACCAGCTGGGCGAGTCGGGCAGCATCCCGGCCATCAACTCGCTGACATTGATCTTCAGCGGCTCCGCGACGCGGGGCGAGTGCATTTCGAGGCGGACCTTGGCGTTGCCCTTCCGCGGGGACCCGAAGGCCATCCCGGCGCCGTCGATCAGCCCGCGGATGGATTCCTGCTCCTGGCGGCAGCTGTCGAGCATCTGCCGATATGCCTGGGGCGGGAAGTGCTCGGCGGGTAGCGCGCGAACTCCCCTGGACCGTTCCTCGGCGCTGACGTACAGGGCGACCGCGCCGCGCACGAGCCGCTTGGCGCTGCCGATGTCCGGATCCATGAGCCACCCGAACCGGACTGCGGCCTCGCAGACGACCCTGGACACGCTTGCGTGGGAGAACAGGGGCATGGCCCCGTCACCGCCGAGGATCCTCGCCAGGGTGATCATGTGATCCACGGCGTTCACGTAGATCAGCGAGGCTTGATGTCGGGCGTAGCGCAGGAGCGAGGCCCGGCCCCGCGCAACGGCATCAGCGCTATCCGCGACGGACTCGTCATCCAGGATCCACGGGCTCCCGGGAGGAGGCGCGCTCCCGAACTGCTCCATCGCCGCCCGAAGGGCCTCGGCTTCCTCGAGGAGGACGCGGTTGGAGGCAAGCACCAGGTCGGGCAGCTGGAACCCGTCAGGCGGCCGTACAGTCATTCCTCTATGATCAGGGACGGCTTGGGTGGCGGGGCGACGATCCGCAACCTCTCGGCTTGATTTCGGAAACCGGCTCGCCCGGTATCGGCGGTGATGCCGGCGCTTGAGCCGAAACGCGTACAAGCCAATGTCGCCCTGCGCCGACACCCCGAGCAAGGCTCAATTAGACGTCAACGACGACGTTCTGCCAATGATCTGCATCTCGCCACGGCTGCGGGCTCAACAGCCGTCGACAGGACGCAGTGGGATACGGAAACGCTGTCGTGCCGTATCCGCCGATATGGCACCGTTCCTGCAACTCGCCAAATCTCAATGCTTGCCGACAGATTAGATACTCTGTGTCGTGGTGGCAGTCATCTTGTCGTAAGCACGAGGCTACCCCGCTGAGATTGGTTGCCACGCCAGATCCAGCCTCTGGAGTGCCCGGCGTCCCGCAACAGTGCTGCCAGAAGCTGGGATGCATCCGGGAACCGAGGGAGTTGACAGTAGTCAATGACGTTTCCGTTGGAGCCGGGCGCTGAGCAGATGCGCCGGATGGGTCGGTCTGCGGTTGAACTGGTCATCAGATTTGTCGGTGGTCTTGAGGGTGCTCCGGCTGACAGCCGAGGCTCTGGTAGTGGCCCGAGAGACGGGTTGCTTGTCCCTCCCGGTGAGGATGGAGCTAATTTCGACGAACTGCTAGATGTGTTCAATACGGCAGCCGGTCATGCAGTCGAAACAGCTGGACCGCGTTTCGCGGCTTATATACCCGGCGGCGGTTTGTACACCTCGGCTTTGGCTGAGTTTGTTGCCCGGAGCCTGAATCGTTTCACGGGGGTGCCGGACATCGCCCCCGAACTTGTGGCGATGGAGTCAGGCGTTTTGCGCTGGCTGTGTAATGAGTTCCGATTGCCGGATGGGTCGGCTGGCGTGGTGACCACGGGTGGATCGATGGCCACCTTGTCGGCGGTCGTAGCTGCGCGTTTCCAGCGGCTCGAGGAGGACTTTAGCAGAGGAACAATTTATGTCACGCAGCATACTCATCACTGCGTCGCTAAGGCGGCATTGATTGCCGGGTTCCCAGCCAGGCGGATACGGAAGGTCCCTACGACTGAGGATCTGCGTATGGATGTGGCGAAAGCCAGCCTAATGATCACCCATGACCGGAATGCTGGATTGAATCCTTTCTTTCTCGTTGGTACCGCCGGAACTACCGACACCGGAACCGTTGATCCTATCGCCGACCTAGCGGCCTTGGCTGCCCGTGAGAACCTGTGGTTCCATGTTGATGGCGCTTACGGAGGTTTTTTTCAGTTGACTCAGCGAGGGCGGCGCGTGCTCTCTGGTATCGAGTTTGCCGACTCGATTGTTCTTGATCCCCATAAAGGCTTGTTCCTTCCGTATGGAACAGGAACCTTGCTGGTTCGTGATTCCGGGACATTGCGCGCCGCTTACGCGGATCACGGAGCGGACCATGCGTACTTGCCTGATCACGGTAGTGATCAGGAGCTGCCTGATTTCGGTGCGCTCGGCCCTGAGCTAACTCGTGAATTCCGTGGCTTGCGCCTCTGGCTTCCGTTGCACCTTCACGGAGTGAGCGCATTCCGTGCTGCCTTGGACGAAAAGCTTAAGTTGGCCGCCGACGCTTATCGAGTTCTCTGTCAGAATGATAAGTTGGAGGTTCCCTGGGTGCCTGACCTGTCGACAGTTGTATTCCGTTTGCGAGGGTCGGACGATGATGCAAACGAGCGTCTTCTGGAGGAGATCAATGCAACTGGCGAGGCATTCTTGTCGAAGACGAGTATCCAGGGGCGTACAGTACTGCGCTTGTGCATTCTATCTCATCGCACACACAGTTGTCACGTCGACGGGATGCTGGAGGTAATTCACTCAGCCGTAAGGAAGCAATAGTACCTTTTCCACTCACGTAATTGCCCAACTAGATTATTCGGAGCAAGAGAACCCGCCACCAGAGCGGCGACGCTGCGCAAGCAGCGGCCAGGTTCCCGCGGATTATGCGAGTAACGGGGTGGTGTGGCCCCAGTACTCGCGTAGCGTCCGTCAATGTACCGCTTAGAGCCCTAGTCGCTTTACAGAGACGGCCCTTTTTGAGGTACGCGGCGCCTAGGTCGCTTCGTGACACAAGGGTGCTGGGGTGGTTTTGGCCCAAGCTCTGTCTCTTGCCTTGGCAGGTGAGTTCTAGCAGCCTTACTGCTTCGTCGACGCGGTCTGCTTCGAGGTAGGCGGTAGCGAGATTGTTCTGGTAGCCGAGGAGATCGGGATGTCCGGAATGGATAATCCGCTGGCCGTCCGCACGGGCGTACTCATGCAACGGGATTGCGCAGCTCAGGAACGCTGCGTGCAGGCTGTCGGCGGGCGGCGTCCCTCGCGGCACAATTCCCGAGGTTGAACTTGGGTCCCGGTGCCGGTGGAACCGCGCAAGGTTTGCTTCATGCAAGAGTATGGCCTTTTCGAACAACCCAGCGTCCTGGTAGGCGACGGCGAGGTTGTTGCGGGACGCGCATGTGTCGGGGTCTCTAGGTCCGAGGACCGCCACGCGATCACGCAGGTTGCTCTCGTACAGCCCTATGGACAGGTCGTAGCGTCCGGCGTCGTGATAGGCAGTTGCGAGATTGTTCCGCGAAGTCAGGGTATCGGGGTGACTTACGCCGAGGACCTGCTGGCGATCATCGAGGTTCTTCTCGTGCAGCGCTATAGCTTTGTCCCGGACGCCGGCCTGCTGGTAAGCGATAGCTAGGTTGTGCCTGCAGGTCATAGTGAAACGGTCTTCAGCGTCAAGATAGCGCTCGGCGTCCGCAAGCAGCGAAATGCCGGCCTTGATTGCTCGCATCGGAGCGTCCCCGAGGTCATCAAGGAATCGTGCTTGTTCGAGGCGGAGCTGGAGCATGCACCGGGTCACCTTGCCGGTCGCCTCAGAGATTGAGGCCATGTGACCCGTGAGCGCCTTCATCTGATCGACAAGGTCCCGCACCGCAGATTGCTCCCAATCCTTGCGCACAGATGCTGCCCGCTTGATCAGAGCATCGCCGAGGGAGACGCAAAAGGCCGCGAAACGCCCCTCACGGATCATCTTGTCGCGTACGATGCGCATCACCAAGAGATGCGCAACGACACGTTCCTTATCGACACTGAAATTCAGCAGCGAGGCCGCTGTCAGGCGGGCCAGTGCTCTGTCGATGGCGTTATCTGAAATGCTGAAATTCGAATGCAACAGCGTGCGAGGCACGCCCCCGGGGGAGAGTACGGAGATCGCATCCATCATGAGGCCGCAGAGGCCTCCGGCGGAATTTTCTTCAACAGCAGACAATGAGAGCAGAATCGCCCCGGCGGCGTCGCGCTGATAGTGGTCCCCTTCAACATGGCGCAGGTATCCGTCCGCGGCTTCGCCGCGAAGATGCCGCAAGTACGTCTCAAAGCTCCAGTTGTGTTCAATAATGACCGCTGCGGCCTGCGCCAGTGCGAGCGGCAGGTACCCCAGTTCAGCTGCTACCTGAGCAGCGCCGATTGGTTCCTGCCACCCTGTCCGCATGCTTAGGAACTCCAGTGCCTCCTGTGGGGTAAAGGGACCAACGGCTACGTTGGTGCCAAGGCTTGCCGCCGCTTTCCTGTTGGTCGTAATCAAGATCTGCGCATCACCCACAACAGGGATAAACGGCATAAGCTGGTCTATGTCGGCCGCATCATTGAAGACCAGCAGGCATCGTTTCCCGTCTGTCTCGAACTTGCGACGAACGGCCCGCCCCGCAGTCACGGCATCCGCTCCATCAGCCTTGAGGCCAAGTGCCGAAGCCACTTGAGCAAGACCACTCAAGACAGCATTGTCATCGGCGGCGTTAACCCAGGCCACTACCCGCCATCCATCGGCGAACCGCGCTCGTGCGTACCCTGCAACCAGGCTCGTTTTACCAACGCCTACCATCCCGGTGACTGATATGAGATTGGGCCTCCTACGGTCTCCGGCCGCTCGGCCGATGGCTGCGACCAGTTCCTTTCTCTCCCGATACCCCGCGGGCCGCGCAGGAACGGCACCTATCATCATCGGCCGCGCGGGACTCGAATCACCGAGACCTGGAGGATCGGCTCGCCGAGGCGCCCACCATGCCAGCACGGTCAGCACAAAAGCTGCCGAGAGACCGCCCGCAGTCTCAGCGGTACCCGCACCAAGCCCGATGACCCGCTCGCACACCCACCACACAAAAGGGTACGCAGCAGCCGACCCAACTGCCGCCACGACCCACCGGACGAATAGGCGCATGAGGACCCCCGTCACCCAAGTAGCCGACGTGCGCGATCGGGCGGAAACCTATCCAACTGCTGGCCTCAAGCGAGGCCACGGGAACAAGCACAGGGAAATCTCAAATTATGTTACCAACGGACACGCGTTTCTATGCCGATTCCACTATATTAATCCCTTCTCGATATAGACGCTAATATATCTGCTCGCCTATAGCGGTGCTCTTCTTGGTGCACGCCAGTCACACCAGCATCCACCGTCCCAGCACGGGGATGGAAGGAAGGAGCATCATGTCCGGGACTCGCCGCGGAATGCGGGACGGCGGCTCTGCTTCCCTTGATGAAGCCCGTTCGATAGCCGCCATAACGGGGTGATCGGTGTTCGGTCGCTGACCTGGTGTTCGGTTTAACTAGGCGCGCAGATTCGGCGATCTGGTCGCATTGAGACCCACGTCGGCCGTGTTGTCGGGTGCTGTTCGTGGCCACGCGTTAGCGTTGCATGGAGTCCACGATTTCGGTGAGGAGGAACCTCACTTTGGGCGGGATTGGCCGGCCGGGGTATGCCTGCTCGACTAGGTCGAGGCCTTCCTCAACCGTGGTGAATCCGAGCTGGCGGTAGAGCAGGATAATGTCGTCGGCGTCGATCTCGGCGCGGGCTGCGAACAGCTTCATCGCGAGCAGGTAGCGCGGGGACGCGACGTCGACGATCAGCGAGTCGCTTGAGTAGAAGCGCTGCGCGTTCGGGTCAGGGCCGGGCAGGAAGCCCTTCACCGCGTCGTTGAGCCAGTCTTCCGCGAGTCCCTCGCGTTCCGCGACCGCGGCGGCGGCCTGCCGGACCACGTCCGCGGGGATGAACACCGCGTCGAGGTCGCGGGTCGCCCTGGTGGCGTCATACGCGACTGCCAGGGCGGCACCTCCGACGAGGAAGAGCTCGGCTCTTGCGCCGCGGGCTGCCAGTTCCGCGGACAGGTCGTCCAGGAGCGCGCGGATGTCCTCCCGCCCGAGGCCGGCGCTCATGCGCGGTCGAGTGCCCCGTCGGTGATGAAGACGCCGCGGCGGCGGAACGAGGAGGGCGACTCCACTAGGGCGCGCGGGTGAAGGCCGCGCAGGTCGGTGACGAACCACCATGGCCACGCCTCACGCTCCGGCAGCCGGGCCCACAAGGGGACAGTCCACCCGTCCCTGCGGGCGAGGTATTCGGCCATCGCCGCGAACGCGGCATCCACCCGGGCGTCTCCCGTGCTCCTCGGGGCGCCGGCCCACATCCGCGCGGCAGCCGCGATCCCTGCGTGGCGCAGGACACTCGTGTAGTCGTCCAGCATCTGGACGAAGACGTAGCGCCAGAGCCTGCTGAGCCGCTCGCCGTCGGCGAGCATGGCGACAGCGCTGCCAGCCGCCTGGTCAGCCGTCTCGAACGCCCGCATCGCCACGCTAGTAATCCTAGCGATGCGCGCGCGGCATGGCATCACGCAACGTCCCCGGCTTCGAGAGCCGCCGCCCGGGGAACGCATCTGGCAACAGCGGTCCGGCCGATGTGCAGGGCGTCGCATCCACAGCTGGTGAAAGCCCTCAGCGTTTCCGCGCGAATGTCCTGCCACGCCGCTGCGGGCGGTCATTGCCTGCGCTGAGGACCGACTAGCTGGTGACGAGTTCGTAGACGTTGCCATCAGGCCCCCGGAAGTGCTGCCACGTCGGTCCTGGCTCGCCCAGTAGCTCGACGCCCGCCGGGCGTCCCGCTGCTGGAGGCACCGCTTCGAACGCGCTACAGACACCGCCTACTAGCATCTCGTAGAATCACGAACACGTTGACGTAAAGGGTTTTCACCCGCTAGCATCTCGAAATGGCATCACCGCCTCCTAAGCGGTAGGTCCCGCGTTCGAGTCGCGGTCGGGGCGCCACTAGCTCAGCCGATGTCAGCTCTCTCTTCCTGCATCAACGCAGGAAGAGAGAGAGTCCCATGACTCAGGCCCAAGCCGCGATTTTCAAGATCCCCACAGAATCCCCCCAACCGGCCCCGCGTAAGCAACGCGGCCCGCAGGACGGGCGAAAGCGGGGGGCAGTCCAGCCTGCAGCCGGGTCCTCCTAGCGGGACCGGGCGCGCCGCCACCCGGGGCGGCGGCGAAGTCATCGTCCTGGAGCACGGAATCACGGTGTACCCGGCCCGGTCCGACGGGGGCCGGTGGCGGGCGGTCTGGTACGAGAGCGATGAGCGGCAGCAGTGCGAGGCGGCGACCGAGGAGAAACTGGCCGCCAGGCTGGAGGGATCTGGCCCTAATTTCGTGAAAGTCCTGGCTGCGTTCAGTTGCGCGCGGTGAGCAGCACCCGCTTGCGGAGCAGCGGGAGCCCGGCCCTCCCGAACATCTGGCGCTTGACCATCTTGATGTGGTTCACGCGGCTCTGCGTCCGCGCCGTGACGCGCCGCTTATATCGGTTGTTGTCGCATTACAGGGTGAAGTGAGCGGACTCCTGGTAGTCCAGCGGTTGTCTAAGCCTGCTGTTCTTCCAGGAGTCCGTTGTGTCATTGTCGCAAGGTGGCGCGTTCTTGTCATGCCCTGGGTTCGTTGACCTGGGCGTTCTGCTGCCGCACCTGGCCGGGGTGATCGTCGAGGAGGTCACGGCGGCGGCCGGGCTGCTGCTCGTTACGGCCAGGGCGCGCGCCCCCGAGGCAGCGTGCCCGGGGTGCGGGACGGTGTCGCGCCGGGTCCACAGCCGCTATGCCAGGACGCTGGCCGACGCCGCGCTGGGGGGCCGCCCGGCAGCGATCGTGCTGGCGGTGCGGCGGTTCTTCTGCGCCGCCCCCGGCTGCCCGCGCAAGACGTTCGCCGAGCAGGTCGACGGCCTGACCGTCCGCTACGCGCGCAAGACGCCGCTGCTGGCCGGGATGCTCGGGCGGATCGCGGTCGCGCTGGCCGGGCGCGCGGGATCGCGGCTGGCCGCCGGCCTGGGCGTCCCCGCGTCCCGGCAGGTCCTGCTGCGGCTGGTCATGGCCGTCCCGGACCCGCAGGCCGCGTCCCCGCGGGTGGTCGGGGTCGACGACTTCGCGATCAGGCGCGGCCAGCACTACGGCACGCTGCTCATCGACATCGAGACCGGCGCCCCGCTCGACCTCATCGAAGGCCGCGACGCCCAGCCGCTCGCGGACTGGCTGGCCGCCCATCCCGGGGTCGAGGTGATCTGCAGGGACCGCTCGGGGCCGTACGCGAGCGGAGCCAGGACCGGGGCGCCGGACGCAATCCAGGTCGCCGACCGGTTCCACCTGTGGCAGAACCTCGCCAAGGCCGTCGAGAAGTGCGTCGCCGCGCACCGCGCCTGCCTGGCCGAGTCGGCGCTCCCGCCTTCCGCCCAGGACGATGCCCCGGCCCTGCCTGAGCCGGAATGTGCCGGGCAGCCTGATCCCGACGGGAAGTACGCAGAGCGCACCCGGCGGCACCACGCGCTAGTCCACGAGCTGCGCGCAGAAGGGCGGGGCCTGCGCGAGATCGCCCGCCACCTGGGCTGGGGCCTGCACACCGTCCAGCGGCTCGACCGCGCCGCCACCTGGCAGGAACTCGCCGACGGCCGCTGGCAGGGGCCCCGCCCCAGCAAGCTCGACCCGTTCAAGCCCTACCTCGACCAGCACGCCGACGGCGGCCACGGCAGCATCCGGCGCCTGTTCCTGGAGATCCAGGCCCTCGGCTACGACGGCAGCTACCCCGTCGTCCGCGACTACCTCGCCCGGAAGCGCCCCGCCAGGGAGCCGCTGCCGCCGGCCCCGCCCACCGTCCGCGACGTCACGAACTGGCTCACCCGCCGGCCGGACACCCTGACCGAGGACGAGAAACCCCGCCTCAAGGCCATCCTGGACCGCTGCCCCGAACTCCGGGCCGCATCGGACCAGGTCCGCGCGTTCGCCGCCATGATCACCGAGCTGACAGGCCAGGACCTGCCGCAGTGGATGGCCGCCGCCCGCGAGGCCGGGCTGCCCGGCCTCTCCTCGTTCGCCAAGGGCATTGAGCCGGACCTCGACGCCGTCACCAACGGCCTGACCATGAACTGGAGTTCCGGCCCGGTCGAGGGCCGCGTGAACCACATCAAGATGGTCAAGCGCCAGATGTTCGGGAGGGCCGGGCTCCCGCTGCTCCGCAAGCGGGTGCTGCTCACCGCGCGCAACTGAACGCAGCCAGGACTTTCACGAAATTAGGGCCAGATCCGGCTGGAGAAGGTCAGGACGCGGCTGGAAGCGGACGCGCCGAACATGACGAAGCCCGGTGCCGACCTCATCGCGCACTACCTGGACCCCGACCGCCTCCCCGTCAGCGAGCGGTGGTCGCGCAAGCACGCGCACACCCAGCGGCGTCTGTGCGAGCGGTTCGCCGCCCCGGTAGTCGACGCGGTCGCCTGCCAGGACATCAAGACCGGCCACATGCAGAAGATCGTCAACGCCGCGCCGACGGCCGGGGAAGGCGACCGGGTCCGGCGGATGATCTCCGCGCTCGTCACGGCGGGGATCGACGCCGGGTACCTGGTGAACTCGCGGCTGGCGAAGGTGCACTGGCAGGTGGCAGACCGCCTGCTGCCCGCGCCCGGGGTCACCGTGGCCGGCGAGTCGGCCCAGTGGGTCGATCCCGCTGAGATCCCGTCCGGCGACGACATCGACAAGCTCGGCCAGGCGCTGGCCGCCGGGGTGCACGGGGACCGCGACGAGCTGATGGCCAACACCGCCGCCTACAGCGGCCTGCGCTGGGGCGAGCTGACCGCCCTCACGATCCCGCAGGTCGACCAGGCCCCCCGCGTCATCACGGTCGACCGCAAGGTAGTCGAGATCGCCGGGCACCTTTCGTTGAGGCACCGAAGAACCGCAAGCACCGCAGGACCGTCTACCCTCGGCGCACGCCCGCGGGCTACCCGCTCGCCGAACGGCTCGCCACCCGGATCGAGGAGGCCCGCGCGGAGCAGGAGGCCGGCACCAACCCGCTCGGGCTGATCTTCCCCTCCCCCAAGGGCATGTAATCGACGGCCTGGTGTAAGCGTCCAGCATGGTCATCTTGTACGCCGCGCGGCACCGGCTGCCGGTACCGCGGTTGGCCCGCTGGATGCTCGCGTTCGGCATCGCCGCCTCGCTCGCAGTGAACGTGGCCCAGGGCTGGTCCCACGGGCTGGTCGGCGCGGTGGTCGCGGCGTGGCCAGCGGTGGCGCTGGTCGGGTCGTATGAGCTGCTCGCCTGGATGATCCGGACCGCGGCAACAGGCGGACCGGACCGCGTACCGGAAGCGGACCACCGCGTACCGCGGGCGGACCAGCCGGGTGCCGGCGCCGGGCCGGCCGCCCAGGCGGTCGAGATGTTCGCGGACCTGCTCGCGGAGGTCCGCGCCTACGGCGAGGGCCTGGTCATCGTCGAGCAGATCCCCGCCAAGCTGATCCCGGACGCGATCAAGAACACCGCCGTCAAGATCGTCCACCGCCTCCCGGCCGCCGATGACCGCGACGCGGTCGGCGCGACGATCAACCTCACCCCCGCCCAGTCCGAGTACCTGGTCACCCTCTCACCGGGCGATGCCGCGGTGCACGCCGACGGGATGGACTACCCACTGCTGGCCCGGATGCCCGACGGCAGGGCCCGCGAGGCCGCCCGCCCGGTCGTCGCCGCCTCCGCCGGGCCGGTGACCGCCCGGCGCAGCCCCGCCTGCGGCCCCGACTGCCTGGCCGGGCCGTGCACCCTGGGGCAGATGCGCGCCGCCCAGCGCGCCGCCGTCACCGACCCGCGGATCACCGTGTGGGCGGAACTGTCCGTCGTCGCGCACCTGACCGGCTGGGACATGCCCCGTCCCGCCCCGGCGTTCACCGCCAGCCTGCGCGCGATGGGCGCATCAGCGCGGGTCCGGGTCTCGCGGATGGCCAGGAGTTTCCCATACTGGTGGCTACCGCTTTCACCGCCGTTGCGCAGCGGCGTTTCCCTCCTGGCTGGTCAGGCGGCGACGTGGTCCGGTTCGTCGGCCACCTCCGCGCCCGCGGCGAGGGAGCATACGAGGACCTGAGCGCGACTGCCGCCGAGCAGATGCTCCTCAGTACTTTGCGCGGCG